>NZ_CP184569.1:2852500-3267500 GCF_049905105.1 Ensifer sp. R-19
ACGCGCGGTGCGCGGCGGTCGCATCCTTTCGCCCAAACTCGTCGCCAAGCCGGCCGACAAGACCGTCATGGAAGTTTCCACCATGACCCATGACGGCGAGAAGGAAGTGGTGCGCAAGCAGCCTTTCGTTCACGTCAAGATGGCGCTTGCCGCCAACCATCAGCCCTCGGAAAACTATCCGGACTTCGATCCGCTGGCGATCTTTTCCACGGACAAGGCGGACGAGGAATCCCCGGTCGCCCGCACCGGTACGCTCTATGGCTCGAACGTCGATTCCGAAGTGGCGCTGAAGACCGTCGATTTCCCGCTGAAAGGTGGCGTTGCCTTCGACAGCTCGATGTCGCTCGAAGAGGTCGAGGAAAATGTCCGCACCAACGGTTCGGTCCTGACCGAGGGCAGCACCCAGGTCGCGTCACTCTATTACGTCGATCCGCAGCGCTTCGCGTCGGAGAGCGACGGGCTTGACCTGCTTCAGGGCCTGACCGCCCGTATCGTCGAGCAGAACAAGAGCGATGCCGCCTACGAGACCATCGATGAAGAAAGCACCGAATACGCCGACGACATCATTCCGGTGCGGCGTCAGACCGACATCGCGACCGTCATGGTCAATGCCGGTTATGCCAAGGCGCAGGCCGACGACGCCGCCGGCTATATCGGCGACGCGCTCGGTGCGAACGAACTGAGCGAGGGCGATGTTCTGCGCATCGGCATCATTCAGAACGGCGAAGCGCAGAAGGGCGACGAGGCCCGCATCGTGCGCGCCACCATCTATTCGCGCAACCGCCATGTGCTGACGATGGCGGTCGACGACAAGGGCCGCTTCGTTCCGGGTGCGGAACCGCCGAAGCTCGACGCGGTCGCCACCGCCTTCGATGACAACGGCGCGCCGGTCATGACCAGCAGCCACGATCTGCCGCGCGTCTATGATGGCATCTACCGCGCCGCTCTTTCCTATGGCATGAGCGCCGACATGGTCAGCCTCGTCGTCAAGCTGCTCGCCAGCAACGTCGATTTCCAGGCGCAGCTGAAGCCGACGGACTCGCTTGAAGCCTTCTTCTCCGTGACCGACGAACGCGGCATGGCGACGGAAGAATCCGAGCTTCTCTATGTCCGCGCCAAATTCGGCGATGCGGTCACCGCCTTCTACCGGTTCCAGGATCCGGAAGACAATTCGATCGACTACTTCGATACCGAAGGCAAAAGCATCCGCCAGTTCCTGCTGCGCAACCCCGTGCCGAACGGCCATTTCCGCTCCGGCTTCGGCATGCGCCGCCACCCGATCCTCGGCTTCTCGCGCATGCATACCGGCGTCGACTGGGCCGCGCCGCGCGGAACACCGATCATTGCTGCCGGCAGCGGCGTCGTGGAAAAGGCCGGCTGGGATTCCGGCGGCTATGGCAACCAGACTCTGATCCGCCACGCCAACGGCTACGTGTCGTCGTACAACCACCAGAGCGCCATCGCCAAGAACGTCAAAGTCGGCAACAAGGTCGTCCAGGGCCAGGTGATCGGCTGGGTTGGCACAACGGGCCTTTCGACCGGTCCGCACCTGCATTACGAGTTGATCGTCAACGGCAACAAGGTCGATCCACTGCGCATCCGCCTTCCCGGCGGCAAGTCGCTTTCCGGCGACGCGCTGGCGAAGTTCGAGAAGGAGCGCGATCGCATCGACGAGTTGCTGAACAAGGATGGCGCCGAAGTCGCAAGCAACTAGGCACCCCTCCCCTCTTCCAAAGTCTGCACAAGCAAAAAAGGCCGCCCCGAAGGGCGGCCTCTGTGTTTGATGCCTTGTCAGGCGGCTTCCTTGTCCGCCGTCGCTCCGCGCTTGAAGTTGAGGCGGTCGGAGCCGGCAAGCACCTTGACGGACGAACCATCCGGGAACTCGCCCTGCAGGATCTTCTCGGCGAGCGGATCCTGCAGGTATTTCTGGATCGCCCGCTTCAGCGGACGTGCACCATAGGCCGGGTCGTATCCCTTGTCGGCAAGGAAGGCTCGAGCGTCATCCTCAAGCTCCAGCGTGATCTTGCGCTCGGTAAGCAGCTTGCGCAGCCTTTCGAGCTGGATATCGACGATCGCACCCATCTCCGAGCGACGCAGCCTGTGGAACAGGATGATCTCGTCGACGCGGTTGAGGAACTCCGGCCGGAAGGCCGACTTGACGACATCCATCACCTGGTCGCGAACGACATCGCTGTCTTCGTTTTCGCCAAGTCCGACCAGATACTCAGCCCCGAGGTTCGAGGTCATGATGATCATCGTGTTGCGGAAGTCGACGGTGCGGCCCTGACCATCGGTCAGGCGACCGTCATCGAGCACCTGCAGGAGCACGTTGAAGACATCCGGATGCGCCTTCTCGATCTCATCGAACAGTACGACCTGGTAGGGCCGGCGACGGACGGACTCTGTCAGAGCGCCACCTTCCTCGTAACCGACATAGCCGGGAGGTGCACCGATCAGCCGGGCCACGGAGTGTTTCTCCATGTATTCCGACATGTCGATGCGCATCAGCGCGGTCTCATCGTCGAACAGGAAGCGGGCAAGCGCCTTGGTGAGCTCCGTCTTGCCGACGCCGGTCGGGCCCAGGAAGATGAACGAGCCGATCGGCCGGTTCGGATCCTGAAGCCCGGCGCGCGAGCGCCGGACGGCGCGGGAGACCGCCTGCACGGCGTCACCCTGGCCAACGACCCATTTCGCCAGTTCGTCTTCCATCCGGAGCAACTTGTCGCGTTCGCCTTCCAGCATCTTGTCAACCGGAATCCCGGTCCAGCGCGAGACCACATGCGCGATGTTGTCCGGGGTCACGACCTCCTGCACCATCGGGTTGGCATTGGCGTTTTCCTGGCTTTCGGCATCGGAAAGCTCCTTTTCGAGCTTCGGAATGACACCATAGGTCAGTTCGCCGGCGCGCTGGAACTCGCCTTTGCGCTGGACGATCGCTAGTTCGTTGCGGGCTTCGTCGAGCTGCTTCTTGAGATCGGCAGCACGTCCGAGCTTCTGCTTCTCCGCCTGCCAGCGGGCCGTCAGGGCCGATGCCTGCTCTTCGAGCGAAGCAAGGTCGAACTCGAGCTTCTCCAGCCGATCCTTCGACGATGCATCGGTTTCCTTCTTCAGGGCCTCGCGCTCGATCTTCAGCTGGATGATGCGCCGGTCGAGCTCATCGAGCTCTTCAGGCTTGGAGTCCACCTGCATGCGCAGACGCGACGCCGCTTCGTCCATCAGATCGATCGCTTTGTCCGGCAGGAACCGGTCGGTGATGTAACGGTTGGAGAGCGTCGCGGCGGCAACTAGCGCCGAATCGGAGATCCGGACCTTGTGGTGCTGCTCGTACTTCTCCTTCAGGCCGCGCAGGATCGAGATCGTGTCCTCGACCGTCGGCTCCTCGACCATGACAGGCTGGAAGCGGCGGGCAAGCGCCGCGTCCTTCTCGACGTGCTTGCGATATTCATCAAGCGTGGTGGCGCCGACGCAATGCAGCTCGCCGCGTGCAAGCGCAGGCTTCAGGAGGTTGGAGGCATCCATTGCCCCTTCCGCCTTGCCGGCACCGACCAGCGTGTGCATCTCGTCGATGAACAGGATGATCTCGCCGTTTTCGGCCTGCACCTCGTTGAGAACGGCCTTCAGCCGCTCCTCGAACTCGCCGCGATATTTCGCACCAGCAATCAGCGCGCCCATGTCGAGCGCCATCAGCCGCTTGTCCTTGAGGCTTTCCGGCACGTCGCCATTGACGATACGCAGGGCAAGGCCCTCGGCGATCGCGGTCTTGCCGACGCCGGGCTCACCGATCAGCACGGGGTTGTTCTTGGTCCGGCGCGACAGCACCTGGATGGTGCGCCGGATCTCGTCGTCACGGCCGATCACCGGGTCAAGCTTGCCTTCACGCGCATCGGCCGTCAGGTCGCGCGCATATTTCTTGAGGCTGTCGAAGCCCTGCTCGGCATTGGCGCTATCGGCGGTGCGGCCCTTGCGGATGTCGTTGATCACCTGGTTGAGCTTGGTCGGGGTCACGCCGGCCTTGGCGAGAATGCCTGATGTCGCGGCCGAGCTCTCGATCGCCAACGCCAGCAGCAGCCGTTCGACAGTGACAAAGCTGTCGCCAGCTTTCTTCGCGGCCTCTTCGGCACTCGAAAAGACCCGGGCGAGCGGCTGCGACAGGTAAACGGAGCCATTGCCACCGGAAACTTTGGGAAGCTTGGCAAGTGCTGCATCATTGCCGGCGCGCGCCTCGCGGGCGTCGCCCCCGGCGCGCTCGATCAGCGAAGCGGCCATGCCTTGATCGTCGTCGAGCAGCACTTTCAGCACATGCTCGGGCGTGAACTGCTGATGTCCTTGCGCCAGCGCATAGGTCTGCGCCGACTGGAGAAAACCGCGCACGCGCTCGGAATATTTTTCAATGTTCATACTCTACCTCCATAACCCGGCAGGCCCATCGCGTGGCACCCGTCGGTGGTTCAGGATCAGGCTCCCGCATTCGGCAAGCCTGTCAGTGTGGAGCGATCACCGCCTTGCGCCGGATCAACGCATCCGAAGCGAATATGGGGCACCGATTTTGGAAATTAAAGAGCCGTCGCTGGTCTCCGGCCGGAAATCTGCAACCGAAAAATGCGACCGCCCGACGGATTGCAGCGCGGCCGCATTTATACTCAAGGAGGCGAGAAGCCGGTTGGTTCGCTAAGCCGCCATCAGCGACCGTTCGGCGAATGAAGCACCGAACTCTTTCATGCGCCGAACGTAGTAGGCGGGGTCGATCAAAACCTCCGGGAGGTAGAGGCCAGGGGCTGACGCTTCGCCACCTTCAAGGCCGAGCATACGTTCCACCGCCAGCGCGACACCAAGGGCGGTTAGCGGCGCCTGGCCTTCGGGGTGCACGATCTCATGGCGATGGTCGAGAGGCTGGCCATCCTTCCCCCGCCCCGCGATCTCGATGACGATCTCAGTCGAAAACAGCTCGCCGCGGCGCCGGCTCGCGGATTCGCTAAAGGCAAGGTCCAGCCGGATGTTGGCTGCATTGGTCCGAGCCGCAAGCGCCATGACATCGAAGGGCGAATAGGCGACCGCATCGAGTTCGACACCGTCGACGCTGACGTAGCGCGCCTTCGAATCCTCGCCGCCGGCCCAGTGGAGCCTGCCGGCCTTGACGGTCAAGGCCGCCGGCGCGAGGCCGGTGATGCGATTGTAATCGGCAAGTGCTGCCGGCCCGCCCATGTCCTGTTCGTCAAGCAGGACCCCGATGCGGATCATGTCGATTGCCTCATATGCCTTGGCGAATTCGAGGATCGGAAAGATGGCGGCCCCGGCAAGCCAGTGGCTGGCGAGCAGGATCGGCGCCTTCTCCGGCGCGTGGATATATTGCGCCATTTCCGGCCCCACTTCGAAGGTGCCGCTGGAAAGGCTGATATAGGGGACGCCATGGCGCTGGGCAAAGCGCATCGAGCTCAGCTTCTCGTCCTTCAGGAAAATGACGACGGCGCTGAAGCGCGGCTCATCGCCGACACCAAGATCGGCCCGCTCCAAGTCGATACTGACACCGATTGCCCCGCCCACTTCGCGCGCAACCGCTTCGGCCTTGCCGAGATCACGGCCACCGATGGCGATCGGCAGTGTAGGGTGGAGCCGGCGGATGATTTTCGCCGCCTGCGATCCGACAACCCCGGAACCGCCGATGATCAAAACAGGCTGAAACTTGCTCGACATCTTCCTATCTCCTAAACGAAAGGTGTCCGGCTGATTGCCGAACCTACCATTAGTAAGTTACTATTGGTAGATAGGTTGCCGAACGCCGCTTTCAAGAGCCACGAGCCGACGCGAAAAGGACTGCGATCGATGGCCCCGACCAAAAGCCGAAAGCTCGCCAAGCCCGAACGGCGTGCCCAGTTGATCGAGACCGCCAAGGAGATCCTGCGCGAGTGCGGCGCCGACGCCCTGACGCTCGGCCACCTCGCCGAACGCGCCGGCGTCAGCAAGCCGATCGCCTACGAGCATTTCGGCACGCGCGAGGGGCTTTTGATCGCGCTTTCCCAGGAAATCGAAGACCGCCACACAACCAAGCTGCAGGCGGCGCTTACGGGGGCACCGAAAGAGCTCGATGCGGTCGCCGACATCATCAGCTCGGTTTACATCGACTGTGCCGTCGACAGTGGTGAGGAATGGCAGGCCATCTCCGGAGCGCTACGCGGCAACGCGGACATGATCGCGACGCAGCAGCAACAGGCCGACGACTATGTCGCCGCGATCCAGGCGGCGCTCGGACCCTTCGCGAAAATCCCCGCCGACGATTTGCGCCTGCGCTGCACCGGTATCGCAGGAGCAGCCGAGGCGATCGGCCGCGAGCTGATCCGCGGCCGGACGAACGAGACGGCCGCCAGCGCCAATCTTGCCGCACTGATCGTCGACAGCGTCGACGTTTGATCGCCGATGACCAGACAAAGAAAAACCCGGCCGTGACAGGCCGGGTTTTTGTCGTGCCCTGAGAATGGGCAACTCTGATAGACCGCCGCTTATTCGGAAGCGGCGAGCGCCGGTGCTTCCGGAGCGGCATCGCCCGAAGCCTGGGCTTCGTCAGCGGCACCTTCCTGTGCGCTGCGGCGCGGACGGCGTGGACGCGGCGTGTTGCGGCGGCGGGATGCGGCGCGGCCGGAGGCAGCCGGGGCTTCCTCTTCCATCGCGACTTCCGCCGGTGTGCCTTCGATCACCGGCTGCGGGCCCGTGCCGTCGATGACGACAGGCTGCGGCTCGGGAGCAGGTGCCTGAACTGCGGCAACCGGGGTCGGCATGTCGTCGCTGTAGCCCTGATCCAGATCGTCCTGGTCCTGATCGGACCCGTCGTGGCCGCGGAAATCCTGACGGTCGTCACGCTGGAACCGGTCCTGCATCTGCGCCTGTGCGGCAGCAATGATGCGGTTGTAGTGTTCGGCGTGCTGAAGGTAGTTTTCTGCGATGACGCGGTCGCCGGAGCTCTGTGCATCGCGCGCAAGCGCTGAGTACTTCTCGGCGATGTGCTGAGCAGTACCGCGAATCTTCACATCCGGGCCGGAGCTGTCATAGGTCCGCGTCAGCGGGTTCGAGCCCTTGCGGTTGTGGTTGTTGTTATTTCCATTGTTATTGTTGTTGCTATTGTTATTCCGCCCGCGGCCGCGCTTGTTTTGCTGTCCTGGCCTCATAGTACATTCACCCGAATTCTCTTGATAATGATGATCATGTGGTTTCGTCTTCCGGCCGGATCCGTTCACGCCCGACAGAACACGCGCCGTTGCGCTCGCACAATGGCGGCTTCGGCGCCGACTGGCGTCAAATTAACAGGTACCCGCACAAGGCACTTGTTGAACCCTAGCAACTCTTTCTTGAGAGCAATCCCCGTGGCCAGGTCATACCGGAACGAATCTTAGGTCCATGACCTTCTGCCCAGTGCGCGGGCAAACTAGCCCGCTTCCTCTGGGATTCCAAGCCCTTTCTTTGCCTGTGCAAGAAAGAAGATGCGTCAGTGCAGCATTTTTTCAACGGTTTGTGTCGCGTTCGAAGATCAGGACGCGGTCATTACCGCCGAGATCCTTCGCCTCTTCACGCAGACGGAAATTTTCGGCGCTAAACAACGCCGTCACCGCCTCTTTCTGGTCGAAACCGATTTCCAAGCCTATCACGCCGTTTGTCTCAAGATGATGACCAGCCTGAGAAGCGATGGCGCGATAGGCATCAAGCCCGTCTTCTCCGCCATCAAGCGCTGCGGCCGGGTCGTGAAGTCTCACCTCCGGCTCAAGCTCATGGACGACACTGGACCGGATATACGGCGGATTTGAGACGATCACATCGTAGCGACCATCCACCTTTTCGTACCAGTTGCTGAGAAGCGGCCGGAACCGATCCGCAAGACCGAGCGCAGCTGCATTCGCCGTCGCCGTTGCCAGTGCGTCCTTGGATATATCGGTAGCCGTGCCCCTTGCTTCAAGAACTTGCGACAGCAGCGCGATACAAATCGCCCCAGTACCGGTGCCGAGATCGATAAGCGCGCAACCGCCCTTTCGCGCTACCACCGCACGCAGATAAGGGATCATCCGATCGACGAGCGTCTCGGTGTCCGGGCGAGGCTCCAGCGTTTCCTTCGAAAGTTTCAGCGGCAGGCCGAAAAATTCGCGTTCACCAAGAATACGGTAGACCGGTTCGCGTGCCAGTCGCCGCGCCACCGCCACCCGGATCCGGGTAGCGTCCTCATCCGAAATCGGGTCCCTGCCCCGAGACACGACCGCGCTCAGCGACATGTCGAGCAGGCCGGAGATCAGATGCCGCACATCGAGCGCCGCATTCTCTATGCCGCCCGCTTGCAGGCGGTCGCGGCTTTCGGCAACGAGGCTCGCGAGCGTTTCCGCCATGGCTCAGCCCCGCTGTTCGCCAAGCAGCGCCAGCTGGCTCGCCTGGTAGTCGGCAAGCAGCGCATCGACGACCTCGTCGATCTCGCCCATCATCATCCGATCGAGCTTGTAGAGCGTCAGGTTGATGCGGTGATCGGTGAGGCGGCCCTGCGGGAAATTATAGGTGCGAATGCGCTCGGAGCGGTCGCCCGAGCCCACTTGGCTCTTGCGGTCGGCCGAGCGTTCGCTGTCGGCGCGCTGGCGCTCCATATCGTAGAGGCGCGAGCGCAGGACCTGCATCGCCTTTGCCCGGTTCTGGTGCTGCGACTTTTCCGAACTGGTGACGACGAGACCGGTCGGAAGGTGGGTGATGCGCACGGCCGAGTCCGTCGTGTTGACGTGCTGACCGCCGGCACCCGACGAACGCATGGTGTCGATGCGGATATCCTCGGGCCGGATCTCGATGTCGATGTCTTCGGCCTCAGGCAGCACGGCGACGGTTGCCGCCGATGTATGAATACGGCCGCTCGCCTCGGTTTCCGGTACACGCTGCACCCGGTGCACGCCGGATTCGAATTTCAGCCGCGAGAACACCCCGCGCCCGGAAACTGTTGCGATGATTTCCTTGAACCCGCCGGCCTCGCCGTCGCTCGCCGAAAGCACCTCGACGCGCCAGCCCTTGCCGGCCGCGTAGCGCTCGTACATGCGGAAGAGATCGCCGGCAAAAAGCGCCGCTTCCGATCCGCCGGTACCGGCGCGAATTTCGAGGATCGCACTCTTCTCGTCGGCCGCATCCTTCGGCAGAAGCAGGATCTGGATTTCCTGCTCCAGTGCCTCGATCGTCGCTTCGACCTCGGGCTTTTCCATTTCGGCGAGATCGCGCATCTCCCGATCGGTCGATTTGTCCGCGAGCATGGCAGTGATGTCGGCAAGCTCGGTCATCGCCTTCTCGTAGGCGCGGATCTTCGTCACGACCGGCTGCAGTTCGGAATATTCCGAGGCGAGCTTGACATAAACGTCCGCGGCCGGGCCGGCCGACATGCGGGCCTCGATCTCACCGAACCGCCGTTCCAGTTCGCGCATCTTTTCAACGGGAAGCTTTGCCAAGTCTCACTCCAAATGCATCTCCCCTCGCCCGGATCATGGTCCGGACGAGGGTCGCGACGCGTCAATTCAATCTAAACCGGAATGCCGTTTTCCGCGGCGAAATCCACCAGCATCTGGCGAACGGACGTCTGGTCGCGTGTGTCGTCCAGCGCCGCATTGAGCGCGGCACCAAGCTTGCCCGCGTCGAGCGCCAGCAGCATCGCCTTGATCGGCCCTACGGCCGTCGGCGACATCGAAACCGAACGGAAACCTAAGCCCAGCAACGCCATGGCCGAGAGCGGCTTGCTCGCCATCTCGCCGCAGAGCGTCACCGGGGTTTCGTGCCGGTCGCCGGCGCGCACGATGTCGCGCAGGATCCTGAGGAACGGCCGCCCGAGCACATCGAAACGATCGGATACGCGGGCATTACCCCGATCGACCGCCATCGCGAACTGGAAGAGATCATTCGAGCCGACCGAGACGAAGTCCACTTCCATCATCAGTTCGTCGAGCTGCCACAAGAGCGCCGGCACCTCCAGCATGGCGCCGAACTGCAGCTTGCGCGGCAACTGTTCGCCAAGTTTCGACTGCCGCTCGATTTCCTTCTGCAGCAGGTCGCGTGCAATCCTGAGTTCGGAAACTTCGGTGACCATCGGCAGCATCAGCTTGAGCTCGGCACCGGCCGCCGCGCGCAGCATCGCGCGAAGCTGGGTCCGCAGCAGACCCGGGCGATCGAGCGAAAGCCGGATTGCACGCCAGCCAAGTGCCGGATTTTCCTCTTCCGCTGCGCGGAAATAGGGGACGACCTTGTCGCCGCCGATGTCGAGGGTGCGGAAGGTCACGGGCTTGCCGCCCGTCTGCTTCAGCACACTGCGGTAAAACGCTTCCTGTTCTTCCGCCTTCGGCATGGTCGAGGCGATCATGAACTGAAGTTCGGTGCGGAACAGGCCGATGCCTTCTGCCCCCGCCTCGTTCAGATGCGGCAGGTCCACGAGCAGGCCTGCATTCATTTGCAGCGTGATGCGCTTGCCGTCTCTGGTCAGCGGCTCGACGTCCTTCAGCGCCCGGAACTGCGCCTGGCGCCGTGCCCGGAAGCGAACCTTTTCCTCGTAGGCGCGCTGCAGGTCGGCGAGCGGCCGCAAGTGCACCTTGGCATCGTCGCCGTCGATGATGATCGCATCGCGGTTTTCCGCAAGCGCCACCGCGCCCGTCGCCTGGCCAATGACCGGAATGCCCATGGCACGGGCGACGATCACCACGTGGCTGGTGACGGCGCCCTCTTCGAGCACCAGACCGCGCACGTTTTCGCGCGGATAGTCGAGCAGTTCGGCAGCGCCCATGGCACGCGCGACGATCACCGCATCGGTCGGGAAGTCGCTGGCCGAAAGCTTGGCGCCATAGCCGGAAAGCTGGCGCAGCAGGCGGTTGGCCAGATCGTCGAAATCATGCATGCGCTCGCGCAAGTACGGGTCCGTCAGCCGGATCATCCGCGCCTTGGTTTCGCTCTGGACGCGCTCGACTGCCGCCTCCGCCGTCAGGCCGTTGCGGATCGCCTCTTCGAGCTTGCGCACCCAGCCGCGATCATGGGCGAACATGCGGTAGGTTTCGAGCACCGCCCGGTGCTCGCCCTCCATCGACACCTCGCGGCGCGACAGCATGTCGTCGATCGAGATGCGCAGCGACCCCAGCGCTTCGGCAAGTCGCTGCAATTCCTGGTCGGTGTCCTCGTTGAGGAGGTTGGTGACGACGATCCTCGGTTCGTGCAGGACGACATAGCCAAGGCCGATGCCTTCGCCATAGCTGTTGCCCTCGATCGAGACGGGACGCGAGAGGTCGAGCTCGAGGCCCGGCTTGGTGATCTTCTTGAGTTCACCGGTCGCCACCATCTCGGCGAGAACCATGGCGGTCGTCTCGAGCGCCTCGACCTCGTCCTCGCGATAGTTGCGCATCGCCTTGTTCTGGACGACGAGAACGCCAAGTGCGCGGCCCGTGCGCAGGATCGGCACGCCGAGGAAGGAATGGTAGATCTCTTCACCGGTTTCCGGCAGGTAGGTAAAGGCCGGATGCGACTGTGCGTCGGAAAGATTGAGAGGCCGCGCCGAGGCGGCGATGGTGCCGACGAGGCCCTGCCCCATCTTCAATTGCGCCAGGTGGACGGCCGCCTTGTTCAGACCTTCCGTCGCGTAGAGTTCGAGCACGCCGTCGGAACGTAGCACATAGACCGAACACACTTCCGCAACCATGTTCTGCGCGATCTGGCGCACGATACGGTCAAGGCGCTCCTGCGGCTCCAGCGGTTCCGCCATCAACTCGCGCAACCGCTTGAGGAGAACGCGCGGACCTGCGGAAAGGTCTCTCATCGCGTGGGGTCTCCCGAAATAGAGGTGACGGCGGCAAGGGGATACGCGGGCAAAACCGCCGCGAATCCCAAATCGGTCGTCTGTCGATTAACTCTTATCGAGACCGTAAGCGGAATGCAAAGTGCGAACCGCCAATTCCGCATAGGGACCGTCGATCAGGATCGAAATCTTGATCTCGGAAGTGGTGATCGCCTTGATGTTGATGCCCTTGTCGGCAAGCGCGCGGAATGCGGACGCGGCGACGCCGGCATGGCTGCGCATGCCGATGCCGATGACCGATACCTTGACGAGGCCGGCCTCGGACTGGACGACGTCGTAGCCGATCTTTTCCTTGTTGTCGCCGAGCACCTTCAGTGCCTTGTCGACATCGCCCGACGGAACCGTGAAGGTCATGTCGGTCTTCGAACCGTCCTCGGAGATGTTCTGAACGATCATGTCGACGTTGATATGGGCTTCAGCAAGCGGGCCGAAGATCGCAGCGGAGACGCCCGGCCGGTCGGCGAGACGGCGCAGCGAAATCTGGGCTTCATCCTTGGCATAGGCAATGCCGGTTACGACTTCCTGTTCCACGATCTCATCCTCATCACAAATCAGCGTACCGGGCGGATTGAGAAGGTCACCCATGCCCGGCGCATCGGGATCTTCGAAAGACGACCGCACGAAGGTGCGGACCTTGTGCACCATGGCAAGCTCGACCGAGCGCACCTGCAGCACCTTGGCGCCGAGCGATGCCATTTCCAGCATTTCCTCGAACGCGATTTTCTTCAGCCGCCGCGCCTTCGGCTCGATGCGCGGGTCGGTCGTATAGACGCCATCGACGTCGGTATAGATGTCGCAACGGTCGGCCTTGACGGCAGCGGCGATAGCAACGGCCGAGGTGTCGGAACCGCCGCGGCCGAGTGTGGCGAGGCGATTATCGGGACCGAGACCCTGGAAGCCGGCAACGACAGCTACCTGGCCCTCGCCCATGCGGCGAATGATCTCGGCGCCGTCGATATCGAGGATGCGGGCAGCGCCATGGGCGTTGTCGGTGCGGATCGGGATCTGCCAACCCTGCCAGGAGCGGGCGTTGATGCCCATCGACTGCAGCGCGATCGAAAGCAGACCGGACGTCACCTGTTCGCCGGAAGCAACGATCGCATCGTATTCGCGCGCGTCGTAGAACGGCGAGTTGGCGCCGGTTGCCTTCGGCATGTTCTGCACCCAGCCGACCAGCTCATTGGTCTTGCCGGACATGGCGGAAACGACGACGGCGACTTCGTGGCCGGCATCGACCTCGCGTTTCACATGGCGGGCGACATTGTGGATGCGGTCCAAATCAGCGACGGAGGTTCCGCCGAATTTCATCACGATGCGTGCCATGTGCCTCTACCGGTACCCAATTTAGCGCGCGCAGGCGCGCGTGACAGGAAAGCCCCCGCTTAGCACCCGACGGTCAAAAAGCTTGGGAGACTTCTCGGACATCGGCAGTCACCGCTTCGGGGAGCGGAAAGTCGCGGCGTCTCTTAGCGGATCAGGGGGCGGCACGCAATGGCAAGCGGACACAGATTCGGACCGCGCCGTGCACCACGACCGGTGCATTTCGCAACAATATTGCCCAGGACAGGAATTCACGGAAACATCCGTACCGATAGACCCCGCAATGCCACGTTGAAAATTACCGGCTTCGATGCTAAAGGTGGCTCGCAACTTGAATTCGAGAAAGGGGGGCTGCACGTGATGACATTTTTCCGGCACCACCGCCAGCGTGGCCCCGTCCAAGCCCTGCAGATGCGTTTGCAGGGCTGACCAGACATCCTTTCGCGAAAATCGCGATCCTATCCCTGGTCTGCCCAGAGTGATGCAGTGCGGAACCATTTCGGTTTAAGCGCCTGCATCGTCTTCCAATACCGAGCCGACGGCCCGTTGACAGCATGCGTGCTGTTCCGGGTGCAATCATCCGGAAACCCGGCCCGAAGTGCCGCCACGGATGTCTCGTCGTCGCTCGCGCAGTCCAGAGAACGACCATGGCCTTGATCAATATCCGCAACCTCGGTGTCAGCCTGAGCGCACCGCTTTTTTCCAACCTCAACCTCTCCGTCGCCGCCGGTGACCGTATCGGCATCGTCGCCGCGAATGGCCGCGGAAAGACGACCCTGTTGAAATCGATCGCAGGCAGCTTCGATCCGACCGCCGGGGAAATCACGCGCTCACGCGGCCTGACCATCGGCCATGTCGAGCAGAACGTTGCGGCCGCATTGCTGCCCCTCTCCTTCCACGACGCCGTCCTTTCGGCCCTTCCGGCCGACCAGGCGGAAAACGAGAGCTGGCGCGTCGACATCGTGCTCGATTCGCTCGACGTGCCGGAAGTGCTGCGCCAGCATGCGGTCTCGGAACTGAGCGGCGGCTGGCAGCGGCTCATGCTTCTCGCCCGCGTCTGGGTCAGCGATCCGGACGCCCTGCTCCTGGACGAGCCTACCAACCACCTCGATCTCGCCAAGATCGCCCGGCTCGAAGCCTGGCTGAACGCCCTGCCGCGCGACGTGCCGGTGCTCGTCGCCAGCCACGACCGCGCCTTCCTGGACGCCACCACCAACCGGACGCTGTTCCTCAGACCCGAGCAATCGCCAATCTTCGCGCTCCCCTATTCGCGGGCGCGCGCTACCCTCGATGAAGTGGACGCCTCCGAGGAGCGGCGCTATCAGCGTGACATGAAGGTGGCGCAACAGCTTCGCCGCCAGGCCGCCAAGCTCAACAACATCGGCATCAATTCCGGCAGCGATTTGCTGACCGTGAAGACGAAACAGTTGAAGCAGCGAGCCGAACGGCTGGAGGACGCGGCGAAACCGGCGCATCAGGAGCGCTCCGCCGGCGCGATCCGGCTCGCCAACCGCGGCACCCACGCCAAGATCCTGGTGACACTGGACGACGTCCCGGTCGAAACGCCGGACGGCACGGCGCTCTTCCGCACCGGCAAGCGCTGGATCTGCCAGGGCGATCGCATCGTGCTCTTGGGCGAAAACGGCGCCGGCAAGACGCGGCTCGTCAACCTGATCCGTGCCGCGATCGAGGAGTCCGGCCGCGCGCCGGAAGCGCTGAAGGCGACGCCTTCGCTGGTGCTGGGCTACAGCGACCAGGCGCTTGCCGGGCTTTCGGACGACGAGACGCCGCTTGCCGCCCTCTCCCGCCGCTTTTCGCTCGGCGATCAGCGGGCGCGCACCTTCCTTGTCGGTACCGGTGTCGGCATCGACATGCAGGAGAAGGCAATCGGCCGACTCTCCGGCGGCCAGAAGGCGCGCCTCGCCATGCTGGTACTGCGACTGAAGGAGCCGAATTTCTACCTGCTCGACGAGCCGACCAACCATCTGGACATCGAGGGCCAGGAGGCACTCGAGGCGGAGTTGCTGAAACACGAGACGAGCTGCCTTCTGGTCTCCCACGACCGCAGCTTCGTGCGCAATGTCGGCAACCGCTTCTGGTTGATCGAAAAGCGCCGGCTCGTCGAAGTCGAGGACCCGGAAGACTTCTTCGCCTCGGCTGCGGCGAGCGAACTCGGCTAGCGATCGCGCAAGCGAACCCGATGGCACCCGTGACGCCCGCGATGAGCGGGCGTCACCTTCTGCATCGTAGCTAGGAAGGCGGCCGGGCGATCACGCAGGCGACCTCGCCGCCGTCGAAGACGTGCGTCGACCGAGCCTCGACGTTCCACCGATGGCGAAGAACTGCCGCTTCGATCCGCGCGCCAACCTCTTCCGCACCCGTGGACGGCTCGTCGTGAAAGAGAAAGAGGCGCCCTTCCGGCTTCAACAGCCGTACCAGCGCAGCAAACTCACGCGTGGGATCGCCCCGCGTAAAGACGCCGACGCGGATCGCAAACACCTTGTCGAAGCGGCGATGATCCAGATCGAGTGAGCGAAGGTCCGCGACCTGCACGATGGCCCGCCCGGCAGCAAGGTGTGCAGCATTTCGGCGCATTGCCGCCGCGACCATGGTGGCCGATCGATCGATGGCTACAATCCCCCCGTCGACAAGCCGCTCGCAAACCTTGGTCACTGCAACGCCGTGACCGCAGCCGATTTCGAGCAGCTGATCAGAAGGCTTCGGCGCAACGCCAGCGACTGCCCAGTCGATCCTGCCAAGCGCCATGAATTCCCCCATCCGCCGTTGATCCTAAGAATGCTAGCACGGCGAAGAGCCATGCCGCGAGTCAATCTGGTGCGAAAGATAAACCACTTGCAAAACCATATCAGTTTTGCCAATCTTCTCCATGCCAGGACATGCAGCAACGGGAGAGAGACAATGCGCAGGGTCATCATGTGGGACATGGTCAGCGTCGACGGCTTCTTCGAAGCACCGGGGCATGACATCGGTTGGTTCGTCTTCGAGGACGAACTCGCCGCCTATATCGGCGAAACGCAACTCGAAGCGGACACTTTGCTCTTCGGCCGCGTGACCTATGAAATGATGGCGGCCTATTGGCCGTCCGCCGAAGGTAACATCGCCACCTTCATGAACGGCGTCGAGAAGTTCGTCTTCTCGCGCACGCTGACATCCGCCGATTGGCACAGGACGACAGTCGTGACCGGCGACGCCGCCAAGGCAGTCGAACGGCTGAAGCAACGCGATGGCGGCACGATCTTCGTTTTCGGCAGTGCGGACTTCGCAGCAGGGCTGATCGCGAAGGGCCTCGTCGATGAGTATCGTCTCGGCATCAATCCGGTGCTTCTGGGCATCGGCGTGCCCCTGTTCAAGCCGGGGTTGAAGCGAACGGAACTCAAATTGACCCACGCTCGCCCACTGAAATCGGGCGTGGTCATCCTGCACTACCAGCCGCAGGCGGATGCGCAATAGAGCAGGTAGAACAACGCGCCCGCCTGACCTGCGCCCATCTGGCCCATCACCGGCTCTTGACTTCCCTGCCCGATCGTCCGACTTCACCAGAGACGATGCAAGGAGACGGCGACATGAGCGAGACCGCACGCACGACGATCGACCAGAGCGAGGTAGACCGGTTCTCCGCCATGGCTGCGGAGTGGTGGGACCCGACCGGCAAGTTCCGGCCGCTGCACAAGTTCAATCCCGTTCGCCTTGCCTACATTCGCGACAAGGTGGCCGAACATTTCGGTCGCGATCCCAAGGGCCCGCAACCGCTGAAAGGTCTGCGGCTGCTCGATATCGGCTGCGGCGGCGGCCTCCTGTCCGAGCCGATGGCGCGCATGGGTGCAGACGTCCTCGGCGCCGACGCCTCGGAGAAAAACATCGGCATCGCCAAGACGCATGCGGCCGGAAGCGGCGTGGCGGTCGACTATCGCGCTGTGACCGCGGAAGCGCTCGCCGAAGCCGGCGAGAGTTTTGACATCGTGCTCAATATGGAAGTGGTCGAGCACGTCGCCGACGTCGATTTCTTCATGACCACCTGTGCCCATATGGTTCGACCTGGCGGTCTGATGTTCGTCGCCACGATCAACCGCACCATGAAGGCAGCAGCCCTTGCCATCTTCGCCGCCGAAAACGTGCTGCGTTGGCTGCCGCGCGGCACCCACCAGTATGAAAAGCTGGTGCGCCCGGAAGAACTGGAAAAGCCGCTCTCAGCGAGCGGTCTCGAAGTCACTGAACGCACCGGCGTCTTCTTCAATCCGCTCGCCAATCAGTGGAACCTGTCCAAGGATATGGACGTCAACTACATGCTCGTCGCCAAGCGTCCGCTGTAACGCCGCTGGCCGGCTCGTCTGCGGACTCAGCCGATCTCAGACTTGGCCTGCCATTCTCGTTTCAGCAGCGCATAGACGAGTTCGTCGCCCCAGGCGCAGTTGAACCGGTCATTCTCGATCAGATGCGCTTCGCGGCGCATGCCGAGACGTTCGACGACACCGACCGATCCCTTGTTCAGCGCATCGAGCCGGGCAAAAATCCGGTGGAAGTGCAGCGTCGAAAAGCCGAGATCGAGAATGGCGCGCATCGCCTCGGTGGCATAGCCCTTGCCGGCGAATGCCGGATTGAAGATGTAGCCGGTCTCCGCCTGCTCGGCCGCCCGGCTTGCGAGCTTCAGCAGCACCTCGCCAATCAGAGCGCCATCCTCCTGGCGTTCGACCGCGAACACCGCGACATCCCCGTCGTCACCAAGTTCCGGCGCTGAAGCCTTGGCGAACTTCGCTCGCGCAGCCGTCTCGTCCAGCGGTTCTTGATAGAGATAGCGATAGACGTCCGGCAGCCGGTGATAGGCGAAGAAGGCTGCAAAATCGTCGGGCACAAATGGCCGGATGACGAGGCGATCGGTGGAAATGCGAAGCTCGGACAAAGTCATTGGCTGAAAAATCTCCCGTTGCGAAGCCGCGAGGTGGGAAGCAAGACGTTGTTTTTAAAGAGCAGGTAGCAAATAACGCGAACCCGAGGCGCCAATAGACCGCGCGTCAGTTGACCTCGTCAGGCAAGATCGGCAGCGGCGCGACCGCAATTCCTTCCTCAAGCAGCGCCACAGCCTCTTTCGCCGTCGCCTTGCCGATCAGGCCACGTTCCTCCGCTTCGCCGTAATGGATCTTGCGCGCTTCCTCGGGAAAGCGCTCGCCAACGTCCTCGGCGTTCTCGCGCACGGTCTTCACCAGTTCGCGGATCTTGGCGATCGTTTCTTTCTGCGCCTGATCCATGATCACCGCCCGCGTCGCTTCCTTCTTGCGCGCGGTCGCGACCGAAGGCGCCATCAGTTGCTTGGCAACGGACGTTGAATTGCAGGTGGGACAGGAAACCAGCTTGCGGTCGACCTGGCGGTCAAAATCGTCACTCGACGAAAACCAGCCTTCGAAGGCGTGGCCGTTGTCGCAGGAAATTGTATAGCGGATCAAGCGGCAACGCCTCCCTTCCCGGTTGGCACCACTTCATCGAGCACGAAACTGCGGGCGTTCTTCAAGTTCGGTATCTTTGCGCGTGCCGCATGCACGGCGGCGACATCAATTTCGGCAAGCACGATCGCCTCGCCGCTCGGTCCGGCCGAAGCAAGCACCCTGCCCCAGGGATCGACGATCATCGAATGGCCGAAGGTCTCGCGCCCGTCCTCATGCGTGCCGCCTTGCGCCGCGGCGATGACGAAGAGACCGTTCTCGATCGCACGGGCGCGAAGGAGGATTTCCCAATGCGCCTCGCCGGTCTGGCGCGTGAAGGCGGCGGGAACCGACATGATCTCGGCGCCGGCGACCGCCTGTTGCCGGAAGAGCTCCGGGAAGCGCACGTCGTAGCAGATGGTGAAACCAAGCTTGCCGACGTCGAGATCGGCAATGCGTGCTGTGCCGCCGGGCTGATAGGCAGCACTTTCCCGCCAGCTTTCGCCGTTGTCGAGGTCAACATCGAACATGTGGATCTTGTCATAGTCGCAGATCTTGTGACCATCTGGTCCGAACAAGAGGCCGCGATTGGCGATCTTGCCGTCGGCAAGCGCGATCGGCGTCGAGCCGACATGGAGGTAGATCCCGAGTTCACCGGCGAGCTTCGCCGCTGCACCGGCAATGATGTCGTTCGCCTCATCTTTCAGGATCGCGCGCAGAGCCGCCCGGTCCCGCTGGAGCGCGCCGGTCATTTCCGGCGTCTGGACATAGATCGCCCCTTGAGCCGCCGCCTCGCGCACCAGCCGGACCATCGTCTCCGCGTTGTCTAGCGGATCGACGCCGGAGCACATCTGAATGGCTGCAGCCTTGAAGGTCATCGTCGTTCTACTCCTGGTGCACGCGACCAACACAGCCTCGCGTTGGCGATGTGCGAAACGTCGGATCCGCCTCAGGCAGCCAGCAGCGCATCGAGTTTGCCGGCGCGTTCCAGCGCGTGCAGATCGTCACAGCCGCCGACATGAATGTCGTTGATGAAGATCTGCGGGAAGGTCGAGCCGCCATGCGCCTTTTCGATCATCACCTGCCGCACCTTCGGATCATAGGTTGCGTCATGTTCGAGAAAGGGCACGCCCTTGGTTTCCAATAGTTTCTTGGCCGCCGAACAATAACCGCAGAACTGACGCGTATAAATGACCACTGAAGCCATGATCCTCAATCGCTCCTTCACCGGCCACCGTGCCGGATAACTGATTGTCATATAAGACCGGATATGGCTCTTGCAAAGGTCAAAACCGTGACCGGCCCGGCTCCCGCCCGCTTCAGCGCACGGGTCGCTGCGGAGACGGTTGTACCGGTCGTATATACATCGTCGACGAGAACCACGCTGTTCCCACGGAGACCCGCCTTGCCGCCTTCCGAGACCGCGAAGGCACCGCGCACATTGTCCTCACGTGCTTGCCTAGCAAGGCCCACCTGTCGGCTTGTGCGTCGGATACGCTTGAGCACATCGGGTTGATAAGGCCTGCCGGAGAGCTGCGCGATGGCCCGTGCCAGTTCCGCCGATTGGTTGAACCGACGCCTCCAGAGCCGAAAGGCATGGATAGACGAGATCGACCGCCCCGGAGACGAGCCCCCGCAGCACCCGCCCCCACCCTTCCTCCGGAAACAGCGGTCTCTCCCATGCCATGCTGTTGACTTTGAACCTCCGAAGGTCTTTTTGCTGGCCAGCTTGCGGAGACAGTATCGTGGAAAAAATCTTTGACCAGAGCCTCGTCGAGGCACATCGGGCAAGGGCGCTCACAAACGCCGATCCGAAGGCCGGTTTCCTTCTCGATATCGTCGCCCAGGAACTCGCCGAACGCGTCAGCGTGGTCGAACGTCACTTCGATCGCGCGCTTGAGTTGCACGGCTACACCGGGCAAACGGCCCACCATCTCATGGCAACGGGCAAGGTCGGTGCCGTCGAGCGCGTGGAAACGGATGCGCGATTTGGTTCTGCGCAAGCACCGGTAACGATCGCCTCGCTTGAAGAGGTTCCGGGCGAACCGGAAAGCTTTAACCTGGTGGTTTCGCCACTCTCCCTACACCTGACCAACGACACGCCGGGCGCCTTCATCCAGGTTCGTCGGGCGCTGAAGCCCGACGGGCTTTTTCTCGCCGCCATCCCGGGCAGCGGTACGCTGCAGGAACTGCGCGAAGCGCTCCTAGCCGCCGAGGCGGAATTGACGGGCGGAGCCAGTCCGCGGGTCATCCCCTTCGCCGATGTCCGCGATGTGGGCGCGCTGCTGCAACGCGCCGGCTTCGCGCTGCCGGTCACGGACACCGAAACCTATACGGTGCGTTACGATTCACTGTTTGCGCTGATGCGCGACTTGCGCGCCATGGGCATGGCCAGCCCGCTCACTGCCCGAAGCCGCCTGCCCGTTTCGCGTCGCTTCTTCCTGCGGGCCGCGGAAATCTATGCCGAACGCTTCTCCGATCCGGACGGCCGCGTCCGCGCGACATTCTCGGTGATCTATCTGTCCGGATGGGCGCCGCATGAAAGCCAGCAGAAGCCGTTGAAACCGGGCTCCGCGAAGCAGCGGCTGTCGACAGCGCTCGGCACGAAGGAGCAACCGCTTTAACAAGGGCGGTCGTGCTTGCCCCGAACTCAGGCCCCCTGAAAGGCCGTCGCGACGGAGTTGTAGACGGCTGAGAGGACGTTGCCGATCTGTTCGGCCCCGAGGATGACGCTCAGGGAGACGATGGCGGCGATAAGCGCGTACTCGATTGCAATGCCAGCGCTTCTATCGCGAAAGAGGCGTTTCAGCTTTTCCATGCGTCCCCAGTCCGGTTCGTGTTCAATCCGAAACGTGCGGCAGCAGCCGAAAACCGGAGGCGTTCGGGTCAGCACCCGCTCTTGCGACCGTCCGCATCGATGATGCAGACCGCACCGGGCATCTCCTGCAGCACGCTACGCCGTACCGTATAGCGCTTGGTGGTCCCGCTCGAGGGGATGGAGCCGGTGGAAATATTGTCGTAGTCGACGGGCGTATTGGCCATGATGCGCCTGTCGTTCTTCGAAGACAGCATCGGCGTCAGGATCAGCGTCAGCGCGATCACTGCCGTTCCAAACAGCAGGGACAGATTGAGCACACCCGTCCGGCGGGACTGATTAGTCACCAGATCCTTTTCCTGAACCGTGCTCCAGAAATCGTCGTCCACCATCCCAGCCTCACAAACGCACAAAGCACGGCGAACGCAAGCGCCCTTCCCAAGCTTGGTTCCACCGCACTGCCTGAAATCAGTACGCCGTTCACCAACAATGCGTACCGAAAATGAATTGAGCTATCTTTGCGCGAGGGAGATAAACGATCGATTAATAATCAATCAGATTTCGGGTAGGTTCAGAGCAAATCCATAAGAAATGGTATCAACGGCTCGTCAGCCGGCGGCATCGGGTAGTCGCGCAGGGCCTTTGGCCTGACCCATTTGATCGCTTGGCCCTCGCGTCCGGTCGCCACCCCTTCGTAGCGCCGGCAGACATAGAGCGGCATCAGCAGATGGAAGTCCTCATAGGTGTGGCTGGCGAAGGTCAGTGGCGCGAGGCACGCGACCTTGGTGCGGATGCCGAGTTCCTCGTCCAACTCACGGATCAGGGTTTCCTCGGGCGTCTCGCCGGCTTCGACCTTGCCGCCCGGAAACTCCCAAAGACCCGCAAGCGACTTTCCTTCCGGCCGTTGCGCCAGCAGAATGCGGCCGTCGCTGTCGACCAGGGCGCAGGCGGCGACGAGGACGATCTTCTTTCCGCTGACGTTCATGGCCTCAAGCCCCCGGCGTTCTGTAGATGTAGCTGTAGACCTCGGAGAAACCGGCACCGCGATAAAGCGCCAGCGCCGCGCTGTTTTCCGCCTCGACCTGCAGCCAGGCCTTTTTTGCTCCCCGCAGCCGCGCCCAGCGCAGGCAGACATCGAGCATCGCCTTGCCGACACCCTTCCCGCGAACCCGCTCGTCCACGGCAAACTGCATGATGCCGGCGAGGTCGTTGTCCTGCACGACGAGTGCCACGGCGGTCGGCCCGGTCTCGGCATCTTCAAACAGGAAGAGGCCGCTTTCCGGCTTGATCGCATTGATGATCTCGGTAAGCGCCGCCTTCCTCTTCGGATCGCCCTTGGCGATGCCGATACAGGCATCGACGAAGCGACCGACGTCCTTGATCGGCAGGTGATCGATGCCGTCGCCGAATTCACGCTCGGCAAGATCGGCCGTCATCACCAGGCTGCGGCTGAATGCCGTCCAGCCTTCGGCATCCATATGGGCAACGAGTTGCGGCGGCGTCAGCGGCGTCTGGCGCACGGTCAGGGGCCGGCCATAGTCCGCAAAGCGCCTGGCCGCCTTTTCAAGGCGCACTGGAATATCGCGATAGTCGGATGGATCGAGCGGGTTGACGGAGTTGAGACGCTTGGAATCATGGCCCGCGTTGAGCCGGATCAGCCAGCTGCCGTCATAGTGCACCGATGCTGCCGGCCAGGCCCGGAAGCCCACGGCCTCGAGACGGCGCACGCTCGGAAGATCCACCATTACCACTTCCCCACCTTCGGCCGCGACGTTGCCCGCCGGCCGAGCATCACTCGATGTCATTTTGCTACCTCTCGCCAGTCCGGGATACCAGACTGCTTACGATCGCTCGACCGGAGCCTCAGCTGCGGTAATCGCCGTTGATCTCGACATATTCCTTCGTCAGGTCGCAGGTATAGACCGTGGCGCGACCGGAGCCGAGGCCGATATCGACGCGGATGGTGATGTCCTCGGCCTTCATGACGGCAGTGGCAGCCGCTTCCGAATAGGTCGGATCGCGCTCGCCTTCGACGGCCACCCGCACATCGCCGAACCAGATCGCCAACCGATCGCGTTCCGCCATCTCGCCTGATTTGCCGACGGCCATGACCACGCGGCCCCAATTGGCGTCTTCGCCAGCAACCGCCGTCTTCACCAGCGGCGAATTGGCGATCGAGAGCGCGATGCGCTTGGCGGCTGCGTCGTTTTCAGCACCTTCGACGGTGACTTCGACCATCTTGCGCGCGCCTTCACCATCGCGCACCACCTGGAGCGCCAGATCGCGCAGCAGGTCGTTGAGCGCGACGCGGAAGGCGTCGAGGCGCGCATCGGCCGCGTCGGAGATTGCCGGCTGCCCGTCGGCTGCCGCCGCACCCGTTGCAAAAAGCATCAGCGTGTCGGAGGTCGACGTGTCGCTGTCGACCGTGACCGAATTGAAGGTCGGGCCGACGCCCGCGGAAAGCAGAGCCTGCAGTGCGGCCGGCGCGATGTCTGCATCGGTGACCACGAAGGAGAGCATCGTTGCCATGTCGGGCGCGATCATGCCGGCGCCCTTGGCAATACCGTTGATCGTGACCTTGACGCCACCGATTTCGGCCATGCGGGTCGCAACCTTCGGATAGGTATCCGTCGTCATGATCGCCTTGGCGGCTTCGAACCAGAAATCTTCCTTGCCGGCAACGGCCAGATCGTCGAGCACGCCCGCAAACTTGGTCGCATCCAGCGGTTCGCCGATGACGCCGGTCGAAGCGAGGAACACTTCGCTCTCCGCACAGCCGACTGCCTTCGCCGCAGACTTTGCAGTCAATTCCGTGGCTTCGCGTCCCTTCTTGCCGGTGAAGGCATTGGCGTTGCCGGAGTTGACGACGACAGCGCGCGCGATGCCGCCGGCAAGGTTCTGGCGGCAGAAATCAACAGGAGCAGACGGGCACTTGGAGCGGGTGAAAACACCGGCTGCAGCGGCCGGCTTGTCGAACACCATCATCAGCACGTCGGTACGGTTCTTGTACTTGATGCCGGCGGCAGCGGTCGCCATGCGGACACCGCGGACGGAAGGCATTTCGGCGAAGGTTTTCGGAGCAAGCGGAGAAACGGAGCCGGACATGGGAAACCTGCTGTGACGTGTTGGGGCCAAAGCATTTCCAGGAAAAGTGCGTAGCGGTTTTCCGTCAGGAAATGCGTAAGAACAAAGACTTGGAGCGGTTTACAACCGAAGCTGCTCCAGATCTATCTTGCGACAAATGCCCGAACGGTTTTCACCGCCGGGCATCGACAAAAAGCGGTGATGGCAGGTCCCGCGAGCGGCTGGGCCTGCCAATCGAAATTACTTGGCTTCCTGCGCCTTGTTGGCCTCGTCATAGGCCTTCTTCAAAGCGGGATCGGAAATCTCGACGCCTGCGTCCTTTTTGGCGGCAGCAAGCAGCTCAACGTATTTGTCACGCATGACAAGCTGACGAACCTGCGGCTCGACCTGCTCCAGCGGCGGCGGGGCCTGCGGGCGCTTGTCTTCAACGAGGATCACGTGGAAGCCGAACTGGGTCTTGACCGGAGCCTTGGTGTAGGCACCCTTGTCGAGTGCGAAGACAGCTGTATCGAATTCCGGCACCATGCGGCCCTTGGTGAAGTAGCCGAGGTCGCCGCCGTCGTCCTTGTTCGGATCCGTCGACTTCGCCTTGGCGAGATCGACGAAGCTCTTGCCGGCGTCAAGTTCCTTGATGATTTCCTTGGCCTCATCCTCGGTCTTGACCAGGATGTGGCGTGCCTTCACCTCTTCCTGCACCGGGATCGCGGCGATCTCCTTGTCGTAGCGCGCCTTCACCTCTTCCTTGGTGATGGCGTCGACGACATGCTTCTTGAAGTAGGCATTGTGCAGTTCGCGCTCGGTCAGGTAGGCGACGCGCTGCTTGAAGGCCGCATCATCCTGCAGGCCTTCCTTTTCGGCAGTGTTCGAAAGGAGCTTGACGTCGATGATCGCCGAGAGGGCGGCGGCGCGCTTCTGCTCCTCCGGCATCTGCTGCAGCTGCGGGTCGAGACCGCCCAGCGCCAGCGTGAGCTCGGACTGGCGCACTTCCTCGCCGCCAACCTTGGCGATCACCGGATCGGCGTCTTCCGCGCGCGCGCCACCATGAACGGCCATCGCCGCAACCAGTGCCGCGGCGGCCAGGGTTTTCAACTTGGACATGCTCACTAACCTTTCACATTAGCCTTCGGCGCAATTACCTGCGACTTGTAGCGGCTGCACACCACCAGAATGTGGCGGTTCTGTAGCCGTCCGGCAGTGCAAGTGCGTTGACATAATTCGACCCCCCTCTTATCTGTCACGCAACCTCGCGTCCAGAACAGTTTCCGGGCGTTTCACGGCATTGCGCGGTTTTCGCGGCGCGGCCATGAGACCTAAGGCAACAAAAAAGAAAGGACCATTCGTATGGTCAGTCTCGGCGGCCTAGCCCGCAAGTTGTTTGGTTCCGCCAATGAACGTCGCGTGCGCGGCTACAAGGCTCGGGTGGACGCCATCAACGCACTTGAAGCCGAAACGAAGGCTTTGTCGGATGAGGCACTCGCCGCCAAGACCGTGGAATTCCGCCAGCAATTCGCCGACGGCAAGACGCTCGATGACCTGCTGGTACCGGCTTTTGCTGTTGCTCGCGAAGCCGCCCGCCGCGTGCTCGGCCTGCGTCCCTTCGACGTTCAGCTCATCGGCGGCATGATCCTGCACGAGCGCGCGATCGCCGAAATGAAAACCGGTGAAGGCAAAACCCTCGTCGCGACGCTTCCGGTCTATCTGAATGCACTCGCCAGCAAAGGCGTACATGTCGTTACCGTCAACGACTACCTCGCCCAGCGCGACGCCGGCACCATGGGCCGCGTCTACAGCTTCCTCGGCATGACGACGGGCGTCATCGTCCACGGTCTCACCGACGAGCAGCGCCGCGACGCCTACGCCTGCGACATCACCTACGCGACCAACAACGAACTCGGCTTCGACTATCTGCGCGACAACATGAAGTACGAGCGCGGCCAGATGGTCCAGCGCGGCCACTTCTTCGCGATCGTCGACGAAGTGGACTCGATCCTCGTCGACGAAGCGCGCACGCCGCTGATCATCTCCGGCCCGCTCGACGACCGCTCGGATCTCTACAACACGATCAACGAGTTCATTCCGCTGCTTTCGGCCGAGGATTACGAAATCGACGAGAAGCAGCGCTCGGCCAACTTTTCGGAAGACGGCACGGAGAAGCTCGAAAACCTTCTGCGCGAGGCGGGTCTTCTCAAGGGTGAATCGCTCTACGACATCGAAAACGTCGCGATCGTCCACCACGTCAACAACGCGCTCAAGGCCCACAAGCTGTTCCAGCGCGACAAGGACTATATCGTTCGCAACGGCGAGATCGTCATCATTGACGAGTTCACCGGCCGCATGATGCCGGGACGGCGCTATTCCGAAGGCCAGCACCAGGCGCTCGAAGCCAAGGAAAAGGTGCAGATCCAGCCTGAGAACCAGACGCTCGCCTCGATCACCTTCCAGAACTACTTCCGCATGTATTCCAAGCTTGGCGGCATGACCGGTACGGCCTCCACCGAAGCGGAAGAGTTCGGCAACATCTACGGCCTCGAAGTGATCGAAGTGCCGACCAACCTGCCGATCAAGCGTATCGACGAGGACGACGAGGTCTATCGTACGCAAGGCGAAAAGCTGAAGGCGATCATCGACGAGATCAAGTCGGCGCACGAGCGTGGCCAGCCGATGCTGGTCGGAACGACCTCGATCGAAAAGTCCGAACAGCTTGCCGACCTCCTGAAGAAGTCCGGCTTTGCGAACTTCCAGGTGCTGAACGCGCGCTACCACGAGCAGGAAGCCTTCATCGTCGCCCAGGCCGGCGTGCCGGGCGCGGTCACGATCGCCACCAACATGGCCGGCCGCGGTACCGACATCCAGCTCGGCGGCAACATCGACATGCGCATCCAGCAGGAACTCTCGGAAATCGAGCCCGGCCCGGAGCGCGACCAGCGCATCGAGGCGATCCGCGCCGAAGTGCAGAAGCTGAAAGAGCAGGCGCTCGCTGCCGGAGGCCTCTACGTTCTCGCGACCGAACGTCACGAAAGCCGCCGCATCGACAACCAGCTTCGCGGCCGTTCCGGCCGTCAGGGCGACCCGGGCCGCTCCAAGTTCTACCTGTCGCTTCAGGACGACCTGATGCGCATCTTCGGCTCTGACCGCATGGACAGCATGCTGCAGAAGCTGGGTCTCAAGGAAGGCGAAGCGATCGTCCATCCCTGGATCAACAAGGCGCTCGAGCGCGCACAGAAGAAGGTCGAAGCGCGCAACTTTGACATCCGTAAGAACCTCCTGAAATACGACGACGTGCTCAACGACCAGCGCAAGGTGATCTTCGAGCAGCGTATCGAGCTGATGGATGCCGAAAGCGTCACCGAAACCGTGACCGACATGCGCACCGAGGTCATCGAGGACATGGTCGGCAAGCGCATTCCAGCGAAGGCCTATGCCGAGCAGTGGGACGTCGAGGGCCTCAGGGCCGACGTGCAGCAATACCTCAATCTCGATCTGCCGGTCGTCGAATGGGCGGCCGAAGAAGGCATCGACGAGGCCGATATCCTCGAACGCGTCACCACCGCCGCCGAGAAGGAAGCCGCAGATCGCGCGGAACGTTTCGGTCCGGAGATCATGCAGTATGTCGAGCGCTCCGTCGTGCTGCAGACGCTCGACCATCTCTGGCGCGAGCATATCGTCAACCTCGATCACCTGCGCTCGGTCATCGGCTTCCGCGGCTACGCACAGCGTGACCCGCTGCAGGAATACAAGTCCGAGGCTTTCGAACTGTTCCAGGCCCTGCTCGGCAACCTGCGCCAGGCGGTAACCGCACAACTCATGCGCGTCGAACTGGTGCGCGAAGCAGCCGAAGCGCCGCAGCCGGCACCGCCGGTCATGCACGGCCACCATATCGACCCGTTGACGGGCGAAGACGACTTTGGTGGCGACGGTGGAACGCTTCTGGCCACGGCCCCCGTGCAGCGCGATGCGAGCGATCCGTCGAGCTGGGGCAAGGTCTCGCGCAACGAACTCTGCCCCTGCGGCTCCGGCAAGAAGTACAAGCACTGCCACGGCATCTACGAGGCATAAGAGACGCAGGATAAAAGTGCGGGTTTCTCCGCTCCCGGGTTCCTTACAGGAAATGCCGCCTTCGGGCGGCATTTTCGTTTCCGGTAGCGCGCTTCCTGGAGCGCGCGGGATGCTCTAGCGATCGAACGACTTGGCGTAGGTGATCAGGCTTTCGAGCGCGCGAATGCCCGTGTTGTTGATGTGGCGGCGGCCGAGCGTGGTGTCGATGCGGAAGGCGATGTCTTCCGCATTCGCCGCCTTCAGATCAGCGAGCCGTTCAACGCCGGTCTCCTCGAGACAGCCGACCATGCGCCAGCCGATGGATTTCGCCCGCATCATCCGTTCTCGCTCACTGTCGCTTTTCGGCATTGCCTCGTCCCGCCAATACAACCGCGCTGAACCGTTTGTTAACGCTGTTCTGGCAGTACTGAAGCCCTGTATTGCGTAATCTCAGGGTGTTCTCGTGTTCATGGCGGTATGTCAAACGGCCGGACGAATGCTGCCGTCGGCGCTGAGACACCGCCTGTCCGCGCTGATCGGCGCAGTTGCCGCTATTCTGACCGGCACCGACATGAAGAACACGGCCCGCCGGATGGCGCTCGTCGCCTTCGCGGTTCGCATTTTCAGCGCCGCCATCGCCTTTCTGTCGCAGATCATCCTCGCCCGGATGATGGGCGAGTTCGAATACGGCATCTTCGTCTTCGTCTGGGTGCTGGTGATCCTCTTCGGCAGCCTCTCCTGCGTCGGTTTCCATTCCGTCGTGATCCGTTTCCTGCCGGAGTATCAGGCGACTGCGGCGCTCGACGAGATTCGTGGCGTAACGACGACAGTGCGCGTTTTCGCCCTCACCTCCGCCACCACGGTCGCCGTCGTCGGTCTGCTCGGCCTCTGGCTCTTTTCGGCGCACATCGACGCCTATTACCTCGTGCCGCTCTATCTCGGCCTCTTCACCCTGCCGATGATCGCCCTTGGCGACGTGATGGACGGAACCTCGCGGGCCCATGGCTGGGCGCTCTCCGCCCTGAGCCCCACTTTCATCATCCGCCCCCTGCTGGTGCTGGCATTCATGGTGCTGGCAGTCACGGCAGGCGCGCCCCACACGGCGCAAACGGCCATGGTCGCGGCCATGGCGGCCGCCTATGTCACAACCGTCTCGCAGTTCCTCGTGCTGACCTATCGTCTCCGCTCGCGCTATGTGGAAGGGCCGCGGCGGATCGAGCTTGGCCGCTGGCTCCGGGTTTCGATCCCCATCTTCCTGGTCGATGGCTTCGGCTTCCTGCTGACCAATTCCGACGTCGTGATCGTCGGCCTCTATCTCGATCCCGAGGACGTCGCGATCTACTTCGCAGCCGCCAAGACCATGGCGCTGGTGCACTTCGTCATGTTCGCCGTCAAGGCGGCAACGGGCCCACGCGTTTCGAACGCCATGGCCCGTGACCGCAGGCAGCTCGCGGGCATCGCGATCGAAAGCGCGCGTTGGGCCTTCTGGCCGTCGCTCCTGGTCGGCGCGCTGGTGCTGCTGGCGGGCCCCTTCCTGCTTTCGCTTTTCGGGCCGGCCTTCGTCACCGGCATGCCCTTGATGATGATCCTCTTTGGCGGCATTCTCGCCAAGGCCTTCGTCGGCCCGGCGGAAACGCTTCTGACGATGGCGGGCCAGCAGACGCTCTGCGTGATCCTCTACGCCGGCGCGCTGGTGGCCAACATCGCACTCAACCTGAGCCTCATCCCTCTCCTCGGACTGACCGGCGCTGCTCTTGCAACCGCAGGTGCAATGTTCGTCGAGGCGATGTTGCTGCATATCGCCGTCCGGCGTACCTTCGGCTTCGCGCTCTTCGCCTTCGCGAGCGTGCGGGCCGGCAATGATAACAACGGGGCTGTCCATCCATGATCGGCAATACCAATCTTCCGAGCGATGCAAACAGTCGGGCCGCCCGGGTCCTTGGCGGGCTGGCACAGCCTGGCGATGCAGGCCCGACTGCGGAGCATTTGATCGAGGTCGGCCGCCCTGGACGCCATCTCGCCATCTATCCGGCGAAGGCCGGCTACGAGTTGCAGCGTGAGCTCGACTTCCTGTCGAACCGGGCACTGGAGCCGAACGTCTTCTTCACCGGCCGCTTCCTTGCACCGGCGATGCCCCGCCTCGAAGAACGGGTGATCCGGCTCGCCATCATGCGCGACAACGACGAGCGTCGCAGCCGCTTGCGGTTCCTGATGCCGTTCTCGATCGAAAAGCCCGGCTTCTCAATCGGTGCGCCGATCATCCGCGCCTGGTCGAACCCCTTCGGTCCGCTCGGCGTCCCGCTGCTTGACGCTGAAGACGCGGCAGAAACCATCGACAATCTGTTCGAAGCCTTTACCGCGCCCTCGACCGGCCTGCCCTCAGTGCTCGTCCTTCCCGACATGCGCCTCAACGGCAAGGTGGCCCGCCTCACCCGCGCCGTCGCCATCGGCCGCAACCTGCCACTGACGGTGACCGACACCTTCAGCCGCCCCATGCTCGAAAGCCTGCTCGACGGTCCGACCTATCTGCGCAACGCCATCAGCCCAGCGCATTTCCGCGAGCTGCGGCGGCAGTGGAACAACCTCGCAAAAGAAGGCGCGCTCACCTATTCGGTCGCCCGCCAACCCGCCGAAGTCCGCTTGCGCATGGAGGAATTCCTGGCGCTCGAAGCATCGGGATGGAAGGGAAAGGGCCGCAGCGCCATGGTGCTCGATCGCTTCCGTGCGGCCTTTGCCCGCGAGGCGATCACCAATCTTGCCGACGGCGACAGTGTGCGCATCCACACGCTCGACCTCGACGGAAGGGCGATCGCATCCATGGTGGTGTTCCTGATGTCGGGCGAGGCCTACACCTGGAAGACCGCGTACGACGAGCGCTATGCCAAGTTCTCCCCGGGCAAGCTGCTGCTGGCGGAACTGACGGAATGGCACCTCGACGATGCCAACATCGCCCGCTCCGATTCCTGCGCCGTGCCGGATCACCCGGTCATGAGCCGGTTCTGGCAGGAGCGCGAGGAAATGGGCACGCTGGTGATCGGCCTGCAGCAAACCCGCGACCGCGAAGTGCGCCAGGTCGCAGCCCAGCTCCACCTCTACCGCAACACCCGCAACATGGCGCGGATCCTGCGTGACAAGATCAAGGCGCTGGCCGGGCGCTAGAGAGGTCCGCTTGGGCACCGCGGGACGTTCGCGACATCACTTGCCGCGCGCCTCCGCTATTGCCTGTTCGCGCAGGAACCGTCTGATAACCTTGCCCGAAGTCGTCAGCGGCAGGCTATCGACGAAGGCGATCTCGCGCGGATATTCGTGCATCGACAGCCGCGTCTTCACCCACTCGCGAACGGACGTGGCGACACGCTCGTCACCAACCACGCCGGGCCGCAGGACGACATAGGCCTTGACGATCTCGGTGCGGACGGGATCCGGCTTGCCGACGGCAGCGGCGAGTTGCACATCCGGATGACCGGCAAGGCAATCCTCGATCTCGCCGGGGCCGATGCGGTAACCCGACGAGGTGATGACGTCATCGTCCCGGCCGAAGAAGGTGAAATAGCCCTCCTCGTCCATCACGCCCTGGTCGCCCGTCGTCATCCAGTCACCGATGAACTTCTTCTCCGTCGCCGCCTCGTTGCCCCAATAGCCGAGGAACATCACCGGATCCGGACGCTTGACCGCCACCTGGCCGACGCTTCCGGCCGGCAGTTCATGACCTTCGGCGTCGATGATCGCCACCCGGTGGCCCGGTGCCGCCTTGCCCATCGATCCAGGCTTGACGACGCCGAGATCGGCGGCCGAGGAGATGACGATGTTGCACTCGGTCTGGCCGTAGAACTCACTCACTTCGAGGCCGAGCGCCGCCTTTGCCCATTCATAGGTCTCGCGACCGAGAGATTCCCCGGCAGAACCGATGGTCCGGAGGTTGAGGCGATAGCGCTCGCGCGGCTTCTCAACCGCCTTCATCAGCCGGAGCGCCGTTGGCGGAATGAAGGCGTTGCGAACGTCCATCTCCTCCAGGATGCGAAAGGCGGTATGCGGATCGAACTTCTGCGCCGGCGACGACACGACGGGCACGCCATGCAGCAACGACGGCAACAGCGCGTTGAGCAGCCCTCCCGCCCAGGCCCAGTCGGCCGGCGTCCACATGCGGTCGCCGGGCTGCGGCAGAAAGTGATGATGAAACTCGAAGCCCGGCAGATGGCCGAGCAGCACCCGGTGCCCGTGCAGCGCGCCCTTCGGCGGCCCCGTGGTGCCCGAGGTATAGATCATCAGTGCCGGATCGTCCGGGCCGGTATCCGCCGGCACAAAGCCTTGCGAATCCCCGGAGGCAAGCGATGAAAAGGCGATCGTGCCCGGCTGCGGCTGATCTTCCGCCAGCACGACGAGGCGCAGTTCCGGCAGCCGGTCCCGGATCACAGCGATACGCTCGAAGCCGAAACCGTTGGTAACGACCGCCGCGACGCCGGCGTCACGCAGCCGGTATTCGAGCGCTTCGACGCCGAAGAGCAATGCAAGCGGCAAGGCGATCGCGCCGTGCTTGTAGATCGCCGCATGGGCAATCGCCGTTTCGAAGCCCTGCGGCAGGAGAATTGCGACACGTTCGCCCGGCGCAATGCCCTCGCCCACGAGTCCTTGCGCGAAGGCCGAGGATTGTCGGGCAAATTCGCCATAGGTCAGCACCCGATGCGCGCCATCGGAATCGAAGTGCTGGAGACAGACGCGCTCCGGCTCACGCGCCGCCCAGGCATCGCTGACGGCAACGCCGATGTTGAACCTCTCCGGGATCTGCCATTGGAAGGCGCGATAGAGTTCGTCGTAAGTCTCGATTCTCGGTAACATGACACTGCCATGACAGATTTCTGCTGCAGCGCACCTAACACTTTCCCAAGCGCCAGTTCAATGACCGGTGCGGCAAGCACGGGCCAAGGCGCGTCCAAGCCGGAAACATCGGTCGGGGATGATGTCTGTGAATTCGGGTAGTGTGGTGGTGCCCCATGCCGGGGTCGAACCAGCACTCCTTTCGGAACTCGATTTTGAGTCGAGCGCGTCTACCAATTCCGCCAATGGGGCTCAGGGAAGTGCGATATCAGCGGCTCGGATTTACACGAAGGTTTTCGCTGCGGTCAACCATCATTTTCAGGATGGCCCGATGACAATCACGAAAGCGTGCGGGCCTGTCGCGGCTACCGCGATTTACAGGGCGCGCGATCCTGCCTAAGAAGGCGCCATCCAGTTTGCACTGCGGCATGTGTCGGTTCCGAGCTGCCGCCCGCGAGGTATAGATGATCGACACCGCCACCCAATCCCGCCAGCACCTGCTGATCGCCATTGTCGTGACACTTGGCATGGCGGCAACTGTCGGCGGGGCGCTCGGCTTCGAGCATATTGGCGGCTATATCCCCTGCGCGCTCTGCCTGTTGCAGCGCGATCCCTACTATTGGGGCATCCCGGTCGGCATTCTCGCCATCATCACCAGCGCGCTGAAACTGCCGGTGTGGCTGACCCGCACGCTGCTCGCCATCGTCGGCATCCTGATGCTCGTCGGCGCCGGCATGGGCGTCTACCACTCGGGCGCGGAATGGCACTTCTGGGAAGGCCCCTCCACCTGCGCGACGACGGCACAGGGCGTATCGTCGAATGTCGGCGATCTGCTTGGAGATCTCGATTCGAAGCACGGTCCGTCCTGCACGGAGGCCGCATTGCGGGTGCTCGGCCTTTCCTTCGCCGGGTGGAACGTGATCGCCAGCCTCATCCTCGCAGCGATCGCCCTGCGCGGCGCTGCAAAGGCGCGCTGATCTCCCTGGGCGGACTCAGGAATGCGGACACTTTCGCGCCGTAACCACCCGACACGGGTTGGCGAAGGCACGCACCTGTCCTGATCCCGCTCTGGGGCTTGATCCGGCAAGAAGGCACGAACAGCGTCAGGGCTGCAGTTCGACGTCCCAGTAGAGATAGTCCATCCAGCTTTCATGCAGATGGTTCGGCGGAAAGAGCCGACCGTTGTTGTGCAGGTCCTGTACCGTCGGCTGGAAGGGCCTCTGGTGCGGGAACATGCCGGCCTGCTTCGGCAGCTTGCTGCCCTTGCGCAGATTGCAGGGGGAGCAGGCTGCGACGACGTTGTCCCAGGTCGTCTGGCCGCCGTGAGCGCGGGGCACCACGTGATCGAAGGTGAGATCGTCGGGCGAACCGCAATACTGGCATTCGAATTTATCGCGCAGGAACACGTTGAACCGGGTGAAGGCCGGGTGGCGCGAGGGCTGCACGTAGCTCTTGAGGCAAACGACGCTCGGCAGTCGCATCGAGAAACTCGGAGACGACACCGAATGTTCGTACTCGGCAAGGATGTTTACACGGTCAAGGAAGACGGCCTTGATCGCGTCCTGCCAGGACCAAAGCGACAAGGGGTAGTAACTAAGCGGCCGATAGTCAGCGTTCAAGACGAGCGCTGGTAAGGCCTGAGGTGAGACTGCAATCGTCAAGCGTATTCTCCTGATCGATTCGGCATCTGCACCTTCTATATTAGGCCCGTTGCAACAGGATTGTGAAGCCGGAAACAAAAATGCATGCGCTGGATTCGCTTTTTCCTTCAAGGTGTCACAGGAACAGCATCTCGGCGCATTTCCTGTGCATAATAGGCCCAGAAGAGCCGCGCAGCGACACTGCGCCAGGGCGACCAGGAGGCGGCAAGCGAATCAATTTCGCGTGCGGTCGGGCGCAATTCGAGGCCCAGCCCGTGGCCGATCGCGTTCTGCAAGGCGACGTCGCCAGAGGGGAAGACATCCGGGTGGCCGGCGCAAAACAGCAGATAGACCTCCGCCGTCCAGCGTCCCACGCCCTTGATCGCCGTCAGGTCCCGGATCGCCTCGGTCGCTTCGGCGTCGCAGATCGCATCGAGATCGATCTCGCCGCCCACCACCACATCGGCGACGCGACGCAATGCATCCGCCTTGGCGCGGGAGAGGCCGATGACGCGGCAGTCCTCATCGCTGAGCGAAATCACCCCTGATGCCGTCACCTCGCCGAGCCTCTCTTCCATCCGCCGCCAGATCGCCGCAGCGCTTGCCTTCGAGACCATCTGCGAGACGATGATGCTGGCGAGGCCTCGGTAACCGGGATTGGTTCGGCGGAGCGGCACGGGCCCGGCCCTGGCGACCACGTACTCCAGACGCGCATCGAGCATCACCAGACCGGAAAGCCCGGCTTCGATATCCTCATGTGTCCGGATGATCCGCATGACGCCTCCACAAAGCGGATGATTTTTATACGCCTTCCATGGCAAAGGGAAAGGATGCCAGACACGCCACCCGTTTTCCGCTTTGCCCCCAGCCCGAACGGCCTGCTTCACCTCGGCCATGCGCTTTCCGCGGTGCTGAACCACGACATGGCGAAGGCCGCGAACGGCCGTTTCCTGCTGCGCATCGAGGATATCGACCAGACCCGTTGCCGCCCGGAATTCGAGGCAGCGATCTCCAGGGATCTCGCCTGGCTCGGCTTGGACTGGGAGCGCCCCGTGCGCCGCCAGTCGGACCATTTCGGCGCCTATGCGTCGGCGCTTGAACGGTTGAATGAACTCGGCGTGGTCTACCCCTCGATCATGACCCGCGGCGAGATCAAGGCCGCCGTCGCAGAAGCCGAAGCCGGCGGCCGGACCTGGCCGCGCGATCCGGATGGCAGCCCGCTCTATCCCGGACGCGAGCGCACCTATTCGACCGGTGAGCGAACGGCCATGCTTGAGAGTGGCAGAGCCTATGCCTTGCGGCTCGACATGCAGAAAGCGATCAATCTCCTAGGCAACGCCCGCCTCACCTGGAGCGAGAGCGGTGCCGGGCCGGCGGGCGAAACCGGCATCATTGCTGCCAACCCCGCCGCCTGGGGCGACGTCATCCTGTCGCGCTCCGATGCACCGTCAAGCTACCATCTGTCCGTCGTGACAGATGATGCGCTGCAGGGCATTACCCACGTGGTGCGCGGCCGCGATCTCTATCACGCAACCTCCGTGCACCGGCTGCTGCAGCGGCTTCTCGACCTGCCGGAGCCGCTCTATCATCACCACCGGCTGATACTTGGGCCGGATGGCCGCAAGCTCTCCAAGAGCAACCAGGATACCGGCATTGCGGCATTCCGTGCCGCCGGCCGCACCCCGGAAGAGGTCCGGACCCTAGTCGTTTAGGTCCTCGTCTTCGCGGCCCGCATCGGTGCCGCTGCGGAACTGGAAGCTGCGCCGCACCATGCGTTTGACCCGGTATTTCAGGATTGCCGCGTTGATCTCGGCGCCGATGATGAAGATCGCCGCGATCATGTAGAGGAACACGAGCACGATCATGATCGACGCCAGGCCCGCATAGGTCGAGACATAGGTGGCGAAGGTCGCGAGATAGGAGGCGAAGGCATAGGCGCCGATCGTCCAGCAGACGAGCGTCAGCACGATGCCGGGGAGCACGTCGACCACCTTGCGGTGACCGTCCGGCAGCCAGAGATGCGACACGAGCAGCCCACCGGTCAACATGATCAGGGCGAGCGGCAGGCTCCAGTTGTCGACTGTCGCCAGCACACCGCCGAGCCACGGCCACCATTCCCCGGTGTAACGCACCGCCAGCGGCACCGCGACCAGCAGGATGCTGAGCGCCGCAAGGATCAGCACGCCGGCGAGCACGAAGCCGAGGCTCGCTAACCGGGTCATGTACCAGTAACGGCTCTCGCTGACGCGATAGGCGCGGTTCAGCGAGACGCGCAGCGCTTCCACGCCGTTGGAGGCAAAATAGGCCGCGGCAAGAACGGAAATGGTCAAAAGCCCGCCGCGCGGGATCGTCAGCACCCGCACGATCTCGTCGGCGACAGGCTTGGCGATCGATTCGGGCCAGGCGTCGAAGATCAGGTGTACGGCCGTTTCGGCAAATTGATCAGCGCCGAGAAAGCTGCCGAGTGCTGTGCCGAAGATTAGAAAGGGAAAGACGGCAAGCAGCGACGACAGAGCCACATGGCTCGCCATCGCCCAACCGTCATCGAGGCTGAAATGCCAGAGCGCATCGAATACGACTTTCCAGGTGATGCGTATGAATGCTGGCATTCCATTCCAATCCTACAGGGCTCCACGACCGCGTACTCCCGCGCTGTCGTCCCGGTGCCGTTTCCTTGGCTTCACACGATCCCAACGGCGACAACGCTGGCGGGTTCCGGCTTGCGCAATTCAATTGTATCCCGCCGATGAATATGGGAAACGGAGGCAGGATTTCTACAGGAATCGATCGGATGACTGATCGCCCCACAATCATTGTCACCGGATGTTCGTCCGGGATCGGCGCCTACTGTGCGCGCGCGCTCCATGCCGACGGCTGGCGTGTCTTTGCCACCGTGCGCCGGGAAGAAGACCGCCAGTCCCTTGAAGCTGAGGGCATCGAGACCTTCCTGATGGACTATACCAAGCCGGAAACCATCGCCGCCCTGGCAGACACGGTGCTGGCGCTTTCCAGCGGACGCATCGACGCGCTGTTCAACAACGGCGCCTATGGCCAGGCAGGTGCCGTCGAAGACCTGCCGACCGAAGCGCTTAGGCTTCAGCTCGAGACCAACGTCATCGGCTGGCATGACCTGACGCGGCGGGTGATTCCGTCGATGCGGGCGCGTGGCAGCGGCCGCATCGTGCAGTGCTCCTCCATCCTCGGCATCGTTCCCTATCGCTGGCGCGGCGCCTACAATGCCTCCAAGTTTGCGATCGAGGGCCTGTCGCTCACGCTCAAGATGGAGCTTGCCGGCAGCGGCATCGAGGTGAGCCTCATTGAGCCCGGACCGATCACGTCCAACTTCACGACCAATGCCGTTGCCTATATCGAGCGTTTCATCGACCTGAAGAATTCGGTGCACCGTGTCGAATATGAACGGCAGATGCGACGTTTGAGAGGCGAAGGCAAACCCGCGCCCGGCAAGCTCGGCCCGGATGCGGTTTATGCGGTTTTGAAGCACGCGCTGACAGCAAAGAAACCAAAACCGCACTATATTGTAACAAGGCCCGCCAGGCAGGGCGCGCTTCTGAAAAAGCTCCTGCCGGCAGCGTTGTTTTATCGCATCATCGGCCGACTTGGCTGAGTAAAAATGCAAGGAAGAATACGATGTCTAGTTTCTTCACCGGCCTGACCCTGTTCGTCATGGGCTTGGTCGCCATAGTTTTGCTCCGCGGCCTCTTGAACATGATGAGGGGCGGCAGCGCCAGCAAATCCAACAAGCTGATGCAGGCCCGCGTGCTGCTGCAAGCGATCGCGATCGTCCTGATCATGGTAACGCTGTGGGTCACCGGCGGCGGCCGCCCGACCTAGATGACGCAATTCCGGACGGAAAGCCGTTTCACACCTTTCCTGGAATTGCCCGACCTAGATGACGCAATTCCGGACGGAAAGCCGTTCCACACCTTTCCTGGAATTGCCCGACCTAGATGACGCAATTCCGAACGGAAAGCCGTTTCACACCTTTCCTGGAATTGCTCTAGAGGACCGTGACGACAGATGGTGAAGCTCAACAAGATCTACACCCGGACGGGTGACAACGGCACCACCGGGCTTGTTGCAGGTCCGCGCCGCCTCAAGAGCGACCTTCGGGTCGATGCCTATGGCGCGGTGGATGAATCCAACGCCTTCGTCGGCTTGGCGCGGCAGCACACGGCCGACATCCCGGCGCTCGACGACGCGCTGATGCGGATCCAGAACGATCTCTTCGATCTTGGCGCCGATCTCGCGACGCCCGACACCGGCGAACCGCCGCAATACGAACCGCTCCGGATCGTCACAGCGCAGGTAACCTGGCTGGAGACCGAAATCGACCGGCTGAATGCCGAGCTCGAACCCTTGCGCTCCTTCGTGCTTCCAGCCGGCAGTCCTGCCTCAGCGATGTTGCATGTCGCCCGCACCGTCGCGCGGCGGGCCGAGCGGCAGATGGTAGCGCTCGCCAATGTCGAAGGAGAGATCGTCAGCAAAGAGGCGATCGCCTATATCAACCGGCTCTCCGATTTCCTGTTTGTCGCGGCGCGTTCGGCAAATGACAAAGGTCAAGCCGACGTCCTTTGGATTCCCGGAAAAAACAGATAACGTCCGCTTCCGCATCGTTCCCAAGCCGGATTCGGATTGAGGAACCGTGGCATGGAACGACGCTTCGGGAGAGAGCATGTTCATACCGCTTCACGATACGAACACCCTGAAGCACATCAAGGTCCAGTACGTCACGATCAGCCTGATCGTCGTCAACATCGTCGTCTGGCTGATCACCGGGCCGATCGCCTCGGAAGAGTTCGCCAATGCCGCAATCCTCGGCTTCGGCTATATCCCGGCGCTCATCTTCGACTATGCCCAACTCGATCCGTCACTGATCATCGTTCCCGACGGCTTCACCTTCATCACCTATTCCTTCCTGCATGGCGACTTCATGCATCTGGCGATGAACATGCTGTTCCTCTGGGTGTTCGGCGACAATGTCGAAGACGCGCTCGGGCACTTCCGCTACCTCGCCTTCTATCTGCTCTGCGCCGCCGCGGGGGCGCTTGCACATGGGCTTCTCGATCCGGCCTCAGAGGCACCGCTGATCGGCGCATCCGGCGCGATCTCCGGCGTCGTTGCCGCCTACTTCCTGCTGCATCCGAAGGTGCGCGTCTGGGTTCTGGTGTTCTTCCGCATCCCGCTGCCGCTTCCCGCGGCCATTCCGCTGGCCCTCTGGATTGGCCAGCAATTCTTCATGCTGGTCGTCGATCCTGGCAGCGGCGTTTCCTGGAGCGCCCATGTCGGCGGCATCGTCGCCGGCCTCATCCTGGTGGTCATTTTGCGACGCCGCGACGTACCGCTTTTCGACCGCACCATCGTTACGCCACGCGCCGTCCGCCACAAGGCGGAACCGGTCACGGCCGGGCAGCAGCCGGCTCCGGATGCGACAAAACCGCCGATGCCCTGGGGACGCCAGACCTGAGCGGAGCCCGGCCTTTTCCGCCCAATGAACGCGGATCGGGCGGTTTTTCAAGGACTTGCCTGCCCCCGGCCCCGCATTGACGACCTGTAAAAGACTGGCCTCGGAACCCGCTTGCCATCCGCTTATCTTACGTGTACGTAAACGTCATTCCAATTCTCGGGATTATATCGATTTAGCGCCATGCACAGCGATTGTAATTGGAGAAAAAACGCGTATCGATGTCGCCAACCGACAATCAGGCGGCTCCGTTAAGGCGCATTTTCCTGCGAAAGCTCTTGGAGGGAAGAATCCATGAAAATACTTGTGACGGTGAAGCGGGTGGTTGACTACAACGTCAAGATCCGCGTGAAGGCAGACGGTTCGGGCGTCGAGCTCGCGAACGTGAAGATGTCGATGAACCCCTTCGACGAAATCTCGGTCGAAGAAGCGCTGCGGCTGAAGGAAGCCGGCAAGGCGGAGGAAGTCGTCGTCGTTTCCGTTGGTCCGGCCAAGGCCGAAGAGACGCTACGCACGGCCCTTGCCATGGGCGCCGACCGCGCCATCCTGGTTGAGACCGAAGACCAGGTCGAGCCGCTCACTGTGGCCAAGATCGTCAAGGGCGTCGCCGAAGCCGAACAGCCGGGCCTGATCATCGTCGGCAAGCAGGCGATCGACGACGATTCGAACCAGACCGGCCAGATGCTGTCGGCTCTGCTCGGCTGGGCCCAGGGCACCTTTGCCTCCAAGGTCGAGATCGGCGATGGCAAGGCAACCGTGACCCGCGAAGTCGACGGCGGTCTGCAGACCATCGACATCAAGCTGCCGGCAGTTGTCACCACCGACCTGCGCCTCAACGAACCGCGCTACGCCTCGCTGCCCAACATCATGAAGGCGAAGAAGAAGCCGCTCGACAAGAAGACCCCTGCGGACTTCGGCGTCGACACCGCTGCCCGCCTCAAAGTGCTGAAGACCGAGGAGCCGTCGGGCCGCAAGGCCGGCATCAAGGTCAAGTCGGTCGCCGAGCTCGTCGAAAAGCTTAAAGTCGAAGCCGGCGTGCTCTGATTTAAGGAAGGGAGATATCATCATGGCCATTCTTCTTCTGGCTGACCACGACAGCAACCACCTTTCCGACCAGACCGCCAAGGCGCTGACCGCCGCCTCCAAGATCGGCGGCGATGTGCATGTGCTGGTCGCCGGTAGCGGCGCCAAGGCAGCGGCCGAACAGGCATCGAAGCTTGCCGGGGTATCCAAGGTGCTCGTCGCCGACGATGCCTCGCTTGCCAACAACCTCGCAGAGCCGCTGGCAGCCCTGATCGTTTCGCTCGCCGGCAACTACGACACCATCGTCGCAGCGGCGACCTCGGTCGGCAAGAACGTCATGCCGCGCGTCGCAGCGCTGCTCGACGTCGCCCAGGTCTCGGAAATCATCGAAGTGGTCTCTTCCGACACCTTCAAGCGCCCGATCTATGCCGGCAACGCCATCCAGACGGTGCAGACGACGGAAGCCAAGCGCGTCATCACCGTGCGCACCGCCTCCTTCGCCTCTGCCGCTGAAGGCGGTTCGGCTGCGATCGAAAGTGTCGCGGCTGCCGCCAACCCGGGTGTCTCCAGCTTCGTCGCCGACGCCCTGTCGTCGTCCGACCGTCCGGAGCTGACCTCGGCCAAGATCATCATCTCCGGTGGTCGTGCGCTCGGTTCCTCGGAGAAGTTCCAGGAAGTCATCCTGCCGGTTGCCGACAAGCTCGGTGCTGCCGTCGGCGCCTCGCGCGCCGCTGTCGATGCCGGCTACGCGCCGAACGACTGGCAGGTCGGTCAGACCGGCAAGGTGGTCGCACCTGATCTCTATATCGCCTGCGGCATCTCCGGTGCCATCCAGCACCTCGCCGGCATGAAGGACTCGAAGGTCATCGTCGCGATCAACAAGGACGAAGAGGCACCGATTTTCCAGGTCGCCGACTACGGCCTGGTTGCCGATCTCTTCGAAGCGCTGCCTGAGTTGCAGAAGGCCCTGTAACCACGGCAAGAGCCGCCCGCCGCCACCCATGAAAAGGGCTGGCAAAAGCGTGGACTTGGCATTAACAATCTACCGGGCCGGCCAAACCGGCCCGGTTTGCGTGTCTGATGGCGGCCTCACCGCCAAACCTTTGAAGATGGATGTTCGCCGCGATGATCAAGACTGTCGGAATTATTGGTGCCGGGCAAATGGGCTGTGGCATCGCGCATGTTTCGGCAATCGCCGGATACAAGGTGCAGATCTACGATCTTGCCGCTGAACGGATCGAAGCGGGCCTTGCCACCATCAACGGCAACCTCGCCCGCCAGGTATCGTCCGGCAAGATGACCGACGAGGCCCGCAAAGCCGCCTTGGCCCTGATCAAGGGCTCATCCGACATCAACGACCTGTCGCAGGCCGACCTCGTCATCGAAGCCGTCACCGAAGACGAGACGATCAAGCGCAAGATTTACGGCCAGGTTTGTCCGATCCTGAAGCCGGAAGCGATCCTGGCGACCAACACCTCTTCTCTGTCGATCACCCGTCTGGCCTCGGCCACCGATCGTCCCGAGCATTTCATGGGCATCCACTTCATGAACCCGGTTCCGGTCATGAAGCTGGTCGAGCTCGTGCGTGGCATCGCCACTGACGAGCTGACCTTCAAGACCGCCAAGGAGTTCGTTGCGACGCTCGACAAGACCGTAACGGTCGCCGAAGATTTCCCGGCCTTCATCGTCAACCGCATCCTGCTGCCGATGATCAACGAGGCGATCTACACGCTTTACGAAGGCGTCGGCAGCGTCGAGGCCATCGACACGGCGATGAAGCTTGGCGCCAACCATCCGATGGGCCCGCTGCAGCTCGCCGACTTCATCGGCCTCGACACCTGCCTGTCGATCATGCAGGTGCTCTATGACGGCTTGGCGGATTCGAAGTATCGCCCCTGCCCGCTGCTGGTGAAATACGTCGAGGCAGGCTGGCTCGGCCGCAAATCCGGCCGCGGCTTCTACGACTACCGCGGCGAGATTCCGGTTCCGACCCGCTAACTTGTCGTCAAAGGCAAAGAAAAACCCGGCGATCCGCCGGGTTTTTGTTTTGTGCACCTACCGATCCCGCCTCAGCTACCGACTGCCGGGGCGACAGCGGCGCTGATCAGCGCCTTGGCATCATCGCTGTCCCAGGCGGCCGGGCCGTTCATCGAGCCGATGAGGCAGCCCTTGTCATCGAGCAGCAAGGTCGCCGGCAGGCCGAAGGCAAGGCCTTCCTTCTTCATGTTGTTGAAGACGCCCATGGAGGCGTCGCGGTAGTAGCCAAGGTCGTGCACGGCGGTCTCGTCGAGGAACGCCTTCGGCTTCTCGTCGTCGCCGACGTCGATGTTGATCGCCACCACCTCGAACTTGTCGCTGCCGAGCGACTTCTGCAGTGTGTTGAGCGCCGGCATTTCCTCGCGGCACGGCACGCACCAGGTGGCCCAGAGGTTGACGAGCAGGGTCTTGCCGGCAAAGGCCGAGACATTGGTCGGCTTGCCATCCGGACCGTTGAAGTCGAGCGCGATCGGCCGCGGCGACGAAGCCGGCGACATGGCGGCGACATGACCCTTCATGAACGGCGTCAGCGACGCGACCTTGGCTGATGTCAGCGGGCAGCTGGTGCTGGCCGTTTCAGTCGCCTCACCATTGCCAGACCCCGTCTCCTTCACGTATACCGCTGCCGCACCGACGATCACGCCAAACAGGGCGGCGAGCGCGAACAGTTTCACGGCCGGGGGGGATTTCTTCTGGTCGGGCATTTCATTCTCCAAGGCGGGCATTCTTCATGGCTGACGGCAATTCCGAGACGAAATCCTCCAACCAAATGTGGGGCGGTCGCTTTGCCTCGGGTCCGGACGCGATCATGGAGGAGATAAATGCCTCGATCGGCTTCGACAAGAAGCTCTATGCCCAGGACATCCGCGGCTCAATAGCGCATGCGACGATGCTGGCGCATCAAGGCATCATTTCGACTGAAGACAAAGACAAAATCGTTCACGGCCTCAACACGATCCTGTCAGAGATCGAAAGCGGCCAGTTCGAGTTCTCGCGCCGCCTCGAAGACATCCACATGAACATCGAAGCGCGGCTTGCGACACTGATCGGTCCCTCCGCCGGTCGCCTGCACACCGCCCGCTCGCGCAACGACCAGGTGGCGCTCGACTTCCGCCTCTGGGTCAAGGAAGAGCTGCAGCGGACTGAGAAGGCGCTGACGGCGCTGATCGCCGCCTTCCTCGACCGTGCCGAGGAACATGCCGATACCGTCATGCCGGGCTTCACACACCTGCAGACCGCGCAGCCGGTCACCTTTGGCCACCATTGCATGGCCTACGTGGAAATGTTCGGCCGCGACCGCTCGCGCGTGCGCCACGCCATCGAGCATATGGACGAAAGCCCGATCGGTGCTGCCGCACTCGCCGGCACCGGCTTCCCGATCGACCGGCACATGACCGCCAAGGCGCTCGGCTTCGCCGGCCCGACCCGCAACTCGATCGACACCGTGTCCGACCGTGACTTCGCGCTCGAATTCCTGTCGATGGCATCGATCACGGCCACGCACCTGTCGCGCCTCGCCGAAGAGATCGTCATCTGGTCGACCCCGCAATTCGGCTTCATCCGCCTGTCCGATGCGTTTTCGACCGGCTCCTCGATCATGCCGCAGAAGAAGAACCCCGATGCCGCCGAACTGGTGCGCGCCAAGACCGGCCGCATCAACGGTTCGCTGGTAGCACTTCTGACGGTCATGAAGGGCCTGCCGCTCGCCTATTCCAAGGACATGCAGGAAGACAAGGAACAGGTCTTCGATGCCGCCGAGAGCCTCGAGCTGGCGATTGCCGCCATGACCGGCATGGTGCGCGACATGACTGTTCGCACCGACCGCATGAAGGCGGCCGCCGGCTCCGGCTATTCGACCGCGACCGATCTTGCCGATTGGCTGGTGCGCGAGGCGGGCCTGCCCTTCCGCGACGCCCACCACGTCACGGGCCGGGCCGTAGCACTTGCCGAACAGAAGGCCTGCGATCTGGCGGATCTCTCGCTTGCCGACCTGCAATCGATCCACGCCGACATCACCGAGAAGGTCTTCGACGTTCTGACGGTCGAGGCTTCGGTTGCCAGCCGCACCTCCTTCGGTGGCACTGCGCCCAACGAGGTTCGCAAACAGATCGCCTGGTGGCGCGCCCGAAACTAAGGGATGAGCGAAGGTGTGGGCGGCCTCCGCCCGCAAATTCAGGGTGCACAAGCGCCGGAAAAATCGATAAGACATCGCACCAGCATCAGTCCCGCGAAGGAAAATAACGATGACATTCACGAAGGCGGCCCGGCTTGCGCTCCTGCTGGCGATCCCCGGGCTGGTTCTTGTCGGTTGCGGACGCAAGGGCGATCTCGACCGCCCCGGTTCGACGGCGCCGATCAACACCAAGGCGCCCGCCGGCACCGTCGAGCAGAAGGAAAAACCGGACGACCGTCCTTTCCTGCTCGATCCCCTCCTCTAGATCCGCTCATCGTTTCCAACGAACCATTGAATTGATCTAACTCTTTGAAATTACGCAATTCCGGACGAAAAACCGCTTCATACTCTCCTGGAATTGCGCAAAAGCCGAGCTGCAGCCCGTGAACCACTTCCAGTACCGCGACGGAATCCTCTACGCTGAAGACGTGCCGGTCACCGACATCGCGCGCGCCGTCGGCACGCCTTTCTATTGCTATTCGACCGCCACGCTCGAGCGCCACTACACGGTCTTTTCCAAGGCCTTCGCCGATGTGGACGCGATGGTCTGCTATGCGATGAAGGCCAACTCGAACCAGGCGGTGCTGAAGACGCTCGGTCGCCTGGGCGCCGGCGTCGACGTCGTCTCGGGCGGCGAACTGCGCCGCGCCCTTGCAGCCGGCATTCCCGCAAGCCGGATCATGTTCTCCGGCGTCGGCAAGACGCCGCAGGAAATGGACCTGGCGCTGGACGCCGGCATCTATTGCTTCAACGTCGAGTCCGAGCCGGAACTCGAAGTCTTGAACCAGCGCGCCGTGCGCGCCGGCAAGCGCGCCCATGTCTCCTTCCGCATCAACCCTGACGTCGACGCGAAGACCCACGCCAAGATCTCGACGGGCAAGAAGGAAAACAAGTTCGGCATTTCCTGGGAGCGCGCCCGCGCCGTCTATGCCCATGCCGCCACGCTGCCCGGCATCCAGGTCACCGGCATCGACATGCATATCGGCAGCCAGATCACCGAACTGCAGCCCTTCGACGACGCCTTCAAGCTGCTGCGCGAGCTGGTCGACACGCTGCGCTCCGATGGCCACTCGATCGACCACGTCGACATCGGCGGGGGCTTGGGCATTCCCTACAAGGACGACAACAACCCCCCGCCGCTGCCCGATGCCTATGCGGAAATCGTCAAGAGCCAGCTGCAGTCGCTCGGCTGCAAGATCGTCACCGAACCGGGCCGGCTGATCGTCGGAAATGCCGGCATCCTCGTGACCGAAGTGATCTACGTGAAGGATGGCGGCGACAAGACCTTCGTCATCGTCGACGGCGCGATGAACGACCTCATCCGCCCGACGCTTTATGAGGCCTATCACGAGATCCGCCCTGTTCGCATCTCCGCCGCCAACGCCCCGCGCATCCGTGCCGACGTCGTCGGGCCCGTCTGCGAAACCGGCGACTACCTGGCGCTCGATCGCGAGATGGCGATGCCGAAGCCCGGCGATCTCTTCGCCATCAGCTCGGCAGGTGCCTATGGCGCCGTCCAGGCCAGCACCTACAATTCCCGTCTGCTGATCCCTGAAGTTCTGGTCAAGGGCGACCGCTTCCACGTCGTTCGTCCGCGTCAGGATTATGATGCCCTGATCGGCCTCGATTCGGTTCCGGACTGGCTCGCCTGAGGCGATCCGCACCAACGACGACAATCTGTGGATCGGCCACCCGGGCGATCACGATTCTGTTTGCGCCCTCGTCTTCGCCACAAAGGATGGTATCCTGAAGGCCAGCGGAATAAGCTAAGCTGCGCCGTCTCCGGCCGCATCTCGCTTTACGATATAGGGTCAGCCACGAGCGTTGACGGGCGACCGAAAGGAAACTTGGGCGGATGACGCAATTCCGGCAGGATGAAACGCCACAACCGAAGCCGTTTTCGAGAACCCTGGCACTGAAGAGATGGCTGGCGCGCTCGGTGCTGGTCGCCGAACAGCTTCTGCCGCGCACCCTCCTGCCCGGTTCTATCGTTCTTCTATTTCTCGCCTGCGCTTGGCTCGGCTTCTTCCGCGTGGCACCGTTCTGGCTGCATGCCGCAGCCCTCTTTGCCTTCGCCATCGGTTTTCTCGCATCGCTGTTTCCGCTGACGCGGATCCGTTTGCCCGGAAATGTCGACGCGGACCGCATGCTGGAAGAGCGCAACGCCCTGCCCCACCAGGCGATCCGCGTCCAGGACGATCGGCCGGCAACCGACAATCCACTGGGCGAGGCGCTGTGGCGCGAGCACCAGGCCCGCATGGCACGGATGATCGGCGCGCTCGAGACGGGGCTTCCGCGTCCTGATATCGCCCGACACGATCCTTTTGCCCTGCGTGCCGTACCGGTGCTTCTCGCCTGTGTCGCCTTCGCCTATTCCTATTCCAACCGCGCCGGCCTGCTCAGCGACGCGCTGCGCCTGCCGCAGGCTGCGGTCGAAACGGCCGATATCCGCATCGATGCCTGGGTGACGCCACCCGCCTATACCGGCCGTGCCCCGATTTTCCTCACCGGAAAGCCGGAGGCCGTATCGGCTGCGGAGGACACCGGGGCCATTACCATCCCGCAATTCAGCGACCTGACGGTCCGTGTCACCGGGGCCGGACCGGACCAGATCGTCCGGTTTGCGGAAAGCGGCGCGGCCAAGGCAATCGCCATTCCGGCGGTCGGCGAGAAAGCCGGGGAAACGAAGCCCAAGCCGAAGGTGGGCGAGGCCGGGCCCAAGGTCGCCGAAATGGCTGCGCCCTCGCCTGCCCGCAACCCGAATGCCGTGCGCAACCATGTCTACAAGATTGTCAAGGACGGCGAGCTCGTCGTCGGGGATCGGCGCTGGGCTTTCAAGATCATTCCGGATGGTGTGCCGCAGATCTCCTTCGACGGCATTCCTCGTCCAACCGTCAATGCGGCGCTGGAAATCACCTTCGCTGCAACGGACGATTACGGCATCGCCCAGGCCTGGGCCGAGATCCAGCCGCTCGACGAAGCCGCAGAGGGAGCCCGCCCGCTCTATCCGTTGCCGGAATACCGGCTCGACCTGCCGCGCCGCAACGCGCGCGAAGCCAAGGGCACGACCAGCCGAAACCTCAGCGAACATCCGCTTGCCGGCAAGCGCGTGAAGGTCACACTCGTCGCCCGCGACGCCGCAGGCCAGGAGGGCCGCAGCCCGCCGCATGAAATGATCCTGCCCGCCCGCCAGTTCATCCAGCCGCTCGCCGGCGCGGTCGCCGAGCAACGCCAGGTCTTCGCCCTCAATGCCAACGACCTGCCGCGCGCGCTCGACCTCAACGATGCCGTTGCTTCGCTTGCCGAGGACTGGATCCCCAACCTCACGCATTTCCTGCTGCTGAAATCGGCTCGCACGCGCATGGCCCTTGCCTACAACGAAGACATGCTGCGTGACGCCGCCGGATACCTATGGGAGATCGCGCTCGGCATCGAAGATGGCGACCTGTCACTCGCCGAGCGGCGCCTGCGCGACGCACAGCAGGCGCTCTCGGACGCGCTGGAGCGCAATGCGTCCGACCAGGAAATCGCCAAGCTGATGCAGGAGCTGCGCCAGGCCATGCAGGAGTACATGCAGGCCCTCGCCCAGCAGGCGGCGAAAGACCCGCGCATGGCCGGCAAGATGAACCCGAACAACATCCTGCGCCAGCAGGACCTCGAAAGGATGATGAACCAGATCGAGAACCTGGCGCGCTCCGGCGCGCGCGATCAGGCACGCCAGCTGCTGTCGGAACTGCAGCGGATGATGAACAATCTGCAGGCCGGCCGCGGCCAGCAGCAGATGGGCCAGCAGAACGATGCCATGAGTCAGCAGATCGAGAAGCTCGGCAAATTGCTGCAGGATCAACAAAAGCTCATGGACGAGACCTTCAAGCTCGACCAGGCGCAGCGCGACCGGATGCAGCGCGGCGACCCGTTGCAGGGCGAGGATAACGAGCTCTTCGGTCAGGAGATGCCGCAGGATCCGGAACAGCGCGGCGATCCGAATGGCCAGCCCAACCCGCTTGACGAGATGACCGCCGAACAGCTGAAGGATGCGCTCAAGCAGTTGAAGCAGCAGCAAGACGCGCTTGGCAAGCAGCTCGGAGAACTCAACAAGAGCCTCGAAAACATGGGCATCAAGCCGGGCAAGGGTTTCGGCGAAGCCCAGCGGGAAATGGACGGAGCCTCCGGCGCGCTTGGCAAGGGCCAGGGCGAACAGGCGGTGGGCAATCAAGGCCGTGCGCTACAGGCGCTGCGCCAAGGCGCCCAGGACATGATGAACCAGATGCAGAGCCAGGGTCAGGGCCCCGGCATGGGCGTCCCGCAATTCGGCCAGAACGGCCGCGACCCGCTTGGCAGGCCCCAGAACAACCGCGGTCCGGAATTTGGTGACCACGTGAAGGTGCCCGAGGAATTTGACACGCAACGCGCCCGCCAGATCCTCGAAGAGATCCGCCGCCGGCTTGGAGATAACCTGTCGCCGGAGGCCGAGCGGCAATATCTCGAGCGCCTGCTCGACATGCAATGAGCCCGTAGCTGGTTCGGGCCAGCCGATCCGATATTCCGGTCCTCGCGAGGCGCAGCGTTGCGGCGCCTAGAGCAATTCCAGGAAAAGTGCGAAACGGTTTTCCGTGCGGAATTGCGTAATTTCAAAGACTTAGGTCATTTCAGTGTTTCGATGAAACAATGAAATGATCTAGCCTCAAGCCCACGACCTCGGCAGCAATCAGTTGTCGGATTGGGATTCGTCAGGCAGCCAGCGCGAGCGCAACGGCCTTGCGGATATCGGGAAGGGAAAACGGCTTGGAGATGACGTCGACGATCTTGTCGGCCAGATCGTCGGCCCGCTCGCGCTGTTCGGCATAGCCGGTCATCAGCAGGATCTTCATTGCCGGAAAGGCAGCCGACGCCTGATGCGTCAGCTCGATGCCGTCCATGACGGGCATGCGAATGTCGGAAAGCAGGAGATCGAAAGCCTCGCTCTGGAGGCAGGCAAGGCCGTCGGCACCGTCGCCCGCCTCGACCGTCTCATGGCCGTCGAGCTTCAGTGCCCGCGCGACGAAGGAACGCAACGCATCCTCGTCCTCGGTAATCAGGATTTTCGCCATCATGGCCTCCGCGTTTCCGAGGCGCGGCTTTCGCCGACGCCCGCACCTGATCCAAAAGGTTACAGCGGGCGTCGGTCATCGACCGGACACGACGGCGCTGCAGCACCGCCAATCCGATAGGGAATCACCACGCGGTACATCCCCAACCAACCAGTTTTTCGTTTGTGTTCGGTAAACGCGCGGCGACCGGATTTCAGGGTCGGCGTGCCGTTTTGACACGCCTTACTCGGCGTCGCCGGTGACGACACCTACAAAAGGCAGCTCGCGGAAGGCATAGGCGACATCCATGCCATAGCCGACAACGAAGTGATCGGGGCATTCGAAACCGACATAATCGGCTTCGAGCTCGACCTTCCGCTTGACGCGCTTGTCGAGCAGCACGGCGATCGTCACGTTGCGCGCGCCGCGCTCGTACATCAGCTCCTTGGCGAAACGCAGTGTCCGGCCGGATTCGAGAATGTCGTCGATCAAAAGCACGTCACGCCCATGCACGTCGCTGTCGATATCCTTGATGATCTTCACGCCCTGAGAGACCGTACCGAGCCCGTAGCTCGACAGCGTGATGAACTCGACTTCCGGTGCAAGGCCGGTGTTGTGCATGGCGCGGATCAGGTCTGCAGCAAAGATGAACGATCCCTTGAGCACCGCGATCACCAGCAGATCCTTGTGCGGACCGTTGACGATCATCCCGGCCAACTCGCTGTTGCGCGCGGCAATCGTTTCGGCCGTGTAGAGAGGTTCGATATTCTTACCGCGAACAACGGGCATCAAGGCTTCTCCAGCGTTTCATCCGGAAGACCAAAGCCTTCCCATCCGCGCCGCTTAGCACAATCAGCGGGCTGAAACACCGTTTTCAGCGAAGGAAACCGTCACATCGGGCATTTTTCCACCTGCATAGGGCAGCCGCGTCCTGAAATGGCGGCTCTCGCCCGGCGCGATTGCCGCGCCTTCGGGCATCACGCGCGTGGTCGTAACCTGGCGCCCGTTGGCTGCCACCCCCACCACGACGAGCGGCAGGCGCTGTTCGACATCGGAGCGGTTGTCGATCGAGCCGTAGACGGAAAGCACCCGCATGCCGCCGGAATAGTCGAGAGAGCTCGTGACCCCTGATATCGCAAGCGGCTGGATATCGGCCTGCCCGTCGCCCGCGAAACCGACGATCACCAGAAAGGATGCGAGTGCGAAACCCGCGACCAGGCCGGCGAAGCGGCGCGCCGGCATGTCGCGCAGCCGCGCTTCGGCGAGGCTCAACAGTCGGCCGGCAAGCGACGTTTCGTCGGCCACGACCGTCAAGGTCGGCCGTTTCTGATTTCCCATCTTGGCGTTGTCGTTGAACACCGGATAGGGCGTTCGGCGCGACGAGGGAGCAATCACCTCGAACTCGGCATCGACATAGTCGACGCGTCGCGGCATCGCGGCTGCCTCACGACCGCCCCGTTCGGGCGGCAGGAAGTCCGCCGAAGCGCCGGCGGTTTTGGTCCGGAATGCATGCATGACCAGTTCCTCCTGTCCCACAGGGGCACGGTGCGGCCACTCGACCTACCGCCTCGACTGCGAAACCATCGGGCAATGCGCGAACCCTTGGCATGCAAGAATCTAGGCATTGCATCAATTCTTTCCGACACGTAAACCGGAATGGTTAATGTTTCGGAAAGACGTCGCGAAAGCGGCACCTTTTCATGAAAAATTAACCGCTGCTTAACCATGATTCCGCTGGCGGTTTTGCCTTTCGAGGCTGGTCGTCCTATGCGCGGAGGACCGGAACCGGCCGTCGGTTGCAGGGCCGTGAGAGAGACTGGGCTGTCGCTTGATTCACTTTGAGAACGTCGGACTGCGCTATGGCATGGGACCGGAAATCCTCCGGGACCTGACCTTCGATATTCCGCGCCGTTCGTTCCAGTTCCTGACCGGTCCGTCGGGCGCCGGCAAGACCACCCTTTTGAGACTGCTGTTCCTCTCGCTGCAGCCGACGCGCGGCCTGATCCGGATGTTCGACCGCAACATCTCGTCGATCCCGCGCGAGGAGTTCCCGATGCTGCGCCGGCGCGTCGGCATCGTCTTCCAGGATTTTCGCCTGCTCGATCACCTGACCACCTATGAGAACGTCGCCCTGCCGCTGCGCGTCCGCGGCAAGGAGGAATCGAGCTATCGCGCCGACGTGCTGGAACTGTTGAAATGGGTCGGCCTCGGCGAGCGCATCAATGTCCTGCCGCCGGTTCTTTCAGGCGGCGAAAAGCAGCGCGCGGCGATCGCGCGGGCGCTGATCGACCGGCCAGAGATCCTGCTTGCCGACGAACCGACCGGCAACGTCGATCCGCCGATGGCCAGGCGCCTCCTCAACCTCTTCCTCGAGCTGAACCGGCTCGGCACCGCGGTGGTGATCGCCACCCACGATCTGTCGCTGATGGATCAGGTGGAGGCGCGACGCATGATCCTTTCGCAGGGGCGGCTCGACATCTATGAGTGACAGCCGCACGAAACGCCAGAAGGATGCGCCCGAGCAGGCGTCGGAGCCGCAACAACGCCGGACGGAAATGCGCGTGCGGCCGACCGGCCCGATCGTGCCTTCGACCAATGTCTCCGGCCATGCGCTGATGTGCGTCATCGCCATCATGTCGTTCCTTGCCTGCCTGACACTCGGCGGCGTCAGCATGGTCAGGGCAACGGCCCAGAGCTGGCAGTCGCAGATCTCCCGCGAGATCACCGTCCAGATCAAGCCGGACGATAGCCTCGACATGGAGAAGGCGCTCGCCGATGCCCGCGATCTGGCGCTGACCTTCAGCGGCACGACCGATGGCAAGATCGTCGATCGCGCCGCCACCGCGCGCCTACTGGAACCCTGGCTCGGCGAGGGCCTCGATCTCGACGAATTGCCGGTGCCGCGGCTGATCATCATCACCATCGACGAAAACAATCCGCCCGATTTCGCCGCCATGCGCAAGGCGCTGACCGAGACGATCCCACAGGCCTTCCTCGACGATCACCGCACCTGGGTCGACCGGCTCGTCGCCATGGCCAATACCACGGCGATGATCGGCACCGGCGTGCTGGCCCTCGTGTTCTCCGCCATGGTGCTGACGGTGATTTTCGCCACCCGCGGCGCCCTTTCCGGCAACCGTCACATCGTCGAGGTGCTGCATTTCGTCGGTGCCGAGGCCGGTTTCGTCGCCTCCGAATTCCAGAAGCATTTTCTGAGAATCAGCCTCAAGGGTGCCGGCACCGGCGGCCTGCTTGCCGCGCTGTCCTTTGCGCTTGCCGGCTTCTGGCAGTCGCAGACATTGGCAACACCGCAGACCGATCAGGCAACCGCCCTCTTCGGAACCTTTACCATTGGCTATGGTGGCTATCTCGGTATCGCCGCCATCATCGTCGTCATCGCCATCCTGACGACCGTGACCGCTCGCCTCACGGTCATGCGCACGATCCACGAGATCGACCTCATCCGTTCGGACCCCGGCCGCACGGATCTCTACCAGAGCTGAACCGCCCGATGTTTCGCCGTGCCTCGATCTATTCCTTGCCGTAATCTGTGGCTATGTGAAGAGAATCATGATGGCGCGAGAATTACGCGGGAACGGGATGGCCGGAGGAGGCAAATGGCAGGGGAAAGCCGACGATGGCCGGCGGCCCCGCAGCCTCTTGCGCAAAATTCTCCGGCGAACGTTCTTCGTCCTCCTGTTACCGCTCGCGCTCCTGATCGGCGCCTTCCTCAATTTCGCCGACACCGTCGCATCGCTGCAGCCACCCGTGCATCCCAAGGCGGATGCGATCGTCGTCCTGACCGGTGGTTTCCAGCGCATCGACCAAGCGGTCGATCTCTTGAAGGGCGGCGCCGGAAAGCGCCTGCTCATCTCCGGCGTCCACCCGACGACCACCGGCAGCCAGATCCGCCGCAACACCCAGAGCTCCGCCGATCTCTTCAAATGCTGCGTCGATATCGGTCATGAGGCGATCGATACCATCGGCAACGCCACCGAGACGGCACAATGGATCCGTGATCGCGGCTATACGAGCGTGCTCGTCGTTACCAACAACTACCATATGCCACGCAGCCTGCTGGAGCTTCGGCGTACCCGCCCGGAGACGGAATTCATCCCCTACCCGGTGGTCAATTCGGATCTCAAGACGACGAACTGGCTGCGCAACCCGATGGTACTGAAATCGATCCTCCTGGAGTTCGGGAAGTATACGATCGCATCGGTTCGCGATCTCGCCGGCGCCCGGCCGACGAGCGGCCTGCGCACCGATTCCTCACGCGCCACGCCGGCGGAAGAATAGAGGCCCTCGAGAACGTCGATGGCCTAAAGTGAGAGAGGGCAGTTTTCCTTCGGCACGGTTTCGTGTAGGCAGCGATCAATCGGCCTGACGCCGAGCCCCTTAAGAACTCGCCTACGAGAGCGTGCCTGATGATCGTCTTGCGTTCGATCCTTTTCAACATGGTGTTCTACGCCAATCTGATCGTGCAGATGATCGTGCTGACGCCGATCTATTTCCTGCTGCCGCGCAAGAAGGCCTGGTTCGTTCCCAAGAACTGGGTGCGCAGCAATCACTGGCTGCTCGACAAGATGGTCGGGACGACCTTTGAGATCGAAGGCTTGGAGAACCTCCCGAAGGTCCCCTACATCTTCGCTCCCAAGCACCAGTCCTTCTGGGATGCCTATGCGCTGCTCCCCTGGCTCGACGATCCCTTCTACATTCTGAAGCGTGAGCTCACCTGGATCCCGCTGTTCGGTTGGTACATCCTCAAGCAGCGCATGGTTCCGGTAAACCGGGCCGCACGCGGCAAGGCGATGACCAGCGTCATGGATCGCACCAAGCAGGAAATGGCAACCGGCCGCGAACTCATCATCTACCCGGAAGGCACGCGCCGCCCGCCGGGCGCTCCGCCGGAGTACAAGTACGGCATCGCCCGCCTCTACCGCGACCTGAACGTGCCTGTCGTGCCGGTCGCCATGCATCCCGGCCTCTTCTGGCCGCGCCGCAAGTTCCTGCGCTTTCCCGGCCACTTCAAGGTCCGCATCCTGCCGCCGGTCGAGGCGGGCATGGATCCGGATGCATTCCTTGCCAAGCTCATGGAAGTCACGGAGAAGGCCAGTGACGAACTGCTTGTCGAAACGGTGCAGAACAATCCGCACCTGCCGCTGCCGCCAACCGCCGAGCAAAGGCTGAAGGAACTGAAGGCCGCCGGCAGGGCCTGAGCGATCAGGCCCGCGCACGCTGGCGTGTCTGCTCGAGCAGGCCCACCACCTCTTCCAGCCAGTGATCGCGGATGCCCATTTCCTTGAGATGGGCAAGCGTGTTGAACACATACTCGCTGTTCGGCCCGGATTTTCCGGTCGAAACGGCGACGATATCGGCCGCCTCACCGGTGCTGAGCGTTCCGGCATACTGGACGTGGTCGCGGTCGATGACATAGGCAAGCGCCGGCACCCGCCGTCCATCGGCAAGCAGCACCGGCATCGTGCGCTCCTTGTAGACATGCGTCACCAGTTCACGCTCGCGCAGATAATCGGTAACACTCTCCCGCTGCCCACGCTCGACACGAAAAGCCGTGCCGATGCAGGAGCCGCCTCGGTCGAGCCCAAGCACCAGTCCCGGCCGCTGTTCGGTGCCGCGGTGAACCCAGGAATGCACGCAGAGCGACCGGCGATAGCCGAATGCGCGTGCCGTCAGCTTCTCCTCGAAGGCAAAGCCGGGGTTCCACATTAGCGACCCGTAGCCAAAGACCCAAAATTCGTCCATATCCACTGTCATTCAACCCGCGCTGTCTGCTCTCGCCACCGAATCACCATCGGCTTGTAGGAATGGTCAGCCATGTCGGTTTCTACGGCACAGCATCTCGGCACGAAAGAGACAAGCTCGTCCTCGTGCACCCGAAGACAAGAATAGTTTTGCGGATCGGCGGCGCCACCCGAAAGGCAGCCGCAGTCCAGTTTAGAGTGAGGTATCCGCGCCCATGTCGGCAACCGCAGTTTCCAATCCCTCGCCGGTCAGCCGGAAGTTCCGCTGGCTGACGGCAGGCATCGTGCTTGTCGCCGGCATCTATTCGACCGGCTGGTTCCTCGCCGCCGATCAGATCGAGAAACGCCTCACGGCCCGTCTTGCCGATGGACAGGCAGCCGGCCTCGGCGGCGAATGCACGAACATGGACGTGCGCGGCTTTCCGTTCCGAATCGGCCTCTTCTGCGACAAGGTCCACCTCGACGACACCCGCCATGGCACATCCGCCTCCTTCGGGGCGCTGCGCACAGCCGCCCAGGTCTACCAGCCCGGCCACGCCGTGATCGAGCTCGACGGCCCGGCCGAAATCCGGGCGTCGCCCGGCCTCAACGTCTTCGCCGACTGGACGCTGCTGCATGCGAGCGTGCGTGCGACCTTGTCCGGTGTCGACCGCACCTCGCTCACCTATGACAACCTCACCGGTCGGGTGCGCCTGCCGCTTGCGGGCGACGGTCTTGGCTTCGGCGCCAGCCACGGCGAACTGCACCTGCGCCAGAACGGCGCGGATCTTGATGCCGCTTTGAGCGTCGACAAGCTCGACCTTCGTCCGGAGGAAGGCCCGAGCTACGCGCCGCCGGCCACGGTGGCTGCGGACCTGACCTTCACCGACAAGGCCGGGTGGATGGCAACCACACCGACACCGGAGATGTTTCGCGGCAGCAAGGGCGAACTCCGACAGCTCACCCTCGATCTCGGCTCCGGCATGAACGCCAAGCTTTCCGGCCCCTTCTCGGTCAACGATCAGGGACTGATTTCCGGCGAGTTCTCGCTGACGATGACGAATATCGAGGCCTGGCGGGCCAATCTGGTCAAGCTGATTCCCGACGACGCCAACCTCGTCGACAACACCGCGAACATGCTGAAGGCGCTCGCCAACGGCAAGGACGAGGCGACCGTGAAGCTCAACGTGCGCGACGGCACGGCGTTTCTCGCCTTCATCCCGATCGGCGTCCTGCCGACGCTCTAGATCGTCGAACACCCGCTTCCGGACGGAAGACCGTTCCTCGGTCTTCCTCGACTTGCTCAGCTTATTTCTGATCCATGGCATGCCGGCCGAAGTCCGGCATCGCCGTATCCTGGCCCGCCTGGATGATCGAGCGGCGGATGGCGCGGGTGCGGGTGAAGAGGTCGAAGAGCTTCTCGCCGTCGCCCCAGCGGATCGCCCGCTGCAGATAGGCGAGATCCTCCGAAAACCGCGCCAGCATCTCCAGGATCGCGTCCTTGTTGTGCAGGCAGACGTCACGCCACATGGTGGGATCGGATGCCGCGAGACGGGTGAAGTCGCGGAAACCCGAGGCCGAATACTTGATGACTTCGGATTCGGTGACGGTCTCGAGATCATCGGCGGTTCCGACGATGTTGTAGGCGATGATGTGCGGCAAGTGCGAAACGATCGCCAGCACCTTGTCGTGGTGCTCGGCGTCCATCTCCTCGACCATCGAGCCGAGCGTTTCCCAGAAACGCCGGAGCCGCGCGACCGCTTCCCCATCAGCGCCCTCCGGCGGCGTCAGGATGCACCAGCGGCCGCGGAAGAGGCCGACGAAGCCGGCATCCGGGCCCGAGTGCTCGGTACCGGCGATCGGATGCCCCGGCACGAAATGAACGGTCTCGGGCAGATGCGGCGCCATCTGCGCAATCACTGAGCCTTTGGTCGAGCCGACATCGGTGACGATCGCACCGGGCTTCAGATGCGCAGCAATCTCGGCCGCCACGGCACCGGACGCGCCGACCGGGACCGAGACGATCACGAGGTCCGCGTCGCGAACGGCGTCGGCCGCAGACAGCGTATAGCGATCGCCGAGCCCGAGCTCCTGCGTACGCTTCAGCGTCGCCTCGCTGCGCGTGGAGACGACGAGCGTACCGGCAAGCTGCTTCTCGCGGATATCGCGCGCGATCGACGAGCCGATGAGACCAATGCCGATGAGGGCGATCGTTTCAAACTGCTGAGCCATTATTTCCGTCCCATGAATTCGATCAGCGCCGCGATGACGCCTTCGTTGGCTTCTTCCGAGCCGATGGTCATGCGCAGCGCATTGGGGAAGCCGTAGCTGCTGACCGCCCGCAGGATATAGCCGCGGCTGGTCAGGAAATCATCGGCTTCCTCGGCCCGCTTGCCGTTTTCTTCCGGAAAGTGGATCAGCACGAAATTCGTGACCGAGGGCGTGATGCGCAGCCCGATCGCTTCGAGCGCTTCGCTGACACGCGCAAGCCAGGTGAGATTGTGATCAACCGCCGTTGCCACGAAAGCCTGATCACGGATCGCCGCAGCACCCGCCGCGATAGAGGGCGCACTGAGGTTGAAGGGCCCGCGGACACGGTCGACCGCGTCGATCACCTCCGGCGGTGCATACATCCAGCCGATGCGCAAACCCGCAAGGCCGTAGATCTTCGAGAAGGTGCGGGTCATCACCACATTGCGGCTGGCCGAGACGAGCTCCAGCCCGGCGGCATAGTCGTTGCGGCGCACATATTCGGCATAGGCCGCGTCGAGCACCAGCAGCACACCCTCGGGCAGCCCCGCATGCAGCCGGCGGACTTCATCGACGGGGATGTAGGTGCCGGTCGGATTGGCCGGATTGGCCAGGAAGACGACCTTGGTGCGCTCGGTGACCGCCGCGAGAATGGCATCGACATCGACGCGCGCATCCTTCTCCTTGACGGTAATGGGCGTCGCGCCCGCCGCCAGGATCTGGATCTTGTAGACGAGGAAGCCATGCTCGGTGATGATGCCTTCGTCGCCGGGCCCGAGATAAGTGTGGCAGAGAAGCCCGAGCAGTTCGTCCGACCCATTGCCGCACATGATGTTTGCCGGGTTGAGGCCGTGCACGGCACCGATCGCCTCTCGCAGCGCCCGCGCCTGGCCATCCGGATAACGTTCGAGGTTGAAGGCAGCCGACTGGAAGGCTTCGATCGCTTTCGGGCTTGCGCCAAGCGGCGTCTCGTTGGACGAGAGTTTATGCACCTTGGCGACACCCGGCGCATGCTCCTTGCCCGGCACATAAGCGGCAATATCCAGGATGCCGGAACGCGGCTCAGGGCTCTTCGAAGCAAGGCTCATCGGGTCAGCTTTCTTTGGCCATCAAAGTGCTGCAGCAACCGATACGTGCCATGGGAGGCGCGCGGCGCTGCAGGCAGGAAAAGAGGTCAAGCCATTAGCGGCGCAAGCGGCTTTTGTCGAGGGTCCGCCGCGGTTCCCAGGCAGGTTAGCGGGTGGGACGCGGCCTCTCGCGCGTGCTCGGCACGCCCTGCGGCGCCAGCACCGGCACGAAGACGCGGCGCGATGCGCGTGCGGCGACCGGCAGCCCCTGGTAAAGCCGCTTCTGCGCCTCGACGACGATGACGCCGGAGAAGACCGGCCAGAGCGAACGGCCGAGCCGCTCGAAGCCCCGACGCAGCCGCAGGATCGCCCTGAGTTTCGACGGCGGGAAGAAGAGCGCATCCGCCGTGGCACCTGGCGTGAAGTTGGTCTCGCGCAGCAGCGCCGTCAGCTGCCCACGCGAATAGGGTCGCCCGGAACCGAAGGGCGTGTGTTCCATGCGCGCCCAGACGCCGCGCCGGTTGGGCACGACGATGATAAGGCGACCGCCTGGCGCCAGCACCCGCCAGATCTCCTTCATGGTCTCCCGCGGGCTTTCGGCGAATTCCAGCGAATGCACCATCAGCACCCGGTCGATCGAGGCGTCGGGCAGCGGCAACTCCTCATCGAACACCAGCGCCGTCGAGGAGAGCTCGGCAACCGGCCAGTTCACCGCCCCCTGCCCCGCCGGCATGAAGGCGAAGGTGCGCTCCGTGTCCTTGCGGAACCGTTCGAGATAGGGAACGGCATAGCCGAGGCCGACCAGCCGCTCGTCCGGGAGCCGCGCCCAGACGGACGAAAGCGCCATGGTGACGGATTGCTCCGCCATCCGGCCGAGCTCGGAGTGATAGAATTCTCGCAGGTCGACGATATCGGTGTGCATTCGCAACATGTTAGCTTCGAAGCGGTAGACTTCAAGGTAAGGCTCGCTACATTCGGCAGCATTCCCTCTCTTCTGACCGGAGGACGTGCCATGGCCGCGCTCGAACTCGACCTCTTCCTCTGCCGCACCGATAATTTCGGCGTGCTGATCCACGATCCCGAAAGCGGCCTGACCGCCTCTATCGACGCGCCGGAAGAGGCGCCCATCCTGGAAGCGCTGGAGCGGCGCGGCTGGAGGCTTACCCACATCCTGACGACCCATCATCACGGCGATCACGTGGCGGCAAATGACGCCCTGAAGGAACGCTTCGGCGTCACGATCATCGGGCCTTTCGGGGAAGCCTCGAAAATTCCGGGGCTCGACAAGGCCGTGCGCCATGGTGAGCGCTTCGATTTTGCCGGTCGTTCCGTCGAGGTGATCGAGACCCCGGGCCACACGGCCGGTCACATCTGCTTCCACTTCCCGCAGGACAGGCTGCTGTTTGCCGCCGACACCCTGTTTGCGCTGGGCTGCGGTCGTCTGTTCGAGGGGACGGCAGCGACCATGTGGCAGTCTCTCAGCCGGCTGATGGCGTTGCCGGATGACACGACGGTCTATTTCGGCCACGAATACACGCTGTCCAACGCCCGCTTCGCGGTCACGGTCGACCCCGAGAATGCCGAGCTCAAGGCGCGCGCCGCCGAGATCGAGGAGACGCGCTGCGACGGCGGCTTCACCGCACCGACGACGATCGGCCTGGAGAAGCGCACGAACCCGTTCCTGCGCGCCACCGACCCGGGCATCCGCGCCCATCTTGGAATGCAGAACGCCGACGATGCCACGGTCTTTGCCGAAATCCGCAAGCGGAAGGATAATTTCTAGTGGCTGAGACGCAATCGGCGGCGGAGATCATCAAGGCACTCGGTTTGGCGCGCCATCCGGAGGGCGGCTGGTACTTCGAGACCTTCCGCGATACGGCTGGTGGCCCACGCGGGCATTCGACGGCAATCTATTATCTGTTGGAGCGCGGCGAGCGCTCGCACTGGCACCGTGTCCGCGACGCGGTCGAGATTTGGCACTATCACGCCGGTGCGCCGCTCGAACTCAGCATCGCCGAAGATGGAAAATCCGCCGAGACGCTGCGGCTCGGGTCCGACATTCTGAGCGGAGAACGACCGCAGGGCGTGGTCCCGGCCGATTGGTGGCAGTCCGCCGCCTCGCTTGGCGAATGGACGCTGGTCGGCTGCACCGTCGCGCCAGCATTTGATTTCGCCGCCTTCGAAATGGCGGCCCCCGACTGGCAGCCGCCCAAGCGATAACAAGCCCGGTTATTCCGCCGGCTGGGCCACCGTCGCACGATTGCGGAAGATCATGTCCTTTGCAGCAAGCACTGCGCCGCCGGTCACGAACAGGCAGGCGAGCGCGATGCGCCAGGACGGCTCGGCAAAACCGAACAGGATCAGGATCAGCGTCGAAAGCACCGGCGCCGCATAACTCGCGACGCCGAGAAGCTGGATATTGCCGTTCTTCACCCCAAAGTCCCAGGCATAGAACGCCGCTCCGACCGGCAGCAGCCCGAGGCCGACGACCGCCAGCCACTCGAAGGTCGTCGCCGGCCAGACGGTCGTTTCGAGCGCCAGATGGCAGACGAAAGACAGGATCGAGGTCGCAAGACAAAATCCTGTCACGACATCCGTCGAGACCGCTTCGAAGCGGCGGGTGATGAGCGAATAGCCCGACCAAGTGAAGGCGCAGAGAAAGGCGGCGCCGTAGCCAAGCAGATAGGCATCGTCGAAGGCAACGCCATTGCGCGCCACGATCAGGATCGTGCCGACGAGGCCGGCGAGTGCGCCGGCGAGATGATACCAGCGCAAGCGCTCGCCCGGCAGCAGCGCCGAGCCGACGACGATCAGCAGCGGCCAGAGATAGGCGATCAACCCGGCTTCCACTGCCGGGGCGTTGCGCAGGGCCGTGAAATAGAGAAAATGATAGCCGAACAAACCGGCGATACCCGTGATCCAGACCTTGGCGGGTTGCTTGAGCAGCGCCAGGCGCTCAGGCCTCATCCCCAGCACCCCCAGGCCGGGCAGGCTGCCGATCAGGAAGCAGATCGCCGAAAGCTGGAACGGAGGCATCTTGCCGGATGCTGCCGTGAACAGCGCGAGCAGCGACCACATCAGAATGGCGGAAAAACCGATCAGCGTTGCCTTGAATTTCATAGTCGTCCCCTCGCGCGATTTCTCTCACGGAAACCTGCGCCGATAAAATCTTCGTGCTTCGTGGTATTTAACCTTTTAGTTGCACACGACCGCGCGTCAACCACCAAATCGTGTCGCCGAGACCGTGACCGGTCCGAGCTTGGTGGGGATGCGGACATAGACGGGGGCGTAGACGTTCACGTTGGGCGCCTTGGCAAACCAGATTTCCATCGTCTGCAGACGACGCAGATACTCGACATCCTCGCGGCCCTTCTTGTAGCCGGCCTTCGGCACGAAACGGATACCGCAGACGATCACCTCCCCTTCAAAGCCCTTGGTCTTGAAAGGCTTGGTCCCCTTCGGTGAGAGCTTGATGTCGAGCCGCGACTCGCCGTCGAAGATCGGCAGCGTGTTGGGGCACACGCGCGCATCCGCGGGAATGATCAGACCGGAAAGCGGGTCGAGCACGTTGCGCATGTCGCGTGAGGTGACGGGCACCCAGTTCTTCGGCAAGGGCGTCCGCTTCGGCGTCATGCTGGCTTGCACCACATTGCCGTTGCGATAGGTGACGTTGATCGCCCTGCTCTTCGATCCACTGCGATAGGACATCGAATAGTGCGAGGCGCGCAGGTAATCCCTGCCGATCACACCCGAAACCTGCGTCTGGCCCGAGGTCCGGCTCAGGATGTCGAGCAGCCCGGCCGACTTGAGCGTCCCTGAGATCGTATAATGATTCTTTTCCAGTTCCGTGTGGAACGAAGCCCGCGCAACTGGCAAACCGGCGAGCGAGATGCTGTAATCCGTCAGATGTTCGACATCGGCGGCCGACGATGCTGTGGAAAACGAGACCGCGGACAGCAGCGCCGCCACGCGAAAGCCATTTCGCAACTTCATGCCCTTAAAAATCCATCGCTCGAATATCGCCGCAATACCCTGAAATGCAGGCTCTTTGCGGCTTTTCTACGCCCAGTACGCTGCAGCCGGCCGTCGGGCCGGCCCCGTGGCCGCCACCCGTCCTCATGCAAGAAATAACGCATAGCAAAACCGCTTGGAATGGGTCTCGCAAGGCATTATTCTTGCGAGAACTACGCCTCACATCTGAAGAACGGACGGGAAAAACCGCGGGTTTTCCGAGAATGCAAGAGGTTTGGCTTGACGGGCGGGCCGTCTCTGACTATAGAACCGCGACTTTCCAATAATGGCCTAGGAACGCGGCCTGGGCTCTGGGCCCGCTACCGCATTGTCCGGCGGCGATAAAGAGAATAGGTGTACCATGTCCCGTAGTTGCGAATTGACCGGCAAGGGCGTCCAGTCGGGCAACAATGTAAGCCACGCCAACAACAAGACCAAGCGCCGGTTCCTGCCGAACCTGTGCAACGTCACGCTGATTTCCGATGCTCTCGGCCAGCGCTACCGTCTGCGCGTTTCCGCTGCAGCTCTCCGCTCGGTTGAACACCGTGGCGGCCTCGACGCCTTCCTGCTGAAGTCGGACGAGAACGAGCTGAGCATGCGCGCTCGCCTGCTGCGCCGCCAGATCGTCAAGAAGGTTGCTGAAGCCGCCTAATCGGCGCCAGCGTCCTGTCTTTGACACGCGTTTAAAAGGCTTGCGGGTTCATCCAGCAAGCCTTTTTCTCGTGCGCGTGTTTCTGCCTTCATCGGCCGGATGCTCGATCCGGCTTTCATCCCTCTAGCTGGTGGCATCTCCCAGGATAAAAAAATGCTGATCAACCGCACTTTCTTCGTCTATATCGCGCTCATGACCCTCGTGGTCGTGGCTTCGAACATCCTCGTACAGTACCCGCTGCCGGGCTCGATTGCCGGCATGCAGCTTGGCGATCTTCTCACCTGGGGCGCCTTCAGCTATCCCTTCGCTTTCCTGGTGACGGATCTCACCAACCGACAGTTCGGGCCGCGCATCGCGCGCCGCGTGGTGGTCGCAGGCTTCATCGTCGCCATCCTGCTCTCCTTCGTCGCCGCCACGCCGCGGATCGCGATTGCCTCGGGCTCTGCCTTCCTGTTTGGCCAGCTTCTCGACATCTCGGTGTTCAACCGCCTGCGCCGTCAGAGCTGGTGGCATGCGCCGCTCGCAGGTTCCCTGATCGGCTCGGCGCTCGACACCGCGATGTTCTTCTCCTTCGCCTTTGCCCCGTTCTTCGTGTTCTTCGGACCGAACGACAGCTTCGCGCTGGAAACCGCGCCCCTGCTCGGCGTGCTCACGGCCGAAGCACCGCGCTGGATCTCCTGGGCGATCGGTGACTTGAGCGTCAAGATCCTCTGCGGCCTCGTCATGCTGCTGCCCTATGGCGCGCTGATGAGCGTCGTCAAGCCGATGCCGGCAGCGGAAGCCAAGGCATCCGCCTAGAGCAGTTCCAGGAAAAGTGTGAAACGGTTTTCCGTCTGGAATTGCGTAATTTCAAAGACTTAGATCATTTCAGTGTTTCGATTAAACAATGAAATGATCTAAACATGGCCTACCGAAAAGGATCGAGCCGATGATTGCGGTCAAACGGCCGCAACCATCGGCTCTGTCGTTTCAGAGCTTGGATCACTCGCCCCTTGGGCGAAACAAGCATTGCCTACTGCGTCACCGCGGTCGTGAGGCGGAACTCCAGCATCAGATTGCGCTCGAGGATGGAGTGGTTGTCATCCGAAACGACGATGACACGAACTTCGCCGTCCGGCCGTACGACGACGTCGAGCCCTTCCATATTGTCGATCTGGTGGCGCATGTCGGCTTCGAAGATGACGTCGCCATCGACCACGGCGCCGGGCTTGATCGTGTCGCCGGCAATACGCCGGATCTGCATACCGAGGCCCGAACCGAACGAGAAGCGCCGCTCCAGGAGCAGCAGGTCGCCGTTCGGCAGGAACGCGCCGTCGGTTACCGCATAGGGATCCTTGCGCACGACGGCAAACGCGCCACGCTGCGGCCCGTCGAGAATGCCCGCCAGCAGGTTATCCGCCCTGTCGACGCTGCGCTCCGCAACGGCGATCGTCGCGCCAGCCAGGGGGCCGTCCTTTGACGCCACTGCGATGGTCTCGATGCCGCCATTGTTGCGCAATTCCTTGATCGGGAACGGCAACGCCAGGCTCCCGATCGGCGTCGATGCAGCAAAGCCCGGGTCCGGGTAGATGTCGATGCGGTGTGCCTGCTCGTAGCTGACGACCACCTGCCCCGACCGCAGCGCCAATCCTTCCGAATCCACCTTCCACTTCGCCAGCCCGACGTCGCCGTTGCGGTCGGCCATCGGCGTGGCGGTAAGGTCCGTAAGACCGGAAAGCCGGCCGTCCGCATCACGGGTCACGGCGCCTTCGAGCCAGTGTCCGGTGTCCATGATCGCGATGAAGGAAGTGCCATCCGGTCGAAAACGGATTGCCGACACGGCGCCGAACAGGGAATTCGCAGAGGTCATTTCCAGTCCGCCAACGAACTCCAGCGCGCCGAACCGGGTGGCGCTCGATCCAACCGCGAAACTGCTGATCTGACGACTGCGGATCGGCAGAGTTTCGCCGCTCGAGGCGGCCCATGCCGAGCCGGTCGACGCGAAAAGCAGGAGGGCTAGAAGTCCGCGACCGAGCATGGGGAAGTACCTTCAGGGGAAGAACATCAGGAATGAAACGGAGTACGACGACGAGAGACACCTGCCACGGCGCACTGAGATCATCGCTGCAGCTTGGTAGACTGTAAAATTTTGTCCGTAAATTGACTTCGGCTCAAGGCCGGAACGGGCTGTCGCCGATTGGCGTTCGGAAGCGGCAAACACCACCTCCGAACGAAACAAATTATCCGGCGCGACGAAGACGCGAGGAACCGCGGCGCTTGCTTTCATCCTCGAAGAGCGCGGCCAGCTGCTCGGTCATCGCACCGGCAAGCTCGTCGGCGTCGACAATGGTCACGGCACGACGGTAGTAGCGCGTCACGTCGTGACCGATACCGATCGCCAGAAGCTCGACAGGCGAGCGCGTTTCGATCTGCTCGATGACCGCGCGCAGATGCCGTTCCAGATAGTTTCCGGGATTGACCGACAGCGTCGAATCGTCGACCGGCGCACCGTCGGAGATCATCATCAGGATGCGGCGCTGCTCGCGCCGTGCCATCAGTCGCTCGTGCGCCCACATCAGCGCCTCGCCGTCGATGTTTTCTTTCAGCAGGCCTTCGCGCATCATCAGGCCGAGATTGCGGCGCGCCCGGCGCCAGGGCGCATCGGCGGACTTGTAGATGATGTGGCGCAGATCGTTGAGCCGGCCCGGCGCCTGCGGCTTGCCGCCGGCAAGCCACTTTTCGCGCGACTGTCCGCCCTTCCACGCCTTGGTGGTGAAGCCGAGGATCTCGACCTTGACGCCGCAGCGTTCCAGCGTGCGCGCCAGGATGTCAGCGCAAGTGGCGGCAACGGTGATCGGGCGGCCACGCATCGAGCCGGAGTTGTCGATCAGCAGCGTCACTACCGTGTCGCGGAAGTTGGTGTCCTTCTCTCGCTTGAAGGAAAGCGGCTGCATCGGGTCGATGATGATGCGCTGCAGGCGCGCCGTGTCGAGGTAACCCTCTTCGAGGTCGAATTCCCAGGAGCGGTTCTGCTGCGCCATCAGGCGGCGCTGCAGGCGGTTGGCAAGGCGACCCACAGCACCCTGGAGATGGGAAAGCTGCTTGTCGAGGAAGGCGCGCAACCGGTCGAGCTCGGCCTCGTCGCACAGCTCTTCCGAAGCGATCGTCTCATCGAACTCGCGGGTGAAGACGGCGTAGTCGACCTTCTCGTTGAAGTCGGCAAAGGGCTGGTTCGGGCGCTTGACCTCGCCCGGCGTCTCGCTGTCCTCGTCGCCCTCGTCCTGAAGATCGTCGTCGGAAATCTCCGCGCCGTCCATCTCGCCTTCTTCCATCTGCTCTTCGGCAGCCTGGTTTTCATCGGCGGGGGCGGCGTCGTCGCCGGCTTCCTCGTCGCTGGCGTTTTCGTCCTGCTCCTGGCTGCGCGGCTGGTCTTCGTCGGTCTCGCTCTCCTGCTCGTCCGGCTCGACGTCGTCGTCGCCATATTTCTCGGCGACCTCCATCGAGGTCAGCATGTCGCGCACGACCCGGGCAAAGGCCTGCTGGTCATTGATCGTCGACGACAGGTTCTGGATGTCGCCCGCAGCCTTGCCTTCGATGAACTCGCGCCAGAGGTCGAGTACCTTACCGGCGGAGGCCGGCGGCTTCTCGCCGGTCAGCTTCTCGCGCACCAGAAGCGCCACGGCTTCGCCGAGCGGCGCGTCGGCCTGCCGCTCGATCGTTGCGAAATTCGCCTTGGCGTATTTCTCTTCGAGCATGACGTTCAGGTTCTTGGCGACGCCCGCCATGCTGAGCGCACCGATCGCCTCGACACGCGCCTGCTCCACCGCGTCGAAAATCGCGCGAGCGTCGGCCCCTTGCGGCGACATCGTCGCGTGGATGCGCGCGTCATGACAGGCCTTGCGCAGCGCCATGCTGTCACCCAGCCCGCGGGTGACGCTGAGTTCCTGCAGCGTCGGGCGCTTGGAAAGCTCGGGCAGACGAATGCGCTCGCCGGTCATGCCCGGCCGCTCATTGGCGAAGGCGACTTCCACCTCGGCATCGCCCGCGATCGATCGGATGCAGCCGGAAAGCGCCCGCTTGAACGGTTCGGCAGCATTCTCGCGCGTGGTTGGCTTTGCCTTCGAGTTCGAGCTCACGAGAGTTCCTTCTTCAGCCAGATGCGGTGAAATCCCGGCGGGAAATCATCGAGTTTGCCATAAACGTCATAACCCAGCTTCTGATAGAAGCCGTCGCCCTGGAAACTGAATGTGTCGACATAGATGTAGCGGGCGCCGCGGCTTGCGGCGACCGCTTCGACACGCGCAACGAGCTCACGCCCGCTGCCCGACCCTCTCAGCGCCTCGTCTACCCAGAGCAGTTCGATGAAGCACCAGTTCCACGCCGTGTAGGCGACGATGCCGCCTACGATCTCGTCGCCGTCGTTGCGCACCGAAATGGCGAAGCGCTTGTATTTGGCGCTTCCCGCCTTTTCGAGGTTGAAGGCCTTGAGGCCCTTGAAGACCGCGTTGGCGGTCTTCGCGACGCTCTTCTCCTCAACGAAGCGAAGCGCCCGTGCGCCCTCCGCCTCCGCCATGGCTCAGGCGGTGGCTTCCAGCACGATGTTGGCAGCGCTTTCCTTGAGCTCGATCCCGAAGGCGCGCTGGTAGTGCTCGGCGACCAGCGCCCGCTCCAGCTCGTCGCACTTGTTGAGGAAGGTCACGCGGAAGGCAAAGGCGATGTCGCCGAAGATATAGGCGTTCTCGGCCCAGGTGATGACCGTACGCGGGCTCATGACGGTCGACAGGTCGCCGTTGATGAAGGCTGCGCGCGTGAGGTCGGCAACACGCACCATCTTGGAAACGGTCTCGCGGCCCTTGTCGGCGGTGAAGCCCTTCACCTTGGCGGCGACGATGTCGACTTCCTTGTCATGCGCCAGGTAGTTCAGCGTCGTGACGATCGACCAACGGTCCATCTGCGCCTGGTTGATCTGCTGCGTGCCGTGGTAGAGTCCGGTGGTGTCGCCGAGGCCGATGGTGTTGGCGGTCGCAAACAGGCGGAAGGCCGGGTGGGGACGGATGACGCGGCTCTGGTCGAGCAGCGTCAGGCGGCCGGAGGATTCGAGAACCCGCTGGATGACGAACATGACGTCCGGACGGCCGGCATCGTATTCGTCGAAGACGAGCGCGACATTGTGCTGGTAGGCCCAGGGCAGGATGCCGTCCTTGAACTCGGTGACCTGCAGGCCGTCCTTGACGACGATCGCGTCCTTGCCGACGAGATCGATACGGCTGACATGGCTATCGAGGTTGACGCGCACGCACGGCCAGTTGAGGCGGGCAGCGACCTGCTCGATATGGGTGGACTTACCGGTACCGTGATAGCCCGAGACCATCACGCGTCGGTTGTGGGCGAAGCCTGCGAGAATAGCGAGCGTGGTTTCGCGATCGAAGAGGTAATCCGGGTCGAGGTCCGGCACATAGGCGTCGCCCTTCGAATAGGCAGGAACGCGCAAATCCGTATCAATGCCGAAAACCTCCCGGACCGAGATCGTCGTATCGGGGAGGTTGGAAATGTCGAGGTCAATCTTGCTCATCATGTCTCCAGAGCGGCCACCGGACGGCACCCGCGCATTCGCCTGCAAAAGTGCTTCTGTAATAATCCGCGTTGTTAGCAGAAACCAGCCTGTTTTAACAATTGGTAGGCTTGAATAACCGCGCGAAAACGCTCTTCGGATCCCCTATCTCCGCCATTGGCATCGGGGTGATGCTTCTTGACGAGATCCTTGTAGGCAGCCTTGATATCGGCAGCAGTGGCCGAGGCCCCGAGGCCGAGTGTTTCGAACGCCTTTGCCTCGAGCGTCTTCAACTTGCGCTGGCGCGGCTCCGGGCGACGGGCGCGCGCTTCGCTGACGAAACCGAAGGGGTCGCGCATCCGGGCCTGGGCGCCGGCCGAGCCCGACCGCGTCTGCGACTGCGTCGGACCGTTCTTGGCATTCTTGTTGACGCCGACGGTCCAGGTCGGCCGGTGGCCGGTCACCGCTTCCTTCTGGTAGCGGGCGACCTCGCTGTCGGAAAGGCCGGAGAAGTAATTGTAGCCCTTGTTGTATTCCTTCACATGTTCGAAGCAGAACATGAAGTACTGGCCCTCGGCATTGCGGCCGACGGGCGCTTTATGCACGCCCTTCTGATCGCAGCCGTCCCACTGACAGACGGGCGCAGCCGGCTCCGCCCGGGGCTCAACCTTGCGCCGGGTGCGAATGCGATCGAAGTATTTTGAATCGAGTCTCATGGTGCTCATTATGGGGCTTGGCTGGGGCCACAACAAGAATTGACAAAACGGAATGTTGCTGGCTTTGTGCGGGCATTTTGCGCCGCCAAGCCAGCGATTACCGGGTACTGCAGATCCGCGAGGGGGCGTCAAGCAACCAAGGAAATGGGACGGAAGAATGTCGCTCACGGACACGATCGAAAAGAAGCTGATCGAGGCCTTCCATCCTGAGAGATTGGCGGTCATCAACGAGAGCCACATGCATGCCGGTCATCAGCCGGGTTTCGATGGCGGCGGCGAAACCCACCTGCGGGTGCGCATCGTTTCCAGCGCCTTTACTGGCATGAGCCGCGTCGCCCGTCACCGCGCCATCAATGATCTCCTGAAACCGGAACTCGATGCCGGCCTGCACGCGCTTGCCGTAGAGCCCGCGGCTCCCGGCGAAGCGACCCGCTGGTAGCAATCAAGACGTCGGAGCGGCACCGTCTTCCGCCGGGCGGATGCGCAGCTTGGTGATCCGGTTCTTCACCCGTTTCATCACGATGAAGCGCTTGCCGTGGAAGGTGAAGGCCTGGCGCTCCTCCGGGATGCTCTTGGATTCGTGGATGACGAGCCCCGCCACCGTCGTCGCTTCTTCGTCCGGCAGCGACCAGTCGAGCGCGCGATTGAGGTCGCGGATCGGTACCGAGCCGTCAACGACGATCGAACCATCGGCCTCCTGGCGCACACCCTGAATGTCGAGGTCGTGCTCGTCGGCAATATCGCCGACAATCTCCTCCAGGATGTCTTCCAGCGTCACCAGGCCCTGAACCTGGCCGTATTCGTCAACGACGATCGCCAGATGCAGCTTGCGGCGCAGGAAAGCGTTGAGCTGGTCCTTGAGGTTGGTGGTGTCCGGCACGAACCAGGGCTTCTGCGCGATCTTGACGATATCGAGGTTCTCCGGCTCGACATTGGGCTCCGCTAACGCCCGCAACAGATCCTTGGAGTGCACGAGGCCGATGATGTTGTCGGTCGAACCGCGCCAGAGCGGCAGTCGCGTGAACGGGCTTTCGAGGATGTCACGAACGCAGGTCTCCGGCGGCTCGTCGGCATTGATCGCCCGCATGGCGGTGCGGTGGATCATGATGTCGGAGACTTCGAGTTCGCCGAGATCGAGCACGCCGCCCAGCCGGTCGCGGTCGGCCTTGATCACCGAACCCTCTCGGTGCAAGAAGTCCACTGCGCCGCGCAGTTCCTCATGCGCCGAAAGCATCGACATATCGGCGGCAAGATTGACGCCGAAGAGATTGAGCAGGCGCCGGACGATGCCGTTGACGAGGCTGGAGACCGGCCCGACGACCGCGACGAAGGGGCGGACGAGCGGCGCAACGGCAATCGCGAAGCGGTCTGGCGAAGCGATCGCCCAGCTCTTCGGCAGCACTTCCGAGAAAATAACGAGCAGCACGGTCATGGCGAGCGTCGCGATGGCGACGCCGGAATCGCCGAAGAGACCGATCAAAAGGCTCGTCGTCAGCGACGACGCGAGAATGTTGACGAGATTGTTGCCGATCAGCAGCGTGCCGATCAGCCGGTCACGGCGTTCGATCAGCCGGTTGACGATGCCGGCACGCTCCTCGCCGTTGTTTTCGAGCGTGTGCATGCGCGAGCGCGAGGCTGCCGTCAGCGCCGTCTCAGAGCCCGAGAAGAACGCCGACAGCACGAGCAGGCAGAGGACCGAGAGGATCGACAGCCAGTATTCCGCCAGAAAAGCAATAAAGGCTTCGCCTGTCATTGCGGATGTTTTTCCCTCAGGAAGCTTAGGACCTCCGATGCCGGAACGTCATCGGCGACAAAGGATTGTCCGACGCCGCGCGTCAGGATGAAAGTGAGCTTGCCGCCCTTGACCTTCTTGTCCTGGGCGATCGCGTCCATCAGCCTCTCGGCCGGAGGCAAGGTGCCCGGGATTTCCGACATGCGGGTCGGCAAGCCCACAGTCTTCAGATGCGCCTCGACACGGGACGCATCGTCCGGGCTCGCAAGGTTCATGCGTGCCGAGAACTGATGCGCCAGCACCATGCCGATCGAAACGCCCTCGCCATGCACCAGCCGGGCGCTGTCATACTCGGTCGCAGCCTCCAGCGCGTGGCCGAAGGTATGGCCGAGGTTCAGCAGCGCACGCAAGCCGTTCTCGCGCTCGTCCGCAGCCACGACGTCGGCCTTGGCCTGGCAGCTGATCGCGATCGCCTCGATGCGCGCCGCGCCGCCGGCAAAGACCGCCTGCCAGTTCTTTTCGAGCCAGGCGAAGAAGTCCGGCTTGTCGATCAGCCCATACTTCGCGACCTCGGCATAGCCGGCGCGAAACTCGCGTGGGCTCAGCGTGTCGAGCACGTCGGTATCGGCGAGCACCAGATCCGGTTGATGGAAAACGCCGATCAGGTTCTTGCCGTGGGGGGAATTGATGCCGGTCTTGCCGCCGACGGAGGAATCGACCTGTGCCAAGAGCGAGGTCGGGATCTGGATGAAACGCGAGCCACGGCGCACGATGCCGGCGGCAAAGCCGGTAAGATCGCCGATGACGCCCCCGCCGAGCGCGATCACCGCATCGTTGCGCTCGATCCGGGCGCCAAGCACGGTTTCACAGACCGGGATCAGTTGCTCGAAGCTCTTGGTCTTCTCGCCGGCGGGAAGCACGAGCGACACTGCGTCGATGTCACGCTCCTTCAGGCTCGCCATCAGGGGCTCGAGGTAGCGCGGCGCTACGTTCTCGTCAGTGATCACGGCCATCTTGCGCCCCTTGAGGCGGGCCGCGATCTCCTGGCCGGCGGCGGCAATCAGCCCGGGACCGATCAGGATATCGTAGGAACGGTCGCCGAGGTCGACGCGGACCTTGCGTTCGGCAGCGGGCGCAACATGGCTATTCATGGTTCTTCTTGTCCTGGTATTCGATAACGGCGGTGAGAACGTCCTCCACCATCGTCTCTTTCTTCACATCGCGCGACAGCACCGTCAGGTCGGCTTCCGAATAGATCGGGTAGCGCGCGTTCATCAGGTTTTCGAGCGTCTGCTTGGGATTTTCGGTCTTCAGCAGCGGCCGGGTATCGCGCTTGTTAACCCGCTCCCAGAGCACGTCGAGCTCGGCATTGAGCCAGACCGTCAGGCCGCCCTTCCTGATCTGTCGGCGCGAGCGCTCGTTGATGTAGGCGCCGCCGCCAGTCGAGACCACACGCGGACCACTTCTCAGAAGCCGTTTCAGCACCCGCGTTTCCAGCGCGCGGAACTCCTCCTCGCCGTAACGGGCAAAGAGATCGCTGATCGTCATGCGCGAGACGCGTTCGATCTCGTGGTCGGAATCGACGAAGGGAATTCCGAGCGCCTGGGCGGTCAATCTTCCGATTGCCGACTTGCCGGCGCCCATGAGACCGATGAACACGAGATTGCGTTTACCGAGTACAAGCTTCGCCCGCTCGGCAAGCGTTGCGGAAACCGGTTCGATCACGTCGTTCATTGGACTTCTTATTCCCCATTCCCTTTCGGTATCGACAAATCGGGGTGTAGCGTCAAGTCGTCGCGCGCGTCCGCTCACGGTTCTTGAACTCGGCCGAAGCGGCGTTCATATAGGTCTGGCACCCGCCTTCGTGCCGCGCATTCATCCGAACGCGAGATGACGATGGCCGTTTGAACGCCTGCATGCATAGCCTTTGGTCCGCTTCGACCGAACGCTTCATGCAGAGGAGATTGAAATGCCGACCCTGTTCCGGTTCCTGTTCTTTTGTGCCGTCGCCGCCGGATTAGTCTACGGCACGATGGTCTCTCTCGTCACCTTTGTCGAACCGGTTGAGCGCGACGTGACCGTGAAAATCCCGTCCGAGCGGGTGAACAAGCCCCAATGAGCGACCTCTCTGCCGCCCATGTCGAGGCCTTCCTCGAAATGATGAGTGCCGAGCGCGGCGCTGCGGTCAACACGCTGCAATCTTACGAGCGCGACCTGGAGGATGCTTCCTCGCACCTGCGCACGCTCGGAACCGGGCTGACGGCGGCAACCCCGGACGATCTTCGCACCTACCTCGCCCATCTCTCGGGCCAGGGCTTCAAGCCCTCCTCGCAGGCACGGCGCCTCTCCGCACTCCGGCAGTTCTACAAATTCCTCTACGCCGAGGGTATGCGCGGCGACGATCCGACAGGCATTCTCGACGCCCCGAAGAAGGGGCGCAGCCTGCCGAAGACGCTGAGCGTCGAGGACGTCTCGCGGCTGATCGGGCAGGCCGAGAGCGAGGCCGCATCAGGAGGTCCGGACCACCTTGCGAAGTTGCGCATGCATGCGCTGATTGAGCTTCTGTACGCGACCGGCATGCGCGTCAGCGAGCTGGTCTCCCTGCCGGCAAGCGTGCTGGCGCAGAACGGCCGCTTCCTCGTGATCCGCGGCAAGGGCAACAAGGACCGGCTCGTGCCGCTCTCGCAAGCGGCAATCCGGGCGATGCGGGCCTATGGCGAGGCGCTCGCCGAGGAAATGGCCAGGGAGGAAGCGGGCAACCGCGAGAGCCCGTGGCTCTTCCCCTCCTCCGGCAAGCAGGGCTTCCTGCCGCGCCAGGTTTTTGCGCGCGATCTGAAATCGCTCGCGGCACGCGCTGGCATAAGGGTCGCCACGATCTCGCCGCACGTGCTGCGGCACGCCTTCGCCAGCCACCTGCTCGCCAATGGCGCGGACCTTCGCGCCGTGCAGGAACTGCTCGGCCATTCGGACATTTCAACGACACAAATCTATACACATGTGCTGGAAGAACGGCTGCACAACCTCGTGCAAAACCATCACCCTCTTGCCAAACAGGCGAAAAAACAGGATTAGGACGGCCGGGCACGCTGGTTTCGGCCCGCTGGTCCTTGTCGCAAAATGATCGGAAACGCATCTCATGCACAACTATCTCGATTTCGAAAAGCCCATCTCCGACCTCGAAGGCAAGATTCTCGAACTGAAGAAGCTCGCCGGCGAAGACGAGAGCGTGAACACTTCGGATGAGATCGAACGCCTGGAGACGCGCGTCCGCGACGCGATGATCGAGATCTATTCCAAGCTGACGCCCTGGCAGAAGACCCAGGTCGCCCGTCACCCCTCGCGTCCGCACTTCCTGGATTACGCCGCCGAGCTCTTCACCGAGTTCACGCCGCTTGCGGGCGACCGCAACTATGCCAACGACGATGCCATCCAGGCCGGCCTTGCGCGTTTCCGCGGCATGCCGGTCGCCGTTCTCGGCCAGGAGAAGGGCAACGACACGAAGTCGCGCATCAAGCACAACTTCGGTAGCCCCCGTCCTGAAGGCTACCGCAAGGCGATCCGCGTCATGGAAATGGCCGATCGCTTCGGCCTGCCCCTGATCACGCTGGTCGATACCGCCGGTGCCTATCCGGGCGTCGGCGCAGAAGAACGCGGCCAGGCGGAAGCCATCGCCCGCTCCACTGAGATGTGCCTCAATGTTCGCGTACCGATCGTCACCGTCGTCATCGGCGAAGGCGGCTCCGGCGGCGCCATCGCGATCGCTACCGGCAACCGCGTCTACATGCTGGAGCATGCGATCTACAGCGTCATCTCGCCGGAAGGCGCTGCCTCGATCCTGTGGCGCGATTCCACCCGCGCCAAGGAAGCCGCCAGCAACATGAAGATCACCTCCGAGGACCTGAAGGCACTCGGCGTCATCGACGGCATCATTCAGGAGCCGGTCGGCGGCGCACACCGCGACCCGAACGCGGTCATCGGCCGCACCGGAACCGTGATCGCCGACGCGTTGAAGGAATTGTCCGGACGCAATGGCGACCAGTTGCGCACGGATCGCCGACAGAAGTACCTCAATATCGGCCGCAACCTCTAAGCTGGACCGGGATGCGGGCGGAAATCCCACGCCCTCTATCCGATCTGGTCCTGGTGGTTCGCGATTGCGCAAGCGGATTTCGCAACTGCAAAGCGGAGTATGGCCAAATCTTGGCCATATTCATGAGGTCATGAACAGCGCATCGGCAGGGCCACCCTGCAGGGTTAAGAATTCGTGAAGTATAATCGCTTAGTGATTCTCTGAAGAGCCCACCCGTCGCGGACCTGGGCTTTCCTATTCGAGTTGGGTTTGAACGGGCCTCTGCTGATGCGTTTCAGAAACCTTGTAGCCTCCGCCGCCATCGTCGCCGCGCTTGCCGGCTGCACCAATGAAACGCTGGACACGACGACATCGGTCGACCTCAAGTCCGTCAAGAACAAAACCGAGTACCAGGTCTCCGGACCCATGGTCAAAAAGATGACCGAACTCGGGATGCAGAAGCAGGCCCCGATCTCGCTGCGCATCTTCAAGGAAGAAGGCACGCTCGAGGTCTGGAAGGCCAATACGGCCAATCGCTTCCAGCTGCTGAAAACCTATAAGATCTGCGCCTGGTCCGGCAAATTGGGCCCGAAGGTAAAGGAAGGCGATCGTCAGGCGCCGGAGGGCTTCTATCCGCTCTTCCCGCACCAGATGAACCCCAACTCGAATTATTACCTGGCGATCAACACCGGCTATCCCAACACCTACGACAAGGCGAACGGCCGTCAGGGAACGCACCTGATGATCCACGGCGCCTGCTCGTCGTCGGGCTGCTACTCGATGACCGACGAGCAGATGATCGAGATCTTCGCCCTCGCCCGGGATTCCTTCAAGGGCGGCCAGGAAAGTGTTCAGCTCCAGGCCTTCCCCTTCCGCATGACCGCGGAAAACATGGCGCGCCATCGCAACAACCCGAACATCGATTTCTGGAAGATGCTGAAGGTCGGCTACGACCAGTTCGAGATCACCAAGCGTCCGCCTGAAGTGAACGTCTGCGAGAAGAAGTACGTCTTCAACCAGCAGGCCTCCGGCCCGTTCAATCCGAGCGGCCAGTGCCCGGCCATGTCGACCCCGCCGGCGCTGCAAGTGGCGATGGCAGGCTTCGAGAAGACCTACCAGACCGACTACGACAAGGCCATGAAGAAGTATGACGGCATGGTCTGGTACGAGCCGAGCGAAGCCGAGCGCAAGGCGATCGTCGCCAAGCAGCGCGTCGGCCGCGAACTCGCCTATGCGCCAACCGGCAACTCCTTCGACGCCGGCAAGCTGATGAAGGCCAGCGACCTCGAGAAGAAGCTCGCCGACCAGAAGGAAGCGGAAGAGACCAAGCAGGCCGTCGAGATCCAGAAGAAGGAACTCGAAAAGGCGACCGACGGCGGCAAGCACGTCCCGGTTCCAGCCGCCAACCCCGTACCGCAGCCGGTGATGCAGGCAGCCGTCGAGCAGCCGGCGAAGAAATCCTTCTGGAGCCTGTTCTCGAAGAGCGAGCCGGAGGCAGAAGCACCCGCTCCGGCCGTTCAGACACCCGAACAGCAGGCAGCCGTCGCACCGCAGGCGCAGGAACCGGCGAAGACGACCAAGCAGGCACGCACGACGGCGCCAGCTGCGACTGAGCAGCAGACGGCCGCCGTTGCAACGGCACCTGCCCCCGAGGCGGTGGCGGAAACGCCTGTGCTCACCGAAGAGCCGCCGAAGAAGCGCCCCTTCTGGAAAATCTGGGGCAATTGATGCCGAGTGAGACCAAGATCGTCTACGACCTCAGGGGGCTTAAATGCCCCCTTCCCGTTTTGAAGACGCGCAAGCGCATGTCCTCACTAGCCCCGGGCGCATTGCTGGAGATCGAGACGACCGATCCTCTGGCAGTGATCGATATCCCGCACTTCTGCAACGAAGACGGCCACACGCTCGAAGAGTCCGCTGCTGCCGACGGCGGCCACCGGTTTCTGATCCGCAAGGGCGCCTGAGACGCCGCGACGGGCCGCGGCATCACAATGCTATCTGAATGATGATTAAAACCGCATGCCGGGAACGGAGAGCGGGTTGTCGGAAAGCGCCTGCGCGTCCGGCCGGTCGATGCGCGGCTGGCCGGTGAAGGCGTCGAACAGGTCGCGGACGAAGTCTTCCGTCAATCCCTTGGTGATCAGCACCATGCGGGTGCGCCGGTCGTTCGGGTCCGGCCATGCCGTCAGACGCTCCGGCGTATGGAAGACATTCTGCACGCCATGCAACACCAGCGGCCGGTCCGGTCTGTCGGCCACCGCTACGATTGCCTTCATCCTGAGCAGCTTCTCGCCATGAGCCGAACGCAGGAGGTCGATGAACATATCGAGTGCCATCGGCTCGATCGGCCGGTCGTGCACAATGCTGAACGAGCGGATGTCGCCGCCATGCCGGTTCACATCATGATGATGATCGTGGTCATGGTGGTGATCATGATCGTGATGGTGGTCACCATGATCGTGGTGATGATGGTTGTGGTCGTGATGGGCTTCATCCTGCAGCCAGCGGCCGACATCGGCGATCTTCGAGGATGGATCATAAAGGCCGCAGGCGAAAAGCGCTGAGCGTCCCGCCTCGTCGCTGTCGCCATCGATGAGCGGCGCACGCGGATTGAGCGCCCGGATACGAACCGTCAGCGCGTCGCGCGTGGAAGCATCGGCTAGACCGGTCTTGCTGACGACGATGCGGTCGGCGACCGCGATCTGCTTCAGGGCTTCCTCGTGGTTGGCGATCGTCTGCAGGCCGTTGACGGCATCGACGACGGTGACGACGCCGTCCAGCCGGAAGTTCTGCGCGATGATGGGATTGCCGATCACCGATTGCAGCACCGGCGCGGGGTCGGCAAGGCCGGTCGTTTCGATGACGATGCGCTTCAGCGGCCTGATCTTGCCGGTCTGCATCCGGTCCATGAGATCGGCGAGCGTGTCGACCAGTTCGCCACGCACCGTGCAGCAAAGGCAGCCGTCGGAAAGCTCGATAACCCCGTCGCTGGAGGCCTCCACCAGCAGGTGGTCGATCGAGACGTCGCCGAATTCGTTGATGATGACGGCCGTGTCCGAGAGATCGGGATCCTTCAGCAACCGGTTGAGCAACGTTGTCTTGCCCGCACCGAGAAAGCCGGTGAGGATGGAGACCGGCACCGCCGGCAAGGGACTAGCCATCATGAACTCCGATCAGAAGGTCGGCCGCGGCACGGGGATCGGCACATTGGCGGCATCGCCCTGGCCAGCTTGGTCGGCGACGACTTTCGGCGCCTTCTCACCGCTGCCGGCGATAAGACCGGCGAAGGCGAGATTCAGCGGCCGGTTGATTTCGTGGATATAGGGCGAGAGCAGCTTCTGGCGGCCGCCCTCGTCGCGGCCTTCGCTGCGGACCTTGGCCGCTGCCTTCGAGCAGATCTGCTTGCTGACATCGGCCACCATGTCGCGCGTCTCGCCATAGGGCGGGATCTGCACCAGGGAAGGTTTGCCATTGCCGCTCGTCGTCAGCGCCATCTGCATGAGCCGCGCAGATTCGTCGGCACGCGCGCCGAGGCTATCCTCGCCGAGTACGACAGAGACGACGCTACGCCCGTCACGGGTGGCAGACGAAACCTGGTTGAAACCGGAGGCGCAGATGAAGCCGGTCTTCATGCCATCGGCGCCTTCGAAGCGTCCGATCAGCATGTTGTAGTTCGGATAGTTCTTCTTGCCGGTGGTGAAGCCTTCCAGCGAGAAATAGGAGGCATACTGCGGGAACTCGCGCTTGAGCGTAATCGCCAGCACCGCAAGGTCGCGCGCCGTCGTATACTGGCCCGGACCCGGCAGGCCGTTGGGATTGATGAAGTTGGACGAGGTCATGCCGATGCGGCGCGCCTCGGCGTTCATCCGCTCGATGAAGGCGGGCTCCGAACCGCCGACCGTCTCGGCGATCGCGACTGCGACGTCGTTCGCGGACTTGACCAGCATCATCTTCAGCGCGCTGTCGAGCGTCATCGCCTGCCCGGGCTTGTAGAACATCTTGCTCGGCGGCTCGGAGGCCGCATTCTTGGTCATGATGACCGGGCTCTCGAGCGTGAGCTGCCCCGACTTGATGGCGCGGAAGGCCGTATAGGCCGTCATCAGCTTGGTCAGCGAAGCCGGATACCATTTCTGGAAGATGTCCTGGTGCTCGTAGACCTTCAGCGAATTGACGTCGACGACGAGCCGCGGATTGGCCGCAGCCGGCAGCGCTGCAAGAAGCGTCGCGCAGGTTGCCACCGTCACTCCCAGCGCCTTCATCTTGCCACGCGTGAAAAATCCTGCTGTCACCACAATAGAACCTCGAAATTCCGCTGTTGCCTCGTCTCGTCCGGCTATTTAGCCTATATGGCGAGGAGATGGCAAAGCCCATTTACGGGCACCCCTGCCAATCCACCGCAGATACACAGTGATCGAACAGACCGACAGGACGAACCGATGCCGATACTCAACCGTGCCGCCGAGCTCCAGAACGAAGTCGCCGAATGGCGGCGCCATCTGCACAGGAACCCGGAACTCCTGTTCGCGGTTGAAAATACGGCATCCTTCGTCGAAAAGAAACTCAAGGAGTTCGGCGTTGACGAAGTCGTGACGGGGCTCGGCCGCACCGGCGTCGTCGGCCTGATCCGCGGCAATCTCGGCTCGGGCCGCACCATCGGCCTGCGCGCCGACATGGATGCGCTGCCGATTACCGAGACGAGCGGCAAGCCCTGGGCTTCGCAAACGTCTGGCAAGATGCATGCCTGCGGTCACGACGGCCATACCGCCATGCTTCTCGGCGCGGCCAAATATCTCGCCGAGACCCGCAACTTCGCCGGCAGTGTCGCCGTCATCTTCCAGCCGGCCGAAGAAGGCGGCGGCGGCGGTAACGAGATGGTCAAGGACGGCATGATGGAGCGTTTTGCCATCGAGGAAGTCTATGGCATGCACAACATGCCGGGCATGCCCATTGGCCACTTCGGCAGCCGTGTCGGCCCCATCATGGCTTCGACCGACGAGTTCACCATCACCATCAAGGGCCGCGGCGGCCATGCGGCCCAGCCGCATAAGACGATCGACCCGATCATCGTCGGCACCCAGATTGTCACCGCTCTGCAGACGATCGCCTCGCGCACGGTCGATCCGCTCGCCTCGGTCGTCGTCTCCGTCACAAAGTTCAACGCCGGCTTCGCCCACAATGTCATCCCGGAAGAAGCCGTGCTCGGCGGCACGGTGCGCACTCTCGTGCCCGAGGTACGCGATATCGGCGAGGGCCGCATCCGCACGATCGCCGAAGGAGTGGCGGCCCTATACGGCGCGACCGTCAACGTCGCCTACAATCGCAACTATCCGGTGACCGTGAACCATGCGGAAGAGACCGGCTACGCTTTGAGGGCCGCGGCCGAGATCGCCGGGACAAGCAACGTCAAGCCGTCGCTCGACCCGATGATGGGCGGAGAGGATTTCTCCTACATGCTGATTGCCCGTCCCGGCGCCTTCGTGTTCATGGGTAACGGCGAGACCGCCGGGCTGCATCACCCGGCATACGATTTCAATGACGAGGCGATCCCGCACGGCATCTCCTACTGGGTGAAGCTCGCGGAAACGCGACTTGCCGCCTGAGGCATCGGCGGGAGGCACCATGCATCAGATCGACAAGATTGACCGTAGAATTCTCAACATTCTCCAGGCGGATGGGCGCATCACCAATCTGGAGCTTGCCGATCGCATCGGCCTGTCGCCGACGGCGACCAGCGAGCGGCTGCGCCGGCTGTTGAAGGAAGGCTACGTCTCGGGCTTCGGCGCGCGGCTTGACCCGCACAAGCTCGGCTTCGGCCTGCTGGTTTTCATCGAGGTCATGCTCGACAAGACGACGCCCGACGTCTTCGACCAGTTCGCCGCCGCCGTCAAACAGGCGCCGGCCGTGCTCGAATGTCACATGGTGGCGGGGGGCTTCGACTATCTCGTCAAGACGCGGTTCGAGGACATGGCGGCCTACCGCAACTTCCTCGGCCAGGTGCTCTGGACGCTTCCGGGCGTCAAGGAGACCCGAACTTACGCAGTGATGGAAGAGATCAAGAACGACGGACCGCTGCCGCTCGTTTGAGCCGCAGTCAGAAAAAAGGCCCGGAAACCCCATCGGATTCCGGGCCGTTCCATTTCAGTTTAGGCGGCGTCCTGCAGCGACGCCATGTCGATGACGAAGCGATAGCGCACGTCGCTCTTGACGACGCGTTCATAGGCTTCGTTGATCTGTTGGATCCGGATCGTTTCGATTTCCGAGACTATATTGTGCTCGCCGCAGAAGTCGAGCATCTCCTGGGTTTCCTTGATCGAGCCGATCATCGAACCGGAAATGCTCCGGCGGGCGGGCACCAGCGAGAAGGCGTGTACCGGCACCGCATTCTCAGGAATGCCGACCAGCACGAAATCGCCGTCGACCTTCAGAAGGTTGACGTAGGCATTCCAGTCGATCTCGGCAGCGACGGTGCAGATGATCAGGTCGAATGTGCCTGCCAGTGCCTTGAAGGTCTCCGGATCGTTGGTGGCATAGTAGTGGTCGGCGCCGAGCTTCAGACCGTCTTCCTTCTTGGAAAGCGTCTGGCTGAGAACCGTCACCTCCGCGCCCATGGCGTGCGCCAGCTTGACGCCCATGTGGCCGAGGCCGCCCATGCCGACGATCGCGACCTTCTTGCCGGGACCGGCCTTCCAGTGGCGCAGCGGCGAATAAAGCGTGATGCCGGCGCAAAGCAGCGGTGCTGCGGCGTCGAGCGGCAGGTTCTCCGGGATCGACAGCACATAGCCTTCCTTGACGACGATACTGTCGGAATAGCCGCCCTGGGTCGGCGTCTTACCGTCGGCTTCCACGCCGTTATAGGTCACGATCAGACCGGGCATGTAATGTTCCAGATCCACATCGCGCGTGGCGCAGGTGGTGCAGGAATCGACGAAGCAGCCGACGCCGGCGCGGTCACCGACTTTGAACTTGGTGACCTTGGAGCCAACCGCCGTCACGATGCCGACGATCTCGTGGCCGGGAACCATCGGGAAGGCCGAATTGCCCCATTCGTTGCGGGCCTGGTGGATGTCGGAGTGGCAGACGCCGCAATATTTGATCTCGATCACCACGTCGTCGTCGCGCGGTTCGCGGCGCTCGAAGGTGAAGGGCGTCAGCGGCTTCGACGCATCGGTCGCCGCATATCCTCTTGCAATGGCCATCAGTCTGTCCTCATTTTGGGAAAGGGTGCAGGTCCGGAGGGAACCCGGCCTGACGCACCTCGAACTATGGGGGCGCAGACACGGTGAGCGTTAGAGCGATCCTGCAAAATTCTTGCACGATCCTACAAGATTGACAGTGAGATCCTGGAGATGGCACGTCGATGCCCTACCTGAGCGTTGCCTCACACAATGCTAAGCCGCTGGAAAGACCGCAGATTATGACAGCCACAAGACAGACTGCCCGCCACCAGATGATCGATGTCATTGCCCGGTTTGCCGAGCGGGACGGCGACCACCTGACCGGGATTTCCGGCCTGACCCTGCATCGCCATGGCGGCGACGCTCCGGTCAATTGCTCGGCCTATCGGCCAAGCCTGGCAATCATCGTGCAAGGGGCCAAACGTGTGGTTCTCGGCGACGAGACACTGATCTACGGCGCGTCGGACTATCTGCTGACGTCAATCGACCTGCCCGTTCTCTCCCAGGTCTGCAAGGCCTCCGCAGAAGAACCTTATCTCAGCATGGCCTTCACGCTCGATCCCGGCAAGATCCAGGCGCTGCTTGCGTCCTTGTCGCAATTGCCGCAGCCGGCCGCTTCGGCGCGCGGCATGAGCGTCAGCAAGATCACTGTCGATCTCGAAGACGCGGCCCTGCGCCTGCTGCGCCTGCTCGAACGGCCGGACGATATCCCCGCCCTCTTGCCACTGATCGAACAGGAGATCCTCTACCGGCTTTTGACCGGCCCGCATGGCCACCGCCTGCGGCAGATGGCGACGACCGACAGCCAGCCTCATCAGGTCGGCCGCGCCGTCGCCTGGCTGAAAGAGCACTATTCGCGGCCGCTGCGGATCGACGATCTCGCCAACCGTGTCTCCATGAGCGTGTCGTCGCTGCACCATCATTTTAAGGCGATCACCGCGATGAGCCCGCTGCAATACCAGAAGCAGCTCCGGCTGCAGGAGGCGCGACGGCTGATGCTGGAGGAGCAGCTCGACGCCGGCGACGCCGGCCATCAGGTGGGCTACGAAAGCCAGTCGCAGTTCAGCCGCGAGTATGCCCGCCACTTCGGCGAGCCACCGATGCGCGACATCGGCCGGGTGCGCCGCTCGCTGCTCGAACGGCTGGCTCCGCAGGCGGAGATGTTGAGCGAGGGCTGAGGAGCACGCCTCAACTCCGCTCGATATCCCTTCGCAGCACGATCGACGTCGTCAAATCCTCGACATTGTCCATCGTCGCCACCTCGTTGCGCAACTCGTTGAGCGCATTGATCGAGCCGACCTCGACCTCGACGACGAGATCGAGCTGGCCGCTGACGGATGACACCTTGCGCACCGAGGAAAAGCCGGCGAGCCGGTCGAGCACGCCGATCGACGGCGTGCGCTTCAAAGTCACCAGCAGGAAAGCCTGGATCGTGCCCTCCTCCAATTGCCCGATATCGGCGCGATAGCCGCGAATGACACCGGCCTTTTCAAGCCGGCTGACCCGCTCGGTGGTCGCACTTCTGGAGAGGCCGATGCGGCCCGCCAGCGACTTCATCGGGATGCGCGCCTCTTGCGACAGGATGCTGAGGATCGTGCGGTCGATCGCGTCTATGTCCTGCATCTCTGCTCCTCCGCGGTCCGCCGACAAGATGACGGTTATTATAAACATAGTGCCGGTGCAACCGGCATATTGCCGGATGCATCACGGCACGGCTCATGTAACTCTCGCCGACAGATGAGGGTCCCCATGAACGATATGCTGACGACGACGCCTGACTTTTCGACCGATGCGGCAGCGGCGCTGCTGAAGGAGCACTATGGCCTCGAAGGCTTGCTCTCGCTGCTTGCCAGCGAACGCGACCAGAACTTCAAGGTCGAGACAAAGGGTGGCGACACCTACATCCTCAAGATCATCAACGGTGCCGAACCCGCAGTCGAAAGCGATTTCCAGACGGCGCTACTCGGCCACGTCGGAGCCCATGCCGTCGATCTGCCGGTGCCGCATATCCGCCCGACGCTTAAAGGCGCGAGCCTCGGTTCGACCACGAGTGCGCGCGGCGTCACCCACAGCCTGCGCCTCGTCAGCTGGGTCGAGGGCCTGCCGCTTGCCGAGACGGGGCGCAGCGACGCAGCACTTCAGTCGCTCGGGCAGATGCTCGGCCGCTTCGACGCATCGCTTAAAGGCTTCATGCATCCGGGGGCGCTGCGCGATCTCGACTGGGACATCCGTCACGCCGGCCGCTCGGCCGACCGGCTGCACCACGTCGCCTCCGCTGAAGACCGCGCTTTGCTCGAGCGGTTCCTCACCCGCTTCGAAAAATCCGTCGCGCCGCGGCTCGCGACCCTTCGCGCCGCCGTCATTCACAACGACGCCAACGACTGGAACGTGCTGGTCGCCAAGGCCGACCACGACCAGATCTCCGGCCTGATCGATTTCGGTGATGCACTGCACGCGCCCGTCATTGCCGAAGTGGCGATCGCCGCCGCCTATGCCGGGCTCGATCATCCCGATCCGATCGGCGCCGCCGCTGCAATCGTCCGCGGCTTCCATCAGGAATATCCGCTGGCGGAAGAAGAGGTCGACCTTCTGTTCGATCTCATCGCCATGCGCCTCGTCACTTCAGTCACCATCTCGGCCTCGCGCCGGGCTCACACCGACGACAACCCCTATCTCGCGATCAGCGAGCGGCCGGCCTGGACGCTGCTGCGCAAGCTCGACCGGATGAACCCGCGTTTCGCCACCGCCATCCTGCGCAAGGCCTGCGGCTTCGAAGCAAGCCCCGGCGCCAGCCGCGTCACCACCTGGATCAACGCCAACCGCAAGACGTTGAAGCCCTTGCTCGCGCGCCCGGCTGCGACCTACCCGGCGGCGCTCGTGCCCTATGGCGACCCCTTACATCCGATGACCGTGAAATCGGCCGGTGAACAGCCGGACGAAGCCCAGGCGATCTGGGAAGTCTATTGCCGCGAGCATGGCGTTGAACTCGGCATCGGTCCCTTCGGCGAGGAGCGCACCGTCTATGCCGGCGAGATGTTCGTCTCGCGCTTCATCGACCACACCCGCCGCACCCGCCATCTCGGCCTCGACCTGTTCATGGCCGCCGGCACCAAACTCTATACCCCCCTTGCCGCCACCGTCGTCAGCGTCGAGATCGAAGAAGATCCGCTGGGCTATGGCTGCCTGATCGCGCTTCGCCACGAGCCCGACGGCTGCCCGCCCTTCGTCACACTCTGGGGTCACCTGGCACATGAAGCGGTGGGACGGATCAGGGCCGGCGACCAGCTTGAGGCCGGGGCGCTCGTCGGCGAAATGGGGGCTCCAAAGGAAAACGGCGGCTGGGCGCCGCATCTGCATCTGCAGCTTTCGACCGACACCAGCCTGACCGCGACCGAGATCCTCGGCGTCGGCGAGCCGCAGTTTCTCGACGTCTGGGCCGAACTGTTTCCGGATGCCCGCACCTTTGCCGGCATCGCGGAAGAGTTCTACGAGAAGAAGGGCCGCTCGCACGAAGAGATCGTCAGGCGGCGCAAGGAACTGCTGCTGCCGAACCTCTCGATCTCCTACGACAAGCCGATCAAGTTCGTGCGCGGCGAAGGCGTCTGGCTGATCGACGACAGCGGCCGCGCCTATCTCGACTGCTTCAACAATGTCTGCCACATCGGCCACGCCCATCCGGCGGTGGTCGAGGCGATGGCGAAGCAGGCGGCGATCCTCAACACCAATACGCGCTACCTGCACGACAACATCGTCGCCTATGCCGAGCGGCTCACCGCGACGCTGCCGAAAGAGTTGACGGTTGCCGGCTTCGTAAACAGCGGCTCGGAGGCGAACAGCCTGGCCCTGCGGCTGATGCGCGCCCATACCGGCCGCGAGAACGCGATCACGCTCGACTGGTCCTATCACGGCACGACACAGGAACTGATCGACATCAGCCCCTACAAGTCCCGCCGCAAGGGCGGCAAGGGTCCGAAGCCGCATGTCCATGTGGCGACCATTCCCGACAGCTACCATGCACCCGCCGACTGGCCGGTCGAGGAACACGGCAAACGTTTTGCCGAAAGCGTCGCCGAACTCATCGCGACGATGAAGGCCAAGGGCGAAGGCCCGGGCTTCTTCATTGCGGAATCGATCCCGAGTGTCGCCGGCCAGGTGTTCCTGCCTGAAGGTTATCTGAAGGAAGTCTATCGGCTCGTGCGCGAGGCGGGCGGCGTCTGCATTGCCGACGAGGTGCAGGTCGGTTTCGGCCGCGTCGGCAGCCATTGGTGGGCCTTCGAGATGCAAGGGGTCGTGCCCGATATCGTCACCATGGGCAAGCCGATCGGCGACGGTCATCCGCTGGCGGCGGTCGTGACGACCCGCGAAGTCACCGACAGCTTCAACAACGGCATGGAGTATTTCAACACCTTCGGCGGCAACCCGGTCTCCTGCGCCGTCGGTCTCGCGGTGCTCGACGTGATCGAGGGTCGGGATCTGCGCGGCAACGCCCTTTCGATCGGCAACTATCTGATCGACGCCTTCCGCGCCATGCAGGCCCGCTACGAGGTGATCGGCGACGTGCGCGGCATGGGCCTGTTCCTCGGTATCGAGCTTGTGACCGATCGCAAGACCAAGGCACCGGCGACCGAGTTTGCCCGGGCCGTTTCCAACGGTGCGCGCCGCCGGGGCGTGCTGATGGGCACCGAAGGTCCGCATGACAACATCCTGAAAATGCGCCCGCCGATGATCTTCTCGAAACGCGATGCCGATCATTTGATCGCCGTGCTCGAAGAGACTTTCGCAGACGTATCGAAAACGTTCGGCTAAGGCCGGGCGCAATACCGCCGAAACCAGAACCAATCGGCCGGGATGCGACGCGCATCCCGGCGGCGAAGACGCATGCCCTAAAACATGAAAAAGAGGAGAACAGGACAATGAAACTTGAAGTTCTAGCACTGGCGAGCGCGGCGTTTCTCGCCGGCACCGCCGCCAACGCCGGCATGCTCGATGTTATCAAGGAGCGCGGCGAACTTCGCTGCGGCGTCAGCCAGGGCGTGCTCGGCTTTTCCGCCCCCAACGACAAGGGTGAATGGACCGGCTTCGACATCGATTTCTGCCGCGCAGTCGCAGCCGTTGCCCTCGGCAATCCCGACAAGGTGAAATACGTACCGCTCTCGACCAAGGAGCGCTTCACCGCCCTGCAGTCGGGCGAGGCCGATCTCCTCTCGCGCCAAACCACCTGGACCCTGTCGCGTGACACCGATCTCGGCATGAGCTTCGTCGGCGTCAACTACTATGACGGCCAGGCCTTCATGGTGCGCAACGATCTCGGCGTGAAGAGCGTCAAGGAACTCTCGGGCGCCTCCGTCTGCACCGAGACCGGCACCACGACCGAGCAGAACATGGCCGACTATTTCGGCGCCAACAACATCCAGTACCAGGTGGTCGCCTTCGAAAAGGCCGACCAGACGATCCAGGCGTTCAACACCGCACGCTGCGACGTCTATTCGACCGATGCCTCGGCGCTCTACGCCCAGCGCCTGACGCTCAACGATCCGGATCGTTTCGTCGTGCTGCCAGAAGTGATCTCCAAGGAGCCGCTCGGCCCGGCCGTCCGCCAGGGCGACGATCAGTGGTTCAAGATCGTGCGCTGGACACTGTTTGCGCTGACCGAGGCCGAAGAACTCGGCATCACCAAGGACAATGCCGCCAAGCTTCTCGAAAGCGGCACGACCGGCCAGAAGCGTTTCCTCGGCATCGAAAACGAAGCCGGCAAGTCGCTCGGCCTTGATCCGAAGTGGGCCTATCAGGCGGTCTCCGCCGTCGGCAACTATGGCGAGGTCTTCGAGCGCCACCTCGGCAAGGACAGCCCGCTGAAGATCGAGCGCGGCCTCAACAAACTCTGGAGCCAGGGCGGCCTGATGTACGCCCCGCCGGCACGCTGATCCCCCCAGCAATTCCGGCAAAGGTCTCCGTTCGGAATTGCTCGACCAAGGAAAAGCGCCAACGAAAACGCCGCGGCCCTCCCCGCGGCGTTTTCGTTTTGAGAAGGTGCCAGCCAGCCTACCAGCCTTCCTCCAGCACCCGCGCCAGCATGTCAGCGAAAAAGTCGGCGCTCTCCCGGCTCAGGCAGAGCGGCGGCTTGATCTTCAGCACGTTCAGGTGATCGCCCGTCGGCTGCATGATGACGCCGAGATCGAGCAGGCGGTCGCAGATCGCCACCGTCTCCTCCGTCGCCGGCAACAGGCTCTCCCGGTCGCGCACGAATTCGACGCCGAGATAGAGCCCCATGCCGTGCACCGCGCCGATCAGCGGAAAGCGTTCACCCAGCGCTTCGAGCCGCGCCTTCAGATAACCGCCGACGACACGCGCATTCTCCGGCAATCGTTCTTCCGTCAGGATATCGAGCACGGTCTGGCCGACGACCGAGCTGACGGGACTGCCGCCGGCGGATGAGAAGAAATACCCTTCCTTCTCCAGCGCGTCGGCAATCTCGCGCCGCGTGATGACGGCGCCGAGCGGGTGGCCGTTGCCCATACCCTTGGCGACGGTGATGATGTCAGGCACGACACCCTGCTCTTCGAAGCCCCAGAAATAGTCGCCGAGACGGCCATAACCGACCTGCACCTCGTCGGCGATGCAGACACCGCCGCGCGACCGCACCATGGCATAGACTGCGTCGAGATAGCCCTTCGGCAGGGGAATGCCGCCGGCATTGCCGTAGACTGGTTCGCAAATGAATCCGGCAAGCTTCTCGTCCGCGGCGTCCAGTTCGGTAAGCTTCTTGACGACGGAGCGGACATAGCTGTCCGCCGTATCGGCGCCACGGAACTCGCCGCGATAGGTGTTGGGCGCCGGCACCGGATGCACCCAGCCAGGGCGGGTCTCCAGCGCCTGCGGATTGTCGGCGATCGAGGTGGAGATCGCGTCACTGGCGACGGTCCAGCCATGATAGGCTTCGAGCAGGGTCACGACATTACGCGCACCGGAATAGGCCCAGGCGAGCCTGAGCGCCAGGTCGTTCGCCTCCGAGCCGCTATTGACCAGGAACACCGTGTCGAGCCCGTCAGGCGCAAGCGCCGCCAGCCGCGTCGAGAACTCGGCGACGGAGGCATAGTGGAAGCGCGAATTGGTGTTGAGCAGCGACCATTGCCGCCCGACGGCGGACGCCAGTCGGGGGTGCCCGTGGCCGAGGATGGTCACGTTGTTGACCATGTCGAGATAGCTGCGGCCCTCGACATCGAACAGATATTCCTTCCAGCCGCGCTCGATCTGCGGCGGGTGCTTGTAGTAGTTCTTCTGCGGCTTGGCGAAGTGCTGCTGTCGTCGGCTTAGCAACGCTTCGCTGTGCAGTTCCGGCGCATCGCATTCGAAGCCGAGGACGCCGGCCGGTGACGGGCACAGATGCTTCCAGGCCTCTGCCTGATGCGGCATGGCAAAGAGCGGCGGAACGAGGCCATGCTCGCGGCAAAGCTGGACGCGGATCAGGCCATAGGACTGCTGTTCGCCGGAGACGACGCCCAGCACCGCGCCGGCGGCGGCCGTCTCCTCAAGATCGCCGCTGACTTCCACCCCTTCAAGGAAAAGACTCCCCTCGGCTCCCTCCAGAACCAGCAGCCCGTCCTGCCGGATGACGCGCCCCGCAAACGGGGCAACGATCTCGCGGCCCGCTTCCAGGCAGATGTCGACATGCAGCGCCAGCGTCGCGTCGGGCTTCGGCGAACGCAGTTGCGTCTCGGTCATCCGGTACTCGCCGTAGCGCGTGGTCGCGACACCGATCGCGTGCGCCGCGTGCTGCAACAGCGAAATCGGCAGCCCCTGGTGCTGCCAGCGCTCCTCCGGCAACAGCGGGCTCAGGATCGACAGGTCGATCTGGCGCACGTCGGTCGGCCCGAGCCCCTGGATCAGGCTCTCCCCGGTCACCGGCTGCGATGCCGGCGCAAGCCCCGCCGCCGCCAGGATGGCGTGCTCCATCAGCGCCGAAGGGACCGAAGTCGCCACGTCGAAGATCTCCCGCTCATGCGCGGCATTGCCCTCGACGTAAGTGTTGTCAGGTTCGCGCGAAAGCTGGTGCTCTGAGCTTGCGACCAGCACGGCGGCGCGGGCGACGATCAGCGGCCAGAGCGCCTTCAGCTCCACCTCGGTCAGCGGGCACGCGGCGTGAAACGCCATGACCGCCGGCAGGATGAACCAGGGGTCGCCGTCAGCATGATGCAGCAAAGAGGCGCAGGTCACGGCAAGCTCGGCGACCAGCCACCCCTTGAGGATATCGCCGAAATCGATGACTCCGTCAGGGATCGGCCGGCCGGATGCATCGGGCTGGCTCACCACATTGTCGTCTGTGACATCATGATGGATCGCCTGGATGCGCAGTTCCGCCGTGATGGGCTGCAGACGCCGCATGGCTCCGACCATGATCTCGGCGATCCGCTTCTTGCGCTGCTGGTCCGGCATGTCGGCGAGAAGATGAAGCACGACGGGACCGGCGCGGCGCAGGTCCCATTGCAGTTCCCGTTCAAGCCCGGGATGTTCGAAGTCCTGCAGCGCCGCGGCCAGCCGCCCGGCCAGCGCGCCGAGCGCGGAAACGGCTTCACGCGAGAGATGCTTGCGCCGGGTCAGCGGCTCGCCATCGAGAAAATTCAGCAGGCGAATCCGGTAGTCCTGGTCGCGGACGGCAACGCTCTCGATCGCCTCGCCCTTGAGCGAGGGCACCACTTCCGCAACACGCGCCAAAGTCAGACGCTCGGAAAGATGCCGCAAGGCCGCATTCTGGGCCTCCAGTTCGAGCGCCCCATATTCCGCGCGGCAGATCTTCAGCACATAGCGTCGCTCGCCGGTATCGATGCGATAGTTGCGGTCCTGCTGGCTGCCGAGTTCGCTGATCGTGCCTGAGAGACCGTAGTGCTCCGCCAGCAACGCCTGCGCCTCCTCGGCACTGACATCGGGCCTGGGCAACTCGGTGCGAAGCTTCAGCGCGTCCTCAACCATGGTCTCGTCATCCTCCCACTCGGCGGTCGATCCTCCGAATCGACCGGAATATTGTCGAGATTAGAGCGGGATGAGGAAAAGATGTGCGGTTTTCTGCGGAAGCCCCAATCCCGATCTACTGCGACATGCCCTCAAGGCGATAGCGCGTGCCGGGATAAAGCAGGCGCGCCGTCGTCACATTGGCTGTCTCCGACCAGGTACGGCGCCGGATCATCAGGCATGGTTCGTTGCGGTCGATGCCGAGCAGCTTGCATTCCCACGGCTGCGGCGACACCGCCTCGACGATCTGTTCGGTGCGCGTGATGGGCGCGACCGCAGTCAGATAGGCGTTCGGCGTCATCGTCTGGAAATCCTGCTCCATATAACGTGGGCAGATCGCCGGATTGACGAAACGATCTTCGATCTGGATCGGCAGCCCGTTTTCCGAATGCACCATGATCGAATGGAAGACGCGCGCACCGGTCACGAGCCCGAGCGCATAGCCAATGTCCGACGGCGCGACCTCTTCCTGCATCAGCGTCATGCGCGAGGTGTGCGCGTGGCCGCGCTCGCGGATTTCGTCGGCGATATTGCGCACTTCAAGCAGCGCGGTACTGCCCTTGTGAGCCGCAACGAACGACCCTACGCCCTGAACACGGGTGATCGCGCCCTCGCTTGCCAACTCTCGAAGCGCCCGGTTGGCGGTCATGCGGCTGACGCGGAGATCGGCGACGATCTCGTTTTCCGAGGGAATGCGATGGTGAGCCGGCCACTCGCCGCTCTCGATGCGGCTGCGGATGAACTGCTTGACCGCTTCGTAGCGCGGCACCGGTCCGTCTTCGAATGCGGTCATTTCGTTCCTTCTTCCAAGCGCTGTCATCAACTCAAACCCCGCCTTTCCAGGATGCCGAACAAATCATGCGTATTCGACAATGATTCTTTTCGTTCATTTCGCGCTTGCGCGCCACCGTAAAATATCTATAGTTCCATATACAACTACGTACAGGAAAATCGCACCATGGCAACTTTTCCCGTCAACCGGCTCTTCGCCGACCATGCGCTTCTGCCGACAGGCTGGGCGCAGAATGTCGCCATTGCGCTTGACGCATCAGGCGGGATCGTCTCCATCGAGATCGATCAGTCGATCGCCGATGGCGACGAACGCGTCGCTGGTCCGCTGGTTCCCGCCGTCGCCAACCTGCATTCCCACGCCTTCCAGCGCGCCATGGCGGGCCTCGCCGAGGTCGCCGGCAGCGGCGACGACAGCTTCTGGACCTGGCGGGAAGAAATGTACCGTACCGTCGGGCTGGTGAACCCTGATGATGTCGAGGCGATCGCCGCCAAGCTCTACATGGAGATGCTGAAGGGCGGCTTCGGCCACGTCGCCGAGTTCCACTACCTGCACCATCAGGCCGACGGCACGCCCTATGCCGATCCGGCCGAGATGTCGCTGCGTATTCTCGCCGCGGCCCGCACGACCGGCATCGGCCTCACCCATCTGCCGGTCTTTTACGCGCACGCCAATTTCGGCGGCGTCGACCCCAATCCCGGCCAGCGGCCGTTCCTGCATGATCCGGATCGTTTCCTGGCCCTGCTCCAGCGCCTTGAGCCTCTTTGCCGCGAGGCCGGCCATACGCTCGGCTACGCCATTCATTCGCTGCGTGCGGCGACGCCCGAAGAAATGCGCACGATCCTCGATGCAGCGCCCGTAAGAGGGCCGATCCATATCCATGTTGCCGAGCAGACCAAGGAAGTCGACGACAGCCTCGCCTGGAGTGGCCGTCGTCCGGTTCAGTGGCTGCTTGACGAAATGCCCGTCAACGAGCGCTGGTGCGCAATCCACGCCACGCATCTGACCGACGACGAACGGCAGCGTCTGGCGCGCTCCGGTGCGGTCGCCGGTCTCTGCCCCGCGACCGAAGCCAATCTCGGCGACGGCATCTTCCCGGCGGTCGACTTCATGGCCGAAGGCGGCATCTTCGGCGTCGGCACCGATAGCCATGTGGCGACCAGCGTCGCCGAGGAACTGCGCCTGCTCGAATACGGCCAGCGCCTGCGCGACCGCCGCCGCAACCGGCTGGCCTCCGGCCCCGGCGCCTCGATCGGCCGGACCATCTTCGACGCTGCCCACAAGGGCGGCGCCCAGGCGGCCGGCCAGAAGACGTCAGGCATCGCTGTCGGCGCACGCGCCGATTTCGTCGTGCTCGACGGCGACAATCCCTACATCGCCGCCGCCAGCGACAACCAGATCCTCGACCGCTGGCTCTTTGCGCTCGGCGGCGAGAGCGTCCGCGACGTCATGGTCGCGGGCGAGTGGAAGATCCGGAACGGACGCCACGACCGGGAGGACGATATCGACCGCGCCTTCGCGCGGGTGCTGATGAAACTGAAATAGTAACAGAAGCCAAAATCAAAACAGGGAACAGCTTAATGTCGATCAGCAAATTGAAACTCACCCTTGCCGCCACCGGCCTCGTGCTCGCGGCTTCCACCGGCAGCGCCAGCGCCTCCTATTGCGGCGACGGCAAGACCGTCATGTTCGCCGGCATCGACTGGGAAAGCGGCGCCTTCATCACCGAAGTGATGAAGACCATTCTTGCCAAGGGCTACGACTGCCAGGTGGATTCGATCCCCGGCAACTCGGTGACGCTGGAACAGGCGACCGCCAACAACGACGTGCAGATCTTCGCCGAGGAATGGCTCGGCCGTTCGGACGTCTGGAACAAGGCCGTGGAAGAAAAGAAGGTCGTCGCCGTCGGCAAGACCTTCGTCGGCGCCAGCGAAGGCTGGTTCGTGCCGGAATACGTGGTCAAGGGCGATGCCTCCCGCAATCTCGAAGCCAAGGCTCCGGACCTGAAGAACGTGTCGCAGCTTTCCGACCCCAAGATCGTCGAGCTCTTCGCCGATCCGGAAGAGCCGACCAAGGGCCGCTTCCTGAATTGCCCATCGGGCTGGACCTGCGAGGGCGTGAGCTCCGCCAAGCTTGAAGCCTACAAGCTCGGCGAGACCTATGTGAACTTCCGTCCGGGCACCGGCACTGCGCTCGATTCCGCCATCACGTCCGCCTATCTCCAGGGCGAGCCGATCCTCTTCTACTACTGGTCGCCGACCGCGATCATGGGCAAGTTCAAGCTCGTCCAGCTCGAAGAGCCGGCCTATAGCGAAGCCTGCTGGAAGGAGCTTTCGAGCGCCAACGGCAAGCGCGATGAGGGCTGCGCCTTCCCGTCGGTCGACGTCTCCTACGGCGTCAACAGCACCTTCGCTCAGGAAGCGCCGGAGATCGTCGCGATCCTCGAAAAGGCGACCTTCCCGCTCGAAGCCGTCAACGGCAGCCTCGCCTACATGGCCGACAACAAGGTCGACGCGACGGCAGCCGCCGCCGAATTCCTGAAGACCAAGGCCGACGTCTGGGGCAAGTGGGTTTCGGACGAAGCCCGCGGCAAGATCGAAGCCAGCCTGAAGTAATCGCGACCCATCGCCAGCTCGGGCTTGTCGCTGCATCCAATGCGCGCGTGAGCTTGAGCTGGCGGTTGGCCACAATACCCGAGGCAAGCGCCGTCGGCGGCTCACCGTGTCCGCTGGCAGCCCGAGCAAGGAACGCGTCCGATGTTTCCGGATTCTCTCAATCTCTCCATTCGCGGACCCGTGAATGATTTCATCCAGGCGCTGGTCAGCGGCTATGGCTGGGTCTTCAAGGCGATCAGCGCCGTCATTCTAAAAGCCGTTCTGTTCATCGAATGGATCCTGCGCGGCCTGCCCTGGTGGGTCGTCATCCTGATTTTCATGGCGCTTGCCTGGCAGAGCTCCAAGCGCTGGACCCTGACGGTGGCCGTCGGTATCCTGCTCTTCTTCGTCGGCGTGCTCGGCCTCTGGGACCTGACGATGCAGACGCTGGCGCTGATGCTGATGGCAACGATCGTCTCGGTCGTCATCGGCGTGCCCATGGGCATTCTCGTCGCCAAGAGCCGGGTGATGCGCAACATCACCCTGCCGGTGCTCGACGTCATGCAGACGATGCCGAGCTTCGTCTACCTGATCCCGGCGCTGATGCTCTTCGGCCTCGGCAAGGTGCCGGCGATCCTCGCCACCATCATCTATGCCGTGCCGCCGCTCATTCGCCTTACCGATCTCGGCATCCGCCAGGTTGACCATGAGGTGGTGGAAGCGGCGACCGCCTTTGGCGGCAGCCCCAACCAGATCCTCTTCGGCGTCGAGCTGCCGCTCGCCACCCCGACGATCATGGCCGGCCTCAACCAGACAATCATGATGGCGCTGTCGATGGTGGTCGTCGCCTCGATGATCGGCGCCCGCGGCCTCGGCGAGCAGGTGCTGAACGGCATTCAGACGCTCGACGTCGGCAAGGGCCTGGAAGCCGGCATCGGCATCGTCATTCTCGCGATCGTACTCGACCGCATCACACAAGGCTTCGGCAAGAGCCAGACGGAGGATCCCCGCAATGGCTGATATCGAGATCCGCAACGTCTACAAGATCTTCGGACAGGACTCCAAGGCCGCGCTCGCCATGGCCAAGGAAGGGCTCAACAAGTCCGAAATCCTCGCCCGCTCCGGCTGCAGCGTCGGCCTCAACAATGTCAGCCTGACGATCGGCGCCGGCAAGATCTTCGTGATCATGGGGCTTTCGGGCTCCGGCAAGTCGACGCTGGTGCGCCACATCAACCGGCTGATCGAACCGACCAGCGGCGAGGTGATGTTCGACGGCAGCAATATCCTGACGCTTGACGCCAAGGCGCTGCGCACCTTCCGCATGCACCGCGTCAGCATGGTGTTCCAGAGTTTTGCGCTGATGCCGCACCGCACCGTGCTGCAGAACGTCGTCTACGGTCAGCGCGTGCGCGGCCTGCCGAAGGCTGAGGCCCGCGACATCGGCATGAAGTGGATCGAGACGGTCGGCCTTGCCGGCTACGACGCCAAGTTCCCGCATCAGCTCTCTGGCGGCATGAAACAGCGCGTTGGTCTTGCCCGGGCGCTCGCCGCCGACACCGACGTGATCCTGATGGACGAGGCCTTCTCGGCCCTCGACCCGCTGATCCGCGCCGACATGCAGGACCAGCTGCTGCAACTGCAGCAGAACCTGTCGAAAACCATCGTCTTCATCACCCACGATCTCGACGAGGCGCTGCGCATCGGTTCGGAAATCGCCATCCTCAAGGACGGACAGGTGGTGCAGGTCGGCACGCCGGACGATATCCTGGAGCGGCCGGCCAACGACTATGTTGCCCGGTTCGTGCAACGCCGACAGGGACGGCCGGAAGCCCATGAGTGAGAGCATAATCCTCGACGCGCCTTTGACCTGGCAGGAAATCGCGGCGGTCGCCAATGGCGCACCGCTCGCGCTTTCCGATGCCGCGCGGCGGCGCATCGTCAATGGGCGCCGCATTGTCGATGCGCTGGTCGAGCGCGGTATCCGCGGTTACGGCATCAACACCGGCGTCGGCGCGCTCTGCGATGTCATCATCGACCGCGAAAACCAGCAAGCGCTCTCGCGCAACATCATCCTCAGCCACGCCTGCGGCGTCGGGGACCCGCTTCCCCGCCCGGAAGCGCGCGCGGTCATGGCGGCCCAGATCGCCAACTTCGCCCACGGCTATTCCGGCGTGCGCGTCGAAACTGTCGAGGCGCTTTTGGGTCTGCTCAACGCCAACCTTATCCCCGCCATCCCCTCGCGCGGTTCGGTCGGTTATCTCACCCATGCAGCCGCAATCGGCCTCGCGCTGATCGGCCACGGAAGCGTCGACGACGGCAAGGGCAAGATCGGCGGTGCAGAAGCCCTCGCCCGCGTCGGCCTCAAGCCATTGCGATTGGAAGCCAAGGAGGGCCTGAGCCTCGTCAACGGCACGCCCTGCGCCACCGGTCTCGCGGCGCTGACGCTTTCCCGTGCCGCCCGCCTGTTCGACTGGGCGGATGCGGCTGCCGCCATGACCTATGAAAACCTCGGCAGCCAGGCCAATGCCTTTGCCGCCGTGCCGCTTGCGCTTCGCCGCTCCAAGGGTCTCGAAGAGGTCGGCGCGTCGCTGCGCACCTATCTTGCCGATAGCCCGATGCTTGCGGAAACCGCAGGCACCCGCACGCAGGACCCCTTGAGCCTTCGCGCCGTGCCGCATGTGCATGGCGCTGCCCGCGATGTGCTGAAGCAGGTTGCCGAAGTCGTCGACCGGGAGCTTGCAAGCCTCACCGACAACCCGGCCGTTTCCGGTACCCCTGAGGCGCCGGAAGTGCATTCGCAGGCCCATGCGGTTGGTGCTGCCCTCGGGCTTGCCATGGACAGCCTGGCGGTCGCGGTCGCCGAAGTCGCCGCCATTTCCGAGCGCCGCATCGACCGGCTCGTCAATCCGCTCGTGAGCCGTCTGCCGGCGTTTCTCGCCGGCGACAGCGGCGTCTCCTCCGGCTTCATGATCGCGCAGTATACGGCTGCCGCTCTTGCCGCCGAAAACCGACGCCTCGCCGCCCCCGCCAGCCTCGATGGCGGCATCACCTCGGCGCTGCAGGAAGACATCCTCACCCATGCGACGCCGGCCGCCTGGAAGGCGCTGTCGATTGCCGACAACCTCGAGACGATCCTCGCGATCGAACTGCTGGCCGCATCCCAGGCCTACGACCTTCAGCCGCGCGGCCGTGCCGCCCGCACCGACGGGCTCTACCGCCGTATCCGCGCGGCGATCCCGACCTATGCCGACGACCGGCCACTGAATGGCGATTTCGCGCGCATGCGCGCACTCATGGAAGAGAGCACGCCATGAAGATTCTGCGCGCGGAGAACTACAAGCGCATGCCGTGGAAGAACGGCGGCGGCGAGACGGTGGAGATCGCCGTCTTCCCGGATAACGCCTCGCTCGCCGATTTCGACTGGCGCGTAAGCATGGCGACTGTGGCCAGCGACGGCCCCTTCTCCAGCTTCCCCGGCATCGACCGCACGCTTTCGATCCTTCAGGGCAAAGGCATGCGGCTGACGATCGAAGGGCGCGAGCCCGCTTTGATGACCGGCGAGACGGCACCACTGCCTTTCCCGGCCGATGTCGCAACATCAGCAACGCTCGTGGACGGTCCGATCGTCGACCTCAACGTCATGACCCGGCGCGGCAAGCTTACGCATACGGTCCAGCGCCTGTCGATCGGCCATCCGCAGACAGTGGACGGCACAACCGACACGACCATCGTCCTTTGCCATGGCGGTGCCGTGCGCTTGGCAGCGGCAGAGGGACAAGCCGACCTCGCAGCAGGCGACACGGCGATCCTCAAAGGCTCAGCCACTGTCACGATCGAGCCGACGACCTCAGCCGTTGTGTTCGTGATCACTATCGACAAGCCGGCCGCCTGATCGGGCGCCGGCTTGCGCCAATCAACCCCGGCGCAAATGCAGCAAGGGATAGGGCCGGCCGGCATCGTCGACCGGCGAACGCCCAATCACTTCGAACCCCAGGCGCTGATAGAACCCGGCCCCAGAGGCATTCTGCTCGTTGACGTCTACCGTCAACACCGGATGCAGCGTCATCGCATGCTCGACGAGCCGCCGGCCGACGCCACTGCTGCGCGCCTCCGCGTGAACGAAGAGCGAGTCGATCTGCGCCCCGCTCATGCCCATGAAGGCGAGCGCCTGATCGTTTTCGTCAGCCGCAATCCAGAACTCGGCTGCCGGCAGATACTGGTCGCGAACCATCCTCTCAATGGCAGCGAAGTCCTCCGGCGTCAGGAAGTCGTGCGTGGCGACCACGGCGCCGCGCCAGATCTCGAAGGTGCGCGGATAATCGTCAGGACGGGAGGGGCGAATGGAAATGGTCATGCAACAATCACTTTGAAAAACGAGGCGCCGATGGGATTGCCGTGCTCAGGCCCGGGCCAAAGCAGCGCACAGGACGCCAGATGGTGAAGATGTCCGGTCCCGAATCCGATCCGGCACGACGCGCGCACTCTAGTTGAGGGCGCCCCGATCGCAAGCCGTTCGGCCAGGTGCGCTTTTCAGGCAACGACGATTAAGTTTCCAGTAACCATATCTCATGTTCCCCGGGGAACAGCGCAGCTGACGCCACACGATAGTCTCTATGTCACGGTTTCTACCGACACACGTCAACAAACGCAGGGCTTGGAGGACACGGACATGATCAAAACCGCTTTCGGCGTCAACGTCACCGTACTGGTCTTCTCGATCACCGTGATCGCCATCATGCACTTCGCCCTGTCCCAATATCGGGCGGCCGAAATCGCCGATATCAACCTGCCTGACTACTCGACCATCACTTCGTCGATCCACTACTAAGGCCCTCGTTCCGGCCGCGAAAGTCAGGCAGCGTGTCGAACTGGCTTTCCTCCGTCTGCACCTCCTTCGAGCAAAACGATCTGTAGGCGCTACCATCGATGATGGCGGCGCCTTTTTGCATCGATCAGCCGCCCCATGAACGGCCGGAGAGATTATGATAGGCAACGCCGATCGAGCGAATCGAACGCTCGAAACAGACGTCTATCAATGTTCCCAAAGGGGCCGAGGCAAATATGGCAGATCCGCAAAACGAGCTGAAGCTCAGCACCTTCAAGCTGCACGAACAGGCGGTCCGCGCATCCGTCGGCGGGAAGCAGCTGGCATTGGACGCACTCGAACTCGGCGGCGAAATCCTCGTCGTCCTGACATGGCTGGGCAACTCCGAGAAGGGCCTGCGCAAGCCGGAATATGTCCTGCCCTTGAGCGCGATCATGCACCAGAAGCTGAGCAACGATTCGGACGCGAAGTACAAATGGACTATCGGTTCACCGCTGCCGCAGTCGCTTTTCGACGGCAGCGCGTCGAGGCAATTCAGAAGGCAGTTCGGTGTCAGAAGCGGGCCGGCACTGACGTTGCCATTGAATCCAACGCGTCATTGAGGGCGGCGTTCCCTCCCTGACAGGGCTCCGTTACATACGAAAACCACTGTATATCGCACCACGTGGCGAATGCCGTGGCCTTGCTTCAACAAGGAGAATAGAAAAGGCGGCAAGCGGCGGCCGCGCCAATCTAGCCCGAAAACTCCGCCACAGGGGGTGCGTTTTCCGCGCTGGGATTACCTATGTCTCAGGTATGGACAATTGGAGAAATGGTAGCGGAGGAGGGATTCGAACCCCCGACACAAGGATTATGATTCCTCTGCTCTAACCTACTGAGCTACTCCGCCGGGTACCGCGTCAGGGCTTCGAAGGAGAAGCCGTCTTGACTGGACGGGCGGCTTATACGGCCCGCTTCCGGGCAGTGTCAAGCCAAGTCTCCGGGAAAATGTGAAGTTTTCACAACAGCCCGGAAATCAAGGGCTTCAGGCGGCCGCAGGCGCCGAAAGAAGCACCTTCAACGCCGCTTCGGCACTCGCTTCGCGCTCCGATTTGCGAATGAAACCGCCGCCATAGACGCGTGCATCCTCGCCGACGCCGGAATAGAGCGCGCAGGCCTGGCCGGGCGCGATGCCGGCTTCGCCTTCGGCGAGCTCCACATAGATGCCCTCCTCGTCCGTCGCCAGCACGGCAGGCGCCGGCTGGCGGGTGGAGCGCACCTTGGCGAAACAGTCAAAGCCGCGCGCAGCCGCCACTTCGACGTCCTCGTCGCCCAGCCAGTTGACGTCGCGCAGATAGACGCGGCGGGTTTCGAGCGCCTCCTTGGGGCCGACGATGACGCGGCGCGAGCGCGCGTCGAGATAGACCACGTAAAGCGGCTCGCCGGTGGCGATGCCGATGCCGCGGCGCTGGCCGATGGTGAAGTGCAGGATACCTTCGTGCGTGCCGAGCACGCGGCCGTCGAGATGAACGATCTCGCCGGAAAGGGCTGCATTCGGCTTCAGCTTGGAGACGATGTCGCTGTATTTGCCCTGCGGCACGAAACAGATGTCCTGGCTGTCGGCCTTCTGGGCGACGACGAGGCCCATCTCCTCGGCGAACTTGCGCGTTTCGGCCTTGGAATAGCCGCCGAGCGGAAAGCGCAGATAGTCGATCTGTTCCTGGGTCGTGGCAAACAGGAAGTAGCTCTGGTCGCGCTCGGCATCGGTCGGCCGGTAAAGCGCCCGCTGGCCGGCATAGCGCGGGCTTGGGCTCGGGCGCGAGCGGATATAGTGGCCGGTCGCCAGCGCATCGGCGCCGAGCTCCTTGGCGGTCGCAAGCAGGTCGGCGAACTTGACCGTCTGGTTGCAGGCAACGCAGGGGATCGGCGTCTCGCCGGCGATATAGCTTTCGGCAAACGGATTGATCACCGTTTCACGGAAGCGCGCTTCGTAGTCGAGCACATAGTGCGGAATGCCGAGGGTTTCGCAGACGCGGCGGGCATCGTCGATGTCCTGGCCGGCGCAGCAAGAGCCGGCGCGGTGCACGGCAGCGCCGTGATCGTAAAGCTGCAGCGTGATGCCGAGAACGTCGTAGCCCTCGCGTTTGAGCAGGCCAGCAACGACGGAACTGTCGACGCCGCCGGACATGGCGACGACGACACGCGTATCTTCGGGCTTGCGGTCAAAATCGAGACTGTTCACGGGATCCAATCCGGCCTTCGGGCGGCAATCCATGCGCCGGCCCTGTTTCACGCTTCATGCGATGCTTGGCCGAGGAACTCTCGGCTCACGGTATGCTCGGCTTCTACAGCGACCCTTGCGCGTCTGATCAGACGCGCAAGGGTCGCTGTAGCACTTTGTTGCTGCATGTTTTTGTCCTTTAATCGGCTACGATTAAAGGAAACATGCGGTAGGCGCCGCGCGTCCAATGAGACGCGCAAAGGTCGCCGCAGCACTTTCATTTCCGCGACATATAGAAACTTGTCCGTCCGGCGGCAAGGCCGGCCGCCATACCCGACAGCACCGCGCGTCCATTGGGACGCGTCATGCCAGCTCAGATCAGCTTCAGCCGCATGGCGCGGGCGATCGCCTGCATGCGGTTGACGGCGTCGAGCTTGCGGGTCGCGCTCTTGAAGTAGCTGCTGACGGTGTAGGTCGAGATGCCCAAGATGATGGCGATCTCGTCGCTGCTTTTGCCCGCAGCCGCCCAGCGCAGGCATTCCACCTCGCGGCTCGAGAGCTTCTCGCGCGCCGAATTGCCGGTGTCGAAGGTACGCTCGAGGCATTCGAAAAGCTGGACCAGCGTCAGATAGAGTGTCGCGCATTCGACGCCGACCGGTGCCTCGCGGCGGCCGGACAGCATGGCGATGAAGGGATCACCATTGCTCGTGTGAAGGAGCACGGCGAAATGGCGGGCCATCTCCGGGTGAGCGAGCAGCCGGTGCACCATGGCCTCGTCCACCGGCTTTGCGGCGATATCGAGGAGCTCGGGTCCGCCGGTTACCGGCAGCTTCGTAAACCGCAGCCGCTCGACCAATGTGCTCGACTGGAAGCTTTCGCAGGCGTCGTATTGGCGGACGAGCTCCGACGGCCAGTTGCTGAGCACCAGCCGCTCGGAGAAGCGCTGCTGTTCGGCGAGCGGCATGCGCGCGATCATGAAATGGCCAAAACCATAGCGGGCGATCAGTCGCCGCATGAGATGCAGAAGTTCGTATTCGGTGCGGACGGCAGCCGTATCGACGTCCGAAAAAATATCCGCCGCTTCAGCCTCGCGCAGCAAGGCCGGTTCATTCGATTCCTTCATCTGCGATCACCACATCCCCAGGCGCCACCGCGCCCGGTCGAGAGAATACAAAAAACGCCTCAGATCACCTGAGGCATGAAGTTCACCCCGGCGAACAAATACAGCCGCCGCTACCGGCCTGTCCGCGCAAGAAACGCGTCCGGTTGTGAAAACTATGACGATGCACCAAGAATGATTGCGGGAGCGCGCATACGACGCTCATCCTTATTTCGGCGCCTCGTTACCAAGAATTTTAGTTAAAGTGAAATGTGGTAATTGCATGGCTCCCATGACAATTCCGGGATAATCCAGGCTCTTCTCAAAGCAATTCACAAGCATAGGGCGCGCAGCCCCATGAATTGAGTGGGGCGGGCGGTCGAAATGGCGCCCCGCCGAAGTGTCTCAAATTATGAGTAAATTGTTACTTCCTGCTTAGGCAAATGTTAAATGTGGCAGGCTAAGGTCACGGTCATATGGTCTTGAGTTTGTGTAGAGAGTCCCATGACCGAAATGATGCGACCACGTGTAAAATATGTCATCGGCCCCGATGGCAGCCCTCTGACGATTGCGGATCTGCCGCCGGCGAATACCCGGCGCTGGGTGATACGCCGCAAGGCAGAGGTTGTTGCCGCCGTGCGCGGTGGCCTTTTGAGCCTTGAGGAGGCGTGCGAACGCTATACCCTCACGGTCGAAGAATTCCTGTCCTGGCAGTCCTCGATCAACGATCATGGTCTTGCCGGCCTGCGCACCACTCGCATCCAGCAGTATCGCCACTAGTTCGCCCATTACAGGGCCATAGGTCGAGCGGCGGCTTCGGGTTCCCCGGAGCCGCCGCCGTCGTTTCAGCCTCGCGGTGAAAGGCGGATTGGTGCTGTTTCGGGAACAGTCTGTGTACCGCGGCACGGGTTTGGTGGATTTCGATTTCCGGATTTCTGCGCTAGCTTTCGGACAAGGAAACCCGGTTCGCCAAGGAAGGCTGTCATGGAAATCTTACACGAGGAAACTGGATCGCACGGCCGCTACTCGACCGTTGTCGAGGGGCATACCGGGGAAATGACCTATTCGCGCACGTCGCCGCAATTGATCATCGTCGATCACACCCTTGTTCCGGATGCCTTGCGCGGCAAGGGCGTCGGCCAGGCGCTCGCCAAACACGCTATCGAGGAAGCCCGCAAAGGCGGCTGGAAGATCATTCCGCTCTGCCCTTTCATGAAGGCGCAGACGATGCGGCACCCCGAATGGCAGGATGTCATCCAGGCATGAGACACGGCTGCGCGCCGGCAAGCCTCTCCTGATCTCAACAGACTTGCGCTGATCTCAAAATGAGAAGACCCGCCCGAACGCCAAGGCATCGGGCGGGTCTCTTCGTCTTGTCACGATCGTGCCGGATCGGGTCATGCCAGACGCATGCCCCGACAAGGCTGGAAATATCTGCCCCGAAACGGGCTACCCGCCTGACCAGCGCACAAATTCCCCGGACCGGAATCGACCTGGAGATCAAATCGTCCGCTAGATCAAAGGCTTGCGGTTCGGCTGCGCCCGATCGGGGCGCAAGAGCCGCAGCTTATGCCCGCAGGCGGGTCGATGTGTCCCGCTCTTCGAGGGCCGCCGCCTTCGCGTATTCAGCCTGCACTTCTTCGAGCGCGAGCTCGGCAGCATCCTGCTGCGCCTTCAGTTCGCGAATGGAAACCTGAAGATTGTCGGCTCTCTGACGTGCGGCCTTGGCGAAGGTGGGATAGGCGAAGTGCTGGGGATCGGAGATGCCCGACTTCTTTTCCTCGAAAATAATCTGATTTTCCAGATCCTTGGTCATCCGTTCGAACTCAGCCATCATCATCTGAAGCTGGTTCAGTTGACGCTGCTTCTCGCGGACCTGAAATTCCTTCAGGCGGACAAGGCTCTCACGTGCTTTCATACGCAATACTCCCGTGGATAACGAGACCCCGGTTACTGATTTGCCCGCGAGCCGGCCCGAACGGGGCCGGAAACGAAAAATCTTCAGCGATATTAACAAAAGCCTACCGCTGGTAACCTTTCGTTTACGGGCATCGTTAATCATAGGCGTGATGATTTAAGGCTCCGTAAATGCTGAGGCACGAAATGTGACCGCCCTGGCATTAACGAGTCGGAAGAGTCAGATAGTGGCATTTCCTCATGTTTCACATGAGATTAGCCGTTCTGGATTCACGTTGGAAATCAGGAGACTGGTAAAAATATTTAACAAACTCGATACACCTTGCCAGAGGGAATCAGAATTTGTTAACCATTTGGTGGCAGCCTCCAAATCAGGCAACGACTGGATCCGTATCGCGTAAGGGTGCCACGACGACCTTGGGCGGCGGAAAAGGGGAAGAATATGCGGGTTCTATTAATCGAAGACGATAGTGCAACGGCTCAGAGCATTGAGCTGATGCTCAAGTCCGAGAGTTTCAATGTCTACACCACCGACCTCGGTGAAGAAGGCGTCGATCTCGGCAAACTTTATGACTATGACATCATCCTTCTCGACCTCAACCTGCCGGATATGTCCGGCTATGAAGTCTTGAGAACGCTGCGCCTTTCCAAGGTGAAGACCCCGATCCTGATTCTCTCGGGCATGGCCGGCATCGAAGACAAGGTCCGCGGCCTGGGCTTCGGCGCCGACGACTACATGACCAAGCCCTTCCACAAGGATGAGCTGGTCGCCCGTATTCACGCCATCGTCCGTCGTTCCAAGGGTCATGCCCAGTCGGTCATCTCCACCGGCGAGCTGATCGTCAACCTGGATGCCAAGACGGTCGAAGTCGGCGGACAGCGCGTCCACCTGACCGGCAAGGAATACCAGATGCTCGAGCTGCTTTCGCTGCGCAAGGGCACGACGCTGACCAAGGAAATGTTCCTGAACCACCTTTATGGCGGCATGGACGAGCCGGAACTGAAGATCATCGACGTCTTCATCTGCAAGCTGCGCAAGAAGCTTGCAAACGCTGCCGGCGGCGCCAACTACATCGAGACCGTCTGGGGCCGCGGCTACGTGCTGCGCGAGCCGGATGGCGCCGAGTACGCCGAAACCGCCTGATACCCGCAAGGGCCTGCATGCCCCCCGCATGATGCGGGCCCAGAGTGTTCACAAAACCCGCCACGAGCGGGTTTTGTCGCTTCTACAGCGCCGCGCGTCTTATCAGGCGCGCAAAGGTCGCTGTAGCAATTTAATTCACTGCATCTTTCCTTTAATCGGCTACGATTAAAGGAAAGATGCAAGTAGCCATATCTCACGCCGCTCCCCCTCAAAAGGCGCAGCCCCTTCGCGCGCATGAAGAACCAACGGCCGGCGGCAAACACGCAAAAGCCGCGGCAGTGGCCACGGCTTTCATCTCATCCGGAATATGTGCGCGTGAGTGCTCAGGCCGCCATCGACTGGCTTGCGAAAACACTGGTCAGGATCTTGCGGTCGAAAGGCTTCAGCAGGAAGTCGTCGGCGCCGGCCCGCTTGCCGGCCATCATCTTCTTCAGATCCGCCTCGACGACGCAGTAATAGATCCGCACCGAAGGGCCGTTCGGGAGCCGCCGGATGTTGCCGATGAGTTCGAGCGCGCCTTCCAGCCCGGCGTCGATGACCAGGATGTTCGGGAGTTCAGCTTCGCAGCGGACAAGCGCCTCGAGGCTGTTCGATGCCTCGTAAACCATGAAGCCCATGCCGGACAGGATACGTTTCCCAACTTTCCGGACGACATCCGAGCCGTCGGCAATCATCAAGCGCCGCATGTCCAACTCCCTTCGCAACTTACCTATACGCGTACTCGCAGGCTTGAAACAACTCTATACAAATTTGGGAAAGAATTCGTTACGGAGTTTGCTTAATAGCGCCTTTCTTCGCCGCATCAACCATCTGAAAACATTAAGTTTTCCAGAAATGGACGCAAGCAGAAAGAAACATGACGCACATGTGCGGCCCCACGCCGAAGCGCGGGACCGCACGTTTTAAGGACTTTGAATAGAATGATTGCAGGCGGGAAATGAAACCTCAGGCTGCAACGCGGGTGGTGAAGATGATCTCTTCACCGGTCGATGCAACCTCGATCGTCATGCCGGCTTCCTCGCCGAGCAGCACAGTGTAGTAAGGCTGGATCGAATGCGCGTCGACCGCTTCCTCCGGCGTACCGGACAGCAATTCCGTCAGCCTCGGCGGTACGCGCATCATGCGGCCCTTCGCGACCAGGGTGAAGACGGCGTCGAATTCCGGGTTCTCCAGCGTGACGTCGATCGAACCGCCGCGCGGGATCGCCCCATAGGCGATGAGGAAGAGGTTCAGGAGCAGCTTGACCCGGTTCTTGGCGATGATCGCGCGCGGGCCGTGCCAGTTGACCTCGGTCTTCTTTTCGGCAGCCGCGAAATCCTTGGCCGCCTTCTCCGCTTCACCGGTGTCGATCGAGGCACCGACCGAGCCGGATGCGCCGAATGCGAGGCGGGCGAATTTCAGGCGGACCGAGGCGTTGAGCGCGCTCGTCCGGATCAGGTCCATCGCATCGGCGTCGGCGCCGCCCTCATCCAGCAGTTCCAGGCCGTTGTTGATGGCACCGACCGGCGAGATGATGTCGTGGCAAACCCGGCTGCACAGAAGCGCGGCCAGATCGGGTCCCGTCAGTGTCAGGTTCGGATTCGTTGCCATCGTGTATCCTTGTTGGTTCCGCCGGCCCGCCGCTTGGGGGCACGCGCCATCGTGACGCCGGTAAAGCCTCACGCGAAAAGACGCAAGTCATGGGCTGCCCGGCGCAGCCGTTCATCAGTGGATCATAATGACACCACATTTGGTAAACCGATTGTTAAGACCATCGGTTCAAATTGCATGGAAATGGTCCAGCCCCCTCACTGGTCGCACAGTGGTCTGACTGGCGGCCGCTGCAAACCCGCAAGCGAGCAATTTTCGCGCCTGACGGAGGAAACGATGCATCAGATCATGAAGGCAGCCACACAGGCCTGCCGTGTTGTCCTGGCCACGCTGTTCCTGGTCGCTGCTGCCCAAACGACGGCGCATGCCCAGTCTGCGAACAACAGCCAATACACGATGCAGGAAATCGTCGATGCCGGTCACGGTTTCTTCGGCGAAACTTCGGGCGGCTTGGCGAAGGTCGTCGAACGCGCCTTCGAGCGCTACGGCCTGCCGAACGGCTACATTCTCGGCCAGGAAGGCTCCGGCGCATTCATCGCCGGTCTCACCTATGGCGAAGGCGAACTCAACACCAAGAACGCCGGCCAGCACAGCGTCTTCTGGCAGGGTCCGTCACTCGGCATCGACTGGGGCGGCCAGGGCAGCCGCGCCATGATGCTCGTCTACAATCTGCCGAGCGTGCCGGCACTCTACAAGCGCTTCGGCGGCGTCTCCGGTTCGGCCTACGTCGTCGCTGGCGTCGGCATGACGGTGCTGACCGACGAACAGATCGTCGTCGTTCCGATCCGCACCGGCATCGGCGCGCGGCTCGGCGTCAATGTCGGCTACCTCAAGATGACCCAAACACCCACCTGGAACCCCTTCTGAGGTCAGCTGCATTATTCCTTAAATCGGCATCGATATAAGGGCAAAATTATGCAGCAGATCTAAAATGCTACAGCGACCTTCGCGCGTCTAAAGAGCGCGCGAAGGTCGCTGTAGTCGGGTCGGCGCCGGCAAAATCCCGCGCCGGAGACTTGCAGCGCACGAAACGTCATGTTTAGTGCAAGAATGCGGAATTAAGGAGTGCCTGCCGCACCGCGAGGTCCGGCAGCCACTCCGGTTCCGGTACAGTTTTGAAACGGCCAGCTCGTGATCCAATTCGCGCTTCTCTTTGCCCTGGGCTTTCTGACGGCGATCATCATCGGTCTGCTGGTCGCACCGGCGATCCACCGCCGCATCGTGCGCTTTGCCGAAGACCGACTGAAGGCGACCATGCCGCTCAGCCCGCAGGAGGTGCGCGCACAGAAGGACGCTGCCCGGGCCGCTTACGCCGCTGAAAACGCCCGCACGCAGCAAGCCCTGAAGCGCGAACGCGACAAGGGCGTGTCGCTGATGCTTGCCAACGAGAAGAGTTTGCACGAGGCGCGGCGCCTTGGCGGCGAGAATGCCGACCTGCATGCGCAGCTTGCCGACATGAACGTCGAAGCGGCGGACATGCGCTCTGCCATCCGGCAATTCGAGCAGCGCCTGGAACGGATGAAGGCAACGCTCGACAGCGTCGAGCGCGACAATGCCGGAAAATCCGACGAGATACAGAAGCTCGGCGTCCACCTCGCCCAGCATGCCGCCGAAATCGACAATCTCAGGATCACCCTGGTGGCGCGCGAGACCGAGGTCGAGCATCTGAAGAGCCGGATAGCCACGCTGCGCGACGAGCGCGAAGCCCTGCGTGGCGATCTCAAGGCCGAGACGACCCATGCCAAGGAAATGGAGATTCGCCTCTCTCGCGACGAAACGCGGCTACACCGGCTGGAAGACAAGCTGGCGCGCGAGATGGCAACCAGCGCCGACCGCGAAAGCGCACTCGAGCGGCGCGCGGGAGAAATCGAACGGTTGAAGACCAAGGTGAAGGATACCAATCAGGAAATGCGCGATGCAGCCAAGGCCCTGCGCGCCGCGGGCATCGCCTTCCCGCTGAGGAAGGAACGCCGGCCGGCCACCGAACAGGCTGCCAACGGTTCCGTATCCCCGCCCGATCAGCCGGCCAGCGAGATTGCTGGTTCTGCAGCCGCCGATGATCTGCGCAACCGCGCCACCGCGCTTTCGGAACGCCTGACCAATTCGAAATCCGCCGCCCATGACGACGCTCTGCGCGACGAGGTTGCGGCAATTGCCGCCGGCATGGTTGCGTTGACGGCGACGAACGAAGGCCCCTCCTCCCCCATCCTCAATCTGCTGGCAGGTGAAGAGCAAGAGCAAGGCGCAGCCAAGCGGGAGAGTTTGGCGAAGCGGGCGAAGGACATTCTGCCGCGCGAATAGAGCCGTTGGCCGGGCAGACCATTGACGCCTTTGGCGCACGCGCCGGTCACCAGGTCACGGGATCGAGCCATTTCCTGCTGTCACCGGAAAGCCTGGGAACCTTGAGTGTCAGATGCGGCCGTTGATCAGCGCCACCTGGTGCAGGGCAATGCCGGCCGCCGTCGAGACGTTGAGGCTATCGAGGCCCGGACGCTGGCGGATTCGCGCCGTGCGGATCGAGGTCAGCACGGATTGCGGCAACCCCTCCCCTTCGGTCCCCATGAGAAGTGCCGTACGCGCCGCCGGGGGGATCGCGCCAAGATCGGTTTCTCCGGCGGGAGAGAGCCCCCAGATCGCAAAGCCCGTCTGCTGCAGCCGCTCCAGCATCGCGGCCACCGAGCCTTCGCGCACAAAGGGCACCGTCAGCACCGAGCCCACGGAGACGCGGATCGCCTTGCGATACATCGGGTCGCAGCTCGTCTCGTCCATCAGCACGGCATCGACCCCGAAGGCCGCAGCGTTGCGGAAAAGCGCCCCCATGTTGTCGTGATTGGAGATGCCGCAGGCCGCCAGCACGAGGCTCGACGCCGGCAGCGACGCGATCAAGGCGTCGCGGCCGGGCGCGCCTTCGCGGCGACCGAGCGCAAGCACGCCCCGGTGCATGTTGAAGCCGGCGATCGCATCGAACACCTGCGCGTTCGCCACATAGACGGGCACCGTCGACGGAAATCGTTCGAGGATTTCCTGAACGCCGGCGAGACGGTTTTCGAGCAGCAGGATCGCCTCGGCGGCAAAGCCGCGCCCGCTTTGATGCGCAGCCGCCAGCATGCGCAGCACGACCGTGCCTTCGGCGATGAAGCGGCCCTGCCGTCCCGTCAGGTCGCGCTCCTTGATCGAAACGAAGCCGGCAATCCTGGGATCGGCGGCGTCGTCGATGCGCTGGACGGGCGGGAGGGCGCTCGCCATGCCGTCAGTTGGTCCTGACGGTGATGTCGGCGACGATGCGGCCGGCGCCGATATCGAACACGATGGCGCGCGGCTCCGATCCCGGCAGGTTGCCGTAGAAGAGCACCTGGGAGCCGGAGAGCGCCACGTTCGTGACGGTGAAGCCGGCGGGCAGTGCTGCGACCGCATTGACCGGCGCTTCGCTCGGAACGACGGCAGTGGCGGCCTGAACGGGCGCCTTCGCGTCCGTGCGCGTCAGCTTGTAGACAATCGTCCCAAGGACGGCCATAAGCATGACCAACATGACGCCGGCCGAGACGAGCTGAAGCTTCACCATCTTGCGGCGGACATTTTCCATGGCCGGATCTAGCGGCTTGTCTTCCTGGTCATCGGGCTCGATTGCGGTCATGGTTGGCCTTTTTTCGGATTTGAACGGAATGAACGACCCCTTTAAACAAGCGACGGCCAATAGGAAAGTCCTGACGGCGGGCGAGGATGCCGCGGGACGCCTGGATTCCTTCCTGACGGACGCACTTTCGGGTGAATTCTCCCGCAACCGGATCAAGGGCCTGATCGCACAGGGAGCGGTGTCGATCAACGGCAAGGCGGTGACCGAAGCGAAGAAGAAGGTCCATCCCGGCGATGTCTTCGAGATCGACCTGCCCGAACCGGAAGATCCGGAGCCGAAGGGCGAAGACATCTCGCTCGACGTGCTCTACGAAGACGACGACCTGATCGTGCTTTGCAAGCCAGCCGGCCTCGTCGTTCATCCCGGCGCCGGCAACTGGACCGGTACGCTGGTCAATGCGCTCATCCATCATTGCGGCAGCAGCCTGTCGGGCATCGGCGGCGTCAAGCGCCCGGGCATCGTCCATCGCCTCGACAAGGAGACGAGCGGCGTCATGGTTGTCGCCAAGAACGATGCCGCGCACCGCCACCTCTCGGAGCAGTTTGCCGACCACGGCCGCACCGGCCCGCTCGAACGCGCCTATCGGGCCGTCGTCTGGGGCCGCCCGCGGCAGCTGAAGGGAACGATCGACGCCCCACTCGGGCGTGCCGTCGACCGGACGAAACGCGCGGTCAAGCGCGAAGACAGCGACGACGCCCGCGAAGCCATCACCCACTACGAGGTCGTCGAGCGTTATCTCGAAAAGCCCGATGGCACCTGCCTGGCGTCGACGGTGGAATGCCACCTCGAAACGGGGCGCACGCACCAGATCCGCGTGCACATGGCCCATATCGGCCATCCGCTGATCGGCGATCCGGAATACGGCGCCGCCTTCCGCACCAAGGCGAACTTGTTGCCGGATGCGGCCAGGGTCGTCGTCAATCAATTTCACCGCCAGGCCCTGCACGCCTTCATGCTGCAGTTCGAACATCCGGCGACCGGCGAGACCATGCATTTCGAATCACCGGTGCCTGTCGACATGGAGCAACTGATCGAGGCCCTGCGGAGCGAAGAGTGATCGTGCCCTTGAATTCCGGTGTCGGGATTCCAATTTAAGGCTCAGTCTTTGTTCGTGACATTTCTGTCGCCCGGCGTCACAGATTGGTGAAACCGGACTCCTTGAATCATGCTTTCGCCGTACTTATTTTCTAGGCTCGTGGGGTCTTGACGAAGACCCACATGCCCGGCTTGCCGACCGGAGGCCGGAGACGACAAAGGGGGGTGCTTCATATGGCCCGAAACAATTTGCCGACCATTGCCGCTGGAGAAGGCGGCCTCAATCGCTATCTCGACGAAATCCGCAAGTTTCCGATGCTGGAACCGCAGGAAGAGTACATGCTCGCCAAGCGGTACCAGGAGCATGACGACCGCAAAGCAGCGCACAAGCTGGTCACCAGCCACCTTCGCCTCGTCGCCAAGATCGCGATGGGCTATCGCGGCTACGGCCTGCCGATCGGCGAAGTCGTATCCGAAGGCAATGTCGGCTTGATGCAGGCCGTCAAGAAGTTCGAGCCCGATCGCGGCTTCCGCCTTGCCACCTACGCGATGTGGTGGATCAAGGCGGCGATCCAGGAATATATCCTGCGCTCGTGGTCGCTGGTGAAAATGGGCACGACCGCCAACCAGAAGCGGCTGTTCTTCAACCTGCGTCGCCTCAAGGGCAAGATCCAGGCGCTCGACGAGGGCGATCTGAAGCCCGAACAAGTCAAGGAAATCGCCACCACGCTCAAGGTGAGCGAGGATGAAGTGGTTTCGATGAACCGCCGCCTCTCCGGCGACGCTTCCCTCAACGCGCCCATCAAGGCGAGCGAAGGCGACTCCGGCCAGTGGCAGGATTGGCTTGTCGACGATCACGACAACCAGGAAGAAATCCTGATCGAACAGGACGAGCTTGAAAACCGCAGGGCGTTGCTCGCCAATGCGATGAAGGTGCTGAACGACCGCGAGCGCCGCATCTTCGAGGCGCGCCGCCTGACCGAAGAGCCGCTGACGCTCGAGGATCTTTCGGCCGAGTTCGACATCAGCCGCGAACGCGTGCGGCAGATCGAGGTCCGTGCCTTCGAGAAGGTCCAGGACGCCGTGCGCAAGGCCGCTCTCGAGCGCGCCAATGCATTGCGGGTCGTCGAGGGCGCATAACACCCTTCACGGTTTTCGGGCGCTAACGGCTGCCCGTCATCGATAAAAGCCAAATGAAAAACCCGGCGGATCGCTCCTGCCGGGTTTTTCTTTGTCCTGTCCGATCGCGCTTGCTTACTGGCTGTTGGTCGCCGCGTCCGTTGCCGGTGCGGCCGTCCAAGCGCGCATCGCCTGGTTGAAGGCGTCGGTTCCGCTCGGCCCCTTCTCCAGCGTCAGCAGTGCGCGGCGCCCGTTCCTGTAGGTCAGCGGAATGTCGATCCAGCTCCGGCTGCGCAGCAGTTCGGTGTTGTTGCCGATCGCGTCCTTCGAATCGTTGAGCGCGATCATATGGAAATCGTCGGTGATCTTGGCCGGAACCGCAATCAGCGCATCGCCGCGATCCTGCTCCGTACGCTTCATCGAAACGCGCTGAACGCTGTCGATCGCGCCGCCTTCGAAATTCGGCGGCAGCGAGAAGACGAATTCGACGACATGGCTGGCCGGCAAGGACTCGTCGGCGTTGCGCTTGATCGTCATCAACGCGGTCAGACCCCGGTCCGGAATGGTGATTTGCGCCTGGATGGCCGGTTCAGGCTTGGCGTCGCCACCAGGCGATTCTTCCTTTACCGACCACGCAACGGTTCCTGGAATGGCCGTCGGCGAAGACTGGCCGAGACGCTCTTCGTAGAGGAACATCTTCTCGCCATTGGCGATCGCAATCTCCGGCGTCGTCGGCTGACCACCGGTCTGCTGGCCCGCAGGCGGCGTGCCTGCAGCCTGTCCGGCCGTTCCACCCTGGGCAGTGGCCGTTTCGACGGGCTTGCTCGCCTCTGTCTGCTGTGCCACGGACTTGCCTTCCTGCGCGGCGCTCTCGCCGCTTGCGGTGGCAGGTCCATTGTCGACTTCCGAGCCATCACCAAGAAGGCGTTGGGTGAACTTGGTCGAGCTGTTGTCCGGGACCGCCGTGTCGTCGTGCTGTGCCGGTTCCTGCTGCGTCGATTCTCCCTGGGTTTCCGCCGGCGGAGCGCCCTCTTGTGCCGGCGATCCACCGATGTTTGAAACGGCCGAGGTGACCGATGCCACGATGCCCGAAAGCCAGGCATTGCCGGCTTCCCGGTTCTGCCAGTAGGCGAAGCCGCCGCCGCCAAGCGCCAGCAAGGTGACTGCAGCGATGGCGAGGCGCTTGATGCTGAAGCGCGATGGCTTCGGAGTGGCCCGGTAAGATGCCGGCCGCGATGCCGCGGGCGCCAGTGCCTCGGCGCCACGTTCCGGCTCACGCGCAGCCGTCGATGCTGCTGCACCCGCCGTCGCCGCAGCTGTGGCACCTTCGAAACCGAGCAGGTCGTCGATGTGATCCCAAGCTGTGCCTGCACGATCTTGCTGGCTCTGAGGGGTATCGGTCGAGGCCGTCTGTCCGGTCTTCTCGACCGGCCAGGACCAATCGGCAATCTCCGGCTCCGCGCTCTTTTCGGTTCGCCGTTCCTCCAAAGGCGCAAAGGGGTCACTATCGTCGAACGACCAGTTGCGCGCGGAATCAGTCTTGGGGAGCTCTGCTTCGGCCCTCGGGGTCTCCGCCGGCGCATGCTGCTGCAGCTCTTCCACCGGATGCATGCCAAGAAGCTCGGGGGTATGGACCGGCTCTTCTTCGCCGACCTGCTGGTCCGTGGGAGCAGCGTGCGTTGCTACTTGAGAGGCGGATTCCCATTCCGGCAGATCCCACTCCGAGACAGCCGACTTTTCTTCGGCGGCCACCGCGGGAGCAGCATCCCATGTCGGTTCTTCGACAGACCGGGGTTCTTCGTCTATCGACGGAGGAACGACCGGTTCTTCATAGGTCTCGACCGGAGCGGGCTCCGAATATTCCGCAGCCTCGTAAACCGGGGCATCCGCCTGCGGCTCTTCGACGACGGGGGCGCTCGGCTCCTCTACCGGAGCCTCGGTCGCTTCGACATGTTCGGCAACCGGCTCTTCCGCAACCGGCTCTGCCGGCGCTACCTCTGCGGCTTCGACGTAGTGTTCGGCGGGCTGCGCCGGCTCCTCGTAAACCTCGGCGTCGTGGTCGAGTGCCGCAATGCTTTCGGCCTCCGGAGCCGCTTCCTCGGCAACCGCAACCGGCTGGCTTTCACCAACCGGCTCGGGCTGCGCTTCGGGCTCCGAAACGACGTCCTCGATCGGCGGCTCGGCGGCTACGGCTTCGGTCGCTTCCTCCACCACCTCCGTCTCTTCGAGCGCGGGCAAGGCTTCGGCGTATTCGCTGTCAACCTCGACGATGGCGTTTTCGAGTTTCGCCAACTGGCGATTGATCATGTCGTCCGACGGACGCGGGTTCATGTTTTCGAGTTGGCGGCGCACGGCCGCGCGCGCCTTCTCGTATACCCTGTCCCGCATTTCAGGTGTGTTTTCCGACAGGCCGTCTACGGTCCTGCGAATAACTGCAACAAAATCCGCCATTAGTACTTTCTCATACGCCCAGGTATGTCTTTGCGATCGCGACGCAATGTCATTTCGCCGACACTAGTCCTCAAAGGGGTCCGTCACAAGTATTGTGTCGTCCCGCTCGGGGCTGGTCGAAAGAAGAGCAACCGGCGCACCGATCAGTTCTTCCACCTGGCGAACGTATTTGATCGCTTGCGCCGGAAGCTCCGCCCAGCTGCGTGCGCCGACCGTCGATTCCTTCCAGCCTTCGAGTGTAATATAGACTGGCTTTGCCGAAGCTTGCTGCGCTTGGCTTGCCGGCAGATGGTCGATCTGCTGTCCGTCCAGAGTATAACCGACGCAGATCTTCAGTTCGTCGAGACCATCGAGCACGTCGAGCTTGGTGAGCGCGATGCCGGTGATGCCATTGGCGGCAACGGACTGGCGCACCAGCGCCGCGTCGAACCAGCCGCAGCGGCGCTTGCGGCCCGTGACCGTGCCGAACTCATGGCCCTTTTCGCCGAGGAACTGGCCGATTTCATCGGTGAGTTCGGTCGGGAACGGGCCCTCACCGACGCGCGTCGTATAGGCCTTGGTGATGCCGAGGATATAGCCGAGAGAACCCGGGCCCATGCCCGAGCCGGCAGCAGCCTGGCCGGCAACCGTGTTCGACGAGGTGACGAACGGATAGGTGCCGTGGTCGATGTCGAGCAGCGTGCCCTGCGCGCCTTCGAACAGGATTCGCGCGCCCTTGCGGCGGGCCTTGTCGAGCAGCACCCAGACGGTGTCCATGAACGGCAGCACCTTGGCGGCAACAGAAGAAAGCTCCTGCATGATCGCCTCGTGGCTGATCTCCGCTTCACCGAGACCACGGCGCAGCGCGTTGTGGTGGGTCAGCAGGCGATCGACCTTGGCCGGCAACGTATCGAGATCGGCGAGGTCCATCACACGGATGGCGCGACGGCCGACCTTGTCTTCGTAGGCCGGGCCAATGCCGCGGCGCGTGGTGCCGATCTTCGTGCCGCTATTGGAGGCCGCATCTTCGCGGATGCCATCGAGCTCGCGGTGCAGCGACAGGATCAGCGTGGCATTGTCGGCGATGCGCAGATTGTCTGGCGTGATCGCAATGCCCTGCTTGCCGAGCTTGTCGATTTCGGCGATCAGCGCGTGCGGGTCGATGACGACGCCATTGCCGATGACGGCAAGCTTGCCGGGACGCACGACGCCGGAAGGCAGGAGCGACAGCTTGTAGCTGACGCCGTCGATTACCAGCGTATGGCCGGCATTGTGACCGCCCTGAAAGCGCACGACGATATCCGCGCGCTCGGAGAGCCAATCCACAATCTTGCCTTTGCCTTCGTCACCCCATTGGGAGCCGACCACTACGACATTCGTCATAATTCTCTTCCTGTGCAGGCGCGCAAACGAAGCTGCGCTGTTCTCAAACCCGCGCATCTATACTGTGTTGTCATCTGGAAAGCGACCCCGTTATATCCGGCGTTCCGCCCTTTTTGCATGACAAGGGCGGGATTTAGCGCCTATATCTTCGTCTCTCCCGCCATCGCGGCAACAGGTCGCCCATCCCCGCACAGGTCTGAGCATCGTGAATTCCAGGGCCTACTTCTATCTCTGCGTCACCGCACTCTTTTGGGGCGGCAATTCCGTCGCCGGCAAGATGGCGGTCGGACACGTAAGCCCGATGATGCTGACGACCTTGCGCTGGGTCTTCGCGCTGGTCGTCATCCTGGCGCTGATGACGCCGCAGATCCGACGCGACTGGGACAAGATCCGCAAGCACTGGCTGCAGCTTCTCGCCTATGGCGCGATCGGTTTCACCACCTTCAACGCGCTGCTCTATTCGGCGCTGAAATATACGAGTGCCATCAACGCCGTTATTCTCCAGGCCGGCATTCCGATGTTGATCTTCCTGTTCAACTTCGTGCTGTTTCGCACGCGGGCGTCGATCGCCCAGGTGATCGGCTTTACCGTCACCCTGATCGGCGTATTGGTGACTGCAGCCCATGGCGACATTTCGAGCCTGTTGACGCTCGAGTTCAATTTCGGCGACGCGTTGATGATCATCGCCTGCGTCGTCTATGCCGGCTATACCGTCGCACTGCGCTACAAGCCGACGATGCACTGGCAAAGCTTCATCGCGGCGCCTGCCTTCGGCGCGCTTCTAAGCGCCCTGCCGCTGCTCTTCTGGGAAATCGGCACCGGCACGGCGATCGCGCCGGATCCCACCGGCTGGATCATCGTTCTCTATGCGGCGATCTTCCCCTCGCTGATGTCGCAGGTGCTCTATGTCCGCGGCGTCGAGATGATCGGCGCCAACCGCGCCGGCCTTTTCATCAATGCCATTCCGGTCTTCGGGACGCTCCTTTCGGTGCTCCTGATCGGCGAGACCTTCCATCTCTTCCATCTCGTCGCGCTCCTGCTGGTGCTTGGCGGCATCGCGATCGCCGAAAGGGGCCGTCCGCGCTGACGACCCCTCGCGTCTGCCGAGCAGGCGTCGCGCAATGATATCTCTTTTCATTGAAGGCTCGCTGGGGAGGCTTGGCGCCACCCAAAACCTCGCTCATTCCTGTGCTCGTCACAGGAATCTCTAGCAGTTCCGCTGGACCTGCGGCATCAGCCCAAGTCCTTGGACCCGACGGACGTCGGGTTGCTGGATTCCCGCCACAAGGGCGAGGATGAGGGGGAACGGGACACCCCTCGCGGCAGAAAGCCATCTTTAGGGTTTGTCAGCAGCCTGAATGGTGCCGTTTCCGGCGCCATTTTCATTTATCAGGCAAGAAGCCGCTCCATATAGAGCGCTTCCTCGCCGTAGCTTGAGAGCTTCAGTGCCAGCCGCTCGTCCATCCGGACTTCAAAACCCTGCCTCTCCCAGAAACTGCGGGATCCGTTGACGGAGACGAGCGACATCGACCGCAACGCTTCCGTTCTGGCGGCATCCTCCAGAACAGGAAGAATTCCGCCGCCCGCTCCGGAACCACGCATCTCGGGCAGAAGGGCGAGATCGTGGATGTACCAGGTGTCGGCGGCATCAGGAATTTCGCCAAGCATGCTGTTCAGCGACGGCGGCGCGCCACGAAGCCAAGGATGGCTCAACACGTAGCCACGCGACTGCCCGGCCGCGTCCAGCATGAAGCACCCGGCAGGGCTCAAGGCGATGCGGTCAGCAAGTACGGCATCGTCCTCGGGAAAGGCCTGGTGAACCACAAGCTGGATCTCCGATACGGAGGCGAGATCGGGCAGGCTTGCCTCGCGCCAGCGGAATGTCATTTCGGTCATTTCTCGTCACATGCGTTCGAAACAGGAAAACGCACCGGCGGCCACCGGTGCGTCTTCGATATGTCCCGTGATTGGGTCGGCACAGCGGCGGATCACACCGCCGCTTGCAGTGCCGGCGTCAATCGATGTTGAAGACCAGCGGCTTTGCCTGGCGAATAGCCTGATTGGCCCGCAGCTTGTCAAGAACAGCCTCGGAAACCGCGCCGTCAACGTAAAGCAGCGCAATCGCGTCGCCGCCTTCCTTCTCGCGGCCGAGCTGGAAGTTGGCGATGTTGACGCCGGCGTCACCGAGCGTCATGCCGATGAAGCCGATCATGCCGGGAACGTCGGTGTTGGTGATGTAGACCATGTGGCTGCCGACATCCGCATCAAGGTTGATGCCCTTGATCTGGATGAAGCGCGGCTTGCCGTCCGAAAACACCGTGCCGGCCACCGAGCGCGTCTGGTTGGCGGTTTTCACCGTCAGCTTGATGTAGCCGTCGAAGACGCCGGTCTTGTCGCGCTTGACCTCGGAGAGGATGATGCCCTTTTCCTTGATCATCACCGGCGCCGAAACCATGTTGACGTCGGCGACCTGCGGCCGGATCAGACCGGCGAGAACCGCGCTTGTCAGCGCCTTGGTGTTCATGCCGGCGGTCGAGCCGTCATAGAGGATCTCGATTTCCTTGATCGCGCTTTCGGTCACCTGGCCGACAAAGGCGCCGAGAACGTCGGCAAGCCGGATGAACGGCTTCAGGATCGGCGCTTCCTCAGCAGTGATCGACGGCATGTTGATGGCGTTGGAGACGGCACCCTTGACCAGGTAGTCCGACATCTGCTCGGCCACTTGCAGCGCGACGTTCTCCTGGGCTTCCGTGGTCGACGCGCCGAGATGCGGCGTGCAGACGACATTCGGCAGGCCGAAGAGCGGGCTTTCGGTGGCGGGCTCGACCTCGAAGACGTCGAAGCCGGCGCCGGCAACATGGCCGGACTTGATCGCTTCGGCGAGCGCTTTCTCGTCGACGAGGCCGCCACGAGCGCAGTTGACGATGCGCACGCCCGGCTTCGTCTTGGCCAGCGCTTCGGCACTCAGGATGTTGCGGGTCTTGTCGGTCAGCGGCACGTGCAGGGTGATGAAGTCGGCCTGCGCGAGCAGTTCGTCGAGTTCGACCTTGGTGACGCCCATTTCCTCGGCGCGCTCCTTGGAGAGGAACGGGTCGTAGGCGAGAACGTGCATCTTCAGGCCGATGGCGCGCGAGCAGACGATCGAGCCGATGTTGCCGGCACCGATGACGCCGAGCGTCTTGCCGGTGATCTCGACACCCATGAAGCGCGACTTCTCCCACTTGCCGGCCTGCGTCGAGTTATCGGCGGCCGGAAGCTGGCGGGCAACGGCGAAGAGCAGCGCGATCGCGTGTTCGGCGGTCGTGATCGAGTTGCCGAAGGGCGTGTTCATCACGATGATACCGCGGCGCGACGCAGCCGGGATATCGACATTGTCGACGCCGATGCCGGCGCGGCCGATGACCTTGAGATTGGTCGCAGCTGCAATCAGCTTTTCCGTCGCCTTGGTGGCCGAGCGGATGGCAAGGCCGTCATAGTTGCCGATGATCTCGGCGAGCTTGTCCTTGTCCTTGCCGAGCTTCGGCTGGAAATCGACTTCGACGCCGCGGTCGCGGAAGATCTGGACGGCGGTTTCCGACAGTTCGTCGGATACGAGAACGCGAGGTGCCATGAGAGGCCTCCTTAAAGATCAGGTCTGAATGGGAATGCGGTTAGCCAAGCCTCGCTCCCATGGGGAGCGAAGCGGATCACTCAAATCGGTGTGAGATGCGGGCGAAGTCCATTGTTCCTCACCCCTTGTCTGATCAGGCCGCGGCCTGCGTCAGCGTTGCCTTCTGGGTCTCGAAGGCCCAGGTCAGCCACGGCATCAGCGCCTTCATGTCGGCGGTCTCGATCGTGGCGCCGGCCCAGATGCGAAGACCCGATGGTGCATCGCGGTAGTGGCCGATGTCGAAGGCAACGCCTTCCTTTTCGAGAAGCGCAACCACGCCCTTGGCGAAGGCCGCCTGTCCGTCGGCGTCGAGCGCCAGGACGTCCCTGTCGACGATCTTCAGGCAGACCGAGGTGTTGGAGCGGGTCTCGTCCTTGACCGCCAGGTTGGCAATCCAGTCATTGGCGGCGACGAAATCGAAGATCGCCTGCGCATTGGCGTCGGCACGGGCCATCAGGCCCTTGAGCCCGCCGACCTGCTGCGCCCAGAGGAGCGCATCGATATAGTCCTCGACGCAGAGCATCGACGGCGTGTTGATCGTCTCGCCGGTAAAGATGCCCTCGATCAGTTTGCCGCCCGAGGTCATGCGGAAGATCTTCGGCAGCGGCCAGGCCGGAACGTAGGTCAAGAGACGCTCGACCGCACGCGGCGACAGGATGATGACGCCATGGGCGCCCTCGCCGCCCAGAACCTTCTGCCAGGAGAAGGTGACGACGTCGAGCTTGGCGAAATCGAGGTTCTGCGCAAAGGCGGCAGAGGTCGCGTCGCAGATGGTCAGGCCCTTGCGGTCGGCCGGGATGAAGTCGGCGTTCGGCACCCGTACGCCGGAGGTCGTGCCGTTCCAGGTGAAGACGACGTCACGGTCGAAATCGACCTTGGCAAGATCAGGCAGTTCGCCGTAGCCGGCTTCGAACTTGCGCACGTCGGCAAGCTTCAGCTGCTTGACCACATCGGTCACCCAGCCGGCGCCAAAGCTTTCCCAGGCGACCATGTCGACGCCACGCTGACCGAGCAGCGACCACAGCGCCATTTCGACGGCGCCGGTATCGGAAGCGGGCACGATACCGATGCGATAATCGGCCGGCACTTCAAGAATGTCACGGGTAAGATCGATGGCCTGCTTCAGCTTCGTCTTGCCGATCTTGGCGCGGTGCGAACGACCGAGCGGAGCATCGGAGAGAGCGTCGAGCGTCCAACCGGGGCGCTTCGAGCAAGGACCAGAAGAGAAATGGGTATTGTTCGGACGGAGGTCCGGCTGTGCAGGCTTTGCCATGTGCTATCCTTCCAGATAGATAGCCCTTCGTTGGGGAAGGGTGTCCCGCCGTCGTCGATATTGTGGACGGGACCGGAAGTCAAGCGCTTTGTCGCAATCGAGAAAATTTATGGCGCCGCGGGCAATATCTGCAAAAGCAGAACAATGCCTGCCGACTGATTGTTGCCGGCTGGCACTTTCGTCCTGGCAATAGGCTGAGGCGATCGGCGGAACGATATGACCCGGTTGTCGCCGAAACTGTGGCGCTTCAAGGCATTAGAAGGAGAAGCGCAGGCCTGCGCGGATCTCGTGACGGGACAGTCCGTCGTCGAAGCCCTTGTCGCCGGCAGCCCCCACCAGCGCCTCGGCGCCGAAGCCGAACATCTCGCCATCGGCGATATGGGAATAGCGATAGCCGACATCGAGCTTCAGCTGCTCGCTAAGGTCATAGGAGATGCCCGCCATCAGCGCATAGGTGAAACGCCAGCTGTCGCGCCCCTCATAGGAGGTCGAGGTGGGCGAACCGCCACAAGCACCGCCGCCGGCCACGCAAGTGGCGCGTTCGATTGCCGTGTCCCAGTTGAGGCGCGTCGCGCCGATGCCGCCGCCGACATAGGGCGTGAAGCCGGCAAGCGTACCGAAATCCACATAGGCGTTCGCCATCAGTCCAAGGGCCGAGTAATCGGCTCCGGTCGAGAAGGCGCAGGACGTGCCCGCCCCTTGCCCGACGCAAGGACTAGCAGACGAGGACGACCCGCTGAACCGACCCTCAAAGTAGTCGGCCGTCAGATCGGCGCGGAATGTATCGGTAAACTGATAACCGACGCCGAGCGAACCGGAGAAGGGCTTGTCAAAGCGGGCATTGTCGAAGGGAACGCTGTCATAGGTCAGCGTTCCCGCATCAAAGGTCCGGTAATAGGGATCGCCCTCACCGCGCCAAGGCGCATAACCGATATCGCCGCGCAAATAGATCGCGCTTGTGCCGACAGTTTCTTTCTCGATGGTGATCTCCGGGGCATTCAGGAGATCCTCGTCGGCCGCCAGCGCGGCGCCAGAGAGAAGCAGGCCGGCACCAAAAGCGGCTCCGCAGAACCCGTTTCGCCAATCCATGCCATGCCCTTTCACCGCTGCTATCCGTGCGGGATGGAGCCATGCCGTCGCCGCTTCGTTCAGCGTTAACTATTGCAGCGACTGGTTAACCCACGGTTAACCATGCCTGTTAGCAAACGGGCAAAGATTGGCGGCAACAAAAAAGGCCACCCGAAGGTGGCCTTGGTACGTGTCGGATACTTTCCGATTACTTGTAGACGATCGGCGGCGGTTCGTAAGGAACTTCGCAGACATTGCCGAAGGAGTAACGAAGACCGGCGCGCGCTTCATGGATGTAGAAGCCATCGTCGAAGCCCGGTCCGCCACCGTTGGCGTAGCCGAACATGTCGCCATCATCGACCTGGCGGAAGCGATAGCCGATGTCGGCCTTCAAGTTGCAGGTCAGGTCGATCGCGGTGCCGGCCATCAGGGCGTAGGTGAAGCGCCAGCTGTCTTTGCCGCCATGATTGGTCGTCGGGTCGCATCTGGTGGGGTCGCCATCTACGCAGCTCGTATTGCGCAGTCCGTCCCAGCTCACACGCGTCGCACCGACACCGGCGCCGACGTAAGGGGTGAAAGCGCCGTACGTGCCGATGTCCACATAGGCGTTGGCCATGAGGCTCCAGGCGGAAACCGAGCTTATGTCACGCGAAACGCAAGGCTCGCCCGGGAAGAGCCCGCAACCGCCGCTGGTCGAGCCGGCAAAGTCGCCGTTGCCCCAGTAGTCGGCCGTGATGTCGGCGCGCAGGTAATTGTTGAACTGGTAACCGACACCGCCGCCAATGACCCAGGAATCATCGATATCAGCGGAATCGAAATCCGCGATCGAGCCGCTCGGCCCACCCTGGTAAAAATTCGCGCCCCGCAGATGGTTCCAAGCGTAACCGACGTCGCCGCGCAGGTACCAGCCGCTGGTCTGGATGACCTCGACGGGCTGCTCCGGCACCGGCTCCATAGGCGGTTGGTAGACATCCGCAGCAAAAGCTGCCGTGCCGCTGAGCAACATAGCAACAACGCCACTCAAAATTCTCTTCATGGCCCACTCCAATACATTCCGTTGCTTGGTTCACCATGAAACCGGTGCCCAAATCCCGATGTTGGTTATGGATAATGGGGAGGAAAGGTTAAGTTCCGATTAACTACAAACGTTTACCGAGATTGTTAAAAAAGCAGCCTATTCTTGCGGTTGTTGTGCCGCTTTACTGCCGGCGATACTGTTCCCTTAAGGTGCAGCTAAATAATCGTCAGGACAACGCGCTCTCAAAGCCAGCAACGCTTTCAGATCGGAATTCCAATGATGGAACGACCTCGCCCCGGGCACCGCTTTCAAGCCACGGGAGGATAAAAAAAGAGGCCGATGCGTCGCACCGGCCCTGGAGGGAAGTCAGTCGCTGAATGTCTCAGGCGGCGTTGCGAACGCTGCCGATGACGTTGACCAGTTCGTCGACGATGCGCTCGACCTGGCCACGATCGTCGCCTTCCGCCATCACGCGAATGAGGGGCTCGGTGCCGGAAGGCCGGATCAGCAGGCGGCCGGACTTGGCGAGCTCCGCTTCGGCATCGGCGATCGCCTGGCGCACAGTGGCGTCTTCGAGCGGCTTGCCGGCGGAAACACGAACGTTCTTCAGCACCTGCGGCACCGGCTCGAAGCGGTGGCACACCTCGCTCACCGTCTTGCCCTGGCGCTTGATCACCGCGAGGATCTGCAGAGCAGCAACAAGACCATCACCCGTCGTGCCGAAATCGGAGAGTACGATATGGCCGGACTGTTCGCCGCCGACGTTCAGTCCGTCCTGGCGCATCTGCTCGACGACATAGCGGTCGCCGACCTTCGTGCGTCGCAGATCGATACCGCGTCCCTTAAGATAGCGCTCGAGGCCAAGGTTCGACATGACGGTGGCCGCAACAGCACCCCCGCGCAGCATGCCGTCTTCGGCCCAGCTATCGGCGATCACAGCCATCAGCTGGTCGCCATCGATGACAGTGCCGTTCTCATCGACGATCAGCACACGGTCGGCATCGCCATCAAGCGCGATGCCGATGTCGGCGCGCACTTCGTGGACCTTTTTCGACAGCGTGGCGGGATGGGTGGAGCCGCAATCGAGGTTGATGTTGAGGCCGTTCGGTTCGGTGCCGATGGTGACGACTTCCGCGCCAAGCTCCCAAAGCGCCGTCGGCGCTACCTTGTAGGCGGCACCATTGGCGCAATCGACGGCGATCCTGAGACCTTGAAGCGTGACGTCGCGTGGCAGCGTGCGCTTTGCGTGTTCCAGATAGCGATAGATGTCGCCATCGACGCGCTTCGCGCGACCGATGTCTTCCGACTTCGCCAGCTGCCCCGAGAGATCCTGGTCGAGCAACGCCTCGATCTTCGCCTCGATATCGTCGGAAAGCTTGTAGCCGTCTGGGCCGAAAAGCTTGATGCCGTTGTCCTGGAAGGGATTGTGCGAGGCAGAGATCATCACGCCGATATCGGCGCGCAGCGAGCGGGTAAGCATGGCGACGCCCGGCGTCGGGATCGGCCCGAGCAGGAAAACGTCAAGACCAGCGGCCGTGAAGCCCGCCACCATGGCGTTCTCGAGCATATAGCCCGAAAGCCGCGTATCCTTGCCGATCACCACACGGTGGCGATGAGCGCCGTTGCGAAAGATCGTACCGACCGCAATGCCGACCCGCATCGCCAGATCCGGTGTCATCGGAAACAAGTTGGACTGGCCGCGGATACCGTCGGTGCCGAAATACTTTCGCTTCATAAGAACTCCATCGTTCTGCCGGGTCAGGGCTGGCTTGGCCACCTCCGCCTGTCTGCGTTTTCCGCGACTGGGTTTCATTGACCGGACCTCATTCATACTTCTTGGATGCCGTCTGCTTGGCGATCAGCATTCCGTTCAAGGACAGCCATCGCAAACACGTCATGTCTTCTTTGACACAAAAGCGCAGCAAACGGCAGCGAGCCTGACATCAGAAATCGTTACATCCCGTTACCAAATGCCAGAGGCCGCGTGGCAACGAAAAGCCGCCACTCCACTTGAGGAGCGGCGGCTCGGATATACTGCCAACTGTGGCAATTATTGCGGCTGCGGCTCGAACCCACCTTCGGATTCTTCGCCCTTGCCCGCCGGACCTTCCTTCTTGGAACCTGCCGAAGGAACGGCCGAGCCGCGATGCGGCGGCGTGTCGTCGCCAAGGTCGCGCGCCGGCTTTTCGCCGCGGATCAGCGCCTTGATCTCTTCGCCCGTCAAGGTTTCGTATTCCAGCAGCCCTTCCGCCAGCGCCACGAATTCGTGGTTCTTGTCGGTGAGGATTTTGCGGGCGGTCTCGTAGGCCTCATCGATCAGACGACGGATTTCGTTGTCGATCTTCTGCGCGGTCGCCTCAGAAACGTTCTTCTGCTGCGCAACGGAGTGGCCAAGGAAGACTTCCTGCTGGTTCTCACCATAGGAAACCTGGCCGAGCTGGTCGGAGAAGCCCCACTGCGTCACCATCGCACGGGCAAGCTTGGTTGCCTGCTCGATATCCGACGATGCGCCCGAGGTGATGTTCTCCTTGCCGAAGGTCAGTTCCTCAGCAACGCGTCCGCCCATCATGATGGCAAGGCGCGAGACCATCCACTTGTAGCTCATCGAATAGCGGTCGCCTTCCGGCAGCTGCATGACCATGCCAAGCGCCCGTCCACGCGGAATGATCGTCGCCTTGTGCAGCGGATCGGCCGAGGGAACGTTGAGCGCCAGGATCGCGTGACCGGCTTCGTGATAGGCGGTCAGCTTCTTCTCGGCTTCGGTCATGGCCGACGAGCGACGCTCCGCACCCATCATGATCTTGTCCTTGGCATCCTCGAATTCGAGCATGGTGACAAGACGCTTGTTTCGGCGGGCGGCCATCAGCGCCGCCTCGTTGACGAGGTTCATGAGGTCAGCACCGGAGAAGCCGGGCGTACCGCGTGCAAGCACCTTGAGGTCGACGTTCGGCGCCAGCGGCACGTTGCGCACATGCACCTTGAGGATGCGTTCGCGGCCGTTGATATCCGGGTTCGGCACGACGACCTGGCGGTCGAAACGGCCCGGACGCAGCAGTGCCGGATCGAGAACATCAGGACGGTTGGTCGCCGCGATCAGGATGATGCCTTCGTTTGCCTCGAAGCCGTCCATTTCGACCAGCAACTGGTTGAGCGTCTGTTCGCGCTCGTCATTGCCGCCGCCGAGACCGGCGCCACGATGGCGACCGACAGCGTCGATTTCGTCGATGAAGATGATGCAGGGCGCATTCTTCTTTGCCTGCTCGAACATGTCGCGCACACGGCTGGCGCCGACGCCGACGAACATTTCGACGAAGTCGGAACCGGAGATCGTGAAGAACGGCACGTTGGCTTCGCCTGCGACGGAGCGGGCAAGCAGCGTCTTACCGGTACCGGGAGGGCCGACGAGCAGCACGCCGCGCGGAATGCGTCCGCCGAGGCGCTGGAACTTCTGCGGATCGCGCAGGAATTCGACGATTTCTTCCAGATCCTGCTTGGCTTCGTCTACGCCGGCAACGTCGTCAAAGGTGACGCGGCCATGCGCTTCGGTCAGAAGCTTGGCCTTGGACTTGCCAAAGCCCATGGCGCCGCGCGACCCGCCCTGCATCTGGCGCATGAAGAACAGCCAGACGCCGAGGATCAGAAGCATCGGAAGAAGCGTGCCGATGTAGCTCAGGAAGCCGGACGAGCCGTCGGTTTCCGGGCGAACCGTGACCGTCACGTCCTTGGCTTCGAGGCGCTCGGTCAGCGCCGTATCGACTGAAGGCGCGTAGGTCTGGAACGTTGCGCCGCTTTCGGAATAGCTGCCGATCACTTTCGAGCCGGTGATCACGACTTCTTTGACGCGGCTCGCATCCACGTCCTTGAGGAATTGCGAGAACGGAATCTCGCGCGAGCCGGTGCGCTCCGTCGGCTGCTGGAACATGCTGAACAACGCGATCAGCAGAAGCGCTATGATTGCCCAAAGGGCAAGATTACGAAAATTAGGGTTCATCGAACTCCCCGGAACCTGTCACGGCCCGCGCATTTCGCCGGGCCGCTGTCTTGCTCCCTAACATAGGGTTCTGGCGACGCATTGCCAAGGCAAACCGGCTTCTACCGTTCCATTTCTGTCAATAGATCGTGAACCGGTGGCGGAAGATAACGCTCTCGTCCGAACAATCCCGCGATCCTGTCCGCCATGATCCTGTCGAAACTCGGCAAAAAGGTGTCGTAGAGGCCGATCCTCGGCTCGATTGTGGCAGATGCGACATTTTTGACGTCGTCGGACACGATGCGGGGCGCCGACAACGACACACGACCGGCAACGCCCGGTGGCAGGCCTGCGGCAATAAGTCTCTGCTGTTGTGGTCCGCGACCGCCTTCCACGGTCAGCGCAAGAGGACCGTCGCCAGCATTGCGGATCAGAAAGCGGTCATCCCAGACGCCGGTTTGCCCAGCCTGCACCGTCAGATCCTCGATACCGCGCGCCTCGCGATAGAGATAGAGCCCAGTCGAGCGCCGGTCGAAGACGACGCGTCCCGCGGTCAGCCGCCCCGGTGTCCCTTGCTCCAGGAAATTTACCAGCCGTTCCACCGTCTCGGCCGCAGGCAGATGTGCACGGCCGCCGAGGACGGTCGCCAGCGCAAGCAGCGCCCGTTGCCAATCGATGTCGCGGCATTGGCCGGCCATCGAAGAAGGGATTTCCGCGACCAACCCCGCATGCACCCGCACGTGCCGTTCGAGCAGGGCGGCGGCAGCTGCCGACGATCGCGCCCGGGACCGGGCGTCCCAGGCGCCGGCACCGGTCTCCAGCGAAGATGCCAACGCGGTCCGCGCACGTACCCGCTCGAAGCGCGTGTTCAGGTTGCTCGGATCATCGAACCAGCCGACTTTGCGGTCGGTGAGAAAGGCGCGAATGGCTGTGCGGTCGAGCGTGAGGAACGGTCGCAGCACCCAGATGCGCCGGTCATAGAGCGTGGCCTCCGCCATGCCCGCGGCACCGGGTCCCTCCCCGCGCTGTGCGCGCATCAGGATCGTCTCTCGCTGGTCGTCGAGCGTGTGACCGGTGACGATTGAGGACGTTTCGAAGCACTGCGCAGCGTCGGCCAGCAATGCATAGCGCGCCTCGCGCGCCGCCGCCTGAATGCCGGTACTGGGCTTCGGCCCGTCCCATCGGGTGATGATATGCGGTACGCCCAGGCTCTCGCAAAAGGCCGCGACACCGCGCGCCTCATCGGCCGATTCCGGCCGCAGCGCATGATCGACCGTGCAGGCGGCCAGGGAAAACTGTGTGGGCTTGGTTGCCTCGATCGCCTCGTTGAGAGCGAGAAGCAGTCCTTTCGAGTCGCTGCCGCCGGAGACGGCCACGAGAATACGTGCTGGTCTATCGAAGGAGGCAAAAAATCGTTTTGCCGTTTCGACAACGGCCAGTGGCGGGTGGGCCTCAGCAGCCAAAACGGCTCTGCTCGCTCGTCACCTTTGCCTTTACCGCCGGCGAAGCCTTCGGGTAGCGCTTGTTGACCTCGCGCAGCGTCGCGCAGGCCGTTTCCTTGTTGTCGAGCGCACCGAGCGACATGCCGAGCTTCAGCAGCATCTCCGGCGCCTTCGGCGACTTGCCGTGGGCCTGGTGCGCGTTCAGGAAGGTCTTGGCCGCGTCACTGTATTTGCCCTGCGAATATTGCGCCTCGCCCAGCCAGAAGCTGGCATCGGCCGCCTTGTCGCCCTGCGGGAACGCGGCCAGATAGTCGCCGAATTCCTGTTCCGCCGTGCTGTAATCGCCGGAAAGAACGTGGCCGTAGGCCGACTGGTAGAGATCGCCGGGATTGTCGAGCGAGGCGGTCTGCTGATTGCCCGGGTTAGCGTTCAGGCCACCATCGTCGGCGGGCAGACCCGCGCCGGCTTCGACACCCGGAGGCGTAGCGTTCGCGCCAGGTTGAGCATCGGTTGTCGCCGAGACCGGATTGCCGCTCTGGTCGAAGACGATCTGGCCAAGCGTGGTCGGCGCAGCCGCGCCATTGGAACCCTGGCTACCAGCCGAAGGAAGACCGGAGGCAGCCATGTCGCTGCCGCCGCCTGCCGGTGCCATCGTCTGGCTATCCGTCACCCCGGGGGTGACGGACGCCTGATCGCTGGTCTTCGGCGTCTGCAATGCGCCGCTCTTCTTCGGGGAGGCCTTGCCGCTTTCCAGGTCCTGGAAGCGGAACTCGTTGTCCTCCTGGAACTTCCGGATCTGCTCCTGCATCTGCAGCAGCTGGAAGCTCATTTCCTCGATACGCCCGTTGAGCGAGCGGATCTGTTCCTCAAGCTGGCCAAGCCGTGCGGTCTCGGCCGACTGCACCTTCACCACGGGCAGGTTCTGCGCGCCGGCTTGAGTTTCAGTCGTTCGGGCCAGCAGCCCTGAAAGCGGCATGGCGTTCGCCGTCTGGCCCAGGCCCGCAAGGGCCGCAAGACCGATCAGCCCCGCCACGACAAATTTCTTCATTTCATTTGTCCTGTTCGAATACCGGTTGTCCCACCCTTGACCAGGGGCCCGCAATACATCTCGCCGAGTCAACTGGGTGATTGCCGCACAGTTTTCCAATTGCCCTGAAAAAGCAACGGAGTTCGGCCAAAGTGTGGTAAAAAAGCAAAGGGCGGCTGAGAGCCGCCCTTTTAATTTAGAAGTCTGTGATCTTAGGAACACGGTGTGTTCCCTGGAACACGGGCATTCCCCCGAACACGTCATGCTACCCGACCGAGCCAGGCTCGGCCGTGAGATTACATGCCAGCGCCACCGAGGACGGTAACCGCGCGGCGGTTCTGCGACCAGCACGAGATATCGTCGCAGACGGCAACCGGCTTTTCCTTGCCGTAGGAGATCGTCTTCATGCGGTTTGCCGGAACACCCTGGCTGACGAGGTAGTCGCGCGTGGAGGCCGCACGGCGGGCGCCGAGCGCAAGGTTGTATTCGCGCGTGCCGCGTTCGTCGGCATGGCCTTCGATCGTGATTGCGTAGTTCGGGTACTTGGCGAGCCACTGGGCCTGGCGGGCGAGCGTCTGCTGCGCGTCGGCGCGGATCGAGGTGGAGTCGGTGTCGAAGAAGATGCGGTCGCCGACGTTGACGGTGAAGTCCTGCTGCGAACCCGGCGTTGCGGCGCCCGCGCCGCCGAGGCCGAGCTCGTTGGCATTGTTCGGCATGTTCTTCTTCGATGCACAGCCAGCGATAGCAAGCGTCATGACCAGGGCGATCATGACCGGGTTGCGAGCGATGGTCTGCATGCGGCCTACGGCCGGGGTGTCAATTCGGCTCATGCGCCGGTCTCCTTGGGAAGTGTCTGAATTCACGGTTGCCAGACTGTAACCGGAAGCGGTTAATCGCTTTTCAACAGTTATGGTTAACAAATCGATAATTTTAGCTCGGGGCCTGCTAGACCAGCACTTTGCGGCGAGAAAGCGGCATCGCTGCCACATTTTCCCGCCGCAAATCGGGTCAGGCCAGAGCGGGATGAGGAAAACTGTGTGCGGTTTTCCGCCCGCATCCCGCTCCTCATCGTGATCTACTCGAGCAGCGGCGACCAGGCCGGGTCGGATGCGAAGCCCTGCGTCTGGATCGGCTGCTCGTTGTAGCCGGAAATATCGATCGAATAGAGCTGCGGTCCGCCGGCACCGGCGCCCTGACGGAAGAACATCAGCACGCGGCCGTTCGGCGCCCAGGTCGGCCCCTCGTTGTGGAAGCCGGTGGTCAGGATGCGTTCGCCCGAACCGTCGGGCTTCATCACGCCGATCGAGAACTTGCCGCCCGACTGCTTGGTGAAGGCGATGAGGTCCCCGCGCGGCGACCAGACCGGCGTCGAATAGCGACCGTCTCCGAAGGAGATGCGACGCTGGCCGGAGCCGTCGGCACCCATGACGTAAATCTGCTGGCCGCCGCCACGGTCGCTTTCAAAGGCGATCTGGCTGCCGTCAGGCGAATAGGACGGTGCCGTGTCGATCGCGGCCGTGTTGGTGAGGCGTGTCGTCGTGCGCGAGCGCAGGTCCATCGTATAGATGTTGGCGTTACCGTCCTGCTGCAGGCTCATGATCACGCGCTGGCCATCAGGCGAGAAGCGCGGCGAAAACGTCATGCCGGGGAAGTTGCCGACGACTTCGCGCTGTCCGGTCTCGAGCTGCAGCAGGTAGACGCGCGGCTGCTGGTTTTCGAACGACATGTAGGTGACTTCCTGGCGGTTCGGCGAGAAGCGCGGCGTGAGCACGATGTCGTTGGAATTGGTGAGCGCACGGGCGTTGAACCCGTCCTGGTCCATGATGGCCAGCTGACGCTTGCGCGCCGTCTTCGGGCCGCTTTCGGCGACATAGACGATGCGCGTGTCGAAATAGCCCTTTTCACCGGTGACGCTCTCATAGATGGCGTCGGCGATGATGTGGGCGACGCGGCGCCAGTTTTCCGGCTGGGTGAAGAACTGCTGGCCGGTCATCTGCTTGCTACCGAACGTATCCCACAGGCGGAACTCAGCCTTCAGCCTGCCGTCGCCTTCCTGCGTCACGCGGCCGGTGACAAGCGCCTGCGCATTGATGACCTTCCAGTCCTCGAAGCGCGGCGTGGCGTCAGGATTGCTGATCTTCTCGATGAAGGCGCCCTTGTTGATCGGTGCGAATAGGCCGGACCGCTTGAGGTCGGCTGCGACAACGTCGGAGATCTTCTGGCCGAGTTCACCCTGGAGGAAGTCGGTAACCGCGATCGGCAAGGGCTCGACCTTGCCTTTATTGATGTCGATGACAACTTCCGCGTTTGCGGGCGCTGCCGCCACGACGGCGACCAACATGCCCGCAGCCACCATCAGGGCACGGAAAAGAGAGACCTTGATCATAGAGACAAGCCTTTCAGCTTAGTATGAAGGGTTTGCAGGGTTGGTTTGCTATCCGGCATGGGTTCCAATACCGGCAGCGTTAAAGCGCGAATTCCGAGGGGTCGAAATTCAGCACGAGGGTATTCCATCCTTTTTCGCCTTCATATTTTTCGGGCGGCAGGTTTTGTAGCGGAGCTGAGCGGCGGAGCGCGCGCATGGTGCTGCTTTCAACAGCGCGGCGCGTACCCTCAGGCCCGCCGGTTGCGGTGACCTCAGGCTCGCCGACGATGTTGCCGGCCGGATCCAGCTGTACGCGGATCGTGACGCGAACCTCCGCGACACCAGTCAAGCCGGCGGTCAGCGCCCAATTGCTCTGGATCTGGCCCTTCACGCCGTCGATCTCGTTGGCGCTGAGGCCCACGCCGACGGTCTTCTTGCCGCCGAGCGCCGCCTCTTGCGTCGAGCGCTTGGCGCCACCGGCGGACGGATCCTGCCGGTTGAGCAGCGCTGCAATCTCGTCGGCGTTGAACTTGCTTTCCTCGGTGGAGGCTGCCTTCTTCTGTTCCTTCGGCGTTGCCTCGTTCTTGCGCTCAGGCGTTTTGGCGCTCTGGGCCGGCTTTTCGACCTTGGGCTTTGCGGCCGGCGTCGGCACCTTTTCGGGCAACGCTTCGGCTTCCGGGTTCTCCGCCGGCTTTTCTTCGGCTGGCGCCGGTTCCGGCTTGGTTTCCGGTTTCACTTCCTGCTTCGGTTCCGGCAATGCCGCAACTTCGGTCGCAGGCTCGGAGGCGGGCTTCGTCTCCTCGACCTTCTTGATTTCCTGTTCGACCGGATCGGGCGTCGGCTCGGGCTTTTCGTTCTTTTCCGGAGAGGCCGTGGCTTCGCTCTTCGACGGCTTGGCGTTCGGGGTCGGCGGCGTCTTCAGGTCCGTGTCGTTGTCGCCGACATTCTCGGCAGGCTGGTTCGTTTCCGGACGCTTGGTCGGAACCGGCGACGACGTCTCCTTCTTCGGCGCCTTCTTGTCGCCCTGCTGAACCTGCGTCATTTCCGAGTAGGGAACGATGTCGACAGGCAGAGCCTCGACGTCGGCGACCTGAAAGTCAGCCGGGCTGCCAAGCGACACCAGCGCCCAGGTCAAGACCATGGCGTGGAGGACAGCAGATGTAGCGAGACTGCCCTTCATCGTGGACGATCACTTTTCCTGTTCTTGCAGCGTCACGAGGCCGAGGTTCTTGAACCCGGCGGCCGAGATGCGTGCCATGACCTTCATCACCGTGCCGTAGTCGGCATTGGTGTCGCCACGAACATAGATGCGTTCGTTGTAACCGGTGGTGGCAATCGCCTCGAGCTTCGGCACAACCTCTTCGATCGCGATCGGCGTTTCCTGCAGGAAGATCTCGCCGGCCGGATTGACCGAAACGGTGATCGGCTGCGTATCGGAGTTGAGCGCCTTCGCCTGCGTTTCCGGCAGGTCGATCGGCACGCCGACCGTCATCATCGGTGCTGCCACCATGAAGATGATGAGCAGCACCAGCATCACGTCCACGAAGGGCGTGACGTTGATTTCGCTCATGATCGCTTTCCTGCCGCCGCGGCGACGACGACCGCCGCCCGAACCCTTGGCTCCGCCAACCGACATACCCATCAGCGTGGTCTCCGTATTCTCTGGCGATTATTGCGCGGCCTGACGCGGGCTCTGCAGCTTCTCGTCGATCTGCCGCGACAGGATGGCCGAGAACTCGTCGGCGAAAGCTTCCATGCGCGCCGAGAGCTTGCCGGCGTCGGCCGAAAACTTGTTGTAGGCGATAACTGCCGGGATAGCGGCGAGAAGGCCAATCGCCGTGGCGAGCAGCGCTTCGGCAATACCGGGCGCCACGACCGCAAGGTTGGTCGACTTCGAACCGGCGATCGCCTGGAACGAGGTCATGATACCGACGACCGTACCGAAGAGGCCGATGAAGGGTGCGGCCGAACCGATCGTCGCGAGCGAGCCGAGGCGGGCTTCGAGCGATTCCGATTCCCGTGAAAGCGTCACGTCCATGGCGCGGTCGATACGCATCTGCAGGCCGATCGGCGAGCGGGCGCCGCGTTCGAAGCTCTTCTTCCATTCGCGCATGGCGGAAACGAAGATCGCCCCCATGCCGGCGGTCTGCCGGTCGGCAAGCGTGCGGTAGAGCTCTTCCAGCGACTGTCCGGACCAGAACACCTGCTCGAAGCTATCGAGCTGACGGCGCACACGGCCGTAGTTCAGCGTCTTGTCGACGACGATCGCCCAGGTCCAGACCGAGGCGGCAATCAGCCCCAGCATGACCAGCTTCACGACAAAGCCCGCCTGCATGAACAGCGACCAGAGGGTCACATCGTGCGTCGCAGCGGCCAATCCAACCTGTTCCATCGTCTTCAGTCCCCGAATCCAAACACCCGGCAAGAGCTGCTCATGCTCGTGACCGGGTAGCCCAAACGTCCTGTTTGCAAGAATGCCCGGCACCGCCGTAGATCGCACCATCGCGACCTTTATTAGCTTTAGGTTGCCTTCTTGCCGTCAATTTTGGTCAAAGGATGACGTGCACTGCACAAATCCTGATGCAGTGATTAAGACACCATTATGGTTAAGCAACCGTTACCGAACTGTGTCTTTGCAGTATCATCTGGCCGCCGGAACTTACGTTCGCCGGGCACGTTTCTTCGCCATGGCTCAGCAGACGACACGACAGCGCGACAAACGGCCCTCCTCACCGCATTTTGATCCACGGGACCGGCTGATCCTGGCGCTTTACGCCCAACTCAAGGCCGAGCGCGAAACCCGCGCGGCGTTGGAGGACGCGCTTGCCCACGGCGTTCTGTCGTCCGATGTCCTTCAGGCAATCATCTCCGATCCAGTTCCGGTTGTCACAAGCGAGGATATCGCCCACATCGAACGGGCCCTCGCCCACGAGACCCGACCGACTGAATCCAATGATGGGACGCCAACCCTCCGACGATTGAGTGGAGGCGGGTAATGGCTGCACGCCGTGATCCGCTCGCCGAATACAACAAGCGCCGCGATTTCAAGGAGACCCGCGAGCCCAGAGGCAGCCGCAGCCACAGCCGGTGGAAGCGCAAGCGCTTCCTGGTGCAGAAACATGACGCGACGCGCCTGCATTACGATTTCCGGCTGGAATGGGACGGGGTGCTGAAAAGCTGGGCCGTGACCCGGGGACCGAGCCTCAACCCGCAGGACAAACGTCTCGCCGTTCGCACCGAAGACCACCCGCTTGCCTATGGCGATTTCGAAGGAACAATCCCCGAGAAGCAATATGGCGGCGGCACCGTCATGTTGTGGGACACCGGCTGGTGGGAGCCGGAAAACGATCCGGATGAAGGATTGCGCGAAGGCAAGCTGACGTTTCATCTGCACGGTGAGCGCCTGCAAGGTGGCTGGGCGCTGGTCCGCATGCGGCCACGCCCTGGCGAGAAGCGCGAAAACTGGCTGCTCATCAAGGAAAGTGACGACATCGCCACCGAAGATGGCGAAATTCTCTTGGAGGATCATCAGACGAGCGTCACCACCGGCCGGACCATGGACGAGATCGCCGCGGGAGAAGGCGAACGGAAGAAACATGTCTGGGCTTCCAACAGGAGCACATCAGAGAACCTCAGGGCCGGCGCAGTCGATCCGCCGTCGACGAAACAGAGCAAATCGCCCACACTCTCGACCAGGACGATTTCCGAGGGGCAACGGAAGCGCAAGGAGGCAAGTGCCGTGACACCCGAAACGCCGAAACCGGCAACGAAGTCCCGGGGCAAATCCCAGGTGAAAGCCGCGAAGGCGTCGAGCACGAAAGATAGCTCGAGCGCAGCAGAGGAAACGGTCCTCGGCGTGCGGATCACCCATCCGGAGCGGATCCTGTTCGAAGGTCAGAGCATCAGCAAACTCGATCTCGCCCGCTACTATGCCGTCGTCGCGGATCGGATGTTGCCATACGCCGCCGAGCATCTGCTGTCGCTTGTCCGCGCCCCGCAAGGCGTCAAGGGACCACGTTTTTACCAGAAGCATGCGAGTGAAGGCTTCCCGGACGAGATCAAGGAAGTTCCCGTCACGGAGAGCTCCGGCGAGACCGAGAACTACATGTATGTGCGCGACGCCAAAGGAGTGGTCGCTGCCGTGCAGATGGGCACGCTGGAGTTCCACATCTGGGGCTCGCGCTTCGACAAGCTTGAGACCCCCGATCGGCTGATCTTCGACCTCGACCCCGACGAGGGCCTCGACTTCGCGGTGGTCAAGACGGCGGCCGTGGCGCTGCACGACGCGCTCGACGAGATCGGGCTGAAATCGATACCGATGGTCACGGGCGGCAAGGGCGTCCATGTCATCGTGCCATTGGTAGCGCGGGCCACCTGGCCAGAAGCCAAGGGCTTCGCCAAGACCTTTGCCCAGGGTTTTGCCGAGCGCGAACCGGACAATTTCGTCGCCACCATGTCGAAGGAGAAGCGCAAGGGCCGCATCTTCATCGACTGGCTGAGGAACGAGCGCGGCGCGACCGCGATCGCCCCCTATTCCACGAGAGCACGATCCGGCGGACCGGTGGCAACACCCATCAGCTGGGACGAGCTTTCCGCGCTTGAAGCCGCCAACGGCTTCCGGATCCCCGACATTCTCGAACGGATTGAAAGCGGCATAGATCCCTGGCGGGACCTGGCGAAGGTCAGGCAATCCCTGACCAGGAAGATTCTGGACAAGCTCGGAGTCGAGGACGTCGACTAAACCGTGTTTGTCGAGGACGTGCCGGGCTGGCCGGCGCTCTCCTTGGCGTGATGGAACTTGTAGGCTAGCGCCTCCGGCAGCCGCCGCGGCCGGCCCTGGCCGTTGATGACGGCGATGATCACCTTGGAGGCGATCAGCAGTTGCTCGCCGCGACGGATTTCCTGCAGCAGCACCATCTTGGCGCCGCCGGCCTTCTCCGTGACCGTGGTGATCGTCAGGATATCGTCCATACGCGCAGGCAGCTTGAAGTCGATTTCCATGCGGTGGACGACGAAGACCAGACCTTCGCTGTCACCTTCGATCGCGAGCGTCGCCTGTTCGACGCCGAGCAGGCGCAGGAAATCGGTGCGGGCGCGCTCCATGAAGTGCAGGTAGCGGGCGTGATAGACGACGCCGGAAAAATCGGTGTCTTCGTAATAGACGCGCTGGATCAGCCGATGGCCGTTTTCGGTCAGTTCGCCTGCAAGCGAAATCAGGGACATGCTTTTCTCCGCAAGTACATCCCGTTTCCTGTGCAGGAACAAAAAGCCATTTGCAAGCATTGCAGCGTTGTCACAATCCTATCCTATCACGTGACGGACTTCCTTCCCTCGATCAGGAGAACGTGCATGAAGATTGCGATTCTCGGTGGCGACGGTTTCGTCGGCTGGCCTACGGCTCTTCACCTGTCCGATACGGGCCACGACGTCCATATCCTCGACAATCTCTCCCGCCGCTGGATCGATACGGAACTCGGCGTGCAATCGCTGACGCCGATGGATTCGATCCAGGAACGCACCCGCATCTGGCATGCAGAAACCGGCCGGCGCATCCATTTCAATCTCATCGATCTTGCCCGCGACTACGAGCTCCTCAAGAACTGGCTCGCCGAGCATCGCCCTGATGCCATCGTGCATTTGGCCGAGCAGCGCGCCGCGCCCTATTCGATGAAGAGCGACCGCCACAAGAACTACACGGTCAACAACAACGTCAACGCCACGCACAATCTCCTGAACGCGCTGGTCGAACTCGGGCTCGACGCCCATCTCGTGCATCTCGGCACCATGGGCGTCTATGGCTATTCGACCATTGGTGCTGCGATCCCCGAGGGCTATCTGCCTGTCGGTATCGAGACGATGGGCGGCGAGACCGTCAGCCAGGAAATTCTCTATCCGTCCAATCCCGGCTCGATCTACCACATGACCAAGTGCCTGGATCAGTTGCTCTTCCAGTTCTACGCCAAGAACGACGGCCTCAGGATTACCGACCTGCACCAGGGCATCGTCTGGGGCACCCATACCGAGCAGACGCGCCGCCACGCCCAGCTCATCAACCGCTTCGACTATGACGGCGACTATGGCACCGTCTTGAACCGTTTCCTCATTCAGGCGGCGATCGGATATCCGCTGACGGTACATGGCACCGGCGGCCAGACGCGCGCCTTCATCCACATCCAGGATTCTGTCCGCTGCATCGAGCTGGCGCTGAAGAACCCGCCCGCCCGCGGCAGCCGCGTCGAGATATTCAACCAGATGACCGAGACCCACCGGGTGCGCGACCTCGCCGAGATGATCGCAGCGATTTCAGGATCGCAGATCGCCTGGCTGCCGAACCCGCGCAAGGAAGCGGCCGAGAACGAACTCGTCGTGCACAATGAGAAGTTCTTAGGCCTCGGCCTCAACCCGACGCGGCTGCAGGACGGGCTGCTGTCGGAAATCGTCGATGTCGCGAAGAAATTCGCCTATCGTGTCGATAGAACGCGCGTGCCTGCCGTCTCCGCCTGGACCAAGGACATCGCGCCGCTGATCAACCACGACCCAGAGGGCAAGCGGCTGAAATCCGTTTCATGACATCAAACGACCCTTCGGAGGGGCTGCGCCCCTCCTCGCCACCCTTGGCCGATCATGCCTTCGTGACGCTCGTCACTAATGCCGACTATGCGCTCGGTGCCCGCGCGCTCGCACGCTCCATCCGGCTCACGAGCACCAAGGCGGATATCGTCGTGCTCCATACGGGCGGCGTAGCGCTCGAAGCACTGGCGCCGCTGGCCGAGTTCGGCTGTCGCCTGATCGAGACCGATCTCTTGCCGCTTTCCGATGCCTTCAACGAGCGTCATCAGCGCCGGAACGTGCATGAGAAGGCACCCTTCACCAAGGGCCGCAAACCGGCCTTCCACTCGCCGCTCGACAACTTCTGCAAGCTCAGGCTCTGGCAATTAACCGAATACTGCCGCTGCGTCTTCATTGATGCCGACGCGGTTGTGCTCCGCAACATCGACCGGCTGTTTGCCTATCCGGAATTCTCCGCGGCCCCGAATGTCTATGAAAGCCTCGCCGACTTTCACCGGCTGAATTCCGGCGTCTTCGTCGCCGAACCGTCGTTGGCGACATTCGACAGGATGCTCGACCGGCTCGACGCACCCGATGCCTTCTGGCCACGCACCGACCAGACCTTCCTACAAAGCTTCTTCCCGGATTGGCACGGCCTGCCGGTGACGATGAACATGCTGCAATATGTCTGGTTCAACATGCCCGCGCTCTGGGACTGGCGCTCGATCGGCGTGCTGCACTACCAGTATGAAAAGCCCTGGGAAAAAGACCATCCGCGTGCCGGGGCCCTGCGGCCACTGATCGACCTCTGGTTCGCCTACCTGACCGGGGACGACATTCCGGAGATCGCCTCCCTCCCCAATCCGGCGCACCGATGAGCAGGGTGCTGGTCTCCGGCGGCACCGGCTTCGTCGGCCGCTTCATCGTCGAGCATTTGATCGCCCATCGCTACGAGGTGCTCGTTAGCGGCCGCCATCCCCCCGATAACAGCTTTTTCTCGCGCAACCTCCCCTTCGTTCCGCTCGTCCTCGATCTGGATCGCGATCAGTCCGCCGCGTTCGATGGCATTGACGGCTTTGTTCATGCCGCCTTCGACCATGTCGAGGGCAAATATCGCGGCGGTGAAGGCGATGATCCGGAGGGCTTTCGCCGTGCGAACATCGATGGCTCGATCCGCCTGTTCGAGACCGCTCGCGCTGCCGGCGTCAAACGCTGCGTCTTCCTGTCGAGCCGCGCCGTCTACGGCAGCAGGCGCCCAGGCCCCATCGACGAGACATTCGCACCCGATCCGGACACGCTCTATGGCGCGGTGAAGGTCGCCGTGGAAGATCACCTACGCCTGCTTGCGACCGAGGATTTCAGCGTGGCAAGCCTGCGCGTCACCGGCGTTTACGGCGCGGCCGCTCCTGGCAGGCAGCACAAATGGGCCGAGCTGTTTGCGAACTATCTTGATGGAAAACCGATCCAGCCTCGGATCGGCACCGAAGTTCACGGCGACGACGTCGGCGCCGCAGTACGGCTCATGCTGGAAGCGGATAGCGACACCGTGCGCGGTGAGGTCTTCAACGTTTCGGACCTGCTGCTCGATGTCAGGCAAATCCTGTCGGTGGTGCAGACGCTGACCGGGTCTCGGCACCCATTGCCGGAGGCCGCTTCAGCGGATGGCTATCTCGTCATGTCGACCGAAAAGTTGCGCCGGCTTGGCTGGCAACCCGGCGGATCCGAGCTGTTGGCGACGACGATCAGGGAGTTGGTCACAGACAGCAAGTCGGCGTAAAACCCCCGACGCCTGACCGGGCTAACCGAGGTCGATGACGACGATCTCCGGCGGCACGCCGAAACGGACCGGTGCAAGCGAGCAGCCGAGACCGCCGGAGACGATCAGGTTGCGGTCGTCCTCGACCATGTGCCCATAGGCATAGCGATCGCCGAAACGCGAAGGCACCACGGGCGCGAAGCCGAGAAGCCGCACCTGCCCGCCATGGGTATGACCCGACAGTGTCAATGCGACCCGTGGGGGAACGCTCGGGAAGATGTCCGGCTCATGTGCCAGCAGAACGACCGGATCACCGTCATTCACCTGTGCGAGCGTGCCGTCGAGATCGTCGAGACCCGCCATGCGCTGGCGCTGCCACTTCTTGCCCGGCACCAATGCAAGCTGGTCTTCGAGACCGGCGATCCAGAAGCCCTGCCCGTCCTTTTCCAGCCGGATTGCCCGGTTGCTGTAAACGTTGATGCCGACATCCTGCAGCGCCTTGTGCCCGAAGGTCGGACCGCCGCCATTTTTCTGCGCGGTCTTGTCCTCCCACCAGTCGTGATTGCCCATGACGGCATGCACGCCGAGCGGCGCCGAGAGGGTCGCAAGCGCCTTCGCCCATTCGCTGGAATGCACGTAGCGGGTCACGAAGTTCATGCCGGCCGCATAATCGCCGAGCAGCACCGTCACGTCGCCGCCCAGCGCGTTGGCCTGACGGCAGATCGAAGCGATGCGACCTGCCGGCATCCAGGGCTCGCAGGCATGGATATCGGCGAGCGCGACGACGCGCAGCTTCAACCCGGGCGTCCAGCCGGGCGGCGTCAGGGTGTAGCGGGTCACGTTCAGCCGGGCCAACGGCTCGACGGCGAAGGCGTAACCGCCGAGCGCCGCCATGCTGGCGATACCGCCGCCGATCACTTTCAATAATCCGCGGCGGGTAATCATCTATTCGTCCTCGAGTGTCAGCCGGAACTGCGTCGCCTCGACCTCTTTCGGCGGGTTGAGGCCGATATGTTTCCAGGCATTTGCGGTCAAGATACGACCGCGCGGCGTACGCTGTATGAAGCCCTGCTGGATCAGGTAGGGCTCGATGATGTCTTCGATCGCATCACGCGGTTCCGAGAGACCGGCGGCGATGGTTTCGATGCCGACAGGCCCGCCGGCGAAATTCTGTGCGATCATGAAGAGATAGCGGCGGTCGAGCTGGTCGAGCCCCATATTGTCGACCAGCAGCCGCGTCAGCGCCTCGTCGGCGATCTTCCTGGTCACGGCTTCGGCGCGCGCCACTTCGGCGAAATCGCGCACCCGCCGCAACAGCCGGCCGGCAATACGCGGCGTACCGCGGGCGCGGCGGGCGATCTCGCGCGCGCCATCGTCTGTCATGCCGAGGCCCATCAGCCGGGAACCTCGGCGCACGATCGATTCCAGTTCCTCGACCGTGTAGAAGTTGAGGCGCACGGGAATGCCGAAACGGTCACGCAGCGGCGTGGTCAAGAGGCCGAGGCGGGTCGTCGCCGCGACCAGCGTGAACTTCGACAGATCGATCTTTACCGAACGCGCCGCCGGGCCTTCGCCGATGATCAGGTCGAGCTGGAAATCTTCCATCGCAGGATAAAGAATTTCCTCGACCGCCGGATTGAGCCGGTGGATCTCGTCGATGAAGAGCACGTCGCGTTCTTCGAGATTGGTAAGCAAAGCCGCAAGGTCGCCAGCCTTGGCGATAACCGGACCGGAGGTCGAGCGAAAGTTGACGCCGAGTTCCTTGGCCATGATCTGCGCAAGCGTCGTCTTGCCGAGGCCGGGCGGGCCAACGAAGAGCACATGGTCCAGCGCCTCGCCGCGGTTCTTGGCCGCTTCGATGAAAATCTTCAGGTTGGCGCGCGCTTCCGCCTGGCCGGTGAATTCGTCCAGCGACTGCGGGCGCATGGTCGCATCGAGATCTTCACCGCGCTTTTCCGGCGTTATCAGACGTGCCGCGTCAGTCATGCATTCGTTCCAATTGGTCAGTCGTCATGGCGCAGGTACTCACCTGCGTCCGGCCCTCTTCCGTTCTGCCTTGAGCGCCCCGCCAAGGCAAGCGATCATCGCGCCAGTTCCTTGAGGCCGAGGCGAATGAGCTTGGCACTGTCGCCCCCCTCACCGCCATTCTTCAACGCGGCGGCCACCGCATTGGCCGCCTGGTCGCGTGAATAGCCGAGATTGGTGAGCGCCGAAACCGCATCCGATACCGGCGCGGACGCGACCCCTTCGCCGAGTTCCTGCTTGAGGCCGATCGAGCCCGACATCTCGCCGGCAAAGGACGGTGCCTTGTTCTTGAGCTCGGTGACGATACGAACCGCCACCTTGGGCCCGACGCCCGGCGCACGCGAGACCGAGGTCTTGTCCTGCAACGCAATTGCATTTGCCAGTTCGCCCGGCGTCAAGGTCGAAAGTACCGCGAGTGCCACTTTCGAGCCGACGCCCTGCACGCTTTGCAGGAGGCGGAACCATTCCCGCTCCAGCGCAGTCAGAAAGCCGAAGAGCTTCAACTGGTCCTCGCGCACATAGGTCTCGATGAAGAGCATCGCCGCCTCGCCGGCCGATCCGAGCTTGGACAGCGTGCGCGCCGAACAAAAGGCGACATAGCCGACGCCATGCACGTCGAGCACGACATGATCCTCGCCGATCTCGTCGATGGTACCCTTCAATTTGCCGATCATATGGCGTCTCTCGCGGTGGGCTGGGATGGTCGCTCAGACCATCGGAAAATTTCTTGTCTACAGTGCCGCGCGTCTACAAGACTCGCTAAGGTCGCTTTAACACTTTAGATCTGCTGCAACTACGCCATCAATGCGGCGAGCCGGCTTGTCACCGATTGACGGTTGTGAGCATGACAAATGGCGATGGCCAATGCGTCCGCCGCATCGTTGCCCTTGAATTCGACCTTCGGCATCAGAACCTTGATCATCATGTGGATCTGCTGCTTCTCGCCGTGGCCGACGCCGATCACAGCCTTCTTGACCGCGTTCGGTGCATATTCGGCGACCCTGAGGCCCGCGCGCGCCGGCACAAGCATCGCAATGCCACGCGCCTGGCCGAGTTTCAGCGTCGCGGTTGCATCCTTGTTGACGAAGGTCTGTTCGACCGCCGCCTCGTGCGGCTGGTAGCTGTGCACCACCTCGGCAAGCCCGTCGTGCAGCTGGCAGAGTCGCGAGGCGAGATCCATCTCGCCATCGGAGGTCACCGTGCCGGAGGCCACGAAGCGCAGCGAGTTGCCGAGCGTCTCGATGATGCCCCAGCCGGTACGGCGGAGGCCCGGATCGATGCCGATGATGCGAATCGTGTTCTGCATGAAATTCACCCTATGATGCTCGCCCGGACGCTGCCAGCAAAAAGTGAACAAAACAAAAACATACGCACAGGTGAGACGGGCTTCAGGATTTCTTCGCCACTGCCCTTGGATTGAGGAAAATTGAGCTTACATAGCCTTTCATCAATTTCCCTCAATAAAGGGCTCCATGCCATGGCGACTTTCTCCGTCCTCGATCTTTCCCCGATCACGCAAGGAGGCAGCATCGCCCAATCACTCGAAAACTCGCGCCGTCTGGCCCAGGCTGCCGAGGAAAACGGCTACCAGCGCTTCTGGCTCGCTGAGCATCACGGCATGAAAGGCATTGCCAGTGCGGCGACCTCGCTGGTGATCTCGCATGTGGCCGCAGCCACGAAGACGATCCGCGTCGGCTCCGGCGGCATCATGCTGCCTAACCATTCGCCGCTGGTGATCGCAGAACAGTTCGGCACGCTGGCCGCACTCTATCCCGGCCGCATCGACCTCGGCCTCGGCCGCGCACCCGGCACCGACATGCGCACCGCCCAGGCGCTGCGGCGCAACATGGAAGCAAGCGGCAACAACTTCCCGAACGACGTCGTGGAACTGCAGGCCCTGCTCGGCCCTGTCGCAGAGGATCAGAAGATCATCGCCGTTCCGGGCGCCGATACCAACGTGCCGATCTGGCTGTTGGGCTCAAGCCATTTCAGCGCTCACCTCGCCGGCATGCTCGGCCTTCCCTTCGCCTTCGCATCGCATTTCGCGCCAGACATGCTGCTTTCGGCGCTGGAGATCTATCGCGAGCGCTTCACGCCGTCCGAGACGCTCGACAAGCCGCATGTCATGGTCGGTGTCATGGGCGTCGCCGCCGATACGGACGAAGAGGCCAACTATCTCTTCACCTCGATGCAGCAATCCTTCGTGGCGCTGCGGCGCAATGCGCGCGGACAGTTCCCGCCGCCGGTTCAATCGATGGATGGGCTCTGGAGCTATGACGAAAAGATCTTCGTCGACCATTCGATGATGTATGCCGTCGTCGGCGGGCCCGAGACGATCCGCCGGAAAATCGGAACCTTCCTCGATCAGACGAAGGCCGATGAACTGATCATTTCCATGCCGATCTTCGACATGGAGGCGCGCCTGCATTCGCTTCGCCTCTTCGCCGACGCGCAGAAGGAACTCGTCAAGGCCGCATGAAGCCGCAATCAGATCGCTCCGAAGGCCGGTGCGATTTCATCCATGCGTGAAAAGAACCGATCCGGTCCGAGCCCCTGCAGAAAGTTCGGATCGGCATAGCCCCAAGAAACGGCGCCAGCCGCCACGCCAACCTTGCGCGCAGCCTCGATGTCGCGCGCCTCGTCGCCGATCGCCAGCACGCGCGCCGGATCAAGACCGGAGTGACGGATCGCCCGCTTGAAGTGCTGCGCCTTGCCGAAAAGCGCCGCGCCACACTCATAGAGATCGACGGTCGCCGCCACGTCGCCGAGCGCGGCGCGAATGCCCTCCTCCGCGTTCGAACTGACAATCGCAATGCCGATGCCTGCCGCCTTCAATCGCAAAAGCAGATCGGCCGCACCTGGAAACAGCCGCACGGACGCGGCCTCGGACGCCATGGCCCGGCGCATGAAGCCGGCAATCTGCGGCAGCTTCCACATTGGCACGCCGAGATGCGCGATGATCTCGCGATTGCCCATCGTCCTCAGTGACTGGAATTCCTCGACGGAAAGCTCGCGGAAGCCGTAGCGCCGTGCAGCACTGTTGCACGCGGCCATGAAGCTCGCCGCCGTGTCGGCAAGCGTGCCATCGAAATCGAAGATCGCGAAGTCATAGGTCATCGGGCCATCCCAAGAAAAACCCGTGCCCTTTCGGACACGGGTGCATATTCCGGTAACGATAGGCCGTCCGATCAGGCCGACAGCTTCGCCAGGATCTCGTCCGACACTTCGAAGTTCGAATAGACGTTCTGGACGTCGTCGTCGTCTTCGAGCGTGTCGATGAGCTTCATCAGCGACTGCGCCTTTTCTTCATCGACCGGCACGGTGTTCTGCGCCTTCCAGATCGCATTGACGGTCTCGGCTTCGCCGAGCGTGTCTTCGAGCGCCTTGGAAACGTCGCCGATCGCTTCGAAACCGCAGATGATGGTGTGGCCGTCCTCGTCGGTGGTCACGTCGTCGGCACCGGCCTCGATCGCCGCTTCCATCACCTTGTCGGCGTCACCGGCGGAGAGCTTGTAGGTGATTTCGCCGACACGATCGAAGGAGAACGAAACCGAACCGGTTTCGCCAAGCGCGCCGCCGGCCTTGGTGAAGGTCGAGCGCACGTTGGAGGCGGTACGGTTGCGGTTGTCGGTCAGCGCCTCGACGATAACGGCAACGCCGCCCGGGCCGTAGCCCTCGTAGCGGACTTCTTCGTAGTTTTCCGCGTCGCCGCCGGAGGCCTTCTTGATCGCCCGTTCGATGTTGTCCTTCGGCATCGACTGTGCCTTGGCGTTCTGGATCGCCAGACGCAGACGCGCGTTCATGGCCGGATCGGCCATGCCGGACTTGGCGGCAACCGTGATTTCGCGCGCGAGCTTGGAAAACATTTTCGAGCGCACCGCATCCTGACGGCCCTTGCGGTGCATGATGTTCTTGAACTGTGAATGGCCAGCCATGGCACCCTCTGCATGCATGAATTTGAATGGAATGGGGCGCCTTATAGTTTTATTGCCGCTTTCCGTCCAGCCGGGGCGCGGCTTTTCAGTCGGCAGAGACCTGCGCACGGCTGAGCAGGAAGCTGTGCCCGTCGTCGCGGCGACAGGAAAGGCCGGTGCGTTCGGAAGCACACGCGAACGGCCCCCGTGTCCAGCTTTGCCCATAGTCGAGCACCTGAGCTGCCGAGCAGCAGCTCGGATCGCCAACGGCGTGATTGAGTGTGGCGGCCCCTGAGCGACCGAGTGTGGCGCGCACATAGCGCGGCGCGACGATATCGCAGGCAAGCTCAGGTCCGCCGTCCTGAGGCTGGTACACCGCGGTGCCGCCGGCCGGCGTGTAGACGCAGCCGATATTGCCCGACGGCATCATGAACACCTCCTGTTCGCCCACGGGCTGTGCTGCCGTCTCGGGTAGGCTTTGCTGCTGTTGTCCTTCGGGAGAGGGCATGCGCGGTGGCGGTGCGCCGCCCGCCGCGGCAAGGGTCGAAAGGGAGAGAAAAATCGAAACGCCGACCACAAGCAACTTCATTGGGCGATCCTGAGTGTTCAGACGCCCTTGAGAATATAAATCAATGGTTTGCTTGGCAAGGAACGCAACGATACTTTGATGCTGGCGCTGTCAGCGAAGCGTTTGTCGTAGTCGTCGCCGAACATGTCCAGAAAGGCGTCGATCGGCGGGCCACGGCGGTGCATCGGCAGGATCAGCGAGGCGCGCAGCCGGCTGACCACCCGGCTCATGCTCTCGGCACCCATGGTCAGGCCGCCATCGACAGGCACCATGAGCACATCGAGCCGGCCGATCTGGCGGTAATGGCTGTCGTCGAGCTCGTGATGAAGATGGCCGAGGTGACCAATGCAAAGATCCGCTACCTCGAAGATGAAGATCGAGTTGCCATCGTGCTCCATCGCGCCACCCGCACGGATATCCGTCGTGACGTTACGGATATAGGTGTCGCCCACCACAAGGTCGTGACGGGCGGGTACGCCGTTCTCGCCCCAGCCATGCAGCACATTCTTGATCGCCGGGTCAGGCGCCAGCGTATAGTGGCTCGAATGCGCCTTGTTCATCGTCGCGACAGTCGGAGGCGACGAGGGCGCGAACCAGCCATTGTAATCGGTCGCGATCGACACGCCGTCTGGCGTCTCGATCCGAAAGGTGGAATGGCCGAGATAGGTGATCGTTACCTCACCGACCACGGCCTTTCCCTTGGTGGCAGCAACGGGCGTGAAGCTGGCGAAGGTCGCCTGCGGTATGGCCTCTGCAATCGCCTGGCACTGACTGACATGGCGGGGCGGTTGCTGCGCATGCGCGACCGACGGCCAGAACGCGTGAATGAGCCAGATGGCGGCGAACGTGTAGACAAGGTACCGGAGCATCAGCCTTCACCTCTCTCACTTGCTTTCTGACCTCGGCCCGAAGGGCACGTGGCAGATAGCCGTTGCACAGCGAATGGAAGCCTTTGCCTTCGCTCGGCCTGATGATGGCGTCACGGGCAGGGAGAGAATTGTTCAAGCGCCTGACCACGTCCAGTTACAAACGGCTGGTCCTGCTCACGTTTGTGTCACCGCACTTCAAGAGCGAGGAAGCAAACATGTCCCGCTCCTACGGCAAACGCCCCGGCATTTCTGCCGGGGCGCCGTAATGTACAGACCCGTACCCCTACTCGGCGGGATGGGCCGTAGGCTCCGCCGTCACCACCGGCTTACGCCGCCGGAATGACCTGAGCGCGACGTAGAAGACCGGCGTCAGGAACAGGCCGAGGAAGGTGACGCCCAGCATGCCCGAGAACACGGCCGTGCCGAGCGACTGGCGCATTTCCGCACCCGGCCCGGTGGCGATCATCAGGGGCACCACGCCGAGGATGAAGGCGAAGGCGGTCATCAGGATGGGCCTGAGGCGCAGCTGGCTTGCCTCCACCGCCGCCTCGATCGGGGTCTTGCCCTCGTCCTCACCTTGGCGTGCGAACTCGACAATCAGGATCGCGTTCTTGGCCGCAAGGCCGATCAGAACGATCAACCCGATCTGCGTCAGCACGTTGTTGTCGAGACCGCGGACGGACACGCCGACCAGCGCCGAGAGCACGCCGAGCGGCACGATCAGGATGATCGCGAGCGGCAGCACCCAGCTTTCATACTGGGCCGCCAGCGCCAGGAACACGAAGACCACCGACAGCGCGAAAATGAACACCGCGGTATTGCCGGTCTGGCGCTCCTGGAAAGCGAGTTCCGTCCACTCAAAGGTCGTGCCTTGCGGCAGGATCTGGGCGGCGAGCGCCTCCATCTTGTCGAGGGCTGTGCCGGTCGAGACTCCCGGCGCAGGGTTGCCCTGCACCGGAACCGATACGTACATGTTGTAACGCTGCACGAGCGTCGGACCGGCGGTGTCGCGGATTTCGACGAGCGTGCCCATCGGCACCAGCGCCCCAGTTGCGGAGCGAACCTTCAGCGCCAGAATATCGTCGCGCTCGATACGGTACTGCTGATCGGCCTGCGCCCGCACCTGGTAGACACGGCCGAAGGCGTTGAAGTCGTTGACGTAGGAGGTGCCGAGGTTGATCGACAGCGCCTCGAAGATGTTGGGGATCGGCACGTTGAGCGTGCGCGCCTTGTCGCGGTCGATCGCCAGGAAGTATTGCGGGCTGGAGGCTGAGAAGGTGGTGAACACCCCGGTCAGCCCTTCCGTCTGGTTGGCCGTACCCATCATCTGATAGGCAAGCCCCAGCGCGCGCCGCATGTCGGCGCCCTGCCGATCCATGATCTGCATCTTGAAGCCGCCGGAGTTGCCGATGCCGCGCACCGACGGTGGCGGTACGGCAATGATGAAGGCTTCCTGGATGCTCTGCAGGCTGCCATAGAGCTGGCCGATGATCTGGTTGGCACTCTGGCCGTGCTTCAACCGCTCTTCGAAACTCTCGAAGGGGGCGAAGACCACGCCCGAATTGGACGCGTTGGTGAACGTCGCACCGTTGAAGCCGGCAAAGGCGACGGCGCTCTTCACTCCAGGGACATCCTGGATGATCTTCGACGCCCGCTTGACCACCGCGTCGGTGCGGTCGAGCGAGGCACCGTCTGGAAGCTGGATGACGACGATTGCGTAACCCTGGTCCATGGTCGGCACGAAGCCGCTCGGCACGATCTGCGCCATGTACCATGTGGCGCCGAGCAGGCCCACAAAGACGAGGAGCGCCGCGGCCACTGCCGTCTTCGTCGACACCAGCTTGCGCACGATCCAGGCATAGCCTTCGGCCATTCGGTCGAAACCGTTATTGAAGCCGTTGGCCAGTGCCCGGCCGAAGCGCGTCAGCGGGTTGCGGCTCTCGTGATGGCCGTTTTCGTGCGACTTCAAGAGGATCGCCGCCAGTGCCGGCGACAGCGTCAGCGAGTTGAAGGCGGAAATGACCGTCGCAACCGAGATCGTCACGGCGAACTGCAGATAGAACTGGCCGGCGATGCCGGGGATGAAGGCCGTGGGCACGAAGACGGCGGTCAATACCAGCGAGATCGCGATAACAGCGGCACCCACTTCGTCCATGGTCACATGCGAGGCTTCGCGCGGGGTCATGCCGCGCGCGAGATTTCGCTCGACGTTCTCCACCACCACGATCGCATCGTCGACGACGATACCGATCGCCAGCACCAGGCCGAACAGCGTCAGCATGTTCAGCGAGAAGCCGAAGGCGTAGAGGAAGGCGAAGGTGCCGACCAGCGACACGGGGATGGCGACGATCGGGATGATCGCCGTGCGCCAGGACTGCAGGAAGACGAGAACGACGATGGCAACGAGCAACGCCGCTTCGCCGATTGTCTTGTAGACCTCGTTGATCGATTCCGAAATGAACTCGGTCGGATTGTAGACGATCCGGTATTCGAGCCCTTCCGGGAAATCACGCGCGACGTCGGTCATCACCTTCTGGATCTGCTCGGCAGCGTCGAGCGCATTGGTGCCCGGCCGCGAGAAGATGCCGAGCGCCACCGCCGGGCTGCCGTCGAGATAGCTGTTGTTGACGTATTCGCGGGCACCGAGCTCGACGCGGGCGACATCCTGCAACTGCACGAGGCGACCGGTTTCCGTCGCCTTGACGATGACGTAGCGAAACTGCCGCGCATCGCTGAAGCGGCCGTCGGTGGTGACGGTATACTGGAAGGCGCTGTCGCCCGGCGCCGGCGGACCGCCGATCGAACCGCCGGAGACCTGCACGTTCTGCTCGCGCAACGCTTGCACCACGTCACCGGCCGTCATGCCATAGGCGGACAGTTTTTCCGGATCGAGCCAGACGCGCAGCGCATATTCGCGCTCGCCGAACAGGATGACGTCGCCGACGCCGTCGAGCCGCACCAACAGATCGCGGATGCGCGTGCGGGCATAGTTCGAGACGTAGAGCTGGTCATAACGTTCGGTCGGCGAGAGCAGATGCACGACCATCATCAGGTCGGGCGAGCTCTTGGCCGTGGTGATGCCGATGCGTCGGACCTCTTCCGGCAGGCGCGGTTCGGCGATCGACACGCGGTTCTGCACCAGCACCTGTGCCTGGTCGAGATCGGTGCCGAGCTTGAAGGTAATCGTCAGCGCCATCGAGCCGTCAGCGGTCGAATAGGAGGACATGTAGAGCATGTTCTCGACGCCGTTGATTTCCTGTTCGAGCGGCGTCGCCACGGTGTTGGCGACCGTATTGGCGTCGGCGCCGGGATAGGCCGCCCGCACGACAATGGTCGGCGGCGCGATTTCCGGGTACTGCGCCACCGGAAGCTGGAAATAGGCAATGCTGCCGACGATCAAAAGGACGATCGAAAGCACCGAAGCGAAGATCGGTCGATCGACGAAGAAGTGAGCGAACCTCATTGCGTCGTCCCCGCCGCTTGCGCCTCAGGGGGAAGCTGAATCATCTCGGGCTTTACCTTGGTGCCGGGGCGCGCCCGCATCAGGCCGTTGACGACAATGGTCTCGTCGCCCGTCATGCCGCTGCGGATGACCCGATAGCCATGCAGTTTCGGTCCGAGCCGCACGGGCTTGGTCACCACCGATCCATCGGCTGTCACCTCATAGACGATCCGCTCGTTCTGGTCGGCGCCGATCGCCTCATCCGGAATGAGCACGGCCTTGTAGGTGTTCGAGCCTTCGATCTGCACACGGCCGAAGAGACCAGGCTGCAGCACCAGCTTCGGGTTGTCGAGACGGGCGCGCACGCGCATGGTGCCGCTCTGCGGGTCCACACGGTTTTCGGCGAAGTCGAGCTTGCCCTTGAACGGTTCCTCCTGCGAGTCGGCGATTGTGACGAGTACCTCGAGCGCACCGCCGCCTTCCTGCAACGCACTGCCGCGTTCGCGCGCGACCCGCGCATAGGACAAGAGCCGCCGTTCGTCGACGTCGAAGTAGAAGTCGATCGGATCGAGCGAGACGATCGTCGTCAGGACGGTCTGGTCCGCCTGCACCAGGTTGCCCGTCGACAGCAAGCGCCGGTCGACGCGGCCGCTGAGCGGCGCGGTTATGGTCGTGTAGTCGAGGTCGAGCTTGGCGCGCTCGACCGCCGCTTCCGAACCGCGCACCAGCGCCTGCGCCGAAAGCAGCGCACGACGATGATCGTCAAGCGTCGAAACCGACAGCGTGCCGGTGCCCGTCAGCGATTGCGTGCGCTTGAACTGGGACTCGGCGAATTCCAGCGTTGAGCGCGCCGATTCCAGGGTCGACTCGGCCTGGGAGAGGGCCGTGCGGTAGGGACGCTGGTCGATGACGAAAAGCTTGTCGCCCTTCTTCACCAGGGCGCCGTCAGTGAAATTGACCTCGTCGAGATAGCCGCCGATGCGGGCGCGAACCTGCACCTCGTCGACCGGCTCGAAGCGGCCGATGAACTCGTCGCTGTCGATCACGTCACGCACGACCGGCTTGGCGACGGTCACGACAGGCAATTGCGCGTCCTGTGATTGGGCACCAACAGCGGAAAGAAGGGAAAGAGAAGCGCCGACGATCATCGGCAAATGCCATTTAGACAACATGCATGCCCTCCGAATGCACTCGGGACGACGATGGGCAGCCCGACCGACCAACCACCGCAATCGCTTTGAATACTTCAGAACAGGACATGAGCGGAAAATCGCCGCATCACTCTCCCGCTCCGCACAAATACTCGGATCGGCAGCGACCCAAGAGGCAAAGTCACACAAGCAATTAAATGATACAGCGGTCCCCGCTCTGGGCCGGCGAACACTGTTGGATCGAGATCGCCGGGCAGAGAGCGCCTGCTCCCTATTGTCCGGTGACGGCAGCACAAGCCCGCAATTCAGGACTGCGGACGGTATTCATTACTGGAAAACACTCGAATACATCACGCCCCGGCCCGGCGTGATTTCGCGATAACCTGCCATCATTTGATGGGGTTGTCACCTTGAAAAAAATCAATTCCCGGAAGGCGATACGTGGCAGCGCGCGCTTCAACCGGAAGCGCGTTCGACAAGCAGGCGGTGCTGCTGGCTTCGTTTTTTAGGACCAGAAATCCGGGATCGTCTCGGCCAGCCTCGGGCCGAGCCGCAGCGGCGCGATCTTTTCGGCAAGCCCGGTGCGGTCGGAGATCTCGACGCCAAGCCCGCAGATGGTCGCGGGACCGGAGGCGGCCTCGAAACGCCCCTTCGGCATCTTCGAAATGAACCGGTTGAGCGGCTCTTCCTTGTCCATGCCGAGCGAAGAATCGTAGTCGCCGCACATGCCGGCGTCGCTCATATAGGCCGTACCGCCATTGAGGATCTGGTGGTCGGCGGTCGGCACGTGCGTATGGGTGCCGACGACGAGGCTGGCACGGCCATCGACGAAATGGCCGAAGCACTGCTTCTCGCTGGTGGCTTCCGCATGGAAGTCGAAGACAATCGCATCCGCCTGCTCGCCGAGCGGGCAAGCGTCGAGGATGGCTTCCGCCGTCTTGAAGGGATCGTCGAGCTCCGGATGCATGAAGACGCGGCCCATGACGTTGGCGACCAGCACGCGGGCGCCGTTGCGGGCGAAATACAGGTTGGAGCCGCGGCCGGGCGTGCCGGCCGGATAGTTGGCAGGGCGCAGGAACTGGTCGTGCCGCTCGCAGAAGACGACCGCTTCCTTCTGGTCCCAGACGTGATTGCCGGTCGTCACCACATCGGCGCCGGCATTGATCGTCTCGAGAAAGATGTCTTCGGTGATGCCGAAACCGCCGGCGGCATTCTCGCCGTTGACGATGACGAAATCGAGCTTGAGGTCACCAACCAGCCCTGGAAGCCGCTCCCAGACCGCCGTACGGCCCGTCTTGCCCACCATATCTCCCAGAAACAGAAGCCTCATGCTCGCTCAAATCCCACCAGGGCAGCCCCGGCGGAAGCGCGTCAGCGGTTGTTGCGTCCGGAACTGCATAAAACAAAGAGTTAGAGCGTCTACACGATCCCGGCCGCGCAGGAAACGCCTTAGATGAAATCAGCGAAAACCGCGCAACGACCTGCCGCCCCGACCTTTGCGATCTCAAGGCTTTAGCCCACTCCACCGTCTCGGCGAAATGAACTCAGAAATGCCGAAACCCGCTCTCGGTGAGCACGGCGTCGAGCGCGACATCGTGCGGTTCGGCCGGCACGGATGTCACTTCCTGGCAATCGAAGGCGATGCCGATCAGCTTTGGCAGGTGGCCCTTGTTGCGCAGCCGGTCGATGGCGCGGTCGTAATAGCCGGCGCCATAGCCGATCCGGTGGCCGGTCGAATCGAACGCGGAAAGCGGTACGAGCATGATATCCGGATCGAGTTCCGGTGCGTCCGGTCCCGGACCTGTCGTTCCGAATCCGGTGGCGATGACGTCGATGCCATCGAGCAATTCGCGGAAGATGATCGTCTGCTTGTCCATGATCACGGGAAGGCAGAGCCTGGCACCACGCTGCTTCAGCCGCGCCATCAGCGGCCGGATGTCGACCTCGGAGCGGATCGGCCAGAAGCCGGAGACGATATGTCCGGGATCGAGCGCGATGACGTCGCCAGCGTGATCGGCCATGGTCAGGCTCGCTTCGATCCGCATCTCCGCCGACATTGCATCGCGCAATGCCAGCCTCTCCTTGCGCAGTGCTGCCTTCAAATCCCTCGGTGACATCGCATCCTCTCCTGCCAACCCGCCGCCCGCCATCGTCGCCGGAGAAAAATCACTTCCCGAAATGGCACAAGTTCCCCATCTCTCGCCGATTCCCGGGCCGGCCACCAGCCTGTTTACGCAATGGTATCTTTCGCCCACCCACCGACATCGCCGCATTTGCAGCAGATTGCGACAATCATGCCACCCCCTTCCCGGTTCGGCACAGCATTAGCTTTCCATTCATCATGGGCAAGGGTTCCGCTTTCGCGAAACAGGAGCCGCGTGCAAATAAGGACACGATTTCAAATAATTAGCAGGAACTAATGCCCGTGTTCGATGTATGGACGCGCTCCTGCAGGCAGCAGTGGAAAAGCCGACGTCCATGAAGGACCAGATGAACGAACTCGACCCGTTGGAACTGCGTTGCCTGACGCTTGCCGCACGCGGCCGCACGCGCCAGGACATGGTGCGCGAGACCGACATTCCGCTCGATCGGATCGATCGGGCACTAACGGATGCCATGCGTAAGTTGCAGGCGGGCAATCTCGCCGAAGCGGTGTTTCGCGCCGCCAGGCTGGACCTCATCTCCTAGAGCATCCCGCTCTCAAGTGGAATCACTGGAGGCGGAAAGATGCTCTAGAATCAAAGTGCTAGAGCGTCTTTGTGCGTTTATCGGAACGCACCGCGCTCTAGTCCCGTATCTGCCGGCAGATACGCTCACAACAGCCAGTGCGACCGGTAGGCGATCGCCAGCTTTTCCCGCTGCATCATGTCGGCTGCCTCATGATAGATCCCCGCATCGCGCAGGAGCGCCGGCTTGCCTGATGGCACGTCCACCGGCACCTCGGGAAACAGGACGTCGCAAGACCATTGCATCGCTCGACGCCGGAGCGCGATGGAGGCTTCGGAAAACGCGAAGAGGGCAAGCACGCTCATGGAGAATGACCCTGCGCAAGATGATCGGACCAGCCAATCTTCGTCCTCGCGTTGACATCTGACAAACGAATTGCGAGCATGGCTGCTATCAGAATTTCTGATGGATACAACCATGTCCCTCCCCCTCGACAGCGAATTGCTCAGAACCTTTCTTGCGGTCGTCGACACCGGCAATGTCACACGCGCCGCCAATATTGTCGGGCGCACGCAATCCGCCGTCAGCATGCAGATCAAGAAGCTCGAGGACATGCTCGGCGACGCGCTGTTCGAGCGCCACTCGCGTGGCGTCGTGCTGACGCCGCAGGGATTGCGGCTGCTCGACAATGCCAGACGCATCGTCACGCTGCTCGACGACACGGCCACCGCGATGCGCCAGCCCGCTCTCGACGGCGCGGTCCGGATCGGCATACCCGAGGAATACATCAACTCTACCCTGCCGAAAGCGCTCGGAACCTTCGCCGCCATCCACCCCGGCGTCGAAGTGACCGTTCAGCAGGGCGCTTCGATGACCAACATCGCGGCACTGGAAGCCGGCGAGCTCGATCTCGCTGTCGTCTTTGAACCCGGCGGGCGCACGAAGAACGAAGTGCTCATGATGGACCCGACCGTCTGGGTGACCTCGGAGCAGCACCGCACCGACGAGCGGCGACCGCTCCCGATCGCCACCTATACCTATCTGGAAGGCGGTTGGTGCGACGACCTCGCCCAGCGCAATCTCAGGAAATGCCGCCTGGAAAGCCGCGTGGCCTATGTCAGCCGCACGAGCGGCGGCTTGATGGCTGCAGTGGTGTCGGGCCTTGCCATTGCGCCGCTCGCCCGCAGCAGCATTCCGGCCGGGTGCCGCGAACTGACGGCCGATGACGGCTATGAAGTGATCGACCACTCCAACGTCGTGTTGCGGGTATCGAAAGCGGGGAACGGCAAGGACCGGATCGTCGAGGCCATGGCCGACGCCATTCGCCGGGCCTTTGCCGGAGATTGAACGGCTGCCTGAAGGGGGGGAGAAGGTGCGATCCACACAACCGATGGATAGTTTACGATCCCGGGTACCTACAAAGTAGGTGGGCGCCATGTGTCCAGACCCACGAGCCCGGACAGGGACGGCTCCCTTGAGATCGAGTATGGCCCCGGGGATTGTGGTTCCTGTCGGGAAGCGCAGACCGCAGTCGATATATAAAGTGTCTCGGTGCTTCGCGCCAGAGGCTCGCCACCGAAACCTTTAGCTTGCTGGTGTCGTGGTGCGGCCGTTCAGCTTGGCGGCAATGCTGTGGATCTGCGCGGTGACTTCGCTGAGCGCAGAGGCCAGCGCCTCCTCGCTCTTCATCTGGTCGGAAAGTGCGGCATCGCGACCATCAGTCAGATTACCGACCTCGGCCTCGAGGCTCTTCAGCCGGCGGTTGACCTCGCTGAGCTCGTCCATGACCATGATGCCGGCCATGACGGTGAGGCGCAGATCGCCGATCTCGCCAAACTGGCTCTTGAGATGTCCGACATACTGATCGAATTTCGTGGCAAGCTCGGTCAGGTGACCTTCCTGCCCTTCCTCGCAGGCCATCCGGTAGGCCTTGCCGTCGATCGATACTGTGACCTGCGCCATGTCGCTTTATCCTAGCGGTCGAGCACCGCCCGAATGGTTTCCATCGCCGTCACGAGGCGGCGGGAAACCTCGCGGTTAACCTCCTCGAGCCGGTTCGCCCGGAACTGCGACTGGTCGAGTTCCTGTGCCAGTCGCGACCGGTCGGTGTTGACACGCCGAACCTCGCCTTCGAACTCGCCGAAATCCCGTTCCCTGTCAAACCGACCGTCGATCGCATTCTCCAGGGATTGCACTGCGTTCCGCAGTTCATCGATCGCCGCTTTGACAGTCTTTGCCGGCATGTGTTCCGAATACCTCGCCCGTGAGGCCGAATCGCCCGAATCCCGTCCGCCGCTTCGGCTCGATCTTTTTTAAACCTATTACGTAAGTCTCAACAATGCCAAGCTCCGCAAACAACTACGGAAGCTGTGGATGGATTGCGTAGCCGGCTTTCTTCAACGGCAGTGCGAAAGCTCTGTTGCATTGCGAGACAAGGACCGGAACGGCCTGCCGTCAAATGGCCGCGGAAGGCCCGTATTTATTGACTCGCACGGCGCACCTGCTATGTGTCAGCCGCTTCTTGCGCGGTCTTTGGAGGATAGAGACCGTTCCCTGACCACCGAACGCAAAACGGAACAGTCATGATCTCTCGCGAAAAACACGACCGGATGGCAAATGCGATCCGTTTCCTTTCCATGGATGCCGTCGAGAAGGCAAATTCCGGCCACCCAGGCCTGCCCATGGGTGCAGCCGACATAGCGACAGTCCTCTTCACGCGCTATCTGAGCTTTGACCCCAAGAACCCCTCCTGGCCGAACCGCGACCGCTTCGTGCTGTCGGCCGGCCATGGCTCGATGCTGCTCTATTCGCTGCTCTATTTGACCGGCTACGAAGACATCACCATCGACGAGATCAAGAACTTCCGCCAGCTTGGCGCCCGCACCGCCGGCCACCCGGAATACGGCCACGCCGCCGGCATCGAGACGACCACCGGTCCGCTCGGCCAGGGCCTTGCCAATTCCGTCGGCATGGCGATCGCCGAGCGCAAGCTGCGCGACGAATTCGGTTCCGACCTGATGGAGCACTATACCTATGTGCTCGCCGGTGACGGCTGCCTGATGGAAGGCATCAGCCAGGAAGCGATTTCGCTCGCCGGCCACCTGAAGCTCAACAAGCTGATCGTCTTCTGGGACGACAACAACATCTCGATCGACGGCCCGATCTCGATCGCCGACTCGACCGACCAGCACGCCCGCTTCCGCGCCTGCCACTGGAACACCATCGCCGTCGACGGCCATGACCCGGAAGCGATCGCCGCCGCGATCGATGAGGCCCAGAAGTCCGACAAGCCGACGATGATCGCCTGCAAGACGACGATCGGCTTCGGTGCGCCGAACAAGGCCGGCACCCACAAGGTCCACGGCTCGCCGCTCGGCGCCGAGGAAATCGCCGCCACCCGCAAGGCACTCGGCTGGGAAGCCGAAGCCTTCGTCGTTCCCTCCGACGTGCTCGACGCCTGGCGTCTGGCCGGCCTGCGCTCGACCAAGACGCGCAAGGAATGGGAAGAGCGCCTCGAAAAGAGCGATGCCGAGAAGAAGGCCCAGTTCGTTCGCCGCTTCTCCGGCGAGCTCGAAGGCCGTCTGTCCTCCGCCATCGACGACTACAAGAAGAAGCTCGCTGAAACCAAGCCGTCGCCGGCAACCCGCAAGGCTTCCGAAGACGCGCTCGAAGTCATCAACGGCGTTCTCGCCGAAACCATTGGCGGCTCGGCCGACCTGACCGGCTCGAACAACACCAAGACGAGCCAGACCAAGTCGATCACGCCTGACGATTTCTCCGGCCGCTACATCCACTGGGGTGTGCGCGAGCACGGCATGGCCGCTGCCATGAACGGCATGGCGCTGCATGGCGGCGTCATTCCCTATTCCGGCGGCTTCCTGATCTTCTCGGACTATTGCCGTCCGTCGATCCGCCTCGCCGCGCTGATGGGCATCCGCGTCATCCACGTGCTGACGCACGATTCCATCGGCCTCGGCGAAGACGGCCCGACGCACCAGCCGGTCGAGCACATGGCAGCACTTCGCGCCATTCCGAACCTCCTGATGTTCCGCCCGGCGGACGCCACGGAAACGGCGGAATGCTGGCAGCTGGCGCTCGAAAGCCACAACCGGCCGTCCGGCATTGCGCTCACCCGCCAGAACCTGATGGCCGTTCGCATCGAGTATGAGGAAGAAAACCTCTGCGCTCGCGGCGCCTATGACCTGATCTCGGCCGCCGACGCCACGGTGACGATCTTCGCCACCGGCTCGGAAATCGAAATCGCCGTCAAGGCCTGCCAGGCACTGACCGCCAAGGGCATCTCGACGCGCGTCGTCTCCGTTCCCTGCTTCGAGCTCTTTGCCGAACAGAGCGAAGACTACCAGCAGGCGATCATCGGCAACTCGCCGGTCAAGATCGCCGTCGAAGCCGGCATCCGCCAGGGCTGGGATCATTTCATCGGCAGCGACGGCGCCTTCATCGGCATGTCGTCCTTCGGTGCCTCCGGTCCCTACAAGGACCTTTACAAGCACTTCGGCATCACGCCCGAGGCGGTGGTCGCCGCTGCGGAAGCAAAGCTTTCCTGATCAAGTTGCGGGGCGCGCCGAAAGGCGCGCCCCGATTTTTTCGTACTACGTCATCCAGACAGGGAGAGACCCGATATGACAGTAAAAGTCGCCATCAACGGTTTTGGCCGCATCGGCCGCAACGTGCTCCGCGCGATCGTCGAATCCGGCCGCACCGACATCGAAGTCGTTGCCATCAACGATCTCGGCCCCGTTGAAACCAACGCCCACCTGCTGCGCTATGACTCCATCCACGGTCGTTTCCCGGCCGAGGTGAAGGTCGAAGGCGATACGATCACCGTCGGCGGCCGCAAGCCGATCAAGGTCACGGCGATCAAGGATCCGGCAACGCTTCCGCACAAGGAACTCGGCGTCGACATCGCGATGGAGTGCACCGGCATCTTCACCGCCCGCGACAAGGCTGCAGCGCACCTGACCGCCGGCGCCAAGCGCGTCATCGTTTCGGCTCCGGCCGACGGCGCTGACCTGACGGTCGTCTACGGCGTCAACCACGACCAGCTGACCAAGGACCACCTGGTCATCTCCAACGCATCGTGCACCACGAACTGCCTGGTTCCGGTCGTCAAGGTCCTGAACGATGCCATCGGCATCAACCACGGCTTCATGACCACGATCCACTCCTACACGAACGACCAGCCGTCGCTCGACCAGATGCACAAGGACCTCTACCGCGCCCGCGCTGCCGCTCTGTCGATGATCCCGACCTCGACCGGTGCTGCCAAGGCCGTTGGCCTGGTTCTGCCGGAACTGAAGGGCAAGCTCGACGGCACGTCGATCCGCGTTCCGACCCCGAACGTCTCGGTCGTCGACTTCAAGTTCGTCGCCAAGCGCAACACCTCGGTCGAGGAAATCACCAACGCCATCAAGGCTGCGTCGAACGGCGCGCTGAAGGGCGTTCTCGGCTACACGGAAGAGCCGCTCGTTTCGCGCGACTTCAACCACGACAGCCACTCCTCGATCTTCGCGATCGACCAGACCAAGGTCGTCGAAGGCAACTTCGTGCGTATCCTCACCTGGTACGACAACGAGTGGGGCTTCTCGAACCGCATGGCCGACACGGCAGTCGCCTTCGCCAAGCTCATCTAAGTCAGATGTTTCGCGCCCTTTCTCCAAAGACGGTCCGCTGGCGTCCGCTGGAAGGGGAAGGGCTCGAACACCTGACGCTGACGCAAACCGAAACAACCGACGGCGCGGTCATCCGCGCCGTCGGCGTTCTCATCGGCAACCGCGGCGGCACGCCCTATGGCGTGCGCTACCGGATCGATTGCGACGACACCTGGCACGTTCGCAAGCTCATGGTCGACACGACGGACGGCCGGAGCCTTCATCTGCGCTCGGACGTCCCGGGCCAATGGATGACGGCGCGAGGCGCTCCCCTCCCCGAGTTCGATGGTTGCATCGATATCGACCTCGCCGGTACACCCTTCACCAACACGCTGCCGATCCGCCGGCTCGGCCTCGATCGCCAGTCCGGCACTGTAAAGCTCAAGATGCTCTACGTGCCGTTCGACACGTTCGAGCCCGTTGTGGACGGCCAGCACTACACCTGCCTCGATGATTTCAGGCTCTATCGCTACGAGGCCGAGGATCGCAGCTTTGCTGCGGAGCTGCCCGTGGACGAGGACGGCCTCGTCATCGACTATCCCACCCTTTTCCAAAGACTATCACCGGAGACTATCTGATGACTTTCAAGACCCTCGACGATCTGACCGACATCGCCGGCAAGCGCGTGCTGGTGCGCGTCGATCTCAACGTGCCGGTCAAGGACGGCGTGGTGACGGACGCGACCCGCATCGAGCGTGTGGCGCCGACCATCCGCGAACTGGCCGAAAAGGGCGCCAAGGTCATCCTGCTCGCCCATTTCGGTCGCCCGAAGGGTGAACCGGTCGCCGACATGTCGCTGAAGACGATTGCGCCGGCGGTCGAGGACGTGCTCGACCAGCGCGTCCACTTCGCCGCCGACTGCATCGGCGACAAGGCGAAGAACGCCATTGCCGAAATGAGCGACGGCGATGTGCTGCTGCTTGAAAACACCCGCTTCCACAAGGGCGAGGAAAAGAACGAGCCGGCCTTCGTCGAAGCGCTTGCCGCCAACGGCGACATCTACGTCAACGATGCCTTCTCCGCCGCCCACCGCGCCCATGCCTCGACCGAGGGCCTTGCCCATCACCTGCCCGCCTATGCCGGCCGCACCATGCAGGCCGAACTCGAAGCACTCGAACAGGGCCTCGGCCAGCCGAAACGGCCGGTCGTCGCGATCGTCGGCGGCGCCAAGGTCTCGACCAAGATCGACCTCCTCCAGAACCTCGTGACCAAGGTCGACGCGCTCGTCATCGGCGGCGGCATGGCCAACACCTTCATCGCCGCCAAGGGCATCAATGTCGGCAAGTCGCTCTGCGAGCATGACCTCGCCGACACCGCCAAGGCGATCATTGCTGCCGCCGACAAGGCCGGCTGCGCCATCGTTCTGCCGGACGACGGCGTCATCGCCCGCGAGTTCAAGGCCGGCGCCGACAACGAAGTGGTCGATATCAACGCCATTCCCGCCGATGCCATGGTTCTCGACGTCGGTCCGAAGTCGATCGCCGCCGTCAACGACTGGATCTCCAAGGCCGAAACGCTCGTCTGGAACGGTCCGCTCGGCGCCTTCGAGATCGCCCCCTTTGACAGGGCGACGGTTGCCGTTGCCAAGCACGCGGCCGCCCGCACCCGCCAGGGATCGCTGGTCTCGGTTGCCGGCGGTGGTGATACCGTCGCAGCACTGAACCATGCCGAAGTCGCCGACGATTTCAGCTATGTCTCGACCGCCGGCGGCGCATTCCTCGAGTGGATGGAAGGTAAGCCGCTCCCGGGCGTCGACATCCTCAAGCAGAAGTAACGCATCCAATCGGCGCGCGGACACAACCGCCGCGCGCCGGTCAACCAAGAAAAAATCTTGATTGTTCAATCGATTAAAAAATTTTAAATCGTTTTAGTCGCTTTTCTCGCCATTTTCCTGGACAATTTCGCCTGTTACTCGCGCCCTCGTTTGGAGCGTGGCGGCTGCCCTGTGCGCCGTCGGTCCGAAACTGTTTGTTTCAGTACCTGCCTGGTCCCTGGTGATCAGCGCTGTCTAGGGAGAAAAACATGAGCGAAAGACTGGAAGACATCGCAATTGCCATGGTCGCCAACGGCCGGGGGCTGCTCGCCGCCGACGAGTCTACGGCCACGATCAAGAAGCGTTTCGATACGATCGGCCTCGAATCCACCGAGACCTCCAGGCGCGATTACCGCGAAATGCTGCTGCGCGCCGACAAGGCGATGCGCAAGTACATCTCCGGTGTCATCCTCTATGAGGAAACCCTGTTTCAGCATGCCGTCGACGGCACGCCGCTGGTCGAAATCATCCGTGCCGCCGGCGCGATCCCCGGCATCAAGGTCGACGCCGGCGCCAAGCCGATGACCAATTTCCCGGCAGAGACGATCACCGAAGGCCTCGATGGCCTCGCGCAGCGGCTGGCGAAATATTACGAGGCGGGTGCGCGCTTTGCAAAGTGGCGCGGCGTGATCTCTGTCTCCGACACGCTGCCGAGCGCAGGCGCCGTTCGTGCCAACGCCCATGCGCTCGCCCGCTATGCCGCCCTTTGCCAGGAAGCCGGCATCGTGCCGATCGTCGAGCCGGAGGTGCTGATGGATGGAGCGCCAGGCGACCATTCGATCGACCGCGCGGAGGAAGTGACGGAGTGGGCGCTGCGCACCACTTTCGAGGAACTGGCCGCCATGCGCGTCAGGCTCGAAGGCATGATCCTGAAACCGAGCATGGTCATCGACGGCAAGAAGGCCCGCAAGGCTTCCGTCGCCGAGGTGGCCGAGCGCACGATAAGGGTGCTGAAACGGACGGTGCCTTCGGCCGTGCCTGGCATCGCTTTCCTTTCCGGCGGTCAGTCGACCGAAGAGGCGACGGCCCATCTTTCGGCGATGAACGCCACCCACGACCTGCCGTGGAAGCTCACCTTCTCCTATGGCCGCGCGCTGCAGCAGGAGGCGCTCAACGCCTGGCACGGCAAGGCCGACAACATCGGTGCCGGCCAGCGTGCCTTCTCGCATCGCGCTGAGATGTGCAGCCTTGCGGCCAAGGGCACATGGAAGAAGGATCTCGAGAAGGTCGCATAAGGCATGGTCGAGAGATGAGAACCGAGGGGCTGCAAGTCGGCCCCTCTTTGTTTCGGCTACATCCGCAGCAGGAATGCGTCGTCAACATCGCGGAGCGCCTGGACAGCGGGGCCAGCCAGAACCCGGCTGCCCGTGCCGGATGGAACTTGTCACCGGAACAAGTTGGCGCCTTTGACGCGTGCGAACGCTGGCTTAAGTCTTGGCCTCGCAGCCAACTCCAGTGAAAGCCGGTGTCATGACCTCAGCCGCCTCGCCACAATCCATCGCCTACGTCACTGTCGACGTCTTTACCACTGAGCGTTTCGCCGGCAACCAGCTCGCGGTCATCCCGGATGCCCGGGGCCTGAGCGACCAGCAGATGCAGGCGATCGCGACCGAGTTCGGCTATTCGGAGGTCACCTTCGTGCTGCCGCCGCGCGACCCCGCCAACACCGCCGAGGTCCGGATCTTCACGCCAACGATGGAGATCCCCTTTGCAGGTCACCCGAACGTCGGCACCGCCTTCGTGCTCGGCCGACAGAAGGAAATCTTCGGCCGTGTACCCGGCAATATCCTGCGCTTCGAGGAAAAAGCGGGCCTCGTCGAGGCGACTGTGTCGCGGGAGAAAGGCGAAGTCACAGGCGCCAGTATCGTCGTGCCGCGCGGCTTGACGGCCGGCCCGGAAATCGACGTCGGGACGATCGCTGCCTGCGCATCGCTCACATCGGAAGCCATCATCACGCGCACCCATGGGCCAATCCGGCTTTCCGTCGGCCTGCCCTTCGCGGTCGCGGAAATCAGTGATATCGCGACACTTTCGACGGCACGGCCGAATGTGACGGCCTTCCATGCAGCGAATGCGCGCTACAAGCCCGAGGAAGACAGCTTCAGCCTGTTCCTCTATGCACGATCGCTGCAAACGCCCTGGCAGATCCGGGCGCGCATGTTCGCGCCGCTTGACAATGTCAACGAAGATCCCGCCACCGGCAGCGCCTCGGCGGCCCTTTCGGCCTATCTCGTCTCGCTGCTGCCGGATCAGAATATCGATGTCGAGATCGCGATCGAGCAGGGCGTGGAGATGGGCCGGCGGAGCCTCATCGGCGCTTCTGTCCGCAAACAAGGCGGCATCGTTCGCCAAGTCAGCCTTTCCGGCAATTGCATCAGTGCGATGCGCGGTCTGATCGACCTCTAGCACTTTCCTCGGCGACCGTTAGAGCATTTCACTGTTTCATTGAAACAGCGAATTGCTCCAACTGTTTGAAATTGCGCAATTCCGGACGGAAAACCGTTTCAACTTTTCCTGGAACTGCTCTAGGCGGCGTCGCCGGGCTCCGGCAACAGCTTCAGAATATCGGCGAACATGTCCTGCCATTCGGCGTCGTCCATCTCGACGAAGCCGAAACCGCGCAGCAGGAAGACGCCCTCGGTGGCGAGGAAGGCAAGCCGTGCCCGGCGCCCCGCCTCCGTCGACAGGTCGATGCCATCGAGACGCGCGCGGTACCAGGCGCGGTTCTTGGCCATGTGCTCTTCCCGCTGCAAAAGGGCTGCCATCATGCCGGATGTGCGGGCATTGTCGGCCGTGTTCATTCGCGCAGTCACCGACGCATGGGCGCGCATCGCCTTGACCGGATCAGGATCGTCGCCGCCCTCGGCCGCAACCGCGGTGTCGAACTCGTTGAACCAACGCTCCATCATCGCGTCGATCAGACCGTCCTTGTTGCCAAAGCAATATTGCACGCCGCCCTTGGTGATGCCGGCCGCCTTGGCGACGGCATCGATCGTCAGGCCGGCAGCGCCGACGGCGTTCACGATCGCCTCCGCCGCATCCAGAACCTTGTTACGATCGATTGTTCGACGTCGTCCCATCTTGACTTCCTATTTCAAATCCATACGTACGTATTTAAATAATGACCCCGACGTTAACAAGACCTAGCCCCCAATTCCCTGTGGGTGGCCAATTGAGGTGTACTATGCATCCGCAAAATCGCTGGCTCATTCTGGCCATCGTATCGAGCGCACTCCTTTTGATCGTCGTCGATATGACGGTGCTCTATACTGCCCTTCCCCGCCTGACCCATGACCTCGGCGCGAGCGCATCCGAGAAGCTCTGGATCGTCAACGCCTACGCCCTCGTCGTCGCCGGCCTTCTGCCTGGCCTCGGCACGCTCGGCGATCGGCTCGGGCACAAGACGCCCTTCATCGTCGGTCTCGCGGTCTTCGGCGTCGCGTCGCTGATTGCCGCCTACGCGCCCACCCCTGTGATCCTGATCGGCGGGCGTGTGCTGCTTGCAGTCGGCGCCGCGCTGATGATGCCGGCCACGCTGTCGATCATCCGCCTCACCTTCACCGACGAGCGCGAGCGGGCGCTGGCGATCGGAGTCTGGGCCGCGATCGCCTCCGGTGGTGCCGCCATCGGACCGGTGCTTGGCGGCTTCCTGCTCGAATATTTCTGGTGGGGCTCGGTCTTCCTCATCAACGTGCCGATCGTCGCCATTGCCCTCCTGCTCGGCCTCGTCGTGCTGCCGAACACATCAGGCAATCCGAAACATCCGTGGGATGCACTCGGATCGTTCCAGATCATGGTCGGTCTCGTCGGTCTCGCCTATGCCGTCAAGGAAACGAGCAAGCGCGAACCATCGCTGGAAGCTGGCCTCGCCGCCGTCGTGATCGGCGCCATCGCGCTCATTCTTTTCGTGCGCCGCCAGCGCCGGAGCCCGCATCCGTTGATCGATTTCAGCCTCTTCCGCAATGCGGCGTTTTCCTCCGGCGTCGCTGCCGCGCTGGTCGCATCCGCCTCGATCGTCGGCATCGAGCTGGTCCTGAGCCAGCAGTTGCAGCTCGTGGATGGTCTTTCGCCGCTTCGGGCCGGCCTCTTCATTCTGCCAATCCCACTCGCGGCGTTCGTCGCCGGTCCGCTGACCGGCACCCTGCTGCCGCGTCTCGGCGCGGAAGTGGTGCTGCGCTCCGGCCTCATTCTCGCGGCCCTCGGTCTCGGCGGATACCTGCTGGCCCATGAGGCCGGCGCGCTGACCCAGATCGTCACCCTCGTCGTCCTCGGCCTCGGCATCGGCGCCTCGATGACCGCCGCCTCCAGCGCCATCATGTTCAACGCTCCGCCGGAGCGGGCAGGCATGGCGGCATCGATCGAAGAGGTCTCCTTCGAGCTCGGCGGCGCAATCGGCATTGCCGTTCTCGGCACCGTCATGTCGCTCGTCTACACCGCCTTCCTCGTGCTCCCGGAGGGTGCAGCCATTTCGCCGATGGCCCGCGACAGCCTCGACGAAGCCTTGTTTCTTGCCGAGAAACTGCCGGCGGATGTGGCTGGCGAACTGGTAACCCGCGCTAGGCTCGCGTTCGAGCAGGCCTTTACCGCAGTCGTGATCGTGGCGACGGCCATGCTCTTTGTCACCGGCGCGGCCATCTGGTGGTTGACGGGTGGCCGCAACACTGCGCCGGCGCAATCCCGTCAGGCAAGTCACCACTGAAAGCAACCGCCGGCACCCTCCGGCGGTTAGCGCAACCCCGCCTCGCATTTCGCGATCGCCTCGACCATCGCCTGGAAGCGGACATGGTGGCGAACCGCGTCAAGGTCGGAATCCTGCTTGAACCAGAGCAGCTGGTAGCACGAACTCTGTGGCAGCAAGGTTTCGAGCAGGTCGAGCGCCGCGTCGGTATCGCCGAGGATGGAATAGACGCAGGCTGTATTGTATCGCGCGACGACGTCGTCGGGATCGATTGCCAGCGCGCGCGCCGCCCATTCCCGGGCGCGCTGGGCTTCGCCCATATGAGCGAGGGCCAACGCGCCGCGATGCGCGGGGCCGGAGTTTTCCGGATTGAGCTCCAGCGCCCGCTCCGCCCGAGATATCCCGATCCTTGCCCATTGCGCACGTTCGACGTCACGGCCGAGCGATTTATAGGCGCTCATGAGATGGATCGGCGAAAGATAGTCGTCCGGCCGAATGTCAGCAGCGCGCTTGAAGAACTGGATCGCCGTTTCGAAGGCACCCTGCATAAACAGGAAACGGGCGTAATGGAAATTCGCCTCATAGAGGCCGGCATCGAGCGTCAACGCCCGCTCGAATTCGGCGACCGCCTCATCGTCCTGGCCGTCCTGGTGCAGCACCAGGCCGCGTGAGGCATGAGCCTCCGCAAGGTTCGGATCGATCTCCAGCGCTTTCGCGGTTGTGGAAAGAATGCTTTGCAGCGGGAACTCGTCCTCGTGCCAGTCGCGCAGCGCCGACTCGCAATCGGCGATGCCGGCATAGGCGCGGGCAAAGTTTGGGTCGAGTTCCACCGCCTTCAGGAACATGCGCCGGGCCAAGAGCAGATAGGACCGGGTCCAGGCATGCGAAAACTGCCGGCCGCGCAGGTAGTAGGTATAAGCTTCGACGCTCGTGGTCGGGTCGCTCTCGATCGCTTGTCTCTCCGCCGGCAAAAGCTTGATCTTGAGCTGATCGACGATGGCGTGGGTGATCTCGTCCTGAATGGCGAAGATATCGGTCAGGTCGCGGTCGTAGCGGTCGGCCCAGAGATGTGTACCGGTCAAGGCATCAATGAGCTGGCCGGTGATGCGCACCCGCGAACCCGCCTTGCGCACGCTGCCCTCGAGGATGTAGCGGACGCCCAGTTCCTGGGCCACCTGCTTCACCTTCACCGACCGCCCCTTGTAGGTGAATACCGTGTTGCGGGCGACGACATGCAGCTTCGAGATCTTCGAGAGATCCGTGATGATGTCTTCGGTGATGCCGTCGGAGAAGTATTCCTGCTCGGGATCATGGCTCATGTTGGTGAACGGAAGCACGCCGACCGAGAGCCCGTAGCCGTCATCAAGCACGATGGGGCCGACCCCGCTTGGCGCCGCCGCAACTTTCGTCGGCGCACCGAGCGCCACCGAATAGACATGCACGCACGCGGCAATGTTCTTCAGCGTGTGCTCACCCTTGTCGATGAAGCCGATATCAAGGCGGGTGCCGACGTGATCGCGCACCGTGGCGGAAACGGCAACGCCGGATGGCTCCGCCAGCCCTTCGAGACGGGCGGCGACATTGACGCCATCGCCGAAGATATCTCCGTCCTCGACGATGATATCGCCGAGATGCACGCCGATGCGGAGTTCGATGCGCTTTAGCTGCGGCACACTTTCATTGCGGATCAGCATGCCGCGCTGAATATCGACGGCGCAGGCGACCGCATTCACGACGCTCGCAAACTCGACAAGAATGCCGTCGCCGGTCAGCTTGACGATGCGGCCCTTGTGGCGGTGGATCTTGGGATCGACGAGTTCATTCTTGTGTCGCTTCATCGCGGCCAGTGTGCCGGTCTCGTCAGCGCCGATCAGGCGGCTGTATCCCACGACATCGGCGGCGAGAATGGCAGCGAGACGGCGTTCCAAGAAACCCTCGAATTCACTTCCGGAGTGAAAGAGGTAATCTAGCGCGTTATTCCCCATCTGTCCTGCGCCCTTTTGTAGTTGTAGCGAATATAGGTACAACCCAATAGCATCGCGCAATCGGCTCCGGAGTTTCCAAAGAAACGGGTACTTAGAGGCAAGATGGCCTGGTTAAGGCCGGATCAGCACGGTCACCATCATCATGACGATGGCGAAGACCGCGATCTTCCAGAAGTCGCGGCGGCGGCGCAGACCAGGGATGCCGAGCGGCCACAGAAGCTGGATCACCATTGCCAGGAGCAGGATTAGGGCGAGCGCCTTCTGCATATTGCCCTCGTCTTCCGGGAGGCTGCCTCAACCGGCAAAGCGTTCGCAACGCCGGCACTCTTCGTCGCACGGAGCACCGCTTCCCCCAAAGGCTAGCGATACGCTGCGCTTGGCAAAAAGGGCTAGTGTTTTCGCGGACGATTTGCAATGACCGGCAATCGCTTGTTTCCTTCAATCGTCTCCGGTCGAAGGAAACAGGCGGCAAATCAAGGCACTGTAATCAAAGCGCTGTAGAGAGAAACCGGCTGGCAATTCACCAGGCACCGCCCTAACTTGCTGACGGCAGAACGAATTTCGGATGGATGATGAGAAAGAACCTGCTCCCGGTCGCTGCCCTCCTGCTCGGCACCTTGTTTCTCTTTCTGGGCAATGGTCTTCAGGGACTGCTTCTTCCCGTTCGCGGTACTGCTGAGGGATACCCGACCACCATCCTCGGTCTGATCGGTACGTCCTGGGCGGCCGGCTTCGTCCTCGGGTGCTTCTTCGCCCCGAATGTCGTCAAGCGCATCGGCCATGTGCGCGCCTTCAGCGTCTTTGCTTCTCTCATCGCCATCGTCGCGCTGTTGACCGGCATCATGATCGATCCGACCTGGTGGCTGATCCTGCGCGCGCTCACCGGCTTTGCCACCGCCGGCACGTCGATGATCATCGAAAGCTGGCTGAACGAGCGCGCCACCAATGAGAGCCGCGGCGTCATCTTCTCGCTCTATATCGCCATCACGCTTTTCGGCGTCGTCGGCGGCCAGATGATGATCCCCTTTGGCGACACCTCGACCAGCATCTTCTTCATGATCTGCGGCATCCTCTATTGTGTCGCCATGCTGCCGACCTTGATGTCCAAGGCCGCCTCGCCGCAACCGCTGAAGAAGGTCAGCCTCGACCTGCGCGGCCTCTACCGGAACTCGCCGGTTTCGTTCCTCGGCATCCTGCTCGTCGGCATCGCCAATGGCGCCTTCGGCACGCTTGGCGCCGTCTTCGGGCGACAGGCCGGCCTTTCCGACAGCACGGTTGCGGCAATGATGAGCGTGGCGATCTTCGCGGGCGCGGTGATGCAGCTTCCGGCAGGCCGCCTCTCCGACCGCATCGACCGTCGCTATGTCCTGGCTACCCTTGCCGGCGTCGGCGCCGTCGCCGGCCTGCTCATCTTCCTGATCGAGCCGAGTCAGGTCTGGATCGTGCTGATGCTGATCGCAATCTATGGCGCCGCCGCCAACGCGCTCTATCCGATCGCCGTTTCCCACGCCAACGACTTTGCAACCGCCGAAGACTTCGTGAAGGTCTCCGGTGGCCTGCTGCTGCTCTATGGCATCGGCACGATCATCGGCCCGACGATCGGCGGTCCGGTCATGACGGCAACCGGTCCGTACGGTTTGTTCATGATTACCGCCTGCGCCCACATTTTGATCACAGCCTATGCCATCATCCGCAGCCGGATGCGCGCGCCCGTGCCGGTCGCCGACCGCGACGCCTTCTCGCCGGTCAATGCCGGCGCGCCGACGACACCGGAAAGCCTGCAGCTTTCGCCGCGCGCTGCCCCGTTCGAGGAAGCGCATAGCGAACCGGACAACAACCAGAAATGGGAGGATCAGACGGATGAGCCTGTTTGACGACGACCGACCACAAAAGAAGCTGGTGCACGAAATCGGCAGCGATCTTTCACTGCTTTCAGTCGATGAACTCACCCAGCGTATCGCCCTGTTGACGGAGGAAATCGCCCGGCTCGAAGCCGAGCGGACGCGCAAATCCGCGAGCCGCTCAGCCGCCGAAGGCCTGTTTCGCTGAGACCTTGCGGGAGCGGCCGCAGCGCAGCAAAACGAGGCGCGTTTAACGGCAAATTAAGCATTATCTGCGATTGTCGGGGTATCCGGAGCTTTCCGGTTTCAGACAATTTCTCCGACTGGCGAATGGGTCTGATTTTTCTCCCTGTTTTACCTTGAGAGCCGCTTTTCGCGGCTCTTTTTTTGTTTTGGCATAGCTTTCGCTAAAGAACTGTGGAGATTAACCCTTTCTTAAGAATACCCTTGCGCGAAATGCGCTATCGGATCATTCTTCGAGCATAGAGACGGGCAAGGATTTATTTCCTATAACTGTCCACTACCTGACTGTCGTGATGCGTTTGAACCAGGGAAAACAGGTCATGTCCGAGAGAGGATTGAATACGGTCAGTTTCGCAGGACACGCAGCGTCCTCGGCACAATTCAAGACGCTCTATTCGGAAGGCATGGGTCTGGTCGAGGAAACGGCGACATACCTCGATGGTCCCGGCCGCGCCGCCTCGAAGGTTCTGCCGCGCATGGCGTCGGTGCTCTATGCAGCCGAGTCCATGCGGCTTACCACCCGCCTGATGCAGATGGCCTCGTGGCTGCTCCTGCAGCGCGCCGTCAACAACGGTGAGATGAGCCGTGACCAGGTGATGTCGGAAAAGAGCAAGGTGCGCCTCGACAGCTTCAACGTCGACAAGTCCGCTCCCGGCTGGGCCGAACTGCCGGAATCCTTCCGCGACCTCATCGAGCGCTCGCTGCGCCTGCAGAACCGCGTCGCCCTGCTCGACCGCGAAATCTACCGCCCGCACGAAGCCGCCGCCATCGTTCCGGACAACCAGAACGGCGTCAAGGCGCAGATCAAGCTGCTGCAGACGGCCTTCGGCACCAACTGATAGCTCTTCGCTTCAGCGTGCGGAAAACAGAACCCGGCCATCGCCGGGTTTTTTGTTTCTCGCGTCGCTGGTGTCACTATCGCGCGCGCCGCATCTTCGCCAGCAGAAGCAGCACCAGCACGCAACTAAGGAAACCAAGAGCCAGCGGCAGTCCCCGATGGCCAAGCCACTGCATGGCTAGTCCTGTCGCGGGCGACCCCACGATGCCGCCGAGACCCCACGCAACCGCGAAAGCCGCATTGCCGGCGATCAGGGCCTGGCCGGTGAAACGTTCGCCGAGCTGGATCAACGACATCGTGTAGATGCCGAACGAGACCCCGCCCCAGAGGAAGACGAGCGGCCAGACGAGCCAGGAATTGAAGGCCCATGGCAGCAGCAGGCACCCGACCAGCGAGACCAGCACACAGAACAACATCGCCCGCATCGAGCCCATCTGCTCGGCCATGCGCCCGAGAAATATCTGAAGCAGCGCATTGCCGGCGATGAAACAGGTAATGAGAGAGGCGATACGCTCCACGGTGCTTCCGAGCGTGGCACCATAGGTGGCAAGCATCGAAAGCAGGATCTGCTCGAAAGCGGCAGCGGTGAAAACCGCAAACAGAAGAAGAGGTGCCAGCGCCAGGAAGCCGCCGACGGAAGTTGCCTCGCCATCCTGCGGCATATCAGGCAGGCGCGGCACGACTGCGAGCAAGATCATGCCGCAGAGAAGGAAAGCCACGATGCCGATGAGGAAGGGCGACCAGCCCTCCGTGCCGACGAGGCCGAGCGACAGCGGACCGATGGCGAAGCCGCCCGAAACAATCGAAGAATAGAGCCCCATGATGCGGCCCCGGCGCGACGGAGGCGTGATCGTGATCAGCCAGGTTTCGCTGATCACGGAAAGCGGATTGGCAAAGAAGCCGAGCAGGAAACGCAGCGGCATCCAGGCCCAGAGCTCCTGGGTCCAGGCGATCGCGATCAGCGTTAGCGCGGCAAACAACGAGCAAAGAATAGCAAGCCACGCCGCGCCGAAGCGCCGAACCAGCGCCGGAATGAGGGGAGCGGAAACGATGAAACCCAGCGGCGTCATCGCCGCCGACAGGCCGATCAGTCCCGGTGTCGTTCCCTGCCGCTCCAGAATGAAGCTGAGCAGCGGATAGGTCAGCCCCTGGGCGACCGCAAACACCGTGACCGTTGCGATGGTGCCGGCTATCGCCGCCCACAGGATTGGCTGTTCGCGCGGTAAGGTCATGTCGCGTAATTGACGACGCTGCGTCGCACGCAGAGACTCTTGGTCCGATATCATTTCGACACGCGCCTCATGCCTGCCAGAGATGTTTGGCGATTTCGATCTCGACCTGTCGCCTTGCGAGGCCGATATCGTCGATCAAATGCGGGTCGCTACTTGAGAGCTGCTCGAGATCCCGGCGAAAGCGCGCCCTCCTGTCCCAGGTCGCGATAACGCCTCTGAGCGTTGCTAGGCCGGCGCGCAAACGCAGCGGCTTTTCTTCGTGCACGCGTGCCGCCTGGTGTCGGGATGCAGGAATGGGAATGTGGTTCATGGCAACCTCCATATCGGCCCGAAAGACCGACGAATTCTGCAGGACACGAACCGGAGCGTAATTAAGCGCGTCCAAAAAGTTCTCAAAAACGTCCAAACGAACTATAGATGCGCCCATGCAGGAAACGCGCTTCGCCTTTGGTCCCTTCGTACTTGATCCGGGTGCGGGAACGCTCCTCCGGGACGATGATCCTGTCGCGATCGGCTACCGTGGACTGAGGCTGCTTGCGGCGCTCGTCGGGCGGCCCGGCGAAATCCTGGGCAAAGCCGAACTGATGGATGCGGCCTGGCCGGAAACGGCTGTCGAGGAAGGCAATCTGACCGTCCAGATCGCGCAGCTCAGAAAGCTGCTTGGCCCCGCCGCCGATGGTGGCGAGTGGATCTCGACGATCCCGCGCGTCGGCTATCGCTTCACGGGAAGTTCGAGGACGCTCGGTGCGGCAAAGCGGCGCCTCCCCCTGCCGGACAAGCCGTCGGTCGCCGTTCTGCCCTTCGTCAACGTCAGCAACGATCCCGAGCAGGAGCCCTTCACGGATGGGCTGACCGAGGACCTGATCACCGACCTTTCGAGGATCCCCGGCCTGTTCGTCATCGCGCGGAACTCGTCCTTCGTCTACAAGGGCAAGGCGGTGGATGTGCGCGCGATCGCGGAAGACCTTGGCGTGCGTTACCTGCTGGAAGGCAGCGCCAGGCGCGCAGCGGGACGCGTGCGTATCAATGCCCAACTGGTCGACGCACTGAGCGCCGACCATCTCTGGGCGGAGCGCTTCGATCGCAGCCTGGAAGACATCTTCGCCGTTCAGGACGAGGTTACGGCCAAGATCGTGGAAGCGTTGCTCGGACAATTGCGCCCGCCGCCGCTGCCACGCAACCGGCCCGGCAACATCGAGGCCTACGATCTCTGCGTGCGCGCCCGCAGGTTGATGGATGATACGCCGCAGGCCGCCCAGGAAGCGCACCTGATGCTGACGCGTGCGGTTTCGCTCGACCCCGATTATGCCGAAGCCTACCGCTGGCTGGCGATGAACCAATGGATGGGACGGGTGCACTCCGGCGGACCGACGGAGGCCGCCCGCAGCCTTGCCCTGGAGCTCGCGCGCAAAGCCGTCACGATCGACCCAAACGATGCCGGCAGCCGCTGGATCCTGGCCTACCTGCTCGCATATGAGCGCAGCTTTACCGAGGCGGAGGCGGAATTCGCCAAGGCGATCGAACTCGACCCGAACGAGGCCGACACCTGGGCGGCGTTGTCCGACATCGACGTTCTCGCCGGGCGGGTCGAAGAGAGCCTCGCGCATATCCGCAAGGCGTTCCGGCTGAACCCGTTTCCGGCAAGCTGGTACTATCTGACGCTCGGCCAGGCGCAATATGCGGCCGGCGATTACGAGGCCGCTGTCGAGACGCTGCGCAGGGACGAGACCTATCGCACGAGCTCACGCCGGTTCCTGGCGGCAAGCCTCGCCCAGCTGTGCCGCCTCGACGAGGCGCATACGGAAGCGGACCTGTTTCTCGTCGCCAACCCGGGCTTCACGATCCGCCACTGGGCGGCGACCGAGCCGTTCCGTGACGACGCCATGCTTGCGCATTTCGTCGACGGCTTTCGCAAGGCCGGCCTTCCCGAGTGACGGGCGAACCGGCGGCCTCTTGATCGGCCAACAAAAAGCCCGGCGCGATGGCCGGGCTTTAAGAATGCCGAGAGGCGTTCGATTAGAGGCCGAGGCCTTCGAAGCGCTTCTTGAACTTGGAGACGCGACCGCCGCGGTCCATGAGCTGCTGGTTGCCGCCCGTCCAGGCCGGATGCGACTTGGGGTCGATTTCCAGGTTCATGGTGGCGCCTTCAGAACCCCAGGTCGAGCGGGTTTCGTATTCGGTGCCGTCAGTCATGACTACCTTGATGACGTGGTAATCGGGATGGATGTCTGCCTTCATAACGATCTTCCTAGAGTTCCAGGGTCCAATTGTCGCAAGGCATTGCGACTTCGAGACCGAACACGTAAATGAAGCCGCGGACCGGCTGAAGGGCCACGGCTTCCCAATTCGATGCCGTGCCTATACATCAAGGTCTGCGGGATAACAAGTGCCGCGCGGAAGACTCATGGGCAAAGCCTTTCCTCCGTGGTTGGCGAAAGGGGTCAAGTGTCCGAACGAGAAATCCAGGCGCCAGCGCGTAAATCCATCCGCCCGCTGGCCACGCTCCTACCTTATCTCGCCCGCTACCGCCATCTGGTCGTCGGCGCAGGCATTTCGCTGATCCTCGCCGCAGTCACGACGCTGGCGCTGCCGCTCGCCGTCAGGCGCATGGTCGACAACGGCTTCTCCAGTCCCGATTCCGGTTTCATCAACACCTACTTCTCGATGTTGATGATGCTCGCCATCGTGCTCGCTCTGGCAAGTGCGGCGCGCTACTACTTCGTCATCACACTCGGCGAGCGCATCGTCGCCGACCTCAGGCGCAACGTCTTCGATCGTGTCACCCGGCTTTCCGCCTCCTTCTTCGACGTCAACCAGTCCGGCGAGATCGTCTCGCGGCTGACGGCCGATACGACCCAGGTCAAGTCGGCGGTCGGCGCCACCGCCTCGGTGGCGCTGCGCAACCTGATCCTGTGTCTCGGCGCCATCGGCATGATGGTCTATACCAGCCCTAAGCTCTCGAGCCTGGTGCTGATCGCGATCCCGATCATCGTCTTCCCGCTTGTCGGCTTCGGCCGCTCCGTCCGCCGCCGATCGCGCGAGGCTCAGGACACACTCGCCAAGGCGTCCGCCTATGCCGGCGAGGCAATCGCCGCATCCCGCACCGTGCAGGCCTTCAATGGCGAGGCACTCGCCAACAACCATTTCGGATCCGCTGTAGAAGATGCCTATGGCGCTGCGCGCGCCGCCATCAAGGCGCGCTCGGTGCTCACTGCCTTCGCCATCACCATGGTTTTCGGCAGCGTCGTTGCGGTGTTGTGGTTCGGCGCGCATGATGTGCTGTCGGGCAATCTTTCCGCCGGCACCCTCAGCCAGTTCCTGCTCTACTCGGTCTTTGCCGCAGGCAGCCTCGGCTCGCTCTCCGAAGTCTGGGGCGAGCTCTCTCAGGCCGCCGGTGCCGCCGAACGGCTCAACGAACTGCTGACGGAGATCCCAGAGATCCAGGCGCCGGCAAACCCCGTCGCCATGCCCGCACCGGCCGCCGGCGCCATCGCCTTCGACGACGTTTATTTCGCCTATCCGGCGCGACCCGACTACAAGAGCCTGAACGGCCTCAGCTTTGCGATCAAGCCAGGCGAGACTGTCGCCATCGTCGGCCCTTCCGGCGCCGGCAAGAGCACGGTCTTCTCCCTGCTCCTCCGCTTCTACGATCCCGCCAAGGGTGCTGTAACCGTCGACGGGCTCGATGTCCGCACGGTCGATCCGAAGGAACTGCGCGACCGGCTGGCGATCGTGCCGCAGGATGTCACCATCTTCGCCTCCTCGGTTCATGACAACATCGCCTTCGGCGTGCCTGGCGCGACCCGTGAGGCGGTGCGCGCTGCGGCCGTCGCCGCCCAGGCAGACGAGTTCATCAACCGCCTCGACAACGGCTACGACACGCTCGTCGGCGAACGCGGCATCACGCTATCCGGCGGCCAGCGGCAACGCATCGCCATTGCCCGCGCGATCCTGAGGAACGCACCGATCCTGCTCCTCGACGAGGCCACCTCGGCGCTCGATGCCGAAAGCGAGACGCTGGTGCAGAAAGCCCTCGATGGCCTGTTGCGCGAGCGCACGACGATCATCATCGCCCACCGGCTCGCAACGGTTCTGAAGGCGGACCGCATCCTGGTTATGGATCATGGCCGGATCGTCGAGGAGGGAACGCACGTCTCCCTCATCCGCCAGGGTGGCCTCTACGCCAAGCTTGCGCGGCTGCAGTTCGACCACGGCGCCGAGGCCCTGTTCGTCGCCACGAAAAACTGAGGCGTTGCGACGACGACCCTCCCGATTTCACACCTGGCAGTTGCCGGCTGAGAAGCGAGCCCTATTGTTATGGGGCCGGCCTGCCAAAGGCCGTTCTCTGCGGTTCGCAGACATGATCGGGAGGAAATTCGCATGGCATTTTCGCAACTGACCCGGCGCGCAACGCTGATGCTGGGCCTGATGGCGCTATCGGCGCTGCCCTTTAGCACCCCGGCCCTCGCCCAGGGCTTCCCAGACCGACCGATAACACTGGTCGTTCCCTTCGCCGCCGGCGGGTCGACCGACGTGGTCGCCCGCATCGTCGCGCAGAAAATGTCTGAAGACCTCGGCGAGCAGGTGATCGTCCAGAACGTCGCCGGCGCCGGCGGCAATCTCGGCGCGGCCAATGTCGCGCGCGCCGATGCGGACGGCTACACGATCCTGATGGGAACCGTCGCCACCCACGCGCTCAACCCACTGATCCTCAAGACCAAGCCCTATGATCCGGAGAAGGACTTCGCTCCGATCTCGCTGCTGGTCATCGTGCCCAACGTGCTCGTCGTCAATCCGGAGCTTCCAGCCAAGAACGTCGAGGAACTGCTGGCGCTCTTGAAGGCCAAGCCCGACGAATACAGCTATGCCTCCTCCGGCAACGGCACGCCGCTGCACCTCTCCGGCGAGCTTTTCAAGAAAATGGCCGGCGTCAGCATGCAGCATATCCCCTACAAGGGCGCCGGTCCGGCGCTGAACGACGTCATCGGCAACCAGGTGCCGATCATGTTCGACAACCTGCCCTCGTCCTCCGGGCACATCAAGGCAGGCACGCTGAGGGCACTTGCCGTCACCACGGCGGAACGCGCGCCCTCCTTCCCCGATGTTCCGACGGTCGCTGAATCCGGCATCCCAGGCTATGAGACCTATACCTGGAACGCGCTCTTCGCCCCGGCGAACACGCCGCAGCCTGTGGTCGCCCGCCTCAACGAGGCAGCAAACAAGGCCCTGAAGGATCCCGCCGTCATCGAACGCATGAAGGAATTCAGCGCCAAGATCGTCGGCTCGACGCCGGAAGAGCTCAGTGCGCATGTGACGGCAGAACTGGCGAAGTGGACGCCGGTCGTCCGCGACGCCAACGTGCAGATGGATTGATCGTCAGCCGACTTGTCCAGACATTCGAAGCATTTGCCAAGTTTAGCTGCACGCTCGGCCGTCCCCTCTCCCCGCGTGCGGGGAGAGGGCTAGGGTGAGGGGCAGCCCAAAAGCGAGCGGCGGGAAGCGATCACACCCCAGCAGCACCCCGCCCCGCCACGCGGCCGGAAAAGATGCAACCGCCGAGGAAGGTGCCTTCGAGCGCATTGTAGCCATGCATGCCGCCGCCGCCGAAACCGGCGACTTCGCCGGCGGCATAGAGGCCCGGCACCGGCTCACCCGATTGTTCGAGCACCTGGCCCGAGAGGTTGGTCTGCAGGCCGCCCAGCGTCTTGCGGGTCAGGATATGCAGGCGAACGGCAATCAGCGGCCCGGCTTTCGGATCGAGCAGCCGGTGCGGCTTGGCAGTACGCAGCAGCCGATCGCCGCGATAGGCGCGGGCGCCGCGGATCGCGGTGACCTGCGCATCCTTGGAGAACGGGTTGGTGATCTCGCGATCGCGCGCCTCGATCTGTCGGCGTAGATGGTCGAGCGACAGCCGGTTCTCGCCCGTCAGTGCATTCATCGCCGGCACAAGGTCCTCGAGCCGGTCCCGGACGATGAAATCCTCACCCTTGTCCATGAAGGCCTGGACCGGTGCTGGCGGATTCTTGCCGAGCCGCTTCAGGAGCAGAGAGATGCTCTTGCCGGTCAGATCCGGGTTCTGTTCCGAACCGGAAAGCGCAAACTCCTTCTTGATGATCGCCCGCGTCAGGATGAACCAGCTGTAGTCGTGACCACTGTCGCGGATCGCCTGCAATGTGCCGAGCGTATCGAAGCCCGGCATCGCTGGCGCGGAAAAACGGTTGCCGTCGGCGTCGCACCAGAAGGATGATGGGCCGGGCAGGATGCGGATGCCATGATCCGGCCAGATCGGGTCGAAGTTCCTGAGCCCCTCGGTGTAGTGCCACATGCGGTCTGAGTTGATGACCGAGCCGCGCGCCCGGCTGCTGATCTCCAGCATGCGTCCGTCGACGTGATGCGGCACGCCCGAGACCATGGTTGCCGGCGGTTGGCCAAGGCGCTTGCGCGGCCAATTGCGGCGAACGAGATCATGGTTGCCGCCGATACCGCCCGAGGTGACGACGATCGCACCCGCCGATATCTCGAAATCGCCGGAGACGTCGCGTGAACTGCGCTCGCCCCGCCCGACCGGATCCTCCTTCAGCAAGGCACCGCGGGCGCCCGTCACCGTTCCATCCGTGATGATGAGCTCATCGACCCGATGGCGGAATCGGAAGCGCACCAGACCGCGGCTTTCCGCCTCCCGCGTCAGCCGCACGAACGGATCGAGTACCGCTGGCCCCGTGCCCCAGGTGACATGGAAGCGCGGCACCGAATTGCCGTGGCCATGGGCAAGGCCGCCGCCGCGCTCGGCCCAGGCGACGACCGGAAACCAGCGCATGCCGAGGGAATGCAGCCAGCGGCGCTTTTCGCCTGCGGCAAAGTCGAGATAGGCTTCCGCCCAAAGCCGCGGCCAGTGGTCCTCCGGACGGTCGAACTGCGAAGACCCCAGCCAGTCCTGCCAGGCAAGCTCACGCGTGTCACGAATGCCCATGCGCCGCTGCTCGGGGCTATCGACGAAGAACAGACCGCCCAGCGACCAGAAAGCCTGACCGCCAAGGTTTTGTTCGCCTTCCTGATCGAGAACGATGACCTTGCGGCCAAGGGCGGCCGCTTCCGAGGCGGCAACCAGGCCGGCAAGGCCCGCACCGATGACCAATACATCGCAATCCACGAAATGCCCTCCCCTGCACCCCATACAGCGCCGCCATACGAATGGCTGCAGCAACTGTTACGCGTACGTCAAGGTCAATTCAAGGGTCGGGCGTTGGCCGCGGTATGTTTCGCGGCCGCGGCCTATTTTTCGGTCAGCTTGAGTTCGATGCGGCGGTTCTGGGCCCGGGCCTCCGGGGTCTCGCCCGGCGCAATCGGCTGATACTCACCGAAGCCGGCCGCGACCAGGCGATCGGCAGGCACCCCCTTCGAGATCAGAAATTTGACCACCGAGGTGGCACGCGCCGAGGAAAGTTCCCAGTTGTCCGCATAGCGGCCTGTTCCGGAAAGCTGGACATTATCGGTATGGCCGTCGACGCGCAGCACCCAGTTGATCTCCGCCGGAATCTCCTTGGCGAGATCAAGCAGCGCCGAGGCGAGCTTGCCCATCTCCGCCTGCCCCTCGGGATTGAGTTCGCTGCCGCCGGATGGGAACAGCACTTCCGACTGGAACACGAAGCGGTCGCCGACGATGCGGATGTTTTCGCGGTCGGAGAGGATTTCCCTCAAGCGTCCGAAGAAATCGGAGCGGTAGCGGTTGAGCTCCTGCACGCGCTGGGCAAGCGCCACGTTCAGGCGGCGGCCGAGGTCGGCGATCTTCGTCTGCGACGCCTGGTCCTTCGCCTCCGATGCCTGAAGCGCGACCTCGATGGCGGCGATCTGGTTGCGCAGCGCGGCGATCTGCTGGTTCAGGAGCTCGATCTGGCTCATCGCCCGGGCGCTGATCTCACGCTCGTTCTCAAGCTCCGAGCCGAGGCGCCCGATCTTCTGGTTGGCGACATCGGTACTGCCGGCGCCCTGATCGAGCAGCGCCTGCAGCCGCGAGCGCTCGCCTTCCGACTGGGACAGGGAAGCCTGGAGATTGGCGAGCGAATCCTCGAGATCCTGCTTGCCGCTCTTTTCGAGCGCCAGGAGCTGCGTGAGCTCGTTGATCTGGCTGTTCAGCCGGGTCAGCACTTCGTCCTTGCCGCTGATTTCGCGGCTCAGCAGAAACTGCCCGAGAACGAAGACGGTGAGCAGGAACATGATCGAAAGCAGGAGCGTCGACAGCGCGTCGACGAAGCCCGGCCAATAATCGATCGTGCGCTGCGTGCGGCCTTTGCGGGCGAGCGCCATGGATTACTCTCCTCCGGTCTCGTCCAACTGTCCGAGCTTGGCCGGCAATGACGACCTCTCGCTTGTCACGGCGATCCGCTCGCCTCCGATGCGCGACGACAATTTGTCGAGCGTCCTGCGCATCGCCTTGGCCTCTTCCTGCTGGGCTTCGATCCAGTCCCGGAGCATCTGCTGCTCGCCGCGCATATTTTTCACCAGGCCCTGGATACCCTCGGCAAGGCTTGCCATGGCGGCGGTCGTGCGCTGGCTCGAACCGCCCTCCTGGTTGAGGCGGACCAGCTGATCCGTAAGTTTTTTCAACTCCTCGACCGGCGCACCCGACGGCGCATCGAGCGCAGAAGTCAGCTCGGAGCCGACATCGGTCACGGAAGAAAGCCAGTTTTCAAGCTCGGTATAGAAACGGTTCTGGGCGCGGCCGGCCTGCAGATCGAGGAAGCCGAGGATCAGCGAACCGGAAAGACCGAACAGCGATGTCGAGAACGCCGTACCCATGCCGGTCAGCGGCGCCGACAGGCCGCTCTTCAAGGCCGCCAGAATGTCTTCGGTGGTTCCCGAACCGGCATCCAGCGATTGGATGACCGTGTTGATCGAGCCGATGGTGCCCAAAAGACCCCAGAAGGTGCCGAGCAGACCGAGAAACACGAGAAGGCCGGTCAGATAGCGCGAGATGTCGCGGGATTCATCGAGGCGGGTCGCAATCGAATCCAGAATGGAGCGCAGCGCCGTCGTCGAGATCGCCGTCTGACGGGCACCGATCAGTGCCCGCATCGGCGCCAGCAGCACCGGATCGCGGCCCACCTTGTCGGCACTGCCGGCGGCGCGAAAGGAGTTGAACCAGCGCACTTCGGGACGCAAGCCCAGCACATGGGTGAATACGAGCAGGATGCCGATCAGCAGCACCCCAAGGATCAAGCCGTTGAGGCCGGGGTTGGCCAGAAAGGCGTTGTGTGCCTGCCGAAAGAGGATTGCGCCCACGAAACCGACGATGATCAGGAAGACCACCATGGTCCAGAAATAGTGCATGGGGCTCGAAAGCTTGTGCGGATTATAGCCTTCTTCCATGCCTTCCCGACCGTTCCATCCGGACAGATGCAGTTTCGTCATGGGTGTAAGTATCTCCCGGTTTTTACTTGTCGGAACGGCGCGGCGCCGGCCCGGAGACTACTGCATAATTCCCGAAACCGAAATCGATTCAAGGACGAAATTCAGCCGTTCCCAAAGTGGGGCGACGGCCGCGACGCGCGTAGATAGGCACAGGCATGTGGCACTGTCGTGTTGCCCCATTCCGGATCAAGCGGAAAAACAAAGCCTCCGGCGGGTGAGCGCCGGAGGCCGAGCATAGGAATAGGGTCGCTGATTACTTCGTCGGCACCGGGCGGTGCACGACGTCGTTCAGCGCCTTGACGATATATTCGTTGCCGCAGACGACCGAACCGTCGTCGACCGGCTTGGCGCCGCCGTTGATATCGTGCGCCCAGCCGCCGGCTTCCCGGATGAGAAGCACGCCAGCCGCGATGTCCCAGGCGGCGAGGTCGCGTTCCCAGTAACCGTCGTAGCGGCCGGCGGCCACATAGGCGAGGTCAAGCGAGGCGGCACCCATGCGGCGGATACCGGCCACTTCGCCCATCACGTGGCGCAGTTCGATCAGGTACTTGCCGTGGTTGCCGCGGCCGAGATGCGGCGTGCCGGTGGCGATCACGGCATCGGAAAGATGCTTGCGCGAGGCGACACGCAGGCGACGGTCGTTGAGGAAGGCGCCACCGCCACGCTCGGCGGTGTAGAGTTCATCGGTCGCCGGGTTGAAGATGACGGCGCCGACGATCTCGCCCTGGCGCTCGAGTGCGATCGAAACGGCGAAGTGCGGGATACCGTGCAGGAAATTGGTGGTGCCATCGAGCGGGTCGACAATCCAGCGATGCGCGCCGTCGGTGCCGACGATCTCTTCACCTTCCTCGCCAAGGAAGCCGTAGGTCGGACGGGCCTTGAGGAGTTCCTCGCGGATGAGCTTTTCGGCCTTGCGGTCGGCCTGCGAAACATAGTCGCCCGGTCCCTTGAGCGAGACCTGCAGGTTCTGGACTTCGCCGAAATCGCGGGCCAACGACTTGCCGGCCTTGAAGGCGGCCTGAACCATGACATTGAGAAGTGCTGAACGGGCCATCTGGCGATCCCTTGATAACGAAGGCCGATCGAAAACAATCGATCGGACGTTGAACCTGCTTGACGGAACGCGGCCGCATTGCCGGCCCTACTTGCAAATTCCCTTGATCGGAACCGATCCAAGGACGCAGGGCAAGCCGCAGATTGAGCTCCGTCGTCAAAAAACCGAGTGAATTCTCACTCCGCTCGCCGTCGCCGCCAACTGTCGCGGCACCACGAGCAAAACCGCGGCCTCAGAACCACAAATGGCCCGCAAGTTCAAGCGAAATAGCATTTCCGCCGAACGACCGCCAAAGATTCGACCGCGAGCGGCGCCGTTCAGCTCCGGCGATATTTGTTGGCGGCACTGAGTGCCTGCTTCTGCTGCTCTTCGTTGAGACCGAGATAGAAGTCTTCGAGCGCGTCGTCTTTCAGACCGGCGCGACGCGAAAGCACATACCATTTCGCCGCCTCGACCGGATTGGGCCGGGTGCCGATGGCGTTGACGTAGAGATGCGAAAGCCGGTTCTGTGCAACCACGTTGCCGCCCTCGGCCGCCCGCCGCATCCAGCCGAAACCCTCTTCGAGATTACGCTCGCCGGCAATGCCCTCGATCATCCAGATCGCGATGTCGAGTTGAGCGGTGTCGTACCCCGCCCGCGCCGCGCGGATCAGCCATTCGCGCGCCCGCGTCCGCTTGCTTTCCTCGATGCCATCGACATTGACCAGGATCTGCGACAGCGCATATTGCGCATCCGCGATGCCCTGTTCGGCCGACTTTTCGTAATAGGGCATCGCCAGTTTCAAACCCTTGGGTCCGGGATTGTCGGCGACGAGCGTCTGGCCGTAGTTGAATTGCGCCGAGCCATTGCCGAGATCGGCCGCCTTCTTCATCAGCTCTTCGGATTTCTTCCGGTCGCGCTTGACGTAACGGCCCTCCATCAGGATCAGCGCGTATTTGAACATCGCGGCCGGATCGCCTTTTTCCGCGGCCTGACCGTACCAGAAGGCAGCCTGCTGGGGATTGCGCACGACGCCCAGTCCCTGCTGCAGGATCTCGGCGATCAGGGTCTGCGCCGCCGGGTCGCCAAGCTGCGCGCGCGGCAGCGCCAGATCCATCGCGGTCAGGTAGTAGCCGCGCTGGAACGCGCCATAGGCATCGTCGACCTTGCCGGTAAAGGGCTTTTCCGCTGGCAGTGCCGGCAATTCGGCACCCATGCGATCGAAAACAGTGACGCCGGACGATGGGACAGAGCCGTCGGCCGGCTTCTTATTGGGTCCGACAGCGGACTTGTCGTCTTTCTGGTCGGTCGGCGTCGCGCCCTCCGGCATCGCCGCCCCGTTGAAGGGCGTGATGCGGCCGCGCTTTTCGACGCCGGCGTCCTCGCCACTCTTCTGCTCCTGCGCATGCGCAGGCATAGCCAGGGCGACGGCCATGGCAACAAGGGAAAAACCTCGACTCAATCTGGAAGGCAGACGGCTCAACATCGAAACGTCTTAATCTTCAAACCGTGGCGCTTTTTCGTCAAGAAGTGCGTTGACCGCAGCAACGACGGAAGGCGCCTGGCCGGGTTCGCCGAAGACGGCAAGACGAAGCGCCACGAACTCAGCACCGGTCTCCGCCACCGCAAGTGCCGATTGCGGGTCCGTGCCGCCCATGACGATGCAGGGAATCTCGATCATCGACGCCCACCATTCGGCCAGCGCCAGGTTCTTCGGATGCGCCTCCGGCTTGATGTCGCCATCCGTCTTGCCGAAGAACACGTAGTCCGGGCGCACTTCGCCGATTTCCAGCGCGTGGTGACGGTCGGCCGCATTGCCCCCGCCGACGATCAGCTTCGGCGTGTGCTTCTCGACCGCCTCACCCAGCACTTCCGCATTGCCGGCAACGTGCAGGCCGTCGGCCTTGGCACGTCCGGCCACGCGGGAGTCACCCTCGATGAGCGCGGCGGCGCCGGCCTCCTGGATCACCGGCACCAGACGCTCGGCGTGCTTCTGGAACTCGGAGTCATCAAGTGCGTATTGCGGCACGATCACCGAGGCGACGTCGCCGCCCTTCAGGGCATCGGCGAGCACGTTTGCGCGTTCCGCCGCATCGGGCATGTCGGGCGCGATCAGCACCAGGCGGCAACGTTCTGTTGTCATATCAAGACATCCATTTCCGGCTGCATCCGCCAGGATGGCGAAACCAGCGCTCGATTTCATTTGGGAAAACCGATAGACGGAGACTGCAAAAGGATCAACCGCCCCCCATGCTTCCTGATCTCGACTTCTATCTTATCGCCATTCCGGCAGTTCTGCTCGTTGGCCTCAGCAAGGGTGGCATGGGGGAAGCGCTTTCGCTGATGGGCGTTCCGATCCTGTCGATGGCGGTGTCACCCGTCCAGGCGGCCGCCCTCCTCCTCCCGATCCTGATCGCGATGGATCTCGTCTCGCTTTGGATGTGGCGCAAGCACGGCGATCGCACCACCCTCTTCATGCTGTTGCCCGGCGCCATTGCCGGCATCTTCATCGGCTGGGCGACCTCGGCCTACGTCTCGCGGGACCTCCTTCGCCTGATCATCGGCCTGATCACCGTGCTCTTCGTGCTGCGATACGTCTACAATGTCTGGCGCACGCGCCTTGGCATCACCATCGCGCCGAAGAAGCAGCGGGCCGGTCCCGCAGCACTCTGGGGTTCCTTTGCCGGTTATGGCAGCTTCGTCGCCCATGCCGGGGGCCCGCCTTTCCAGATCTACGCGCTGCCGCTGCAGCTCGACCCGCGCGAATACACCGGCACCATCGTGCGCTTCTTCGCGATCCTGAATGCGGTGAAGCTCATCCCCTATTTCGCGCTCGGGCAACTGGATCTGAGCAACCTGAAAATCTCGGCGACGCTATTTCCGCTCGCCATTGTCGCAACCATGTGCGGCGCCTGGATCGTTCGCCGCATGAAGCCGCAGATCTTCTACCCCTTCATGTATACCATGGCCTTCATCGCGGGCTCGAAACTGCTTTGGGACGGTATCAACAGCCTGGTCGCAGGCGGGTGAGCCGCGGACCCAAGTATTACGGAAATATTGCAAAGCAAAATTAGCATTTCGCATCGCACAAATTTCTTGCTGCTTCGCAAAATTTCGCCTAACGTCCGCGCATGACGATCGCGGACCCTTTCGATGCCATTGCGGACCCGAACCGGCGCCACCTGCTGGAGGAACTGCGGCGCGCGCCGAGAACCGTGAACGAACTGGCGGAGGGCCTGCCGATCAGCCGCCCGGCCGTATCGCAGCACCTGAAGGCCTTGCTGGATTGCAATCTGGTCTCGGTTTCGGCGAGCGGCACCCGGCGGATCTATGCGATCAACCGGCCGGGTTTCGACCGTCTCAATCTGTGGCTCGACCAGTTCTGGTCCTGAGCCCGGCGGCGCGAACGCTGCGCCCGAAAGAAACAGACCGGGCGTCAAGCCCGGTCCAAAATTCCGTATATTCCACTGTGGGGGGATTGGTTCTAAACCTTGTTGCGCCTACTCAGAGGGGAGATGGCGCCTCCCGATAGTCCTGGGAAATACCGTTGATAATCAGTGAGTCGAGGAACGAAGCCTTTCGATTTCGTCCTTGATGCGCAGCTTCCTCCGCTTGATGTCGTTGATCAGTTCGTCTTCCACCGACGGCTGATTCAATGCCGCATGGAGCTCCTGCTCCAGGACGCCATGTTTTTTCTCAAGCGTTGCAAGATGAGCCTCAACAGTCATTTGGCAGTCCCTTCCTTTTGCTTGCATCCGGCATGCGAATGCCGGATGTTCCATGGTTTGTAACCTTACTACTGTGCCATGCCATTTTTCATTTGTCGAAGGCGAAATGATGACGTCGGATAACTTCCCGTTACCGCCCAAGATGTGATAGAGCGACGCATGGAATTCCGGTTCGAGGAGGACTTCGCAACCGGGCTGATGGGGATCGCTTTGCATGCCGGACCAGGACCAGGCCGAACTCAGACTGACCGCCGCGCGGCTGAGGCAGGAACATGAAGACTACGACGCTGCCATCAACGCTATGATCGAGACCGGCTGCGACGCGCTGAGAATCCAGCGCATGAAGAAGAAGAAGCTGGCGATCAAGGACAAGATCAGCAAGATCGAAGACCAGATCATCCCCGACATCATCGCCTGAACGCGGAACAGGACAGACGTGATCGACACCACGACCCCACCCGTCGCCATCATCATGGGAAGCCAGTCGGACTGGGAGACGATGAAGAACGCCGCCGACACGCTCGACGCGCTCGACATTGCCTATGAGGCTCGCATCGTTTCCGCCCATCGCACGCCCGATCGGCTGGTCAATTTCGCCAAGGGCGCTCGCGACGAGGGCTTCAAGGTGATCATCGCCGGCGCCGGCGGCGCTGCCCATCTGCCGGGCATGTGCGCCTCAATGACGCCGCTGCCGGTCTTCGGCGTGCCGGTGCAGTCGAAGGCGCTTTCCGGCCAGGACAGCCTGCTCTCGATCGTGCAGATGCCCGCCGGCATCCCCGTCGGGACGCTGGCGATCGGCCGCGCCGGCGCCGTCAATGCCGCGTTGCTTGCTGCAGCCGTGCTCGCGCTCAGCGACGACGATCTCGCCGACAGGCTCGACGACTGGCGCGAACAGCAGACGATTTCGGTCGCCGAATACCCGGTGGACCAGGCATGACCACCATCGGCATTATCGGCGGCGGCCAGCTCGGCCGCATGCTGGCGATGGCAGCTGCCCGATTGAACTTCCGCACCGTGATCCTCGAGCCGCAGGTCGACTGTCCGGCGGCACAGGTGGCGAATGAGCAGATCATTGCTGCCTATGACGACGAAGCCGCGCTCAGCCAGCTCGCGACCGTGAGCGACATCATCACCTACGAATTCGAGAATGTGCCGGTCGCGGCCGCCGAACGGCTCGCCGCGAAACGACCTGTCTTCCCGCCGCCGAAGGCGCTGGAAGTCGCGCAGGACCGCCTCGTCGAAAAACGCTTCATCAATGACTGCGGCATTGCGACGGCGCGTTTTCACGCCGTCGACAGCCAGGCCGATCTCGAAGCAGCACTCGCCGATTTCGGCGGATCGGGCGTGCTCAAGACCCGTCGCCTTGGCTATGACGGCAAGGGACAGCGCGTGTTCCGCTCCGCAGCCGACAGTCCTGCCGGCGCCTTCGCGGAGCTGGGCGGCGTGCCCCTGATCCTGGAGAGCTTCGTACCCTTCGAACGGGAGATCTCGATCATCGCCGCCCGCTCCACCGATGGCACGGTCGCCTGCTTCGATCCGGCCGAGAACGTGCATCGCAACGGCATCCTCCACACCTCGACGGTACCGGCAGCAGTCGGCGACGGCACGGCGGACGCGGCCCGCAAGGCCGCCAAGGCGATCCTCGATGCACTTGGTTATGTCGGCGTCATCGGCGTCGAATTCTTCGTACTTGCCGACGGCAGCCTGATCGCCAACGAGATGGCGCCGCGCGTGCACAACTCCGGCCATTGGACGGAGGCGGCCTGCGTCGTCTCGCAGTTCGAGCAGCATATTCGTGCCGTCTCGGGATTGCCGCTCGGCAATCCCCGCCGCCATTCCGACTGCGTCATGCAGAACCTGATCGGCGACGACCTCAACGATGTCCCGGCATGGCTTGCCAAGGACGATGTTCTGGTGCACCTCTATGGCAAGACCGAAGCGCGCGCCGGCCGCAAAATGGGCCACGTCACACGGCTCGTCCGCGGCTGAAGACCGCAGAAATGCGGGGCAAGACGCCAAAATGGGGCGTCTTGTGGTTGACACCTTAGGGGGGACACGGTATGTGCCATCCCACCTTAAAGGAGCGCGCTGAACGGCGCGCTTTTGATTGTTAGAAGATACCGGGCGAATTTTCGTTCCCCGAAACCTGCGGATCAGGAAAATGAAGATCAAGAATTCGCTCAAGTCGCTGAAGACCCGTCACCGCGAAAACCGTCTGGTTCGTCGCAAGGGCCGCATCTACATCATCAACAAGTCGAACCCGCGCTTCAAGGCTCGTCAGGGCTGATCTAAGCCGGGTGGCAGACATCGCTTCGGCGATGTCCCAAAATTGATTATGAAGTTGATCCATGGCGGGCTAACATGCTCGCCATGCGAGTTTTTGTACCCCTGATTCTGGCGTGTTCCGCCCTGCTCGCCACCTCCATCGGAGCTGGCAGTTTCTCCTTCGCGGCGGAAGCATCGACCCAAACGGAATCGGCCAGCCTCACCACACCCAAGCAACGACTGGACGGCCTGTTCGCGGACCTCAAGAAGGAACGCGATGCCGACAAGGCGCGTGAACTCGCCAACCAGATCCGTGTGGAATGGCAGGATTCCGGCAGCGCCACCGTCAATCTCCTGATGCAGTGGGCCGACAAGGCCATCACCGACAACAAGCAGGCGGCGGCGCTCGACATCCTCGATCAGGTGATCACGCTTGCGCCCAACTATGTCGAAGGCTGGAACCGTCGCGCGACCCTGCATTACACGATGGGCAACTATCGGAAATCGATGTCGGACATCAACCGCGTGCTGACGATCGAGCCTCGTCATTTCGGCGCGCTTGCCGGCATGGCAGCGATCCTCGGCGCCTCCGGCAAGGACGAGCTCGCCATGCGGGCATGGGAGCAGTTCCTGGACATCTATCCCGCCGATCGCAAGGCGCAGGAGCAGCTGGGCGAGCTCGCCGAGAAGCTCGCCGGCAGCAAGACCTGACTGAACGCGACACACTCGACCCTAGCCTTCAATGCCCCTCTGCACCAATGAAAGCACTCTTCTCGAAGTAGCGACAGCCGCTCGGCGTTTCATTGAGCCGATCTGGCTGGAATGGCACCGGGCTTGGGGTGGCGATCTCCCCGCGATCGCTTCACAATGGACCTGCGGCCGCTCGAGCCTGTTCCTGGCACGTGTCTTGATTGCCCAAGGCCTCGATGCCCATTGAGCCTCCGGAGCGCCGCGGAGTGCGCCTTCCGGGCCTGACATCGGCCCCTACGGCTTCTTCTGCGGGGAACGCTGGCAAAGCCATGCCTGGGTCGAATGCGGCGATTACATCGTCGACATCACCGCCGATCAGTTCGGCGCCCCTCCGGTGCTCGTTGTCGACAGCATGGACACCCGCTACAACAAGGGCGACCGGGATACCGCGCTGCCTGAGTTCGTGCTTGCCCGCCAGCGCGCCGTTGACGCCATCTGGCCACGATGGCAGTCGATGGGCTCCCCTGCCCTGAAGCCTCGCCAACGCAGACGCCTTGACGGGCCTACGGACGCCGGAAGACAGATTGAGACAATGGTACCAGCCACATTCCTGCTCATTGGACTAGCGCTCGTCGGCATTGCCTACAGCCTCTGGCACGCGCGAGCCTTCACCCGGCGGTTTCCGAATGCCGGCGAACTGATCGACATCGGCGGTTATCGCATGAACAGCGTGCACCTGCCGGCAGGCGAGCAGGCCGATCTCCTGCCCGTCATCTTCATCCATGGCGCCAGTGGCAATCTGCTCGATCAGTTGCATGCCTTCGCCCCAGCCCTTGATGGCCGCGCCGAGATGCTGTTCGTCGATCGTCCGGGTCACGGCTACTCCGAGCGGGGCGGAGCGGAAAACGACCTTCCGGACGGCCAGGCGACGGCGATCGCAAAGCTGATGGAAAAGCGCGGCATCCGTCGCGCGGTCATCGTCGGCCATTCCTTCGGCGGCGCCATCGCTGCGAGCTTCGCCCTGCATCACCCGGAAAAGACGGCCGGCCTCATCCTGCTGGCGCCCGCGACGCACCCCTGGCCAGGCGGCATCGAATGGTACTATCGCCTCACGGCGCTCCCCCTCGTCGGCTGGCTCTTCGCCCATACGCTGGTGACGCCCCTGGGGCAGCGCCGCATCGAAGGCGGCACACACTCGATTTTTTCACCCAATCCGCGGCCCGACGACTACATCGACAAGACCGGCCCGCATCTGGTGCTGCGTCCGGCGACCTTCCGCAACAATGCGCGCGACATAGCCAATCTCCATGCCTATCTGACCGCGACGGCACCCCGCTACCGCGAGATCACGGCACAGACCGTGATCATCACCGGCGATAGCGACGGCATCGTGCTGGCCGACATCCATTCCCGCGGGCTGGCGCGCGATATCCCCGGCGCGGAACTGCTGTGGATCGGCAATCTCGGCCACAAGCCCGACTATGTGGTCACGGACGTGGTCGTGGCTGCGCTCGAAAAGATGGCGGGCCAGCCGACGGATCTCGAGCAAATAAAAAGGCGGGCCGAAGCCCGCCTGATCATGTCGTCCGAAGCCATCGGCCAAGTCTGACCCGCTTCGCACTTTGCCAAGGCTGCATCAGATGCCGCTCATGCCGTCCGAACCGATATAGGCGATGCGCAGCATGTTGGTGGCGCCAGGCGTACCCAAGGGCACGCCGGCAGAGATGATGACGCGTTCGCCGGGCTTGCCGAAGCCTTCGGCCGCAACGATGCGGCAGGCACGGTTGACCATATCGTCGAGGTCCGTCGCGTCCTCGGTGACGACGCAATGCAGGCCCCAGACGACCGAGAGACGGCGTGCCGTCTGGACGATCGGCGAGAGAGCGATGATCGGAACCTGTGGCCGTTCGCGGGCGGCGCGAAGACCGGTGGTGCCGGACGAGGTGTAGCAGACGATCGCGGCAAGACGGAGCGTCTCGGCGATCTGGTGGGCAGCGAGCGAAATCGCGTCGGCACCGGTTGCCTCCGGCGGCGTGCGCTGCGCGTAGATGATGCTGGAATAGTGCGGGTCGCGCTCGACGTTGCTGGCGATCGACGCCATGGTCGACACGGCCTCCACCGGATACTCGCCCGAGGCCGATTCTGCCGACAGCATGACGGCATCGGCGCCTTCGAAGACGGCCGTCGCAACGTCGGAAACTTCGGCGCGCGTCGGAACGGGTGCGGAGATCATCGATTCCAGCATCTGCGTGGCAACAACCACCGGCTTGCCAGCGCGGCGACATGCGCGCGTCAGCTGCTTCTGCAGGCCCGGCACCGATTCCAGCGGCATTTCGACGCCGAGGTCGCCGCGCGCGACCATCAGCGCGTCCGAAAGCTCGATGATCTCATCAATGCGGTCGAGTGCCTGCGGCTTCTCGATCTTCGACATCAGGCCGACGCGGCCGCGGGCGATCTTGCGGACTTCGGCCAGGTCTTCCGGCCGCTGCACGAAGGAGAGCGCCACCCAGTCGATCTCGCCGGTGGCGAGAACGGCGTCGAGGTCAGCCCGGTCCTTGTCGGTCAGAACACCGACCGCGAGCAGCGTGTCCGGCAGGCTGACGCCCTTGCGGTCCGAAATCTTCGTTCCCGCGACGACCGTGGCCACGATGCTCTTGCCGTCGGTCTTCTCAGCGCGCAGATGCAGCTTGCCGTCGTCGATCAACAGGCGATGGCCGGGCTTGACCGCTTCGAGGATTTCCGGGTGCGGCAGGTAGACGCGTGTGTTGTCGCCGGGCACGTCCTTGTTGTCGAGCGTGAAGGTCTGACCGACCTTGAGATCCACCTTGCCTTCTGCGAACTTGCCGACGCGCAGCTTCGGGCCCTGAAGATCGGCGAGAATGCCGATCGGCCGACCACAGTGGCTTTCCACCGTGCGGATGCGTTGAACCAGCGTGCGCATCACGTCGTGGCTCGCATGGCTCATGTTGATACGGAACAGATCAGCCCCGGCCTCGTGCAGCTTCTGGATCATCTGCTCATCGGAAGACGCCGGTCCGAGCGTGGCGAGGATTTTGACTTTTCTGTTCCGCTTCATCAATTCTGGCTTTCCTGCGTGCCGGGCGTTTCGGAGAGCTGAACCATCCAGCTCCCTTGCCGCCCCGTGTCGTATTCCTTGAATCCCATGCGCTGGAAGCCGCGGGCGAAGCAGTCCTGAACGCCCGCGATCTTGAACTCGTTCTCGGCGACGCACATGTTGACGTCACCGGTCCAGCGGCCGCCGCGGGCCGCATCTTCCGCGTAGAGATAATAGTATCGTGACTCAAGCTCGCCCTCGATCAGGGTCGCGCAGGTGGTGGCCGGAACCTGCCACCAGCCCTCCGTTACCCAGCCTTCCTTGGCCCGGTAACCGATCGCCACGCCGACGAGATTTTGTGTGCCGTTGCAGACGCGAAAATCGGCGCGCGCTTCATCGGCAAAGAGAAATGAGCTTGAGGTTGCCAGGAAAAACAGGAGGATGCCTCCCAGTGTCGTCAGCCCCGGCTTCGCTTTGGAAAAAGGATTTCTGGACACGGTTTCCGATGGAACTCCGTTTTGATTTGCGTGGCACTTTCTTGCGACGGCCAGCCCCGAAAGTCAACGTAACTCTAATCGATTACAATCGGCAAATTGCGTTCAAATTGCGCTAAACAGTTGCGCGTTTCTTGCGATTGACGCGCGTGCGTGCGATCAGCGAGGACGAGGCTAGACAAGAGACTGGACCGGCATGCAACACTATTCTCCCTATGAGATTATCGAAGCCAAGCCTGCAACCGGGCTCGTTTTGCTTGCCGACCACGCGATGAACCGGTTGCCGCCGGAATACGGCAGTCTCGGCCTGCCCGCCTCGGCATTCGAGCGGCATATCGCCTATGACATCGGTGTCGAGGCGTTGGTGCGGCGGCTCTCGCGAATACTCGATGCGCCGGCCGTGCTCGGTTGCTTCTCCCGCCTGCTGATCGATCCCAATCGCGGCGAGGACGACCCGACGCTGGTCATGAAGATCTCCGACGGCGCGATCGTGCCCGGCAACCACCCGATCAGCGCAGAGGAATGGGAGAACCGGCTGAACCGGTTCCACCGCCCCTATCATCGCGCCGTTTCCGAGACGATCGGCCGAAGCGCCGAGGCGCATGGCGCGGCACCGCTGGTCATTTCGATCCACTCCTACACACCGGCCTGGAAGGGTGTGGCCCGCCCCTGGCACGCCGCCGTGCTTTGGGACAACGATCCGCGTGCCGTCCTGCCGCTGATCGAGAAGCTCGAGGCGTCGGGCGATATCGTCGTCGGCAACAACGAACCCTATGACGGTGCGCTGCGCGGGGATACCATGTTCCGGCACTGCATGATGCCGGGTATTCCCCACGCCCTGATCGAGGTGCGCCAGGACCTGATCGCCGACGAGACGGGCGTTGCTGGCTGGGCCGAGCGGCTGGCGCCAATCCTTGCGGGTCTCAACGCCATGACCGAATTGCATCGCTACGAGCGCCACGCCTCCCGCACCGGCGCCTATTAGAGCTTGGGTCCGGAAGTACGCAGTAACCGAAGAGGATCAACGTCCATGACCGAACTGACCCCGGAGCAGCAGACGGCATTCGAGGCAGCCGCCTTTCGCCGTCTCGTCACCCATCTGCGCGAACGCGCCGATGTCCAGAACATCGACCTGATGAACCTCGCCGGCTTCTGCCGCAATTGTCTTTCCAACTGGTACCGAGAAGCCGCCGAAGAGGCAGGCGTTGCTCTCGCCAAGGAGGAATCGCGCGAGATCATCTACGGCATGCCCTATGAGGAATGGCGCGAGCTCCATCAAAGGGAAGCGACCGCCGAGCAGAAGGCAGCCTTCGAGATCAACAGGCCGAAGGAATAAGGGCGTTTCGGCGGCGCTTGCCACGGAATTGACCGCGTTGTTGCGCATTGACCCTTGACCTTGGCGGCCGTTTTCGGCACGTCACGGCACCCACGAAATTCAATTCCCCGTATCAAGGAGAAGACCATGTCGGATGCTCACGGCGTCGCACGCGATCAGCTTCGCGCTTTCATCGAGCGGATCGAACGCCTGGAAGAAGAAAAGAAGACCATCGCGGACGACATCAAGGACGTCTACGGCGAAGCCAAGTCCATGGGCTTCGACACCAAGATCCTGCGCAAGGTCATCTCGATCCGCAAGCAGGACCACGACGAGCGCATGGAACAGGAAGCGATCCTCGACACCTACCTCCAGGCGCTCGGCATGGTGCCGGCAGCCGCCGAAGAATAAGCAGGCTTGCAGGGCCGCCGACAGGCGGCCTCGTCCGGACAGCGATAGGGAGCAGGCTGCCCCCGACCCGACCAGAGACGACAGCACCCGAAAGCACGATACAGAATCAAAAAGCCCGCCGGTTCGGCGGGCTTTTTCGTGTCTGCTGTTCGGCCGAAGCTCAGTTCGTGCTGAACTTCTTCACTTCCATGAAGTTGACCGCATTGCCGCTGAAGCGGGCCGTGTCCACCGTGCCAGCGCCGTTCGAGAAGCCGGCGGCATAGACCGTGGTCGGTGCGGTGCGGAGCGACTTGCTGACGAAGCGCGGCGCCTTGACCGGCTTGGAAAGCGTCGCCACACGACCCGTCGTCAGCGCCCATTCGGAAATGATCTTCTGGGTCAGCTTCGGTTCGGTGCGGACCGACGAGCGGGTCGCTGCGTCGGCGTCGTTCTTCTTCGGTCGGCCGCCCTTTGCCGGCGCTTCGGCCTGCGTATCGAAGGCATCGTCGAAGACAGCCGCACGGGCGTTCGTGTTCGATTGTGGCGCATAGGCCGCCATTTCGATCGGCTGTTGCGATACCGGCTCGCGCTGGGCCGGCGTCGGAGCAGCAAGCGCCACACGGGTCGCAGCCTCGGCGGCAACGTCACGCGGCGGCTCTGTGGACGCAACCACCGGGCGCTCCGCGAAGGATGGAACCACGACCTGCGCATCGGCAACGGCGGCAAGGGCCGCGTCACCCGCAGGTCGCATCGCCGGAACCGGAACGAAACCAAGCGCCTGCACATCCGCGGAAGGATCGGCCGAAGCGACAAGCGTATTCATGTCGCGACGGTCAAGCATCTGCGGCACCGGCACCTTCATCGAGCCGAGATCGGCGAATTCGCTCGGCATTTCCGTGGTCTGCGGCAGGGCAGCAGCAAGCGCATCCTGGGCCGCGTTCTTCTGCGGCGCCACCAGCGCAACAGCTACGCCGCCATCGGCCGGCGCATCCTTGAAGGCAGGACGAACGGCCGGAACCGGTGCATTGATGTTCTGTTCGGCTGTTGCAGTGGCAGCAGCTGTCGGTTCGGCAGCAACCGAGCCGGCGACACCTGGCAGCGCTTCTTGGGCTGCGGGAGCGGAAGCTGTCTGTACCTTGGCGGGCGCAGCGCCGCCTTCATCGTCAGCGCCCGGACCGGCCGCAATCGCCGAGGGTTCTTCATCCTCGTCGCCGCCACCGCCAAAGAGCATGGCGAACAGGTTGCCGCGACGCTTGCCGCTTGCGCTATCGCCAGGACCGGTTGCGCCGCCACCGGCGACTTCGATCGCCGAGGCACCGACGCGACGTTTGTAGTCGGCGACCGCCTGGTCATAGCCCGGAAGCGGCTTGCCGTCGGACGGCAGATGCATGGTCTTGCCATCAGGGAAGAGGCGTGCGAGTTCGGCGCGGCTCATGCGCGGCCAGGCGCGAACGCCGCCAACATCCATGTGAACGAAAGGCGAGCCGGAGGTCGGGTAATAGCCGACACCACCCACCTGGAACTTCACGCCGATTTCGCGCAGCGTCTTCAGCTTCACGTCGGGAAGGTAGAAGTCCATCGCCTTGCCGAGCATGTGCTGGCTCTTCTTGGCGACGCCCTTCGAGCGCGAACGCAGCATGCCGTTGGTTGCCGGCGAACGATAGGCCGAGACGACGTGGATATAATCGCGCGAACCGCTCTTCTGGTAGACTTCCCAGACGAGGTCGAGCAGGCGCGGGTCCATCTTGGTCGGTTCGTTGCGACGCCAGTCGCGAAGGAATCGGTTGATCTCCTGCAGGCCCTTGGTGTCGTAACGGCCATTGCGCTTGAAGGTGATCTGCGCCTTTTCCTGGGTATGAATGAAATAGAGTTTCAGTGTCCGGGTCTGGCCCGCGGCCTCTACGGGAGGCGCGAAACCTGGAGTCACGAGGGAAGCCGCAATAGCAACGGATGTAAGAACCTGCGGCACCTTACGGGTAAAGGCCGCGCAGACTCTCGCTAAGGAGCCGAGCGGCTTCTTAAAACCGAACAAATTTGGCATTCAATCCCCGTCCGACGGACAACCGTGCTTCGCTGTCTCAGATGACTGTCAAATAAGGTGACAGCATGGCAAATATGCCACAGTCGTCACCGCCCCTTATAATATAGTGAACACTTCACTAACAAGGTCTAAACGGCGGTGACTGAATAGCAGGGCTAATGAATTGTGAATGCGTCGATTTTATGCCGCCTCCCTCAATGGGTTCTCGGGATCGATGCCATAATCCTTCAGCTTGCGGTAGAGAGTAGACCGGCCGATGCCGAGCTTGCGAGCCACCTGGCTCATCTGTCCGCGGTAGAATTTCAGCGCAAAACGAATCAGTTCCTCTTCCACTTCGGCGAGCTTGCGGACGTCACCACCCTCGTCGACGCTGGCGATCGCGTTGTCCATCCGCGGGTCGTGCCCGGCATCGCCTTCCATCGATTTCGCCGCACTCGCGAAGTCCGGATAGACATTCGGCACCTGTTCCGCCGGCCCGCTTTCCCGTTCCGGACCGGCTTCGCCCCAGGAGAAGCCGGAGCGGTCGGAAACGACGTAGCCCGGGATCTGGGTGGCGATCTGCGGAAAATCCTTCACCGTCAGCTCGTTGCCTTCGGCAAGCACAACAGCCCGGAAGATCGCGTTTTCGAGCTGCCGGATGTTGCCTGGCCAGTCATAGGCAGTCAGCAGCGCCAAGGCGCCGCTCGAAATGGCGAGCGGTGTGTGCAGGCGCTGCTCGGCGGCAAAACGCTCGACGAAGGAACGCACCAGAACCGGGATGTCTTCCTTGCGCCGACGCAGCGCCGGGATGGTGATCGGGAAGACGTTGAGGCGGTAATAGAGGTCCTCGCGGAACCGGCCCTCGCGCACTTCGTTGATCAGGTCCTTGTTGGTGGCCGAGATCAGCCGCACATTGACCCGGTGCGGATGGCGCGCGCCGATCGTCTCGATCTCGCCCTGCTGCACGGCACGCAACAGCTTCACCTGGACTTCGAGCGGCAGGTCGCCGATCTCGTCGAGGAACAGGGTGCCGCCGTCGGCATCGACGAACTTGCCGGTGTGTTTTTCCGTCGCGCCGGTAAAGGCGCCCTTTTCGTGGCCGAAGAGAATGCTCTCGACCAGGTTATGCGGGATCGCGCCACAATTGACGGTGACGAAGGGCTTGCCGACCCGGTCGCTCGCCGACTGGATGGCGCGGGCCACCATTTCCTTGCCGACGCCGGACTCGCCTTCGAGCACGATCGGAATGTTGGACTGGGCGGCACGGCGCGCCAGGTCGATCACCCGGATCATCGCCGGGCTTGCCGAAACGATGTCCTCGAAGCCGACGGCGCCGCCGCGCGGACGGCGCGAGGTTTTGACCTTGCCGTCGCGGCTCGCCATCTTCAGCGCATTGCTGATCGCGACCGACAGCCGCTCCGGAGAGACGGGCTTCACCAGGAAGTCGAAGGCACCCGCCTGCATCGCGTGAACCACGGTTTCGATGCCGCCCTGGCCGGTCTGTACGATGACAGGCATATCGACGCCGCGCTCGGCCAGCGCTTCAAGGAAGCCGTGCCCGTTCATTTCCGGCATCAACAGGTCGAGCAGAATGACATTGATCATGCCGCCCTTGCGCTCCAGGAGCTCCAGACCGCTGCGGCCATTGTCGGCGAGATGCGCTACATGGCCGAGACGCTCGATCATGTTCGTCAACAACCGGCGCTGCACCGGATCGTCATCAATGACCAGAATATGTGATGTCACGGAAGCCTCCTGCTTTGGACACGCAGTACTATTTGGCCAACCTCATGTGCCAAATGACGTCAGGCATCTGTGCCATAAAGGGCTGAACATCATGTTTTGAGAAATGCTTGCATTTTATCCATTGCCGGCGATAGCAATGGAACCCATATCGCTTGCCTTCTTCCTGTCACGAACGAGAGAAATCCGACGATGACCTTCCGCCCCTTCGCTCCCGAGCAATCCGCTGTCCGCGCCGCCGCCGGGCAATCCCATGGCGCTACCGCGGATCTCGGCGACCTGCCCTCCTGGCGGCTCGAAGATCTCTATCCGTCGGCCGCATCGGATGCCTTTCGCAACGACCTGAAAAAGGCCGAGACCGAAGCGACCGCCTTCGAAACCAAGTGGAAGGGCAAGCTGGCCGAGGCCGCGACGAAGCGTGGTGACGACGGCATCGGCGCCGCCGTCCGGGAGTTCGAAGCGCTCGAAGATGTCATGGGCCGCATCGCTTCCTTTGCCGGCCTCACCTATTTCTCGGACACGTCCAAGCCCGAGAACGGCAAGCTTTATGGCGACGTACAGTCGAAGCTCACCGACATGTCGGCGCATTTGCTGTTCTTCTCGCTGGAGCTCAATCGGATCGATGACGCGATCCTCGACAAGGCGCTGGAAAACGATGCGCTTGCCGCGCACTACAGGCCCTGGCTGACCGACCTGCGCATGGACAAGCCCTATCAGCTCGACGACAAGCTGGAGCAGCTTTTCCTGGAAAAATCGATGACGGGTGCTGCCGCCTTCAACCGGCTGTTCGACGAGACGATGACGAGCCTCACCTTCAGCGTCGATGGCGAAGCCCTGCCGCTGGAAGTCGCCCTGAACCTGTTGCAGGATCCGGCGACAGAGGTCCGCAAGAAGGCGGCGATGGCGCTTGCCGAAACCTTCAAGGCCAATATCCGCACCTTCACGCTGATCACCAACACGTTGGCCAAGGACAAGGAAATCTCCGACCGCTGGCGCGGTTTTCAGGACATCGCCGACAGCCGCCATCTGGCGAACCGCGTCGAGCGCGAAGTTGTCGATGCGCTGGCCGAAGCCGTCAAATCCGCCTATCCGCGCCTGTCGCATCGCTACTACACGATGAAGGCAAAATGGCTCGGCATGCAGGAGATGGATTTCTGGGATCGCAATGCGCCGTTGCCGGAAACGCCGAACGCGCTGATTTCCTGGAACGAAGCCAAGGACACGGTTCTCTCCGCCTACAATGCCTTCGATCCGGAAATGGCCGCGATCGCCCGCCGCTTCTTCGACGAGAGCTGGATCGACGCGCCGGTGCGGCCGGGCAAGGCACCCGGCGCCTTCGCCCATCCGACGGTACCATCCGCGCACCCCTACGTGCTCGTCAATTACATGGGCAAGCCGCGCGACGTCATGACGCTTGCACACGAACTCGGCCACGGCGTGCACCAGGTGCTGGCCGGGGGACAGGGCGCGCTGATGGCGTCTACTCCGCTGACCCTGGCTGAAACCGCGTCCGTGTTCGGCGAGATGCTGACCTTCCGCGCGCTGCTCGACCGGACGAAGGACAAGCGCGAGCGCAAGGCCATGCTTTCCCAGAAGGTCGAGGACATGATCAACACGGTGGTGCGCCAGATCGCCTTCTATGAGTTTGAGCGCAAGGTCCACACCGCCCGCAAGGAAGGCGAACTGACGGCTGACGACATCGGCAAGCTGTGGCTGTCGGTGCAGAACGAGAGCCTCGGGCCGGCGATCCGCATCTCCGAAGGCTACGAGACCTATTGGGCCTATATCCCCCACTTCATTCACTCGCCGTTCTACGTCTACGCCTATGCCTTCGGCGACTGCCTGGTGAACTCGCTCTACGCCGTCTACCAGAACGCCGAAAAAGGCTTCCAGGAGAAGTACTTCGAACTGTTGAAGGCCGGCGGCACCAAGCACCATTCCGAGTTGCTCGCGCCCTTTGGCCTCGATGCCACCGATCCGTCGTTCTGGGCACAGGGACTGTCGATGATCGAAGGGCTCATCGACGAACTCGAGGCGCTTGATAAGGCCTGATCCGGGCACAGGTCCGGATCACGGCGCGATCGACAAGACGACTCTATGAGCGACACCGCACCCTATGTGCTGTTCCGGGACGACAGCGAAAACCGCACCACGGTTTTCGCTGAGCCTTCGCGCATCGTCACCGCGCGCACGAAAGCCGAATTCACCCGCGGCCTTGCCGAGCTCGAGCGCGCCCACAAGGCGGGCAAGTGGCTCGCCGGCTTCATGGCCTACGAGGCCGGCCACCTCTTCGAGCAGAAACTCACAAGGTTTGCCGAGGAGGGCCGCGAAACGCCGCTGATGTCCTTCGGCATCTTCGATGCGCCCGCTGAAGACCACCCTCTCGCCGAGCCGCAGCGCCGGATCGAGAACGAGCCTTTCCTCGCTGAGCCGCGCGCCGGCTGGGACTTCGGCACCTACCGCGAGCGCTTCGATCGTCTGCACCAGCATCTGCGCCAGGGTGATTGCTACCAGGCCAACCTGACGATGCCGATCCGTGCCCGCTGGTCTGGCGATCCGCGCGCCGCCTTCTGGTCGCTGATCGACCGCCAGCCGGTGAAATATGGGGCGCTGGTTGCGCTTGACGGGCCGGTCCTCCTGTCGCGTTCGCCGGAGCTCTTCTTCCGCGTTGATGCGGACGGCTGGATCGAGACGCACCCGATGAAGGGTACGGCCAAGCGCGGCGCCTCTGCGACCGAAGACGCCGAGATCATCGCGACCATGCGCGCCGACGAAAAGACCCAGGCAGAAAACCGGATGATCGTCGATCTCCTGCGCAACGACATCTCGCGTATCACCGAAGTCGGCACACTCAGCGTCCCCAAGCTCTTCGAAATCGAGACCTACCCGACCGTGCACCAGATGGTGAGCCATGTTCGGGCAAAGCTCTTGCCCGAGATCAGTATCGAGGACATCTTCGCCGCCCTGTTCCCCTGCGGCTCGATCACCGGCGCGCCGAAGATGCGGGCCATGGAAATCCTGCACGATCTGGAAGACGGACCGCGCGACGCCTATTGCGGCGCCATCGGCTTCATCGCCCCGAGCGGGATCATGCGCTTCAGCGTCGCCATCCGCACGATTTCGCTTTTCCCCAACGGCGAGGCTATCTTCAATGTCGGCGGCGGCATCGTCTTCGACAGCAACGCCCAATCCGAATATGACGAATGCCTGCTGAAGGCCCGCTTCGCCATTGGCGACGAAAAGATCGCGCTCGGCGACAAGATTGCGCTGGGCGACGACAGGGTCGCGCTGGGCGATGACGAGATCGCGCGATGACGGGCTTTTCGCTGATCGAAACGCTGCGCTACGAGCCCGAAAACGGCTTCGTCCGATCGCGCCTGCATCTGGCGCGGCTGAAGCGATCGGCGCGACGTCTCGGTTTTTCCGGAGCGGAAGGGGCAGAAGCGGCCTTGCTGGCCGCGGTGAAGAGCGGCGACGACAAGCTCGCACACCGTGTACGGCTCGAGCTTTTCCCGGACGGACGCATCGAGGTAAAGACCGCACCGTTCGTACCGTTGTCGGACGATACGATCTGGCGGGTGCGGATCGCCGCCACCCGGCTCAACTCGCGCGATCCGCTGCTGCGCTACAAGACCAGCCGCCGGGCGGCCTATGAAACGGCCCGCAGCGAATATGCAGCGAGCGAGGCTGACGAGGTTCTTCTGCTCAACGAGAAGGGCGAGGTCTGCGAAGGCACGATCACCTCGGTTTTCCTCGACGACGGTAGCGGTGTCCTGAAGACACCGCCGATCGCCTGCGGCCTGCTCGCCGGTGTGCTTCGTACCGAACTCATCTGCCAACGACGCGCGCGGGTAGCGCGCCTTTCGCCGGCGGATCTCACAAACGGAACGCTCTATGTCGGCAATTCGCTACGCGGTATGATCCGGGTGAGACTCCTGGTCTGAACCGGGAAGCGTGTAGCGTCTGACACGATCCCGCCCATCGCGCTTGGCGAGGTAGAGCGCCTGGTCGGCGCGCGCATAGAGATCGCTGACGGAATCGCCATCGCGATATTCCGCGAGCCCGACCGAACAGGTGTAGAAGAACTCCGGAATATTCTCGAGCGGCCGGGAGCTTCTGACCCTTTCGAGCAGACGGTCGAGAATGCGATTGCCTTCGCTGATGGTGGTATCAGGCAGGATGAGCATGAATTCCTCACCGCCGATCCGGCCGAAGCAATCCGAGCGACGCACGAATTCCTGCATTTGACGCGCGAAGTCGAGCAGAACCTCGTCGCCGCGCTGGTGCCCGTGGCGGTCGTTGATCGCCTTGAAATAATCGATGTCGATGATCGCGACGCAACCCCACATATGCGGATTTTCGGCACAATTGGCGATGAATTCAGTCAACCGCCCCATCGTGTAGCGACGGTTGGGCACACTGGTCAGCTCGTCGACCTGGGCCGCCCGAAGCGCGAAATCGCGGTCCTGCCGGAGCTCGCGCTCGCCCGCATGGATAGTGGTGACATCGACGGCAATGCAAAGCATATAGCCGTCGGAATCCACCGTCTCCGTCATCCACAGCCAGCGGCCGTCATGCAAGTCGGTTTCCATGGCACGAAAAGGCACTTTGCCGCGCCGGTGAGCCGTCGAGGCAATCCAGGCGTTGACGTCGTCGGTTTTCAGGACGGTCCCCTGACCGGCCGCGTAGTTGCGGCGCATGATCTCCGCCCAGGTCGGGCTCTCGTCTGGACCGACGTGATAGGCCGCGCGAAATGCCGTGTTGGCAAACCGCAATCGATCGTGCTGATCGTAGAGCGCGATCAGTACGGGTGTTTTGCTCTGTAAGGCCGCAAGAGCCTTGAGATGACTACCGGTCACGGTCTGTCACGCCTCCGGGTCGGACAATATCAATCATGGCGCGAAGCGGATGCTTCAGACGAAGCTATAGCACGAAGTGCTTGTGACAAGCGTTTACGCGTGTGAAACGATGGGGATATGGTTAAATCACCGTCTTGGACCGGCCGAAGTGCATGAAGCATACGCCCTACGACGGTTCCTCCAAGCCCCTCACCATCGGCCTTGCCCAGCTCGATCCCGATCGCTGGATCGAGCCTGACGAACAGCTACAGCACTATCTCTCAGAAAAGAAGTGCCTTCTTGCGGAAGCGTGAGGCAGTCGCGGCCCTGCTTTCGATCGCCGGTTAAGCACTATCTCAGATAGCGGTTGACCCGCCGGCTCTTTATTGTGACAGCGATCTATGCTCTACAGCGCCCGCGTGCCGCATTCGGCACCGAAGCCGCTGCGGCACACCCGTCAAGCTGGAACAGCGGCACCAGCCGCTTCCTCATGCTTAGTCACCCACCGTCACAGGAAAGTTTCCTCAGGAGTAAGACAAAAATGGCAGATACCACCTACCCGGTTTACGGCGAGATCACCGGTCCGATCGTCATGATCGGTTTCGGTTCGATCGGTCGCGGCACCCTGCCGCTGATCGAGCGCCACTTCAAATACGACAAGAACCGGTTGATCGTGGTCGAACCCCGTGAGGACGCCGCCGACAACGAGATTTTCGAACGGCATGGCGTACGTCACGTTCGCGCTCATGTGACGAAGGACAACTACAAGGAACTGCTGAAGCCGCTGCTCACCGAAGGCGAAGGCCAGGGCTTCTGCGTCAACCTGTCGGTCGATACCGGCTCGCTCGACCTGATCAAGATGTGCCGCAAGCTCGACGTTCTCTACATCGACACGGTCGTTGAGCCGTGGCTCGGTTTCTATTTCGACGCCGAAATGGACAATTCCGAGCGCACCAACTATGCGCTGCGCGAAACCGTTCGCAAGGAAAAGGAAAAGAACCCGGGCGGCACCACGGCCGTTTCCACCTGCGGCGCCAACCCCGGCATGGTCTCCTGGTTCGTCAAGCAGGGCCTCTTGAACCTCGCCAACGACCTCGGCGTGAAGTTTGAAGAGCCGCATCAGGACGACCGCGAAGGCTGGGCGAAGCTGATGAAGAAGGTCGGCGTCAAGGGCGTGCACATTGCCGAGCGCGACACGCAGCTGACGAAGAAGCCGAAGCCGCTCGACGTGTTCTGGAACACGTGGTCGGTCGAGGGCTTCATCTCCGAAGGTCTGCAGCCGGCCGAACTCGGCTGGGGCACCCATGAAAACTGGATGCCGAAGAACGCCAAGAAGCACAAGAAGGGCTGCAAGGCTGCGATCTACCTGGAGCAGCCGGGCGCCAACACCCGCGTACGCACCTGGTGCCCGACGCCTGGCCCGCAGTACGGCTTCCTTGTCACCCACAACGAGGCGATCTCGATCTCGGACTTCTTCACCGTTCGCGATAAGGACGGCGAAGTGACGTACCGTCCGACCTGCCACTACGCCTACCATCCGGCCAACGACGCGGTCCTGTCGCTGCACGAGATGTTCGGCAACGGCGGCAACGCCCAGCCGGTCCATCACGTTCTCGACGAGAAGGAACTGGTTGAGGGCCTCGACGAACTGGGCGTCCTGCTCTACGGCCACGACAAGAATGCCTATTGGTTCGGCTCGCGCCTGTCTCTGGAAGAGACCCGCCGCATCGCTCCCTACCAGAACGCCACCGGCATGCAGGTAACCTCTGCGGTTCTCGCCGGCATGGTCTGGGCGATTGAAAACCCGAAGGCCGGCATCGTCGAAGCCGACGAGATGGACTACAAGCGCTGCCTGGAAGTACAGCTTCCCTATCTCGGTCCGGTTGAAGGCCACTACACCGACTGGACCCCGCTCGACGGTCGTCCGGGCCTGTTCCCGGAAGACATCGACACCAAGGATCCCTGGCAGTTCAAGAACATCCTCGTTCGCTAAGCTTTTGACGTAAAACGTCATCCGGCCCGGGGCACGACCGTGTCCCGGGCCTTTTCATCTGTGCGGGAAAAGGCGCCGGCCGCCCCCTGCCGCTCTTGCTTTCAACTCATGATCGCGGCATGGTCATGCCGGAATGAAACAGTCCGCTCGGCCCAATGCGGGGGAAATCGCCTATGAAGCCATTCGCAGTTCTGACCCTAATCGCAACCGCTGCGGCCTTGGCGTCCTGCCAGTCGTCGCCCCGGATCATCGATGAGGGCGGGCCGTCGCGCCAGGCGACCGGCGTCGAAGGCTCCTGGGTGGACCCGAACGGCATCGTCTCGACTTTTGCGGGCGGCACCTTCTCGACCCGCACGACCGACACCAACCAGCTGCTTGCTTCGGGCAACTACGTCAAGACGAGCCCGACGCTCGTCGAGATCAACATGACCTCGCTCGTGCGCAATACCCAGTCCAAGGTCGCTTGCGCCCTGGTCACGCAGAACCAGCTCAATTGCACCACCGATGCCGGCGCGCAGTTCTCGCTGACGCGGCGCGGCTAAAACAGCGCATACGCAAGTATCGAAGCCCCCGATCGGGGGCTTTTTTTGTTGCAGGATCGCAGCTTAACCTCGTTATAAATTGACAAAGCGAGCTTGGTTTTAGCGCTTGAAGTCACCTTCAAGTGATGAAAACATCCGGCCCGGCAAAGCCACTCCGACCGTGGGGAACGGTTCCGTCTTGACGGCTCCGGAAACGGTCGGCTGACAACCGGCAAACAGGAGAACATCATGATCAGACACATGCGGACCGGCCTGATGACCGCGTCCATTCTTGCCCTCTCCTCGGGCGCAGCCTTCGCCGATTATGAGCTGAACATCCTGCACATCAACGACCTCCATTCCCGCATCGAGTCGATCAACAAGTTCGACTCGACCTGCTCGGCGGAAGAGGAAGGCAAGAACGAGTGCTTCGGCGGCGTCGCCCGTCTGAAGACCCTGATCGACACGAAGCGCCAGGAACTCTCCGGCAAGAACGTGCTGCTGCTCAATGCCGGCGACAATTTCCAGGGCTCGCTGTTCTTCACCACCTATAAGGGCCTGGCCGAAGCCGAGTTCCTCAACCTGATGAAGTTCGACGCGATGACCGTGGGCAACCACGAATTCGACGAGAGCGAAGACGGCCTGGCCGGCTTCCTCGATAAGATTACCTTCCCTGTCGTCACCGCCAACGTCCTGCCGAGCCACAAGTCGAAGATCGGCGACCGCATCAAGCCGTCGATCGTGCTCGACGTCGGCGGCCAGAAGGTTGGCATCGTCGGCGCCGTCGCCAACGACACGCCGGAACTGTCCTCGCCCGGCCCAGACATCCTGATCGGCGATGACGTTGCCACCACCACGGCCGCCGTCGAAGAACTGAAGAAGCAGGGCGTCGACAAGATTATTGCGCTGACCCATGTCGGCTATCCGCGCGATCTCGCAGCGATTGCCAAGATCCCGGACGTCGATATCGTCGTCGGCGGCCACTCGCACAGCCTCTTGTCCAACACCGACCCGAAAGCCGAGGGTCCTTACCCGACGATGGTCGACAATCCCGGTGGCTACAAGGTTCCGGTCGTCCAGGCCGCATCCTACACCAAGTATCTCGGCGATCTCGTCGTCACCTTCGACGACAAGGGCGTCGTCAAAGCCGCCAAGGGCGATCCGATCCTGGTCGACTCGTCCGTCAAGCCGGATGAGGCCGTGCTGGCGCGCGTCGCCGAACTCGGCAAACCGATCGAGGAATTGCGCTCGAAGATCATCGCCAAGACCGAAGCGCCGATCGACGGCTCTCGTGAGAATTGCCGCACCAAGGAATGCGAAATGGGCAGCCTGCTCACCGACGCCATGCTCGACCGCGTCAAGGGCCAGGGTGTCACCATCGCCATCACCAACGGCGGCGGCCTGCGCGCCTCGATCGACGCCGGCGACGTTTCGATGGGCGAAGCGATCACCGTTCTGCCGTTCCAGAACACCGTCGCGACCTTCCAGATCAAGGGCGACGGCATCCGTGAAGCGCTGGAAAACGGCCTCAGCAAGCTCGAGGAAGGCGGCGGTCGCTTCCCGCAGGTGGCGGGCATGAAGTTCTCCTTCGACAAGACGAAGCCGGTCGGCAGCCGTGTCGTCTCGGTCGAGGTAAAGGAAGGCGAAGGCTACGTCGCCCTCGATCCGGCCAAGACCTATTCGCTGGTCACCAACAACTACATGCGCAATGGCGGCGACGGCTACGACGTCTTCAAGGAGAAGGGTGAAAACGCCTACGACTACGGTCCGGGCCTCGAAACCGTGCTCGCCGACTATCTCGCTGCCCACCAGCCGTTCAAGCCCTATACCGATGGCCGCATCACCGAGGTCGCTTCGGCTGCAGGTGCTGCACCGGCAGAACCGGCGACGGAAACGAAGCCGGCGACGGGCACCGACACCACGGCAACCCAGCCGGCAGCAACCTCCGGCGATGCATCAGCGCCCGCGGCAAGCGGCCCGCAGAAGCACGTGATCGCCAAGGGCGATACGCTCTGGGACCTCGCCAAGTCGTTCTACGGCGAAGGCTCGCTGTGGAAGAAGATCTCCGAAGCCAACGGCAAGCCGGCGCCGCGCGCGCTGCATGTCGGCACGGAACTGGAAATTCCGGCAAAGTAAGACAATTTGCCTCTACTTTCAGAGCCGGCGCGGGCTTCCCCGCGCCGGCTTTTCTTTTTAGAAGGATTTGAAACCGAAAGCAGTGTCCCGATTGAACGGGACCGACGAGGACCGAGATGACCGAACAGCTTGACGTGACCGCCCCTGCCGACCACCCTTCCGTCAAATCCGGAAAGGTCGGCATTCTGCTGGTCAATCTCGGCACGCCCGACGGCACCGACTATACCTCGATGCGCCGCTACCTGAAGGAGTTCCTGACGGACCGCCGGGTGATCGAATGGTCGCGGCTGTTCTGGTACCCGATCCTGTTCGGCATCGTGCTCAACACCCGTCCCGGCAAGGTGGGCAAGGCCTATGAGACGATCTGGAACAAGGAGCTGAACGAAAGCTACCTCAGGACCTACACCCGCAACCAGGCGCAACTGATGGCCAAAACGTTCGCCGATCGCCCTGATGTGATCGTCGACTGGGGCATGCGCTACGGCCAGCCCTCGATCGCCTCGCGCATGGAAGCGCTGCAGAGGGCCGGTTGCGAACGCATCCTCGTCTTCCCGCTCTATCCGCAATATGCGGCAGCCACGACCGCCACCGTCAACGACAAGGCCTTCGAGGCGCTTTTGAAGATGCGCTGGCAACCGGCGCTGCGCACGGTTCCGCCCTACCACGACGATCCGGTCTATATCGACGCGCTCGCGACCTCGATCGAGCGCCATCTGGCGACGCTCGACTGGGAACCGGAAGTGGTTCTGACCTCCTTCCACGGGATTCCGAAGAGCTATTTCGACAAGGGCGACCCCTATTATTGCCAATGCCAGAAGACCGCGCGGCTGCTGCGCGAAAAGCTCGGCTGGTCCAAGGAGAAGCTGCAGGTCACCTTCCAGTCGCGCTTCGGGCCCGAGGAATGGCTGCAGCCCTACACCGACAAGACGGTCGAGAAACTCGCACAGGAAGGCGTCAAGCGTATTGCCGTCATCAATCCCGGTTTCGTGTCCGACTGTCTGGAAACGCTGGAGGAGATCGCCGAGCAGGCGGCCGAGAGCTTCCACCACAATGGCGGCGACAAGTTCACCCACATTCCCTGTCTCAACGACAGCGCCGAAGGCATGGCGGTCCTCGAACACGTCGTGCGCCGCGAACTCGCCGGCTGGCTCTAGCTCCCATTCCTTGCCGCGCCGCTTGAAAACGGTGCCCCGATCACCACTTCTGGATGAATGGAACACGCACGCGCTCACCGGCGAGTGCGCGTCCCTAACATTTTGAATCTATGCGCAATCCGCGGAAACCGATTCCGGACCGACAACTATTGCGCTAAAGTGCTGTCTCGGGTCGGGATTGCAAATTTAGGGGGCATCTCTTGGGCGGGTTGGATATCGTCGTCGTCGGTTTCGTGGTTCTCATCATCCTGGTCCTCTTCATGGGGATCAAGACGGTGCCGCAGGGCTACCGCTACACCATCGAGCGCTTCGGTCGTTACACGAAGACGCTGGAGCCAGGTCTGAACCTGATCGTGCCCTTCATCGACCGGATCGGCGCCAAGATGAACGTGATGGAGCAGGTGCTCGACGTTCCGACTCAGGAGGTCATCACCAAGGACAATGCCAGCGTCTCGGCCGACGCCGTCGCCTTCTACCAGGTGCTGAACGCAGCGCAGGCCGCCTATCAGGTCGCCAACCTGGAAAACGCCATCCTCAACCTGACGATGACCAATATCCGCTCGGTCATGGGCTCGATGGATCTCGACGAACTGCTTTCCAATCGCGATACGATCAACGACCGATTGCTGCATGTCGTCGACGAGGCCGCCAACCCCTGGGGCATCAAGATCACCCGCATCGAGATCAAGGATATCGCACCGCCGAAGGACCTTGTCGACGCCATGGCAAGACAGATGAAGGCCGAACGCGAAAAGCGCGCCCAGGTATTGGAAGCGGAAGGCTCGAGAAACGCGCAGATCCTGCGCGCCGAGGGCGCCAAGCAGTCGGCGATCCTCCAGGCCGAGGGCCAGCGCGAAGCGGCCTTCCGCGATGCGGAGGCCCGCGAACGTCTGGCCGAGGCCGAAGCCAAGGCGACGCAGATGGTCTCTGCCGCGATTGCCGCCGGCGACATCCAGGCGATCAACTACTTCGTCGCGCAGAAATACACCGAGGCGCTCGCCTCGATCGGCACCGCCAACAACCAGAAGATCGTGCTGATGCCGATGGAAGCCTCCGCACTGATCGGCTCACTCGGCGGTATCGGCGCCATCGCCAAGGAGGTTTTTGGCGATGGACAGACGGCACCGGCGACACGCCCGCGCCCATCGACTCCTCGGACCACGCCCGCCTTCCCGGCAGATCCCTCGCAAGGGAAATAGGCGATGATCGAACGCGCCATTCAAGAACTCGGTCCCTGGAGCTGGTGGGTTCTCGGCTTCGTGCTGCTGGCAGCCGAACTCGTGGCACCCGGCGTGTTCCTGATCTGGATCGGCATCGCCGCGCTCATTATCGGAATGCTCTCCCTTATGCTCTGGGAGACCGGCTTCTGGATGTGGCAGGTTCAGTTCGTCCTCTTCGCCGTCCTCTCGGTGGTCGCTGTGCTGCTCGGCCGCCGCTTCGTTCTGTCCTCAGCCGAAACCAGCGACGAACCCTTGCTGAACCAGAGAGCGGAAAGTCTCGTCGGTCGTACCGCGGTGCTGGAGAAACCGATCGCTGAGGGCCGCGGCCGCATCCGGCTCGACGATACGTTCTGGATCATCGAGGGGCCGGACCTGCCGGCCGGCACCCGGGTCCGCGTCGTTTCCAGCCATGGCCGAAACCTGACCGTCGAAAGCGCCTGATCGGCAAGCGGCTGATGCCACGACGTTTTTCCCATTTGGAAACGATTGCTTAACCACGTCGCTTTACGATTGCGAAAGGATTGCAATCAGGCTTCGTGGACAAACGGCATATGGTGCCAGGCTCATCTCGCTCGACCAAAGGAGACGCGCGGCGTTCGACCTCGCTGGCGTTGCTATTGGCCGGCACTGCCCTGTTCGCACCATCGTCATTGCGCGCGCAAACGGCCACGGCCCCGACGACCTCCTATGGCGTCGCCACCACCCCGGCAACAGTCCCGGCCACCACGCCCGCAATCGCCGATCCGCAAACCACCGGCGCCGTCAGCGGCGACGATCTTCCGCCGGCGCAGAACGAGGATTTCCTCCGCCTCAACCAGCGGGAGCCGACGATCGATGGCCTGAGGCTTCGAACCGATACGGAGGGGTATCGTACCACGCCGGGCGTTCGCATCGGGACCTTCACGCTGCGCCCCAGCGTCAGCGAGACCATCAACCATGAATGGCGCAACGACGGTGACACCAAGACGAACCGCGGCTATCTCGAAACCGGCATCCGCGGCACCCTGACCTCCGACTGGTCGCGTCACCAGTTGACCGTCACCGGCGAAGGCATCCTGCAAAACAACATCTCAGGCGAAGGGGAGGAAGAGCCGCGCGCCGATGTAGACGCGGAACTGCGCCTCGATCTCTGGGACGAAACGATCGCACGACTCCGGGCCGGATACAGTTTCTACCGAGAAGACGCCGACGACCCGAACGCGATTTCGAACGCCAAGACCCAGTCGGCGGTCAACACCTACCGCCTCGGTGCCGCCATCGAGCGCGATTTCGGTCTGATCCGCGGTTCGGTCGGAATCGATTTCGACCGCCAAACCTATGGCGATGTCGAACTCGAAAACGGCACGACACTGTCCGAGAAGGACCGCAACCGCAACACCGGAAACTTGATTGCCCGCGTCGGCTACGAACTGTCGCCGGCGCTGATTCCGTTCCTCGAAGCCTCCGTCGGCAAGTCGCTTTACGACCTGCGCGAGGACACGTCCGGCTTCGAGCGTTCCTACCAGACCTATGCCGGACGCGGCGGTATCGAGGTCGATCTCGGCGAGAAACTCTATGGTGAGCTCGGCCTCGGCTACGAGACCTATCGCTTCGATGATGACAGGCTCGAAGACGTCAGCGGCCTGTCCGTCGACGGCCGCCTCAACTGGTCGCCGCAGCGCGGCACCGATGTGCTCTTCGCGGTTTTGACGGATCTCGATCCGTCGACGACGGCGGGCGTTTCCGGATCGATCGACTATACCTTGACCAACATCATCACCCACCAGATGCGCTCCGATCTGGTCGCACGATTGTCCAACACTCTGATCATCCGCAAATATCCGTCGGACTCCCGCTCCTCCGACGAGACGACCTGGCGCACGGGCGCAGGCCTGACCTACGACATCAACCGCTACTTGGCGCTGACCGGCGACGTCAGCTACGAGCGCACCACGCCCGACGTCGGCGATCCGACCGACATCACCCGTGTCGGCGTCGGCCTCCTCCTGCGGCGTTGAGCCAAAGGTCAGCCGCCGGCAAAGCTAGAGCGGTAACAACACTCATTGCCAGCAGCCAATGAAAAAGGCCGCATTCCTCGGGGAACGCGGCCTTCTCGTTTCGGTGGAACCGAAATTACCTCAGGCTGCGGAGCAGGCTCTTCAGCGGCCCCTCGACGCTCGGGCGGATGTCGCCGCGTTCCAGAGCAAAGGCAACGTTTGCCAGGATGAAGCCGTCCTTGGCGCCACAGTCATAGGTGTCGCCACGGAAGTGATAGGCGGCGAACTGCTGGCTGTCGGAGAGCTTGAGCATGCCATCGGTCAGCTGGATTTCGTTGCCGGCGCCGCGCTCCTGCTTTTCGAGGATCGGGAAGATCTCCGGCTGCAGGATGTAGCGGCCGTTGATGAAGAAGTTGGACGGGGCTGTGCCCGGTGCCGGCTTCTCGACCATCTTGGTGATCTTGAAACCATCGCCCACCTTGTCGCCGACGCCGACGATGCCGTATTTGTGGGCCTGGTCGGGTGCGCATTCCTCGACGGCGATGACGTTGCCGCCGCTCTGCTCATAGAGCTCGACCATGCCCTTGAGGCAGCCCTTTTCGCCCTTCATGATCATGTCCGGCAAGAGCAGCGCAAACGGCTCGTTGCCGACGAGGTCACGGGCGCACCAGACCGCGTGGCCGAGGCCGAGCGGGGCCTGCTGGCGGGTAAAGCTGGTCGTGCCGGCCTTCGGCAGAATGCTGTCGAGCAGGGCGATCTCGGCCTTCTTGTTGCGCTCGCGCAGCGTCTGATCGAGCTCGACCTGAATGTCGAAATAATCCTCGATCACCGCCTTGCTGCGGCCCGTGACGAAGATCAGATGCTCGATGCCGGCTTCCAGCGCCTCATCGACCACATATTGAATGACCGGCTTGTCCACCACCGTCAGCATTTCCTTCGGCACGGCCTTGGTAGCCGGCAGGAAACGTGTGCCCAGCCCTGCGACTGGGAACACGGCTTTGCGGACTTTACGCTTGTCGGTCATCGATACCTCCTTGATAGGAACTCACTCATAAGTCTTACCGGATGGTCCCGGACTACAATCCGTCTGAAACCATACAGCGCTCCGTAATGGAGCCGCAATCTCTATGCCGTCAGCTGAACACAGCCTGAACCGACGGAACAAATGCATATGCGAACTCCACGACCATGGCTTGACATTTTCTACAGCGGAAGACGCCACCACAATTTCATGGTAAAGGGTTTGTTGACCACGTTTCTGTAGATTCGTTGCAATCCGGCAATGCAACAATCGCGGCCGGATCCGAAACAGGAGCCGCCGACGACTGCCCCCACCGTCGAGGCTGGCCCCAGACTGCCACCTTGCGGAGTGATTCGGGCCATGACGGCCGAAGCCCCCGCAGAGAAACGGAACCGACAGCTGATGATCAGAAACCGCAGGACGTTTTTCCGTCATATCGCAGCCGCCCTCGTCCTATCCGCCGCAACACTCGGCACCGCGCCCGCGCGCGCCGATGCCGGATTCCAGAACTGGATCAACGAATTCTACACGACGGCCGCCAAGGCCGGCATCAGCAAGTCGACCTATCGCCAGGCCTTCGCCGGCGTGAAGTCGCCTGACCAGACGGTGATCGAGAAGGCGAACTACCAGCCGGAGTTCAAGCACAAGATCTGGGAATACATCGATTCCCGCGTGAACCCGTACACCAAGCGCGTCGGCCAGGAGATGGCGACGAAGCACGCCCGCACGCTGAACGCGCTGGAAAAGCACTTCGGCGTCGACAAGACCATCCTGCTGGCGATCTGGTCGATGGAATCCAACTACGGCGCCGTGCTCGAGAAGGATGACCGCCTGCACTATGTGCCGCGCGCGCTCGCCACCCTTGCCTATGCCGATCCGAAGCGCTCGAACTACGCCAAGAAGCAGCTGATCGCCGCGCTGAAGATCCTCCAGAGCGGCGACATCACGCCGCGCGAGCTGACCGGGTCCTGGGCGGGCGCCATGGGCCACACCCAGTTCATCCCGACGAGCTACCTGCTCTATGCGGTTGACGCCGACGGCAACGGTCACCGCGACATCTGGAACTCGGTGCCCGATGCGCTTGCGACCGCCGCCAACCTTTTGAAGAAGAACGGCTGGCAGCCGGGCGAAACCTGGGGCTACGAAGTCGCGCCGCCGGCAAATGCCGCGAAATATTCCGGCCAGACGAAGACGCTCGCCGAATGGGCGTCGCTCGGCTTCGGCCGACCCAACGGCAAGGGCTTCCGCAACGGCAGCATACGCGCCGAACTCAAGCTGCCGAGCGGTGGCGAGGGTCCCGGCTTCCTGATGACCAAGAACTTCTTCGTCATCAAGCGCTACAACGCCTCCGACAGCTACGCTCTCGGCGTCGGCCTTCTTGCCGACCAGATCGCCGGCTATCAGGGCATGCAGCAGCGCTGGCCGCGTCCGGACGGATCGCTCGACATCAGCGAAAAGTTCGAACTGCAGAACCGCCTGAAGGAGCTCGGCTACTACAGCGGCGAAGTCGACGGCAATTTCGGTTCCGGCTCGAAGGCCGCGATCCAGGCGTTCCAGTCGAAGAACGGCCTGGCGCCGGACGGAGAGCCGACCCAGATGCTGCTGCGCGCCCTTCGCAACTAGCGGCTCGAAACGGTTTCACGATCGCCACATCCGTGAGATAAATGACGAGTAGCGCGCTGCACCCCGTGCGGCGCACTGAAACGTGAGGGCGGTTGAAAACCGGCGAACACGCGATCAACGGGGCAGAAGAGCAGATGACGAGCAAGCGCCGCAACCAACCGCGCCGAACGCCCTTCGGGATTGCGACGATCTGCATCGCCGCAATGGCGATGGTCGCCGTCAGCCTCTTTGCAAGCTTTGCCGAGGCGCAGGAGCGCGCCCAGCGGCGCACCCTGTTCCAGATGCTCTTCGGCGGCTTGTCGCGCGAGCGGCCGGTCTACGAAGACCGCACCTATTTCCCTGAGCAGCCGCGCCCGAAACGCCAACGCCAGCAGCAACAGCAGCGCCAGAAGGGCCAGGGGCAACAGAAGCAGAAGCCGAAGATCGCCGATGCACCGGCAGTCGCGCCGGTGGTGGTGGAGAAAGCGCCCGACGCCAAGAAGGTTCTGGTCGTCGGCGACTTCATGGCCGGCAGCCTCGGCGACGGCCTGAAGACCGCCTTCGAGATGACGCCCGGCATCGCCGTCGAGACACGGGCGAATGGCTCGTCCGGCCTGGTGCGCGAAGACTACTTCAACTGGCCGGGCACGCTTCCCGGCTACGTCGGCGAGTTAAAGCCATCCGTGATCATCATCAGCCTCGGCGCCAACGATCGGCAGCAGATGCAGATGGGCGACGTCAAGGAGAAGTTCCGCAGCGATCTCTGGACCGAGGAGTATCGCAAGCGCGTCAATGCGCTGGCGGCCCTTGCCCGCAAGGAGAAGCTGCCGGTTCTGTGGGTCGGCATGCCGCCGTTCCAGTCCGCCGCAATGACCGCCGACATGGTGACCTTCAACGGCATTTATCGCGAGGAGATCGAGAAGGTCGGTGGCCAGTTCGTCGACATCTGGGATGGCTTCGTCGACGAGGGCGGCAAATTCGTCCTGACCGGCTCCGACATCAACGGCCAGCAGGTTCGTCTGCGCGGCGCCGATGGCATCAACCTCACCAAGGCCGGCAAGCGCAAGCTGGCTTTCTACGTCGAGAAGGACATTCGCCGGTTGCTCGGCGATGCCGCCGCGACGGACAAGAACGTGCCCGGGGCGGGCGAACTCAAGGACCTGGTGGTGACGGCGCCGCTCGGCAACGAGGATATCGTCAAGACCCAGCCGATCGGCTTGACCGATCCGGCGCTGGATGGCGCGGGGTCCCTGCTTGGCAACGCCGCCCCGGACAAGGGCAATGGCAAGAGCCCGCGCGACCTTTTGGTCGACAAGGGCGATATCGCCGCCGCACCGACCGGCCGCGTCGACGACTTCCGCCTGTCGAAGCCAAGCACTGTCATCAGCAATCCGGTGATCCGCAACTAAAGCCTGTTGCGCAAAAGTGCGCAGCGGTTTTGCGGTATGCGATATATCAAAAACTTAAAGCGCAAGGAGCGAATCTGAAAGATCGCGACGCGCTTAAGAGCAATTCCAGGAAAAGTGTGAAGCGGTTTTCCGTCCGGAATTGCGCTATTTCAGAGACTTAGATCATTTCACCGTTTCGACGAAACAATGAAATGATCTAGAACCAGCCGCGGCCCAAGGCTGTCGGGCCTCCGGCAACAGCCCACAAAAAAGCCCCGCATCTCTGCGGGGCTTTTTTCATGCTTGGGAGTAAACCGTTTATCGCGGCAGGGTGGTTGAGCCCATCAGCGCCTCGTCGATCGCACGCGCCGCCTGGCGGCCTTCGCGGATCGCCCAGACGACCAGAGACTGGCCGCGACGCACGTCGCCCGCGGTCCAGAGCTTCTCGACCGAGGTCTTGTAGTCGCGCTCGTTGGCAACCACGTTGGTCGAGCCGCGGCGGTCGGTGTTGAGCGTCAGCTTGTCGCCGAGATCCTTGAGCACGCTGCTGGTAAACGGACCGCGGAAGCCGATGGCGATGAAGGCAAGATCCGCCTTGATGATGAACTCCGTGCCGGCGACCGGCTTGCGGCGATCGTCCACCTGGCAGCACTTCACGCCGGTGAGGTTGCCATCCTCGTCGCCGATGAATTCGAGCGTCGCCACCTGGAACTCGCGGATAGCCCCTTCGGCCTGGCTGGACGAGGTGCGCATCTTCGTTGCCCAGAACGGCCAGACGGCAAGCTTGTCTTCCTTCTCCGGTGGCTGCGGTCGGATGTCGAGCTGGGTCACCTTGACTGCGCCCTGGCGGAAGGCAGTGCCGACGCAGTCCGACGCGGTATCGCCACCGCCGACGACCACGATGTGCTTGCCGCCGGCAAGGATCGGCTGCGACGGCCAGCCGACGCTGTCGATGTTCTCGCGGCCGACGCGGCGGTTCTGCTGCACGAGATAGGGCATCGCATCATGCACGCCGGCGAATTCGACACCGGGGATGCCCGCGTCACGCGGCGTCTCCGAACCGCCGCAATAAAGCACGGCATCGTGGTCGTCGAGCAGGCGCTGCATCGGCACGTCAACGCCGACATTGATGCCGCAGTGGAAGGTGACGCCTTCGCCCTTCATCTGTTCGACGCGGCGGTCGATGAAGTTCTTCTCCATCTTGAAGTCCGGAATGCCGTAGCGCAGCAGGCCGCCGGCCTTGGTCTCGCGCTCGTAGACGTGAACTTCGTGGCCCGCGCGGGCAAGCTGCTGGCCTGCCGCCATGCCGGCTGGGCCTGAGCCGATGACCGCGACCTTCTTGCCGGTCTTGGTGACGGCCGGCTGCGGCACGATGTAGCCCATCTCATAGGCCTTGTCGGCGATCGCCTGTTCGATCGTCTTGATCGCCACCGGCGTGTCTTCGAGGTTCAGCGTGCAGGCTTCCTCGCACGGCGCCGGGCAGACGCGGCCGGTGAATTCCGGGAAGTTGTTGGTCGAATGCAGGTTGCGGATCGCCTCATCCCAGTTGCCGTTGTAGACGAGGTCGTTCCAGTCCGGGATCTGGTTGTGCACCGGGCAGCCGGTCGGCCCATGGCAATAGGGGATGCCACAGTCCATGCAGCGAGCAGCCTGCTTCTGCACTTCCGGTTCTGACATCGGAATGGTGAATTCACGGAAATGGCGAATGCGGTCGGATGCCGGCTGGTACTTTGCCACTTGCCGGTCGATCTCGAGAAATCCAGTTACCTTACCCATCGTACTATCCTGAAAGCTTTGCGTCTGAACAGGCGCTTTTGACAAGCGCGCGTGAGGGACCCCCGAACCAGTCTGTGATGAACCGGGAGCCTTGGTCACCGGGGCCTCCTATTCAGCCGCCTCTGCCATTTTCATGCGTTCCATATCCTCGAGCGCACGGCGGTATTCGACCGGCATGACCTTGCGGAATTTCGGCCGGTAATCCGTCCAGTGATCGAGAATCTCCTTCGCCCGGGGCGAACCCGTGTGGTGAAGGTGGTTGGATATCAGCTGATAGAGCCGCTCTTCATCGTGACGCGTCATGTCGCCGGAGACGTCGACCATGCCCTTGTGCATGATGTCGCCGCCGTGGTGATGCAGCTTCTCGAGCATGTCGTCCTCTTCCGGAACCGGCTGCAACTCGACCATCGCCATGTTGCAACGACGGGCGAAATCGCCTTCCTCGTCCAGCACATAGGCAACGCCGCCGGACATGCCGGCCGCGAAGTTGCGGCCCGTCGTGCCGAGAACGACGACGACGCCGCCGGTCATGTATTCGCAGCCATGGTCACCCACGCCCTCGACGACCGCGACCGCACCGGAGTTGCGCACGGCGAAGCGCTCGCCGGCAACGCCGTTGAAGTAGCACTCGCCCGAGATCGCGCCATAAAGCACGGTGTTGCCGACGATGATCGATTCCTGCGGAACGATCGTCGCGTTTTCCGGCGGCCGGACGATGATGCGTCCGCCCGAAAGACCCTTGCCGACATAGTCGTTGCCGTCGCCCACCAGGTCGAAGGTGATGCCGCGTGCCAGGAACGCGGCGAAGGACTGGCCGGCCGTGCCCCTCAGGGTCACGTGGATGGTGTCGTCCTTCAGGCCCTTGTGGCCCCAGCGCTTGGCAAGCGCACCGGCGAGCATCGCACCGGCCGAGCGGTCGACGTTCTTGATCGCAGCTTCGATCTTGACCGGCGCCTTGGTTTCGAGCGCGACCTTGGCTTCCTCGATCAGCTTGCGGTCGAGAATGTCGTCGATCGGGTGCTTCTGGCGTGTGGTCCAGTAGGTCTCTTCCTTGGCGGCTTCCACCTTGTGGAAGATCTTCGAGAAGTCGAGGCCGTTCGCCTTCCAGTGGGCAAGCGCACCGTCCTTTTCGAGCAGCTCGGAGGCACCGATGATCTCGTCAAGCTTGCGCACACCAAGCGAAGCCAGGATCTCGCGCACTTCCTCGGCGACGAAGAAGAAGTAGTTGATGACGTGCTCGGCCGTGCCCTTGAAGCGCTTGCGCAGAACCGGGTCCTGGGTGGCGACACCGACGGGACAGGTGTTGAGATGGCACTTGCGCATCATGATGCAGCCGGCGGCAATCAGCGGCGCGGTGGCGAAGCCGAACTCGTCGGCACCGAGCAGCGCCCCGATGATGACGTCACGGCCGGTCTTGAGACCGCCGTCGACCTGAAGGGCGACGCGCGAGCGCAGGCCGTTCAGCACCAGCGTCTGCTGGGTCTCGGCAAGGCCGATTTCCCAGGGGCTGCCGGCGTGCTTCAGCGAGGTCAGCGGCGAGGCGCCGGTGCCGCCATCGAAGCCGGCGACGGTGATGTGGTCGGCGCGCGCCTTGGCGACACCAGCGGCAACCGTGCCGACGCCGACTTCCGAGACGAGCTTGACCGAGACGTCCGCTTCCGGATTGACGTTCTTCAGATCGTAGATCAGCTGCGCCAGATCTTCGATCGAATAGATGTCGTGGTGCGGCGGCGGCGAGATCAGGCCGACGCCAGGCGTCGAGTGACGGGTCTTGGCAACTGTCGCATCGACCTTGTGGCCGGGCAGCTGGCCGCCTTCGCCGGGCTTGGCGCCTTGCGCCACCTTGATCTGCAGCATGTCGGCATTGACCAGGTACTCCGTGGTCACGCCGAAGCGCCCGGAGGCGATCTGCTTGATCGCCGAACGCTCGGGGTTCATCGAACCGTCCGGCAGCGGCAGGTAACGGTCGCTTTCCTCACCGCCCTCGCCGGTATTCGACTTGCCGCCGATCCGGTTCATGGCGATTGCCAGCGTCGTGTGCGCCTCGCGGCTGATCGAGCCGAAGGACATGGCACCGGTCGAGAAGCGCTTGACGATGTCGGTAGCCGGCTCGACCTCGTCGACCGAGATCGGCTTGCGGCCGAGAGCCTCGGCGCTCTTCACCGTGAACAGGCCGCGAATGGTGTTCATGCGCAGCGCCGAGTTGTTCACCATCTCGGAGAATTCGCGATAGCGGTCCTGCGCATTGCCGCGCACGGCATGCTGCAGAGATGCGATCGCGTCCGGGGTCCAGGCGTGGCTTTCACCGCGCATGCGGAAGGCATATTCGCCGCCGATGTCGAGCGTGTTGGCAAGAACCGGGTCGGCACCGAACGCCGCCTTGTGGCGGGCGACGGTCTCGGCCGCGATCTCTTCGAGGCCGATGCCTTCGATCGTCGTCGCCGTGCCGAAGAAGAACTGGTTGACCAGCTTCGACGACAGACCGACGGCGTCGAAGATCTGCGCGCCGCAATAGGACTGGTAGGTCGAAATGCCCATCTTGGACATGACCTTGAGGATGCCCTTGCCGACGGCCTTGATGTAGCGATAGACGACCTCGCTCGCATCGACCTCCTTCGGGAACTCGCCGCGCTTGTGCATGTCGATCAGCGTATCGAAGGCGAGATAGGGGTTGATCGCCTCGGCGCCGTAGCCGGCGAGCAGGCAGAAGTGGTGCACTTCGCGTGGTTCGCCGGATTCGAGCACGATGCCGACCGAGGTGCGCAGGCCCTTGCGGATCAGGTGGTGGTGCACGGCGGCGGTCGCAAGCAATGCCGGGATCGCCACGCGGTCCGGACCGACCTGGCGGTCCGACAGCACGATGATGTTGTAGCCGCCCTTCACCGCCGCTTCCGCGCGTTCGCAGAGACGGTCGAGCATATCGGGCATGCCTTCGGCACCGCGCGAAATGTCATAGGTGAAGTCGAGCGTCTTGGTGTCGAAGCGATCCTCGGTGTGACCGATCGAGCGGATCTTTTCGAGATCGCCATTGGTCAGGATCGGCTGGCGCACCTCGAGCCGCTTGGCATGGGCCATGCCCTCGTGATCGAGGATGTTCGGGCGCGGTCCGATGAAGGAGACGAGGCTCATCACCAGCTCTTCGCGGATCGGGTCGATCGGCGGGTTGGTAACCTGCGCGAAGTTCTGCTTGAAATAGGTATAGAGCAGCTTGCGCTTGTCCGACATCGCCGAGATCGGCGTATCGGTGCCCATCGAGCCGATCGCCTCCTGGCCGGTCGTCGCCATCGGCGACATCAGGATCTTGGTGTCTTCGAGCGTGTAGCCGAAGGCCTGCTGGCGGTCGATGAGCGAGACGTCGCGACGCAGCGCGCGCGGCTCCACCGGCTTCAGCTCTTCGAGGATGAGCTGGGTGTCTTCAAGCCACTTGCTATAGGGGTGCTTCTGGGCGAGCGAGGACTTCACCTCCTCGTCGGAGATGATGCGGCCCTGCTCCATATCGATCAGCAGCATCTTGCCCGGCTGCAGGCGCCACTTCTTGACGATCTTGTCCTCGTCGACCGGCAGCACGCCGGATTCCGAAGCAAGGATGACGCGATCATCAGAGGTGACGATGTAGCGGGCCGGACGCAGGCCGTTGCGGTCGAGCGTCGCGCCGATCTGGCGGCCATCGGTGAAGGCGACTGCCGCCGGTCCGTCCCACGGCTCCATCAGCGCCGCATGGTATTCGTAGAAAGCCTTGCGCTCGGGCGACATCAGCTGGTTGCCGGCCCAGGCTTCCGGGATCAGCATCATGACAGCATGCGACAGCGAGTAGCCGCCCTGCACCAGGAACTCGAGCGCGTTGTCGAAACAGGCGGTGTCCGACTGGCCTTCATAGGAGATCGGCCAGAGCTTGGAGATATCCTCGCCGAAGAGCGGCGAAGAAACCGACGCCTGGCGCGCCGCCATCCAGTTGACGTTGCCGCGCAGCGTGTTGATTTCGCCGTTATGCGCGACCATGCGGTAGGGATGCGCGAGCTTCCACGACGGGAAGGTGTTGGTCGAGAAGCGCTGGTGCACGAGCGCCACCGCGCTCTCAAACCGCGGATCGGACAGGTCCTTGTAATAGGCGCCGACCTGATAGGCGAGGAACATGCCCTTGTAGACGATCGTCGAGGACGACAGCGATACCGGGTAGAAATTGCTCTCCTCGCCCTTGTATTCGTCATAGATGCGGTTGGAGATCACCTTGCGCAGAGTGAAGAGACGACGCTCGAACTCGGGGTTCGTGGCGGCGTCGCGGCCGGCACCGATGAAGATCTGGACATGGCGCGGCTCGGTCGCGGCAATCTCGGGCGCCTTCGAGAGCGAGGAATTGTCGACCGGCACGTCGCGGTAGCCGATGAGCACCTGGCCCTCTTCGACGACGACGTCTTTGATCACCTGCTTGAAGTGTTCGACGAGCGCATCGTCCTGCGGCATGAAGATGTGACCGACGGCATATTCGCCCGCCTTCGGCAAAGTGATGCCCTGCTTGGCCATCTCCTCGCGGAAGAAGCGGTCGGGAATCTGCACGAGAATGCCCGCGCCGTCGCCCATCAGCGGATCGGCGCCGACGGCACCGCGGTGCGTCAGGTTTTCGAGCATGAACAGGCCGTCGCGGACGATCTTGTGCGACTTCTGACCCTTCATATGCGCGACGAAACCGACGCCGCAGGCGTCATGTTCGTTGCGCGGATCGTAGAGACCCTGTTTTCGCGGCAGGCCAGTCGGGAATGCGGGCGTTTTTTCAGCCGTCGCAACGCTGTGTGCGAGGTTGAGCCCAGATTGCTGTGATGGCGAATGATCCGTCATCGTTTTCCCTCCTGTTAAACCCGGCACTGCCGGGCATGGCACCGCCCGCGCATGGCTCTTCGTTGCGCGCAAAGGCACGCCAAAAAGCCGGGGCACTATCGTCTCATGATCCTGATCAGGTCGCAAATAAGCACGGCATCATCAGGCACTGATGTCTGCGACCATCCTGACGGCAGGCGATAACAACCGGATGAAATCCGGCAAATCCCCCCGCTTCGCACGCCGGGTGCCATTTTTTTAGGCACTCGCGGCGATTGTTCCGGTCCCTAGACCGAAATAGGACAGCAAACCTGTCCTATTTCATGTGCTCTATGCCAGAAACTACCCCCCTCCGCAAGAGGCATATGAGCAAATAATAGAGAAGATTTTGCCGAACATTGCCGGAAGTTTCCGGCTTTTATAATTTAATTACGGCTTTCCGGCGTTTTCTTCCTTTTGGTTTCAAACTGGTCTCCAGTTGGCCTTTCGGCCGCTGACCGTGATTGATCCGGCCGAGAACTCGGCTAAGGTCGGCCAAATCCGTCGAAAAGACTGTAATACAGGGTGGAATGTGATGATTTTTTCGTCTGACAACTGGGCTGGCGCCCATCCCGCGATTGCCGAAAGCCTGATGGCGCATGCAGGCGGATATGCGTCCGCCTATGGCACCAGCGACCTCGACCGGAAGGTGGAGAAGAAGTTCGCGGAAATCTTCGAAAAGGATGTCGCAGTCTTCTTCGTCGGCACCGGAACGGCCGCCAATTCGCTGGCACTTGCGACAGCCAACCGCGCAGGCGGCATCGCCTTCTGCCATCGCGAAGCGCATGTCATCGCCGATGAATGCGGCGCGCCGGAATTCTTCTCGCACGGCGCCAGGCTGAAGCCTGTCGACGGCCCCCGCGGCAAGATGGAGGCCGCGCGCCTCGAAGCCGAGATTCGGCGCTTTCCGCTCGACAATGTCCACGGCGGCCAGCCGACGGCGGTCTCGCTGACGCAGGCAACGGAAAGCGGCACGGTCTATTCGCTTGCGGAGATCGAGGCGATCGCTGCCGTTGCCAAGGCGCATAAGTTGCCACTGCATATGGACGGTGCCCGCTTCGCCAATGCGCTCGTCGGCCTTGGCGCAACGCCCGCTGAAATGACCTGGAAGCGCGGTGTCGATCTCGTCTCCTTCGGCGGCACCAAGAACGGCTGCTGGTGCGCCGAAGCGCTGGTGCTCTTTGATCTCTCGAAGGCGCACGAAATGCACTTCCTGCGCAAGCGCTCGGCCCAACTCTTCTCCAAGTCGCGTTTCGTCTCCGCACAGTTCGACGCCTACTTCGCCGGCGATCTCTGGCTGAACCTCGCGCGCCATGCCAACGCGATGGCCGCACGCCTCGCCGAGGGCATTGCCGCCTCGAAGACGAGCCGCCTCGCCTGGCAGGCGGACGCCAACGAGGTTTTCCCCATCATCAGGAAAGACGTGGCCACGAAGCTCAGGCAGGATGGCGCCGTCTTCTACGACTGGCCCGTGCCCCACGACCTCGATGGAAGTCTTGCGCCGGATCAGGGTCTCTACCGCCTCGTGACCAGCTTCGCGACGAAGGCCGACGATGTCGACCGGTTCGTCGCCGCCTGCTGAAGCAGTACCAGGAAAACGGCGAACGCTTTTCCGTCCGGACGACCATCCCGCCACCTGAGCGGGGTGATCCCCCGTATCAAGCCTGTCCCTGCAGCGTCCTCACATTGGAGAGGATCTCGGCCGAAAGTGCTGCACTCAGCTTGCGGTCGACGCCCTTGCTCGGCACCAGCACGAACTCGACGTCTTCAAGCGGCGGCAGGGCGCCGGCGGGTATCTCCTTCAACCCCTGCGGCACCATGCTGCGCGGCTGCACGAGCACGCCCATTCCGGCGCGCGCGGCCGCCGTCAGCCCGCTGAGGCTGCCGCAGGTACAGACGATGCGCCATGGTAGGCGATGCCGGTCGAGCACTTCGAGCGCGACGCTGCGGGTGATGCTCGGCGGCGGGAAGGCGATCAGCGGCAGTACCTTGTCACGCCTGATCCTTTCAGGGTCGCGGGCGAGCCAGACGAGCGGCTCGCGATAGACGAGCTCGCCTCTCACGTCGCCGAGCCTGCGCTTGGCGAGCACGAGGTCGATCTCGCCGTTGTCCTGCATCTGGTAAAGCACGCCGCTGAGCGCCACGGTGAGTTCGAGATCGACCGACGGATGCGCCCGGACGAAATCTTCGAGAACCGCCGGCAACCGGCTCATGACGAAATCCTCGGAAACACCAAGCCGCAGGCGACCACGCAGACTGCTTTCGGCAAAAAGCGCCCGAACCTCGCCGTCGATCGCCAGCATCGAACGCGCATGGGCAAGCAGTGCCAGCCCATCCGCCGTCAGCGACACGCGGTGGGTATCGCGGGCGACCAGGGTTCGCCCGAGCGAGGCCTCAAGCCGTTGAATATGCTGGCTGACGGTCGATTGCCCAAGCGACAGTTTCTCCGCCGCCTGCGTGAAACTGCCCATCTGTTCGAGCGCGACGAAGCTGCGCAACTGCACGAGATCCAGCATGGCTCATCCCAAATCGCGATAACTGTTATTCCTTGCATCCTGCTTCATAATGAGTGATCCCGGCAAGACGTTTCATCACCAGCAAGTGACCGGATATGCGCCGCTACCTTCCCGATACCTTCACCATCCTGCTTCTGGCGACGCTGCTATTGGCATCCGTCCTGCCGATCCATGGTGAGGCGACCGCCTGGTTCGGATTGGCGACCAAGGTGGCGGTCGGCATGGTCTTCTTCCTGCACGGCGCCCGCCTCTCGCGCGACGTGGTGATCGCCGGCATCCTGCACTGGCGGCTGCACCTGACGATCCTCGCCTCCACCTTCGTGCTCTTCCCGCTGATCGGTCTTGCAATCGACTTCGTCCCGACCTCGATCCTTCCGCAGTCGCTCTACACCGGCATCCTCTTCCTCTGCGTGCTGCCCTCGACGGTGCAGTCGTCGATCGCCTTCACCTCGATGGCCGGCGGCAACGTGCCGGCCGCGATCTGCTCGGCGTCTGCGTCCAACATCTTCGGCATGTTTCTGACGCCGCTTTTGGTCGGGCTGCTGTTTACCGCCGGCGGCCACGGCAGCGTCACGCTCGACGCGCTGAAGCAGATCCTGCTGCAATTGCTTGCACCCTTCGTCATCGGCCAGCTGTTGCAGCCCTTGATCGGCAACTGGATCCGGGCGCGCAAGGGCCTCTTGGCGCCCGTCGATCGCGGTTCGATCCTGATGGTCGTCTATCTCGCCTTCAGCCAGGCGGTGACATCGGGCCTTTGGCAGACCTATTCGCTGGCAGATCTCGGCGTTCTCGTCGTCATCGAAATCGTCATGCTGTCGCTCGTGCTTGCCGTCACCATGTTCGGCAGCCGCCTGCTCGGCTTCGACAAGGCGGATGAGATCGCCATCACCTTCTGCGGCTCGAAGAAGAGCCTTGCGAGCGGCGTTCCGATGGCGAGCGCCATCTTCGCCGGGCAGAACATCGGCGCGATCGTTCTGCCGGTGATGCTGTTCCACCAGATCCAGCTGATGGCCTGCGCCGTCATCGCACAGCGCTATGCCGCCAAGAAGCAGACGTCTGCCGTGCCCGCGCCGGCCAGATCCTAAAGCCTGTCGCGCAAAAGTGCGCAGCGGTTTTGCGACAACGACATGCGAAACATCAAAAACTTAAAGCGCAAGGAGCGAATCTGAAAGATCGCGACGCGCTTTAGAAAGTCAGGAAAAGTCCGAAGCGGTCTCCGTTCGGAACTACGTGATTTCAATGAACCAATAAAAAAGCGGCGCCCCTGGGGGACGCCGCCTGTCTTGGGAGATTGTCTTCGCGGTTAGAGGGTCTGGGCCTCGATCTGCTTCGGCTGCGAGGCAACGGACGAAATCTCGATCCGGCGGGGCTTGGCTGCTTCCGGAATCTCGCGGGTGAGGTCGATGTGCAGCAAGCCGTTCTTCAGCGAAGCGGACTTGATCTCCACGTGATCGGCGAGCTGGAAGCGACGCTCGAAGGCACGCTTGGCAATGCCGCGATGGAGAAACTGGCTTTCGTCGCCCTTTTCCTCGGCTTTTTCGCCCTTGACCGTCAGCGTGTGCTCACGGGCCTCGATCGAAAGCTCGCTCTCGTCAAAGCCGGCAACGGCCATGGTGATGCGGTAGGCGTTTTCGCCGGTGCGTTCGATGTTGTAGGGCGGATAGGTCTGAGCTTCACCCGGCTGGCCGAGGCTGTCGAGCATCGTGAACAGGCGATCAAAGCCAACGGTGGAACGGTAAAGGGGAGAGAAATCAAAGTGACGCATTGTGTCCTCCTTGGAGCAACGGTTTGCGATGTCTGGTCGGCCACCCCATTCTGGCAGCGGCAAGACCGGTGAACGGACCCGTCTTCGGCGCCCGTGACCCTGATTTGGGGAGGCAAATTCGCGACTTCAAGACGCGAGCGCTTACGATTTTCCCGTGAACCCGACATGAACGGCCGCTTCGGCTTCCGTTCAGCCCCGGTGGGCTAGAAGAAAACTCTGGGCGGCAACTCCCAGGCTGAAGTGATACGTCCCTTCCTCTTCAGCAGCCGGAAACGGTGATCGTCCGGATTTCACCCACCGTTTCCGGCTTTTTTCTTTGACGACGGAGACCCTGCCGCCTATCCCTTGATGATACCGATCAACCCGCTCTTGGCCGTCACCACGTCATGACCTCGATCCTCCACTCGACACCGGACAATCCGACCCCGGAAAACTACGTGGCTGGGTTCTTCGATGGCGTCGGCGGTCGCAAGATTCGCTACGCGATCTTCAGGACGAAACAGCCTGTTGCGCGCGGCACGGTCGTCCTGCTGCAGGGCCGCAACGAATCGATCGAGAAATATTTCGAGACGATCGCTGATCTCACGGCTGCAGGTCTTTGGGTCGCAACCTTCGACTGGCGCGGCCAGGCGGGCTCCGAGCGGCTGCTGCCACACCCGGGCCGCGGCTACGTCGACCACTTCTCCGACTATGAACGCGACCTCAGCACCTTCCTCGAACAGATCGTGCTGCCGGATACGCGCCTGCCCTTCTCGATCGTCGCCCATTCCATGGGTGCGCTCGTTGCCCTGTCGCTGGCACCGATGCTAGCAAGCCGGATCGACCGGCTGGTGGTGCTGGCACCCTTCGTCGGCCTTGGCGGACAGGCGCTCGGCGAGCCCAGCATTGCGGCGATTGCGACCCTCATGCGCTGCATCGGCCTCGGCACCCTGCCGGCCCATCCCGACAAGGGCAACCGCCCGTTCGAAAGCAACGTGCTGACGGCGGACCGGCGCCGCTACCTGCGCAACATCGCACTGACCGACACGCATCCGGAACTGAGGCTTGGCCCGCCCACCGCGCGCTGGCTGAGCGAGGCCTTCCGCGCCATGCGCCGCGTCATCCGTCGCGAGCATCTGACGCGCATCACCCTGCCGACGATCATCCTGGCGCCGACGGCTGACCGTCTGGTGCCGCATCTCGCCGTCGAGTGGTTGGCGCGCAACTTCCGCGCCGCCCAGATGATCCCGATCGATGGCGCCCGCCACGAACTGCTGCATGAAGCGGATCGCTATCGCGCCCAGGCGATGGCCGCGATCCTTGCCTTTGTCATCCCCGAAGAGGGTGACGAACGCGAAAACAGCGCCGCCTGATACAGGCGGGCACACTCGCCAATCGTTTGATTTTGCATCTCGCTTCGGAATCAGCGCCGGAGCGTGGCGGCCTCAGCCTTTGAGGATTTCCAGCGCCTGAGCATGCAGTTCGGCGCTGCCGGCAGCGATGACTTCACCACCCATTTCCGCCGGTCCACCCTGCCAATTGGTGATGATGCCGCCAGCCTGCTCGATCAGCGGAATGAGGCCGCCGACATCGTAAGGCTTCAGTCCACATTCGACCACCAGGTCGATGTGGCCGGCGGCGAGCAGCGCGAAGGCGTAGCAATCGCAGCCGTATCGGAAGAGCCGGACCTTGCTCTGCAGCGCCTCGTAGCGAGTCTTGAACGCGCCGGTGTAGAGGTGCGGCGATGTGGTGAACAGCACCGCATCCGAAAGCGAATTGCATGCACGGGTCGAAAGCACCTTTTCGCCACCGGGACCCCGGTAGGTCGCCTTCTCACCATCGGCGAAATAGCGCTCCCCGGTGAACGGCTGATCCATCAGGCCCATGACCGCTTCGCCATTGCGATAGAGGCCGATCAGCGTGCCCCAGACCGGCAGGCCGGAAATGAAGGCGCGCGTGCCGTCGATCGGGTCGATGACCCACACATATTCGCGGTCGAGCCCGACATTGCCATGCTCTTCGCCAAGGATGCCATGCTCCGGAAAATGCTTCTCGATCAGCGCACGGATCGCAGCTTCCGCCGACTGGTCCGCCTCCGTTACCGGATCGAAGCCGCCTTCGATCTTGTTGACCACGCTGGTGCCGATCCGGAATCGCGGCAGGGTCTCTGCCTTGGCAGCTTCAGCAAGGCGATCGAAGAAGGCGCGGTCAGGCAGCATGGCTCTCTCTCAGGGAAGCATGACGAAGGAAGGTTCGTCCTGCATAGACGAAATTTACCGAAAGGCAAACGCGCTGATGCGATGGCAGCAGCGACCAAATCGCCTGTGTTTTCAGATTTCTAGCGTTTCAATCGGTTCAGATACCGCTTTGGACTGAAAAACGTTTGATGCACTGCAAAAGTCTTCACTGCTTCAACTTGACATTTGTGCAGTGCAATATTAAGGTTTGGGTACAGTCACCTGTGACTGTAAATACCCTCCTTGGGTGTTTCCTCCCTAGACTTGACCGCGCCGTTGGCGCGGTTTTTTTTGAAGCTCCCCGACAGAAAATCTTGAAGTCACTCCGCTGCGAGCGGGAGGTAGGCGCCGTAGTCTTCGACATGGCGGGCAAGCGACGCGACGAAGGTCGTGAGATCTGCGACCAGCGCGCCGAAGCCGGGCTTGCGCACCAGCGTCGTCTCATCCACATAGAGCGCCCGGTTGATTTCGATCTGCAGCGCATGCAGCCCGCGTGTCGGGCGACCGTAATGCTCGGTGATGAAACCGCCGGCATAGGGCTTGTTGCGCACGACGCTATAGCCGAGCTGCTGCAACAGATCGACGGCGGCGCGCGACAGTTCACCCGCGGCACTGGTGCCGTAGCGGTCGCCGATGATGAAGTCGGGACGCTGGGCGCTGCCGGGCAGATGCACGTTCCCGGGCATCGAGTGACAATCGATCAGCACCGACAGGCCGAACTGCACGTGGGTGCGCGCGATCAGTTTGCGCAGGGTGGCATGGTAGGGCTTGTAGATCGTCTCGATCCGCGTCAGCGCGTCTTCCACCGGGAAACGTCCGCGGTAGATCTCCATGTTCTCGGCGACCAGCCGCGGTATCGTGCCGAGGCCGCCGGCGACACGCATCGAGCTGATATTGGCGTGCGGCGGCAGCGGGCCGTCGAACATGCGCGGGTCAAGCTCATAGGGCTCACGGTTGACGTCGAGGAAGGCGCGCGGGAAATGCGCCAGCAGCATCGGCGCTCCGAGAAAAGTCGCGTTCTGGAACAGCTCATCGACATAGTGGTCTTCCGACCGGCGAATCGAAACAGCGTCGAGCCGCGACTGATCGAGAAAGCGCTGGGGATAGGACCGGCCGCTATGCGGTGAATTGAACACAAAGGGAATGCGCTGGATCGGAGGTTCCAGGACCTCAAACAGTTCCCTCTCCGCAATTTCCCCCATCTGAACCCTTTTTTACCATATGCGGTTCTTACAATTGTCATCATGTTGCCAGTTGGTCCGCTCTGTGTCCATAGTGACCAATCACAGCTCCCGGGGAATTGACGTCCCGCGTTCACGAGATATTTACCGCGTTGGGGTTTGGATAAAACGCCGCAATCTACGCGCAATAAACTGAAAAAAGAGAAGCACGGCCGAATTCATGACTGCGAAAATCCTTCTTGCCGAAGACGACAACGATATGCGCCGGTTCCTGGTCAAGGCGCTCGAAAAGGCCGGCTACAAGGTCATGTCCTACGACAACGGCGCCAGCGCCTATGACCGGCTTCGCGAGGAGCCATTCTCGCTTCTCCTCACCGACATCGTCATGCCCGAGATGGACGGCATCGAGCTGGCGCGCCGCGCGACCGAACTCGATCCGGACCTCAAGGTCATGTTCATCACCGGCTTTGCCGCCGTTGCGCTCAATCCCGACTCCAAGGCGCCGAAAGATGCCAAGGTGCTTTCGAAGCCCTTCCACCTCCGCGACCTCGTCGACGAGGTCAACAAGATGCTGGCCGCGGCTTAAGCGACTAGTTTTCCACAGTCGCTGCCGCTTGCGGCACACTGTGGCGACAAGCCAAGACGATTTCCGATCGACCGCCGCGATCCACAAGGATCTCCGGCGGTCTTTTCGTTTCAAGGCCTTAGCAGGAATCCCGCAAATCCGGGCCCTCGCCACGCCGCCGCGACCGACCCCCGGATGGGAAAAAACATGCCTTCGAAATTTCTGTCAAAAAACCTTCGAAAACCCTATTGACGCGACAACGGGTTTTGTGGTCTATGCGCCGACATCGGATGGGCGTGTAGCTCAGCGGGAGAGCACTACGTTGACATCGTAGGGGTCACAAGTTCGATCCTTGTCACGCCCACCATTCGAATTCCAAGGGCCTTTCGAGAAATCGAGAGGCCCTTTTCGTTTGTCCCGGGACGCGCCGGTTGGCGACACCCTCCACCCATCCCAATTCTGTACGAAGTTTAATGTCTTGCGCCATGGAAGCGCCCCGTTCCGCGCCCTAGTTTGCATTCGCAATCCGATCGCACCCGCAGACCTTTAATCGCATCCGTGACCAACGGCCGGCCACCCATCTCGCGTCTCGATACGCGAACGCGACGTCGTGCCGACCACATCTTCTCTGAATGAGAAAGGAACGGACAATGCCTGCCGTCAAGAACATCCTGCTCGTACACGGCGCCTGGGGCGATGCTTCCCATTGGCGTCACGTGATCCCGCCACTCCACGCCAAGGGCTACAGGATCGCTGCAGTGCAGAACCCACTGACCTCGCTTGCCGACGACATCGAGCGCACGCGCAAACTGGCGGAATCGCTTGATGGCCCGACCCTGCTTGTCGGCCACTCCTATGGCGGCGCGGTGATCAGCGGCGCCGGCCATGCAGCCAATGTCGTTGGCCTCGTCTATGTCGCGGCCTTCGCGCCGGATGAGGGCGACAGCCTCGGCAGCATTTTTGCGCGGCGTAATCCACCCTCCGGTGCTGCCAGTATCCGCCCCGACAAGGATGGCTTCCTCTGGTTGGCGCAAGACACCTTCCGCCAGAGCTTCGGCCAGGATTTGAACGAGACCGACGCGCTGGTCATGGCGGTGACGCAGAAGCCGATTGCCGGGCGTTGCTTTGAAGACGAGGCCGGCCCCCCGGCCTGGAAGGAAAAGCCGAGCTGGTACCAGGTATCGCGCCACGACAACATGATCCCGCCGGAAACCGAACAGTGGATGGCTGAACGCATCAAGGCAAAGAAGATCATCACCCTCGACGCCAGCCACGCCTCGCTTGCATCGCATCCAAAGGAGATCGTCGCGCTGATCGACGAGGCGATCGCTTCACTCGGCTAAAGTATGTCGCGCAAAAGTGCGCAGCGGTTTTGCGATAACATCGCGACGAAAAACCCCGTCGATCACCGGACCGACGGGGCCTTGTTCCAGGATCACCGCCAACCGCCGTCGACGGCCAAAGTCGACGCCTTAATGCACCATGGCGGAGGCGGCGGACATCAATTCGTCGCGACGCGGGGCTCCGAACATGTTCTGGCCGCCGTCCGGTACTTCCGTGAAACTCCAGCGCACAACGCCATCACGATCGAGCAGGAACTCGCCGACGAGTTGCCCGGCCCCGGTCGCCATCATCCGTTCGTCGGCCTCGGTGATCTGGTAGCCTTCCGCCTTGTCGAGATAGGCCATAGCTGCGATCGGGTCCATCGGTTCCGGCAATTCGCCCGGCATATTCACCTTCATCGCCATGATCGTCTTCTGGGCGATCTTGTACGGCCAGGCGTCCTCGTCCTCGGTGAATTCGAGGTTGGGCAGCCCGAACGCCCGATGCGAGACCCGTTCGGGATCGGCGGCGGCCAGCAAATTCGGCACAGGATGATAACGGAAATAGAGGCGCGCTCGATCGATCGGCGTATTGACCACCGTCAGGCTCTCGATGCCCCGCTCCCGCAAGGCGCCGTCGAGTTGCGCCATGGCGGCGATCTGCCGTCTGCAGAACGGACAATGCAGGCCGCGGAACAGGCCGACCAGGACCGGTTTGCGGCCGCGAAAATCATCAAGGGCGATCTGACCTTCCTGCGTGATTGCGTCGAGCACCACATTCGGCGCCCGATCCCCCGGCTGCAACGGCCGTCCACTCAGCGGCTCAACCATGTTTCATCTCCTCATCCCGGCCGGAACGCTCCTGGTACGCCTTGTGGCAAGGCAGGCGCTTTTTCTCCGGCAAGCTGTGCGCAGCAATCAAAACGTGGACGCCGCGCCCCAGGCGACGATCGGAAATATCAGTCGAGAAACGGCAAAATCATCAACGCCTCGGGATCGAGACCATGTTGCGCACATATGTCTCTCGCCAAGGCGAAGTACCTTTCCGCTGCATCGAGATCGCCGGCGTCCAGGCAAAGCGTCGCCAAGCCATCATAACACGGAAACAGGAGCTGCGCCTCTTGCGTTTCTCCGCAAAGGTCGAGCGCCTCCTGATAAAGGCCGCGGGCGACATCTGCCCGGCCATGACACTGATGGATCTGGCCGAGCACCAGCAGCGACACCGGCAAGTGGTCGCGCTGGTCGAGTTCCCGGTCAATCGCAATCGCGCGCTCGGCTGCCGGCACGCCGTCCGGCGCACAGCGATCGGTGAAGGTGCAATAGGCGACGGCAAGGTTGGCGAGCAGGCGCGCCTGAAAACCGAGGTCGCCGATACGCCTTGCCATGTCGAAACCGCAGCGGCAAACCTCAATCGCACGTCTCGGATCGGTGACCGCGTAGAACACCGCCAGATTGGTATAGCCGCGGCAGGCGGCATTCAACAGGTTCGCGCCTTCCGCTGCCGCGACGCTTCGCTCGACGATACCGATCGCTTCGGCGCTGCGGCCAAGGCGGGCAAGCGTCACGGCCTTGGTGTTCAGCGCTTCGGCCATGACCCGCATCGCCTCCCGCTCAGTCTCTGGGGTCTCCGGCGTATATGCCGCAATGCGATCCAGGGCGTCGTCCGCCGCCTTGAGGGCGCCGGCATAGTCTCCCATGCGGAAGGCGAGGTGGCCGCATTCCTGTGAAAGATGCGCACCTTCAATCGGCGCGCTCACGCCTTCGAGCAGCTCGGCGGCTGCCGCGAAGGAAGCCAACGCCTCGTCACGCCGCCCGGTTTCCCAGAGATGATGGCCGAACTTGCGCCGGATTCGTGCCGCGGCAATCCGGTCGTCCATGGCGCTGTAAATCTCCAACAGTGCGCCGTAGTGCTGAACCGCCGCCTCACGCTGGCCGGTCGGGCCCAGGAGATCAGCGACGCGTTCGCGTGCGGCAAGCCATTCGGGGCCCTGTTCGCCGGTGGCCGCCAGTGCCGCCATCGCCTGTTCATAAAGCCGGATGGCATCATCATTGGCATAGAGCGCCCGCGCCCGGTCTCCGGCCGCGACCAGGTAATGTGCGCCCTTGGCCTTCTGTTCGGAGAGGCCGAAATGGTGGCCGAGCAGCGCCATTTCCTCGGGCCGGTCGGTATCCTCGCCGAACCGGCGCTCCAGCACCTTGCCGATTAATGCATGCCCGTCCGTGCGCCGACTGAGCAGCAGATTGTTGTAGACCACCTCCTGCAGCAACGTCTGGGTAAACCGATAGGTCTGTGTGCCCAGGAACCCGCCGCCGTCCCTGGCTTCTTCGATGATCTCCGCATCGCAGAGCAGATCAAGAATCGTATCCACCGGTGTCCGCCCCGAAACCGCTTGCAGCAGATCCGCATCGAATCGCGGCCCGATCATCGCAGCGTGGTGCAGCATTCGGCGGGCGTCCGGCGGTAGCCGATCGACGCGGCCGAGCAGTATCGCCTCGATGGTCACCGGAATGTCGGCGGCCGCTTCGCGCTCCACCACCCGCCAGGTCGAGCCGACCCGCTGCACGGCGGATACATCGATCAGGCCGCGCACGATTTCCTCGATGAACAGGGGATTGCCCCCGGCCCGTGCCAAGATGCGCTCGGCGAGCGCCTGAGGCAGCCCATCCCTACCGAAGAATGCCGCAAGCAGCCGACGCCTGTCGGCTTCCGAAAGCGGTGCGAGGCGCAACGCCGTCAAGTTTGTATGGCCGGGCTTCAGCTGATCGGCATCGGCGTCGGGCCGCTGGGTGGTCAGCAGCATCAACGGGCTGCCTTCCGTCCGCTCGAGGACGAAGGATATGGCCTCGAGCGAGGCAGCGTCGGCCCAGTGCAAATCCTCGATCACGAGCAGTAAGGGCGTTCGTGACAGGCGTCGTTCAAAAATCGCCCTCACCCCTGCGAAAAGCTGCCGGCGCATCTGTTCCGGCTCCACATGGCGCAACAGCTCATCCTGGGAACCCAAGCCCAGGATCCGCAGAAACAGTGGTACGAGCTGTTCGAGCTTGTCTTGCGCAAATCCGATCTCGGCCAGTCCCGCGGCGAGTAGCTCTGTCGTCCGCTGCAGGCTGTCGCTCATCGAAATCCCGTAGGCACCGCGCAGCACCGCCGCGAGAACGCCATAGGACGGTTCTCCGAGCGACGAACTGCCGGCGCGGCGAACGACGACGTTCGAAAAGCGCGGATCCGCGGCCACCCGTTCGAGGAATTCTTTGATCAGCCGCGATTTTCCGAGCCCTGCCTCTCCCGTCAGACGCACCAGTTGCGCCGTCCCGCCGCAGGCAAGCTCGAGGCAATCAATGAGGCGCTTCATCTCCGCCTCACGTCCGATCAGCGGCGCACCGAGCCCCAGCGCTTCGAGACCGCGTGCCGTGCGCGGTGCCTCCAGAGACTGCGTCAGCCTGTAGACCTCGACGCTTTCCGCTTTGCCGCGCAGCGTCATCGCGCCAAGCGCCTCGTAGGCAAAGGCGTGGCAGGTCAACCGATAGGTCACAGGCCCGACGAGGATCTCCCCAGGCCCTGCCAGCGTTTGCAGCCGCTGCGCCGTGTTGACTGCGTCGCCGGTCACCGAATAGGCCTTGCCGTCGCCAGCGCCCAAACGCCCCGCCACGACGGTTCCGGTGTTGAGCCCGATATGGAGGTTCAGTGGCTCGCCGATCCGCCGCTGCCAGCGTTCGCCGACCCGCCTTGCCCGAACGGTCATGTCGAGCGCAGCACGAAGCGCTCTCTCGGAGTCGTCTTCGTGCGCCACCGGCGCGCCGAAGAGGGCCAGCAACGCGTCGCCGATGAATTTGTCGACGAAGCCACCGTAAGCCTCGACCGCCTCGGTCAGTTCTTCGAAGAGTTCGTTCTGGAAAGCCCTGAGGACTTCCGGATCCACCTGCTCGCTGAGACCAGTAAAGCCGCAGAGGTCGGCAAAGAGAATGGTGGCTGTGCGGCGGTCGGCGCCCGCCTCCTCTCCGCCAGAAGGTCGCGCCCGAGGCGTCTGTGCCGTCGCAGGTGGCGAAACCGTCGGCTTTATTGGTGCCGGGCTTCCAAGCCGGGTGCCGCAGGTGGGACAAAAGGAGAAGTGTGGCGGGCAGAGTGCGCCGCAACCGGGACACGGGCTATGCTGCTTGGCACCGCAATTCGGGCAAAACGCAAACCCGCCTTGGATCTCGCAACCGCACTCGTGGCAGTTCATCGACGACGAACCTTCGAACGAACCAGGCTGGCACGGCGAATGCGGAGCCAGCCGGGACATGATGGCTTCGAAAGAATGGACCCGCGTCACCTGCTTTGCAAGCAACAGCAACAATCTCGATGGGAGACCGCGAATGCGGCCTTCTCCAGGGCCTCCCGACGGTTTCCCGATCGAACAGTCCGGCAATGGTTCGTCGGCAATGTCGGCCTCAAGCGCTGTCAGGAGTGGGCACGGCGCGGCTTCGGTGGACGGGAAAACGTATCGAGATCGATGGCTGCACCTTCCGGCGCGCGGCACACCTCCTCCGGATGCCGATCGCTGGCCTCGACGGCGAAGTGGATCGCCGCCGTCTCGTTGGTGAAGAGGCCGCCAACGACGCCCTTGCGGTCGGAAACGACCCACCAGCCGTGCCTATCGCGGCCAACGACGAAACGTGCGCGCGCGCGAAAACCACGCCGAATCTGCTGCGTACTGTCCATGATGGAATGATCCTCGTTGATCGGAAAAAGGCTTAACCGGCAATCCACGGAATGGCGGCCTGGATGCCATAGGCAAGGCCGAGAACGATACCGAGGCGGACGCCGATGCCGAGAAAGGCGTCGCGAACCGCGCTGTCGTTATCCTGGCGGTTCTCGATGTTTTCGTTGCCCTGGGCGCGTCGGCGCTGTTCGGCCTGAGCGGCAAGATGCGGCAAGCGTGACATGATCTGTCTCCTTTTTGACATAAGGTCCCGCGCACCGAGCTCAACGAATGAGGGGATGCTGGCAGGACGGGAATTGTTGAGGGAACTCAGCTCGCGAGCGCGATGCGGACGCCGCGGCCGATATGGGTGGAGGACGGAAGTTCGGTGAGCGGCTCGAGTGCCGCACGAATCTCGGCCGCCGTTTCCGCCGCAACCGGCGTCAATGGCAAGCGCAGTTCGGGGCTGAGGGCCCGCGCCAGGTGCAGCGCATATTTGATCGGTCCCGGATTGGTCTCGCGCTCGAGCGCCACCAGCAACGGCCTTATCCGTTCATGGATGGCAAGCGCCGCCCCTGTATTGCCGGTCGTGATTGCCTGATGCATCGCCACCACCAGCCGCGGAACGACATTGGACGCCACCGATATGGTGCCGTGTCCGCCGCAAAGATTGAACGGCAGCGCCGTCTGGTCATGGCCGGAAAGCGGACGAAGGCAGTTTTTCAGCTCAGCCGACATCGAAAGAAGCCAGCCGATGTCGCCGGTCGCATCCTTGATGCCGACGATGCCGGGAAGCTCCGCCAGCCGCTCGAGCGTTCGCGGTGTCAGATCGACGCCGGTGCGGGCGGGCACGTTGTAGAGGATGACCGGCAAATCGACCGCCCTGGTGACCGCCTCGAAGTGCCGATAGAGCCCCTCCTGCGACGGCTTGCTGTAATAGGGCGCGACAATGAGCACCGCATCGGCGCCGAGCGCCTTGGCTTCCGCCGTCAGGTCGATCGTCGTCTCGGTACTGTTGGTGCCGGTTCCGGCGATAACGGGGATCTTCCGCTCGGCGACCTCGACGCAGCGCTCGATCACCATTGTCCGCTCGGTACGCGACAGCGTCGGCGCCTCGCCGGTGGTACCGCAAGCGACGATGCCGGAGATGCCGTGGCGTATCTGCCATTCGACCAGCGACATCAGACCGGCGACATCGACCTTGCCGTCGCGAAACGGTGTGACGAGCGCCGTGATCGCCCCGTCGAGGCGCAACGAGTGCATGTTCATGGAAATATCCTTCAGGTGGGAAACTGGCCGCGGTCGGTAGCCGCGATGGCAAGCTGATAGCCGCGGCAGGAACGCAGGAAGGCGCCGAGGATCGCGGCGGCCAGATCGGCATGCCGCGCCTTGAACGTGAGCCGGCCCGCGCCTGGCGGCTGATAACGCAGCGCACAGGTCCAAAGCCCGAGTTCGTTGCTGAGTGTTCTGAGACAGAGCTTTGCCTCAGTCGTAGACGACAGGTGGATGACCGCATCGACCAGGGCATCGGCCGCCATCAGATCGCGGAACCGACGCGACGGCCACTCGTCCACGGCGAGACCGGGCAGTTCCCGGATGACGCGGACAGCCTCCCAGACATGGTGCTCACGCAGGCGGCGAACCGCGCTCAGCCGCAGCAGCAGCACATCCAGGGGATCTGCATTCGCCTCGACAGTAACGGGCCGCTGGCGCAACCCCGTATCGGGCAGAAGGCTCCGGACATGATGACGCAAGCTGAAATCGTGAAGAGACATGGAACTCATCCGTATTCGATGAGGGGAACCTAGCTCCATCAGGCGCCCGGATTCGATTCCGACTTCGGGCACCCGGCATAAGATTTCCGTAAAGCCTTCCGATTGGTGCTGTCCAAGGCATTCACGCGCGGCTAGATTGACGTTCGAAGGGACTGAAAACACCGCGAAATGCAGGCGCGCGGCGTCGAAATAATCTGACGTAAAAGATGACGTGCACGCAATTTTGCGCTAGGTAGCCCCTTCTGTGGCGATAAGGATCGCCATATTTCGCGCAATGCCCTGTCCGTGAAGGAACATGCCCATGCCTGCCTATCGCTCACGTACCACCACCCATGGCCGTAACATGGCCGGTGCCCGCGGCCTCTGGCGCGCGACGGGCATGAAGGACAGCGATTTTGGCAAGCCGATTATTGCAGTGGTGAATTCGTTCACCCAGTTCGTGCCGGGCCACGTGCATCTCAAGGATCTCGGCCAGCTCGTCGCCCGCGAGATCGAGGCGGCCGGCGGCGTCGCCAAGGAATTCAACACCATCGCCGTCGACGACGGCATCGCCATGGGCCATGACGGCATGCTCTATTCGCTGCCGTCGCGCGAGATCATCGCCGACTCGGTCGAGTACATGGTCAATGCCCACTGCGCCGACGCCATGGTCTGCATCTCGAACTGCGACAAGATCACGCCCGGCATGCTGATGGCGGCGCTCCGCCTCAATATCCCCGCCGTCTTCGTCTCCGGCGGCCCGATGGAAGCCGGCAAGGTCGTGCTGCACGGCAAGACGCATGCGCTCGATCTGGTCGACGCCATGGTCGCCGCCGCCGACGACAATGTTTCCGACGAGGACGTCAAGGTCATCGAGCGCTCCGCCTGCCCGACCTGCGGTTCCTGCTCCGGCATGTTCACCGCCAATTCGATGAACTGTCTGACCGAGGCCCTCGGCCTGTCGCTGCCCGGCAACGGCTCGACGCTCGCGACCCACGCCGACCGCAAGCGCCTGTTCGTCGAGGCCGGCCATCTGGTCGTCGATATTGCCCGCCGCTACTACGAGCAGGAGGACGAAAGCGTCCTGCCGCGCAACGTCGCCTCCAAGCAGGCTTTCGAAAACGCCATGGCGCTCGACATCGCCATGGGCGGTTCGACCAACACCGTGCTGCACATTCTCGCCGCCGCCCATGAGGGTGAAGTCGATTTCACCATGGCCGACATCGACCGGCTGTCGCGCAAGGTTCCGTGCCTGTCAAAGGTGGCGCCTGCGAAAAGCGACGTGCACATGGAAGACGTGCACCGCGCCGGCGGTATCATGTCGATCCTCGGCGAACTCGAGAAAGGCGGCCTCATCAACCGCGATTGCCCGACCGTCCACAGCGCCACGATCGGCGACGCCATCGACCGATGGGACATCACTCGCACATCGAGCGAAACGGTGCGCAACTTCTTCCGCGCGGCGCCGGGCGGCATCCCGACGCAAGTTGCCTTCAGCCAGGAGTCGCGCTGGGACGAGCTCGACACCGACCGCGAAAAGGGCGTCATCCGCTCGGTCGAACACCCCTTCTCCAAGGACGGCGGCCTCGCTGTGCTTAAGGGCAACATCGCCATCGACGGCTGCATCGTGAAGACCGCCGGCGTCGACGAGAGCATCCTGAAGTTCTCCGGCCCGGCCCGCGTGTTCGAAAGCCAGGATGCATCGGTCAAGGCGATCCTCGGCAACGAGATCAAGGCCGGCGACGTGGTCGTCATCCGCTATGAAGGCCCGAAGGGCGGCCCGGGCATGCAGGAAATGCTCTATCCGACGAGCTACCTGAAGTCGAAGGGACTCGGCAAAGCTTGCGCGCTGATCACCGACGGCCGCTTCTCCGGCGGCACCTCCGGCCTCTCGATCGGCCACGTTTCTCCAGAAGCGGCCAATGGCGGCACGATCGGTCTCGTGCGCGAAGGCGACATGATCGACATCGACATCCCGAACCGCACGATCAGCCTGCGCGTCGACGAGGCGGAGCTTGCGAGCCGCCGCGCCGAGCAGGACGCCAAGGGCTGGAAGCCGGCCGAGCAGCGCAAGCGCAAGGTGACGACGGCGCTCAAGGCCTATGCCGCATTCGCCACCTCGGCCGACCGCGGAGCAGTGCGCGACCTCGGCGACCGCTGAGACGAAAAAAACAGAGATAGTCCGAAGGCTCCCGATGTTCGGGGGCCTTTTTTTCTTTGGCCGGATGTCAGGCTCTGGCCCGTTCCGCACCGCTGCCTTCTTTGCCCGGCCGCGTGCATCTGTTATTTTAGGCTACCCTAAGATTAAAACAGGTGGGTCATGGCGAACGCTTCCGAACTGCTCGGCACCTGGAAGATGCTCTCCTGGAAACGCAAGGTTGTCGCCACCGGCGAAACCAGCGATGCCATGGGGGCCGATCCTATCGGCTACCTCTCCTACTATCCCGATGGCCGCGTCAGCGCCGTCGTGGTGAGGCGTGATCGCCCCGCATTGAAAGGCGCCGTACCGACGAGCGACGAAAAGGCGGCGCTCTTCGATTCGATGCTCGCCTATGCCGGATCCTACAGGCTTGAGGATGGCCGGGTAATCCACCAGCTGGATGCGAGCTGGAACCCGGCCTGGGGCATGTCCGATCTGATCCGCCCGTTCTACGTGGAAGGCGACAGGCTGGTGATCTACGGCGCACCAGCCATCGACCCCCGGACTGGAGAAGAGGTCACATACAATCTCGAGTTTCGTCGGATGTGACCAGCCGCCATTTCCAGACGTCAGAGATGACGCGTCTCGGCCGGCGCGTGGAACCAGTTGTTGTTGCGTCCGTCCATATATTGCACCGGCGCGTCGGCGAGCACCGCCGGATCGAGATCGTCGAGGCAGGCGACGTTGACCGAATAATAGGCACCGCCGATCTCCTCGATGTAGCCGTGGCCGAAGGCCGCGACGCCACAGATCTTGCAGAAACGGTGATGCACGCTGTTGCTGCTAAACTGGTAGTCGGCGATGTTGGCTTCGTCACACTGCAAGCGGAAACCGTCGGGCTTTACGATTGCCCCCCAATAGCGCCGCTTCCAGCAGATCGAGCAATTGCACTTGCCGGTGCCGGCATCGAGGTCGACATCGGCCTCATAGCGGATATTTCCGCAATGGCAGCTTCCCTTATAGGTCAGTTTCATAACCGTCACTCCTGCTTTCCGGGCCCAGGCAGACCCCACTTTGCCGCCCACCAATTTGACAACACGCTGTCAGATGACAGCTTATGCAATTCGTTTGCCACATTGACAATATGTTGTCAACTGAAAGCAATTGTTCGGTGCGCCCGTCAGAGAGGTCTTTCATCCCATCGGTCGTTTCGGCCATCCAGATAATCCACCGACACGATCGACATCATCCAGGGTGGCGACATTGATACAGAAGGAGCAATTGCACTTGGTCGTCCCGGCATCGAGATCGAAAGCCGCCTCCTATCGCACCTTGCCGCAATGGTAGTTGCCCTTGTAAGTCCTCTTCGCCATGCTCTCTTCTCCCTTGCTGAAAGGACTTGCTGAAACCAACTCAGCATGACAACATAATGTCATGCAAAAAAATTTCACACAACGGGTGGCACTGTCAACATGAAAGACCCTGAACGCACGCACGCCGGCGACGCCTTTGCGGAATTTGCGATAACCGCGTTGCGGCTTGCCGGTCCGCTGACGCGGGCCGGCGACGCACTTGCCAAACCTTCCGGACAGACGAGCGCCCGCTGGCAGGTACTGGCAGCAGCAAACCACGCCCCCATGTCGGTCGCCGATGCCGCGCGCGCCCTCGGCCTCGCGCGCCAGGGCGTGCAGCGCATCGCCGACCTGTTGGAAGCCGAAGGCCTGATCGCCTACAGAGACAATCCGACCCACCAAAGGGCAAAACTCATGGTCCTGACGGCGGCCGGCGAAACGGCGCTGCGCGAAATCAAAGTGCGGCAGGCGGCCTGGGCCGACAGGCTCGGTGCCGAATTGGGTGAAAGACGCCTGCGACAGGCCTCGGCCTTGATGGCGGAGATCATCGAAGTCCTCAAGGAACGATTCTCACCGGAAGATCCCGCGCCCTAGAGCATCCCGCTCTCAAGTGGAATCACTGGAGGCGGAAAGATGCTCTAGATTCAAAGTGCTAGAGCGTCCTTTGTGCGTTCACTTGAACGCACGGCGCTCTAAGCAACCGCCGTTCAAGCCAGTGTCAGGAGATCCGCGCGCAGGCGGTCCGGTCCACCTTCGCCAAGCACCGGATCGAGCGCCTCATGCAATGCCTTCCAGATGGGTATGGCACGCGCCAACAGCGCTGCGCCCTCCTGCGTCAGTCGCAGCCGCCGCGACCTTCGGTCCTCCGGATCTGGAAAGATCTCGATCAGGCCCCGCCGTTCCAAGGGCTTCAGCGCCGCAGTCAGCGTCGTTCGGTCCATGGCGAGCAGCGACGCAACCGATCCCATGTTCGGAGGCGCCGGACGATTGAGCGACATCAGCAGGGAGAACTGCCCGTTGGTGATATCGAGGGACCGCAGCGCCTCATCGAACCGGCGGGCTATGGCACGCGCGGCACGCTGCACATGCAGGCAGAGGCAGGTATCCTTCACATGCAGGGTGGTCTCGAATGGAATTAAAGGCATCTTTGACATGGCTGATTAATGTTGATATCAACGTAATTAGTCAAGTGCAACGTTGGAAGGAGGAACGGGCATGAGACAGGACCACGCAGTCGTATCGCCTCAGGAGTGGTTGGAAGCGCGCAAAGCACTGCTCGCGCTGGAAAAGGAACACACCCACGCACGCGACAAGGTCAATGCCGCCCGGCTGGCTCTGCCCTGGGTGAAAATGGAAAAGACCTACGTTTTCAACACGGTGATCGGGCGCAAGTCGCTGTCCGAACTGTTCGACGGTCGCAGTCAGCTCATTGTCTACCATTTCATGTTCGGCCCCACCTGGGAGGCCGGCTGCCCCGGCTGCTCCTTCCTGGTCGACCACTTCGCCGGCATGCTGCCACACCTCAACCACCACGACGTGACGCTGATCGCCGCATCGAATGCGCCGCTGGCGAAGATCGAAGCCTACAGGAAGCGCATGGATTGGCACTTCCCCTGGGTCTCTGCGGAGGGCAACGGCTTCAACCATGATTACCACGTCGCCTTTTCTCCTGACGAACTGGCAAGCGGCAAGGTCGCCTACAATTTCACCGAGATCGAAAGCGCCAACGCGCATGAGGAACTGCCAGGACTGAGCGCCTTCCAGAAAGGCGAGGACGGCGCGATCTATCACACCTATTCGTCCTATGCCCGCGGTCTTGAGGAACTGGTCGGCACGCTGATGCTGCTCGACCGCGCGCCGAAGGGCCGCAACGAAGACCACACCATGAGCTTCGTCCGCCGCCACGACGAGTACGAAAAGGTGCGCGGGCGCAAGGCAGGCTGATCCTCCTCGTCCTTCGCGGGCGGAACCTTTCGCCTGCGAAATCGTTTCCAGAACGCTCGCGTGCCGGGCCGATGACCTGCGCCCGGACCAAGAAGGAAATTCCGTGAAAGCAGAACCGGAAGAAGCGCATCGCTGGCTCGAACAAATGCTGGGCGACTGGCAGGTTCGCACGGCCGGATCCGATGGCGAGCCCGACGGGAGCGGCCCCTGGACCGAACACGTTCGCTCGCTTCATGGCCTTTGGATCGTCTGCGAAGGTCAGGGAACGATGCCGGGCGGCAGCTTCGGCGAAACGCTCATGACGCTCGGCTACAATCCCGAGACGAAACGCTACATCGGTACCTGGGTCGGCTCCATGCTGACCCATATGTGGGTCTATGACGGCGAACTGGATGCGGAAGGAAAACCCCGGCAGAACCGCGCGGTACCGGGACGTCATAACGCTCCTCGATCACTCCCGGCGCTTGCTGACGGCGCAAGTGCAGGCGCCGGACGGAAGCTGGAAAGACATGATGACGGCGGAATACCTGCGCCGGGATTGACCGCGGGACGAGCGACCGTGCCCGGTTCCCGGCCGCGTCCCGCTTCAACCCGCTCCGACGTCGGCCCATTCGAACATGCAACCAAGCGGCACGAAATGCGCCGCGCCAAGCAAACTGGAGGAAGGCAATGGCAGATCACGGCAAATTTGTTTGGTATGAACTGATGACGACGGACATGGCCGCGGCGGAGACCTTCTATAAGGACGTCGTCGGCTGGAATGCCCGCGATTCCGGCATGCCCGGCATGAGCTACACGCTGTTCAATATCGGCGAGCTGCCGGTTGCCGGATTGATGACGATGCCGGAAGGTGCGCTCGAAATGAAGGTACCACCCGCCTGGCTCGGTTATGTCGGTGTCGATGATGTCGATGCGACCGCCGCCAAGATCGCTGCCAAGGGTGGCAAGGTTCATCGGGCGCCGGATGATATCCCGGGCATTGGGCGCTTTGCCGTCGTCACCGACCCGCACGGCGCCGTGTTCGCGATCTTCAAGGGAACGGGCGATCCGCCGCCGGTCACCGATCCGATGGCGCCCGGTCTCGTCGGCTGGCACGAACTCGCGTCCGGCGACCTCGACACCGCCTTCCCCTTCTACGCCGAGCTCTTCGGCTGGACGAAGGACCAGGGCATGGACATGGGCGAGATGGGCACCTACCAGATCTTTGCCCATGGCGCCGCCCCGATCGGCGGGATGATGACCAAGCCGAAGGAAGTGCCCGCGCCCTACTGGCTCTACTACATCAACGTGCCTGCGCTCGACGCATCGATCGAGCGTATCAAGGCCGGTGGCGGCAAGGTCGTGCTCGAGCCGATGGAGGTGCCCGGCGGCGCCTGGATCGTCCAGGCGCTCGACCCGCAAGGCGCCCTTTTCGCGCTGGTCGCGCCGAAGCGCTGAACGGTCGCGTCAACCGACAAGCACGCGCATGAGACAGGGCCCGCCTCCCATCAGGAGGCGGGCCTCTTTTCTATCCGATGGGCGCTGTGCGGTGACGGAATGCAAGCCGCTGCCCTGCACCACGCGCATCCCTCGGTTGCGGCGCGACCCCTAGTATTTCAGGGTATTTCAAGGTTATTTAACACCTTATACGATAACAGGGGCAACGAGCACACTGATTTCGGATGGGTTTCTTGTCACACGACAAGAATTGTCGCGACAGCCCAAGCGATGAGCGGCGACATGAGTGGAGCAACTTCGCGTAAATGAAGAACAAAGGCGGCAGCTATACGCCCCCGGAAACGGGCGTTGCAGAAGCGCGCACGGCGAAGGCGCTGCGCCGCAAGCTCCAATGGCTGCTCGCCATCGTCGTTGCCTGCACCGGCGTGCTCGCCACCGAGATCATCGCCGCCTCCTATAGCGATTTCGTCATCGCTCGCCGCAACCTGACCGAAGTCATGGCCTTCTGCCGCGTGCTCGACGCTGCAAACTACCTCTCGGCCGAGCGCGGCCCGTCCAATGGCGTGCTCGGCATCGGCGTGGCGCCCGGTTCGCCGGTCCAGGCCCGGCTTGCCGAGTTTCGTACCCGCAGCGACGCGGCGCTCGCCAAGCTCACCGAGGACATCGACGGTGCCAGCCGCACCGAACCTGCCGGCGCCCTCTCGCCCATTCTGGTCGAAGTTCGCCGCCGCCTGATGCTGGCGCGCGCCGAGATCGACCGCATTGCCGCGCTTCCGCCCGAACAGCGGGACCTGACGGAGATCCAGGCGACGATCGAGGCAATGTTCGGCGTCATCGACGCGCTTCGCCCGGCGATCGACTGGAACATCCAACGCCTGACCAACACCGACGCGAACCTTGCCGGCATCGCACTTGCGGCACAGATGCTCGCCAATCTGCGCGAGGACGGCGGTCGCCTCGGCTCGCAGGTCATGGCCCCGGTTGCTGTCGGCCAGCCGCTCGAAGCAAAGAACATCGCCGATAGCGAGCGCACACGCGGCAGGCTGCAGGAAATCTGGTCCATCGTCGGCAAGCCCGGCGCCCTTCCCGGTCTGAAACCGGCCAATATCGCAGATCTCGCCAGGATCGACCGCGAATTCTTCGGCGAAGGATTTGCGATCATCGACAGCATCGTCGCCATCGGCAGACAATCGGGCGCCTATCCAATGACCGCCGAGCAATTGACCGACCGCTTCGTCCCGAAGATGAAGCCGCTCGAGGATCTTCGCCGTGCCTTCATGGATGCGACCGTCGCGCGGCTTGCGGCAAACAAGACGAGGGCCTCGGTCAAGCTAGCGGTCGCCAGCCTTGCGACCTTCGCCCTGTTCCTGGTCTTGCTGGTTTTGATGCGCCGCGCCCGCTCGCTGGTCTTCGAACCGCTGCTCATCGCACGCCACAGCATCATCGAGCTCGCCAACGACCGGCCGATCGCCCGCCTTCAGGGCAAGGGCGGTGAAGGCGAGATGGGGCGCCTGTTCGACGCGATCGACGTGCTGCGCAAACGCCTCGACGAACGCGCGCTGTTGATGCAGCACCTTGAACATCAGGCTGAAACCGATGAGCTGACCGGCCTGCTCAACCGCCGGGCGCTGGAGCTCATCGGCGGCGCGGAAGACACGGCCGACAGCAGCCAGGACGCCTGCCTGATCCTGATGGACATCGACCATTTCAAGCAGATCAACGATACCCACGGCCATCTGGTCGGCGACATCGTGATCAAGGAAATCGCCCGCGTCATCCGCAACTCCGTGCGCAACTCCGATCTCGTCGCCCGTTTCGGCGGCGAGGAGTTCGCGGTCATCACGCCCGGCGACAACATCGAGTCGGCCCTTGCGCTGGCGGAGCGGATCCGGGCCAACCTTGCGCGCGAGCCGATCGTCGTTGCGGATGGACAGCAACTGAAGGTCACCGCCAGCTTCGGCGTGGCGGAGGGCCGAACCGCAAACGGCGGCTGGAAGCACCTGATCGAGTGCGCCGACACGGAGCTCTATCGCGCCAAATCCGAAGGCCGCAACCGCGTCTGCGGCCACCCGGCAGAGGCGACCCTTTCCCACTTCACAAAGACGAAATCCGCGCGCGCGTAGCCAGAAAATCGAGCACGACCCGCACACGCGACGGCAAGGCTCCGCCTTGGCCGAGAAACACGGCATGAAAAGTCTCGATATCACCGGGATTGAGATGCTCGACCAGCGGCAGCAGCCGGCCGGCCTGGATATCTTCCCTGACCGTGAAGGTCGGAAGCCGGGCAAGGCCCACACCCGCAAGCGCAAGCTGGCGCAAGCCCTCGCCATCGCTGACCCGCACCCGTTCCGTCGGCGGCAGAACGATCTGCTCTTCATTCGACAGCAACGGCCAGCCATCGAACGCCCGTGCGTAGCTATGGCTCAGCCGGTTGTGCACCTCGATATCCTCGATGGTCTGAGGCACGCCAAAACGATCGAGATAGGATGGGGCACCGACGATCGTCATCGATGTGGTGCCGAGCTTGCGTGCGATCAGGCTCGATGTCTTGAGCGGTCCGGCGCGCACGGCGATATCGACCCGCTCCGCCATCAGGTCGACCACGGCATCGGTCTGCAGGATATCGAGGGAGACCGACGGAAACGCCGCCAGGAATTCGGGCAGCACCGGCATCAACGCATGCGTCGCATAGGACGCGCTGACATTGAGGCGCACCCGGCCCTCCGGCGTTTCGCCGGCGCCCGCCGAGCGCTCCGCTTCATCAATGTCGGCGAGGATGCGTACGACCCGCTCATAGAAGACGCAGCCTTCCGCCGTCAGTTGCAGCCGCCGCGTCGACCGGTTGACGAGCCGGACGCCAAGCCTTTCCTCCAGTCGCTGGACGAGTTTGCTGACAGCCGAGGGCGTCATGCAGCAGACCTTTGCCGCAGCCGAGAAGCCGCCAAGCTCCACCACCTTGGCAAAAACCGCCATCTCCCCCGAACGATTGATCGTCAAGCGCGACATGTGACTTCAACTCACAAATGATGTTCCTTCATGAGCTCTACATCGCAAATGAACCCAACACCACCTTCTCCTTGAAGCGAGCATCGACGGCCGGTGTCTCGCGCGAACAAAGCCAACGAGGAGATTGAAGACATGGAATACAGACGGCTTGGATCATCGGGACTGAAGGTGCCGGCCCTGAGCTTCGGCGCAGGGACCTTCGGCGGCAAGGGGCCGCTTTTCAGCGCCTGGGGCAACAGCGACGCAGCCGAAGCGCGACGACTGATCGACATTTCGCTCGAAGCCGGCGTCAACCTCTTCGACACGGCCGACGTCTACTCGGACGGCGCCTCCGAGAGCGTGCTCGGCGCCGCGATCAAGGGACGGCGCGATGCCGTGCTGATTTCGACCAAGATCGCGCTGCCAATGGGCGATGGGCCGAATAATGCCGGCACGTCGCGAGCGCGCCTGATCAAAGGCGTCGACGACGCCCTCAAGCGGCTCGGCACCGATTACATCGACCTCCTGCAACTGCACGCCTTCGACGCCGGCACGCCGGTCGAAGAGGTGCTATCGACTCTCGACAACCTCGTTGCCGCCGGCAAGCTACGCTACGTCGGCGCCTCCAACTTCGCCGGCTGGCAGCTTATGAAGTCGTTGGCCGCCTCTGAGAAGCACGGCCTCGTGCGCCATGTCGCCCACCAGGTCTACTATTCGCTCGTCGGCCGCGACTACGAGTGGGAACTGATGCCGCTTGCGGCCGACCAGGGCGTCGGCGCGCTCGTCTGGAGCCCGCTCGGCTGGGGCCGCCTCACCGGCAAGATCCGCCGCGGCCAGCCCTGGCCGGAAGGCAGCCGCCTGCACGACACCGCGGCCTTCGGCCCGCCGGTTGATGACGAGAAGCTCTACGACGTCGTCGACGTGCTCGACCAGTTGACCGAAGAGACCGGCAAGACGGTTCCGCAGATCGCCATCAACTGGCTCCTGCGGCGCCCGACCGTTTCGAGCGTCATCATCGGCGCCCGCAACGAGGAGCAGCTCCGCCAGAACCTCGGTGCAGTCGGCTGGTCGCTGTCGCCGGAACAGATCGCCCGACTCGATGAAGCGAGCAAGACGACGCCGGCCTATCCCTACTTCCCCTATTACCGCCAGGAAGGGTTTGCACGCATCAACCCGCCGCTCGTCTAACCGCAATGGAGCCAGTCTTTCGCACGCCTGAACGGGCGTGCGAAAGCGCTGCAGCGCCTTGATTTTCCTCAGCCACTTTCGCGCTTGCTTTCTTACTTTGCATTGCACAAACTTCCCGGAGATGGGGGCGCAAGACCTACCACGAAGGGGATCAAATTCGGCATGTCGATCAAGGCCAGTATCTATCACCTGACCCACTACACCTATGACCGTCCCGTAAGGCTGTCGCCGCAGATCATCCGGCTGAAGCCTGCGGCTCATTCCAAGACGAAGGTCATCAGCCACTCGCTGAAGGTTTCGCCCGCCAATCATTTCGTCAACCTGCAGCAGGATCCCTACGGCAACTACCTTGCCCGCTTCGTCTTTCCCGATCCGGTCAGCGAGTTGAAGATCGAGGTCGATCTCGTCGCCGACATGACCGTCTACAATCCTTTCGACTTTTTCGTCGAAGAAGAGGCGGAACACTGGCCCTTCCCCTATCCTGCAGATCTCAGCGATGATCTTGAGATCTATATGACGCCGGAACCGGTCGGGCCGGCGCTTGGCGCTTTCCTCGCGACAGTCGACCGCGCGCGGCAACGCACGATCGATATGGTGGTCGGGCTCAATGCGCGCCTGCAGCAGGAGATCGGCTACGTCATCCGCATGGAGCCCGGGGTCCAGACGCCGGAGGACACCTTGACGTCGGCCCGCGGTTCCTGTCGCGATTCGAGCTGGCTGCTGGTCCAGATCCTGCGCAATCTCGGCTTCGCCGCCCGTTTCGTCTCTGGCTATCTCATCCAGCTCACGCCCGATCTCAAGGCGCTCGACGGCCCCTCGGGCACCGACCACGACTTTACCGACCTGCATGCCTGGGCCGAGGTCTACCTGCCCGGCGCCGGCTGGGTCGGGCTCGACCCCACCTCGGGCCTCTTGACCGGCGAAAGCCACATTCCGCTTGCCGCAACGCCCCATTATCGCAACGCCGCGCCGATCTCCGGCGGCTTCTTCGGCGATCCCGACACCCGAACCGATTTCGCCTTCGACATGAAGGTGACACGTGTCGCGGAACATCCGCGCATCACCAAGCCGTTCTCCGACGAAAGCTGGGAAGCCTTGAACGCGCTCGGTGAACAGGTCGATCGCGTGCTCCAGGAAAACGACATACGGCTGACGATGGGCGGCGAGCCGACCTTCGTTTCGATCGACGACTTCGAGTCCGAGGAGTGGAACACTGACGCGGTCGGCCCGACCAAGCGCGAGAAGGCGGACGCGTTGATCCGCCGCCTGCGCGAACGCTTCGCGCCCGGCGGTTTCCTGCACTATGGCCAGGGCAAGTGGTATCCCGGCGAAAGCCTGCCGCGCTGGACCTTCTCGCTCTACTGGCGCAAGGACGGCGTGCCGATCTGGCGCCGCCCCGACCTCATCGCCGAGGAGGCAGGCCACCACGACGTCACCGCGAAGGACGCCGAACGTCTGTTGCATCTGATGGCAGGCGAATTGAGCGTGCCGACCGAGATGGTCCAACCGGCCTTCGAAGATCCCGCCGACTGGCTGCTGAAGGAGGCAAACCTCCCCGAGAACGTCGATCCCTCCAATTCCAAGCTGAAGGACCCCGAAGAGCGCAGCCGCATGGCCCGCGTCTTCGAACGCGGCCTGACGGCACCGACCGGCTACGTGCTGCCTGTGCAGGCCTGGAATGCGCGTGCCACTGGCGTGCGGTGGATGAGCGAGAAATGGCAGACGCGCCGCGGCCGCATCTTCCTCGTTCCCGGCGACAGCCCCGTCGGTTATCGCCTGCCGCTCGGCGCCTTGCCCTATGTCGCGCCCTCCGCCTATCCCTATATCCATCCGGTCGACCCGACCGTTCCCCGGAACGATCTGCCTGATTTCGCCGAAAGCAGCGCCCGCCCGCAGCATTCCCGCTTTCAAGCCGCGGAAGTACCGGAAAGCCCGCAGGCACAGCCACGCGACGAAATAGCCGGGCTGGTGCGCACCGCCATCAGCGTCGAGCCGCGCGACGGCAGGCTCTGCGTCTTCATGCCGCCGATGGCCAGCGTCGAGGAATATCTCGACCTCATCGCGTCCGCGGAACGCGCTGCAGCCGCGATCGGACTGCCCGTGCACATCGAGGGCTATGCGCCGCCTCAGGACGAGCGCATCAACGTCATCCGCGTTGCGCCGGATCCGGGCGTGATCGAGGTCAACATCCATCCGGCTGCCAGCTGGCAGGATTGCGTCGACATCACCACGGCGGTCTACGAAGAGGCGCGGCGGAGCCGGCTTGGCGCCGACAAGTTCATGATCGACGGGCGCCACACCGGTACCGGCGGCGGCAACCATGTGGTCGTGGGCGGCGCCAATCCCAATGACAGCCCGTTCCTGCGTCGTCCGGATCTTCTGAAGAGCGTCGTCCTGCACTGGCAGCGCCACCCGTCGCTTTCCTATCTGTTCTCCGGCCTGTTCATCGGCCCGACGTCGCAGGCGCCGCGCATCGACGAGGCCCGGCACGATCAGCTCTATGAGCTTGAAATCGCGCTTGCCCAGGTGCCGATGCCGGGTTCGGCGACCCCACCACCCCTGCCCTGGCTGATCGATCGGCTGTTCCGCAATCTGCTCGTCGATGTCACCGGCAACACCCACCGTGCCGAGATCTGCATCGACAAGCTGTTCTCGCCGGATGGTCCGACCGGGCGTCTCGGCCTCGTCGAGTTCCGCGGCTTCGAGATGCCGCCGAACGCCCGCATGTCGCTTGCTCAGCAACTGCTGGTGCGCGCGCTCATCGCCCGCTTCTGGAAACACCCTGTTGATGGCCGCTTCGTGCGCTGGGGGACGACGCTGCATGATCGCTTCATGCTGCCGCACCATGTCTGGCAGGATTTTCTCGAAGTGCTGGCCGATCTTCGCGCCCACGGCTTCGATTTGAAGCCTGAATGGTTCGAGGCCCAGCTCGAGTTCCGTTTCCCCTTCTGCGGCGAGGTCGAATACCAGGACGCCAGGCTCGAAATCCGTCAGGCGCTCGAACCCTGGCACGTGATGGGCGAACAGGGCGCGATCGGCGGCACAGTGCGCTATGTCGATAGCTCGGTCGAGCGCCTCCAGGTCAAGCTCGATACCGCCAACCCCGAGCGTTACGCGGTCGCCTGCAACGGCCGGCCCGTGCCGCTGACGCGCACCGGCTCCAACGGCTCGGCTGTTGCCGGCGTCCGCTACAAGGCCTGGCAGCCGGCCTCGGGCCTGCACCCGGTCCTGCCGGTCAACACTCCCCTTACATTCGATATCTATGATACATGGTCGAATCGGGCGATTGGCGGATGCATCTACCACGTCGCCCATCCGGGTGGGCGCAGCTACGACACGTTTCCGGTCAACGGCAACGAGGCGGAGGCTCGGCGCCTGTCGCGGTTCGAGCCCTGGGGTCATACGCCAGGAGGATATCCGCTTCACCCGGAAAGCCCGTCGATGGAATTCCCGATGACGCTTGATCTCAGGCGTCCGCCAGGAGCGTAAATGGCGAAAAAGCAAACAGCCGCCGAGAGCCATCGGGGCACCGAGGACGATCCGGTGTTCGGTTACCGCGCCCTTCCTGATATCGCCGACGAGATGCTCGACCGGGAGGGCAATGTCCGCCCCGTCTGGCAGCGGCTACTCGCGACCCTGGGGCGGCTCGACGAAACGGAACTTGCCAACCGCTTCGCCCGCGCCGACCGCTACCTGCGCGATGCTGGCGTCTTCTACCGTGTCTACGGTGCCAAGGAGGCCTCTGACCGGAACTGGCCGCTGTCGCATATCCCCGTCCTGATAGACGAGAAGGAATGGGCAACGGTTTCACAAGGGCTCGTGCAGCGTGCCGAACTCCTGGAGAAGGTGGTCGCCGATGTCTACGGCGAGAACCGGCTGGTGCGCGAGGGCCTCCTGCCGCCGGCACTGGTCGCCTCAAACCCGGAGTTCCTGCGGCCGCTCGTCGGCGTGAAGCCGGCCGATGGTCATTTCCTGCATTTCGTATCCTTCGAGATCGGCCGCGGCCCCGACGGCAATTGGTGGGTGCTTTCGGACCGCACGGAAGCGCCCTCCGGCGCCGGCTTCGCATTGGAGAACCGGGTCGCGACCACGCGCGCCTTTTCCAATCTCTACGCGGAATCTCATGTCCACCGACTGGCGGGCTTCTTCGGTGAGTTCCGAGACGCGCTTCAGAGCCGCAAGCTGCATCCGGATGACCGCATCGCCGTGCTTTCGCCCGGCATCGCCAACGAGACCTATTTCGAACACGCCTATATCGCCCGCTACCTGGGCTTCATGCTGCTTGAAGGTGAAGACCTGACGGTCCTGGGCGGCCGGGTGATGGTGCGAACCGTCGCCGGCCTCAAGCCGGTGGGCGTGCTCTGGCGCCGCCTTGACGCGGCCTTTGCAGATCCCCTCGAGCTCAACCAGTCCTCGCATATCGGCACACCCGGCATCGTCGAGGCGCTTCGCGCCGGCTCCGTCTCGATCGTCAACGCGCTCGGCACCGGCATCGTCGAGACACGCGCCTTCCTCGCCTTCCTGCCGGCGATCTGCCACCATTTGCTCGGCGAGGAGCAGAAGCTGCCCTCGATCGCCACCTGGTGGTGCGGACAGCCGGCCGAGCGCGAACAGGTCGCTGCCAACCTCGATCGCATGGTCATCGGCCCGGCCTATGCGACGCGCCCCTTTTTCGATGACAACGGCCAGTCGGTGCTCGGCGCCACGCTCGACGAGAAAGCCCGCGCCTCGATCGCCGATTGGCTCGGCGCCGAGGGCGGCAATCTCGTCGGCCAGGAGGTCGTCACGCTCTCGACCACCCCCGCCTGGGTTCGCGGCCGGCTGACGCCACGGCCCATGAGCCTGCGCGTCTTTGCAGCACGCACCCGTGACGGCTGGCAGATCATGCCCGGCGGTTTCGCCCGCATCGGCTCCGGCGACGATGTCGCGGCAATCGCCATGCAGGCAGGCGGCACTGCCGCCGACGTCTGGATCGTCAGCGACCGGCCGGTGGAACGCACGACACTGCTTCCGGCTGAGGAAAGCTTTACCCGCAACATGCCGGGAAGCCTGCCGAGCCGCGCAGCCGACAATCTCTTCTGGCTCGGCCGCTACATCGAGCGTTCGGAAGGGGCGCTGCGCATCCTGCGCGCCTGGCACGGCCGCTTCGCCGAAACCGCCGATCCGGACCTGCCGCTCCTGAGGGATGTCAGCGACTATCTCGGCGCGCTGGACATCGACACGCGCCAGGCGGTGCCCGACAGTCTGCTTGCCAACATCTCCAGCGCCCTTTTCAGCGCCGGCAACATCCGCGACCGGTTCTCCCCGGACGGATGGTTGGCGCTCAACGACCTGTCGCAGACGGCGCGCAAGTTTCACGCGACGGTGCAGGCCGGCGACGATGCGACCCGCGCGATGACGGTGCTGCTCCGCAAGCTCGCCGGCTTTGCCGGTCTCGTGCATGAAAACATGTACCGTTTCACCGGGTGGCGCTTTCTGTCGATCGGCCGATACCTGGAGCGCGGCCTTCACATGACGCGGCTGCTCGGCCATATGTCGGGCCCGGATGCGCCCGACGGCGCCTATGACATGCTGCTCGAGATCGGCGACAGCGTCATGACCCACCGCCGGCGCTACAATGTCAGCACCGCCGCCTTGACCGTGACCGATCTTTTGGCGCTCGACCCGCTCAACCCGCGCTCGGTGCTCTACCAGTTGAACGAGATCAAGACCGAGGTGGAACTGCTGCCGAACGCCTTCGTCAACGGGCAGATGTCACCCTTCTACCGCGAGGCGATGCGCCTGCATTCGGGCCTCGCGGTGATGACGCCGGAAGCGATGAACCTGGGTGTCTACAATCGCCTGGAGCGGGATCTCGAAAGCCTGTCCGATCTGCTCGCGCGAACCTATCTCGGCTAGCGGGCGAAGGGACGGACATGCTCTACGATATCAGCCTGAAGATCACCTATGACTATGAAGTACCGGTTTCCGGCGGGCGCCATCTCGTGCGCGTGATGCCGGCGACGCTCCCCGGTCGCCAACGGCTCATCGTCGGTTCGCTGAGCTGCCAGCCAATGCCGGCCGAGCGCGCCGAAAGCATCGACTTCTTCGCCAACCCGTTCACCTCGATCCTGTTTCGGTCCTCTCACGACGACCTGACGATCCGCATGCAAGCGCGGGTACAAGTAGAGTCGCAGCTTTTGACCGCGGATTTTTCGCCTGACCTCGCCGGCCTGCCGGCCGAGCTCTCCGCTTGCTGGTCCGTCGACGCCGACGCACCGCATCACTTCACGGGACCAAGCCCGCTCCTGCCGGAAGCACCTGACATTGCCGCCTATGCGCGGGCAATCGTCACGGACACCATGACGGTCCGACAGATCGCCGCGGCAGTTTGCGAGCGCATCCACCACGATTTCACCTATGACGGCGAGGCCACGACGGTGAACACGACGCCGGGCGAGGCGTTCAAACTGAAGCGCGGCGTCTGCCAGGATTTCGCCCATGTAATGATCGTGGCGCTGCGAAGCCTCGGCATCCCCGCCGGCTATGTCAGCGGCTTCCTGCGGACAATCCCTCCACCCGGCAAGGAACGCCTCGAGGGTGCCGACGCCATGCACGCCTGGGTGCGGATCTGGTGCGGTACCACAGGCGGCTGGCTCGAACTCGACCCGACCAACAATATTCCGGCAGGAACCGACCATATCGTCGTCGGTCACGGGCGCGACTATGGCGACGTTGCGCCCGTCATCGGGGTCCTGAAGAGCTATGGCAGCCAGACGACGAAACAGGCCGTCGACGTCATTCCCGTGCCCTGACCCGAATTGACACACCACAATTCTCATTTTCATACACGGCATATGCCGCGGAACCCGCTGTAAGCACTGGTTTTCCTGCATTCCGTTAAAATTGCAGCGATCGCCGGAACGAAATCGTAAGCCATCGACGCTATTGATGCCCGCAAGCTTGCAACGTGTTCCTTTGGGGTGTGCAAAGATGGGAAGACGATACACTGTAGGCCGGTCCTTCGTAGCGATGCTCAAGGACCGGGGTGGCAATTTCGGCATTATGGCCGCACTCGCAGCGCCATTGATATTGGCAGCCGGCGGCGTCGCCATAGATATGGCCGGCATGATGACGGCCAAGAACCAAATGCAGGATGCAGCGGATGCCGCAGCGCTTGCGGCGGCCTCTTCTCTGGTTGCGAAGGATCCACCGACGATTGCGAAGGCAAAGGAAATAGCCGCGGCCTTCCTCAAGAACCAGTCGGGCGGCACCGCCGTCGACGTTCCTGGCGGGCAGGATCCAGGCGGCACGGGATCGCTGGCCAAAACCGCTTCGGCGGAAGCGTCGACGGCCGGCCAGCCGGTCATCGACATCATTGAAAGCAGCAATGGCCCTACCGGTAGGGCCTACAACGTCACGGTCCTGAACAAGCAGACGTTCCAGTTCAACGCGATGACACGCCTGCTCGGAAAGACATCAATCAACATCGAAACCCGTGCCACCGCCGAAAGCGCGACAGAGAGCAAGAATGCGCTCTCGATGTATCTGGTGCTCGACCGCTCCGGCTCCATGGCCTGGAAGACCAATACCAAGGACACGACCAAGACGTCGTGCCCGAACTACACGGAATCGAACTGGAGCAAGTATCCGAACCTGAAGGCAAGCAACCCCTGCTACGTGACGAAGATCGACGCGCTGAAAAGCGCTGTCGGCGATTTGGTCAAGCAGCTGAACACCGCCGACCCGAACACTCTGTATGTCCGCACGGCGGCCGTCTCCTACAATTCCGCGCAGGACACGGCAGGGAACCTCGCATGGGGTACAACCGGCACCTCGACTTATGTGAACGCCCTTGTCGCAACAGGTGGCACGGCATCGGGCAACGCGTTCAAGACAGCCTACAACCGCGTTGCCGCGACGACCGAGGATGACGCCCACAAGGCTAAGAACGGCCAGGTTCCCACAAAGTACATCGTCTTCATGACCGACGGCGACAACAACAACACGAGCGACGACACGACAACCCTGACGTGGTGCGACACCGCACGAAAGAACAAAGTTCAGGTCTATACCGTCGCATTCATGGCGCCGGATCGCGGCAAGGCGTTGCTCAAGGCCTGCGCTACGACCGAAGCGAATTACTTCCAGGCGGAAGAAGCCGCCGATCTGATCGCAGCCTTCAAGGCGATCGGTGAAAAAGCCTCGGCCATGGCTACGCGCCTGACGAAATAAAACACCAAACCCGTGCCCTTCTTGCCGCCCGGTCCTGCCGGGCGGCATTTGCTTTCGGTATCGCCGGCCTGCTCCACCAACGACTTCCCACCGTTTGAGACAGTTCTAATCCATTTAAAAACATCTGTTGCAAGCGCTTCGGATCGATGCATAAATTGCCTTTATCCCCGGTCGGGTCCGGCCTGCGACCTCCCAACGCAAAAGGGTAAAGACAGTTTCATGATGAACAGGCTCTCCACCAACGACGTGCCGCAGCCCGCCCTGAGGTCGTCCGAACCCGGCCAGCTCGCCGTCGAAATCCTCGAACGCCTGAAGTATCGCATCGGCAAGGATCCGAAGGTTGCCAAGCCGCACGACTGGCTGACGGCCGCGATCCTGGTCGCCCGCGACCGCATCACCGACAAGTGGATGGATTCCACCCGCAAGACCTATGCGACCGGTGCCAAGCGCGTTTACTACCTCTCGCTCGAATTCCTCATCGGCCGCCTGATGCGCGACGCCATGACCAATATCGGCCTGATGGACGAGATGCGTGATGCGCTCGCTTCGCTCGGTGTCGATATCGATGTCGTTGCCGAACTCGAGCCGGATGCGGCGCTCGGCAATGGCGGTCTCGGCCGTCTCGCCGCCTGTTTCATGGAATCGATGGCGACCGTCGACGTGCCCGCCTATGGCTACGGCATCCGCTACATGCACGGCCTCTTCCGCCAGCAGATGGCCGATGGCTGGCAGGTGGAACTGCCGGAAACCTGGCTTGCCCACGGCAATCCCTGGGAGTTCGAGCGGCGCGAAAGCTCCTACGAAATCGGCTTCGGCGGCATCGTCGAAACCGCCAATGTCGATGAGGAAATCCAGCGTTTCGTCTGGAAGCCGGCCGAACGCGTCATCGCCACGGCCTTCGATACGCCCGCCGTCGGCTGGCGGGCAAAGCGTGTCAACACGCTTCGCCTCTGGACGGCGCAGCCGATCGACCCGATCCTGCTTGCCGCCTTCAACGCCGGCGACCACATCGGCGCGCTGCGGGAGAGCAACAAGGCGGAAAGCCTGACCCGCGTTCTCTACCCCGCCGACGCGACGCCTGCCGGCCAGGAACTGCGGCTGCGCCAGGAATATTTCTTCTCCTCCGCCTCTCTGCAGGACATCCTGCGCCGGCATCTGCAGCAATATCCGGACTTCACCTCGCTGCCGGACGCCGTCGCCATTCAGTTGAACGACACCCACCCGGCCATCTCCGTTGCCGAACTGGTGCGCCTCCTGACGGATCTGCACGGCCTCGATTTCGAGCAGGCCTGGGACATCACCCGCCGCACGATCTCCTACACCAACCACACGCTTCTGCCGGAGGCGCTCGAAAGCTGGCCGGTGCCGCTCATCGAGCGGCTGCTGCCGCGCCACATGCAGATCGTCTACGCGATCAACGCCAAGATCCTGATCGAGGCTCGCCGGCAGAAGGGCGCAACGGACGACGAGATCCGCAACATCTCGCTAATCGACGAGAGCGGCGAACGTCGCGTGCGCATGGGCAACCTTGCCTTCGTCGGTTCGCATTCGATCAATGGCGTTTCGGCACTGCATACGGAGCTGATGAAGGAAACGGTCTTTGCCAACCTGCACGGGCTTTATCCCGATCGCATCAACAACAAGACCAACGGCATCACCCCGCGCCGCTGGCTGATGCAGTGCAATCCCGGTCTTTTCGGCCTGATCCGCGACGCGATCGGCGACGAGTTCATGGACAATACCGAGGCGCTGCAGGCACTCGATGCCTTTGCGGACAAGGCGGATTTCCAGGAGCATTTCGCCGCCGTCAAGCGCGCCAACAAGGTCCGCCTCGCCCAGCTCGTTCAGAGCCGGCTCGGCATCAGGCTCGATCCGTCGGCGATGTTCGACATCCAGATCAAGCGCATCCACGAATACAAGCGCCAGCTTCTGAATATCATCGAGGCGGTGGCGCTCTACGACCAGATCCGCTCGCATCCGGAGCTCGATTGGGTCCCGCGCGTCAAGCTCTTCGCCGGCAAGGCGGCGCCCAGCTATCACAATGCCAAGCTGATCATCAAACTCGCCAACGACGTCGCTCGCGTCGTCAACAACGACCCGGCGGTGCGCGGCCTCCTGAAGATCGTCTTCGTGCCAAACTACAACGTCTCGCTCGCCGAGATCATGGTTCCGGCCGCCGACCTCTCCGAGCAGATCTCGACCGCCGGCATGGAAGCGTCCGGCACTGGCAACATGAAGTTCGCGCTGAACGGCGCGCTGACGATCGGCACGCTTGACGGCGCCAATGTCGAGATGCGCGACTGGATCGGCGAGGAAAACATCAAGATCTTCGGCATGACCGCCGAAGAGGTGACGAAGGCCCGCGCCGAGGGCCACAATCCGCGCGCCATCATCGAAGGATCGCGCGAGCTGTCGCAGGCACTGCAGGCGATCGCCTCCGGCGTCTTCTCGCCGGACGACCGCAACCGCTTCTCCGGTCTTATCGACGGCATCTACAATCACGACTGGTTCATGGTTGCGGCCGATTTCGAGGCCTATGCCAAGGCGCAGCGCGAGATCGACCAGCTCTGGACGACACCGTCCGACTGGTATGCGCAAGCGATCCGCAACACCGCACGGATGGGCTGGTTCTCATCCGATCGCACCATCCGGCAATATGCCGGGGAAATCTGGAGAGCTGGATGACGCCTTCGGCCGGCAAGGACCCGGAACCCGCAGCTTCAGGTCTGCTGTCAGCGCCGGATATCGCGGCCATTCTTTCGGGCACGCACGAAGACCCCTTCGCAGTCCTCGGCGTGCACCCCGCCGGCAAGGCCGTCCTTGCCCGCTGCTTCATCCCCGATGCCGAGACCGTGACGGTGGAAACGCTCGCCGGCAAGGAACTCGGCACGCTCGAGCGACGTGACGACGCCGGTTTCTTCGAAGGGTCCGTGTCGCTGAAGAAACCCCAGCCGGTGCGCTACCGCGCCCGCAATGAGGGCGGCGAATGGATCGTCGTCGATCCCTATAGCTTCGGTCCGGTGCTCGGCCCGATGGACGACTACTACATCCGCGAAGGTTCGCACCTCCGGCTCTTTGACAAGATGGGCGCGCACCCGATCCACCATGACGGCGCCGACGGCTACCACTTCGCCGTCTGGGCACCCAATGCCAAGCGCGTTTCCGTCGTCGGCCAGTTCAACGACTGGGACGGCCGGCGACACGTCATGCGGCTGCGCACCGACACCGGCATCTGGGAAATCTTCATTCCCGGCGTCGAAGGCGGCCTCGCCTATAAATACGAGATCCTCGATCGCAACGGTACGCGGCTGCCGTTGAAAGCCGATCCTTTTGCCCGGCGCTCCGAGCTTCGCCCCAACACCGCTTCCGTGACGACGCCGGAGATTGCGCAAACCTGGGACGACGAGGCACATCGCAAGCATTGGGCAACGGTCGATGCCCGTCGCCAGCCGATCTCGATCTACGAGGTCCATGCCGGATCCTGGCAGCGCCGCGACAATGGCGAGATGCTCTCCTGGGACGAACTGGCGGACCGGCTGATTCCCTATTGCGTCGACATGGGCTTCACCCATATCGAGTTCCTGCCGATCTCCGAATTTCCCTTCGATCCGTCCTGGGGCTACCAGACGACCGGGCTCTATGCGCCCACCGCCCGCTTCGGCGAGCCGGAAGGTTTTGCCCGTTTCGTCAACGGCTGCCACAAGGTGGGCATCGGCGTCATCCTCGATTGGGTGCCGGCACATTTCCCGACCGACGAGCACGGGCTGCGCTGGTTCGACGGCACGGCACTTTACGAGCACGAGGACCCGCGCCAGGGCTTTCACCCGGACTGGAACACAGCAATCTACAATTTCGGCCGCCAGGAAGTCCTGTCGTTCCTCGTCAACAACGCGCTCTATTGGGCGGAGAAGTTCCACGTCGACGGGTTGCGCGTCGATGCGGTCGCCTCGATGCTCTACCTCGACTACTCGCGCAAGCACGGCGAGTGGGTGCCGAACGAGTATGGCGGCAACGAGAACCTCGAGGCTGTTCGCTTCCTGCAGACGCTGAACACGGAAATCTACGGATCCCATAAGGGCATCCTGACGATCGCCGAGGAATCGACCTCCTGGCCGAATGTATCGCATCCGGTCCATGCCGGGGGTCTCGGCTTCGGCTTCAAGTGGAACATGGGCTTCATGCACGACACGCTGCAATATCTGTCGCGCGAGCCGGTGCACCGCAAGTTCCACCACAATGACCTGACCTTCGGCCTGCTCTACGCCTTCAGCGAAAACTTCGTTTTGCCGCTGTCCCATGACGAAGTCGTGCACGGCAAGGGATCGCTGATCGCCAAGATGGCCGGCGACGACTGGCAGAAGTTCGCCAATCTCAGGGCCTATTACGCCTTCATGTGGGGCTATCCCGGCAAGAAGCTCCTGTTCATGGGACAGGAATTCGCGCAATGGCGCGAATGGTCCGAGGAGCGCGCGCTCGACTGGAACCTGCTCGAATATCACCTGCACGAGGGCATGCGGCGCCTCGTGCGTGACCTCAACGGCACCTACCGCGCCAAGCCCGCCCTTCATGCCCGCGATTGCGAAGGCGACGGCTTTGAGTGGCTGCTTGCCGACGACCGCGACAATTCGGTCTTTGCCTGGCTGCGCAAGGCGCCCGGTGAAAAACTCGTCGCCGTCATCACCAATTTCACGCCCGTGTACCGGGAGAGCTACGCCATCCCGCTGCCGGTTGAAGGTCGCTGGAAGGAGATCCTCAACTCTGACGCGGAAATCTACGGAGGAAGCGGCAAGGGCAACGGCGGCGCCGTCTATGCCGGGAAGAGCACCACGGGAGCGATCATGGCCAACATCACGCTGCCGCCGCTGGCGACACTGATGCTGGAGCAGGAGTAAACTTCATCCGGTCCGCCCCCCGAAATCGGCAGGCGGAACGAGACTGTAAAATTCGAGGGCCGCAAGGCGTCGCCAAAAGCCGCCGTGACGACCCCGGAAGTCAATGATTGGGGAGGACAAATGGTGGAAAAGCGTTCGCAACCTCTGGCACGTGATGCCATGGCCTATGTTCTCGCTGGCGGTCGCGGCAGTCGTCTGAAAGAACTGACGGACCGACGGGCGAAGCCGGCGGTCTATTTCGGCGGCAAGGCCCGCATCATCGACTTCGCGCTATCGAATGCGCTGAACTCCGGTATCCGCCGCATCGGCGTCGCCACCCAGTACAAGGCGCATTCCCTGATCCGACACCTGCAGCGCGGCTGGAACTTCTTCCGCCCCGAGCGAAACGAAAGCTTCGACATCCTGCCCGCCAGCCAACGCGTTTCCGAAACGCAGTGGTACGAGGGCACCGCCGATGCCGTCTATCAGAACATTGACATCATCGAGGACCACGGCGTCGAGTACATGGTGATCCTTGCCGGCGACCATATTTACAAGATGGACTACGAATTGATGCTGCAGCAGCACGTCGATTCCGGCGCCGACGTCACCATCGGCTGCCTCGAAGTGCCACGCATGGAAGCGACCGGCTTCGGCGTCATGCATGTCGACGACAAGGACCGCATCATCGCCTTCGTCGAGAAGCCGGCCGATCCGCCGGGAATCCCCGGCAATCCGGACATGGCGCTTGCCTCGATGGGCATCTATGTTTTCCACACGAAGTTCCTGATGGATCTCCTGCGCCGCGACGCCGCCGATCCGAAATCGAGCCGCGACTTCGGCAAGGACATCATTCCCTACATCGTCGACAACGGCAAAGCCGTCGCCCACCGCTTTGCTCAGTCCTGCGTGCGGTCCGATTTCGAGCGCGAGGCCTATTGGCGCGACGTCGGCACGATCGATGCCTACTGGCAGGCCAATATCGACCTGACCCATGTGACGCCCGAGCTCGACATCTACGACAGCACCTGGCCGATCTGGACTTTTGCCGAGATCAAGCCGCCGGCGAAATTCGTGCATGACGACGAGAACCGGCGCGGCTCGGCGACGTCGTCGCTTATATCAGGCGACTGCATCATCTCCGGTGCTGCGCTCAACCGCAGCCTGTTATTCACAGGCGTCAGAGTTAATTCATATTCCCGTCTGGAGAATGCCGTAGTTCTTCCCGATGTGAAGATCGGTCGCCATGCGCTCTTGAGCAACGTGGTCATCGACAGCCGTGTCGTGATCCCGGAGGGGCTCGTTGTCGGTGACGATCCGGAGCTCGATGCCAAGCGTTTCCGGCGTTCGGAGAACGGCGTCTGCCTGATCACGCAAACGATGATCGACAAGCTGGGAATGTAGGCACTCCATGAACGTCCTGTCCGTTGCGTCCGAAGTCTATCCGCTGATCAAGACCGGGGGGCTCGCCGATGTCGTCGGCGCGCTCCCGGCAGCGCTTGTGCCGCACGGCGTCAAGACCCGCACCCTGGTGCCCGGCTATCCTGCCGTGCTGCAGAAGCTGAAGAAGAAAAAGAAGGTCGGCAGTTTCGCCAACCTGTTCGGCAATCCGGCAACAATTCTGGCCGCCGAGGTCGACGGGCTCGACCTGCTGGTCCTTGATCAGGCCGCACTCTACGCGCGCGACGGCGGGCCTTACGTCGATGCGACCGGCCGCGACTATGTCGATAATTTCCGCCGCTTCGCAGCACTCTCGCTTGCGGCGGCCGAGATCGCCGGCGGCGATGTCGTTTCCGGCTGGAAGCCCGATATCGTCCACGCTCATGACTGGCAGACGGCGTTGACGCCGGTTTACATGCATTTCGGCTCCGCTGCCGCGACCCCGACGGTCATGACGATCCACAACATCGCCTTCCAGGGCCAGTTCGGCGCCTCGGTCTTCCCCGAGCTTGCGCTTCCCCCGGAAGCCTTCTCGATGCAGTTCGTCGAATACTACGGCGATGTCGGCTTCCTGAAGGGCGGTCTGCAGACCGCAAACGCGGTCACCACGGTCAGCCCGTCCTATGCACAGGAGATCCTGACGCCGGAATTCGGCATGGGCCTCGAAGGCCTGTTGAAGAGCCGCGTCGCCGATCTCTCGGGCATCGTCAACGGCATCGACGCCGATATCTGGGATCCGCAGACCGACCCGCACATCGCCCAGCATTTCAGCGCGACGACCTTGAAGCAGCGCGCCGGCAACCGCCGAGCGCTCGAAGAACGCTTCGGCCTCGAAAAGGGCAACGGTCCGATCTTCTGCGTCGTCAGCCGGCTCACCTGGCAGAAAGGCATGGACCTCGTCGCGGAAGTCGCGGACGAAATCGTCGCCATGGGTGGAAAGCTCATCGTGCTCGGTTCCGGCGATGCGGCGCTCGAAGGCGCGCTGCTGGCCGCCGCCTCCCGCCATCGTGGCCATATCGGCATGGTCACCGGCTACAACGAGCCGCTGTCGCATCTGATGCAGGCGGGGTCCGACGCGATCCTCATCCCGTCGCGATTTGAGCCCTGCGGGCTGACCCAACTCTATGGCCTGCGCTACGGTTGCGTGCCGGTTGTCGCCCGGACCGGCGGGCTTGCCGATACCATCATCGACGCGAACGAAGCCGGGCTTGCGGCCAAGGTCGCCACAGGCTTCCAGTTCACGCCAGTGAACGCCGACGGGCTGCGTCTTGCGATCCGGCGCGTACTGCGTGCATACAGCGAACCCAAGGTCTGGGCGAAAATTCAGACCCAGGGCATGAAATCGGACGTTTCCTGGGCCACAAGTGCCGATCGTTACGTCTCTCTATATTCCGGTCTTCTCGGGAAAGGTTAAGTCAGCATGATAAGAACGGTTACCACAACCCCCTATGGCGACCAGAAACCTGGCACGTCGGGGCTGCGCAAGAAGGTCCCGGTCTTCCAGCAGAAGAACTATGCCGAGAACTTCATCCAGTCGATCTTCGATTCGCTCGAGGGCTTTCAGGGCGAAACACTGGTGATCGGCGGCGACGGCCGCTACTACAACCGCGAAGTCATCCAGATCGCCATCAAGATGGCGGCGGCGAACGGCTTCGGCCGCGTACTCGTCGGCCGTGGCGGCATTCTGTCGACGCCGGCCGCCTCCAACGTCATCCGCAAATACAAGGCCTTTGGCGGTATTGTGCTCTCGGCCAGCCACAATCCCGGCGGCCCAACGGAAGATTTCGGCATCAAATACAATATCGGCAATGGCGGCCCGGCACCGGAAAAGGTCACCGACGCGATCTATGCCCGCAGCAAGGTGATCGACAGCTACAAGACGTCTGACGTCGCCGACATCAACCTCGATGCCGAAGGTACGCAAGAGATCGACGGCATGACGGTGACCGTCATCGATCCGGTGGCCGACTACGCCGAGCTGATGGAAAGCCTGTTCGACTTCGCAGCCATCCGCAAGCTGATCTCGGGCGGCTTCCGCGTCGTCTTCGACGCCATGAGCGCCGTCACCGGGCCTTACGCCAAGGAGATCATCGAGAAACGCTTGGGCGCACCCAAGGGCTCGGTGATGAACTTCATTCCGCTGCCGGACTTCGGCGGCCACCACCCGGACCCGAACCTGGTGCACGCCCGCGCGCTCTACGAGACGATGATGGCGCCCGACGCGCCGGATTTCGGCGCCGCCTCCGACGGTGACGGCGACCGCAACCTCGTCATCGGCCGCGGCATCTTTATCACGCCCTCCGACAGCCTCGCGATGCTTGCCGCCAACGCGCATCTGGCGCCCGGCTACGCCAAGGGCCTTGCCGGCATTGCCCGTTCGATGCCGACCAGCGGCGCGGCCGACCGCGTCGCCGAGAAGCTCGGCATCGGCATCTACGAGACGCCGACCGGCTGGAAGTTCTTCGGCAACCTGCTCGACGAGGGCATGGCGACGATCTGCGGCGAGGAAAGCGCCGGCACCGGCTCAAACCATGTGCGCGAAAAGGACGGCCTCTGGGCCGTCTTGCTCTGGCTCAACATTCTCGCCGTGCGCAAGGAAAGTGCCCTCGACATCGCTCAGAAGCACTGGGCGACCTACGGCCGCAACTACTACTCGCGCCACGACTACGAGGAAGTGGATAGCGACGCCGCCAACGGCCTGATCGCCAACCTGCGCGACCAGCTTGCCACGCTTCCCGGCATGTCCTTCGGCGCGCTCAAGGTGGCGACATCAGACGACTTCGCCTACAACGACCCAGTCGATCATTCCATCAGCAAGAACCAGGGCATCCGCATCCTGTTCGAGGGCGGCTCGCGCGTCGTCTTCCGCCTGTCAGGCACCGGCACCTCGGGCGCGACTTTGCGCGTCTACATCGAGCGCTTCGAGCCCGATGCGGCGCGCCACGACATCGAAACGCAGACAGCGCTTGCCGATCTCATCGCCGTTGCCGACGAGATCGCCGGCATCAAGACCCGCACCGGCCGCACCGAGCCGAGCGTCATCACCTGAGATCCTGGGCCGCTTTATGCGGCCCTTTTTCTGTCGACCGAACACCCCCTTTGCCCGGAAGGGCAGAGGGGGTGTTCGGGCACATCTGGAACAAGAGGGCCGCCTTCATGCCGACCACCGGAAATCCACCCCTCGGCGCCACCGTCACGCCTGAGGGCACAGTGTTTTCCGTCTGGTCGCGCAACGCCGCGCGCATCGATCTCTGCCTGTTCGACAAGACCGGCTCCAGGCAATTGCGGCAGCTACCGATGGTCCGCAACGGCGACCTGCACAGCCTGACGGTTGTCGATGCGCCGAAGGGCACGCGCTACGGCCTTCGTGCCGACGGCGTCTACTCACCCGACCACGGCCTCTGGTTCGACCCTTCCAAGCTCCTTGTCGATCCCTACGCCATCGAACTCGACCGGCCTTTCCAGCATGATCCGCGCCTGACGATCTTTGGCGAAGACACAGCTGATCTGGTGCCAAAAGCCATTGTCACCGAGGCGAAGATCGTCAAGCCGAAGGCGCCACTCTTCCGTGCTGGCGGCCTTATCTACGAGATCGCCGTCAAGCCCTTCACCATCCTCCATCCGGATATCCCGGAAGCCAAGCGTGGCACCGTGGCGGCACTGGCCGAGCCCGTCATCATCGAGCATCTCAAGCGCTTGGACGTCTCGGCCGTCGAACTGATGCCGATCGTCGCCTGGATCGACGAACGCCACCTGCCGCCCCTCGGTCTCAGGAACGGCTGGGGCTACAATCCGATCGCGCCGATGGCGCTCGACCCGCGGCTGGTGCCGGGCGGCATCAAGGAACTGCGCAAGACGGTCGAGGCGCTGCGCAAGGCCGGCATCGGTGTCATCCTCGATCTCGTCTTCAACCATTCCGGCGAAAGCGACCGCTTCGGCACCACGTTGTCGATGCGCGGCCTCGACAACCTGACCTATTATCGTCATGTCACCGATCGCCCAGGCGAACTCATCAACGACACCGGCTGCGGCAATACCATTGCCTGCGACCACCCGGTGGTCGAAGCGCTGATCCTCGACAGCCTGCGCCATTTCGTGCATGCCGCCGGTGTCGACGGCTTCCGCTTCGACCTCGCCTCGATCCTCGGCCGCGACATGGGTGGTTTCCATCGCGAGGCGCGGCTCTTCCAGGCGATCTCGGCCGATCCGCTGCTTGCCGACCGCGTGCTGATCGCCGAACCCTGGGACATCGGCCCGGGCGGCTACCAACTCGGCAACTTCCCCTCCCCCTTCCTTGAATGGAACGACCGCGCGCGCGACGACATCCGCATCTACTGGCGCGGCGACCGCCACGCGATCGGCGCTCTGGCGACGGCGCTCGCCGGCTCGTCGGGCAGTTTTGCCCGCTGGGGCGAGAGCGGGACACGCACCGTCAACTTCATCGCCGCCCATGACGGCTTCACGCTCGCCGACATCGTCTCCTACGCCGGCAAACACAACGAGGCGAACGGCGAAGAGAACCGCGACGGCCACAACGAGAACCACTCCTGGAACAACGGCGCGGAAGGCGCCACCGGAGATCCGGAAATCCTGACGGCCCGACGTCATGACGTGATGGCGCTGCTCGGCACGCTGTTTTCCTCCCGCGGGACGATCATGCTGACCGCCGGCGACGAAGGCGGGCGCAGCCAGCACGGCAACAACAACGCCTATTGTCAGGACAACGCCATCACCTGGCTCGACTGGACCGCGATGGACGACGATATCGTCGCCCACACAGCGGCCTTGTCGGCGATGCGCCGACGCTTCGACGTATTTGACCAAACGGCGTTCCTGACCGGAAACGGCGATGTCGATTGGCGGCGGCTGGACGGACAGCCCATGGCCGTCGGCGACTGGGAGCATCCGGCGACGGACAATCTGATGATGGTGCTCGCCACCCGTGACCGCACGCAGAAGCGGGCGACGCGCCTTGCCGTCGTCATCAACCGCAGCCACGCGCCCCACCCCGTCAGGCTCCCCGACAGCATCGACGGAAAGTGGCAGAACGTGCTGGCAAGACCTGCCATTCCAGACCATGTCGCGCCGCGGTCCGTCACCTTCCTTGTCGAAGTTTTCTAAAGCTTTTCCACCGCTTGCAGGTTGCACCGGGCGGGCCTATAGATCGTTCGGGGGGCTTGTTTCGGGGCGTTTACATGCTGCAGGACATATCACTTTCTGAGATCAAGGTACTGGTCGGCAAGGAGGTCGGCGTTTCCGACTGGATCACGGTCACTCAGGAAACGATCGACAAGTTCGCCGAAGCGACCAGCGACTACCAGTATATCCACGTCGATCCGGTCCGCGCCGCCGCCGAAACACCCTTTGGCGGCACGATTGCACACGGCTTCCTGTCGCTCTCGCTGCTTTCGGCCATGAACTACAATTGCCTGCCGAAGATCCGCGAACAGACCATGGGCATCAATTACGGCTTCGAAAAAGTGCGCTTCATCGCTCCGGTGAAGAGCGGCGCCAAGGTGCGCGGCCACTTCGTGATGGCCGATGCGCGCTTCCGCGGCGCCAGCATGCTGATGATCACCTACGACGTCAGCGTCGAAATCGAGGGCGAGCGCAAGCCGGCGTTGACGGCCACCTGGCAGACGATCATCCAGTTCGATCCGAAGGACCGGCCAGCGGATGCGTGAGGCGGCATGGCCCACGCGTCCTGCCAGCACAATGAGAGCGGACAATTTTCAGACGGTCTGAGAAAGCCGGGAAGCGCTTGCAGGCACTTCCCGGCTCTTCTATTCAATGCCCCGCGTCGGCAGCACCTTCGGACAGCAGACCGAAGACGAAGGGCGAGAACGACCGCCAGCACTCGACCCGGAACTGGTCCTCACCGGTGCGGAGGAGAATGATCTCCGCCTTGCCGAAGATGGTGCGCGAGCAGGCGCCGACAGGGAAGACCGGCAGCGACAGATCCTGCGGGCAGCCGCTGTTAACAGCCACGTCCGCGCCCGCACCGCTGACGATGACGGCAACGTTGCGATGCGAAATGTCGACCGCCGAATGTAGTGTCCCGCTCGAAGCAGCCGCCGCCATCAGCTCGGCTTCGCCTTCATCGAACACCAGCCACTCGTCCGGCCCGATCCACAGGGCATGACGCTGGCCTGATGAGGCCGAGGTCTTCGGCCGCGTCGGCAGGGTGACGCCGAGCGCTGCCGAGAGCGCCGGCAGTGCATCGGCACCGGCGCGCAACGAGATGCGTGTCGCCGCCGGTGCCGGCGTCAGGATCGCTTCGGCCGAGCCGCCGCGCGAGGTGAGCGCCGCCTTGCGGCTTGCAATTGCCTGATCAACCATGGAGGCGACCCCCTTCCTTGTCAAAGAACACCATGTCGCTCACCTCGACGGCGATCGTGCGATCGGCCATCGGCACGTAGAGTGTCTGGCCGAGGCGCTCGCGCCCGCCGGCAACCATCGCCAGCGCGATCGAACGACCGCAGTTTTCCGACCAGTAGGACGACGTCACATGGCCAAGCATGGTCATCGGCTTCGGCTGGTTCGGATCGGCCACGATCTGCGCGCCCTCCTCCAGCACCACCTTCGGATCCTTGGTGAGCAGGCCGACGAGCTGTTTGCGGCCATCCTTGACGAGATCCGGGCGCTTGAGGCCGCGGATACCGACGAAGTCGGGCTTCTTCTTCGACACCGCCCAGGAGAGGCCGGCATCGTCGGGCGTCAGCGTACCGTCGGTATCCTGGCCGACGATGATGTAACCCTTCTCGGCGCGCAGCACGTGCATGGTTTCCGTGCCGTAGGCGCAGGCGCCCATTGGCTCGGCCCGCGCCCAGATCGCTTCCCAGACCGCCTGGCCATAGTCAGCCGGAACGTTGACTTCGAAGCCGAGCTCGCCAGTGAACGACATGCGGAAGAGCCGGGTCGGGACGCCGCAGATCTTGCCTTCGGCAACGCTCATATGCGGGAAGGCCTCGTTGGAAAGGTCGATGCCTTCAACCAGCGGCGCGATGATCTCGCGTGCCTTCGGCCCCTGGACGGCGATGACGGCCCACTGTTCCGTCGTCGAGGTCAGCCACACCTTCAGATGCGGGAACTCGGTCTGCAGATAGTCTTCCATGTGGTTCATGACGCGCGGCGCACCGCCGGTCGTCGTCGTCACGTGGAAGCGGTCCTCTGCCAGGCGGCCGACCACGCCGTCGTCATAGACGAAGCCGTCGTCGCGCAGCATGATCCCGTAGCGGCAGCGGCCCGGCTTCAGGTTGTCCCAGGCATTGGTGTACATGAGATTGAGGAACTGCGCGGCATCCGGGCCGACGACCTCGATCTTGCCGAGCGTCGAGGCGTCGAAGACACCGGCGACGTCACGCACGGTCTTGCATTCGCGCCCGACCGCCTCGTGCATGTCTTCGCCGGCGCGCGGATAGAACCAGGCGCGCTTCCAGTTGCCAACGTCCTCGAACTCGGCGCCATGCGCCTCCTCCCAGGCATGCATGGGCGTCTTGCGCGCCGGATCGAAGAGGGCGCCGCGCGAATGGTTGACGATCGCGCCGAAGGTTATCGGCGTATAGGGCTGGCGGAAGGTGGTGAGGCCCACCTGAGGGATGTCCTTGCCAAGCGCTTCGGCGGCGATCGCCAGACCGTGCATGTTGGACAGCTTGCCCTGGTCGGACGCCATGCCGTTGGTGGTGAAGCGCTTGATATGCTCGATCGAGTGCATGCCTTCGCGCACCGCCAGACGGATGTCCTTGGCGCAGACGTCGTGCTGGAAGTCGATGAAGGCCTTGACCGTCGTGTCCGGCCCGGCGCCTTCTGCAGCGCCGATCATGCCGCCGGTCCAGCCGAAGCGATTTTCACCCGAAAGCGCCACCTGCGCCCCGCCTTCGGCACCGGCCGCACGGGCGGTCAGTTCGCCGGCGGCAAGCGCCTCGTCGATCGTTGCCTGAAGATCGTCGGTGCCGTTGCAGGCGCCGATCGACAGGCAATCCTGCAGATAGGTGCCGGGCAGGAAGCGCTGCGTTGCCGCATCGAACTTCACCTTGCCGCGCGACTGCGAGAAGAGGTGCACCGACGGCGTCCAGCCGGCCGAGACCAGCAGCGCGTCGACGGCGATCTTGCGCGCCGAACCGCCGCCGTTGCGGGCAACGCTGATCGAGTTCACGCGCAGCTTGCCGCCGGCCTTGATCACCGAATGCCCCGTCAGCACTTCGATGCCGAGACGGCGCGCCTCGGCGAGCACCGTCTCGCCGGGATTCTCGCGGCAATCGACGATCGCCGCCACGGTAACGCCGGCGCGCTTCAGGTCGAAGGCGGCTTCATAGGCGGAGTCATGGGCGGTGTAGACGCCAACCTTCGAGCCGACGGCGACGCCGAAATGGTTGAGATAGGTGCGGCCGGCCGAAGCGAGCATGATGCCCGGCCGGTCATTGTTGGCAAACACCATGTGCCGTTCGATCTGGCCGTTGGCAAGGATCACCTTCTTGGCACGCACCTGCCACAGCCGCTCGCGCGGCAGCGACTTGTCGAGCGCCGCCAGGTGATCGGTCACCCGTTCGACCAGGCCGACGAAGTTGTGGTTGTAGTAGCCGAACCCGGTGGTGCGGGTCAAAAGCGTGACGTTGTCCATGGCGGCAAGCGCCTTGGCAGTCTCCTGCGCCCAGTCCCAGCCGTCCTTGCCGTCGATCGTCGTGCCGCTTTCATAGCGCAGCGCACCGCCCACTTCCGGCTGTTCGTCGCAGATGATTACCTTGGCGCCCGCCTTGGCGGCGGCAAGTGCTGCCGACAGTCCGGCAACCCCGGCACCGATGACGAGCACGTCGCAATGGGCGTAGCGGCTCGCATAGTGATCCGGATCGGCTTCCGTCGGGGCGACGCCGAGACCGGCCGCGCGGCGGATGAAGGGTTCGTAGATCGCGTGCCAGGCGGCCTTCGGCCACATGAAGGTCTTGTAGTAGAAGCCGGCGGCGAAGAACGGCGACATCAGATCGTTGAGACCGCCGACGTCGAAGGCGAGCGACGGCCAGCGGTTCTGCGATTCCACCTTCATGCCGTCGAAGACTTCCTGCACCGTGGCGCGCACGTTCGGCTGCCGTCGGGCGGCATCACGCGAGACATCGAGCAGCGCGTTCGGCTCTTCCGCACCGGCCGACAGAATGCCGCGCGGGCGGTGATACTTGAACGAACGGCCGACAAGGTGAATGCCGTTGGCAAGCAACGCCGAGGCGACCGTATCGCCCTCGAGCGCCGTCAGCGTGCGGCCGTCGAAGGTGAAGCGTGCGGTGCGCGCCGGTGTCAGGCGGCCCACGCCTGGAATGCGATTGGCCCCCATCATTTCGCAGCTCCCTTATCCTGCTCGCTCTGAAGAATGGCGGCGATGTCAGGCTTCGGCTCGCCAGCCTTGTAAGTGGTGTAGAAGCGGTCGCTGACCGTGTCGCGCGCGGCGTTGAAGAAACGGCCGCAGCCATGGATATGGCGCCAACGCTCGAAGATCAGACCCTTCGGGTTCTGACGCAGGAAGAAATATTCCTCGAATTCCTCGTCGGTGATGTCGGCGATGTTGGTCGGACGGGCGATATGGGCGTCGCCGGCGCCGCGGAATTCGAGCTCGGAGCGCTCTTCTTCGCAATAGGGGCAGTAGATCAGAAGCATCTCGAAATCCTCAGTGCGCAACGGCAGCGGCAGCCGCCTCGTCGATGAGCCGGCCGGTGCGGAAGCGCTCCAGCGTCAGGCCCGCGGCGAGACGATGCGGCTCGCCCTTGGCGATCAGATGGGCGAAGAGATTGGCCGAGCCCGGCGTCGCCTTGAAGCCGCCCGTACCCCAGCCGGCATTCAGGAACAGGCCCGGAACCGGCGTGACCCCCTGGATCGGCGAGCGGTCCTGGGTGACGTCGACGATGCCGCCCCACTGCCGCATCATCTTGACGCGGCGGAACATCGGAAAGAGCTCGCAGATCGCATCCAGCGTATGGGTGATGATCTGCAGGCCGCCGGTCTGCGAATAGGAATTGTACTGGTCGGTGCCGGCGCCGATGACGAACTCGCCCTTGTCGGACTGCGAGATGTAGGCATGAACCGAGTTCGACATGACGACGCAGGGGAAGATCGGCTTCAGCGGCTCGGAGACCAATGCCTGCAGCGGCTGGCTCTGCAGCGGCACACGCACGTCGGCCATCTGCATCAGCACCGAGGAATGGCCGGCGGCGGAGACGCCGACCTTCTTGGCGCCGATGTAACCGCGGTTGGTGTCGACGCCGACGACCCGGCCGGTCTCGTCACGGCGGATGCCGGTCACTTCGCAGTTCTGGATGATGTGCACGCCGCGGTCAGAGGCGGCGCGTGCGTAACCCCACGCAACGGCGTCGTGGCGGGCCGTGCCGCCGCGGCGCTGAAGGGCCGCACCGTTGATCGGGTAACGCGCCGTCTTGGCGATATCGAGCGGCGGACAATAGGCCTTGGCCTGTTCCGGCGTCAGCCATTCGTTGTCGATGCCGTAGAGGCGGTTGGCATTGATATGGCGCTTGAACGACTGCTGGTCGTGGATGTTGTGCGACAGCATCATGACGCCGCGCGGCGAATACATGACGTTGTAGTTCAGATCCTGCGACAGGTTTTCCCAGAGCTTCAGCGAATGCTCGTAGATGTCCATGCTCTCTTCATAGAGATAGTTGGACCGGATGATCGTGGTGTTGCGACCGGTATTGCCGCCGCCGATCCAACCCTTTTCGAGCACCGCGACATTGGTGATGCCGTGCTCCTTGGCGAGGTAATAGGCCGCACCCAGGCCATGGCCACCGCCGCCGATGATGATCGCATCATACTCTTTGCGCGGCTCCGGCGACGCCCATTGCGGGGCCCACCCCTTGTGGCCGCGCAACGCCTCGCGCGCCACGGCGAAAACTGAATATTTGCGCATCGGCCTCACTCCATGAACCCCGTTCTCATTGGCGTTAGAGATCGCAAATCCGACGCCCGCGCAACGTTTCTTTTGCGACGCAATTGCGTGGACTTGCGCGCAGTTGCGACATGGTCGCCGATCAGCTACTTCCGGGGCGGGAACAGGTGCCGCCCCGCATCCCAGGATTTTTCAGCGCTTCCTCATGTCGTCGCTGGACTTTCGCCTGATGATCTGGTATCCGCTCCTCTAATCGTAAAGCTTCCAGCTTAGCGAATGTTATTCTTTTGCCTCCGGCACCTGACGGAGTCACAAACAACTCGAACCAAAGGAACGGGATTTCACGTGCAGGTACTTGTCCGCGATAACAATGTCGATCAGGCGCTCCGCGCTCTCAAGAAGAAGATGCAGCGCGAAGGCATTTTCCGCGAAATGAAGATGCGCGATTTCTATGAAAAGCCGTCCCAGAAGCGCGCCCGCGAAAAGGCTGAAGCCGTTCGCCGCGTCCGCAAGCTGGCACGCAAGCGTGCACAGCGCGAAGGCCTCCTGGCCCGCTGATTTGTCGTTTTTTCGACGCTTTCCGATGTAAGTCGTGGCGGGGGCGAAATATCGCCACCGCCTTTTTTTGGTATGGACATCTTTTCCGCCGACAGGCTAGCGTGATCGACGCTGCCGGTGACGGATGGCCGGCCGGAGCGTTTAACCGGACGGCTTGCCGAGGCACGATGAAGCCCGGCTGCGGAGCCCGCGGGGAGTTTCAGCGGCTCTACTGCATAGTTCCTTAAATCGGGTTCGATTTAAGGGCAGAATTATGCAGAAACTCAACGTGTTACAGCGATCTTGGCGCGTCATGACGACACGCGGCGCTGTAGGAACGGAAGCCGATAGCTTTCGAGACCTTGTCGATTTGAGGGATCAACCTTTGACACTTGCTGCCATGACTGCGGACGTCTCCGGTTTTACTGTCCATGAGGCGTCTCGCCGCCACCAGCGCAAGCCGAGGCTTGCCGCGATGCTGCTCCTTGGTTCGGCCCTTCTTCTCGCAGGCTGCACGACCGACGGCCCGGACTCGATGACCAACAAGGTCGAGCGCGAACAGGGCTCGCAGGAAAACATCGCCTCGCTCTCGAGCGTCATCGCCTCCAACCCGAGCGATCCCGAAGGCTACAATGTCCGCGGCTCGTCCTATGGCCGCGCCGGCGAATACCGCCGCGCCATTGCCGATTTCGACCAGGCGATCCAGCTGAACCCACGCTTCTACCAGGCCTATGCCAACCGGGCGCTGGTTCACCGCAACATGGGCAACACCCAGGCCGCACTTGCCGACTACAACATGGCTTTGCAGCTCAACGCCAACTACGACGTCGCCTATATCGGCCGCGGCAACCTCTATCGCCAGGCCGGCCAGCTCGATTCCGCCTTCAACGATTTCAACAAGGCGATCCAGCTCGACACGACCGATCCCCGCGCCTATCACAATCGCGGCCTGATCTACCAGGCACGCAACCAGCACGGCCAGGCGATTGAAGACTTCTCGACCGCGATCTCTCTGTCGCCGAGCTCGCCGGAGCCCTATAACGGCCGCGGCATTTCCTATGTCGCCCAGGGCGACGATGACAACGCCTTCTCGGATTTCAACACTGCGATCAACCTCAATGGCAAGGTCGCCGAATCCTGGGCCAACCAGGCGCTGATCTACGAGCGCAAGGGCGACAAGGCCAAGGCGTCGAAGTCCTATTCGCACGCCTTGCAGCTCGACCCAAAATACGAGCCGGCGCGCGCCGGCCTTGCCCGCGTCAAGGCATCGTAAGTCCTTCCCCGAGCATGTTCCTCGAAACGCCCGCGACACTTCGCGGGCGTTTTCGTTTGTGCCGCTTGCCACCCTGCCCTTTCCGCCAAAGCGGAACCTTCCCGGCCATAATCCGTTTGCCAGAGGCGTCACTGCCTGTTTCCTCGGATCGGCTCCGATCCAAGGGCAAGACATGCAGCTATTCGAAGTACTACCGCGACCAAGCGCCCTAAGGGACGCGCGGCGCAGTAAGAACGGAGACCAAGCCATGATCAAACGAACCCTCGTCACTGCGCTGGCACTGGCCGCGCTTGCCAGCGGTCCGGCCGCCGCGCAGAACTATGTCGCACTCGGCCGCCTCGTCTGCGGTTCGGAAGGCGGCACCGGCATGATCGTGACCTCGACGAAGAACCTGATGTGCACGTTCACGCCCACCAATGGCGGACCGAAGGCCGTCTATGCCGGCACGATCCGCAAGATCGGCATCGACATCGGCAAGACGGGCAAGAGCACGATGGTCTGGGACGTCTTTGCAAAGACCGGAACGCCGGTCAGCAAATTCGCGCTTGCCGGCGAATATTACGGCGTCGGCGCCGACGCGAGCATCGCGGTCGGCGGCGGCGCCAAGGTGATCGGCGGCGGCACCAACAAGGCCTTCATGCTGCAGCCGGTCAACGTTCAGGTCCAGGAAGGACTGAACGTCGCGGTCGGCATCGACGAACTGACGTTGGCACCAGCCGGTTAGATCGGCCTCGAAGACGCACGGCGCCTTGTTGCGGAATGCGTCGCATGCACCACAATGCCTTCCAACGCAAAACGCCCGCCGAAAGGCGGGCGTTTCATTATCGATCGATGTGAGCAGCGTTAAGCGTGCAGCGCCTTGACGATATCTTCCGTCACCTTCTTGGCGTCGCCGAGCAGCATCATCGTGCCGTCCTTGTAGAACAGCGTGTTGTCGATGCCGGCATAGCCGGAGCCGAGCGAACGCTTGACGAAAAGGCAGGTCTTGGCCTTGTCGACGTCGAGGATCGGCATGCCGTAGATCGGCGAGGACTTGTCGTCGCGCGCGGCCGGGTTGGTGACGTCGTTGGCGCCGATAACATAGGCGACATCGGCCTGCGCGAACTCGGAGTTGATGTCCTCGAGTTCGAACACTTCGTCATAGGGCACGTTCGCTTCCGCGAGCAGCACGTTCATGTGGCCGGGCATGCGGCCCGCGACCGGATGGATCGCGTACTTGACCTCGACGCCCGCAGCCTTGAGCTGGTCGCCCATTTCGCGCAGCGCATGCTGTGCCTGGGCAACGGCCATGCCGTAGCCCGGCACGATGATCACCTTGGAGGCGTTCGCCATCAGGAAGGCCGCATCGTCGGCAGAGCCCTGCTTGACCGTGCGCTGAATGCCATCGTCGCTGGCGGCCGCCGCGGTCTCGCCGCCGAAGCCGCCGAGGATGACCGAGATGAACGAGCGGTTCATGCCCTTGCACATGATGTAGGAGAGGATCGCACCGGAGGAGCCGACGAGCGCCCCGGTGATGATCAGCGCCAGGTTGCCGAGCGTGAAGCCGATGCCGGCTGCGGCCCAACCCGAATAGGAGTTGAGCATCGACACGACCACCGGCATGTCGGCGCCGCCGATCGGGATGATGATCAGCACGCCGAGTATGAGCGACAGCGCGACGATCAGCCAGAACACCGTGGTGCTCTGCGTCAGCACGAGCATGACCACCAGCACGACCAGCGCGATTGCCAGACCCGCATTGATGGCGTGGCGCCCCGCAAGCATGATCGGCTTGCCGGACATGCGGCCGTCGAGCTTCAGGAAGGCGATGACCGAACCGGTAAAAGTGATGGCGCCGATGGCGACGCCAAGCGACATTTCGACCAGCGCCTGGGCGTGGATGTCGCCGAGGGTGCCGATGCCGAAGCTTTCCGGCGCGTACATGGCGGCAGCCGCCACCATGACGGCGGCAAGACCGACCAGCGAGTGGAAAGCGGCAACGAGCTGCGGCATCGAGGTCATGGCGATGCGACGGGCAATGACAGCACCGGCGCCGCCGCCGATGGCAAGGCCGAGCACGATCAGCATCAGGCCGCCGAAGCTCGGCTTTGCCAAAAGCAACGTCGTGACGATGGCAATGCCCATGCCGACCATGCCGTAGGTATTGCCCTTGCGGCTGGTGGTCGGATGCGAAAGGCCGCGTAGCGCCATGACGAACAGGACGCCGGAGACGAGGTAGAGGAAGGCTGCGAAGTTAGCGTTCATCGGGCCGGCCTCACTTGTCTTTTTTCTTGTACATGGCGAGCATGCGCTGGGTGACGAGGAAGCCGCCGAAGATGTTGACGGCGGCCAGCACCAGCGCCACGAAGCCGAAGCCGGTGGCAAGCCCAGAGGCGGAGATGCCGACGGCAAGCAGAGCACCGACGACGATGACCGAGGAAATCGCGTTGGTGACCGCCATCAGCGGCGTGTGCAGCGCCGGGGTCACCGACCAGACGACGTAATAGCCGACGAAGATCGCTAGCACGAAGATCGCCAGGCGGAAGACGAAAGGATCGATCGCGCCGCCGGTCGCGCCATGGGCGACAGCACCAGCCGCGTCCGGCACGTATTCGGCAGCGGTGCGGACCGCTTCCACCGCCCGGTCGAGATCGGCGAGCGCCTTGTCGAGAAGTTCATTCGCCATCACTTGTCCCCCTTGCTGGCGCCGAAGTTCGGATGCACGACCTCACCACCATGGGTGAGCGCCGTCGCCTTGACGAGTTCGTCCTCCATGTTGAGCGCGAGCGCCTTGGTTTCCTTGGACACCATCGTTTCCAGGAAGGTGACGAGGTTCTTGGCGTAGAGACCGGACGCGGAGGCCGCGATGCGGCCCGGCACGTTGAGATGGCCGATGACCTTGACGCCTTCGACCTCGGCGACCTTGCCGGGCTCAGCACCCTCGACGTTGCCGCCGCGTTCGACCGCAAGATCGACCGCGATCGAGCCGGGTTTCATGCTTTTCAGCATGTCACGGGTGACGAGCCGCGGCGCCGGACGGCCGGGGATGAGTGCAGTGGTGATGACGATGTCCTGCTTGGCGATATGCTCGGCAACGAGTGCGGCCTGCTTGGCCTGATACTCCTTGGACATCTCTTTGGCGTAGCCGCCGGCCGTTTCGGCCGCCTTGAATTCCTCGTCCTCGACGGCGATGAACTTGGCGCCGAGCGAGGCGACCTGCTCCTTGGCTGCCGGACGCACGTCCGTCGCCGAGACCACGGCACCGAGACGGCGGGCCGTCGCGATTGCCTGCAGGCCGGCAACGCCCGCGCCCATGACGAAGACCTTGGCGGCAGGAACCGTCCCGGCCGCCGTCATCATCATCGGCAACGCCCGATCATATTCGCAGGCGGCGTCGATCACGGCCTGATAACCGGCGAGGTTCGCCTGGCTCGACAGCACGTCCATCGACTGCGCACGGGTGATGCGCGGCATCAGTTCCATCGCAAAGGCAGTAAGCCCGGCCTTGGCCATCTCGGCGATCGCCGCCTCGTTGCCATAGGGATCCATGATGGCGAGCACGATAGCGCCCGACTTGTAGCCGCCGATTTCGGCGGTCGTCGGCCGGCGCACTTTCAGCACGACATCGGCCGTCTTGGCGTCGGCGATCGTCCCGATCCGGGCCCCGACCTTTTCGAACTCAGCGTCCGGAATGCGCGACAAAAACCCGGCGTCCGCCTCGATGACGACGTCGAAGCCGAGGCTTTTCAGTTTCTTCACTGTGTCCGGTGATGCGGCAACGCGACCCTCGTTCGGGTCCGTTTCCTTGGCGACAAAGACAATCTCGCTCACAAATCCCCCTCCTTGGCCGCAATCGAGCCAAGGCCGGAATGCGGGCATTCTCTCCGACTGCAAAGCGTGCGGCCAATCGAGCCTGCACGCCCCCATATGCCAGGCACTGGGGTGCCAGGCACATATATTCTGGAAACAGACACCCCAGGTGTTCGAACCGCAGGCAGTCCGGCGCCGATCGACGCCGAACCGTGCTCGGCATCGCGGGTCTGCATTCCACTCCCCCTCACGCAGTGAGGAAACACGTCCCATTGCAGTGAATGCCCGGGCGTGGAGATCTCTAGGCTCTACAGCACCGCACATCCTATTGGCTGCACAAAGGTCGCTGTAGCATTTTGAAGTGCTGCGCAGCGTCGACGCCTCCAGTCGACGGCATGCACCTTCGTCCGGGCTCGCGCCCGGTTGCCGAGGAAACGTCAAGCCCCTCGGCAATCGGTCCAATGACGCTGATTAGCGCAGGAAGAAGAAACCTGCGACGTTGAGCAGAATGAAGAGCACGAGCGAGGAGAAGAAGCCCATAGTCGTGAAGAATGCGGCAGCCATGGCAATCAACAGGGCCACGCAAAACAGCGTGCCGTACTTCGATGCGCTCAGGAACATGAGATAGGTCTTCTCGTGCTCCGGATAATCCATCGAAGCGCCCACATCGACCGGTCCAGAATGATGCTCAGCCATCGTTCAAATTCTCCCTGAATGCCACGGCGCGACCCTTGATCGCCGCCGCTCCTAATCGAAGCATGGCTCCCGCGAAAAGTCGCGAAAACCCTTATAGCTGCCCTTACACAATGCTTAGGCCGGGTGCAACGAAAACCCGTCCTTTAGCAGTACCTGATGGGGCGATATGTCGCGGCCGGCGGCAAGGGTGGCGCGCACGGGCGCGCCTCACCATCCGATGTCGACATCGAAGACTGCTAGCGGAAGACGGAGGTTCGATAAGAGCGTCCATAACCGGTTTGCGCCATGCGCGCGGTCGGCAGGATCGTCAGCGGCGCGAACGGCACCTCGCTGCGATCGGCAAACATCATGCGGCGTTCGAAAGGCTCCGAATCGAAAATCGGGTAGCGGTCGAGGATCGAGGGCCGCTGCCCCCTCACCTGCGCCACGAGCAGGGCGCCATCGGCATTGTAGACCCCCAGGTTCTCGCGCTTGGCGACCACGGTCTCGGAGGCGAAAATGCGCTTGTAGAAGGCGGTGTGGCGCGGCCGGCAGGCCGTCAGGCAACGGTCGGCGGAAAAGTATTCGCAGGCCATGGCGACCGGGCGGAGCGTCAGGTAGGGAAGCGCCCGCATATCGTCACCGATGACATCAGGGTCGACCGCCAATCGGCCCGGATCGACCAAAACCATGCCGGCATCGAGGAACGCGTCGATCTCGGAGCCGAAGATCAGGCCCGATGTGCTGGCGCGGTGCTCCGGCGTTACGTGATGTACGCGCACGGTGCTGACGAGGCTCTCATCGAGATAGATGCCGAAGACATACGCGTGGCTGTCGAAGTCGAGATCGTCGATCAGCGTGGAGCCCGTCAATTCCATCAGATTGACGGACTTGTAGGACTTGTAACGCAGCCGCGCGATGTCCTCCATGTCCTCGCCGGTTTCGACCCGCCGATATTCGACACGATCGAGCAATTGCATCAGCTTTTCAGAAAAACGCCCAGGCTCCGCCTGGTGAATCGTCTCACCCATATTCCAGACCTCATGGTTAACAAATCGTTAACCTATTGACGGAAAATGGGGCGGCAACCGCAAAACGGAACAGTTCACTGTTAACTTTTTGTTAACCCTAAAAATTCGTAAATTAATTCGGTTGATTTGGAGCAAAACGCACCAAATCGAGCTGCATTTGCCCCAACTAATCAAGGGCTTGCTGCCGAATGCGCAGCATCAAAACGGAACGGAATTTGGGGTCGCAGCGTCAGGCGATGCGCTTGCTGCTGGGTTTAGCGCCTCGTTTTGGCACACCGTTCTTGCAAAGCGTTGCAATAGCAGAAGCGGGCATGGGGGCGGCGAAGACGAAGCCCTGTATCAAATCGGCACAATTATGCTCGGTGATGAGCTGCAACTGATCCGTCGTCTCGACGCCTTCGACGACGATGCGCAGGCCGAGGGCGCGGGCAAGATTTGCCGTCCCGCGCAGGAGCTTGAAGCGGCGCGAATCCTCACGGATGTTGCGCACGAAGGACCGATCGATCTTGATGATGTCGACCGGCAGGGCATCGAGATAACTGAGGCTGGAGTATCCGGTGCCGAAATCGTCGATGGCAATGGTGATGCCGAGACCCCGCAGCTCGCGCAGGATCGCCTGCACCTTGAGCGGCTCGTCCATCAGGCAGCTTTCGGTGACCTCCAGATGCAGCCGCGAAGCATCGAGGCCGGTTGCCTGAAGCGCATCCGTGACCATCGTGACGATTTCGCTGCTGCGTAGATCGAGCACCGAGAGGTTGACGGAGACGGACACATCGCTCGGCCAGTCCATGCAATCCCGGCATGCATGGTCGAGCACGAAACGCGTGATCTCCGTGACCAGCCCCAGTTCCTCGGCGAGCTGAATGAACACGTTCGGCGGCACCGGCCCGCGCTCCGGATGCGTCCAGCGGGCCAGCGCTTCGCAGCATTCGACCCGGCCGCCGCTCGGCGCGAACATCGGCTGGTAGGAAAGCGTCAGGCTGCGCGCATTGATCGCCTCGCGCAAATCCGCCTTGAGCTTCTGGCGGTCGACATAGCGGGCGTCCATCTCGACTTCGAACGCAGTGCAGCCGCCGCGGTTGCGCAGCTTGGTTTCCGAAAGCGCGAGATCCGCCTTGATCTGCAGGTCTTCGAGTTTCAGATCCACGTTCGACGCGATGACGAAGCCCGCGCTCATGGTCATGTTGAAGGTGAAGCCGCTGGCAACATAGGTGCCGCGCAGTTCCGTGTGCAGCCCCCGCATCCGCTCTTCCAGATCGGCCACGTCAGCCCTGTTCGGAAAGAACACGACAAACTCGTCGCCCATCAGCCGCGCCGCGATCGCATCATCACCGGCGAGCGCCTTCAACCGGCCGGCGATCGCCTGCAGCAGCTTGTCGCCGACGATGTGGCCGCGCATGTCGTTGACATGCTTGAACTCGGTGACGTCGAGGACCATCAGGCCGACGAGCCGGTCCTCCTTCTCGTCGCCGCTTGCGGCGGCCACAACCAGCTCTCCGAAGTAGTCGCGGCTCGGCAGCTCGGTCAGCTTGTCGAAGCGCACCATGTGCAGAATCTGCTTGTCCGCCTGTACGCGTGCCGTCACGTCCTCGAAGATCAGCACGATATCGCCATTGTCGCGGCGGCTGGCGGAAAACTCGAGGTGCAGTTCCTCGCTGACCGGGATCAATACCTGCGGGCGCTTGCCCTTGAGCAGAAGATCGAGCTGGCGCGAGATCGCCTTGGTCTTTTCGGCATCGAGCCGCATGCGCCGCGCACCGCGCCGGATCACGTCATCGAGCAGCCAATCCTTGAGTTCGGTCCTGTCGCCAAGCGCCAGCAACTCGCTGGCACGCTCATTGGCCACCACCACGCGGCCGTCGCCATCCAGCATGAACAAGCCATGCGTCATATTGTTGAGCGCCGCGTCGAACTGGCCGGCAATCGTCGCGATCTCGCGCGCCGCCAAAACATTCTCATAGAGAAAGGCGCGCACATTGTTGGCCATCATCCAGGTGGAAAGGATGAACGGCAGGATGAGCAAGGCAAGCGCCAGCATGAACACGTCCTGCAGCGTCATCAGGCCGATCACGATCGGCAGGCATGCGGACGAGGACAGGAGAAGCACGGCCCGCTCCGAGCCGTAGTTGCGCCCAACGAGCGAGATCATCGAGGCCAGCGTCACCGATATGGTCGCAAGCTCTGAAAAGGAATCCTGACTGACGGCAATGGCATAACCGCAAGCGATGCCGCAGGTGAGCGTGACGCTGACACCGCCGACGATATAGCGGTTCTCCCATTTGCGGACCATCGCCCGGTCGGCATTGGAGAAATCCTGCCGGTCGAACCGCGCCATATCGACATTGCGCAGCGCCCAGAGCACGAAGATCACGCCGGAGCAGGCGAGATAAAGCGGATCACTGGTCTTGAGATAGACGAGCAGAAACGTCACGACATGCGACAACATGCCGATCAGCAACGTCTTGCGATGTTCGTAGAGCGAGCTCACGGATGACAGATACACGTCAGTCGGAAGAGCGCTCTGTCCAAGTCGCATCATGAACCAAGCTCCGGTTTACCGGATTGTTAGGGGTGATGACTTAACGAATGATTTCGTCTAACGCCCCGAAAAAAGTACCGAATCCCAGAATAACCACAGGGCCGTGCCGGCAAGACCCAAGAGTTCAACTCAATAGTGCGAACCGCGCTGAACAGTACTCGGTTTCTGCAACCAAACATAGGTATCCACGACACAAAAGGCCCGACTGCAACTTCGACAATTCAGCGATGCGGGCGGACGATCCAGAATTTGCGTGCGCGATGGTTACTCGATCTTAAAGAATTACCTGCGATTTCTTGCCGTTTTTAGTTCGTGTTCGCTACCGATCCGCCTTGGATCAGCGCGGTGATCACGCTCACTACGTTCTCAGTTGACTTTCATCAGCATCTGAAGGCAAGGCTTTTCTTAAGCGTATTACGGAGCCTGATGATGTCGAAACCTGTCGTTGCCATCCCCTGCGATTTCCGCGAATTCGACGGCAATGTCTGGCATGTCGTTGCCCATCAATATGTGCGCGCCGCCGTCGAAGGCGCCGGCGTCATGCCCTTCCTCATCCCGGCGCTCGAAACCGGCAACGACATTGACGAAATCCTCGACCGCGTCGACGGCGTGCTTGCAAGCGGAGCCCGCTCCAATGTTCATCCCTCGCTCTATGGCCGCGAGGCCAAGGACAGTGACGGACCTTTCGATCCCGGCCGCGATGCGACCAGCCTGCCCCTGATCCGGCGCGCGATCGAGCGCGGTGTGCCGTTGTTTGCCATCTGCCGCGGCATCCAGGAACTGAACGTCGCACTCGGCGGCACGCTGGCGAGCGAAATCCAGGATCAGCCGGGGATCTGGGATCACCGCAAGCCTGACGTGAAGGAACTCGACGTTGCCTATGGCATCCGCCAGGACGTCATCGTCAAGGAAGGGAGCTGCCTCGCGCCCGTGCTTGGCGCCGGCCGCATCCGCGTCAACTCGTTGCACCGACAGGCGATCGGCGCCGCTGCTCCGCGCCTGGCTGTCGAAGCGGTGGCTGACGACGGCACGATCGAAGCGGTTTCGGTGATCGGCGCCAAGGCCTTTGCCGTCGGCGTACAATGGCATCCGGAATACTGGGTGCGCACCGACACCCCCTCCGCCAGCCTGTTCAGGGCCTTCGGCGACGCGGTGCGGACTTACGCCGCCGGCCGTTTGGCCGCCTGACATCACGGCTTCCGCATCGCCGCCTCAGGCAACGACGCCGGGTGTCAAATCACGCGTCGGCTGAACGGCGTTTCCGGCACCGGCGTCAAAGCCCTTCCGGTCGCAAACCAGGCTGCGATATTGTCGACGACGAGATCGGCCATGGCGTTGCGTGTGACCACCGAGGCCGAGGCCACATGCGGCAGGAGCGACACGTTCGGCAAAGCCATCAGCGCGTCCGGCACCTGCGGCTCGTTCTCGAAAACATCGAGCCCGGCGCCGGCGATCACGCCCTTCTGAAGCGCCGCGATCAGCGCCGCCTCATCGACCGTCGAACCACGCCCGACATTGATCAGCACGCCGTTTCCGCCGAGCGCCACGAGAACCTCCGCATTCACCGTATGCCGCGTCGCCTCGGTGCCGGGCACGATGACAATGAGCGTATCGACCGCCGCCGCGAGGCCGACGAGCGTCGGATGGTAGGCATAGGGCAGGCCTTCGCGCGGGCTACGCGTGTGATAGGCGATCGACACCCCGAAGGCTTCCAGCCGCCTGGCGATCGAAAGCCCGATGCGACCGAGGCCGTAAAGACCGACGCTTCGGCCGCGCAGGGACAGCGGCGACAGAGAAAACGCGCCCTCGCGGCTCCAGCGTCCCTGGCGCAGCCATTGTTCTGCCTGAGGCAATTGCCGGAGTGTATTCAGCAGAAGACCAACCGCCGTGTCGGCCACCTCTTCGGTCAGAACATCCGGTGTATTGCTGACGGCAATGCCCTTGGCGGCGGCATGTGCGACCTCGACGCCGTCATAGCCGACGCCGAAATTGGCGATGATCTCGAGCTGCGGCAGGACATCCATCAGGGCACCGGGCAGCCGGCCGGCTACTGCAACCGCTTTCACGTCCTGCATATCCGGCGTCACCAATGCTGGATCGGCACTCTCGATCCTGACGACTTCGAATTGCCCGACCAGTCGATCAATGACCCGTTGATTGATCTTTCCGGGCACGAGAACGCGCGTGCGGTTCACAGACATGGGCAGCTCCTGTCGGGAGGGAGATCTCAGGCGATGACGCGCAACGGGCCCGTTGATTGGCGGATGCGCATTTCCGGCTTGATCAGATGGATACCGTCGGGTTCGTGGCTGCCGGAAAGCTTGTCGAGGAGCGCGCGGGCAGCACTGCGGCCGACATCGGCCTGGCCATTCCAGACGGTGGTCAATGCCGGCGTGGCGATCGACGCCTCTTCGAGGTCGTCGTAGCCGGTGACAGAGATATCGACGCCGGGCACCAGACCGGCGCGGGCGATGCCGTTCATCATGCCGATCGCCACCAGGTCGTTCCAGCAGACGACTGCCGTCGGCTTCTGCGGCAGGGAGAGCAGATGCACCGCCGCCTCGAAGCCACCCTGCTTCGTGCGGGGACCGGGGATGCGCAGCTCCGGATCGACCTCGATATTGGCCTTGCGCAGCGCGTTGACATAGCCCTGATAGCGGTCGCGCCCGGTCGACGTCTGGTCGGTACCGCCGACCATGGCGATGCAGCGATGGCCAAGGCCGATAAGGTGGTTGGTGGCAAGCGAGATGCCGTAGGCGTCGTCGCCGCGGAAGATCGGCACGTCCACGCCCTCGATCGAACGGGCGATCAGGATCGCCGGCATGCCGTTGTCCTCGGCAAGCTGGATGTCCTCCAACGGCGTACCGATCGCCGGCGACATGATCACGCCATCACCGCCGAGCTGCAGCAGCGTCTCGATGAAATCGCGCTGCTTGTCGACCGAATCGTAGTGGTTGGAGAGAATGAAGGTCTGCTTGTCGCGGTCGAGCTCCGCTTCGATGGCTTTGAGGATTTCCCCGTAGAACGGGTTCATGATGTCGTGCACGACGACGCCGATGATGCCGGAGCGGGATGTTCTGAGACTGGCGGCGCGGCGGTTGTAGATATAGCCGAGCGCGCGGGCCTGCTCCTTGATCTTATCGCGGGTGACGGTCGCCACCAAAGGACTGTCGCGTAGAGCCAGGGATACCGTTGCCGTCGAAAGACCGAGTGTTTCCGCGATCGTCGAAAGCTTGACCTTTTGCGCCACGATGCCCCCTGTAGCCTTGTTCCGCCCCCGGCCGCAGCCCCACAATCCAATCCGAGTGAGGTTCTTGCAGCATGCCTCACGGCACTTTTCGTACATCCCAGCGGACGTACGCGTGCCATAAATTTAAATCCCTTTTAAACTGTTTAAATCGCCACGGCAATATGCGGCGAACAAGGCTCAGTCGGCGGCCCGTGCGGCCTGGAGATTACTGTCGACGGCGCGCAGCAGTTTCATCAGCGTGCGCACCTGCTTGTCGGTCAGGCCGCGTGTCGCGAGCTTTTCCGAATGCTGCCCCGCCTCGGCGATGATCTGCAGCCGGTTGCGGCCGGGCTCAGTAAGATAGACCTTGGTGAGCCGCGCATCGTCCTCGTCGGGACGGCGCTCGAGGAAGCCCTGCGCTTCCATCCGCCCGATCGTGCGGGTCATGGTCGGCGCCTTGACCCCAAGCCTGGCGGCAAGCCCACCCGCGGTCATGCCGTCGGCTTCGGCCAGCGCCAGCATTACGCCGTCTTGCCCGGCGTAAAGACCACTTTCAAGAAGATTGCGGGAGAGTACGGTGCGCATGGAACGCGCTGCCTGGACAAGGATAGCGGCAAGATCGTGCGGCTCATTCAGGAACTCGTCCTTCTTCTTGCCGTTCTTGCCTTTCTTTTCGGCCTTGTTCTTCTTGCCCATTGGACCTCCTGCCGAATCCCCGAGTCGAACACTTATAACAATACAGCTTGCGATTACGAACTGTATGACTCAAATAACAATTTTACGACAATTGACGTGGAGGATCGAAGAGAAATGTCGATGCCTGAGCCGCGATGGCAGGACAATCGGACCGACCTTCCGGCCGACGCTCGCCGTGACTGGATCGCCGTGCTGCCGCTCGGCGCCCATGAACAGCACGGTCCGCATCTGCCCTTCGAAACCGACACGCTGATCGCCGAGGGCATCGTCTCCCGCACGATCGCCGCCATGCCCGCCGGCCTGCCGGTAACCTTCCTGCCGGCCGAGCCGGTCGGTTACTCCATCGAGCACATGGATGTCGCCGGCAGCCGAACCCTTGCCTATGGCGAGGCGGTCGAGCGCTGGCTCGGCATTGCCGGCGATCTCCATCACCTCGGCGTCCGCAAATTCGTGATGCTGAACGCCCATGGCGGCAACTCGCCGTTGATGACGATCGTCGCGACCGAAGCGCGCATACGCTTCAACATGCTGGCCGTCGCGACGAGTTGGACCCGCTTCGGCCAACCGGACGGCTGGATCAAGCCGGAGGATAAAGCCTTGGACATCCACGGCGGCGACATCGAGACATCGGTGATGCTGGCGCTCCATCCGGACAGGGTCGACATGGCCAAGGCCGAAAATTTCACCTCCCGCCAAGGCGAATTTTCTGAACGCTTCAAGCATCTGCGCGCTTACGGTCCCCACGCCTTCGGCTGGAAGATGCACGACCTGAATGGCGAAGGTGTCGCCGGCAATGCCTCGGTTGCCACGGCGGCACGGGGTGAGATTTTGATCGCCCATGCCGTCCGAGGGTTTATCGAACTCCTTGACGATGTCAGGGATTTCGACCCCGACGAACTGGCTTGAGGCCGCGCCGGCAAACACTTTCTTTGTGCTTTTGCGCTATCAGATGCCCAAATGCGCGCGGCGTAGGGCAGAAAAACCATGGCGAAGATCATTGCGCTCGGCGCCTATTTCTACCAGGCCGTCATCGCCTTTGGCCTGCTGATCGTCGTCGCCCACTGGCTGGCGCCGGCCGACTATGCCAGCTATTCACTGTTCATCTCCATCTGCCAGTTCGCTGCGATCGCCGCCTTCGAATGGGTGCGTTTCGCCTGCATGCGTTTCTACCCTGGGGCGGATGCGGACAGTGAAGCGGCGGAGCGGCGGGCGATCCTGACCGAAGCCCTCGCCTGCGCCATGCTGTGCCTGATCGCGGCGGGCGTGTCCTTGATCTTCGGCGTGCCGCCGGTCGTGGCGCTTGTCGGCGGCCTGGTCTCGATCGCACAAGGCAGCAGCGATCTGCATCTGACCATGCTGCGTTTTCGCCAGGATTTCCGCGCCTTCTCGGTGCTGCAGGGCTCCCGCGCCACCATTCTCGCCGCGGGTACGCTCCTCGGCGCACTCATCTCGCCAAGCTTCCTGTCGACCGTCACGGGCCTGCTCGCCGGTTACATTGCCTATGGCCTGCTTGCATTCCTTCTTTCCCGCCGCGCCGACACGCGCCCAGCCGCCGCGCTCGACAATGTCCGTATCCGCAAGCATCTCATCTATGGCAGCGTGTCGGCCGGGGCCGCCACTGCCGCCATGTTCGCGCCCTTGGCACTGAAGGCGATCTTCACCTCGGCGCTCGGCGCGACGGGTGCTGCCGGCGCCCTGCTTGCGCTCGACCTGCTGCAACGCCCGTTCGTGCTCATCGTTTCGGCCCTTCAGGCGATCCAATATCCGGAGATCGTTGCCGCGCATGACCGGACCGGCGATCGCGCCGCTCTTCCCCGCCAACTCGGGCAATACTACGCGCTGCTGACGAGCTTTGCGCTGATGATGGCCGCCGGTATCTTCGCTGCACTTCTCCCGGCCACCTGGCTCGTCATCAGCCCGGACCTGCAGCAAGGTTTCCTCGCAACCGCGCCTGCCATCATCGTCCTCTCGCTCGTTCGCACGCTGACACAGATCATGCTGCCGACGCCGCTGCACCTGAGGCAACGCCTTGCGTTGATCCTGCTGCTCGCCGTGGCCGACTGCGTGCTTCTAAGCCTTGGAGCATTGGCAGTCCTGGCTTTGGCTGGGGCGAACGATGCGGCGTTAGCCTGGGGCAGCGCCATCGGCGCGATCCTCGCCGCCCTCATCGGCCTTCGCCTGATGTCCTCGCTCGCCTTCGATTTCTCCTGGCCGCCCGTGCTCTTCGCCGCCGCCGGACTTGGCGCGGCCGTGCTGGCCTTCTCCCTCTCCGGTGAAACCAGCTACGTTACGATCGGTACCGGTATTGTTGTCGGTGGTCTGTTCTGCCTGCTCTCGCTCAACCAGTTGCGGCTGATGATGCGGTCGCCGAGACCCAGCACGGCCTAGGCGCTAAGAAAAACTGCACGAATTTCCGGTTAGATCGCGCCGAAAGAGCGGAGAGCGCCCCATGAACATCGTCGTCGGCATAGCGACCGCGGGCCGCCGCGAGGTCCTCTCCGAAACCCTGCTGCATCTGACGCGGCAGACGCGACTACCGGACGCCGTCGTCATCTGCCCAAGCACGCCGGAGGACGTCGACGAAGCCAGAATCGGCTCGCTTCCCTTGAAGGCCCGTATCGTCGCGGGCAACAAGGGTTCCAGCGCACAGCGCAACGCCATCCTCGACCAGGCGACAACCGCCGATCTGATCGTCTTTTTCGACGACGATTTCCTGCCGCGCAGCGATTTTCTTACCGAGGCTGAAAGGCTGTTCGATCGCGAGGCTGATCTCGTCGTGGCAACCGGCCTGGTTCTGGCCGACGGCATTCATGGCCCGGGCATATCGATTGCCGATGCCAAGGCGATCCTCGAGACGGATCCCGGCGCTCAGCCGCACGATGTCACACAGCCGGCCTTCAACGCCTATGGCTGCAACATGGCCTTCCGCGTATCGGCGATTGCCGCCGAACGCACCCGTTTCGACGAGCGGCTGCCGCTCTATGGCTGGCAGGAGGATGTCGATTTCTGCCGGCGTCTGGCCGCGCACGGGCGCATCGTGAAATCGCCGGCGCTGCGCGGCGTCCACCTCGGCAACAAGCGCGGCCGCACCTCGGGCCTGCGCTTCGGTTACTCGCAGGTCGCCAATCCGCTCTATCTGCGCAACAAGGGCACGGTCGGACTGAAATGGGCACTTCGCCTCATGGGTGGCAACATCGCCGCCAACATCCTCGGCAGCCTCAAACCGCAAGGCCTCGTCGATAGACGCGGTCGGCTCAAGGGCAATCTGATTGCATTTGGTGATTTTGTCCGGGGTCGACTGGACCCGATGCGGGTTCTCGACCTTTGACGCTCCAAAATCGCGCAGAATGGATCAGGTGTGCTGCGCCGCCAGCATGTTGAGCAGCACGACCGCACTCCCGTCCCAGGAAAAGCGCTTCGCATTGTCAAAGCCGGAACGCCGCAAATCTCGGCGAACGGCCTCGTCGGCGGAGATCGTCCGCATCGCGTCGACCAAAGCCTCCGTCTTCAACGGATCGAAGTAGCAAACGGCATCGCCGCAGGCCTCGCGAACCGGCGGAATATCGGCGGCCAGCACCGGGCACCCCTGCGTCATTGCTTCCAGCGGCGGGATGCCGAAGCCTTCATAGAGGCTGGGAAAGACGAAGGCGACAGCGCGGCGCTGCAGCCCGGCGATCTCCTCGTCGGTCAGGCGACCCGGAAAGACCAGGTTGCCCTTCGATGTGGGCGCGATATCGCGGAACACGGTCGGATCGGTGCCACCCACGACCACGAGCTTGTGGTCGCCGGCACCGAGTGCCTCGAAAGCGCGCACAGCAAACTCGACATTCTTGTTGGGCTTCAGCGTGCCGACCAGCAGGAAGAAGGGCGTATCGGCAAGCCCGAGCCGCTGGATGACGCCCTCGTCCGGCAGAAGTCGCGCGAAGTGATCCGTCGCGTTGTAGATGACGTCGATGCCAGCAGCCGACACGCGGAAGACATCGGCAAGCTCCTGGCGCGAAAAGTTGGAGACGGTGCCGAGCTTTGCTCGCCTTGCAAGGATGAAACCGAGCGCCCCATGAAACAGCCGGTAGCCGCGCCCGAACGAGGCCGGATGGCGAAACAGGGTGACGTCGTGGATCACCACCACCTGGTCGCCGTGCAGCACCGGGCCGCTGCCGCCGAAGCCGATCAGCATATCGCGGCGCGCGCGCCAGTAGAGCGCACCCTGCTCCCAGACATGGCCCGGTCCGGAGCCGAACCGCTCGACCGAAATCGCCTTGAGCCCGAGATCGTCGACAGCCTTGCCCGGAGTAAGCAGCCGCCAGCGCGCGTCCTTCAGCGCATGCGGCACCTGCCCGGAAGCGATGCGCGCATCCAGCGCTCGGGTCATCTCACGGGCAAAGCGCTGCACGCCGGTAAGCGGCTGGGTCAGGAACCGGCCGTTGATGGAAATCGTCTTCACCTGCACACCCCTAGGATCTGCCGCGCACTCTCTCCGATTTTGATGAAAGGAGGGTTATCGCAGACCGCTGAGGCGATCCGCCCGCGCCCGCCAAAATCGCCCGCGCCATTTGCGCATCGCCGCCGCATCTCCTATATGAAACCCGACTTGGATGCCTGCCCGCCGCATCCGGAAATCCTAGAGGTTCCCATGACCGAAACATCCCCGCAGAAGCCGATCCCCGTCACTGTGCTCACCGGCTATCTCGGCGCCGGCAAGACGACGCTTTTGAACCGCATCCTCAGCGAGAACCATGGTCGCAAATACGCGGTCATCGTCAACGAGTTCGGCGAGATCGGCATCGACAACGACCTGATCGTGGAATCCGACGAGGAAATCTACGAGATGAACAACGGCTGCGTCTGCTGCACCGTGCGCGGCGACCTGATCCGCGTGGTCGAGGGCCTGATGCGCCGCCCCGGCCGCTTCGACGCGATCATCGTCGAGACGACCGGCCTTGCCGATCCGGTGCCGGTCGCCCAGACCTTCTTCATGGACGATGACGTGCGCGCCAAGACCGAGCTCGACGCGGTCGTCGCACTTGTCGATGCCAAGCACCTGCCGCTGCGGCTGAAGGACAGCCGCGAGGCCGAAGACCAGATCGCCTTTGCCGACGTCGTGCTGCTCAACAAGACCGACCTGGTCACACCTGAGGAACTGGAGCGCATCGAAGCGACCGTGCGCGTCATCAATCCGTCGGCCCGCATCTACCGCACCCAGCGCTCCGACATCGATCTTGCCAAGGTCCTCGATCAGGGCGCCTTCAACCTGGAAAGGGCGCTAGAAAACGATCCGCACTTCCTCGACCAGGACGATCACGAACACGATCACACCTGCGGTCCGGATTGCGGCCACGATCATCACCATCACCACCATGATCACGACCATCATGATCATGATCATGACCACGATCACGACCATCATCATCACCACGATGCCCCCTCGCCGATCCACGACGTGACGGTGCAGTCGATCTCGCTGCGCGGCGGCGAGATGAACCCCGATCGCTTCTTCCCCTGGATCCAGAAGATCACCCAGACGGACGGCCCGAACATCCTGCGCCTGAAGGGCATCATCGCCTTTGCTGGCGATGCCGAGCGTTACGTCGTTCAAGGCGTGCACATGATCATCGAGGGCGATCACCAGCGTGCGTGGAAGGAAGGCGAAAAGCGCGAAAGCCGCCTCGTCTTCATCGGCCGTGACCTCGATCGTGAAAAGCTCGAGCGCACCTTCAAAGCCTGCGAGGCGCAGCCGAACTGATGCCGACTGTCGCTCCCCTCGATCTCGAAGGTCACGTCGTCGGCGTGGCCTTTCTCAAAGGCGTCCCCTTCTTCGCCGAAGCCACCGGTGCGATCCATCGCCTCGACCTCGGCCACAAGACGACGGAGGTCCATGAGGGCCTGCTGTCGCTCGTGGTGGACGACGCCAACGACACGCTGCTGACCGGCGGCGAGGACGGCAAGGTCATGCGTACGGCCGCCGACGGCACCACCTCGCTGGTCACCGAAGCGCCACGCAAGTGGATCGCGCAAGTTGCGACAGGCCCGCAAGGCGCCGTCGCCTATGCCTATGGCAAGACTACGCATGTGCGTCTTGCGGAGGGCACGACGAAGGAATTTACCGAGGAACGCACCGTCGAGGGCCTCGCCTTCGCGCCGAAGGGTTTGCGCATCGCCGCTGCCCGCTACAATGGCGTGTCGCTGCATTGGGTCGGCACCTCCGGCCAGCCGATCGATCTCGAGTGGAAAGGTGCCCACACCGGCGTCACCTTCTCGCCGGACGGCCGCTTCCTGGTGACGACAATGCAGGAAAACGCGCTGCACGGCTGGAAACTCGACGCCAAGCCCGGCGCCGAAGCCCGCCACATGCGCATGACCGGCTATCCCGCCAAGGTGAAGTCGGTCTCCTGGTCAGCCAAGGGCAAATGGCTCGCCTCCTCGGGCGCCCCGGCCGCGATCGTCTGGCCCTTCCAGGGCAAGGACGGCCCGATGGGCAAGGCGCCGCTGGAACTCGGCACCCGCGCCGACATCATGGTGACCTCGGTCTGCTGCCATCCGGCCGAAGACATCGTCGCGATCGGCTATCAGGACGGCATGATCCTCGGCGCGCGCTTTGCCGACAGCAAGGAAGTGCTGCTGCGCCGCCCCGGCAAGGGCGCCATCACCGCCATGGCCTGGAACAAGGACGGCCGGCAGCTCGTCTTCGGCTCGGCCGAGGGTGACTGCGGTGTCGTCGATATCGCGGGATAGCAGGCGAACAATGACCGCAGGCGCAGAAGCTCCACTCTATGCTGGCTCGGCCGTTGTGCCTCTGGCGGACGGCGAAGTCTGGAACCGCATCCGTGCGGAAGCCCGGGCGCTCGCCATGCGCGAGCCGGTCATGGAGCAAACCCTGCGGCTGATCACCGAGGCGCGGTCGGATGCGGCGGTGCTCGCAGGTGTTCTCGCTTCCCATCTTTCCGTCGCCCGTGTCGACGAACGGTCGCTGGCGCAGCTGCTTTCGGACGTCTTCGACGCCGATGCAGCAGCTCTGCGCGCTGCCGAGGCGGACCTCCAGGCGGTGATGGAGCGTGACCCCGCCTGCCCGGGCCTCTTGCATGTCCTCCTCAATCTCAAGGGCTTCCAGGCGCTGCAGACCTATCGCGCGGCTCACCGGCTCTGGATCGATGGCCGCAGGCAAGTCGCCAACTGGCTCTCGAACCTCGCCTCGCTTGTCTTCGGTCCCGATATCCACCCGGCCGCAGCAATCGGCAAGGCGGTGATGCTCGACCATGGATCCGGCATCGTCATCGGCGAGACCTCCGTGATCGAAGACCAGGTTTCGATCCTTCAGAACGTCACGCTCGGCGGCACCGGTAAGGAAACCGGCGATCGGCATCCAAAAATACGCCAAGGCGTCATGATCGGCGCCGGCGCCAAGATCCTCGGCAATATCGAGGTCGGAGCCTACAGCAAGGTCGCGGCCGGCAGCGTCGTCCTGAAGTCCGTGCCGCCGCGCACCACGGTCGCGGGCGTGCCGGCAATGGTGGTGCGCATTCACCGTGTCGACGAGGTGCCGGCGGCCGAGATGGACCAGACGATCGTCTGATCCATCTCGGCCCGCGTCAGACCCGCTCCCGCTTCAGATCTTCACCAGCGCGGCGGTGACAAACATGAAGGCGGCGCCGGTCGCGAGACCGGCCAGAACAGGCGGCGTCAGGAACACGTCGCGCCCGCGCTCGCTTTGCCGCATCAGATAGGCGCCGACTTCGATGATCACCTGCAAGATCGCCCCTGCACCAACCGCAAGCGCCAACGCCGACCACTGCGCCGAGGTTGCAAGGCTTCCGAGCCACATGCCGATCACCGCCGGACCGCCGGCAAGCAGCGTCAGCCCGATGAACGTCCAGATGGACGGCCTCTTTTTCAGGATCGGAGCGGCAATGCCGATGCCCTCGGTGACGTTGTGGAGCGCAAAGCCCAGCACCAGGAAGGTACCGAGCCCAGCCGACCCCGCCGCAAAGGCGGCACCGATCGCCAGCCCCTCGCCGAGATTGTGCAGGCCGATCCCGAGCGCGATGTAAGTGGAAAGCGCAAGCCCGGCCGGCGCACCGCTTCGCCGCCCGATCGCTATCAGCAGGAGGAAGCTGCCCAAGCCCGCCAGCACCACCATGACCGGCCCTTGGAAGATCGCGGCCGCCTCGCCGGCAAGTTCGAGCGCTTCTGCACTCGCATCGACAAGCAGGAAGCCGAGCAGGCCGATCGTCAGTGACAGCAGGAACGCCATGCCGTCGCGGCCGACGCCACGCAGCACCGGATAGAACATCAGGCCGACGGCCACCGGCACGATGCCGACGATAATGCCGACCAGCGCCTGCAGTCGCAGTTGGCCTGTCGTTGCCTGCGGCGTTGGCACGGCGACGGCAATGTCGTGCACAAACGTGGCCCCGGTGTTGGTCACCACCTTCACAGCATGCGCCTCGCCCAGCATCCATGGGAATGGCAGGTTCAGCCATGCTGCCCTGCCCCGCGCGATCGGCCCCGACGGATCCTGGGTGAACTGCCAATAGGCGTCATCCACCTGAACCTGCGCCACTGTCATCGGTTCGGATCCACCGGCGCGAACAAGGAGGCGAAGGCCGCTATCGTCGAGCACGGTCCTTTCGAAGGTCAGGTTTTCGATAGGCGGCGCGCCATTGCGGAATCCTGACAACGGATCGGCCGATAGAATCCAGGCAACGGCAATGGCAAAGGCGATGAGAGGCAGCGCCAGCCACACCAGGTTGGTCTTTGCCGCGCGGATAGCAGCTCTCGGCAGGGTCTCGTTCATGCCAGCGCCTCCACCACGTCGAACATGCCGACCCAGCCGAGCTCGGTAAACTCGGTCTGATGCGGGTGGAACATGTAAAGACCGGGCTCATGCTCGGCGAAGGTGAATTCGAGAATGCCGCGCTGTGCCTGGCACTGGGTGATGAGATCGACGGTTTTCAATGTCGGCGTCAGCGTCGTGCCCTGATCGTAATAGTCGAAGAAATTGGCGTGCAGGTGGAACGAGTTGATTGGGTCGAACTCGATGACGTTGACCAGATAGATGCGCACCGGTTTGCCCTTCACGATCCGGATCGGCCGCTTCATGAAGGCGTGAGCGACGGTGTTGACCGCGTAGAACTCGTTTTCCGCATCGAAATTGGTGTCGAAGGCGTTCATCACCATCACCAGTTCCTGCCAGCCGGCATTCTCCGGCGTGCCGAGCAGTCGGGAGCGGGCGACGTCCACATGTTCCGGCCGGCGCTCCGGATCCGGGTCGATGACGAAGGCGCCGTACATGCCCTTGTGAATATGCCGGCGCAGCGGCATCGCATGGCAATGATAGAGATGGCAGCCAAACGGCTTGGCGTCGAACTCGTAAATGAACTCATCGCCCGGATCGACCATGCCCGCACCCGGCACGCCATCCATGCGTGCGGCATGGATGCCGTGGAAATGGATCGAGTGCGGATGAGACGCATAGTTGCGAAAGACGATTCTCAGCCGCTCACCCTCCTTCGCCCGCAGCGCCGGCCCGGGGACACGGCCGTTATAGGTCCAGGCGGGAAACTTGATGCCGGGAGCGATCTCGATCTCGCGATCCTCCGCCCTCATCTCGAAGGTGCGTAGCGTCCGCCCGTCCGGTAGCGTTGAAACGGTCCCGGTCTCCCAATCGGTCAGCATGTCGGTCGGATCGAAGCCGTTGGCTGCGCTGTCAACATCGCCGACTGTCATCATCGCCCCATGCCCCATGGCGGGCATCGGGTCCTGGGTGGTGGCCCCCGCCGGCGCAGCATGACCGGCATGGCTCGCCTGCTCTTGGCCCAAGGTGGCGCTGGTGCAGATCGCGGTCCCGCCCGCCGCCGCCAGCCCGCCCATCAGAAGGCTCCGCCTTCGGAGCAGGTCTGGTCTTGTCGGCTTGTCCATTTTCGGCCCTCTCTCGATTGGATAACCCGCGCGCCACGCTGCGATCGGCATAGGTCAGCAATGCGCCACATGCTTTTGCAAATCATTTGCAGCTACATCAATAATGCAAATGCAACTCATTCGCAATTAACTTGCAAATCGAGCGATCTTCCGGCCCACGGGACAACTCGGCCAAGGCCGCACCTGCGATCGGCCCTGAAACGAAAACGTCCCCGGAAGCACGCGCTTCGGGGACGTTGATCGGAAGCCGTTGCACGGACCGGAAGCGGGCTCATCCGCGTGGCAAAGCCCGACGAGCGCCAGTCTCACCAATCGAGTTCGAGTTGCGGAAGCCCGTTCGAGGTCTTTTCGATCGTCCGACCCGTCTCATCCACCGTCGCAGTGACCCGTTGACGGAAGGCCGAGAAGCTCTCGAAGGTGACGACGTCGACCGGTTCGTCGAATTTCATCGTCAGGCGATAGCGCCCCGGCTGCGCCGTCAGCGCCTGCACCGACAGGATTTCGCCTTCGAAAGCCTGGCCGAGATAGCGCCCCTTCACCCGCGAGCCCAGCATCCAGGGATTGAAGGGCGGCCGGTTGCCGACGGCAGCGTGCAGCGTGTTCCAGTCGCGAAAGCCGTATTGGGCGGCGATCAATTCAAGCGAACGGGAATGGCCGATGGTTTCGCCTTCGGCAGCAAGGCGGGTACGCAAGCGCCTGGCCTGATCTTTTAGGGCATCGAGTGAGGGAAGCGTGGTTGTTCCGCGCGTCATGAGAGGGTCTCCTGCAGCGGCATGCATTCCTTGGAGATGGGAGCCCGCATTGCCACCGGTTCGCATGCCGTTTCGGCTGACCGTGTCTCGAAGAAGGACTTCACCAAAGCATGACGCTCGCGGACGGCAGGGACCTTCACCCTGCCGTTTCCATAGGGGATGCCGTCTCGGCTGTCAAACCTCGCCTGGAAGAGCGGCGATCGTGCAGGCGCAAAAGACGATTGCGCACGCGCAAAAGCTGTGGGACGACTACGGCGCGGGAGACGCAGGGAGGACCCCATGACCGACATGACGATACTCGCATTCGCGCTGGTTGCCTTCATCGGCATCGCGACGCCAGGCCCGACGGTCCTGCTCGCGCTCACCAACGGCTCGCGCTATGGCGTGAAGCGCGCCACGGCCGGTATGCTCGGCGCCATGCTCTCGGATTTCGTGCTGATCGGCGCCGTCGCACTCGGTCTCGGCGCCCTGCTCGCCGCCTCCGAATTCTGGTTTACCGTCGTCAAATGGCTGGGCGCCGCCTACCTCGACTTTCTCGGTATCATGCTGTTGCGGTCGAAAGGGACGATCCAGGTCGCAACCGAGGCAAGCGGCTCCGGTCATCCCGTTTCCGCTGTCGCCATCTTCCTCAAGAGCTTCCTCGTCGCCGTCACCAACCCGAAGGGCTACCTGTTCTTCACCGCCTTCCTGCCGCAGTTCATCGACGCCGCCGCGCCGCAAGCACCACAATATGCCATCCTGGCATTCGTCTTCGCCTCGGTCGATCTTGCCGTAATGTTCGGTTACGCGCTGCTCGGTGCACAGGCCGCGGCCTTCCTCAAGCACTCCGGCGCCGTCTGGCTCGATAGACTCTGTGGCGGCGCGCTACTGGCGCTCGCCGGCTCGCTCGCCCTCTATCGCCGCGCCACCGCCTGCTGCTTCGTCAGCACGTGCTCGCAGCCATCGCGAGTGGCGACGTGACCTTGGCCTTCCGACGCTGGACGAAGCCAACGGTCAGGGCCGGTGGTACGCTGCGCACCGCAGTCGGCGTTCTCGCCATCGATGCCGTCGACGAGATCGAGGAAGGCGCAATCACCGACGGCGACGCGCGCAAGGCCGGCTTTGCCGACCTCGGCGCTCTCTTGAAACAGCTTGCCGCTCGCCGCGATGGTCGCTGCTACCGCATCGCCTTCCACCGAGCCGGCGACGATCTGCGCATCACGCTGCGGGAAATGTCCGACTTCGGCAGCGAAGAACGGGCAGAGATCGGCCGCAAGCTCGATGACTTCGACCGCAGCGCGGGCATGGCCTGGACGATACCGGTGCTCACGCTGATCGCTGCCTGCGACGGAACCACCGCCACGGAATTGAGCGCCACCATCGGCATGGAAAAACTGAAACTCAAGACGCGCATCCGAAAACTGAAGGAACTCGGCCTCACGGAAAGCCTTGCCGTCGGCTATCGCCTGTCCGAACGCGGCCGCGCCTTTCTCAAGGGGGCAGTAACGCACAAAAAGGCGGACGGCGCCGAGGACACCATCCGCTTCTCGTCTTGAGGCACATGCGATCCACGGCAACACAGCGCGAACACCATCGTTGCGCGTATCGGTGGCTCCTTCTAATCCCGATTGCCACTGTTGCGTGCCTGGAGCAGGTGTGAGACGACTTGCCACCGAGACGGGCAAGGCGAGGAGACAGGCATGATCGGCTACACCATGGTCGGGACGTCGGACCTGAAACGTGCAGAGCGTTTCTATGATCCGCTGATGACGCTGATCGGCCAGGAACGCTGCTATTGCGACGAGCAGGTGTCCTCGTGGGGCCGAAAGGACGACGACAAGGCGCCGCGCTTCTTCGCCTGCTACCCCTTCGACACGCGTCCCGCCTCGGTCGGCAACGGCGCCATGACGGCCTTCCTGGTGGAAAGCGCCAACCTCATCGACCGCCTGTTCGAAACCGCAATGGAGCGAGGCGGCGGCGAAGAGGGAAAACCGGGCTTCCGCCCGCAATACGGAGACGGCTTCTACGCGGCCTATGTGCGCGACCCGGACGGCAACAAGCTTGCCTTCGTCTGCTACGACGCCCGCACGGAGAAAGATGCCGCCTAGTCGGTCCTTTGCCGGGCACCCCTAGCGTCGCGTCGACCAGCCGAACCAGATCGCCACGGCCGCGAGCATCAGTGCGAGCACACGTCGCACCAGTCGTTCGCGGGACGGTGAGTTGAGGACCGGCTCCAAAGCCCCTGCCAGAAGCACGATCGCGGCATGCACCGCAGTCGCGACGCCCACATAGATCGCAGCAAGCGTCAGGTTCTGCGGCAACAGCGGCCGGGCGTCGTCAACGAAGGTCGGCAGGACGGTTACGAAGAACAGGGCCGCTTTCGGATTGAGCAGATTGGTGATCAAGCCACGTCGAAAATAGAAGGATACCGGCTTGCCGCTCGGACCGGCCTCCTCGCCGTTGCCGTTCCAGGCGTCGAAGGCAAGATAGAGCAGGAAGCCGACCCCTGCCCAGCGAAGTGCGCCGTAGAGCATGTCCGACTGACCGACGAACTCGGCAACCCCGAAGGAGGCGGCGAAGCCCACGAGTGCCGGGCCGAGCGCGACGCCGGCAACGGTCGCCATGCCGGGCCGACGCCCCTCCGAGGCCGCAACCATGGCGAGGTAGGCCATGTTCGGCCCGGGCGTCAGTTCGATGATGAAGGATGTCAGCAGAAAGGGCAGCAGGGTCGCTGCCCCGAGAATGAACGGATCCATGCGGGAGATTTCCATGCACTTGCAACGAGGCCTTGTCCGCAAGGACAGGTCAGCGACGCCGCGTTGTCAAGGAAGATCACGAAATCATCGGGAGAGAGCGCCCGGCCCATGGGCGTCTGCCCCCTCACCGGTCGCATCGGACCAGCGAGGGAGCAGCGAAAAATCCGCCTCCGCAGGGTTGGAGGCGGAAAGGGGTATCAAGCCGCGCGGCGGACCGGCGGCATCGTCAGCTTACGGCCGCTGGCGACGATCAGGCCGGCAGCGCCCTCAAGCCAGTTGTCCCGAAGCTCGAGCGCCAGGAACCGGTTGCGCTCAAACGGGCCGGGCATGACGAGGTGCTGCGTGCGGCCCGCGAAGAAGCCGAAGCGCTCGTAATAGGCGGCGTCGCCCACGAGCAGGATCGCGCCATGGCCGCGGTTCTTGGCCTCTTCGATCGCCGCCCGCATCAGCATGCCGCCGATGCCCTTGCCCTCATGATCAGGATCGACCGCGAGCGGACCGAGCAGCAATGCCGGCAGGGCATGGTCTTCGCGGTTGACACCGGCTTCGACGTTCCAGAGACGCACCGTGCCGATCACATGACCGTCGATATCACGCGCGACGAAGGCGAGGCCCTCGGCCGGCAGCCGGCCACTGCGCAGCTTTTCCGACGACTTGCGGCGCCGCTCCGGCCCCATGGCACGGTCGAGCAGGTTCTCGCGCGCGACGACGTCGCCCGGATTTTCGGCATCGATTACAAATGTAGTGGGCGCAAAGAATGCGCGCAGGGCGTCAACAACAGCGGCCATCGGGGCCTCCCGTCATCAAAACCGCTTCAGGCGGACCGAACAAAAATTGTGAAATGGCGCTCCCGCCCGAAGACGGGAGCAAACCGGATCAGATCACGTAGGCCTTCAGCGGCTCGAAGCCGTTGAAAGCGACGGCCGAGTAGGTCGTCGTGTAGGCGCCGGTGCCCTCGATCAGAACCTCGTCACCGATCGAAAGCGTGATCGGCAGCGGGTACATGTTCTTCTCATAGAGCACGTCGGCCGAATCGCAGGTCGGGCCGGCGAGAACGCAAGGTTCCATTTCGTCGGCATCGCGCGCCGTGCGGATCGGGTAGCGGATCGCCTCGTCCATGGTTTCGGCTAGACCGCCGAACTTGCCGATGTCGAGGAACACCCAGCGATGGGCGTCGTTGTCCGACTTTTTCGACACGAGCACGACTTCCGCCTTGATCACGCCGGCGTTGCCGACCATGCCGCGACCCGGCTCGATGATGGTCTCCGGGATGTTGTTGCCGAAGTGCTTCTTCAGCGCACCGAAGATCGCCTGGCCGTAGGCTTCCGCCGTCGGGACGTCCTTCAGGTACTTCGTCGGGAAGCCCCCACCCATGTTGACCATCTTCAGCTCGATGCCGCGCTTGGCCAGCTGCACGAAGACGCGCTTGGCATCCGAGAGAGCCGCATCCCAGGCATCGAGCTTCGTCATCTGCGAACCGACATGGAACGAGACGCCGTAGGAGACGAGGCCGTGCTGATGGGCGTAGACGAGCACGTCGACGGCCATCTGCGGGACGCAGCCGAACTTGCGCGACAGCGGCCATTCGGCACCTTCGCCATCGGTCAGCACGCGGCAGAACACGCGGGCGCCGGGGGCCGCACGGGCGACCTTCTCGACTTCCTCGTGGCTATCGACCGCAAACAAGTTGATTCCAAGCGCATGGGCGCGGGCAATGTCGCGCTCCTTCTTGATGGTGTTGCCATAAGAAATGCGGCTCGGGGTCGCACCGGCATCGAGCGCCATTTCGATTTCAGCGACGGACGCGCAATCGAACGAGGAGCCGAGACCGGCGAGAAGGCGCAGGATTTCCGGCGCCGGGTTGGCCTTGACGGCGTAATAGATCGAGCTGTCGGGCAGCGCGTGGCGGAAGGCCTTGAAGTTGTCGCGCACGACGTCGAGGTCGACAACGAGGCATGGGCCTTCGGGTCGTCGGGTGTTGATGAAGTCGATGATGCGTGCCGTGGTCATGGCCATATTCCCCTGATCCAAAATGCTCCGCTTTCGCGGAGGACAAAGGGCATACGCGCACATGCGCTGGAACCAGCCGGTGGAGACCCCGGAACCATGCATGCGCTCGATGCGCGAACGGTGAATCAAAGCCCGCCTAGGCTTCAATTCGGCTTTGTCTGCCATGGATTGGAGGGGATAACCCAACCGCACTTCCGGCAATGAAGGTGTGCCTCTTCAGTAACCCCGGCTGTTGGAAAGCCGGCAGACACCAGAAAGGCCCGCACCGTCGTTGCTTCAAGATGTCCTCGCATTTCCCGGTTGGCCGGAATAGCGACTGGAGGGGTTAGTTCCAGGTACCTTACCGATACCCTCACCTAATCGAGGGTCGGCGGACACCCACAGGCACGTGCGACTTTGGGCAAGGGCGTAGGTAAGAAAAAAGCCTGTCGCAATCAAGAGTTTTTTCGCACTGGCAGTTGAATTTTTTTCCAAGCAGGCAAAACTGGCGGTGTTCACAAACATTGAACGATCTGCGCCGGATCGATCACTGCTGTAAATTATTGAAAAGGGTCATTATTTTCAGCATGCGCCGGTATCCGCCGAAACCGGTGCATCAGGCGCAAGCGACGGACAACCTGCCGTCGGCATCATCGGCGCGAAAAGAGGCGTTCGCATCGAATCGGCGCAACGCGATTGAGAGCACGAAAGAAAGATTGCCATGGACACACTCACCCGCATCCGCGCCTTCATCGACGTCGTGGACGCCGAGGGGTTCTCGGCCGCCGCCAGGCGCGTCGGCAAGTCGAAGGCGCTACTTTCGAAATATGTGCGCGAACTCGAGGACGAGCTCGGCGCGCTGCTGCTCAACCGCACCACCCGGCAATTCTCGCTGACCGAAGCCGGCCATACCTACTACCGCACCGCCTCGGAAATCCTGAAGGAGATCGACAACCTTGCCGATCTCGTGCGCGCCAACAACTCCGACCTGAAGGGACGGCTGCGCATCACGGCGCCGCGCACTTTCGTCGATGCCGAGATCGGCCAGTCGCTCATCGACTTCGGCAAGCAGCATCCTGAGCTCTCGCTGGAGATCGTCTCGGACGACCGCTTCGTCGATCTCGTCGAGGAAGGCTTCGACGCTGCCATCCGCATTACGCGACTGGAGGATTCCACGCTTATCGCCCGCAAGCTCGACGATTTCCAGGTGCTGATCTGCGCCGCGCCGGAGTTTCTTGAGAAATCCGGCCCGATCGAACACCCGACCGATCTTTCCAAGCTCCCCTGCATTCTCGACACCAATGGCCGCTCCTATTCCAACTGGCGCTTCGTCGAGCCCGACGGCTCGGCCTTCACCGTTCCGGTCAGCGGCCCGATCGAGGTCAACAGTCCGCTTGCCGCTCTGAGGGCCGCCGTCTCCGGCATGGGCGTCGCGGTCATTCCCGATTTCATTGCCCGGCCGAAGATCGCGGCGGGCGAACTCGTGACGATGTTTGACGATTTCCTGCCGCGCGACCGCGGCATCTATGCGATCTATCCGCATCGCCGCTATTTGCCGGCCAAGGTCAGGACGCTGGTCGATTTCCTGCATGCCTGGTTCCGCAAGCCACGCTGACCGCCTCTGCACCACCGAAGCTGCCGCCGGCGCATGTGATCGGCCAAGTCCCAATTCCGTCCCATTTCCGGTACATTCCCGGAAACGAATCGCGGGAGATCGCCCCGCCGAAAGGATTGCCGTTTCATGAGAACCAAACGCCTCATCATGGCCGGCCTTGCCACCCTGCTTGCGCCGTCGCTGGCCCTTGCCCATCCGCACATCTTCGCGGAAGCGCGGCTCGAGGTGGTCTCCGACGACAAGGCCGAAGTCAGCGAACTGCGAAACGTCTGGCGTTTCGACGAGCTGTTTTCGTCGAGCGTGGTGCTCGATTTCGACAAGAACTCGAATGCGATGCTTGATCCGGACGAACTGGCGGAAGTCGGCCAGACCGTGCTGGAGTCGCTGTCTGAGTACAATTACTACACGACGATCCTCGACAACGGCAAAACCATCAAGGTCAACAAGCCGGACAGCATCACCGTCGACTACAAGGACGGGCAGCTCATGATGATGTTCGCCGTCAAGCCGGCCGAGCCGATGCCGCTCAAGGGCAAGCTTTCCTTCGGCGTCTATGATCCGACCATGTATACGGCGATGGATTTCGCGACCGACAACGACCTGACCGTCGTCGGCGAGAAGATCAACGCCTGCGAGCACAAGGTCGTCCGCCCTGATCCGGACGAGGTCCTCGCCGAGAACAAGGACACGCTGACCGATGCCTTCTGGAGTGATCCGACCGGCACGGACATGTCGAAGCTCTTTGCAACCAGGATAGAGATCACATGCTGAACACCTGCAGGATCGGACGTCTGGTCACGGCAGCGCTCATCGTCACGGCGCTGTCCGCAACGCTTGCGGCGGCCCAGTCGCCGCTCGGCATCGGCACGGCCGAGCCTGCATTCAAGACGACCGGCTTCCTCGGCGGTTTCTTCGCCTGGGTGAACATGGAGCAGCAGGGCTTCTACCGGTTGATGACCAACGCGTTGAAGGGCATGCGGGAAAACCCCTGGCAGCTCTGGTCGCTGGTCGGGCTCTCCTTCACCTATGGTGTCCTTCATGCCGCCGGCCCCGGCCACGGCAAGGCGGTGATCTCCTCCTACATGATCGCCAACGAGACCGAGCTGAAGCGCGGCGTAATGTTGTCGTTCCTTTCCTCGATCTTGCAGGGGATCGTCGCGATCCTTTTGATCGGCGCCGTCTATCTGCTGCTGCGCGGTTCGTCGATCAACATGACCACGGCGACGCGGTGGTTGGAAATCGCCAGCTACGCGCTCATTGCCGCTTTCGGCGGATGGCTGCTCCTGCGCAAGCTGCGGTCGATGCTGCGCCCGGTCGCCGTGGCCTCAGTCGCCGGCGGCGGGCATATCCATCTCGCGCACGATCACGACCATCATCACCACGATCACCATCATCACGACCATCACGAACACGGCGGTCACCATGGGCACAGCCATGGCCCTGGCGAAGTCTGCGCGAGCTGCGGGCATGCGCACGCCCCCGATCCGTCGATGCTGAAGGGCGATCGTTTCGCGCTCCGGGAAGCCTGGTCGGCCGTTATCGCCGTCGGCCTGCGTCCCTGCTCCGGCGCGCTGATCGTGCTCTCCTTCGCGCTTCTGAACGGGCTCTATCTCGGCGGCGTGCTGTCGGTCTTCGCCATGTCGATCGGCACGGCGATCACCGTCTCGATCCTCGCGACCATGGCCGTCACTGCCAAGGGCTTTGCGCTCCGCTACGCCTCAAGCGGCTCTGCCGCCGCCCGGATCTCGAATGGCATCGAGATCGCCGGTGCAGCCTCGGTTCTTTTGCTTGGATTGGTGCTTCTCGGCGCAGCCCTGCAGAGCTGAGGCTCTGGCAGGAAGCGATCGTCAAAGCCCGCGCTTGCGCTGGTAGCGGGCCCGGAGCCAGAAGAGCAGGAAAAAGGCCAGTACGAAGATCACGCCGAACGCGGCGGCAAGCCAGGGCGAGATGTCGCCAAGCTTCAGCATGATCGACGGCAGCACGAAGAAGCCGAGGCCGGCGACGACGAGAATGATCGCAGCGGCGATCGCCGGTGACTTTTCCTTGTTCTGCATGACTTCCCTGCTGTTGTCTGGTGCGACCGAGCGTCAGGCGCCTACTTGGACGCCTTCCGCTCCAAGTCCGCACGTATATCTTCAAGCCGCCGCTTCTGGCGACCATCCTCATCGAAATTATCAGCTGCGAGCCAGGTTTCGAATGCGGCATTGAGCAGCGGCCATTCGCTGTCGATCATCGAGAACCAGGCCGTGTCGCGGTTTTCGCCCTTGGAGATCATGTGCTGGCGGAAGATGCCCTCGAACGTAAAGCCGAGGCGCGCCGCCGTGTTGCGGCTTGCCATGTTCTCGCTGTGGCATTTCCATTCGTAGCGGCGATAGCCGAGATCCTCGAAGACGTGTTTCGCCATCAGGTAATGGACTTCGGTCGAGAGCGGTGAGCGCGCCATGGCGGCGCCATGGGCGACGGAGCCGACTTCAACAACGCCATTGGCGGGATCGGCGCGCATGTAATTAGCCATTCCGACGACGATACCCGTCGCCTTGTCGCGAAACACTTCGGTGACCCAGCCGGATTTCTCCTGCGCCGCCGTCAGCCAGGCGTCGAATCCTTCAATGTCCTTGAAGTCCGGCTGCGTGAAATACTTGAGCAGCGGATTGATCGCCATGCCGCCGAGACCGTCCCAGAGGTCCTGAAGATGCCGGTCACGCTCATAGGGCTCGAGCTTGACGAAGCGCCCTTCGAGCGCGACGCCCTTCGGCGCCGGGCATCCTTTCCAGTTCTTGAGATCACGCATCGGCCGCTCCTCCGTTACCCCTTGCACTTCGCAATAGGCCAGAGTGGCGACCGATACAAATTCAAACTGGTTATGAACCCATGAGGATCAGGCGAGGATGCTAGGCCGTCGCCGGCACCTTGGCGGCCGAAACGGTCGCTTCGATGTGATCGACCAGCGCATCCGGAAGGCCGAGGCGGCCGGCCAGCAGGTCGAGATAGCCACGCTCCGCACGCGTCTCCGGCTCGATCGTCAGGCGCGATGCGGTATAGACCTCGACGCGCTCTTCTTCCGTCTTGGCCGCACCGACGATCGCGTCGATATCGACAGGATTGGCAAGCTCGTTTTCGAGGAAGGCGGCGGCATCGGCCGAAAGGCCGGCGACCGACAGCTTGTCCATGATGTGCTGACGCTCGGCCTCGTCGATGTGCCCGTCAGCGCGCGAGGCCGCGATCATCGCCCGCACCAGCGTCAGCGCGAAGTCGTGGCTGACGGCCTCCGGCGCAGACGCGAAGCCGGAATCGGCCGGCGGCGGCAGGAGTTCCGGTTCCCCCTTGGCAACGGTTGCGCCTCCCGGCGTGTTGCCGGCCTGATAGTTCTTGTAGGCCTGGTAACCGAGACCCGCGATGGCCGCGAGGCCACCGAGCACAGCGGCATTGCCGGCCAGCTGGCGACCAGACTTGGTGCCGAGCAGGACCGCGGCGATGGCGCCTGTCGCCAGCGGATTGTCCTTGGCAAGCTGCGTCGCCTGGGTCGCGCGATCGCGCACCGTGCCGCCGGCACCGGGCACCTGCGATCCCAGAAACTGATCCAGCAATTTCTTCGCGTCGAACATCGGGTTTCGCTCCTTGTCGGTTGGATTGTCGGTTCCGGGCGGTTGAGATCAAACGAAACGGAGCGCCGCCCGCGCTCGCGCCGTCGAATGGATTGAGACATAGGAACGTTGCAGGGGAAATACAAATTCGCGCCAGGCGCGTGTGACGAAGAACACCGCGACCAACGAAAAAAGCCGGGCTTACGCCCGGCCTTCAAATGTAGAAACAGTGCTTCCCGTTCAGCCCTTGAGGGCGAAGGCTTCGGCCGCAAGCTTGGTGATGCCGGCCCAATCGCCCTTGGCGACCAGATCCTTCGGTGCGACCCAGGAGCCGCCGACGCTGACGACGTTCGGCAGCGTCAGATAGTCGCGCGCGTTGGAAAGCGAGATCCCGCCGGTCGGGCAGAACATCGTGCCGGCCAGCGGCGAAGACAGCGACTTGAGATAGGCGGCACCACCGGCCTGTTCCGCCGGGAAGAACTTCATGACGTCGTAGCCTTCTTCGCGCAGGCCCATGACTTCGCTCGCCGTCGCGGCACCCGGCAGCAGCGGCACTTCGTGGTCGTTCGCGACATCGATCAGTTCCTGCGTCGTGCCGGGGCTGACGATGAACTTCGAGCCGGCTTCGACAGCCGCTTCGAATTGCGCGGCATTGAGGATCGTGCCGGCGCCGGCAACCGCGCCTTCCACTTCGTTGGCAACCGCGCTGATCGCTTCGAGCGCTGCCGGCGTGCGCAGCGTGATCTCGATCGCCCTCAACCCGCCGGCAACCAGAGCGCGCGCCAGCGGCACGGCGGTCGCGACGTCGTCGATCACGAGGACCGGAACGACCGGCTGCAATTTGAGGATGGAAAGAAGCCTGTCGGTTTTCGCGCTCATGCCGATCGTCCTTTTTAAAACGATTGAATATGCCCTCCGCATACTCCGCCGGCCACCGGTTGTCGAGACCCAAGGGCGCAAGTGTGCGGCATTCTCATGTAAGCTGAAGATAAAATATTACCTACAACAAAGAGATGACTTGAGCCTTCGCACGAAAGCGATAGTTTGATGACGGCGAGCCTATCGAAATGGCGGATTATCCATGGCGAAGGAAATAGAACGCAAGTTTCTGGTCGCGTCCGACGCGTGGCGAGAGCATGCGGACAAGGGCATCGACCTCAGGCAAGCCTATGTCGTCACCATGGACGATCGCTCGCTGCGCGTGCGCATCCACGGCAACAAGTGGGCGCGCCTCACCATCAAGATCGGCAAGTCGGCGCTGGTCAGAAACGAATATGAATACGATGTACCGATGGACGACGCTCGCGAGATGCTGACGCAGGCGGTCGGCATCGTCATCGAGAAACGACGATATCGCGTGCCATACAGGGGCTTCGTCTGGGAAGTGGATGTCTACGAAGGCGCGCTCAAGGGCCTGGTCGTCGCCGAAGTGGAGATGAAGCGCGAGACCGACTTGCCGGCGCTGCCCAATTGGATCGACCGCGAAGTCACCGGCGACCGCCGTTATTCCAACCAGGCACTTGCCACAGAGGGGCTGATGGAACCCCAATCATGACCTACGCCTTCCGGCCCGGACGGCCGTTCACCAACGATTTCCGCGCCATTGCCGCCGAACAACTCACGCAGGCGGTCATGACCCTCGAAGACCGCCCTGATGGCCTCCATGAGGCCATCCATGAGGCCCGCAAGAACTTCAAGCGTCTGCGTTCGCTCTATCGGCTCGTTGCCGCCGACGCGCCGCAATTCCAGAAGCACGAAAACACGCGCATTCGCGACATGGCCCGCAATCTCTCAACCGTCCGCGATGCGGCAGCGCTGGTGGAAAACGCTCAATACCTGAGGGCATCGGCTGCCAGCGTCGAACAGGAGAAGGCTCTCACTCACATTTGCAAGCGGCTGGAGAAACGCCGCGACCGCATCGCTGCCTGCGAGACCGACATCGAGGACCGCGTTGCCGCAACCATCGTCACTTGTGAACACGCCCTGCAGGCACTGGCGCAAGTCTCTTTTGACGATCGTCGCCGCAGAACCGCCGCCCGGCTGACGAAAGGCTGGCAGCAGACGCTCAAGCGCGCCGCCCGCGCCAAGGAAGCCTGCGGCTCGAGCACCGAAGCCGGCGCCTTCCACGAGTTGCGCAAGCGGGCGCAGGACTACCGCATGCATCTGGGACTTATGCGCGACACCTGGCCGTCTGCTATCCAGGCCAAGCGCAGCGAGGCCAAGATGCTGGTCGACACGCTCGGCCACCTCAACGATCTCGCCGTCATGATCCAGTTGATCAACGAAGATCCGGCGCTGGCCGGCAACAGCCAGGACCAGGCCCATCTCATCGCCGCCGTCATTGCCCGGCAGGAAACCTTGCGAGACGACGCGTTGACACTGGCAGCAACGGTCTTCCAGGAGCAGCCCGACGAAGAGAGCCGGACGATCCGTCTGCTCTGGCTCGACGCCGCGCGCTAGCTGGGGCTCCCCGCTGTATTCAGCCGTCGAGCACCACCGCCAGGAAGACAAAACCCGCGGCGACGATCAGAGACACCACGTACAGCAACATGCGCCTTAGGGGTCTGCCGGCGAGATGGGCACGCCCTGGGGTCTGAGGGTCATAGCGTACGTCGACGCTTGTCCCGACGGGCTCGCCTGAATGAGGAAGCTCGGAGTCGAATTCGTGTGTGCGTCCCGCCCCGTCTGTGAACCGAATGATGGCGGTGTCGTAGTCCTCCCCACTCGACACTTGGACGATCCGTCCCTTGGTCGATGTTCCACGACGCCGAAGCAGCGCGTCACGCCGCAGCTTCCATGCGATATCCAACGCAAGTCCCACGCCGACGACCGAGAAAAGCAGACGGACCAAGCGAAAGTCCTCGGCTAACCACACATAGAGCGTGCTAAGGACGGCGCTCAGGTCCATGCCAGCGGCATTCGGATAGGATCGGGGGATCTGCCTGCGTGTACCCTGGCGCAGGAGTCTTCATTGTTACGCACCTTAGGTTTGCATGGCTCAGGGCCCCAAGTGATCTGCGTCTCCTCCCAGCTGGCGGTCCCGCTCTCTCGCGCATTGATCTCGCAAACAGCAGCGCGCTCGCGCAATTCCTAAATCGCGCCTCCACCCTTTTGAGTTGCATATTAGCATCCAATTGTTTCTTGAACATGATGCGGAACCAAGACGCGATGCGATCCCGCCTGCGGTTTCCCGCCGGTTCATTCAACTCGTTTCATCGTGACCTGCAGCGACAGAGTGCCCCCTCTCGCCCGCCACGATTGCGCTTGCGGCGCGAAAGCTGTATTTGCACCGGCCATGACCGACATTTCCACCACCCCGCGCCCTGAGACCCATGGTGAGACCCACGGCCAGTTTCTGGTCGCCGCGCTCTATCATTTCGCAAGCTTCCCGCGCTTCGCCGAATTCCGCGAACCGCTGCAGGCCGTCTGCGACGAGAACGGCGTCAAGGGCACATTGCTCATCGCCCATGAGGGCATCAACGGCACGATCGCCGGCACGGATGCCGGCATCGCCACGGTGCTTGCCTTCTTGCGCGCGCAGCCGGAGCTTGTCGCATTGGAGCACAAGGAAAGCCGCGCGTCCTCGATGCCGTTTCTGCGGATGAAGGTGCGGCTGAAAAAGGAAATCGTCACCATGGGCGTCGAGAACATCGACCCCAACAAGATCGTCGGCACCTATGTCGATCCGAAAGACTGGAACGCGCTGATCTCCGATCCCGAGACGATCGTCATCGACACGCGTAACGACTACGAGACGGCGATCGGCATCTTCAAGGGCGCGGTCGATCCGCAGACCAAGACCTTCCGCGAATTTCCGGACTGGGTGCGCAACCACACCGGCCTGCACAACAAGCCGAAGATCGCCATGTACTGCACCGGCGGCATCCGCTGCGAGAAGGCGACCGCCTTCATGAAGGAACAGGGCTTCGACGAGGTTTATCACCTCAAGGGCGGCATCCTGAAGTATCTCGAGGAAGTGCCGCAGGAAGAAAGCCTGTGGGAAGGCGCCTGCTTCGTCTTCGACGATCGCGTCTCCGTGACCCATGGCCTTGAAGAAGGTGAGCACACGCTCTGCCACGCCTGCCGGCAGCCGCTGACCCCGGCCGATCTCCTGTCGCCGCACCATGAGGACGGCGTCTCCTGCATCCATTGCCACGAGGTCCGCACCGACGAGGACCGCGAACGCTACCGCCAGCGCCAGAAGCAGATCGAGCTTGCGGAGAAGCGCGGCGAACGCCACCTCGGTAGCTGAAGCGGGCTTCGGAGAAATCCCCCTCATCCGCCTGCCGGCACCTTCTCCCCGCAAGCGGGGCGAAGAGACTTGCGGTACCGCGCCAGTCCGCCGATCAAACTCCGATACGTGACGGCCGCTTTCAGGCCACGGGCAGCGAAGGTTCCGGCACGACGGCCGCTGTTGGGCACGTCCCCTCGCCCCGCCTGCGGGTAGAGGGTGAGGGGCAAATCCGCTGTCGCAGCAGCTAGCCCGGTAACGCCTCGCACTCCTCCAGCGCCAGCGCACTGCGGTCCCATTCATGCCGGCTGCGGGTAAAGATCGCATCGGTCGGCTGGAACACTGAGGGATCGTCGAGCGTGCCGGCATAGATCGACACGCGTGGATCCCCTGGCGGGCCTGAGCCGAAGACCTGACTGCCGCAGGTTTCGCAGAAATAGCGGACCGACACATTGCCGTTTTCGGCGCGTGTCTCGTAGCCGCGGCAGGTGCCTGACATTACCACGTTCGCGCGATCGAGGATCATGTAGCAGCAATGGCCGGTTCCGGTGGTGCGCTGGCAATCGCGGCAATGGCAGAACCCGGAATAGATGGGTTGCCCCTTCGCCTCGTAGCGGATTGCGCCGCAGAGACAGCCGCCTTTCATCACACTCATGTCGTCTCCTCCTCAAAGCGTGAGGAGGATAACCGGGCGAAACTTGCGGTCAAAGAAAAACCGCGCTCCGGGATTGCAGCGCGCGGTCCATTTTTCCGTTCGAAAGGAGCTCTTACCAGCTCGGGATCAGCGCGCCCTTGAAGGTGTCGTTGATTAAGGCCTTCACCTTCTCATCATGGTAGGATTCGACCAGCGTCTTTACCCACGGCGCATCCTTGTCGGCCTTGCGCACGGCGATGACGTTGGCATAGGGCGACTTCTCGCCTTCGATCGCGATCGCGTCTTTCTTCGGATGCAGGCCGGCTTCCATCGCATAGTTGGTGTTGATGACGGCCGCATCGACGTCCTGCAGCGAGCGCGGCAGCTGCGCCGCATCAAGCTCGGCGAAGGTGATGTTCTTCGGGTTCTCGGTGACGTCGGCAGGCGTAACCTTCAGGCCGGCCTCTTCCTTGACCTTGATCAGGCCCTTGGAGGCGAGAACCAGCAGCGCGCGGCCGCCATTGGTCGGGTCGTTCGGGATGGCGATCGTCGCGCCGTCCTGGAGTTCGTCGAGGCTCTTCACCTTCTGCGAATAGACACCCATCGGCGTGGTAATCGTGGTGCCGACGCTGACGATCTCGAAGCCGCGATCGGCGATCTGGTTGTCGAGATAGGGCTGGTGCTGGAACGAGTTGGCGTTGAGATCGCCATCGGCCAGAGCCTGGTTCGGAACGACGTAGTCGGAGAATTCGAGGATCTCGATGTCGAGGCCCTTGGGTGCCGCGACTTCCTTCACCTTCTCCATGATCTGGGCATGCTCGCCCGGCGTGACGCCGACCTTGATGGTCTCGGCAAGCGCCGTGCCGGCGGTAAGAGCGGCAATCGCTGCCGCGATGATAAGCTTCTTCATGGATGTCTCCTTGTTCACGTTCAGTCTTGGGAGGAAATCAGGTCTTGCGGTTTTTCTTGTCGAAGCGCCGCGCCAGGCCGTCGCCGGCGCTCTGGACGAGTTGCACCAGGACGATCAGCACGATGACAACGACGAGCATTACGTCGGGCATGAAGCGCTGGTAGCCGTAGCGGATGCCGAGGTCGCCGAGCCCGCCGCCGCCGACGGCCCCGACCATCGCCGAATAGCCGATGAGGCTGACGGCCGTCATCGTCAGTGCCAAGGTCAGCGCCGGCCGCGCCTCCGCAAGCAACACCTTGAAGACGATCTGCATCGGGGTCGCGCCCATGGCGCGCGCCGCCTCGATCAGACCCTTGTCGATCTCGCGGATCGCCGCCTCCACCAGACGCGCGACGAAGGGGATCGTCGCAATGGTCAAGGGCACGATCGCCGCCTTGGTACCGATCGAAGTGCCTGTGAGAAGCCGAGTGAAGGGAATGATGGCGACGACCAGGATGATGAACGGCGTCGAGCGCGTGGCGTTGACGATCAGCCCGACGATGCGGTTCAGCGTCGGCGCCGGGAAGAGTTCGCCCTTGCCGCTGGTCGCGAGAAAGATGCCGATCGGCAGGCCGATCAGCGAGCCGATCAGGCCGGCGACTGCGACCATGTAGATCGTGTCGACGGTGGCGCCGCCAATGCGCAGGAGAATATCAGGCGACATAACCGAGCACCTCCGTGACCAGACCGTTTTCGGCAAAGAAGCGTTCGGCGCGCCCGGACGTCTCGGCATCCGCGCCATAGGCGACGACCAGCGAGCCATAGGGCGCGCCGCCGATTTCGTCGATCGTTCCGGCGATGATGTTGACCTCGGCGCCGACAGACTTGATCAGCTGTGAGATCAGCGGCCTTTCGGCCGCCGCACCAAAGAAGGTGAGCCGCACGACGGCACGGTCTCCAGGTGCGGGCTGGGCTTTGAGCGCCCGGGCCACCGCGTCCGGAAGCTTGGAGCCCGGCAGGCCCGAAAGCAGCGCCCGCGTCGTCTCGTGCTTCGGATGGGTGAAGACGTCGAAGGTATGACCGCGCTCGACGATGCGGCCGTGGTCGATGACGGCGACGTCAGAGGTCACCGCCTTCACCACTTCCATCTCATGGGTGATGAGCAGCACGGTCAGGCCAAGCTCGGCGTTGATGCGCTTCAACAGGTCCAGGATCGACTGTGTCGTCTCCGGGTCGAGGGCGGAGGTCGCCTCGTCGGAAAGTAGCAGCTTCGGCTCCGTCGCAAGCGCCCGGGCGATGCCGATGCGCTGCTTCTGCCCGCCGGAAAGTTCGGCCGGGTAACGCCCGTGTTTGTCGGCAAGGCCGACGAGATCGAGCAGCGGCCGGACGCGCTGTTCAATGGCGCGTTTGTCCATGCCTGATATCTCGAGCGGCAGCGCGATATTGCCGAACACGGTGCGCGAGGAGAGCAGGTTGAAGTGCTGGAAAATCATGCCGACGTTGCGGCGAAGCGTGCGCAGCGCCGCCTCGTCGAGCCCGCCGACATCGACGCCGTCGACCAGCACCTTCCCGCTGCTCGGCTTCTCCAACCCGTTGACCAGCCGGATCAGCGTCGATTTGCCGGCGCCGGAACGACCGATAATGCCGGTGATTGAACCGCGATCGACCGTCAGCGAGACGTTGTCGAGCGCGGTGAAGGCGCCGCTTTGGCCGGAGGCGGGGAAATGCTTGGAAACGCCGTCGAAGACGACGGCTGCGTCAGCCGGTGACGTGGCTTTCAAGGCGGAAACGCTCATCGTTCGGAGATCCCCGAAAGAGGCGCAGTCGGAATGTGCGGATACATTAGGTGCTCTCGGATGTTCAAAACTCGTGATCCCGGCAAAGTCGGGATGGAAGGCGCGTCCGGTCAGGCCGACATTCGACAACGCATTCGGAACAGGGAGCACTTCTCTAGCATCAAGAAACCAGTCAGTTCAACTTTGGCGCCGCATGGCCCGCATGCGACATAATCTACGGCTCTTATGGAGAACTGCCGCTGGATGTTACAGACATGATTTTCCGCAATAGGAAGGAGATCGGCAAAACCATGCTCTTTTGCTGCACTGGGTGCCGCATCCCGCAGATCGCCATCTTGGAAATCCTTGTTTGAACGGACTGCACCCGACCGCATTTCATGCTAACGGGCAGGAACAGGGTTACGAGGTAAGAAATGCGCATCGTCTTGACCGGAAGCTCGGGCCGCATCGGCCGGGCGATCTATAACGCGCTCGCCGCAGACCATGATGTCATCGGCATCGACCGCACGCCTTTCGGCACGACCGCGATAGTTGGCGATCTCGTCGACGGCGAATTGCTGGAGCGGGCCATGGAGGGGGCGGATGCCGTGATCCATACGGCAGCACTGCATGCGCCGCATGTGGACATGCTCGCCGACCAGGAATTCGAACGCGTCAATGTGATGGGCACGCATCTGGTGATCGCTGCCGCCCAGGCGACGGGTGTCGGCCGTATCGTCTTTACCAGCACGACGGCTCTTTACGGCCACGCGGTCACCGCCGGAGGCTGCGCCTGGATCACCGAGGAGACACCGCCAAAGCCGCACACCATTTATCACCACACCAAGCTTGCGGCCGAAGCCCTACTTGAAAATGCCGCCGACCGTGCCCTGCATGTGCGGGTATTGCGCATGTCGCGCTGTTTCCCGGAGGCGGCCGACCGCGTCGCGAGCTATCGCTTGCACCGTGGCATCGATGTGCGCGACGTTGCGGCGGCGCATGCGGCGGCACTCGACAACGGCGGCCCTTTCTTCCAGCGTTACATCATCTCTGGCGAAACGCCGCTGCTTCCGACCGATTGCCGCCGTCTGGCAGAGGACGCCGCAAGCCTGTTGCGCGAACGCGCGCCAAAACTGTCGCAGGCTTTTGCGGATCGCGGCTGGCCGCTGCCCGCCACGATCGACCGGGTCTACGACCCGAGCGCCGCAATCGAGAAGCTCGATTGGAAGCCGCGCTACGGTTTCAAGGAAGTGCTGGCCCAGCTCGACCGGCAGAGCCTCGAGGTCCTGCCGGTCCGGTGGTGATCTTGGGGTAACGCAAATCCGGGAGAACCGTTTCGCGTTCTTCCCGGAGTTATGCTTGATGCGGGTCGGCTGAAACCACGCGCCCAATTGTCAGGCGTGGTTGCCCTTCGGGAACTCTTCGGCGAGCGCCTGGTACCAGTGACCGCTCTTCTTGATGGTGCGCACCTGGGTATCGTAGTCGACATGGACGATGCCGAAACGCATCTTGTAGCCTTCGGCCCATTCGAAATTGTCCATCAGGCTCCAGGCGAAGTAGCCGCGCATCGGGTAACCCTCGGCAATCAGGTCGGCCGTGACAGACAGATGGTCGGCGATGTAGTCGAGTCGCGGCTGGTCGTCGACGATGCCGTTTTCGACACCCATGTTGTAGCAGGCGCCGTTCTCGGTGATGTAGCAGTCGGGCAGCTGGTAGGTCGCGTTGAGCGTCCTGACCAGGCTACCGAGCGCCGGTGCGTAGACCTCCCAGCCGATATCCGTCTTGGTCTCGCTCACCGCCTTGGCGTTGATCGTCGCCGGGTACTCCGCACTCTTCGCCGGGTCGGCGCTGACCCGCATCGGCGTGTAGTAGTTGAGCCCCCACCAGTCGAGCGGCCGGGAGATCGTCTCCATGTCGCCGTCTTCGATCGTGGGCATGCGGTGGCCGAGCGCGCTCATGAAGCTCTCGGGGTATTCGCCTCTAAAGATGGGGCCGAAGAAGACACCATTGTGGAAGTCGAAGGCCCGTTCGGCCGCTGCCATGTCGGCCTTGCGGTCGCTGCCGGGATACACGGAGTGCGCATTGATGACGATGCCGGCAGGCAGGTTCGGCCGCTCCGAGCGGATGGCATCGACGCCGAGCCCGTGCGCCAGATTGGTGAAGTGCAGCGCGTGAAGGGCTGCATCCATGTTGCGCTCGCCCGGCGCATGGATGCCGTAGAGATGGCTCAGCCACACCGAACACCACGGCTCGTTGAAGGTCGCAACCGCGTCGAGACGATCGCCGAGACGGGCGGTCACCGTCTTGGCGTAACGCTGGAAGGCGTAGGCCGTCGTGCGCGCCGTCCAGCCTCCCTCGCCCATCAGCGCCAGCGGCAGATCCCAATGGTAGAGCGTGGCGAATGCCCTAATGTTGCGGGCCTTAAGCCCGTCGACGAGACGGTCGTAGAAATCGAGCCCCTTTTCGTTGATCGGGCCGGTGCCTTCCGGAATGATGCGCGGCCAGGCGATCGAGAAGCGGTAAGCCTCGACGCCGAGGCTCTTGATCAGGTCCAGATCCTCGTCCAGCCGGTTGTAGTGGTCGCAGGCGACATCGCCATTGTGCCGCCCGAAGACACGGCCCGGCATGTTGGAAAACGCGTCCCAGATCGACGGCTTCCGCCCATCGGCCTTGGTGGCACCTTCGATCTGGAAGGAGGCGGTCGCCACCCCGAATACGAAGTCGCCCGGGAAGCGCTGGGCCAGGATCTTGGGATCGGTCATCTCTCTGCCTCGTCTTGTTCCGGCCCCGCCGGAAACGGGACCATGTTGCTTTCTTTTGTTTCGCGGCCGACCTAAAGCCGTGTTGGCAAATGTCAACTCGCGAAAAAGGGCGGGAATGCCCCGCCCTTTCGCCGATTCTTGTGCTCCGCTACACCTTTACCCACGCACCATTTCGTTTGGATGACTGGACGCAAGCGTCGACGAAGACCATGCCCTTCATGCCGTCATCGATGGTCGGGTAGGTGACGGCGGCATCGACCTTCTCGCCCTTGCGCTTGGCGAAGATGGCGCGCGCCGCTTCCGTGTAGATATTGGCAAAGCCTTCGAGGTAACCTTCCGGATGACCGGACGGAATCCGGCTGACGCGGTTTGCCGCAGCACCCGCCCCGGCACCCGCCCGGGTGAGCAGTCGCTTCGGCTCGCCGAACGGCGTGTGCCAGAGATAGTTCGGGTCCTTCTGCGTCCATTCGAGCCCGCCCTTGGTGCCGTAGACGCGCACCATCAGGCCGTTCTCGTGGCCGGGCGCGACCTGGCTGCACCAGAGCAGCCCCTTGGCCCGCTCACCGTCCTTCGCCTTGAAGCGCATCATCACATGCGCATTGTCGTCGAGCTGACGACCAGGAACGAAGCTGTCGAGATCGGCCGAAAGCTCCTCCAGTTCGAGACCGGAGACGAAGGCGCCGAGATTATAGGCGTGCGTGCCGATATCGCCGGTCGAGCCGCCGGCGCCCGAGCGCGCCGGATCGGTGCGCCAGGCCGCCTGCTTCTGGCCGGACTGCTCGATATTTTCGGTCAGCCAGTCCTGCGGATATTCCATCTGCACCAGCCGCACCGCGCCGATCTCGCCATTGGCGACCATCTCGCGCGCCTGGCGGACCATCGGATAGCCGGTGTAGTTGTGCGTCAGCACGAACAAGGCATCGCTGTCCTCGGCCGCCTTCTTCAGCTTCTTGGCGTCGGCAAGCGTCGAGGTCAGCGGCTTGTCGCAGATCACGTGGATGCCGCGCTTCAGAAACTCCTTGGCAGCGGCGTAGTGAACGTGGTTCGGCGTGACGATCGCCACCGCCTCGATGCCGTCCTTCAGCTTGGCTTCGCGGATCGCCATCTGCTTGAAGTCGGAATAGACGCGCGACGGGTCGAGCCCGAGCTCGCGGCCCGAGCTTTCCGCCTTTTCCGGCGTCGACGACAAGGCGCCCGCCACCAGTTCAAAGTGATCGTCGAGCCGTGCCGCGATACGATGCACTGCGCCGATAAAGGCGCCGGAGCCGCCGCCCACCATGCCGAGCCGGATGCGGCGCTCGCGCTTCTCGCTCGTTCCTTCGATTGCCATTTGAATTCTCCCCTGTTTCCGTTCGTGTGTTTTGCTTGTTACGCGTGATCGTTCGCGAGAATTGCCCCTCATTCGCGCGGTGAGGGCAGCCCCTCATCCGCCTGCCGGCACCTTCTCCCCGCACACGGGGAGAAGGGACTGGATGCGCCCGCTCGCCAGGCCCCAAGCAACTCTCTCTGAGAGCGCTGCAGGTGCAGCCGCAGCCACAGTCCGCGTCCCCTCTCCCCGCAAGCCGGGAGAGGGTTAGTCCTCGGGTTAAACCCGAGGAGAGGGGCAGTCGGACCCTCAGGTCCCGCCCTGCTTCAGATCCCCAGCATGCGCCGATTGGCCGCCTCGTCCGTGCCCGCTCCGGCAAAGTCGTCAAACGCCTTCTCCGTCACGCGGATGATGTGGTGCTTGACGAAATCGGCACCCTCGCGCGCGCCATCCTCCGGGTGCTTCAGCGCGCATTCCCATTCGACCACCGCCCAGCCGGAGAAATCATTGGCCGCCATCCTGGAAAACACCGCGCCGAAATCCACCTGGCCGTCGCCGAGCGAGCGGAACCGTCCGGCCCGGTTGACCCAGCCCTGATAGCCGCCATAGACGCCCTGGCGTCCGGTCGGGTTGAACTCCGCATCCTTGACGTGGAACATGCGGATGCGGTCCTTGTAGATGTCGATGTTGTCGAGATAGTCGAGGCACTGCAGCACGTAGTGCGACGGGTCATAGAGCATGCAGGCGCGGGCGTGGTTGCCGGTGCGCTCCAGGAACATCTCGTAGGTGATGCCGTCGTGCAGGTCCTCGCCCGGATGGATCTCGTAGCAGACGTCGACACCACAGTCCTCGGCATGGTCGAGGATCGGTTTCCAGCGTTTCGCCAGTTCGTCAAAGGCGGTCTCGACGAGGCCGGCCGGCCGCTGCGGCCAGGGATAGACGAAGGGCCAGGCAAGCGCGCCAGAGAAACTCGCCATCGCGTTCAGCCCGAGGTTCTTCGAGGCGGTCAGCGCCAGCTTCACCTGTTCCACCGCCCATTGCTGACGCGCCTTGGGATTGCCGCGCACTTCGGGTGCGGCAAAGCCATCGAAGGCCTCGTCATAGGCCGGGTGCACGGCGACGAGCTGGCCCTGCAGATGGGTCGAAAGCTCGGTCACCTCGACGCCGTTGTCGCGGGCCTTTCCGGCAAACTCGTCACAATAGGTCTTCGAGGTCGCGGCCTTCTGAAGATCGATCAGCCGCGCGTCCCAGCTCGGCACCTGCACGCCTTTGTAGCCGCAGTCGGCCGCCCATTTGGTGATCGCGTCCCAGGAATTGAACGGTGCCGCATCGCCGGCAAATTGCGCAAGAAAGAGCCCTGGACCCTTGATCGTCTTCATCCCGATTTTCCTCCCGATGAAACGGCCATTGATGATGTCGGCCTATCCGGTCAGTCGGCGACAAGGAGGTACAATGGCACCTTGTTTTCGCCACAACTGGCGGACCTGAAACGTTGCAGGCGCCAAAGCTAGCAGATTTTTAACAGGGGGCAACTGGCGAAGGCGCAGATTCCCGAGAGATTTGTAATCGATTTCATGTGGCAGCCCCACCTGTCTCGCCGGCACCACGCAGTCGTCGCAAACCGACGGCCCGGAGAGACCGGGCCGCCGCGAGCAACCTCGCGAGAGTGCTCAGACGTAGCGGTTGACGACGTTTTCGAGCAGTTCCTGCTTGCCGGACTTCGGCTGCGGGTTGAGATCCGATTTCAGCACCCAGGCTTCGATCTCCTCCAGCGAGAAGCCGCCGTCGAGCATCTTCTTGGCTTCCGGCACCTGCCAGCCGGCATAGCGCTGATTAAGCGGTGCCGAGAGCGCCTTGTCCTCGATCATCTTTGCCGCTGCCTTCAGACCACGGGCGCAGCAATCCATGCCGCCGATGTGACCGATCAGCAGGTCTTCCGGGTCGATCGACTGGCGGCGCAGCTTGGCATCGAAGTTGGTGCCGCCGGTCTTGAAGCCGCCGCCTGCGAGAACCTGGTAGTAGGCGAGCGCCATCTCCGGCACGTTGTTCGGGAACTGGTCGGTGTCCCAGCCGGACTGGTAGTCGTTGCGGTTCATGTCGATCGAGCCGAAGATGCCGAGCGCATTGGCAAGCGCCAGCTCGTGCTCAAAGGAGTGGCCGGCAAGGATCGCATGGCCCTGCTCGATGTTGACCTTGACCTCGTTTTCGAGACCGTAGTTCTTCAGGAAGCCGTAGACGGTCGCGACGTCGTAGTCATACTGGTGCTTGGTCGGCTCCTGCGGCTTCGGCTCGATCAGGATCGCGCCCTTGAAGCCGATCTTGTGCTTGTACTCGACGACGAGATTGACGAAGCGGCCGAGCTGGTCGAGCTCGCGCTTCAGGTCGGTGTTGAGCAGCGTCTCGTAGCCTTCGCGCCCGCCCCACAGCACATAATTCTGGCCGCCGAGGCGCTTGGTCGCGTCAAGGCAGGTCTTCACCGTTGCCGCGGCGAAGGCGAAGACATCCGGGTCCGGATTGGTGGCCGCACCCGACATGTAGCGCCGGTTGGAAAAGAGGTTCGCCGTACCCCAGAGCAGGTTGACGCCGGTCTCGGCCTGCTTCTTCTCGAAATGATCGACGATCTCGTTGAGGTTCTTGGTGTTCTCCGCAAAGCTCTTGCCTTCAGGACGCACGTCCGCGTCATGGAAGCAGTAGAAGGGCACGCCGAGCAGATCGAAGAATTCGAAGGCGACGTCGGCCTTCAGCTTCGCGGCGTCCATGGTGTCCTTGAACCAGGGGCGCTCGAAGGTCTGGCCGCCGAAGGGATCGCCGCCCGGCCAGACGAAGGTGTGCCAGTAGGCGACGGCAAAGCGCAGGTGATCTTCCATGCGCTTGCCGAGAACGACCTCGTCCTTGTTGTAGTGGCGGAAGGCGAGCGGGTTGGTGCTGTCAGGGCCTTCATACTTGATCTTGGCGATATCGCCGAAAAATCCTGTGCTCATGGGTTTGGCTCCTCTCAAGGATGATGCGAATGGGATGGATTTCGGCCGGCGTCGCCCGTTCGATAGGCGCGGCCATTACGTGGAAGGTAATTGGTTTCATTCCCTCGTCCGGCGATAGCCGGGGCATCGAAACGCCAAACGAAAGGAACACTTCGATGCACGACTTCAACGCCATCGCCGAAGCCTACATTGCCGCCTGGAACACAACCGACGCCGCCGCGCGCTCGGTGCTGATCGAGAAGGCGTTCACCGCCGACGTCGCCTACTGCGACCCGATCATGCAGGGCGACGGCCATGCCAGCATCGATGCGCTGATCGCCGGCGTCCAGGGGCAGTTCCCCGGCTTCCGCTTCACGCTGAAGGGGGCTGCGGACGGTTATGCCGACACGATCCGCTTTTCCTGGGCGCTCGGCCCGGAGGGCGTTGCCTCTGTTATCGAAGGCACGGATGTCTGCCAGGTCGAGAATGGCCGCCTGAAGACGATCACCGGCTTTCTCGACAAGGTCCCCGCCCGCTGAGCGGCCGGCACTCGAACCGGATCCGCGGTGCAGCGTCGTCACGACGCCGCACCCTTGATCGCCGGATAGAGCCGGCGATAGCGCTGGTAGCTCGCCTCATAGACTGAGACCAGCGGCGCTTCCGGCGCGATGGTCTCGGCCGTGCGCGGCGCGTAGCAAGTCGCCACCGGATCCGCGCCCGTCGCGGCAATCAGGCCCAGGCGGGCTGCCCCGAAGGCAGCTCCGAAATCACCGTCGGCGGGCAAATCGACAGGCAGGTCGAGCGCAGTGGCGATCGATTTCAGCCAGTAGCGCGAGCGCGAGCCGCCGCCGATCGCGGTCACCCGCGACAGCGTCGTGCCGGCGGCACGCAAGGCCTCCAGGCTGTCGCGAATGGCGAAGGACACGCCTTCCATCACCGCCTGGGTCAGCACCACCCGGCTGCTTTCATGCCCGAGCCCGACGAAGGCGCCGCGGATCGCCGCATCGTTGTGCGGGGTGCGTTCACCTGAGAGGTAGGGCAAGAACGTAACGCCGGTTGGCGCCTTGATGGTATCGCCGAGTTCGGCGCTCAAGTCCGCTGCACTGCGTCCGGCGATGCCCGAGTACCAGTTGAGCGCATCGGTCGCCGACAGGATGACGCCCATCTGGTGCCAGGTGTTCGGCAGCGCATGGCAAAAGGCGTGTACGGCGCTTTCCGGATTGGGCAGGTAGCTCGCATTGGCGGCAAAGAGCACCCCCGAGGTGCCGAGCGAGACAAAGGCATGCCCTTCGCCGACAGTGCCCATGCCGCAGGCAGACGCCGCATTGTCGCCGGCACCGCCGGCAACCACGGCATTGCCCGAGATACCCCAGCGCCCAGCGAGTTCCGGGCGTAACGTTCCGGCCGGATCGGTCCCTTCGACCAGGCTGGGCATCTGCTTCTCATCCATCCCGGTGGCGGCAAGCAGGCTCTCCGACCAGCACCGCTTGCCGGTATCGAGCCAGGAGGTGCCGGCGGAATCGGACATTTCCGACATATGTTCGCCGGTCAGCCATAGGCGCAAATAGTCCTTCGGCAACAGTACCCAGCGCACCCTGGCAAAGATCTCCGGCTCGTTGGCGCGCACCCAGGCGAGCTTCGGCGCCGTAAAGCCAGGAAAGACGATGTTGCCGGTGATCGCCCGGAACTGCGGGTCGGCGTCGAGCGCTGCCGCCTCGCGGAAGCTGCGGGTGTCGTTCCAGAGGATGCAGGGCCGAAGCACCCGGTCGTCGGCATCGATAAGCGTCGCACCGTGCATCTGGCCAGAAAGGCCGATGCCGCGCACGGCTGCAAGTTCCCTGGGGTGCGCTGCCTTCAGGCCGGCAATCGCCTCCTCGGTTGCTCGCACCCACTCGGCCGGGTCCTGCTCCGACCAGCCGGGATGCGGCCGCGAGACGTCGAGCGCGCCGGAGGCCGAACCGATGATGCGCTGGTCGCCATCGATGAGCATTGCCTTGACGCCCGAGGTGCCGAGATCCAGTCCGAGATACATGCTTGCCTCCATTGAGCAATTCCAGACCGGTTTGCCGTCCGGAACCGCGCAGTTCCAAATCGTTACGCCGGCTCGACCGGCAGGTTATCCCTAAGGAAAATCTCGATGCGGATGCGCTCCTGCGCCCCGATCACCGCGAGTCCATCCGCACGGGCCTTCAGCACGCGGATGGCGCTGCGCACCTCATGCCCGGCATCCTGATTGAGGAGCGCGTCCAAGGTGCCGGAGGCGAGTGCCGCGCGGCTATGCGGTGTCAGCTCGTGCGCGATGGCGCAAATATCAGCCTGACGCCCGGCCTTTTCGAGTGCTGCGATCAGGCCGCGATTGCCGGCGCCGAGACTGTAGATGCCGGCGAGGTCCGCATGATCGGCGACAAGTCCCGACACAAGGTTCTCGACTTCGGTGGGATCGTCATGCCCCTCGACGACGGGCAGAAGCCGGCGGCCCGGGGCGCTTTCGGCCATCGCCGCGCTGAAACCTTCGAGGCGATCACGATGGTCGCGCACCAGCATCGAGCCGGCGACGATCGCGACCGGTCCTTCGCGACCGCTGAGGAAACGCCCCATCAAGGTGCCTGCGGTCCGGCCGGCGGCGATGTTGTCGACGCCGGCAAAGTGATCACGCGACGATCCCGGCAGATCGGAAACCAGCGTCACGACGGCAATACCGTCTTCGCGCAGCCGATCGACAGCCGCAACGACCTCGGGCGCATCGATCGCAACCACGGCGACACCGGGAGGGGCGAGTGCCCGCGCCTTTTCCAGCGCCGCAGCCAGGGCCGCCTTATCGAAGGCCGGGACGGAGAGCACGGTGATCGCGGTGCGCTCGACCGCAGACCGCACTTTCGCCGCCTCCACCTCGACCGCAAGGCCGCGCATGAAGGTGTTGTCGCCCTCGGGCAGGATGAAGATCAGCGGGTAGATGCGGCTCTTGGCGAGATTGGCGGCGGCGACGTCACGCACATAGCCGAGCGTCGTTATGGCGCGCTCGACCTTGTCGCGGGTGACACCGCGCACGCCGGGACGATTGTTCAAAACCCGGTCGACGGTGGCGAGACTGACCCCGGCTTTAGCAGCGATATCGTGAACTGTCGGACGCATGTTTTCCTCCGGGTTCTGCCTTTAGAGGAATTTCTGATGTACGTAAATCAGAAATCTTCAAAACGGCGAAAACAGGCGTCCGTGCGCCGGCGGAAGGACGGCACGCTGTCACTTTAAACGATTGATTCCGAATGGTTTAACGAGTGTTGTGAAACTTGCCGGATACTAGCCGAGCCGCTTGCTGAAAGCCGCAGTAAACGTGACCTCTCCGTGCGCGGAACCCGCCTCGGCCAACACTACATCCATGAAACCGTCCGTGACACGCACGACCGCAAAGCCGCCCATATAGGCAGCCTTCGGCTTAATGAGGTCGAGCCCGCTCTGCCGGTAGATCATTGCGGTTTCGTGCTGGTGTCCGTGGAACAGGCCGATGACGTTGTAGCCCTTGAGCGAGTCGAGCAGCGCCTGGCGCTGATCGACACTCCACCAATGCGGCGCGCCATCGCCTTCATCATCGAAGGTCTTGGCCTTCACATCCCAGACCTCGGTCGAAAACGCGTCCCAGCCATAGTGCTGGAACAGTATGACGGGCCGGCCATCGCCGGCATAGGCAGCCAGATCCTGTTTCAGCCAGGGCAGCGCATTCACCGCGCCCTTCGTCTCATCGCCGCCGAAGCGCTGCAGCTGCACAAGGTGCAACCCGCCCCAATCCCAGGAGTAGCAGTCCGAAAGCGGGTCGTAGTTGGTCACCGGCACCGGCGGCTTGTAGAAGACCGTCTGGCGATGATTGAGCTCGACATAATCGCGCAGCTCGCGGCGATACCAGTCGACATGCGGCGGCGGGCCGTCCTGGTCGAGGTCATGATTGCCGAGCCCGACGAATACGGGCATGTGGACGCGATCCGCCCCCGCCCCTTCCTGATAGCGACTGGAGAACTGCTGCAGCTGCCGCCCTTCGCGCGGCTGGCGCACCTGGCCGCCGCCGTCGTCGGTGATGTCGCCGCCAAGCACCAGGCCGAGTGGCTTGCCGATCTGCCGTCCGGCACTTGCGAGACCGCTCGGCTTGCCCGCGACCGTTTCCGGCCAGCGCATGGCATGCACGGCGTTGAGCGCCGCCACATGGCGCAGCAGGTTCGCGTCGGTCTTGCCTTCCGCCGCGCAGTTCGGCGCGAGCCCCTCGATCGAAACGAGGCAAGCATGAATGTCGTTGGAGAACAGGAACGTCGCATCGATGGCCGGTGCGGCAGCGCGACTGCGCGAGGCGGCAAGCCCCAGCCCGACGCCGGCAAGGCCCGTCATGAAAGACCGCCGTGAGATAGCCGTCGAAACCCGTTCCTTCATCCCGCCGCCCCTCGCCATCAGTCGACGGGAGTGTGCAGCAAGGCTCGGCTCGCGTAAACCGTGCGGACTTGTCTGAGGATGGAAACGAGGAAAGACGGGCGCTCGCCCGCCTACCTACCTCTCATGGGAAAGTATGATGGGCCGCCTCGACCCATCATCCTCTTGTCCTAGTGACCGCCGCCGCTGGGGCCGGCGCCCTGCGGCTTCTTGATCATCATCACACCGAAGATCAGCGACAGGAACAGCACCGTCAAAAGCACGAAGATATCGCCGAAGGACAGGATGACTGCCTGCTTCTGCGCCATGGCGGCAAGCTGCTTGACGGCGATCGTCGTGCCGTCGAGACCATGGGCGTTGAAGTTGGCGGCCATGTTGTTGAACCGCTCCATCGCCTCCGGGTTGCCCCACTGCACATGCTCGGCAAGACGCGCATAGTGGAAGTCCTGGCGCTGGGTCAGGATCGTATTGATGACCGCGAGCCCGACGGCACCGCCGAGGTTTCGGGTGAGGTTGAAAAGACCAGAAGCGCCACGCATACGCGCCGGCGACATGGTGCCGAGCGCAATGTTGTTGATCGGCACCATGCAGAGCATCAGCCCGACGCCGCGCAGAATCTGCGGAATGAACAGCTCGTAAAAGTCCCAGTCGGCGGTCAGATGGCCCATGATCCAGGTGCCTGCGGCAAAGCTGGTGAAGCCGATCGTCATCAGCACGCGCGGATCGAGCTTGCCCGAAAGGAGGCCCGCGACCGGCGCCGTGAAGAACATCGCAAGGCCCGACACGAACATGGTCTCGCCGATCATCAGCGAATCGTAGCCGCGGATGCGACCGAGATAGAGCGGATAGAGATAGGTGAGGCCATAGAGGCCGATGCCCATCACGAAGGAGAACATCGAGCCGAAGGCGAAGTTGCGGTTGGCAAAGGCCCTGAGGTCGACGACCGGGAACTCCACCTTGAAGGCCCGATAGAAGAACACGATGGCGGCGATTGCCGAAGCGACTGCGCCCATCACGATGTGCTCGTCATTGAACCAGTCGTTGGTGTTGCCTTCTTCCAGCACGTACTCCAGCGCGCCGAGGAAAATCGCCATCGAGGCCAGGCCCCACCAGTCGAACTTCTTGAACAGGCCGAGCTCCGGCTTGTCGAAATCGATGAAGGTCCAGGTGAGCGTGGCGACGATGATGCCAGGGATGACGTTGACCAGAAACAGCCAGTGCCAGGAAAAGGCGTGGCTGAGATAGCCGCCGACCGTCGGCCCGATCGTCGGCGCCAGCGTCGCGATCAGGCCGATGATCGGCGAGACGATGTTGCGCTTGGACGGCGGGAAGATGGTGAAGGCCGCCGCAAACACCGATGGGATCATGCCGCCGCCGATGAAGCCCTGGATGGCGCGATAGAGAATCATCTGGTCGATGTTCGTCGCCGTTGCCGCAAGCGCGCTCGCCGCGGTGAAGCCGGCGGCCGAAACCGAGAACAGCACGCGCGTCGAGACGATGCGCGCCAGCGTTCCCGACAGCGGGATCATGATGACTTCGGCGATGAGATAGGAGGTCTGCACCCAGCCGATCTCGTCCGAGCCGGCCGACAGGCCCGCCTGGATTTCGGCCAGCGAGGCCGAGACGATCTGGATGTCGAGGATGGCCATGAACATGCCGACGACCATGGCGAAGAAGGCGATCAGCCTCTTCGGATCCATATGTTCCTCGACCTTCGGTGCGGCGGCCGCCACCGAACCTGCTGTTGCCGTTGCGGCCATCTCAGCCACTCCTTGCAAGGGCGCGCCCTCAAGGCGCGCCGGCGTTTGGGCCTGATTACTTGGTGGCGGCGACCTTGGTCTGATCCGGCGCCGTGCGCGTGTCGACGTCGACGACGACACTCAGGCCGGCACGCAGGTGTCCTTCGGCCAGCACGTCGGCCGGGAGCGTGATGCGCACCGGCACGCGCTGGATCACCTTGGTGAAGTTGCCGGTGGCGTTTTCGGCCGGCAGCAACGAGAAGACCGAACCGGAGGCTGGCGAAATCGAGGCAACGGTGCCTTCGATCGCGTGATCCTCATAGGCATCGACATGGACCTTGACCTTGGAGCCCGGCACCAGATGCGCGATCTGGGTCTCCTTGAAATTGGCGTCGATGTAGAGCTGGTCGACCGGAACGAGGGCAGCGAGCCGCTGGCCGGCGGAAACGAGGTCGCCAACCTGAACCGCCACGTTGCCGACGATGCCGTCATAGGGCGCCTTCAAGACGGTGAAGCCGAGGTCGCGATTGGCCTTGTCGCGCACAAGCTCGAGAGAGCGGATCTCGCTTTCGGCTTCGGTGCGCTGGGCTTCGAGAACCGTGATGCTCGCATTGGCAGCCGCGATATTGGCATCGGCGCCGGAGAGGTTCGCCCGCGCCTGGTCGAGCGCCACATCGGCGTTGTCAAGCGAAGCGACGGTGCCAACGGCCTTGGACTGGAGGTCGCTTGCGCGCTTCTGCGCAAGCTCGGCGCCGCGCACCGTCGCTTCGAGAGCCTTCTTCTGCGCTTCGGTCTGGGCCAGGCTCGCCTTGGCACCGGCAATCTGCGCATCGAAACGGCTGAGTGCAAGTTTCTGGGTGGCAATCTTTGCTTCGGCCTGCTCGGCAGCGATACGATAATCGCCATCGTCGAGGGTAACGAGAGGATCGCCGGCCTTCACCTTCTGGTTGGCGACGGCATCGACCTTGGCGACGTATCCGGAAACCTTGGGCGAGATCGTCGCAATGTCGCCTTCGATATAGGCGTCATCCGTGGAGACCATGAAGCGGCCATTGGTCCACCAGTCGTAGCCGAACCACGCGCCGGCGACGAGAAGCGCCAGACCGAGCACGGGAACGATGGGCTTGCGCGCCTTCTTCGGCGGCTGCGCCGCTTCTGCAGGAGCCTGGACAGCGGCCTGCTCCGCAGCAGGCGCCTTTGCCTCAAGCGCGGTTTCCTGCTGCACTTCAAAATTCTCGTCGACGGGGCGGACGCGAGCAGCGCTGGATGTGTTGGATGCGGACATTGGGCACCGGCCTGGTTAAAGATTGCTGAACGAACTGAACCGTTCGGTTCGATCGAGCTTGACATAGGCCCTTTCTGGTCGCATATCAAGAGGAAATCGAACCACGCGGTTCGATGACTGAAATTTAATGCAAGCAGGACGGAAACAAGCGACCACCATGAGCACGGTGAAGACCGGAACCCAGGACATGATCCAGCCGAATGTCGGCCAGGACGAAGATCTCTTTTCGATGGGCGGCCGCCACGCCGCCGGCGAGGACCCCGCCAAGCGCGAGCAGATCCTCGAAGGTGCCCGGCGCGCCTTTCTGAGCCAGGGTTTCGACGCTGCCAGCATGAACGACATCACCCGCGAGGCCGGCGTCTCCAAGGGTACGCTCTACGTCTATTTCGAGAACAAGGAAGACCTGTTCAAGGCTCTGATCATCAAGGGCAAGACCCGGGTGGTCCAGACCGCCAAGCACGCGCTCAACGATCACGACGACGTCGAGGAATCGCTCTACGATTTCGGCGTGACGCTGACGACCAGCATGACGGCCGAAGAAACGATCCGCTCCATGCGCATGGTGATCGGCGTGATCGATCGCATGCCGCATCTGGCCGAGCGCTTCTTCAGCGAGGCGCCGGAAAACGGTTATACCGTGCTCAAGGCCTATCTCGACCGGCAGGTTCCTGCCGGTACTCTGGATATCGACAACACCGAGATGGCCGCCCGCCAGTTCATCGAAATGGCGCAGGCCGGGCTCTTCAAGCACCGCCTGTTCGGCGGCATGTGCACCGCACCGCCGAAGGAACAGATCGAGGCGACGGTGACCGCCGCCGTCCGCGTCTTCATGTCCGCCTACGGACCGAAGAAATAGGACGGCTGGCGCCGAACTCTTCCGACCCCTCCGGCGTTACAATCCAGCAATTGCGATCAAGCGCGCCTTCCGGCAAGACCCTATCACCAGGGCGCTGCCAAAGGAGTGATGATGAGTGCCATCGGACGCGCGGTCTGGTTCATCGAGAGCCATTTCGCAAGGGACATATCGCTGGATGAGATCGCCGGGGCCGCTGGCCTCTCGCGCTTCCATCTCTCGCGCGTTTTCGGGCTGGTCACGGGCCGTTCGATCAGCGCCTATATTCGCGGCCGGCGCCTCAGCGATGCCGCTTACGCCCTGGCCGATGGTTCCCTCAGCATTCTTTCGGTAGCCCTCGAAGCGGGCTACAACTCGCACGAGGCTTTCACCCGCGCCTTTCGCGACCAGTTCGGCGTGACGCCCGAGACGGTGCGCAAGCAAAGGCACGTTCGAAACATCGAACTGATGGAGCCTTTAAGAATGGACGATACCCGCCTTCTCAAGATCGACCCGCCGCGCTTCGAAGACAGCCCGCCCCTGCTTCTGGCGGGCCTAGCGGAAACCTATGCCTACAGCCGCACCGAGGGCATCCCTTCGCTCTGGCAGCGGTTCAACCGCCACTTCGGCAACATAGCCGGCCAGAAGGGCGACATCGCCTACGGCGTCTGCACCCAAAGCAATGGCGAGGCCGGAACCTTCCGCTACATGGCAGCCGCAGAAGTCAGCGAAACCGACGACCTGCCGGAGGGCTTTTCGACGCTGAAGCTGCCGAAGCAGCGTTATGCCGTCTTCCTGCACCGCGGCCACATCTCCGCGATCGCCAAGACCGCGGACCATGTCTTCGGCACCTGGTTGCCCGAGTCCGGACTTCAGCACGGCGAAACGCCTGATCTCATCGAACGCTACGACGAGCGCTTCGACCCACATTCGGGCATGGGCGTCGTCGAACTGTGGATTCCGATCAGATCGTAAACGGTAAAGCGCCGCCGCAAATAGCGGCGGCGCTTGTCACCTTCGCGATGTTTCTTAAATACTTTCGGCGATTCTTGCGCGACGACGCGCCACCCACAAAGGAAGATCGCCGATGCAGGATATCCTGTTGCTTGCCCAAGACCCCGCCGCCTGGGTCGCCCTCGTCACGCTTGTGGTCATGGAGGTGGTTCTCGGCATCGACAACCTGATCTTCATCTCGATCCTCACCAACAAGCTACCACTGGAGCATCGCGAAAGGGCCCGCCGCATCGGCATCGGCCTCGCCCTCGTCATGCGCCTTGCCCTGCTCGGCACCGTTGCCTGGATCGTCAAGCTGACGACGCCGGTGTTCGAGGCCTTCGGCCACGGCTTCTCCTGGAAGGACATGATCCTGATTGCCGGTGGCCTGTTCCTCGTCTGGAAGGCGACCAAGGAAATCCACCACAATGTCGATCCGGCCGATCATGGCGAGGACTTCATCGCGTCTTCGGCGATCAACAGCTTCGGCGCTGCGATCGCTCAGATCCTGTTGCTCGACCTTGTCTTCTCCGTCGACAGCATCATCACCGCCGTTGGCATGACGCCGCACCTGCCGATCATGGTCATCGCCGTGATTGCCGCCGTGACCGTTATGCTCGTCGCCGCCAATCCGCTCGCCAACTTCATCGAGAAGAACCCGACGATCGTCATGCTGGCGCTCGCCTTCCTCTTGATGATCGGCACGACGCTGATTGCCGAAGGCATGGGCCTGCATGTGCCGAAGGGTTACATCTACGCCGCCATGGCTTTCTCGGCCCTTGTCGAAATCCTCAACATGGTCGCGCGCAATGCGCGGCTCCGGAAGGCTGGCAAACTCAACTGACGAGCTGCCCCCACGACGGCCTCATCACGAAAAGGCCCGCATCGCCGATGCGGGCCTTCTTGTTTGCGGGAGTTCACGAAGGCGCGAAGCCGAACCGACCGGCCGTCAACCGCGAGCCTTCAGCGAAAAGCAGGAACGCTCCTCCTCTTTCGCTGAGCCATGCCGGTAGCCCGGCTCCACGCCTTCTGGTTGGACAACGCCTCTCCCGAGGAAACGTTCCGCTGACCTCCGGTCCGGTTCAGACGTCTGCGCGATGACCGACTTCGACCAGAATGTTGCCGGGAATGACCACATAGAAGACGTAGGCGCCGTGCCGGTCCTCCGGTGCGATCACCTCGACGCCGGATCCACGCACCCGCCGGTAGGCGTCGTCGACCTCGGCCCGCGCCGGCAGCAGGAAGCCGATGTGGTAGGTCTGGGCACCGAGGTTCACCTGGTCGCCGCCGCCAAGCGCCGTGATCGGCGGGCTGACGACGAGCACGAGGCCGAAACTATCCGTCAAGCGATAGAACGCGTCCTTGCCGCGCTTTTCGACCAGCGTCAGGCCGAAATGGTCGATGAGGAAGGAAGCCGTTTCGGCAACGACGGGGCTATAGAGGTCGATATGATTCAGTCGCATGTTCACAGTCTCCGTGTTCGAGAAACGCGGCGGACTGCGTCGATATGCATACCCCGCCGCGGACCGATGCGATTGCATCGGAACCACGTCGTGGGTTCGAACGGGACGTTCGAGCAGAGCTTCGTTAGAAAACCGAAGGGACCGGGCTTACCATATCCGGTCCTGCCTTTTTCGACGCGTCCTGCTTACAGCAGAACGGCCGGACACGGAAGATGGAATGACGATCAGTTCTTTCCGGCGTCCGGATCGATGTGCTGGAGTTCCTGCAAATAGGTGTCGAGACGATCGAACTTCTGCTCCCAGAAGCGGCGGTAACTGTCGAGCCAGCTGTTGACGTCCTTCAGCGGCGCGGCCTCGAGCCGGCACGGGCGCCATTGCGCTTCGCGGCCGCGGCTGATCAGCCCGGCGCGCTCGAGAACCTTGAGATGCTTGGACACTGCCGGCAGGCTCATTGCGAAGGGCTCCGCCAGTTCGCCGACCGAGGCCTCTCCGAGGGCGAGACGGGCAAGGATCGCCCTTCGCGTTGGGTCGGCCAGGGCGGAGAGCGTCGTCGACAAGCGATCTTCCGGCATTTTCTAAAAAACCTTTCAGTTAAATAACCTTTCGGTTCATTATCGTCCAGGGCCGGCAGTGTCAACAAAAACCGACGTGGTCCACTTTCCGTTGACATGATCGGTGTTCTATGGTCTCACGCGAGCCGACTGGAATAGCCTGCCGATACCGCTGTTGCGGCACCCTTGCGGGCCTTTCCTTCCCATAAAATGCGCGCCCCGGCGGTCGGATTTCTTTTCCGGCAAGGGGCGAAAAGCACGTCAGACGGGCAAAAAGACCATGGCAAATTCAGCAGTCCGGGTACGCATCGCACCCTCCCCCACCGGCGAGCCGCATGTCGGCACGGCCTATATCGCTCTGTTCAACTACCTCTTTGCGAAGAAGCACGGCGGCGAGTTCATCCTGCGCATCGAAGACACCGATGCGACCCGCTCGACGCCGGAGTTCGAACAGAAGGTGCTGGACGCGCTGAAATGGTGCGGGCTCGAATGGTCTGAAGGTCCTGATGTCGGTGGTCCCTATGGCCCCTATCGCCAGAGCGACCGCAAGGACATGTATCGCCCTTACGTCGAGAAGATCGTCGAGAACGGTCACGGCTTCCGCTGCTTCTGCACGCCCGAGCGGCTCGAGCAGATGCGCGAGAGCCAGCGCGCCGCCGGCAAGCCGTCGAAGTATGACGGCCTTTGCCTCAACCTTACGGCCGAAGAAGTGACGTCGCGCGTTGCCGCCGGCGAGCCGCATGTCGTGCGCATGAAGATCCCGACCGAGGGCTCGTGCAAGTTTAACGACGGCGTCTATGGCGATGTCGAAATCCCGTGGGATGCCGTTGACATGCAGGTGCTCTTGAAGGCCGACGGCATGCCGACCTACCACATGGCAAACGTCGTCGACGACCATCTGATGAAGATCACCCACGTCGCCCGCGGCGAGGAGTGGCTGGCTTCCGTGCCGAAGCACATCCTGATCTACCAGTATCTCGGCCTCGAGCCGCCGAAGTTCATGCACCTGTCGCTGATGCGCAATGCCGACAAGTCGAAGCTGTCGAAGCGCAAGAACCCGACGTCGATCTCCTACTACACAGCCCTCGGCTATCTGCCGGAAGCGCTGATGAACTTCCTCGGCCTGTTCTTCATCCAGATCGCCGAAGGTGAGGAACTGCTGACGATCGATGAGCTCGCGGCAAAGTTCGATCCGGAAAACCTGTCCAAGGCCGGCGCGATCTTCGACATCCAGAAGCTCGACTGGCTGAACGCGCGCTGGATCCGCGAGAAGCTCTCGGAAGACGAGTTCGCTGCCCGTGTGCTTGCCTGGGCGATGGAAAACGACCGCCTGAAGCAGGGCCTGAAGCTCAGCCAGTCGCGCATCTCGAAGCTCGGCGAACTGCCGGATCTCGCAAGCTTCCTGTTCAAGTCCGATCTCGGCTTGCAGCCGGCCGCCTTCGCCGGCGTCAAGTCGACGCCCGAAGAACTGCTCGAGGTCCTCAACACCGTTCAGCCGGATCTCGAAAAGATCCTCGAATGGAACAAGGAGTCGATCGAAGCGGAACTGCGTGCGGTCGCCGAGCGCATGGGCAAGAAGCTGAAGGTCATCGTGGCGCCGCTCTTTGTGGCGGTTTCCGGCTCTCAGCGCTCGTTGCCGCTGTTCGACAGCATGGAAATCCTGGGCCGCGCCGTGGTACGCCAGCGCCTGAAGGTTGCCGCCCAGGTGGTCGCCTCCATGGTCGGCAGCGGAAAGTAAGGAGAGCACGATGAACGACAAGACCGAGACCACTGGCCTCTCCTCCGACGCAACTGAAGTCCGCGCACAGAAGCTGAAGCTGCTGCGCGAACAGATCGGCGACGTCTATCCGGCGCATTTCCACCGGACGATGAGCAATGCCGAACTCACCGCGAAATACGAAGGCCTGGAACCGGACACCGAGACGCAGGACGTCGTCACCGTTGCCGGCCGCGTCTATTCCTCGCGCAACTCGGGCATGTTCATGGACATCCATGACGCCTCCGGCAAGATCCAGATCTTCAGCCACAAGGACGTGACGAGCGAAGAGGCCCGTGGCCTGCTGCCGATGATCGACATCGGCGACATCATCGGCGTCACCGGCGTCGTGCGCCGTACCAAGCGCGGCGAGCTGACGATCAACGCCCAGGCGATCACCATGCTGACGAAGTCGCTGCTGCCGATGCCCGAGAAGTGGCACGGCCTCTCCGACATCGAAATTCGCTACCGCAAGCGTCACCTCGACATCATGACCAACGAGGAATCGAAGCTGCGCTTCCAGCAACGCAGCCGCATCGTTTCCGGCATCCGCCGCTTCATGGAAAACGACGGCTTCATGGAAGTCGAAACGCCGATGCTGCATTCGGTCTACGGCGGCGCCACCGCCGAGCCGTTCAAGACGCATCACAACACGCTGAAGCTCGACATGTTCCTGCGCATCGCGCCGGAACTGTACCTCAAGCGCACGCTGGTTTCGGGCCTCACCGACAAGGTCTTCGAGATCAACCGCAACTTCCGCAACGAAGGCGTCTCCACCCGGCACAATCCGGAATTCACCATGATGGAGTGCTACTGGGCCTATGCCGACTACGAGGACATCATGGACCTCGTCGAGCGGCTGTTCGCCGAGCTGGCGATGGCGATCCACGGCTCGACCGAATTTGCCTATGGCGACAAGGAAATCTCCTTCAAGGGTCCGTTCCGCCGCGTGCCGATGCCGGACGCCGTCAAGGAAGCGACAGGCATCGACTTCCTAGCGATGAAGACCGACGAAGAAGCCCGCACTGCTGCCAAGGCTGCCGGCTTCGAAGTCGAGAAGGACTGGACCTGGGGCGAGTGCCTCGCCTTCATCTTCGAAGAAAAGGTTGAAGGAACGCTGATCCAGCCGGCCCACGTCACGCATTTCCCGAAGGACATCTCGCCGTTTGCCAAGGAAGTGCCGGGCGAGCCGCGCCTCGTCGAACGTTTCGAGACCTATTGCAACGCCTGGGAACTCGGCAACGCCTTCTCGGAACTCAACGACCCGGAAGAGCAGCGCGCCCGCATGGTCGAGCAGCTCGAACAGGCGCATGCTCGCGGCGAAAAGGCCAAGCAGCTCGACGACGAGTTCCTCGATGCCATCGACCAGGGCATGCCGCCGGCCGGTGGCCTCGGCATCGGCGTCGACCGCCTGATCATGCTTCTGACCAATGCGCCGTCGATCCGCGACGTCATCCTCTTCCCGGCACGCCGCCAGAAGGCTGATTGATCAAGGTCGCATTGCCATGAACACGAAGGCCCGCCGCACCCGCGTCGGGCCTTTTTATTTTCTGATGATGATCCGACGTCTCGGACGCAGCGTGGTCTCAGTGACCGGCCGGCGCCTCGGCCGTCTCCTCCGGCTTGGCCTCGTGTTCGGCACCGCCCGCGTCGGCGGTCTTGGCTTCGGCCGGATCCGCGGACGGATCGATGCACGACGAGTGGTCGTCCATCGCTGCCATCATCGTGCGGATATCATCCATCGACAGATCGACCGTCTTGCCATGAAAGACGCCGGCAGAATTCGCCGTGCCGGCATTATAGGAAGCGCGGAACGTTTCGCTCATTCCAGGCACGCTCTGCGGGCCGGGAGCGAAAAGCACTTCCGCCCCGATTGCGGCTCCGCGAACCTGCGCCCGATCCTCCGGGCCGGCCGCGTCGAGCACGACGACCTGATAGAGATCGGCACTTTCAGCCTTCGCCAGCGCGCCGACCACACGCAGGGCCGTGCGCATGCGCGTTTCGCCATCGGCGCGATCGGTCTTGACGTGCATGCGGATCCAGCGCTGGCCGTTATGACTGAGCTTGAGGGTCCGCAGCATCGTGCATTCGAGACCCGAGGTATTCGGCTTGGAAAGCCCCGCCATCAGTGCGTCCCGGCTGACATAGACGGCGGCCCCGCCGGATGCGGCCGAAACGCCGAAGGCGGCCACGAGGATGACGAGCAGTCTCTTCGATGGCCGAAACTTGCCGAGGATAGCCTTCACGAGGGTGACTCCGCCGTCATATCCAGGAATTGCAGAAAAGCCCGAAAGGGCGCGCCTCAACATTAGGCGCGCCACCCTTTCGGAAAGTTTAAGCTGCTGCGAAGGAGACTGCCATGCCTGCCGGTGCAGCGATGTTCCCCCCGGAAACCGGCCAGGAAGGCGCTCAGTCTCGGCCCAGGCGCCCGCGAGGGAGATTGACTTTCACAGCCATCTTGCCTCCATTGCGGGCCGTCAAACACAAGAACAAGAAAAGAAGAATGCAATGCACAAAGTCATCTTTGATACGGACCCGGGCATCGACGATGCGATGGCGCTGCTTTTCCTGCATCGTCATCCGGCCATCGACCTGATCGGCATCACCACTGTCTTCGGCAATGCCTCGGTCGAAACCACCACCCGCAATGCGCTGTTCCTGAAGCAGCAATGGGGCATCGATGCACCGGTTGCCAAGGGCCTCGACAAGACCTTCAACCCCGACCGTCCGCATGTCGGCTGGCCGACCTTCATCCACGGCGACGACGGCCTCGGCAACATCGATGTCCCGGAGACTGTCGATCTGCCGATCGACCCGCGCCCGGCGCACCGCTTCATCATCGATACGGTCCGCGCCCATCCGGGCGAAGTGACGCTGATCGCCGTCGGCCGCATGACCAATCTGGCGCTGGCGCTGCGCGAGGATCCGGATTTTGCCGCACTCGTGCGCGAAGTCGTCATCATGGGCGGCGCCTTCGACGTCAACGGCAACATCACACCCGCTGCCGAAGCCAATATCCACGGCGACCCGGAAGCCGCTGACGTGGTGATGACGGCCGCGTGGCCGGTCACCGTCGTCGGCCTCGACGTCACCACCCAGACCGTGATGACCAAGGCGATGATCGCCGACATAGCCGAGCGCGGCGGCGAGGCCGGCAAGCTGCTTGCTGACATCTCGAAGTTCTACGTCACCTTCTACGAGCAGCATGTTCCCGATGGCATGGTCGTGCATGACAGCTGCGCCTGCGCCTATGTCGTGGCGCCCGATCTCTTCACCGTCAGAAGCGGATCGATCCGTGTCGTCTGCGGCGGCATTGCCGACGGCCAGACGATCCAGAGCCCCGACAACAGGCTCTTCCCGCCGAGCCCGTGGGACAATCTGCCAAGCCAGAAGGCCTGCATCGACATCGATGCGGCCCGCACGCTGAAGCTGATCAGCGACACGCTTGTCTTGAACGGCTGAACCCGATCGAGGCGCGACCGATGTTGTGCCTTGAAAAACTTGAACAAGATGGCTGGCGGACGCGCGTTCGCCGGCTATCTTTATGTCCATGAAACCGGACGCCCTGCTCTATCCCGCCCCCAAGGGTCTCTACTGCCAGATTGGCGATTTCTACATCGACCCGGTGCAGCCGGTCGAAAGGGCGCTCATTACCCATGGCCATTCCGACCATGCCCGCGCCGGCCACGGCCAGGTGCTCGCCACCCGCGAGACCCTCGACATCATGCGCATTCGCTACGGCGACGGCTTCTGCGGCACGAGCCAGGCGGTCGAACTCGGGGAAAGGCTGACGCTGAACGGTGTCGAGGTGGGCTTCCATCCCGCCGGCCACGTGCTCGGCTCGGCGCAGATCTCGGTGCGTGCCAACGGTATCCGCATCGTCGTCTCCGGCGACTACAAACGGCGGCGGGATCCGACCTGCACGGGTTTCGAACCGGTTGCCTGCGACGTGTTCATCACCGAGGCCACCTTCGGTCTGCCGGTCTTCCACCACCCGGACGACCGGGCCGAGACGCGCAAGCTGCTCACCTCGCTTACCCAGTTTCCCGAACGGACCCACGTGGTCGGCGCCTATGCGCTCGGCAAGGCTCAGCGCGTCCTCGCGCTCCTGCGCGAACAGGGCTATCACCAGCCGATTTTCATTCACGGCGCCCTGCAACGGCTGTGCGACTACTACCAGAGCCAGGGCATCGATCTCGGCGAACTCCGTCCGGCAACACTTTCCGCCGACGAAAAGCAGGATTTCAGAGGGACCATCGTGATCGGTCCGCCCGCCGCCTTCGCCGACCGCTGGTCGCGGCGCTTTGCCGACCCGATCGCCATCTTCGCCTCCGGCTGGATGCTGATCCGCCAAAGAGCGAAACAGCGCGGCGTCGAACTGCCGCTCGTCATCTCCGACCATTGCGATTGGGCCGAGCTCACGCAGACGATCACCGAGATCGCTCCCGGCGAAGTCTGGGTCACGCACGGCCGCGAAGAAGCACTGGTGCGCTGGTGCGAGCTGCAAGGCATCGCCGCCCGCCCGCTGCATCTCGTCGGCTACGACGACGAGGGAGAGTGACGGATGCACGCCTTTGCCGAGCTGCTCGACCGTCTCGTTCTGAGCCCGCAGCGCAACGCCAAGATCCGCCTGCTTGCCGATTACTTCCGGACCGCGCCGGATCCGAGCCGCGGCTACGCGCTCGCGGCGATCGCCGGTACGCTGTCGCTGAACACGGTCAAGCCGGCGATGATCCGGGACCTGCTCCTCGAACGCATGGACGCGGTGCTCTTCCAGTACTCCTACGACTATGTCGGCGACCTCGCCGAAACGGTGTCGCTCGTCTGGGAACCCCCGGTTGGTACGGTTCAATCGGACATCCCGCTGGGTGCCGCCATCGAGCGCCTGCAGATGACCGGGCGCGCCGACGTGCGCAGCGTCGTGCGCGACATGCTCGACCACCTGGACACCTCGGCGCGCTTCGCCTTCCTCAAACTGGTGACCGGAGGTCTGCGCATCGGTGTATCGGCGAAGCTCGCCAAGCAGGCGCTTGCCGACATGGGCGGCAAGGATGTCGCCGAGATTGAAACGCTCTGGCACGGCCTGTCGCCGCCCTATCTGCCGCTCTTCCGCTGGCTCTTGGGCGAGGCGGATAAGCCCGAGCTTTCGACGCCGGCGGTCTTCCACTCGGTCATGCTCGCCAATCCCGTCGCTGAGGGCGATCTCGACGCGCTCGACCCCAGGGATTTCGCGGCCGAATGGAAGTGGGATGGGATCCGCGTACAGCTTGCCAATATCGGCGGCGTCAAACGTCTTTACTCCCGCAGCGGCGACGAAATTTCCGGCGCCTTTCCCGATGTGCTGGAGGCCGCGGACTTCACCGGCGTCATCGACGGCGAACTGCTCGTCGGCGGCACGGCGCGCACCAATCGCGCAACCCGAAGCTTCGCCGACCTGCAACAGCGCCTGAACCGCAAGACTGTCAGCCACAAGCTCATCGAGGCCTACCCGGCCTTCATCCGCGCCTATGACATTCTCTTTTCAGGCGAGGAGGACGTTCGCCCGCAAGGCTTCGTCACACGACGGGCAATGCTTGCCGATCTTGTGGAAAGTGCTGCGCCACAACACTTCGACCTCTCGCCGCTGGTGCCGTTCTCCTCCTGGGACGAGCTCGACCGGCTGCGCGCCGACCCGCCCGATCCAGTCATCGAAGGCATCATGTTGAAACGGCTCGATTCGCCCTATACGCCCGGCCGTGTCAAAGGTCCCTGGTTCAAGTGGAAGCGTGCGCCCTTCAATATCGATGCGGTGCTGATGTATGCACAGCGCGGCCACGGCAAGCGCTCGAGCTACTATTCCGATTACACCTTCGGCGTCTGGACTGTCATCGACGGGAAGGAAACGCTCGTACCGGTCGGCAAGGCCTATTTCGGCTTCACCGACGCCGAGCTGGAGCTTCTCGACCGGTTCGTCAGGGACAACACGACCGACCGTTTCGGGCCCGTCCGTGCCGTCAGGGCCGAACCCGATTTCGGTTTCGTCGTCGAGGTGGCCTTCGAAGGCATCAACCGCTCGACCCGGCACAAATCCGGCGTGGCCATGCGCTTCCCCCGCATTGCCCGCCTGAGACAGGACAAGCTGCCACGCGATGCCGATCGCCTGGAGACGCTGCAAGCCATGATCGAGGCCCGGGAAGGCGCGTAGCATCGCGCTATTCATCCGAAAATCTCGGAACACCGGCGACAGCTGAGCGTTGGGAGGGGCTATCAACCGAAAGGCGGTGTTCCATGCCAGCCAAATCGAAGGCTCAGCAGAAGGCAGCCGGTGCGGCCCTGGTCGCGAAACGCGGAGAGACCAAGAAGTCCAGCCTCAAGGGCGCGTCCCGCGAGATGGAAAAATCCATGACGGAAGGCGAGCTCAAGGAACTCGCCGAGACCAAGCGCAAGAAGCTACCCGAGCGCAAGGGCGGTTGAGTGCGAAACCTCGAATAAAAGAGCTGGCTAAAACAAGAATTATTAAGACCCTTTTGGGATTATCCGGGTCGATACACAGCCATTCGCGTGCCGCCGGGGTGATTTGTGCCTGCCAGACATGCTTTCAACCTCGGAATGAAGAGGCTCTCCAGGGTTTTAACGCCAAGCTACCTTCCGGCGGTCATCGCGGCTTTCGTGGTCCTGGTGGCCGGCATCCTGGCGGACAATCAGAACCAGGTGGTAGCCGAGGCGCGGTTGCGCGCACGGGTAGCCGAAGAGCTCAATCCCATCCGCTCCAAGCTCGAAGCCAACGTCAACGGCAATATCCAGCTCGTGCGCGGCTTGATCGGCACGCTCGTCACCGAGCCGGGCATGGATCAGAAGCGCTTCGCCGCCCTTTCGCGCAGCATCTTTACCGAACGCTCGCAACTGCGCAGCATCGCTGCCGCGCCGAACCTCGTCGTCTCGCTCGTCTACCCGCTCAAAGGAAATGAGAAGGCGCTGGGGCTCGATTACCGCAAGAACGAGTTGCAGCGCGCTGCCGTCATGCGTGTCAAGGACACCAGGCAGATGGTGCTTGCCGGCCCGGTGGATCTCGTCCAGGGCGGACGTGGGCTGATCGGCCGCTTCCCGGTAATGATCGACGCCGGCGGCGGCAGCAATCGCTTCTGGGGCATCGTCTCCGCCATCATCGACATCGACCGCCTCTATCGTGACAGCGGCCTCCTTTCCGAACAGCCCGGCATAGATATCGCAATAGCCGGGCGCGACGGCACCGGCGCGGACGGGCAGGTCTTCTTTGGCGACCCCGCGATCTTCAAGCATTCGCCGGTCGGGATGACCGTGCTGTTGCCCGGCGGCTCCTGGCGCATTGCAGCCGTTCCCAGGGGCGGCTGGCCGACGACGGCCGGCAATGCCTGGTTCATCCGCGGATTGATCGTTCTCGGCGGCCTGATGATCATCCTGCCGATGGTGCTGACCGGTCGCCTGATGAGCGAGCGGCAGATGAACATCCGCGCGCTGAGGCACAGCAAGGCGCAGCTGCAGGAACTCTCCCATCGCCTCAAGATCGCGCTGGACTCGTCGCAGATCGGCATTTGGGAGCTGGATATTGCGAGCGGCAAGCTGCTTTGGGACGACCGGATGCGCGAACTCTACGGTCGCGCCGGCTCTACCCGCGAGACCTATGAGGACTGGAGGAGCGCCCTTTATTCCGACGATCTCCAGCGCGCCGAGGCCGAGTTCGTAGAAGCGCTCGAGACGGGCGACGCCTACAACTCGGACTTCCGCATCTGCCTCCCAGACGGCAGTTTGCGTCACATTCGCGCGATCGGCTCCGCCTATATCGGCGCCGATGGCATGCGGAAGGTCGTCGGGGTTAACTGGGACGTCACCGCCGACTTCGAGACCCGCGAAACCCTGTTCGAAGCCAAGCGCATGGCCGAGGCACACAGCGTCGAGCTCGAGGCGGCGCGCCATCGCATGGAATTCAATGCGCTGCACGATCCGCTGACCGGCCTGCCGAACCGCCGGTTCCTCGATCAGGTCCTGGCCGAGCGCAACAGGCATTTCGCACCGGAGGCCCGGCTCAGCATATTCCACATGGACCTCGACCGGTTCAAGCAGATCAACGATACGCTCGGCCACGCCGCCGGCGACGAGATCCTGCGCCATGCCGCCGAGCTGCTCCGGGGCAATGCGGATGCCAGGGACTTCGTCGCTCGCATCGGCGGCGATGAGTTCGTCATCGTTCGCCAGGATGGCGGGATGGAACCGGACGCCGCACTCGCATCCCGCATCATCGAGGCGATGAGCGTGCCCGTCCGCTACAAGGACCAGGAGTGCCGCATCGGCGTCAGCATCGGCATTGCTGCTCAGGCCAAGGCAACGGATGATCTGTCGCACGTGCTGGTCAATGCCGATATTGCGCTCTACGAAGCCAAGCGCCGCGGCCGCAACCGGCACGAGACCTTTACCGGTGAGCTGAAGACGGCCGTTTTCAAGACCAAGCAGACGGCCGACGAGATCCTTCGCGGGCTGGAGCACAACGAGTTCATCGCCCATTTCCAGCCGCAGTTCTGCCCGCGATCCCTCGACATAACAGGTGTCGAGGCACTGGCGCGCTGGGATCACCCGTCCAAGGGACTGCTCGGCCCGCATACCTTCCTGAAGACGGCGGAAGACATTAACGTGGTCGCGTCGATCGACCAGGCAATCCTGGAACAGGCGCTATTCCAGATCTACCGCTGGGAGGCGGGCGGCATCCATATTCCCAAGGTCTCGGTCAATCTGTCCTATGCACGTCTTCACGACGAAAACCTGATCGATCGCCTCGAACAATTGCAAATTCCGGCGGGCCGCCTGTCCTTCGAACTCCTGGAATCGATCTCCTTTGACGAGAGCGACGTGACCGTGCTTTCCAACATCCGCCGAATCAAGGAACTCGGCATCGACATCGAGATCGACGATTTCGGCACCGGCTATGCCTCGATCCTGAGCCTTCTGAAGCTGACCCCGCGGCGGCTGAAGATCGACCGCCAGCTCGTCCTGCCGATCCTCGACTCGCCCGCCGAAAAGCGCCTCGTCGAATCGATCATCGATATCGGCACGTCGCTCGGCATCGAAGTAATCGCCGAAGGCGTCGAGACGCTGGAACACGCCCATATCCTGAAGGAACTCGGCTGCCACGGGCTGCAGGGTTATGCCTTCGCGCGGCCGATGAACGCCAACGACCTCGCGACCTTCGCCTTCGAGCGCCGCTGGCTTGCGGCCTGAGAAGCACGCCGGCCTGCTGCAAAAAACACGGTGCGTGCATTTTTCGCACCGGTAAGGCTTGGCAGCTTTGCCGCGAATCGCCATAAAAACAATTGCCTGCCTCCACGATCTTGGGATCGGCGGCATCACCTGCGGCAGTCGCTGATGCGACCGCCCTTTCGGGCCTCTAGGGCGTCCCGCTTCAAGGGCAACCCACTGAAGCGGAAAAGATGCTCTAGATTCAACATCCTGGTGCGTCCCCTGTGCATTCTTTTGAAAGCACGGCGCTCTGGTGCCCGCTCTCCATGAAACCCGAACGAAGGGAACGGTACGATCGAATACGCGGGAAAATTGCTTTCTGTCTTCATTCTCGCCCCATTTGCGGGAAGCCTCCTTGCAATCTTCTTTCCGCCCGATCAACGCGGTGCGACAGCCTGGTTCGCAGGAACGATCGCGCTCCTGTGTTTCCTCGTCGCCGCCAGCCTCTATCCCTTCGTCACCTCGGGCGGCGTGCTGCGCTACGACATCGCTTGGCTCCCTGAACTCGGCCTCAATTTCACGCTCCGGATGGACGGCTTCGCCTGGCTCTTTACGGTGCTGGTGACGGCGATCGGCGTGCTCGTCGTGCTTTACGCCCGCTACTACATGGCCGCGGAAGACCCGGTGCCGCGCTTCCTGGCGCTGTTTCTTGCCTTCATGGGCTCGATGCTCGGCGTCGTGCTTTCAGGCAATCTCATCCTGCTTGCGGTCTTCTGGGAACTGACGAGCATCGTTTCGTTCCTCCTGATCGGCTACTGGCACCACAATGCCCATGCCCGCGACGGCGCCCGCATGGCGTTGACCGTGACCGGCACGGGCGGCCTCTGCATGCTCGTCGGCCTCCTGCTGATGGGCCGCATCGTCGGCAGCTACGACCTCGACGTCGTGCTGGCGTCGGGCGATCTGATCCGCAACTCGCCGCTCTATATGCCTGTCCTGATCCTGGTCCTGCTCGGCGCATTGACGAAAAGCGCGCAGTTCCCGTTCCACTTCTGGCTGCCGCACGCGATGTCGGCACCGACCCCGGTCTCCGCCTACCTGCACTCCGCAACCATGGTGAAGGCAGGCGTCTTCCTGCTCGTGCGTCTGTGGCCGGTGATGGCCGGTACCGAGGCCTGGTTCTGGATCGTCGGCCTTGCCGGGCTCTCCACCCTGCTGCTCGGCGCCTATTTCGCCATCTTCCAGCAGGACCTCAAAGGCCTGCTGGCCTATTCCACCATCAGCCATCTCGGCCTGATCACGGTGCTGTTGAGCCTCGGCAGCCCGCTTGCAGCGGTCGCCGCGGTCTTCCACATCGTCAACCACGCCACCTTCAAGGCGTCGCTGTTCATGGCGGCTGGCATCATCGACCACGAGACCGGAACGCGCGACATGCGCAAGCTCGGCGGGCTGATCCGCTACATGCCGGGAACGGCGGTGCTCGCCATGGTCGCGAGCGCTGCCATGGCTGGTGTTCCGCTTCTGAACGGTTTCATCTCGAAGGAAATGTTCTTCGCCGAGGCGATCGAGACACACCAGGCCAACATCCTCGACACGATGACGCCCTATATCGCGACGCTCGCCGGCATGTTCGCGGTCACCTATTCGCTGCGTTTCATCCATAGCGTCTTCTTCGGCAAGACGCCGGAGGATCTGCCAAAGGTGCCGCACGAGCCGCCGCGCTGGATGCGCGTGCCGATCGAATTCCTGGTGCTCGCCTGCCTGGTCGTCGGCATCATTCCGGCGATCACCATCGGTCCGTTCCTGCACACGGCGGTCGTATCGATCCTGGGCGCCAGCACGCCATACTACAGCCTCTCCGTCTGGCATGGCTGGAACCTGCCGCTAATCATGAGCTTCGTGGCGCTGGCGGGCGGCGTCGGCCTCTATTTCCTGATGCGCAATTATCTTGCGACCAGCATCGAGGGGCCGCCGATCTTCCGCCTGCTGCACGGCCAGCGCATCTTCGAGCGCGTGCTCGTGACGCTCTCCTGGAAATGGGCACGTTCGCTCGAACAACGGCTCGGCACCCGGCGGCTGCAGCCGCAGATGCGCTTCCTCGTCTTCATCGCCGTCGCCGCCGGTGCGCTGCCGCTGCTTCTAAGCAAATACGAGCTGCCGCCGCTTCTCGTTCGCAGCATCGATCCGGCCTTCGCGCTGCTTTGGGCGGTCGGCATCGCCTGCGCGATCGGCGCGGCGCTGCTGGCAAAATTCCACCGGCTCGCCGCACTCGTGCTGCTTGGCGGCGCCGGTCTCACCACCTGCCTGACCTTCGTCTGGCTTTCGGCGCCGGACCTTGCCGTGACTCAGCTGCTCGTCGAGATCGTCACGACGGTCCTCATCCTGCTCGGTCTTCGCTGGCTGCCGAAGCGTATCGAGGATACGCAGGAATCGGAGCTGCTGTCATTGCGGGTCCGCTTCCGCCGTCTGCGCGACTTCCTGCTGGCGATCGCCGCCGGCGGCGGCGTGGCGCTCATCGCCTATACGATGATGACCCGGCCCATGCCCGAGACGATCGCCAGCTACTTCCTTGAGCGCGCCTACAAGGAGGGCGGCGGCACCAACGTCGTCAACGTCATCCTCGTCGACTTCCGCGGCTTCGACACGCTCGGCGAAATCGCCGTTCTGGCGATCGTGGCGCTCACGGTCTTCGCTCTGCTCCTGCGCTTCCGCCCGCAGGCCGACAGCCTGGAGGCACCGGAACAGCAGCGCGTCCAGAACGCCTTCGACGACGACCACCCGGATCGCAACAAGGGCGACAGCGTCGCCGAGTATCTGTTCGTGCCTTCTGTGATCATGCGCTGGATGTTCCCGGTCATCGGCATGCTCGCCGCCTATCTGTTCCTGCGCGGCCATGACCTGCCGGGCGGTGGCTTTGCGGCCGGCATCGCCATGTCCATCGGCTTTATCCTGCAATACATGTCCGGCGGCACCCGCTGGGTCGAGGAACGGCTGCGCATCCATCCGCTGCGCTGGATGAGCATCGGTCTGCTGGTCGCCGCGACCACCGGCATCGGCTCCTGGCTCTTCGGTTATCCGTTCCTCACCTCGCATGCGCAATACGTCACGCTGCCGATCGTCGGGAAGTTCCCGCTCGCCAGCGCGCTGTTCTTCGATCTCGGCGTCTTCTCGCTGGTGCTCGGCGCAACGGTACTGATCCTCATCGCCCTTGCCCACCAGTCGATCCGTGCGCCGCGTGCCCATGCCCGCGCCACGCGGACCGGAAAGGAGGCCCGCTAATGGAGATCATCCTCTCTGTCGCGATCGGTGTGCTGACCGCATCGGGCGTCTACCTGCTGCTGCGTCCGCGGACCTATCAGGTGATCATCGGCCTCTCGCTGCTTTCCTATGCGGTCAACCTCTTCATCTTCGGCATGGGGCGCCTTCGCGTGAACGCGCCGCCGGTGCTGGAACCCGGCGGCGTCGGCGACCTCAGCCGCTATACCGATCCGGTGCCGCAGGCGCTCGTGCTGACCGCGATCGTCATCGGCTTCGCGATGACCGCGCTCTTCCTCGTCGTGCTGCTCGCCTCGCGCGGCTTCACGGGCACCGACCACGTCGACGGCCGGGAGCAGCGCCATGACTAACTGGGTGCACCACCTGCTGATTCTGCCGATCCTGCTGCCGCTGATGGTCGGTGCCGCGATGATCCCGATCGACGAGCGCAACCGTATGGTGAAGGGCGTGATGGGCTTCGTCTCGACGCTCGCGCTTTTCATCCTCTCGATGGTGCTGATGCGCATCGCCTCGATAGACGGCGCCCCCGCCGGCAGCGGCGTCTATCAACTCGGCAACTGGCCGGCGCCCTTCGGGATCGTGCTGGTGCTCGACCGCCTGTCGGCGCTGATGCTGTGCCTGACGAGCGGACTGGCGCTTGCCGCCCAGGCCTATTCGATCGCGCGCTGGCACACGGCCGGCCACCACTTCCATTCGCTGGTCCAGCTGCTGATCGCCGGTCTCAACGGCTCGTTCCTGACCGGCGACCTCTTCAACCTCTTCGTCTTCTTCGAGATGATGCTGGCGGCATCCTACGGCCTGCTGCTGCACGGCTCCGGGCCGCTCCGCGTCAAGGCGGGCCTGCATTACGTTGCTATCAACCTCGCTGCCTCATCGCTCTTCCTGATCGGCGTCAGCCTGATCTATGGCGCGACCGGCACGCTCAACATGGCCGATCTCTCGATGAAACTGGCGACGCTCTCGCCGGATGACCGCCAGATGGTTGAGGTCGGAGCGGGCGTGCTCGGTGTCGCCTTCCTGGTGAAGGCCGGCATGTGGCCGTTGAGCTTCTGGCTGCCGACAGCCTATTCGGCCGCGACACCGCCGGTCGCCGCCGTCTTCGCGATCCTGACCAAGGTCGGCATTTATGTCATCCTCAGGCTTTCGCTGTTGGTCTTCGGCGCCAGCGCCGGCGCCTCGGCGGGCTTCGGCCAACCGATCCTGCTTCTGGGTGGCCTGCTGACAATCGCCTTCGGCGCGATCGGCGTGCTGGCCTCCCAGGCCATGGGCCGTCTGGCCGCCTATTCGGTGCTGGTTTCTTCCGGCACCCTGCTCGCGGCAATCGGCCTCGGCCATCCGAGCATGATTGCCGGCGCGCTGTTCTATCTCGTCAGTTCGACACTGACGATCTCCGCCTTCTTCCTCTTGATCGAACTGGTCGAGCGTGGCCGCGACGCCGGCGCCGACGTTCTGGCGGTGACGATGGAAGCCTACGGCGATGCCGACGAGGACGAGGAGGAAGAAGTGGTCGGCGCCGCGATCCCCGGCACCATGGCGATCCTCGGCCTCTGCTTCTGCCTTTGCGCCCTGCTGCTTGCCGGCCTGCCGCCGCTTTCCGGCTTCGTCGCCAAATTCGCGATCCTCGGCGGTCTTTTCGGCCTGTCGGGAGCCGAAGCCGCTCCGGCGATTTCCGCAGCCGACTGGACCTATGTCACCCTCTTGATCGTCTCCGGTCTCGCGGCGATGATCGCCATGAACCGCGTCGGCATCCGCACCTTCTGGGCGTCGATTGAAAACACCGTGCCGCGGGTGGTCGTCATCGAGATCACACCCGTCGTCGTGTTGCTCGCCACCTGCATATACCTCAGCGTGCAGGCCGGCCCGACGATGCGCTACATGCAGGCGACGGCGGACTCGCTTCTGAACCCGGCAGGCTATGCAGAACGCGTACTCACCGCACCTCGGGCGGAAGGGCAATAGCCGATGCGCACCTGGTTTCCCTACCCGCTTCTTTCGGCCGGTTTGCTCGCCATCTGGCTGCTGCTCAATCAGTCGGTCGCCCCCGGCACGATCCTCATGGGTTCCGTGCTTGCCACCGGTCTCGGCTGGGTGACGCTCAAGCTCGGCCTCGCCCGTTCGCACCCGCGGCGGGTCCTGCTGATGCTGCGTTTCGGCTTTACCATTGCGCTCGACATCATCCGATCCAACCTGGCCGTCGCTGCCGTCATTCTAAGGGGCCGACGCAGACCGCCGAATTCCGGCTTCCTGACCGTCGATATCGATCTCGATGACGAAAATGCCCTGGCGCTGCTCGCCTGCGTCATGACGGCGACGCCGGGAACGGCCTGGCTCGAATACGATCGCCTGCGCAAATCCCTGCTCTTCCATGTGCTCGACATGGAGAACGAGCGCGTTTGGATCGATACGGTCAAGCGCTACGAGGCCGCCTTGAAGGAGATATTCGGATGATGGAACTCACGATCATCTGGTCGATCCTGATTGCCCAGATCATGCTCGGCCTGGCGATGGCGTTCGCCTTCTACCGCATGGTCAGGGGACCACGCGCGCAGGATCGCATCCTCGGCCTCGACACGCTCTACATCAACGCCATGCTGATGCTGCTCACCTTCGGCATCCGCACGGCAAACTCGATCTATTTCGAATCGGCGTTGATCGTCGCACTGATCGGTTTCGTTTCGTCGATCGCCTTCGGCAAGTTCCTGATGCGCGGGGAGATTATCGAATGAGCCATGTCACCGACCTTCCCGTCTGGGCGGCCATTCTGGTCTGCGGGCTCACGGTTCTGGGCGCTGCCATAGCGCTGATCGGCTCGGTCGGCCTGCTGCGGTTTACCAGCTTTTACGAGCGGCTGCATGCGCCGACGCTGGCAACCAGCGGCGGCGTGCTGCTGATCTGCACAGCCTCGATCATCTGCTTCGCCGTGCTGCAGAGCCGCTGGGTGTTCCACGAAATCCTGATCATCGTCTTCGTTCTCGTCACCACACCGATGACGCTGATGCTGCTCGGGCAGGCCGCACTCTATCGCGACCGCGTGGAAGAAAAACACGGCGTGCCGCTCAAGCAGCGTCCGCCGCGCGAAGAACCGGCAGAGTAGGTTTCAGCCTGCGCAACGACAGGGAAAGCCGGCGACAGGGACCTGAAGCGACCCGGCCTATTCGCCGCGGCCCCTGAACCGTCGCTGATAGGCGGGATCGTAGAGCGAACTCTCGCGGAAATCGGAGGCTTCGAGCCCCGGGCCGACGAAGATCAGCGCGGTGCGCTCGATCGGCTCTTCCGCCACCTTGGCGGCGATGTCCCCGAGCGTGCCACGCACCACCCGCTCGTCCGGCCAGGAGGCTTTAACGACGATGGCAACAGGGCAATCGGCGCCATAAAGCGGCGTCAGTTCCTCGACCACCTGCTGGAGCGCGTGGATGGCGAGATGGATCGCCAGCGTCGCGCCGGTGGCGCCGAAGGCGGCGAGCGTCTCACTGTTCGGCATCGGCGAGGCGCGACCGGAGACGCGGGTCAGCACCAAGCTTTGAGCCACCGCCGGAATGGTCAATTCGCGCCCAAGCGCTGCGGCCGCCGCCGCAAAAGATGGCACGCCCGGCGTCATCGTGTAGGCGATGCCGTGCTTCTCCAGCCGGCGGATCTGCTCGGCCACCGCACTCCAGACCGAGAGGTCGCCAGAATGAAGCCGCGCCACGTCGAGACCGTCGGCAGCCGCCTTCAAGTATTCCGCCTCGATTTCGTCCAGCGACATCGGCGCGGTATCGACGATGCGCGCACCCGGCGGGCAATACTGCAGGAGGTCCGGCGAAACGATCGAGCCGGCATAGAGGCAGACCGGGCAACGTCCGATCAGGTCGCGGCCGCGCACCGTGATCAGATCCGCAGCCCCCGGGCCGGCGCCGATGAAATGTACCGTCATATCTAGCTCTCTCTTTGTTTCACGCAGTTGCGGACGCAAAACCGCTTCACGCTCCTGCTGGTTTTGCTCACTTTTCTTCCGCATTTCCGGACGCAAAACCGCTTCGCACTGCTGGTATTGTTCTAGCTCTTCGCCCAGGACCACTGCGTCACCGGCATGGCAGGCCGCCATCCGGTCATCGCGCCAACGGGACCGGCTCGTGCGATATCGATTCGGATCAGCGTGCCACCGAGCCGCACGTGATGATCAAGCAGCACCGCTTCCATATCCGTTGTCACCGCGTTGGCGACCAGACGTCCACCAGGCCCGAGCGCCGCGATCGCGGCCTCCATCACGCCGGCTTCGCTGCCGCCGCCGCCGATGAAGATCGCATCGGGCTGCGGCAGGCCGGCAAGGGCGGCCGGTGCTTCACCTTCGACCACTGTCAACCCCGGCACACCGAACATCGTCGCGTTGCGGCCGATGCGGACCGCACGCTCCGGCGACACTTCGATGGAGATCGCGCGCATGGTCGGGTCGGCCAGCATCCATTCGATACCGATCGAGCCGGAGCCGCCGCCGATATCCCAGAGCAGTTCGCCCTTGCGCGGCGCCAGTGCTGACAGCGTCAAAGCCCGCACCTCGCGCTTGGTGATCTGGCCGTCATGCTCGAACAGCGCGTCGTCGCGGCCGGCCGCAAGCGGCAGGATGCGCGCGCCCTCGTCGGCCGTGACCTCGATGGCGCAGACATTCAAGGGGTGCACGAGGCCGAGCATGAAACGCGAGGCGATCTGCGTCGTCACCCGTTCGCCGGCGCCGCCGAGCGCCTCCAGAACCGTCAGCCGGGACTGACCGAAGCCGCTGGCGACCAGCAGCTCGGCCAGGTCCCGCGGGCCGGCCCCGTCCGATGTCAGCGTCAGCACGCGCGCGCCCGGATGCAGGTGCGGCCGCACCAGATCGAGCGGACGTCCATGCACTGAGACGAGCGTCGCATCCTGCAAGGCCCAGCCTAGCCGTGAGGCGGCAAGGCTGATCGAGGACGGTGCGGGGAGCGTGCGGATTTCGGCAGACGCGATCCGGCGCGCCAGCGTCACGCCGACGCCGAAGAAGAATGGGTCGCCCGAGGCAAGCACCACCACGGGGCTGCCACGGCGACCGACGATTTCCACCACCGAGCGCTCGAGCGGGCTCTGCCAGTGATGAGCCTCGCCTGTGATAAGGGGAGCGGCGAGCTCCAGGTGGCGATGACCGCCATAGACGACGGGTGCCTCGGCGATCAACCGCTTGGCCTCGTCGCCGAGACCCGCTACACCATCTTCACCGATACCGATGACGGTCAGCCAGGGGGAGACGATGGCGGGTTCGCTGTTCGGCACGTCAGCCATGGAAAAACCTCGCATTCTGATATTGGGCGGCACCACCGAGGCGCGCGAACTCGCGAGCCGATTGGCCGAAGACGCCCGCTACGACACCGCAATCTCGCTTGCCGGTCGTACCGCCGACCCGCGGCCGCAACCGGTCAAGACCCGCATTGGCGGTTTCGGCGGCGCCGATGGGCTGGCGCACTTCCTGCGCGACGAAAACATCGCCCTGCTGGTCGACGCCACGCATCCCTTTGCCGCGCGCATATCGCACAACGCCGCGGAAGCGGCGCAACGAACCGGAATTCCGCTGCTTGCGCTTCGCCGACCGGAATGGCTGCCCCTGCCCGGCGATCGCTGGACCACCGTCGACAGCGTTGTCGAAGCGGTGAGCGCGCTTGGCGATCGCCGCCGGCGCGTCTTCCTCGCCATCGGCCGGCAGGAGGCGTTCCACTTCGAGGTCGCACCGCAGCACAGCTACGTCATCCGCAGCGTCGATCCGGTCACTCCGCCGCTTAACCTGCCCGACCAGGAGGCGATCCTGGCGACCGGCCCCTTCAAGGAAGCCGATGAAGCCGCGCTGCTGGAGACCCGGAAGATCGACGTGATCGTTGCCAAGAACAGCGGCGGCAGCGCCACCTATGGCAAAATCGCCGCAGCGCGCCGGCTCGGCATCGAGGTGATCATGGTCGAGCGGCGCAAACCGACGGATGTGCCCGCCGTTGGCAGTTGCGACGAGGCACTCGACCGCATCGCTCACTGGCTCGCTCCCGCATAGAAGCGCGGCGTGTAGACGAGATCGGGTTGCCCTTCACGCTCGACGATGCGCGTTTCCGGCGAGCCGATGATGACGCAGGTCGCCATGTCGGCGCGGTTGGCATCGGCCTCGCCGAGCGGCATCACCGCGATGCGCTCGTCCGGCCGTCCGGCCGCGCGGCCGAAGATGACCGGCACCGTTGCCGGCAGCACACCGCGCAGGATCTCGAAGGCTTCGCCGAGCTGCCACGGTCGCGCCTTGCTGATCGGATTGTAGAGTGCAATGACGAGGCCCGCTTCCGCCGCCAGCCTCAGCCGCCGGGTGATGACCTCCCAGGGCTTCAGGTTGTCGGAGAGAGACATCGCGCAGAAATCATGACCGAGCGGTGCGCCGATGCGGGCGGCAACGGCGAGCATGGCCGTCACGCCGGGCGTGACCACCAGTTCGACCGATTTCCATTCCTTGGGCCCCTTGTCGATCGCCTCGCAGACGGCAGCCGCCATCGCAAAGACACCGGGATCGCCGCCGGAGACCATGCAGACCTTCACGCCGGCAGCAGCCCGCGTCAGCGCCACCTGTGCCCGGTCGAGCTCCTCGCGATTGTCGGAGGCGACGCGCAGCTGGTCGGGACGCAGGTTCAGCCGATCGAGATAGGGAAAATAGCCGTAAAACTCTTCCGCCGCCGCAACAGCTTCCGCCGTCTCCGGCGTCATCTGCTTCGGGCTGCCCGGGCCGGTGCCGACCACATAGAGCGTACCGGTCATGGCCTGTCCTTCCAGCCGGGCACGAGCACCAGCGAGAAATAGGGCGCCTCGTCGTCGGCCTTCTCGGCCAGCGCCGTCATCGCCGCGTTCTTCATCGTGCCGCGCTCGACATAGACCGCCTGATTGAGGCGACCGGAGGCGGCAAGCGCCCGTCGGATCTTCGGCAGATTGCGTCCGACCTTCATGATCACGGCCGCTTCGGTATCCCCAAGCCGCCGGCCAAGCTCGGCCTCGGCCATCGTGCCCGGAAGCACGGAGAGCACATCATCGCCCTGCACCAGCGGCAGGCCGGCAAGCGACCAGCAGCCGGACATGGCGGTAATGCCAGGGATCACCTCGACCGGGAAGCGGTTGGCGAGCCGCACATGCAGGTGCATGTAGGAGCCATAGAACAGCGGATCGCCTTCGCTGAGCACCGCGACCGTGCGCCCGGCGAGAAGATGCGCCGCCACGGCTTCGGCGGATGCATTGTAGAAATCGGTGATCTGGCTCTTGTAGGCGCCGTCGTCCTTGTCGATCTCGGTCGTCACCGGATAGTAGAGCGGCAGCTCCAGGAGATCGGGCTTCAGCAGGCCTTCGACGACCGCGCGGCCGTTGCCGCTGCGCCCGGCCTTGGCGAAATAGGCAAGCACGTCGGCTTCGCCCAGCGCCTTCACCGCCTTGACCGTCAAGAGCTCCGGATCCCCCGGGCCGGTTCCAACGCCGATCAGGCGCCCCACGCCGGCGCCGCTCACAGGCCCGGCCTCGCGAGCGAATTCAGCGCCGCAGCCGTCATGGCGCTACCGCCGAGGCGACCGCGCACGATGGCGAAGGGAACGCCATAGGAATTCTCGGCCAGCGCATCCTTCGATTCCGCCGCGCCGACGAAACCGACGGGCATGCCGAGGATCGCCGCCGGCTTCGGCGCGCCGTCACGCAGCATTTCGAGCAGGAAAAACAAGGCCGTCGGCGCGTTGCCGATCGCCACGACCGACCCGGCCAGGCGCTCGCTCCAGAGCCTGAGCGCGGCGGCAGAGCGGGTGTTGCCGATCGCGGCGGCAATCTCAGGCGTGCGCGGATCGCGCAGCGTGCAGATCACCTCGTTGCCGGCCGGCAGCCGCGCGCGGGTGATACCGTGCGCGACCATCTCGGCATCGCAAAGGATCGGCGCGCCGGCCTTGAGCGCCGCGCGGGCCGAGGTCACGAAATCGGGAGAGAAGACGAACTGCTTGGTCGCTTCGACGGAGCCGCAGGCATGCACCATGCGCACCGCCAGATCCGCTTCCTCCTCGGAGAATCCGGAAAGGTCGGCCTCGGCGCGGATGATCGCGAAGGAACGCTCGTAGATGGCGTTGCCATCGCGGATGTAATCATACTCAGGCATGTCTATTCCTGTTCGAACGCTGCCGAGACGCGCGCAGCTCCGAGCCGTGTAAGACAGGACTGCGCCGATTCGCCAGCGTCTTTGTTTTGCCGCACCAGCCGGCCGAGGCGGGCAAGCGCGGATTTCACTCCATTCTCATCGGTGTAGGCGCTTGGCAAGCCGTCGGCAGCCCCATTTACGACAAGGCCGTATCCTGATGACGCACCGACCAACGTCAGCTCCGATGGCCTCGGTCGGGCACAGCCCTTCGCGCAGCCGGAAAGATGCACGGTAAGCGAGCCGTCGAGCAGCTCGGGCGCCATCTCGACAAGGCTTTGTGCCATGCCCTTGGTCTCCATCCACGCGGAGGCGCAGCCCTTGCTGCCGGCGCAGGTGGCAATCGCGTTGCGCGGGTCGTCTTCGACGATGCGAAAACCATGCGCCGCCGCCAGGCTCTGGGCGACAGCCGCGGTCTCGTGGCCGAGGCCAAGCACGAAGAAGGCATGCCCCGGCGCAAGCCGGATTGCGGTGGCGCCAAGCTCCTGGGCCTGATGGAGGAAGGCCTCCAGCACGGACGCCTCCACCTGCGCGAAGGCGAGGCCGAGGCCGAGAATAACCCCAGCGTCACCGAGGTCATGACTGCCGGGTATCGAGGCCGAACTCAGAACTGCCGGACGTTCGGACAATGCCTCGCACCGACAAAGGGCGCGGATTTCCGCCGGGTCCAGATCGCGCCCACGTGCCGTCGTGCCGAGGCTCGCCAGTTTTTCGAGAATGGTGATCAAGGCCGGCACGACCGCGTTGCCGACAAACGTCCCGATGATCGATCCCTTCGCTGCCGTCCCGCCCAGCGACAGCAGCCATCCAGAGCCGTCGGGCGTCGAAAGCGCCCGAAGGCGAATGTCGGCAACCACAGCATTAAGACCAAAGCGTCCGCCACCGTCGATGACGACCGACAGTTTGGGCGCAAGCCTCAGCATCGGCCGGCGCGCCTGCAAGGCTTCTCGAAGCCCTGCCGCGATCGGCCGGGGATCCGCGGTCTCAGCGGGATCGATACCGGCAAGCGGCGGCACCTCAATAGCAAGGCCCTCGGCGATCATGATCTCGGCGTCCCCGATCGCCTGCGCCAGCCCAGGTACCGTCGCCGCGCTCAGGCCGCGCAACTGCAGGTTTCCGCGCGCGGTGATCTCGATGATGCCGTTGCCGAAGGTCTTGGCGGCGGCTGCAAGCGCGATGACCTTGGGAATGGTCAGGCTGCCGTCATCGGGCCTGAGCCGCACGAGCAGCCCGTCGCCGGTCTGCATCGGTGCGGCGAGCGACGGACAGGCGCCGCGCCGCATCGAGGCGCTGGCACCGGGTTCTCCGGTCGATGGAAGGGCGCAGGTACTCATCAAATCCGTCATCGCTTGAGGCTCTCCTCCCTGAAGAAGCCTCCAAAGACGCTATAACACAGCCGCAAACCTTGAGTGAGATCAAACACGACGCGGTCTGTCCGGCGTCCTCACTCCTCGAAGTCGACACCTTTGCGAAGCAGGTAGATGTCCATGATCCAGCCCATTCTCTCACGCGCCGACGCCCTTGTTTCGAGGATCCGGTCCCTCACCTCGGCGAGACGGCCGGAAAGGACGATCTCATCCGGCGTACCGAGATAGGCGCCCCAGTAGATCTCGGCATCGGGATCGTCGATCCGCTGAAACGCCTGCTCACCGTCGAGCATCACGACGGAAGTCTGGCTCTTTTCCGGAAAGCTCTCGTGCAACCGGCGCCCGGTGGTGATCTCCACCGGCTTGCCGACGAGGTTCAGCGGAATGCGGTGGCTGGCGCAGAGCGCCTGCAGGCTGGTGATCCCCGGAACGACGTCGTAGTCGAAGGCAACCTGCCCTCGCGCCTTGACCCGCTCGACGATACGGATGGTGCTGTCATAGAGCATCGGATCGCCCCAGACGAGGAATGCGCCGATCCCCTGATCACCCAATTCCTTCGCCAGCAACCCTTCGTAGATCGCGGCGATCTGGGCGTGCCAGTCGTCGACGCTGCCGTCGTAGCTGACGCCCTCGGTGCGGCGCACCGGCACCGCGAATTCGACCGTGCGGCTGTCGCCGCGCGTCACATAACGGGCGCAGATGTCGCGGCGCACTTCGGCCAGCTCGGTCTTCTTCGCCCCCTTGGTCGGGATGAACAGCACGTCGGCGCGGTTCAGCGCATTGATCGCCTGTACCGTCATATGCTCCGGATTGCCCGAACCGATGCCGATGATCAGAATTTTGCGCATGTCCTCGCCTCCGCCTGCCTTCTCTCGGCGTGTTTGGCGGATCGCCGTCTCCGGCGCAAGACCTTACCGCGACAGCGGAAACGTCAACGCCGACCTCAGTTCATTTCGGCGACAGCCGGATCTTCGGGCAGCCGCCAGTCGATCGGATCAAAACCCTTGGATTCCAGGAAGGCATTGGCCTGGGAGAAATGCCGGCAGCCGAGAAAACCGGAATGGGCCGACAAGGGCGAAGGATGCGGCGCGCGCAGCACCAGATGGCGCGACCGGTCGACGAAGGCCGCCTTCTTCTGCGCGTAGGAACCCCAGAGCATGAAGACGACGGGATGATCCGCCTCGTTGACCGCGCGGATGATTGCGTCCGTGAACTTCTCCCAACCGCGCCCCTGGTGTGACGCCGCATTGCCGCGCTCCACCGTCAGCACGCTGTTTAAGAGCAGCACACCTTGCTTCGCCCAGCTTTCGAGGAAGCCGTGTCGCGCCGGCGGAATGCCGAGATCTGTATTCAGTTCCTTATAGATGTTGACGAGCGAGGGCGGTGTTCGGATACCGGGGCGCACGCTGAAGCAGAGCCCGTGCGCCTGGCCGTCGCCGTGATAGGGGTCCTGGCCGAGGATGACGACGCGCACTTTGTCGAGCGGCGTCAGGTCGAGCGCGCGGAAGTATTCAGGTCCCCGCGGAAAAATCTGTCTGCCTTCGTTCCTTTGGGCGAGCAGGAACTGCTTGAGCTCGGCCATATAGGCGCTGGAAAATTCCGGCGCCAGCGCTGCCTTCCAGCTCTCTTCGAGCTTCACCGCCGTTTCCATCGCACCTCCGGTCCATCAATTGGCTTTGAGGCCAGCAATTTAGGCCGCCCGACCGCCATCGCAAGCCCCATCGCGGATGTTGCACGGCTTTTGCCTGGAGCGGATGGGCGCGCCGGACGCCGCGCTGGCCGTCTACAAGAGCATTGTATTTCAATGGATACAACGCTAATCAGGAAGCGATATCGTTGTATCCTAAGAGATATCACGCTTCGTTGGAGGAAATCGATGATCAAGAGAAGAGACTGGCTGAAGGGCCTGGTGTTGACACTCTGCCTCGCCTGGGCCGGTACCACCGTCATGCCGGCATCGGCGCAGGCCGAAGAGAAGGTAACGGTCTTTGCGGCCGCTAGCCTCAAGAACGCGCTCGATGCGATCAATGCCGAGTGGCGGAAGGAAAGCGGCAAGGAAACGACCGTTTCCTACGCGGCAAGCTCGGCGCTCGCCAAGCAGGTCGAGCAGGGTGCACCGGCCGATGTCTTCATCTCCGCCGACCTCGCCTGGATGGACTATCTCACGGACAAGAAGTTGATCAAGGACGACACCCGCTCCAACCTGCTCGGCAACCGCATCGTACTCGTTTCCGGCAAGGCCGACGCAGCAGCCGTCGATATCAAGCAGGGCTTCGACCTGGCAGCCATGCTCGGCGACGGTCGCCTCGCCATGGGTGCCGTCGATTCCGTTCCGGCCGGCAAATACGGCAAGGCGGCGCTCGAAAAGCTCGGCGCCTGGAAGGCCGTAGAGCCCAAGGTCGCCGGCGCCGAAAGCGTGCGCGCGGCACTCCTCCTCGTCTCGCGCGGCGAAGCACCCTATGGCATCGTCTACCAGACCGACGCGGCCGCCGACCCGGGCGTGAAGGTCGTCGGTACCTTCCCGGAAGACAGCCATCCGCCGATCATCTATCCGATCGCGATCACCGCCGAGAGCAAGAGCCCGGATGCCGCCGCCTATGTCGACTTCGTCAAGTCGGCGAAGGGAGCCGCCCTCTTCGAAAAGCAGGGCTTCACCGTCCTTAAGTAATCGGCCTGAAAAGGCGGTGGATCTCGGCTGTCCAGAGGCAGGCGAAGCATCTATCGTCACGTGTCGCCCGCGCCCAAACGCGGGCGACGCGATCATTTGTCAGAGGCGGGGGGCGGACGCAGGCGGACAGCCACATCCCACCGGCCTCGTATCGGGGAGCGACATCTGTTGGACTGGCTTGCAGTAAGCGATGCGGAATGGACGGCGATCCTTTTGAGCCTGCGCGTCGCAACCGTCGCGATGATCTGCAGCCTGCCCTTCGCGCTCGCCATCGCCATGATGCTCGCCCGCGGCCGTTTCTGGGGCAAGACGCTGCTGAATGGTCTCGTTCACCTGCCTCTGATCCTGCCGCCGGTCGTTACCGGTTTCCTGCTGCTCCTGCTCTTCGGCAGGCGCGGACCGCTCGGCGCCTTTTTTGCCGACTACTTCGGCCTGGTCTTCTCCTTCCGCTGGACCGGCGCGGCGCTTGCCTCAGCGGTCATGGCCTTTCCGCTGATGGTGCGCAGCATCCGCCTGTCGATCGAAGCAGTCGACCGCAAGCTGGAAGACGCAGCGACCACGCTCGGTGCCAGCCCGCTCTGGGTGTTTGCCACCGTCACCTTGCCGCTGATCATCCCCGGCATCATCGCCGGCATGATCATCGCCTTTGCCAAGGCGATGGGCGAGTTCGGCGCGACGATCACCTTCGTCTCCAATATTCCCGGGGAAACGCAGACGCTTTCCTCCGCCATCTACACCTTCACCCAGGTGCCGGGCGGCGACGCCGGTGCCATGCGGTTGACGATCATTTCGATCGTCATTTCCATGGCCGCGCTCATTTTCTCCGAACTGCTGGCGACCTTCGCCGCCCGTCGGGTGGCGGCCCAATGAGCCTCACCGTCGAAGCCCGCCACCAGTTCGGCAACTTCTCGCTCGATGCCGCTTTCACCTCGGACGGCGGCGTTACGGCGCTGTTCGGTCGCTCCGGCTCCGGCAAGACCTCGCTGATCAATATCATCGCCGGGTTGTTGAAACCGCAAAGCGGTCGCGTTGTGCTCGATGGCGACGTCATTGCCGACAGCGAGCGTCGGGTCTTCACGCCCGTGCATCGCCGCCGCTTCGGCTACGTCTTTCAGGAAGCGCGCCTCTTTCCGCATTTGAGCGTGCGCCGTAATCTTGCCTATGGCCGCTGGTTCGCCGGCAAGAGCGGCGCCGGTGGCGACTTTGCGCGCATTGTCGAGATGCTCGGCATCGGCCATCTGCTGGAACGCAACCCTTCAGCCCTTTCCGGCGGCGAAAGGCAGCGCATCGCGATCGGCCGTGCGCTGCTGGCAGCACCCCGCCTGCTCCTGATGGATGAACCGCTCGCGGCGCTCGACGAGGCCCGCAAGGCCGAGATCCTGCCCTATCTCGAACGGCTGCGTGACGATGCTGGCATCCCGATCGTCTATGTCAGCCATTCCGTCGGCGAAGTCGCCCGGTTGGCGCGGCGCGTCGTCATTCTGGAGGATGGCCGGGTAACGGCATCGGGTGCCGCCGCCGAGGTTTTGAGCGCGCCGGCCGCCATGCTCGCCACCGGCAGGCGCGAGGCCGGCGTCCTGCTGGAAGGCGAGGTCGAGGGAACCGATCCGTCCCACGAACTGACGACGGTCCGGGTCGGGCGGGAACGACTGCGCATTGCGGGTGTCAGCGCGACACCCGGCAGCAGGCTTCGCCTGCACGTCGCCGCGCGCGACGTCATGCTGGCGACATCAAGACCTGTGGAGATCAGCGCGCTCAACGTGCTGGAAGGGCGCATCCTTGCGATCGCGACGGAGGAAGACGGCAGCGTCGATGTCAGGGTGACTTGCGGCGATGCGACGATTTCCGCCCGCATCACCCGCTTTTCGCGCGACGCGCTGCAGCTTGTTCCTGGCAGGACCGTCTATGCCGTGATCAAGTCCGTGGCGATCGACCACTAAATGTCGTTTGCAACCGCGTCCGTACCCGACGGTGCAGTGTTGCCGCGAACGCTTTCGAGCCAGGCAAGATCCTCGGCAATCGCGGCTCGCGTTTTTTCCTCCATCTCGCGGTAGCGCCGGATCAGCTCTTCGCCGAAAGCTGTCACTAGCGCCCCGCCACCCTGTTTGCCGCCGCGCTGCGATTCAACCGAAGGCTCGCTGAACATCCGGTTCAAGGCATCGACCAGTAGCCAGGCGCGCCGATAGGACATGTCCATCGCCCGCCCGGCAGCGGAGATCGACCCGGTCTCGCGGATCAGTTCAAGCAGCATGATCTTGCCGCGGCCGAGCCGGTCGGCGGGCGGAAAATCGATGCGCAGGACGGGGCGAAGATCGGGGCGGCTCTCACTCATGCGGGCGAGCATAGAAGCTCCCCGGGCAAACCGGAAGTCCGCCCGATGGCGAGGCGGACCAGCTTTCCCAAACAAAGTGAGCCGGCAAACCCAAGCTTTCGAGCAATGGCCAGATAGCAGGTCTTGATCTCGCGGCGGCGGCATGCACCGATGACCGTGACACGTCCTGCCCGAAAGTACCTCCCCATGCCCGGTCCCGCGCTTGATCCCATCGCCACCGATACCGCCCTGCCCGCCAAGGCCGACGTCGTCATCGTCGGTGGTGGTATCATCGGCGTCAGCACAGCCCTCTTCCTCGCCGAACGCGGCATCGATGTCGTGCTTTGCGAGAAAGGCATGCCCGGAGCGGAGCAGTCGAGCCGCAACTGGGGCTGGGTGCGGGTCATGGGCCGCGACGAGCGCGAGATCCCACTGGCGATCGAGGCGCTGAGGATCTGGGACACGCTCGACGCCCGTGTCGGCGGCGAGACCGGCTTTCGCCGCAGCGGCATTCTCTACATCTCCGAGAATGAACGTGATGTCGCCAACCGCGATGCCTGGCTCGCGATGGCCAAACCCTATGGCGTCGACAGTCGGCAGCTTGGCGCTGATGCGACCGCGGCGGCGATGCCGAGCGCCGCCCTTCGCTATGAAGGTGCGCTCTTCACCCCAAGCGACGGCCGGGCAGAACCGCAAAAGGCCGTGCCTGCGATCGTTGCCGGCGCCCGCCGCGCCGGAGCGCGCATCTTGACCGGCTGCGCCGTGCGTGGCGTCGAGCGGGCGGCCGGGCGGATCTCCGCGGTTGTGACCGAGAAGGGTCGCATCGAAACTTCGACGGTCGTCGTCGCCGGCGGTGCCTGGTCGCGACTGTTCCTCAAGAGCCTTGGCATCCGCCTGCCGCAACTGAAAGTGCGCAACACGGTCGTGAGAACCGGCCCGGCTTCCGGGGGACCGGAAGGCGCCGGCGCAACCGCAACTTACGCCTACCGCAAGCGGCTCGACGGCGGCTACACGATTGCCGACGGCGCGGCCAATCTGCACGCGATCGTGCCCGACAGCTTCGCGTTCTTCCGCGATTTCCAGCCGGCGCGAAAGGCGGAAGGCGAGGCCGTGCAGGTCGGCCTCAGCGCCCAGAGCTGGAACGAGCTGTTCGAAATCGGCGCCGTCCCGCTCGATCGCCCGGGCGCCTTCGAGCGCCACCGCGTGCTTGATCCCAACCCGGATTCCCGCCGCGCACTTCATGCTCTCGACGCCGCCGCAAAAGCCTTCCCGTTTCTGCGTGAGGCCAAGGTGCAGCAGATCTGGGCCGGCCTGATCGACGTGACGCCGGATGCCGTTCCGGTGATTTCAGCGGCAGAAGGCGTTCCGGGACTGATCATCGCGACCGGATTTTCGGGCCACGGTTTCGGCATCGGGCCGGGCGCCGGGCATCTCGTTGCGGATCTCGTGACCGGAGATAAACCGGTCGTCGACCCCACCCCATTCCGGCTCTCGCGCTTCCTCGACGCGACGCCGATTACGATCGCCCCGCCGGTTTGATCGCCGTACGGCGAAACGCCCGCGAAAGAAAATTACAAGCAGCGACCGGCAAGGCCATGCGCAACACAACGCGTGAGCGCACTCCCGGCAGGATTCTATCTTTCTTCGTCTGCCCCTGCCCCGCAACACGGAAAGACCTTCATAAGCCCCGGAACTCGTGGCAGTCTGTGAGCATTCCCGTCGGGAGAGCGGGGCTTAGGAGGAGTGTACGCAGACCTCAGGCAGAGGAGCCGTGTGAGGTCGGAACGTACGTCTTCGCATATGTCAGTCCGATCGTTTTCCCGATTTAGAGCATTTCCAGCAAAACTGCGTAGCGGTTTTGCGTCCGGAAATGCGTGAAAACAGAGATGAAGAGCGGTTCAATTGGAACCGATCTTTGATTTGGTGCGCTGCGCACTCCGGAGGAGGCCGGAAACTGCATGAGCGATCTCGATCGACTTAGCCTGCATGTCCCCGAACCCGCCGTTCGGCCCGGTGGCCAGCCGGATTTCTCCAACGTCAAGATCCCGAAGGCCGGCTCCGTTCCGCGCCCGGAGGTGGACGTCGCGCCGGAAGAGATGCGCGATCTCGCCTATTCGATCATTCGCGTCTTGAACCGTGACGGCGAAGCGGTCGGCCCCTGGGCCGTTCTGCTGTCCGACGACGAGCTTCTGGCTGGTCTCAAGCACATGATGACGCTGCGCGCCTTCGACGCGCGCATGGTGATGGCGCAGCGTCAGGGCAAGACCTCGTTCTACATGCAGCACCTGGGCGAAGAGGCCGTTAGCTGCGCCTTCCGCAAGGCGTTGGTGAAGGGTGACATGAACTTCCCGACCTATCGCCAGGCCGGTCTTCTGATCGCCGACGGCTATCCCATGGTCGAGATGATGAACCAGATCTTCTCGAACGAGAGCGATCCCTTGCGCGGCCGGCAGCTGCCGATCATGTATTCCTCCAAGGAGCATGGCTTCTTCACCATCTCCGGCAACCTCGCAACCCAATATGTGCAGGCTGTCGGCTGGGCGATGGCGTCGGCGATCAAGCGCGACACCAAGATCGCCGCGGCCTGGATCGGTGACGGCTCGACGGCGGAATCGGACTTCCACTCGGCGCTGGTCTTTGCCTCCACCTACAAGGCGCCTGTCATCCTCAACATCGTCAACAATCAGTGGGCGATCTCCACCTTCCAGGGCATCGCGCGCGGCGGCTCCGGCACCTTTGCCGCCCGCGGCCTCGGCTTCGGCATTCCGGCGCTGCGCGTCGACGGCAACGACTATCTCGCCGTCTACGCCGTCGCCAAATGGGCGGCCGAGCGCGCAAGGCGCAATCTCGGCCCGACGCTGATCGAATACGTCACCTATCGCGTCGGCGCGCATTCGACCTCCGACGACCCGAGCGCCTACCGACCGAAGACGGAATCGGAGGCCTGGCCGCTCGGCGATCCCGTCCTCCGGCTGAAAAAGCACCTGATCCTGCGCGGCGCCTGGTCCGAAGAGCGCCACACCCAGGCGGAAGCCGAAATCGTCGATGCGGTAATCCAGGCACAGAAACAGGCCGAAGGCCACGGCACCTTGCATGCCGGCGGCAAGCCGTCGGTGCGCGACATCTTCGAGGGTGTCTATGCCGAGATGCCGCCGCACATTCGCCGCCAGCGGCAGAAGGCAGGATACTGACATGGCCAGAATGACAATGATCGAAGCCGTGCGTAGCGCCATGGACGTCTCCATGCAGCGCGACGACAACGTCGTCGTCTTCGGCGAGGACGTCGGCTATTTCGGCGGCGTCTTCCGCTGCACGCAAGGGCTACAGGCGAAATACGGCAAGACCCGCTGTTTCGATGCACCGATCAGCGAAAGCGGCATCGTCGGCACGGCGATCGGCATGGCGGCCTATGGGCTGAAGCCCTGCGTCGAGATTCAGTTCGCCGACTACATGTACCCGGCCTACGACCAGATCACCCAGGAAGCGGCCCGCATCCGCTACCGCTCCAACGGCGATTTCACCTGCCCGATCGTGCTGCGCATGCCGACCGGCGGCGGCATCTTCGGCGGCCAGACCCACAGCCAGAGCCCGGAAGCGCTGTTCACCCATGTCTGCGGCCTCAAGGTCGTGGTGCCCTCCAATCCCTATGACGCCAAGGGCCTGCTGATCGCTTCGATCGAAGATCCCGATCCGGTGATGTTCCTCGAGCCGAAGCGGCTCTACAACGGTCCCTTCGACGGCCATCACGACCGGCCGGTCATCCCGTGGTCGAAGCATGACCTCGGCGAGGTACCCGAAGGCCACTACACCATCCCGATCGGCAAGGCGGAGATCCGCCGTCAGGGCTCCGCCGTCACCGTCGTCGCCTATGGCACCATGGTGCACGTGGCGCTTGCAGCGGCCGAGGAAACCGGTATCGACGCCGAGGTGATCGACCTGCGCAGCCTGCTGCCACTCGATCTCGATACGATCGTCAAGTCGGTGGAAAAGACTGGTCGCTGCGTCGTCGTGCATGAGGCCACGCTCACGTCAGGCTTCGGCGGCGAAGTGGCCTCGCTCGTTCAGGAGCATTGCTTCTACCATCTCGAAGCGCCCGTCGTGCGCGTTGCGGGCTGGGACACGCCCTACCCGCACGCCCAGGAATGGGACTATTTCCCCGGCCCCGCGCGCGTCGGACGCGCGCTCGTCGAAGTGATGGAGGCCTGAGATGGGCGAATTCGTAATCAAGATGCCCGATGTCGGCGAAGGCGTGGCTGAGGCCGAACTCGTGGAATGGCACGTGAAGCCTGGCGATCCCGTTCGCGAGGACATGGTGCTCGCCGCCGTCATGACCGACAAGGCGACCGTCGAAATCCCCTCGCCCGTCACCGGCACCGTGCTCTGGCTCGGTGCCGAAGTGGGTGACACCGTCGCGGTGAAGGCGCCGCTGGTGCGCATCGAAATCGCCGGTGAGGGGGAAACAGCCGCACCGGCTGTTGACAACAAGCTGGCAGCAAAGGCGGAAGAACAGCCCGCCGTAAAGGTCGAGGCACCCGCCCCAGTCGCCAAGCCTACGCAACCCGTCAAAGTCGAGGCGAAGGCACCGATCGCGAATGGCCACGCGACCGGCGAGCGGCTGGAAAAAGCACTGGCCTCGCCGGCCGTGCGCCTGCGCGCCAAGGAAAGCGGCGTCGACCTGCGCCAGGTGGCCGGCACCGGTGCGGCCGGCCGCATCACTCATGATGATCTCGACCAGTTCATCGCCCGCGGCGCCCAGCCGGCGCCGGCGCCCGCCGGCCTGCAGCGCAAGACCGCGGTCGACGAGATCAAGGTGACCGGCCTTCGCCGCCGCATCGCCGAGAAGATGTCGCTTTCGACCTCGCGCATTCCCCACATCACCTATGTGGAAGAAGTGGATATGACAGCGCTCGAGGACCTGCGGACGACGATGAACCGCGACCGCAAGCCGGATCAACCGAAGCTGACGATCCTGCCCTATCTGATGCGCGCGCTGGTCCGCACCATTGCCGATCAGCCCGCCGTCAACGCGATCTTCGACGACGGTCCCGGCATCATCCACCGCCATCACGCCGTCCATATCGGCATCGCCACCCAGACACCCGCCGGCCTCACCGTCCCGGTCGTGCGCCATGCCGAAGCACGCGGCATCTGGGATTGCGCCACCGAACTCAACCGTCTGGCGGAAGCGGCCCGCACCGGCACGGCCACCCGCGACGAGTTGACCGGATCGACGATCACCATCTCGTCGCTCGGCGCGCTCGGCGGCATCGTCACCACCCCGGTCATCAACCATCCGGAAGTGGCGATCGTCGGCGTCAACAAGCTTGCGATCCGGCCCGTCTGGGACGGCACGCAGTTCGTGCCGCGCAAGATCATGAACCTGTCCTCGAGCTTCGATCACCGCGTCATCGACGGCTGGGATGCGGCCGTCTTCGTGCAGCGGCTGAAGACCCTGCTCGAAACGCCGGCGCTTATATTCGTGGAGGCCTGAGGCGATCATGAAGGAAATTTCCTGCAAGCTGCTCGTGATCGGCGCCGGCCCCGGCGGCTACATCGCAGCCATCCGCGCCGGCCAGCTCGGCATCGACACGGTCATCGTCGAAAAGGCCAAGGCCGGCGGCACCTGCCTCAATGTCGGTTGCATTCCCTCCAAGGCCCTGATCCACGCGGCCGAAGAGTTTCACAAGCTGCGCGCGGCCGCCTCCGGCCGCAACCCGCTCGGCCTCTCTCTGGCCAATCCGTCGATCGACCTCGCCCATACCGTCGCCTGGAAGGACGGCATCGTCGGCCGGCTGAACGGCGGCGTCACCGGGCTTCTGAAAAAGGCCGGCGTCAAGGCCGTGATCGGCGCCGCCCGCTTCGTCGATGGCAAGACCGTCGATGTCGAGACCGAAATCGGGCTGCAGCGCATCCGCGCCGAAGCGATCGTCATTGCCACCGGCTCGGCGCCGGTCGAACTGCCGGACCTGCCCTTCGGCGGGCCGATCATTTCCTCGACGGAAGCCTTGTCGCTGAAGAGCGTGCCGAAGAGCCTCGCCGTCATCGGCGGCGGCTATATCGGTCTGGAACTCGGCACCGCCTTCGCCAAGCTCGGCAGCCATGTCACCATCGTCGAGGCGCTGACGCGCATCCTGCCGCAGTACGACGCGGATCTGACGAAGCCGATCGGCAAGCGCCTAGGCGAGCTCGGCATCGAAGTCTTCACCCAGACGGTTGCCAAGAGCTACTCCGCCGAGACCGGCAGCCTGCATGCCGAGCACAACGGTCGCGCCATCGATGTCGCCGCCGAAAAGGTGCTCGTCACCATCGGCCGCAAGCCGGTGACCGAAGGCTTCGGCCTGGAGGAGATCGACCTCGACCGCACCGGCCGCTTCATCCGCATCGACGACCAGTGCCGCACCTCCATGCGCGGCATCTACGCGATCGGCGACGTCACCGGCGAGCCGATGCTGGCGCATCGCGCCATGGCGCAAGGCGAGATGGTGGCGGAGATCGTCGCCGGGCATAAACGAAGCTGGGACAAGCGCTGCATCCCGGCGGTCTGCTTCACCGATCCGGAGATTGTCACCGCTGGGCTCTCGCCCGACGAGGCGCGCGCGAGCGGCATCGAGATCAAGATCGGCCAGTTCCCCTTCCAGGCGAACGGCCGGGCCATGACGACGCTTGCCGAAGACGGTTTCGTCCGCATCGTTGCCCGCGCCGACAACCACCTGGTGCTCGGCATCCAGGCCGTCGGCCACGGCGTCTCGGAACTCTCGGCAAGCTTCAGCCTGGCGATTGAGATGGGCGCGCGGCTCGAAGACATCGCCGGCACGATCCATGCCCACCCGACACAATCGGAGGCCTTTCAGGAGTCCGCGTTGAAGGCGCTCGGGCACGCGCTGCATATCTGACGGTGGCACCCACTAGCGCCAACCATTGCCGTATGGGAGAAAGACATGAGCAGAATTGACCCTATCGTCATCGTTTCGGCGGCCCGCACCCCAATGGGCGCCTTTCAGGGCAGCCTCAAGGATTTGACCGCGCCGGAAATCGGCGCCATCGCGCTGAAGGCAGCACTTGGTCGCGCCGGCCTTGAAGCTGTCGACGAGGTGCTGATGGGCAATGTGCTACCGGCCGGCATTGGCCAGAACCCGGCGCGCCAGGCCGCTCTTGGCGCAGGCCTCGGCAAGGAAACGCCGTCGACGACCATCTCCAAGGTCTGCGGTTCCGGCATGAAAGCGCTGATGCTCGGCCACGACGCGCTCCTTTCGGGCAGCGCGTCGGTGCTTGCCGTCGGCGGCATGGAGTCGATGACCAACGCCCCGTATCTGCTGCCGAAGGCGCGCGGCGGTTTCCGCCTGGGGCATGGTGAGGTCAAGGACCATATGTTCCTCGACGGCCTCGAAGACGCCTACTCCGGTCGGCTGATGGGCACCTATGCCGAGGATACGGCCGAACACTACCAGTTCTCGCGCACCGATCAGGACGCCTTCGCGCTTCGCTCGCTGGAGCGCGCCAACCGGGCGGCTGAGGATGGTTCCTTTGCCGTGGAAATAGTGGCGGTCAGCGGCGCCGGCAAACGCCAGACCGCCAACCTTGATCGCGACGAGCAGCCGACCAAATCGGATCCGGCAAAGATCCCGAATCTGAAAGCCGCCTTCCGCGACGGCGGCAGCGTGACGGCGGCCAATTCGTCGTCGATCTCCGACGGTGCGGCGGCGCTGATTTTGATGCGTGCAAGCGAGGCGGAAAAGCGCGGGCTCACGCCCCTCGCCATCGTCGCTGGCCATGCCGGCCATGCGCAGGAACCGGCCTGGTTTACCACCGCTCCGATCGGTGCGATCGACAAGCTGATGGCCAAGCTCGCCTGGGAGAAGGGCAGCGTCGGCCTCTACGAAATCAACGAGGCCTTCGCCGTGGTGGCGATGGCCGCGATCCGCGATCTCGGCCTTTCCGACGATATCGTCAACATTAACGGGGGCGCATGCGCGCTCGGCCACCCGATCGGCGCCTCGGGCGCCCGCATCATCGTGACGCTCCTGCACGCCATGCGCGCCAAGCAGGTCAAACGCGGCATTGCCTCGCTCTGCATCGGTGGCGGCGAGGCGACGGCGGTCGGGCTGGAGCTGTTGCAGTAGGTTTTGAGCGCCGCCGGTCGAAACGGGCGGCGCTTCTCATTATCAGCGGACGATTTGTCCCCCGAGCCTGTCACCCGCTTGGCGGCGAGAGGGCCGGATTTCCCATACCTCAGCCCATGCGCTCGGAAGCGTAGGAACCCGGGCTCGGCGGGAAGACGACGACGCGGTTGCCGTTGATGAAGCAGCGGTTGTGGATATGGGCGTGTACCGCACGGGCCAGCACCTGGCTTTCGACGTCGCGACCGATCGAGACGTAGTCTTCGGCACTTTGGGCATGGGTGATGCGGGCGATATCCTGCTCGATGATCGGGCCCTCGTCGAGATCGGCGGTGACATAGTGCGCCGTCGCGCCGATCAGCTTCACGCCGCGCTCATAGGCCTGCTTGTAGGGATTGGCGCCCTTGAACGACGGCAGGAACGAGTGGTGGATGTTGATGATGCGGCCCGACATCTTCTTGCAGAGCGCATCCGACAGGACCTGCATATAGCGGGCGAGCACGATCAGGTCGGCGCCGGTCTGTTCGACGAGCTCTAGGAGCTGGGCTTCCGCCTTCGGCTTGTTCTCCTTCGTCACCTTGATGTAGTGGAAGGGAATGTCGTGGTTGACCACCACCTTCTGATAGTCGAAGTGGTTGGAGACGACACCGACGATATCGATTGGCAGCGCGCCGATCTTCCAGCGATAGAGCAGGTCGTTGAGGCAATGGCCGAAACGCGACACCATCAGCAGCACCTTCATGCGCTCTTCGCTGTCGCGGATCTCCGCATTCATGTCGAAGCGCTTGACCACCGGCTCGAAGCCCGCTTTCAGCTCGTCGAGCGTGGCGCCCTCCTGGCTGATGAAGGTGAGGCGCATGAAGAACAGCCCGGTTTCGAGATCGTCGAACTGCGAACTGTCCGAAATGTAACAGCCCTTTTCGGCGAGATAGCCGGTGATGGCGGCAACGATGCCACGGGTGGTCTTGCAGCTGACGTTCAGCACATAGCTTTTCATCGGTAGATCTCTCGCTCCAGAGGTTTTTCCGGCCCCCCTTATACGGCCAGTCACACAAAAACTAGCGCGGCCTTGGCCCGGCCGTCGATCCATTCGCGACATCCGTTTGACGGAACCGGCCAGATGAGGCCGGTCAGCACAAGGCAGCTTCAGTCAGATGATGTCTGAAGGAACAGAACGGACAACCGCACCGGTCAGCGCGGCGTGCGATCCGGGTGAGCGCGGGCGAATGCCTCGATCTCCGAACAATTCTGATCGATCGCGACAAGCCGTGGGCAAGCGCTGAGATCCACCTCCCAGCGGCGGGCATTGTAGACCTGCGGCACGAGGCAGAAATCCGCCATCGACGGGCTGTCGCCATGGCAGAACCGCCCGGTTGCGGGATGGTCGAGCAGCTGTTCGAAGGCGGCAAGTCCCTCGCCGATGAACTTGCGCATCCAGTTGCGCCGCGCCGCCTCACCGTCCTCGGCATTGGCCATGACATAGGAGATCACGCCGAGATTGCAGACGGGATGGATGTCCATCGCGATCGCGTAGGAGAGCATGCGCACCCGCTGGCGCCCGACGGCATCGTCAGGCAGGAAACCGGCATTGCTGCGTGTCTCGGCGAGATATTCGATGGTGGCGAGCGATTGCGTGAACCGCTCGCCATCGATGTCGAGAACGGGCACGAGCCCCTGCGGATTGCGCGCCAGATGCTCCGGCGCCTTGTGCGCCTTGGCGAGCAGATCGACCGGCACCGAACGATAGCTTTCGCCGAGGCTGTTGAGCGCGATACGCACCCGATAGCTCGCCGACGAACGCCAGTAGTCGTAAAGGACGGTCTCGCTCATGCCTTTGCCCGTTCTTGTCGTTCAGCCGTTTAGGCCTTGTTGTAGGCTTCGACGGTCTGTTCGATAGCGCCGAAGATCGAATGGCCGGTCTTGTCCTTCATCTCGATGCGCACGACGTCACCGACCCTCAGGAAATGCGTCTTCGCCGCACCACCGACGATGGTTTCGATCATGCGCAGCTCCGCGATGCAGGAATAACCGGCACCGCCCTCTGCGACCGGCTTGCCCGGTCCGCCGTCAAGCTTGTTGGAGACCGTGCCCGAACCGATAATCGTGCCGGCAGAAAGCGGCCGGGTCTTGGCCGCATGCGCGACCAGTTGGGCGAAATCGAAGGTCATGTCGATGCCGGCATTGGCTCGGCCGAAGGGCTTGCCGTTGATGTCGACGCAGAGCGGCAGATGCAGCTTGCCGCCGTCCCAGGCCTCACCCAATTCATCCGGGGAAACGGCGACCGGCGAAAAGGCAGAAGACGGCTTTGACTGGAAGAAGCCGAAACCCTTGGCAAGCTCGGCCGGGATGAGGCCACGCAACGATACGTCGTTGACCAGCATCACCAGGCGGATCGCAGCGCGCGCCTCGTCATTGGTAGCGCCCATCGGCACGTCGTCGACGATGACGGCGACCTCGCCCTCCATGTCGACGCCCCAGCTTTCGTCGGCAAGCGGGATCGGATCGCGCGGCGCGATGAAGCTGTCGGAGCCGCCTTGATACATCAGCGGGTCGGTCCAGAAGCTTGCCGGCATTTCGGCATTGCGGGCCTTGCGGACGAGCTCGACGTGATTGACGTAGGCCGAGCCGTCGGCCCATTGGTAAGCGCGCGGCAACGGCGACAGGGCGTCGTGTTCATGGAACCGGATCGTCGGCTGCGAGCCGGTCTCGATCCCCTCGGCCACGCGGGCAAGCCGCGGGCCTGCGTGTTCCCAGTCGTCGAGCGCTGCCTGCAGCGTACGGGCGATATGCCCGACCTCGGAGCAGCGGGTGAGATCGCGAGAGACGACCACGAGCTTTCCGTCGCGCGTACTGTCCTTGAGTGTCGCCAGTTTCATGCAGTCCTCCCTCTCAATCTTCTCATTGTTCCGGACCGAAAGCCGCTGCGCGGCCTTCGCGGAGTTGTTTTAAGCGGGCGAATCGTCCGCAAGTCTCACAACAAGGCCGTCGGCGGCGATCGTCAAGGCGCCTGCCCAGCTTTTGCGGGTCGCCGCAATCCAATGGCCTTGCGTTATCTCGGGATCATCGGCCGGAATGAGGTGGTGCAGCACCAGCCGACCGACGCCGGCGGACGTTGCGATCGCGGCCGCCTGTTCGGCGAATGTGTGGCTCGCAAGCAGGTGCTCCTTCAATCGCGCGCCGTTGCCGGTGCGCGCCACCAGCCGGTCGACGCCTTCGGCGAGCATCGCTTCGTGCACGAGAATGTCAGCCCCTCGGGCGAAATCGGCGAGCGGCGGAAAATAGGCCGTATCAGCGGAAAAGACGACCGAGCCCTCCGCATGATCGAACCGCAGCGCGAAACAGTCGGTGACTGGCGGATGATCGACGCGTAGCGCCGACACGGTCAGGCCGTTCTCCGAAAAGACCGCGCCCTCGGAAAACTCGATGACGTCGACAAGAGCGCACAGGTCCGGCCGGCCTTCGTCGACGATGCGAATGTCGATGTCGAAGGCCATCGCCTGAAGGAAGCCCTGCCAATAGGCACGTGTCCCGGCGGGGCCGAAGACGCGCACTGGATGCGCGAGCCCCGCGGTCCAGGCCGTGTGGATCAACGGACCAAGCTCAAGCACATGATCCGAATGCAGGTGGGTGATGACGATCAGGTCCAGCGCCTTCAGCGGCACGCCGGCATCCGTTACTCCGCGGGTAACGCCAAGGCCGCAATCGACCACGATCGAACGGCCGCCGATTTGAAGCAATGACGAGGTCGGCCACGGGCCGCCCGGCCGGATCGCCGGACCACCCTTGCTGCCAAGCAAAACGAGGCGTGAACTCAAGACCAATCGCCTTCCGGCGTCCCGTTGAAGCGCTTCTTGAGATCCGTCCAGCAGTCGATGTAGTTGTCCTGCAACGTCTCCAGTTCGGCGGCGAAGCGGGTCAGCTGCTGTGGGAAGCGGGTCTCGAACATGAAGGCCATCGTATGGTCGAGCTTCACCGGTTTCAACTCACTGTTTGTCGCCTTGTCGTAGCCCGACGCATCCGGCCCATGTGCCAGCATCATGTTGTGCAGGCTCATGCCGCCGGGCACGAAGCCCTCTTCCTTGGCGTCATAGCGGCCGTAGATCAGCCCCATGAACTCGCTCATGATGTTGCGGTGGTACCAGGGCGGCCGGAAGGTGTGCTCGGCCACCAGCCAACGCGGCGGGAAGATGACGAAATCGATGTTCGCCGTACCCTCTTCGCCCGAGGGTGCCGTCAGCACCGTGAAGATCGACGGGTCCGGATGATCGAAGAGGATGGCGCCAACCGGCGAGTAGGTCTTGAGGTCGTATTTGTAGGGCGCGTAGTTGCCGTGCCAGGCGACGACGTCGAGCGGTGAATGGCCGATCTCGGTCACATGGAAGCCGCCGCACCACTTCACATGCACGCGGCAAGGCGTCTCCTTCTCCTCGAAGGCGGCGACCGGCGTCTTGAAGTCGCGCGGATTGGCAAGGCAGTTGGCGCCGATCGGGCCGCGATCCGGCAATGTGAACTTGGCGCCATAGTTCTCGCAGATATAGCCGCGCCAGACCTTCTCTTCACCAAGCCGCGTCACCTTGAACATGGTGCCGCGCGGCACGATGCAGATTTCCGAGGGCTCCACATCCATCTTGCCGAGTTCCGTGAAGACCTGGATCGCGCCCGCTTCCGGAACGATCAAGAGTTCGCCGTCGGCATTGAAGAAATAGTCGTCCACCATGTCGGCGTTGAAGGCATAGGCATGGGCCGCCATTCCGGTCTGCGTCGGCGCATCGCCCGCCGTCGTCATGGTGCGGATGCCCTCAAGGAAGTTCAGTTTTTCCGAGGGCGCCGGCAACGGGTTCCAGCGCAACTGGCCGAGCGCCAGGGAATGCTCGGCCACATGCGGCGCCGTCTTCCAGTGCGGATAGTCGATCTTGGAAAACCGCCCGGTGTGGCGGACGCTCGGGCGGATGCGGTAGAGCCAGGAGCGCTCGTTGGTGCCGCGCGGCGCGGTAAAGGGCGAGCCGGAGAGCTGCTCGGCATAGAGCCCGTAGGCGCATTTCTGTGGACTGTTCTGGCCCTGCGGTAGAGCTCCCGGCAGGCTTTCGGTCTCGAAATCATTGCCGAAACCCGGCATGTAGTTGAGCGCCTCGGCTGCGTCAGTCCGTGCCTCGGCCTGTTTTCCTGCCTTGTCGAGCATGGTTCTATCCTCCTCCCTTGAGCATCCGGCTCCAGCTCTCGCAGCGGGGCCAGCGCAATCCCAAACACCGCCCGCAACGGCCCCATCCATGGTGGACGCGAGCCTCGCCTTCGGCATATTAGTTGCAATCGTAACTATCGATTTTGTAACTATCAAGGAAACACCGATGACCGCCGACGGCTTCGAGCTCAATGCCTTCCTGCCCTACCGGCTGAACCGCGCGGCCGAATTCGTCGCCCTGCGCTTTGCCGCACAATACAAGGCGCGCTACCAGCTCACTCGCCCGGAATGGCGAACGCTGGCACCCCTCGGCAGCACCCGTCGTCCAATGACGGCAACGGAAGTGGGCGCGCATTCCGCCATGCACAAGACCAAGGTGAGCCGTGCGGTCGCAGCACTCGAAGAGCGGCGCTGGCTGACGCGCAATGAAAACGAAGGCGATCGCCGCCTCGAACATCTCCAGCTGACGAAGGCGGGCCTGCGTGCCTATGTCGAACTGACGGCGCTTGCGGCCAGCTACCAGGCTGAACTCGACGCTTTGGTTGGAGCCGCCGGAATGCAGGCGCTGACGGCTGGTCTCGAGGCGATTGAACGCGCCATCGGCAAAGTGGAGAAACGTCCTCGCCGCGAGGGGTGAAACGTCAGCCCTTCATCCGCTCCGGAATCGGCACACCTTCAAAACTCTTCAGCGTTTCGAGCACGATCGACGTCTTCACGTGCTGCACGCTGTCATGCGGCAAAAGCACGTCGTTGACGAAGCGCGACAGCCCCGCGAGGTCAGGCGTCACCACCCGCAGGTGATAGTCCATCTCACCGGTCAGCGCATAGGCCTCCAACACCTCGGGCAAACTCGAAATGAGCTTGCCGAAGCGCTTGGCATTGTCGCGGTTGTGGGTGGCGAGCGTCACCGAGATCACCACCATCAGATCGAGGCCGAGCTTCTGCCGGTCGATCTGTGCCTGATAGCCGGTGATGTAGCCTTCGGCTTCGAGCCGGCTACGCCGCCGTGAGCATTGTGACGGCGAAAGTGCGATGCGCTCCGACAGCTCATTATTGGTCAGATGTCCGTCGCGCTGCAATTCGCTGAGGATCTTGAGATCGAACCCGTCAAGCTGCTCCATTCCTGCATCCTAATTCACTATTATGCATGTTCCGTGCGCCATCCTGTCTAAACCGCGCAAGAATACAAGCATCATGCATGGGAATTGCGTCATACTCCAGCAAAGTTTGGAAGAACAAGAGGAGACTTCCGATGGGCCCCTTCCCGCATGACGCCCCGCCGGCAACGATTACCGCTGAAAACCCCGCTGGCACCGACGGCTTCGAATTCGTCGAATTCGCCCATCCGGAACCGGAGAAGCTCGCCGAGCTTTTTGCTCGCATGGGTTACAGCCCGGTTGCCAAGCACAAGACCAAGAACATCACGGTCTGGCGGCAGGGCGACATCAACTACATTCTGAACGCCGAACCCGGCTCGCATGCCATGCGCTTCGTCGATGAGCACGGCCCCTGCGCCCCGTCCATGGCCTGGCGCGTCGTCGACGCAAAGCACGCCTTCGACCATGCGGTTTCGAAGGGCGCGATCCCCTATGAAGGCAAGGACAAGTGCCTCGATGTTCCGGCGATTGTCGGCATCGGCGGTTCGCTGCTCTATTTCGTCGAGACCTACGGCGCCAAGGGCTCTGCCTATGAGACCGAATTCGAGTGGACCGGCGAGCGCAATCCGAGGCCCGAGGGCGTCGGATTCTATTATCTCGACCACCTGACGCACAACGTCTATCGCGGCAATATGGACAAGTGGTGGGCCTTCTACCGCGAGCTGTTCAATTTCACCCAGATCCACTTCTTCGACATCGACGGCCGCATCACCGGCCTCGTCAGCCGGGCGATCACCTCGCCCTGCGGCAAGATCCGCATTCCCTTGAACGAGTCCAAGGACGATACGAGCCAGATCGAGGAGTATCTGCGCAAATACAAGGGCGAAGGCATCCAGCACATCGCCGTCGGCACCGAAGGCATCTACGACGCCACTGACAAGCTGGCGGACAATGGCCTGAAATTCATGCCAGGCCCGCCGGAGACCTATTACGACATGTCGCATGACCGTGTTCACGGCCATGACGAACCGATCGACCGGATGAAGAAGCACGGCATCCTCATCGACGGCGAAGGTGTGGTGAACGGCGGCATGACGAAGATCCTGCTGCAGATCTTCTCGAAGACAGTGATCGGCCCGATCTTCTTCGAGTTCATCCAGCGCAAGGGCGACGAAGGCTTTGGCGAGGGCAACTTCCGCGCCCTGTTCGAATCGATCGAAGCCGACCAGATCCGTCGCGGCGAACTGGGGCCGCAGGCGGCCGAGTAAATCGCAGCCGACAACGCCGGCACTTCTAACTCGAGCCTCTCGCCTCAAGCGAGGGGCTTTTCTGCAAGTAAGGGCATCCAGCCAAACGAGATGCTTGAACTTTCTCGCGCGCCCGTTCAGAGCGCGCTACTGCCGGCAATGTCAGTTCGTGGTCTGGTTGACCACGCGCCAGTTCGGCCGGCCGAGATTGTGCGGCCATTCGATGACGTCACGGTCGTTGAAGTAGACGACTTCGGCCAGGTTGGGGAACTGCGGGTCCGGTTGTGTCGCGGTGTTCATCCAGGGCTGCATATAGGCCGGGCTGCCTTCCCATCCGAGCTCGGCGACCCAGATCGGCTTGTTGTACTTGGCCACCAGGTCGTAGCCGGGCTTGAGCGCCTGCGCGAACGTCCTTGGCGTCCCATATTCGATCTGATCGAATGGTTCGAGCCCGAAGACCGACAGCCCGACGAGATCGACGTAATCGTCACCCGGATAATAGGCATCGAGGTTCGGCAAACCCTTTGGCGACCACATGATCTGCGCCTTCGGCGCCTTCTTGCGCACGATGTCCATCGCATGCTTGTAGGCCTTGATCCAGTCCTGTGGCGCCCAGCCAGCCCAGGAGAACCGTCCGGACGTGTCTTCCATCTCCTGGCCCCAGCGCACGATGACCGGGCTCTTCAGCTCGGCGATCATGTCGGCGATCGCCTCCATGTTGACGTCGTATTCACCCCTGAGCATCCGGTCGCGGAGCTGCGCCGGCGTCAATTTCCAGTCGAGCGACCAGGACCAGGGCTCGATGGTGATCAGCAGATTGCGTCCCCGCTGAAGGGCATACTCGTCAGCGGTGCGCAAGGATGCGAGATCGACGTCCTCCCAGGGCAGGAACAGAGCTTCGGTCGTCACATCGCTTTGGGCGCCGAAATCGCCATGCGGGTCATAGGCGCCGAATCTCGTTCCGCCAGGGTGCATGACGGGACGTTTGTCGATCATGGTCTGGGTCTGACCGGCATTGCCCGCAGGATTGGCTTGCTCCTGCGCCAACGCGGATACCAAGCTGCCGAAGTCCAGTTGCAGGGCCAGGGCAGTGCATAGGGCGAATGCCAATTTGCGTTTCATTTCATCCTCCTGCTGCGTCTATTTTTTGGCCAGGAACTGTTCCTTGAGACGCAACGCCTTTGCTGTGATGTCGTCCTGGGCGACGAGGCTGTAGTAGGCGTCATTGGGCTTGGGTTTTGCATGCTTGAAGACATACCATTCGCCGTTTGGCACCTTCCGCTGATAGATCGTGTCGCCGATCTTGGCATGGCCGAAGCAGGTCCGCGCATCGCCGGCCTCGGCCGCGGTCGTCCAGATGGCCTGCATGCACATCATGCCGAGATCGCTGACGTACCAATTGCCTTCGGCAAAGGATCGGTTGCCGTTGCCCTTGTCGACAAAGGCCACGAGTTTGCGGTCATGCGCGGTGAAGCGTGCACCGCCGGTGGACCATTGCCAGGTCTTGTTGCGGTAGAGGGAATAGACTTCGTAAGCGCTGAGCGGCGTCGGCTTGACTTCCATCTTCGCCTTGACCGGCTGGGCGCCCAAGTAGACCGCAGCGGCTGCAACCGGCAGCAACAGCGGCAGAACCATGACTTTTATCGACCCTTTCATCCACTTTCTCCTCACATTGGAGATTACACACTCGACTGTTCGCCGCCGTCATGACGGCACGTAGTATCGGCCGACCTTCTTTGTCGTCCTGGTTTCCCGGTACTTCGTTTCACTGACACTCCTTCTTCCGGCATTGTTAGAGGTGGCCCGTGATACGGCAGGTTCGATCCGCGCCCCGCTCTCGGGCGGCTGAGAAAAGCCTTTCCATTGCAAATGGAAGCGAACGATCCTGAGTTTCGTACCGTGTCCGGCGCCGGCGACCGTGTATTTCGCCTCGGTGAAGGTCACGAAACCCAAGCCATGCGACAGGGCCTCCGTTGCCTCGGCGCCGTGACGCACCGCCGATTGGGCCGACAGCACCGAAACCAGCACCAGAGAGCCGGCCGTCATTGCGGTCATCGTCGAACGCGGCATAAGCGGCAGCCCGTTCTCGCGGGCGTGTCGAACGTGGATCACCACCACGAGCCCGGCATAGACGAGGGCGTTGATCTCGGCGAAGACGTAGAAGCCGCGTGCCGTTCCGGCATCGGAAATCAGCCAGACGGCGAGCGCCGACATCAGGGAAAGCACGAAATAGGGCATCAATATCCGAAGCGGCAGGGGAGCCGCGGCACCGCCGCCTTTCGGCGTGATGCGAAAATCGACGAACGAGCCGGTCAGGTGATCGCGCACCGCCGCCAGACAGCCGAGCAGCGACCAGGGCCACCGCGCGAACAGGAACAGGACCGTCTCCCAACTCAGCACCCGCGCGTCGTGCGGCCGGAACGTACCGGTCGAACGCCAGAAATAGGCGAGCACGACCAGAACCACTGACAAAGGCACGAAATGCAGCAGAAAATCGGGATAGTCGACGTCAACGAAGGCCCGCCCCATCAACAGCGCCACGATCGGCATCAGGAACATCAGCGCCATGAAGCACGAAAACAGCGGGTACCAGAGTTGCGAAAACAGGAACTGGAACTGCAGCCGCGGCCGCAGCTTCGGCACATACAAAGGCGAATATTTCAGCAGGATCGCGACGAGGCTGCGAGACCACTGGAACTCCTGAACCACGAGATCGGCAAAGTTCGCCGGCCCGTCGCCATGGGCTATGGCGTTGAGGGCATGCACGCCGCGCCAGCCATGGGCATTCATCATCAGCGTGGTCGAATGATCTTCGGCGAGTTCCGGCCCCAATCCGCCGATCTGCTTCAGGGCCTTTGTCCGCACGGCGTAGTGGGAACCGATGCATAGGGGCGCCCAGCCATTGTTGTAGCCGACCTGAAGGGAGCCATGCAGGCTCGCCTCCGCGTAAAGCCGCCCGCGAGCCGACCAGCTTGCCGCGGCATTCGCGTCGCATATGCTCGGCGCCGAGACATAGCCGACCGACGGGTCGTTGAAGGGATGCAGCACCTCCACGAGATAGGTGGCTTCGGGCACGTGATCGGCGTCGAATTGCGCCACGAAATCGTAGCGGTCATAGCCGTGGTGATCGTAGAAATAGGCAAGGTTTCCTTCCTTGCAGCGCGTGCGGCGCGGCCAGGCGGCGCGATGATATTCGGCGAAACCCTTTCGCGTGGAGATGAAAACCCCGTGGGCCGCACACCAGGAAACCGTTTCCGGCGACGGGTCTTCGTCTGCCAGCCACACATCGAAGTCGCAGCCAGTCTGGTCCAGCATCGCCTGCAACGTCTTGCGTACAACGGCAAACGGCTCGGACGGCGCCTTGGTGACGACCATCGCGATCCGCCCCTGGGGCACCGGCCCCGTGCTCACCGTGGCCACCTTCGCGCCGGAAAAGATCGTGATGAAGTAGACCGGCAGCAGGGTGATCCACCCGACGACGACGGTGATAAGGACGTAGGACGGCCAGTCCAGAACATGGGCCGGATCGAGCCACCACCACCAGAAATACGTGAAGGCCGCGAACCACGCGGTAACCCCCAACATGTTCAGTATCTGCAAGCGCCCGGAAAACAGCGTCGTCAGACGCGGCCTGACAGGCCCCGCACGCGCGAGATCGGCATAGCGCCGAAATCCATCGACTGTGGCTGCCCAGCTCATCGCCACACCTCCAGCCCGAAACCCGGCGCCGCCGTGCGGATGATGGTTTCGATATCCGAGAAGGCCGGCCGGAAGCCCAGTTGCTGCCGCGCCCGGCTGGTGTCGGCATAGAGCACGGGCGGATCGCCCGGGCGACGCGGCAACATCTGCACGGGAACCTGCCGCCCGGTAACGCGATCGATCGCTTCGAGAACCTCCCGGATCGAGGTTCCATGTCCGGAGCCGAGATTGGCGCGCAGTACCTCGCCGCCGTCATTCAGATAGTTGACGGCCGCGACATGGGCGTCGGCAAGGTCGGTCACGTGAATGTAGTCGCGAATGCAGGTTCCATCCGGCGTCGCATAGTCGTCGCCGAAGATGTCGAGCCGTTCGATCCCGCCGGCCGCCGCCATCAGGGCACGCGGTATGAGATGCGTCTCGGGATCGTGCCGTTCCGTGAGCTGTCCTTCCGGATCGGCGCCTGCGGCGTTGAAGTAGCGCAGCGCGACGGAGCGGAAATCATAGGCGCGCGCATAGTCGCCAAGCATCAGCTCGATCATCAGCTTCGTGCGCCCATAGGGGTTGATCGGAAACTGTTCCGTATCCTCGGTGATCGGAAGCCGCTGCGGCACGCCATAGGTGGCGCAGGAACTGGAAAACACGATGCGTGCCAGCCCGGTCGCGCGGCAGGCTTCGAGCAGCGCGATGCTGCCTGCGACGTTGTTGCGGTAGTATTTTCCCGGGTCTTCGACGGATTCCCCGACATAGGCGGAAGCCGCAAAGTGGATCACGCATTCAGGCAGGAACGTCCGGACGGCCGTTGCCAGCCGTTCCGTATCCTCGAGATCGCCTTCAACGAGGGGACCCCAGCGTACGTTGGCCCTATGTCCCGTCGACAGGTTGTCATAGACGACGGGGACGAAACCCTGCTGGGCAAGGCGTTTGCAGGTGTGGCTTCCTATGAAGCCGGCACCGCCGGTGACGAGTACGACGCGGGACATCTCATACCGCCTGTCCCGCCGTTGCGCGATCGGCCGCGCTGAGGCGCTCCTCGAAGTAGGCGATAGTGCGCTCAAGCCCGTCGCGCAGGATGACCTTCGGCTCCCAGGCGAGTTCGGTCAGCGCCTGCGAGATATCGGGACGGCGCTGGCGAGGATCGTCGACGGCCGCCGCCTGGTGAACGATGCGCGAGCGCGACCCGGTCAGAGACCGCACCATCTGCGCAAGTTCGAGAACGGTGAACTCCCCAGGATTGCCAAGGTTGATCGGGCCGATGCAGTCATCCGCCGAGACCGAAAGCCGGAGAAAGCCGTCGATCAGGTCGTTGACATAGCAGAAGGACCGGGTCTGCTGCCCGTCGCCATAGATGGTCAGGTCCTTGCCGAGCAGGGCCTGAACGACGAAATTGGAGATCACCCGGCCATCGTCCGGACGCATGCGCGGACCGTAGGTATTGAAGATGCGCGCGACCTTGATCTTGACCCGATGGGATCGGTGGTAGTCGAAGAACAGGGTTTCGGCCGACCGTTTTCCTTCATCGTAGCAGGCACGCGGGCCGATCGGATTGACATTGCCGAAATAGACCTCGCGTTGCGGGCTGAGGAGCGGATCGCCGTAGACTTCCGAAGTCGAGGACTGGATGACCGTGGCGCCGGTGGCGCGCGCATTTTCGAGTGCATGCAGCGCGCCAAGGACGTTCGTCATGAGAGTGCCAACCGGATCGGCCTGATAGTCGGGCGGCGATGCGGGAGAGGCAAAGTTGAAGATGACGTCGGCGTCAATCAGATAGGGTTTGCGAACGTCATGATCGATGATGTGGAAATGCGGGTTCTGCACCAAATGAGAGAGGTTTTCACGCCGTCCGGTTGAAAAATTGTCGAGACAAATAACCGTATGACCTAGAGAAAGAAGTCTTTCGCAAATATGAGAGCCAAGAAACCCGCCTCCACCTGTTACTAGAATTCTCCTTGGTATTCCTGAAATCTTCTTTAGAAATTCCCGTTGCCCGACGACAGACAACGGCCCCGGAACGACCTTTCGCATACACACCTCCAATTATTGTACACACCATTTCTCATGGTGATTGGAGACGGGCTGCCAATGGAAATATAATAAGGATTTTGTTCTTTATTACAAATTCACGCACAACCCGACAGAACTATAATTCTACAATTCATCCGAAAATCTACTTATCTTCAATTTCAATATTAGTTAATTATCAAATAACCATTAGCGCGTCAACTAAAACAATAAGGATTGATATAATGTAATCTGAAATAGGAATAAAATAATCGGAAACATAATCACGAATAGTTACATTATAATCCAATCAACATAATCATCTAATACCTTGTTAACCATCTTGAAGTCACAGCGGGCTATCGGATCGCTCAAGAAACATTGCCATTCTCAGGGGAGTAGACCGTCATGCGGATGCCGGTCGCGTGTTCCGCCGTGGCGACCACGCTTCGCCACAGACCAGATCACGGGAACGCGGCAAACGGGGCCTCACAGACGATATCCAAACACCAACATCTGCGCTCTCGACCACGTCGAGGCACAGAAATGAAGTGTTTGGCCGACGCTGCCGAGCCTAGTTCTTCGAGCCTAGTTCTTCCAGCGCGACGAAAGCGTGTCGCCACCCCGTTCGGCCGCCGCATCGTTGGTGAAGTAACGCGACGCCGCCTCCGTGCGGTTGCGGACGTTCATCTTCTTGTAGATGTTGCGGACATGAACCTTGACGGTATTTTCCGACAATCCAAGACGATCCGCGATGATCTTGTTTTGCGTTCCCTTGCAGATCAGATCGAGGATCTGAACTTCGCGGGTCGTCAGTCCGTCAGGTCCGGCATCGCGCTTGCGCCGACCTGCGCCTGCGGCCGGACCGGATCCGGACAGCTCTGCCCGCCGGCCATAGAGACTGCTCGCAGCGAAGGGCTCGGGCGAAAGCCGTCGCAGTAAGGCGGCTGGGAAGTGCTCGCCTCCCTTCATCAGTAGATCGATGGCCGCAAGGCAGACGTCCAGGTTGAGGTTCAACGGCAGAACGCCATGGATCAACCGCTCTTCAACGAAACCGGCAATCGACGGATCGAGCTCGTCGGCATTCTCCACCACCAGACCGATCGAGGTCTTGGGGTGGAACTCGTGGATCGTCCGCAAGATTGCTGGAAAGGACTTGGCCGGCATCCGGTAGAGCATGATCAACGTCACGTCGACGAGACTGCCGTCCAACAGATTGTCCGGATCGGAAAAGCAGACGATGTCGTGCCCCTGAAACCGCGAGCCGACCGCCTGCATCAGGCACTCGGCAAACAGATCGATCTTGGCAAGCATGACAATCTTTTTTTTCTGCGATAAAGCCTTGTTGTTTTCTTCAAAATCACCAACGCTGGAGCTTCCCGGATACATTACGCCCTCCTAGGATTTTTCCATTTGTTTTTATGGGTGCTGCGTTTTTCCCGCTGTGCACCACACTTTCAGAAAATTTATTCGGAACCACTATGCATCACGATATCTTCCCGCCCCGGGAAAATTCGCGATAGCTAATGTAACGTAAAGATCTTCATTACGAAACAACCCAAAAGGATTAGAGGCGCTTCATAAGCGTTCTTAAATCGTTATAAATCGAACCATCTTTGGGTTACACTGCGATCGACCCCCTTATTGGGGGCGTGAAAAACGTTATCAAGATGGCAGCGATCGCCGTTCCGCCGCACACGACGGGCCATCCATTTCCGCGAGGCGCAACCCTTCCGAGACGAGAAAACGGATTAGCTGCCGAGGTATTCCCGGTATCGCCTACTCATTTCGCGAGGTCGATATACCTAATAATACTTCGTTAGAGCTAGTAAATTTGCGCTTCGGGCGAAGCGGGTCAACCGTTCGCGCGAGGAAGCGGGGCACACAACCGCATGTTTGGTGCCCACAGTCGCGCTGGCAGGCGCGAATCTTAACGCCATAACAACGGCTTGGGACTGCGGATTACGCCACAAACAGCCAATAATTACAAACCACTAACCAGAATTGGTAGCTTCCGCGCGCCCGCGTTTGGAGTCACATTGGCGTTTCGTTCCTGAGTATGAACGAAAACAGCCTGGGTTTCGGAGGATCTTAATCCGCTAATGCCCTTCAACCCAGCGCGTGGCGTAAGCGTAAACCAGAGTAAGCGTAAAGAATACATTGATTGATTGCGGATTTCGTTCCGCTTTGTCATTTAAAAAAAGCATAAAATTCGAAATGTATTTTAATGAAAGCGATATAAATCAAGTTACAATATTGTTTATTCCTCAAAAACGGAGCCAACCCAGAAAAATACCGTAAGATCTAAAGGTATTTGGTGTTGGCTCCCCTTTTAACTTTTACCCCAAAAACGCCGTCTCAGCGTCCTTGAAACGGCTCCTCGCCCGTCAAGCCCTCTTCTCGCTCTCACTCCAGTCGAGTGCCTTCAGCTCTTCCCGAAAGGAAGCCGCTGGACGCTTTCAGCATGATCTGCTCCTCCTGTCGGGTCTCCCTGAACAATGAAACGGCCGCGAGAGATATGTTCGCGGCCGTCCGATCACATCGCACTCAGCGAGCGCTGCCGCCCGAGCCCTACTTCTTCTCGAGTGCCTGCGTGAGCTGGTCGACGATATCCTGCTGCGACTTCAGGCCGGAGGCCGTCAGATAGAGCTTGGCGGAGTCGAGGTAGACGACGTGGCCGTCCTTCCAGGCCTTCGTCTGGCGCACCAGTTCGTTGTCGAGCAATGCCGCTGCGGGCTGCGCCTGCTGGCCGATTGCCGCATCGCGGTCGACGACGAAGATCCAATCGGGATTGGTCTCGAGAATGTACTCGTAGGAAACCGCCTGACCGTGGGTCGCTACCTGCAGTTCCGCATCGGCCGGCTTGATGCCGAAGACATCGTGCAACACGCCGAAACGCGATCCTTTGCCATAGGCGCTGATCTTGCCGCCGGTGGTGAGCAGGATCAGCCCGGTGCCCTTCTCAGCCGCAATGCCGCGAAGCTTTTCGATCGAGGCATCGAGCTTTTCGACGCTCGCTTTGATTTCCGCTTCCTTGCCGAAGATCTGGCCGAGAATCTCGGCATTCTTCTTGACGCTGCCGATGAGATCCTTGTCGTCGGAGGTCAGATCGATCGTCGGCGCGATCTTGGCGACATCGGCATATTTCGCCTGCGATCGACCACCGACGATCACCAGGTCCGCCTCTGCGGCATTGATGGCTTCGTAGTCGGGCTCAAACAGCGTGCCGATCTTCGGATAGCTGTCGGCCTTGTATTTTTCGAGCGAAGGCGGGATTGCCGCGCCGGGAACGCCGGCAACGGGAATGCCGAGCATATCCAGCGTCTCCAGCATGCCGAAGTCGTAAACCAGCACCGTCTTCGGGTTTTTCTCCACGTCGGTGACGCCGCTGCTGTGTTCGATCTTCAGCGTCTCGGCCATGGCGGCCGGCGCGCCGGCGACTGCGAATGCCGCCGCAATGACGAGGTTGCGCAGACCATTAGAAATCGAAGATATATTCATGACTATTTTCCTCATCTTTTATCGGTCGTCGTAGCGCGATTTTCCGGCGAGGGCAATGCACAGCTTCCGCTTGCCGAAGATGCCGCAGAAAACTTGACGAAGCCGATCATATATAAGACTAAGGCGAACCGTCCGCGGAGTGCCACTGCGCGGTGGCAAGCTTGAGCCTTCCACGAGGGGCGTCGAGCGCAAACGGGCAAGGGACATGCAAGCAGTGGTCAAAACGAACAACAGGCAGAGCAGGCCCGTAAGATGAAGCCGGCCCTGATTGCCATCCCCGTCATCCTCCTGCTTGCCGCCGTCAGCGTCTTCACCGGCGTCGGCAGCCTTGCCGCAGCCGACGATGGCCGCGGCTGGTTCCTGGTCGTCGAGAGCCGCCTGCCGCGCACGCTTGCGCTGATGCTCGCAGGCGCCGGCCTCGCGGTCTCCGGGATGATCATGCAGATGCTGGCGCGCAACCGCTTCGTCGAACCGTCGACGGCGGGCACCGCCGAGTCCGCCGCGCTCGGAATGCTGCTCGCCGTGCTCATCGCCCCCAACCTGCCGGTCGCCGGCAAGATGGTTTGCGCGGCGCTGACAGCGCTTGCCGGCACAGCCCTGTTCCTGCAGATCCTGCGGCGCATTCCCTTGCGTTCGGCCCTGATGGTGCCGCTCATCGGCCTCATGCTCGGCGGCGTCGTCAACGCCATCACCACCTTCATCGCCTATCGCTACGACCTGATGCAGTCGATGGGCGCCTGGATGTCGGGTGACTTCTCGGTGGTGCTGCGCGGTCGCTACGAGCTGTTGTGGATCGGTCTCGCGCTCACCCTCGTCGCCTATGCGACCGCCGCGCGCTTCACCGTCATCGGCATGGGCGAGGCGATCGCGCGCAATGTCGGCCTCAACTACGACAGGGTCGTAGCGCTCGGGCTCGCCATCGTCTCCATGGTTACGGCAACGGTCGTCGCCACTGTCGGCATGATCCCATTCCTCGGTCTCGTTGTTCCAAACATCGTCAGCCTGATCATGGGCGACAATCTCAGGCGCACGCTGCCCGTGGTCGCCGTCTCCGGCGCCGGCCTGGTGCTCGCCTGCGATATCGTCGGGCGACTCCTGATCGCTCCCTACGAGATCCCCGTGGGAACCGTCATGGGCGTCATCGGCAGCCTGATCTTCCTCCAGCTCCTGCTTTCGAGGCGCTCCCATGCAGGCTGATGCCAAGAGGATCGCTCCCTCCACCATCCTGCTTGCTTCGGCCGCGCTTGCACTCGTGTCGATGGTCGCTTTCATGACCATCGGTGCCAAGGGGAGCTGGTCCTTCCTTCTCTCCTTCCGCGGCACGAAACTGCTCGGCATGGTGCTGGTCGCCTATGCGATCGCCGTCTCGACGGTCCTGTTCCAGACGATCTCCGGCAACCGCATCCTGACGCCATCGATCATCGGCTTCGATGCCATGTATACGTTGCTTCAGACGATCATGGTGTTTTTCCTGGGTGCTGCGGGCGCCGGCAGCGTCGATCCGCGGCTGCAGTTCCTTGTCGAAACGGCGGTGATGGTCGGACTTTCGCTGCTGTTGTTTCGGGCGCTGTTTTCCGGCGCCGGCCGCAGCCTGCATCTTCTGATGCTGGTCGGCGTCATCCTGGGCGGCCTGTTCCGCAGCCTGTCGTCTTTCCTGCAGCGCATCCTCGATCCCAATGAGTTCGTCGTGCTGCAGGACAGGCTGTTTGCAAGCTTCAACAGCATCGATGCCAATCTGCTCGGCATTGCCGCCGTCGCTACCCTGGCCGTGACCTTCGTTCTGTGGCGGCTTTCGCCGACCTTCGACGTGCTCTCGCTTGGCCGAGAAGCGTCGATCGGCCTCGGCGTCGATCATCAGCGCGTCGTCACCCTTCTGCTGGTGCTGATCGCCGTGCTGGTGTCGGTCTCGACTGCGCTCGTCGGGCCGGTGACATTCTTCGGCCTGCTGGTCGCAAGTCTCGCCTGGCAGCTGACGCCGACCGCCAGCCACCGCTACGTGCTGCCGGTCGCCGTTTGCATCGCGATCGCCACGCTCGTCGCCGGCCAGGTCATCCTCGAGCGGCTGTTTTCCTTCAACACGGCGCTCAGCATCGTCATCGAATTCTTCGGTGGCCTTGTCTTCATCTTCCTGCTGGTCCGAGGTTCCGCCCGATGATCGAAATCCAAGAGGTGACGAAATCCTACGGTGGCAATGCGGTGGTCGACCGGGTGTCGCTGACGCTGCCCGCCGGCGGCCTGACCTCGATCATCGGTCCGAACGGCGCCGGCAAGTCGACGCTGCTGTCGATCGTCAGCCGGCTGATGCCGATGGATACGGGCAAGGTGCTGATCGACGGTCTCGACGTCAGCCGCACGGCTGGCGACGTGCTTGCCAGGCGGCTCTCGATCATGCGCCAGGACAACCACATCACCGCCCGCCTCAGCGTGCGCGATCTCGTCGCCTTTGGCCGCTACCCCTATTCCAAGGGGCGGCTGACGGCGGCCGACGCCGAACATATCGAGCGCTCGATCGCCTATCTCCGGCTTGAACCCTATCAAAACCGCTTTCTCGACGAGCTCTCGGGCGGCCAGCGCCAGCGTGCCTTCATTGCCATGGTGCTCTGCCAGGACACCGACTACATGCTGTTCGACGAGCCGCTGAACAATCTCGACATCAAGCATGCAGTCGAAACGATGAAGCTGTTGCGGCGCCTCGCCGACGACTTCGACAAGACCGTGGTCGTCGTCCTGCACGATATCAACTTCGCCTCCGCCTATTCCGACCGCATCGTCGCGATGCAGGCCGGTCGCCTCGCCTTCGAGGGGTCGCCGGAAGACATGATCGTGCCGTCCCGCCTTCAGGCGATCTTCGACGTCGATTGCCGCGTTCACGCTGTCGGCGAAACGCGGCTGGTCAACTATTTCGAATAGGTCGGGAACGCAAAGCGCGCTGCACGAAAATTCCGTGCAACGCGCCTTGATCGATTGAGCCAGCACTTGTGCTCGCCACCCTAGCCGGCGACGCCGCGCGCACCCTCCTTGCCGATCCGCGCAGCATCCGCGGCATGATCCTCGTCCGTCACCGAAGAGAGCCTCTTCAGCCGACGGCCGAGCTTCGTGTTGATGTCGTCCATCACGGTGAACATCACGGGCACGAAGACGAGGCTCAGCATCGTCGAGGTGATCAGGCCTCCGATCACCGCGATTGCCATCGGCGCCCGGAAGGCGGCATCGGCGCCGACGCCGATCGCGGCGGGAACCATGCCGGCCACCATGGCGATGGTCGTCATGATGATCGGTCGCGCGCGGGTGACGCCTGCCGTCAGCAGGGCCGTTCGCCGATCGGCACCCTCGTTGCGGCACTCGATCGCATGGTCGACAAGCAGGATCGAGTTCTTGCAGACGATGCCCATCAGCATGAGGATGCCGATCGTCGACGAGAGATCGAGCGAAGCGCCGAAGAGCAGCATGGCGAGCGCCGCTCCGCCGATCGACAGAGGCAGGGCCACCAGGATGGTAATCGGCTGCAGGAAGTCCTTGAAGAGCAGCACCAGAACCGCCGCGACCATCAGGATGCCGGCCAGCAGTGCAAGCGCGAAGTTGCGGAACATCTCCGACATATATTCGGCTTCGCCGTAGTTGGCCTGCGACACGCCCAGGGGCAGTTCGGTCATGGCCGGTAGCGCCGAGATCGCCTCGAACGCAGTCCCGAGCGTGATGCCGTTGAGATTGGCCTCGACGGCGATCAGACGCTTGCGATCGAGACGTTCAACGCTGCTTTCCTCCGCACCGAAGGAAATATCGGCGACCGAGGTCAGCGGCACCACCGTGCCGGCATTCGTGCCGACCCTCAGATTGCGCAGCGTGTCGACGTCGCCTCTGGCCGCCTGGTCGAGCATGACCCGGATCGGCACCTGGCGGTTGCCGAGATTGAAGCGCGCCGAATTGCTTTCGCTGTCACCCATCGTAGCGATGCGGGCGACGGTGCCGATCGAGGTCACCGAGACACCGAGCCTTGCCGCCTCGTCGAAGCGCGGCTTGACCAGCAGTTCTGGCGAAAGCAGCGGCTCTGTGGACTGGACGTTGACCAAACCCGGAAGCGCGCGCATCTCCCTTTCAAGACGCCGCACCGAAGCCATCAGCGCTTCCGGGTCGTCGCTCGTCAGATAGATCGAGAGATCCTTGGCTCCCTCGACCGACGAGAACGTTGCCTGGATATCGGGCGTTGCCGCCAGCAGCGGACGGAGCGACAGCTCGAAGGACTTGCGATCGAGCCCGCGCTCCTTGCGCGGCTTGAGCTTGATGCGCAGGGAGACCTCGTTGAGGTTTTCCGCCGTCGCCAGAACGCTTTCGACCTCCGGCCGCGCCTTGATCTGGCCGACCAGATCATCGGAAATGCGGGCGGTTTCTGCGAGCCGCGTGCCGGGGGGCAAGGTGATCTTGAGCTGGGAGACGTTGCTGTCGCTCGTCGGCAGGAAGCCGGTCGGCAGCATGGTCAAGAGCCCGATCGAGCCGATGAAGATCAGCGCAACCAGCGACAAAGCCGTCTTGCGATGATCCAGGGTCCAACCGAGCAAGCGTCGATAGCCGTTGGCGATACGCGATGGCTTGCCGGCATGGCCATGGCCGCCCCTCGGCCGCAGCAGGTAAGCCGCCATCAACGGCGTCAGCAGGCGTGCCACCGCCAGCGAGAACAGCACGGCGATCCCGACCGTCAGGCCGAACTGCTTGAAATACTGCCCGACGGCGCCGCCGATGAAGCTGACCGGCGCAAAGACCGCGACGATCGTCAGGGTCGTGGCGACGATGGCAAGACCGATCGCATCGGCCGCGTCGATCGCCGCGATGAACGGGCGTTTGCCCATGCCGACGTGGCGTTCGATATTCTCGATCTCGACGATCGCGTCGTCGACGAGAATGCCGATGACGAGCGTCAGCGCCAGCAGGCTGATGCCGTTGAGCGTGAAGCCGAGCAGGTCCATCACCGCGAAGGTCGGCAGGATGGAGAGCGGCATGGCAAGTGCAGAAATCAGCGTCGCTCGCCAGTTGCGCAGGAAGGCGAAGACGACAACGACCGTCAGGATCGCACCTTCGATCAGCGCGGTGACGGCCGCGTCGTAGCTTTCCTGGGTGTATTCGACGAGCGAGATCAGCTCCGTGAACTCGACGCCGGGCACACGCGCGCGGATCTCCTTCAACCGCGCGGCAACGGCGTCGGCAACGACGGTGTCACTCGATCCCTTGCTGCGCGAAACCGAGAAGCTGACGACCGGCTCGCCGTCGACGCGCGCGAAGTTGCGCGGTTCGGAAGACGTATCCTCGATCGTCGCTATGTCGGAGAGCTGCACCCAGCGGCCACCTGACAGCGGGATCGACAGGCGCGAGAGTTCCTCGACCGAGCCGGCGCTGCCGACCGTGCGGATCGACTGTTCGCGGCCGCCGATCTCGCCGCGTCCGCTCGGGATATTGGTGTTGATCTCGCGCAGCGCCGTATTCACCTGGTCGGCCGTCACGCCAACCGCCAGCAGGCGCTCGGGATCGAGCGACACCCTGACCTCGCGATTGACGCCGCCGAGCCGCTGCACCTTCTGCACGCCGGGCAGCGTCAGCAGTTCGCTGTTGATCGTATCGTCCACGAACCAGGAGAGCTCCACGGGCGACATGTCGGGCGCGCGCACGGCGTAATAGACGATGGCGCTGCCATCCACATCGAGGCGCGAGACGATGGGTTCCTGGATAGACTGCGGCAGGTCGGAGCGGATCTGCGCCACGGCCTCGCGCACGTCATTGGCGGCACGATCGGGATCGGTGCCGATCTTGAATTCGACCGTGGTCGTCGACACGCCATTGGTGATGGTCGAGCGCATATGGCTGACCCCGACAAGGCCGGCGGCCACACCTTCGACACGGCGCGTGACCTGCGTTTCCATTTCGGCCGGCTGGGCGCTCGGCTGCGTGATCGTCACCGTCACGACCGGGAACGACACACTCGGATTGGCGTTGACCGGCAGCCGCAGGAACGAGGCGATGCCCATCAATGTGAGGACGACGAAGAGAACGATCGTCGGAACGGGCTTTCGGATCGCCCAGGCAGAGATGTTGCTGGTCATTGCGGCTTGCCCGTCTGGGTCGGCTGGACATCTCTCGCCAGAACCGCTTCACCTTCGCGCAGCGACACCCCGGCCTTGAGAACAACCCGGTCACCGGCTGCAAGCCCGGAGACGATCTCGACCTTGCCACCCTGGCGCATGCCCGGCTGAACCGTCTTGCGCGCCACTTTGCCCGCATCGACGACGAAGACCGAAACCGTGCCGTCGGGAGCCCCGTAAAGCAACGCGGAATCGTCGACCATGATCGCCTTGCGCTCGGCCACCACGATCTCCGCCCGGCCGAAGGTGCCGGCAAAGGGCGGCTTGCTGGTATTCAGCGTGACCTGAGCAGTTCCGAGCCGGGTTTCGCGGTCGATCTTCGGATTGATCACGCGCACTTTGCCCTCGATCCAGTCACTGCGGCCGGAGAGCTTGACCTTGACGACCTGGCCGACGGCAAGTAGCGGCAGTTCCGTTTCCGGAACTTCGGCCGCAAACTCGATCTCGCCCTCGCGGATCAGCTTGACCAGCGGGTCAGAGCCCGCAAGCGCACCGGCACGGGCGAGCCGCTCGGAGACGATGCCTGCGGCGGGAGCCACGATCACGGCGCGTTCGAGTTTACGGCGTGCCTCGGCCTCGAGTGCTTCCGCCTGTTCGTAGTCGGCCCGTGCGACCTTCACCGCCTGTTCGGCGATCGCAAGCGCAGAGACACGCTCCTCGAGAATGGTTTCGGCCTGAAGGTGGCGCAATTGCCGGGCCCGGGCGAGCTTCCTCTGCTCCTGCGTGACCGTTTCCGCCTCCCGCGCCATCGTGGCACCCGCACGGGCCACCCGGCCCTCCGCCTCGCGCAGAAGGTTTTCCAGCATGTCGGTCTCGAGCCGGGCAATCACCTGCCCGGCCGCAACCCGGTCGCCGATCTCGACTTCGACTTTGGCGATACGCTGATCGGTCAAGGTCGTGCCGACCGCAATCTCCTCGCGAGCGACGAAGATGCCGGCGAAGGACCGGGTCCACTCCTGCGGGCGGCTGTCGGCCACGAGTGTCGACACCGTACGGCTGATAGCCGCGCTATCGACAGGAACGGACGCGGCCGCCTCCCCGGAGGCGTGCGCCACACCACCCGTCATAGCGAGAGCAATGAGCGCAGCAAGCATGACCTTCAACTCAACTGTACGTCTCATTTCATTGGCTTTCCATTGGTGAGGCCAGTCGGATCGCAAACACGGGCGCTGCAAGCTGCCGGCCTCGAGATCGGGCAATCTGCATCGAATAATTATTAGATTAGTCAATCTAATAAATTGATCCATCAAACGCGGCGATTGTATGGCAGATTACATACTATCATTGCGGGAAGATGGCGGAGTTCCTGTCGGCAGGCGACCTTGACACCGGCGCACCACCCCACGAAATTAGAGTGCTCGCTCTAATAATGAGATTGCCCTGCAAGGAGAATTGGCGATGCGCAAGGTCGACCCCGAGAAACACGCCGCCAAACGTCGACTGATCCTCGATGCAGCAATCACCTGTTTTGCGCGCAAGGGCTTCCACGGCACGTCGACTGCCGAAATCTGTGCCGAGGCAGGCATGAGCCCGGGCAATCTCTTCCATTATTTTCCGACCAAGCACACCATTATCGCGGCGATCGTGGAGGAGGAACGTCAAGAAACGGCGGAGATCTTCCGAAAATTGGGTGAAGCCGAAGACCTCTTTGCCGCTCTGCTCGGTTTCATGGACACCGTTCTCGAGCTTGCGGGCGACCCGACCTATTCGAGCCTCGCGCTCGAAATCGCCGCCGAAGCGATGCGTGACGAACGGATCGGTACGCTCGCCGCCGCCAATGACGCAGAGCTTCACGGAGCCCTTGCGGCGCTGCTTCGGGGTGCGGCTAGCCGAAATCAGATCGATCGAACCGTGGATGCGGACGGTGCTGCCCGATGGATTGCCGCAATCATCGACGGCATCTTCAGCCGGGTCGCTATCGACCCCGGCTTCAAGCCGAAGCACGAAGGCACGATGCTGCGGCTTCTCCTGACCCGGTTTCTGCGCCCGCAGGGCTGACGCCTTCGAACGGAATGACCGCAGCGAGCATTCTCTCGCCGCGGTCGTTGATTTCAGGCCCACCGGCTTTCGCCGGAGGTTCCCTCAAGACGGAAGCAATATCAGGAATGCTTCTGGATGATGCCGTAGACGATGTTCCGGTTGGCACCGAACTGGACGCGCGCATCGACGGCAGCTTTGCCCGCGCTCTTGTGGATGATGTTCCACATGTCCGCCTCCGAACGCAGCAGCAGTGCCCAGTTCATGAAGGTCTCCATGTAACCGTCGACGCCGATATCCTGGGCGAAGTTGGCAAACAGGAAGACACCGTTCGGCTTCAGCATCTGCAGGCAGCGATGGGTCAGCTTGATGGCCACCTTGTCGGCAAGGTAGTCATAGAGGCCGGCAGCATAGATGAAGTCGAACTTGCCGAGCTTCTGATCGCGGCCAAGCAGGCTGCGGACGGAGCCATCAACGCCTTCGATGCAGGTTCCGGCGAAGTCGCGGCTGATCGAACCGACGCTGAGCGGGTCCTGGTCGAGCGCCACCCACCGCTTGATCCGACGCTCCTCGAGCGCCACCGAGCGATTGGCCTCGCGCAAGTGGCCGGCTGCAATCGTCAGAATTTCCGCCTGCGAACCGCGGCTGGCCGCGATCTCGTCGACGTGACGGGTCAGGAGGTCGCGACGCTCGCGCACCGCAACCGAGGAGGACGCGTCCTTGGTGTAGTCATAGAGCGCTCGCCCGGTGGGCGATGCCCGCTCGATCTCCTTGGCAACGCTCGCATGACCATAGATGAAGTCAAGCAACTGCGCGTCGCCCGAGTAGCCCCTGGGCTTTTCGGAGGACCATCGGGTGAACGGGTCCTGGAGGAAATATTCCGACACCGGGTGTGCCTGGGCGATCGGTATCAGTTCCTGCCAGACGTTCGGGTGGAACTTGGCCCGAGTTTCATGAAGAGCGGCTGCAAGCCGGTCGATAATCTTCGCCGGGTCCGTTCCCTGCAGGAACTGCTCCTGGGCAATCCTGAGAATCACTGCGAGCTCGGCCCTGCCGACCGTGAGCTGTTCGTCGTGCCGCTCGCCCCTGGGCGAAACGAACTCATCAGCCATCGCCTTGGGAGTAATCAGGCTTTGACCATCGAAAACCGTCTGAAATTGGCGCACGCGAGACCATCCGTTAATGCTTTGTTAACAATGGTCGCGAAGATGCGCGCATTACGGCTCGGTTTGCAAGTTTTTGTATATAATAAGGTAAATACTCGTGCTTCCTCCCTTTGGGTTACGCCTAATCCTAGGCGTTCCGGCCCTTTAATTTAACAAAACTTAATGGACACCTCCTATCATCCCACCCGCACCACTCGTCCCTGTTGCAGGCGTAAAGTGGGGGGCAAGCATGGAGTGTCCGAAACAACGTCCATTGATGGAAAAGCGACGACAGATTTCCGTTGACCGTGACGCAGCGCGATGGATCAGTGCATGAAGCACACGTTGGCCGACGTAGTTGACATCGACCTACATAAGCAGCCGCACAGGCCGCATTTGGCTGAGCTTCAGACACTCTATCGAATGGAGGGCGAGGCTGGCCGGCGTGCGGCGACGAGGCAGGGCCTCTGGGTCGCGGTTGCCGTCTATCTGTCGTTTTTCGCGATCGACATTCTGCTGGTCCCTGATGTCGCCTTCAATACGATCCTCGCGCGCCTCGTCGTCGGCATCGGCGCGCTTTTGACCTTCGAGATCCTGTATCGCATCAAGGCCCGAACCAAGTGGCTCGACGGCACCTGCGCCGCTGCACTGGTCTTCGGCTACATCGGCTGGCTCGTGCCTGCGATGATGACGGCCGACGTTGGCAGCATGTCCTACTACATGATCTTCGGCGCGATCTTCATGATGGGCGCCAATCTCTTCTTCAGTTTCCGCTTTCGCCTCTCGGTCGTCGCCTCCGGGATCGTGTTGACGACGTTCTTCATCGCTCTCTCGTTATTCTCCGAGCAAGATCCTGCCTATCTGATCGCCTTCGGGACCTTTTACGTCTCCTGCTTCATCTTCACCTCCTATGTAAACTGGAAGCTCAACCGCGAGCGCTACAAGGTGTTCCTCAACGCCTTCGAGGCGAAGATCCAGCAGAACGAGGCCTCGGAACGAGGCATGGCGCTCCTGCGGCTATCCAACACCGATCCCCTGACCGGTCTGGACAACCGCCGCGCCATCGACCAGCAGCTGCGCGACTATTGGAACGATTGGCAGAAGCTCGGAAAGAGCTTTGCCGCCATGCTGATCGACGTTGATTTCTTCAAGAAATACAATGACTGCTACGGCCATCAGGAGGGCGACCGCTGCCTCGTTCTGGTGGCCAATGCGCTCGGCGAGGCGATCAAGGACTATAACGGCTCCATCGGTCGCTACGGCGGCGAGGAGTTCATCGTTCTTGCCCGCCTGGACACTCTGGAGCAGGCAGCCGAGCTGGCCGAGGTGATCTGCCGTACCGTCGAGAACATGCGGCTGGTGCATGAGCAGCGCCGCGATGGCGTCTCCATCGTCACCGTCAGCGTCGGTGCTGCTTTCACGCGCAATCAGACCGGCGCCAAGCTCGAGAAGATCATCCACGAAGCCGACCGTGCGCTCTATGCCGCCAAGGCGAGCGGCCGAAACTGCGCGAAGCTGTTCGACCCGAACGACCCGCAAAGCAGCGACGAAAGCGAGAACATTGCCGCGCTTCTGAAGATCGCGGTCGATCAGAACCTGGTATCGCTCGTCTACCAGCCGATCAGGAACGTGATGACCGGTGAGGTCGAGGCCGTCGAGGCCCTGATGCGGCTGACGATGCTGGACGGCACGTCGGTTCCGCCGAGCCTTTTCATTCCGGTTGCCGAGCGAACCGGCGCCATTCTCGACCTCGGCCGCTGGGCGATCAAGACCGTCTGCCGCGAACTTCTCGTCGATAACCATATCCCGCTCGTCAGCGTCAACGTCTCGCCGATCCAGCTGAAGACCCCGGGCTTTGCAACCTCGGTCGCCGCGATCCTCGGAGAGACCGGCGTGGCCGGCAGCCGTCTTGCCTTCGAGATCACCGAAGGGCTCGAAATGGAGATGCATTCGGGCATCCTGCGCTGCATCAGCGACCTCGAAACGCTGGGCATCAGGATATGGCTGGATGACTTCGGCACGGGCTTTGCCGGCCTCTCCTGGCTGCGCCTGATCGAATTCGATACCGTGAAGATCGATCGGTCGTTCCTGCACGATTGCAATACCCCCAAGGGGCGCGCCATGCTGCAGGACATCATCGGACTGGTGCGAAACCGCGGCCACAAGATCCTGATCGAAGGCGTAGAGACCGACGAGCAACTGGCGCTGATGCGGCGCTTCCGGATCGACCAGGTCCAGGGCTTCCACGTCGGCCGCCCTGCGCCGGCAGAGACTTTCCGTACGCCACCGGACAAGCCGCGCATGCCGCTGCGAAACGGCGCCCGATCCTAGCCGGGCCCACGCTCGATCCGGAAGCGCATAGTGCGCGCTTCGGAGCCGGCTTCAGCCAAAACACAACCTTAACATAGCCCGCGAATACATGTTGCGCTTCGACCGGGTGGAGACGTAGTATACCGGAGCTTACAGTGCCGCCGGATACAATCTCACATTGTGACCATGGGAGCGTGCATGACCATGGAAAGTCGGCAGGACAGCCGGGTCAAGTCGGCAGTTGCCCCACCCACCGACGCGGAAATTCTGGCACAACTCGATCGAATTCGCCGCAGCGCCGAGTTCGATGCGCCGGAGCGTGATCGCAAATTCCTGACCTATGTCATCGAGGAAACGATTGCGGGCCGAGGAGATCGCATAAAGGCCTATTCGATTGCAACCGAGGTCTTCGGCCGGGATTCCTCTTTCGACCCGCAGACGGATCCGGCGGTGCGGATCGAAGCGGGCCGCATTCGCCGGGCGCTCGAACGCTACTACCTCGTTGCCGGACGGACCGATCCGATCGTCATCAGCATCCCCAAGGGCGCTTACGTGCCAACTTTCGAACGGCGCATCGATGCGTGGCTCCCGTCGCACACGGAAGCCAAGGAAAGTGCCGCACAAAAACCAGCCACTCTACACACCCGGCGAGGAGCCTGGCTCACGGCGGCAGCCATGGTCTGCGTCGGTGGTGGCCTGACAGCCGGGGCGCTCCTCCTTCACGAGGATGACAAATCGATCGTTCGCCTGCAGCCGACAATCCCGAAGCTCGTCGTCACACCATTTGAAGACCTGTCAGGAACCTCCCAATCGGCGATGATGGCCCGCGGGCTCACTGACGAGGTCGTCGGCAACATCGCCAAGTTCAAGGAGATCACCGTCACCACCCGTGAAGGGCCCGATGCCTCGCCGCAGGGTGGTCCGGTCTTTGCCCTGGAGGGTCGGGTCCGGTTCGACGGCGAAAGACTGCGGCTCGTGGCGAGACTCATCCAGCGGTCCGATGGATCGGTGGTATGGACGAATGCCTACGACGAGCGTCTGGAAACCGGCAAGACTATCGACCTGCAGGTGAAGGCGGCCGCCGCTGTGGCTGGCGCCGTGGCACAGCCCTATGGTGCCATTTTCCAGGCAAACGCCACGGCGTTCAAACAGTCAGTTCCCGATGACTGGCAAGCTTATGCCTGCACCTTGAGCTATTACGGCCATCGCGGCGACGTCGGTGCGCAAGGCCAAGCCGGGGTGCAGGAATGTCTGCAACAGGCGACGCGACAGGTGCCAACCTACGCGACGGCCTGGGCCTTGCTGTCGATGTCCTATATCGACGCCTTCCAGGATCGTCTCGATCGCTCCTCCTCGGTAACGCTGGAGCGGGCAACCGAAGCGGCAGCCCGTGCTGTGGAACTGGATCCCCAGGACGTGCGCGCCCTTGAGGCGCGAATGCTCGCCCTGTTCTTCCGCGGCGATGTCGATGCTGCCCTGGCCGTCGGCGCGCGCGCACTTGCGATCAATCCCAACGACGCCGAGCTCGCCGGCGAATACGGGTTCCGGCTGGCGCTTTCAGGCCAATGGGATTCCGGCTGCAAGCTGCTATCGGAAAGCGTCGCCCGCAACTTTGGTCCCGCCCGCTATTTCGAAGCAGCGCTTTCGGTCTGCTCCTACTTCGGGGGCGACTATGTCACCGCCGAGCAATGGGCGCGCATGGCCGATCTTCGCACCCATCCGTTCTCCCGCGTCATGCTTCTGGCCACGCTGGGCAAGCTTGGCAAAGATGCACAGGCGCAGGAAGAAAGGACGTGGATCGAAACCAATCTGCCAGGCCTGCTTGAAGGTATCCCCCAGGAGGTCGCTCTGAGGCTGCGCCGTCCGCAGGATCGGCAACAGCTTGTTGATGGCTTGCGCAAGGCGGGCGTGCCGATTCCCGAAACCGAATTCGAACAGGCACGCACCGATAGTTCGATCCACTGACCGACGCGCGCTCAAACCGGCCGCGGCGATTGCGATGCGTCGGATTGGGGTTTTTCCCCCACGGCGCCCCCCTGCATCCAGACCATCAGCAGATCGTGGACCACACTGAGAACGATGGGGCCCAGGAAGAGGCCGATCAGCCCGTAGGAAAGCGTGCCGCCAAGCACCCCGAGCAGTATGACCAGCGTCGGCGTCGAAAGTCCGCGAGCCACCAGGATCGGCTTCATCACGTTGTCGATGACGAAGAGCGGGACCAACAGAATGGTCATAAGCAGCGCTGGACCGAAATCCATCGTCACCCAGGCCCAGATGATCACCGGAAGCAGCACCAGCGCGGGCCCGATCTGGATGATGCAGAGAACAAGCACGACGAATGCGATGGCACCCGGCGCCGGAACATGGAACAGGCCGAGCACCAAGGCACAGAGAAAGGCCTGCAGCAACGCGACGCCGATGACCCCGCGTGCCACGTTGCGGATCGTCGCTGCCGCCAGACGCAGGAAGCCGATGCCCCTGTCACCGCCGATCCTGCCGGAGAAGCGTTGCGCCATCTCCGCCAGCCGTTCGCCGGAGCCGAAAAGAAAGCCGGCCACCAACACGGACACCACGAAGCTCAGCACCTCGGCGCCGATGCTCGCAATTTTGCCGAGCGCCTTACTGCCCGCCTGCACCAGCGAAGGTTCGAGCTTGCTCAGGAGAGCTTCGAAATTATCCGATGCCAAGCTCCAGGCGGCATGAACCCGTTCACCGACGATCGGCCACTCGCGAACGTATTCCGGCGGTACCGGCACTCTGAGAGAACCGTCGGCAAGTTTTGCGAGCAGCGCCTGGAGCCCTTCGGCAAAGCTGACCGCAATCGCGGTCAACGGGGCGACGATGACGGCCAGACAGGTCAGCGTGATGAGAAATGAAGCCAATCGCCGCGAGCCGAGAAGGCGGCCAAGTCGGGCATAGGCCGGGTAGAGCGCCACGGCAAGGATGGCCGCCCAGATGAGAATGATGGCGAATGGCGCAATCAGCGTCAGGGACCAATAGGCAAAAAGCCCGACGATGCCGATCCTGGCGATATCGGTGATCTTCGCCTCAATGGACGGGGGACCGGTTGGCCCATCGCGAACCGCGCCCGTTCGGGAAGGATCATCAACCATTCTCGCCCCTAACCCCTTGATGTGGCAAATCAATGCGCCGCTGAGCTTCTCGACGGCCCCGCCTATCGCCGAATCCATATGCCTGGGACCCGCGGCAGCCAGCATATCTCCGCCCGTGCAACAGTCATGCGGATCGTACCCCGGCGATGGCCGGTAGGCAGTAACATACAGTAGCATACGTCATTCAGGCTTCCCCATCGGCTACCCTCCTCTAGAGATACCTGTGACAGACGGCAGTAGAAATATAAGCTGCGACCGCATCAAGCACTGGTTGCAGCAGAAGCGTCGACAGGGGGCTGTCACGCGCGCTTGTCCAAGCGCCCGCGCGCCTCAGCCAACAAAGGGAGGCTGGATAGATGATCCGGAAAACGATCATCGCGCTCGGCAGCGCAGTGACGATACTGGTTTCAACGCCCATCACGGCCGTCATGGCCCAGCAGACTGCGAGTGCGCCAGCCGCTGAGCAGCAGACGGCGCCGGACCCCCTCAGCGACGACGAGCTCGAAGTTCTGGTCGCACGCATCGCGCTCTATCCGGACGAGCTGGTGGCGCTTATTTCCGCTGCCGCGCTCTATCCGCTGCAGATAGTCGAGGCAGAACGGTTTCTGGAGGCTCGCCAGAAGAAACCCGACATGAAGCCAAAGGACGATTGGGACGGTAGCGTCATTTCGCTGCTCAACTATCCCCAGATCGTCAAGATGATGAGCGAAGACCTCGAGTGGACGCAGGCTTTCGGCGACGCGATCGCCAATCAGCAGAAAGATGTGCTGATCGCGATACAGCAATTGCGCGACGAGGCCGTCGCCAAGAACATCATCAAGAGCGACGACAAGGTGAAGGTGGTCCAGGAAGGCGACAACGTCATCATCCAGGCAGCCAACCCCGAAACGATCTACGTTCCGCAGTATCCGCCGGAGATGCTGTACGAGCCGAATTATGCACCGGCGCCGATCGGCTACTATGAAGAACCCTATCCGGCCTATTGGTATCCGGGGGCGGCCTTCTTCGCCGGCGCGGTGACTGGGGCTGCCTTCGCGGCGATCGTCGACTGGGACGATTGGGGCGTCTGGGGCGGCCGCTGGAACGGCGGCGACATGGACATCGACTGCAACAACTGCTTCAACAACATCAACGGCAAGGTGAAGTGGAACGACATCGACTGGAAGAATGTCGATCGCAGCAAGATCAACTTCGACCGCGACCAGCTTCAGCATTTCGACCGAAACAGCATCAAGAACAACATCAAGGCAAACGGCAACAACAACCTGCGCAACCGCGCCGCCGAGATCAACCGCGATCGGCCGAACGCGCGGCCCGGCGGTGGTGGCGGCGGTCAGATCCGGGACGTGCGCAAGAGCACGCTCGATGGGCTGAAGGCCCAGCAGAGGCCGGCAGCGCGGCCCGGTGGTGGCGGGCAGGGGGTTGCGAAAGCGCGGCCCGGCGACGGCAAGCCGAGCCTCAACCGCCCTGGCGGCAAAAAGCCTTCGCAAGTGAACCGTCAGGGCGGCAAGAAGAAGATGGCCGCCAAGGCGCAGAACCGGTCGAGAAATCCATCGGGCCTCGGCAACGTCAATCCCGGGCGGCGTGAAATCAACTCGTCACGCCGCGGCGGTCAGAGCATGGGCGGTGGCCACCGCGGCGGCGGGCGGCCACAGATGAGCCGCGGCGGCGGCAGACCGCCAATGCACCGTGGCGGTGGTGGTCGCGGCGGCGGCGGACGCAGACGTTGAACGGATCATAGGAGAACGACCATGGCAAAGCTCTTTCATCCGTTTCTCCTCGGAACGGCGATCGCCCTCACGCTGGCCGCCGTGCCACTCAACGCGTCTTTCTCGCAGACACAGACCCCGGCGGAACAGGCGCCAACGGATCAAATGGCTGCGGGCCTCGATGCCTATGCTGCCGACGAGGATCCGCCGGTCTTCGATGATCCCGCCAAAGCGGTCGACGAATTCAAGGCGAAGCTCGCCGCCAATGACTTCGACGGTCTGGCGAAGCTTCTGGGGCTCAATGCGGAGAAGCTGAAGGCCGGTGAAGGGGCGATGGATACGTTCGCGCTCATTCGTGAAGGTGCCGCCCGCAATGTCGTCGTGCGCGACCTCGAAGGGCGCAAGATCATCCAGCTCGGCGATCGGCTCTGGCCCCTGCCCTTCCCAATCACCAAGGGCGAGGACGGCAAATGGGCTTTCGACACCTATGTCGGGCTCGAGGAGATTGTCAATCGCCGCGTCGGCGAGAACGAACTCGAGGCGATCGATACAGTACAGGCCTATGTCGATGCGCAGAAGGAATACGCCTCGCAGGATCGCGACGCCGATGGCGTGCTCGAATATGCCCAGAAGCTGATCAGTACACCTGGCCAGACGGACGGGCTCTACTGGCCGGCCGATCAGGGCGATGGCGAAAGCCCGGTCGGCGACTCGATCAGCGAGGCAGCACTGGAAAAGGCCAAGGCCGGCCAAGGCTACTTCGGCTACCGCTTCCGCATCGTGACATCGCAAGGCGATAACATTGCCGGCGGCCGATATGACTATGTCATCAACGGCAACATGATCGGCGGTTTCGCCTTGATCGCCTGGCCGGTCAGTTATGCCGAGACCGGCGTCAAGACCTTCGTCGTCAACCAGCAGGGCATCGTTTACGAGCGGGACCTGGGGCCGAGCACCGAACAGATCGTGCCCTTCATCGATCGTTTCGATCCCGACGACAAATGGGACGTGGTCCCCGATTGAGCGCCGATCTCAGTTGACGATCTCCTGTCGGGCCGGATTTCCCCTCCGGCCTGAATGGGCGAACGGATCGACGACATCGTTGCCGAGGTTCTCTGACGGTTTCGGCCACCTACGCGTCAGCTTGTGCAAATCTCAGCGGCATGTGCAGCGAAACGCGATAGCGCGTCGGCCCGACATGACCGGCGGTCAATGATGCACCCTCCGGAAAATGCGTCCTGACCCGATGAGCGACATTGGCAAGGCCAATACCGAGGCCCTCGCCCGCCTTGCCGGAAGCGGACGCGGCAACGCCGTTTTCGACGGACAGATTAAGCGTCCCTCCGACCCGGGCCGCCCGGATGTGAATTTCGACCTCGCCGATTGAGCGGCCGACGCCGTGCTTCACCGCATTCTCGACCAGCGGCTGCAGGATCAGACTTGGAACCATGGCACCCTCGAGTTCGGGAGGGATGTCGATACGGACGACCATTCGATCCGAAAACCGCTCCTTCTCGATATCGAGATACTCTTTCTGCAGAGCCATTTCGTCCGCAAGCCGCAATTCGCGCATCGGATCGAGCTGCAGCGTCGACCGCAGAAACCCCGAGAGCGACATGATCATCCGCTCGGCCCGCTGCGATGCCCCCTCCTCCACCAGGCCGGTGATGGAGTTGAGCGTATTGAAGAGGAAATGCGGGTTTATCTGATATTGCAACGCACGCATCTGCGCCGCCAGCGCCTCTTCGCGCGAGGCAATCAGTTTCAGATCCCGATCGCGGACGTCCATGTGATTGAGTAACGCCACGAAGAGAAACGACCAGCCAAAGAAGATCGACATGCGGTAACAGACCGCATAGCCGTAATCCATGATGTTGAACGGCACGACGACGGGCGACATGATCAGCGTGTAGAGGTAGTAGTCCAGCAGCGACATACCGAGGGAGCTGACCAGGGAAAGCAGCAGGCACACGAAAATTTGCGTGGCATAGCGCTGCCTTCTCATGCGGCTGAGCAGATGCGCAAACAGAATGGCCAGAACGACAAAGACCGCTTCAAGGACAAGCTTGCCAAGGAACGGCTTGAGGGGATTGTCACCGATTGTGAGCCAGATCGGACTACTGATCAGCAACTCGGCGGCTGCATAGATCAAAGCCAGGCGCAGGGTCGTTGCGGGAAATCGACGGCCATCCAGGAAGCTGTCGGTCGGAATGGTGATGTGTTTCATGCAAACTCTATCACGCTGGTTTCAGGTGGCTTTGTTCGGGCGACGTGACCGCCTGGCTGCGCCCGGTTTGCGCTATTTGAAAGGGCAAACAAAGAAATTTAGCAACCAAAAGGTTTACTCACCGTTCTCAACCGCGCCAAGATTGCGTCGGGAGGGGAGACCGATCGGTCGTTGGGGGCGCTGATGTACTGCCGACGATCCGCCTGTCGAACGAGATCCTCGAGGCGACGCGTGGCTGGCTTTCGGCGGGGGATGGCGAAGGGGCCAAGGTCGCCGACGTCGCCTGATATTCGCTGTGCTTCGTGCCCTCGCCCGTTCTCTCCGGGTAGCGCTAGAACGCCAAAAAAGCCCGGCGGATTTCTCCGCGCGGGCTTTTGAGTGTTTGGTTGCGGGGGCAGGATTTGAACCTGCGGCCTTCAGGTTATGAGCCTGACGAGCTACCGGGCTGCTCCACCCCGCGCCATCTAGGTAAACCGCTAAGCGGTTTATCCGTCATCGCGGTAAATCCCTATGGGATTTATCCGCTCTTTCCGGGTTTTGCCGAAGGCAAAATCCCGTTTAATCCGGTCCGAGTTTTGCGAAGCAAAATCTCGTTGTTTGTCTCTGCCGAGCAAATCCGTGAGGATTTGTCTCGCGTAAGGGACGCACTGATTATTTTCAGCCTAGCAAAACAAAAGGGCCGCTTGGTGGCGGCCCGTGTTCGGCAGGGCCGAGACAGAAGAGAAGAAGATCGTTTTCGGTTTTGTTTCTCTTGCGTTTTGCAGACCTGGCAGCGACCTACTCTCCCGCGTCTTAAGACGAAGTACCATCGGCGCTGGGGCGTTTCACGGCCGTGTTCGGAATGGGAACGGGTGCAGCCACCCCGCCAGAACCACCAGGTCGGCAAAGCGCAAGATTTGCGCCTAGCTTGGCGCAAACCGAATGAGAAGCTGGTTGAAGTTTTCACTTCAGTTGTTTTGAACACGTCACTCATCTCAAGGCGAATGCAAAAGCATTCGTCCGAACGTGATGAGCACAAGCAATGGGAACGATCAAGCCAATCGAACGATTAGTACTGGTAAGCTTCATGCGTTGCCGCACTTCCACACCCAGCCTATCAACGTGGTCGTCTTCCACGGTTCTCAAGGGAATACTCGTTTTCAGGTTGGTTTCCCGCTTAGATGCCTTCAGCGGTTATCCATTCCATATATAGCTACCCTGCTATGCCCTTGGCAGGACAACAGGTCCACCAGAGATATGTCCATCCCGGTCCTCTCGTACTAGGGACAGATCCTGTCAATATTCCTACACCCACGGCAGATAGGGACCGAACTGTCTCACGACGTTCTGAACCCAGCTCACGTACCGCTTTAATTGGCGAACAGCCAAACCCTTGGGACCTGCTCCAGCCCCAGGATGCGATGAGCCGACATCGAGGTGCCAAACAACCCCGTCGATATGGACTCTTGGGGGTCATCAGCCTGTTATCCCCGGCGTACCTTTTATCCGTTGAGCGATGGCCCTTCCACGCGGGACCACCGGATCACTATGACCGACTTTCGTCTCTGCTCGACTTGTCAGTCTCGCAGTCAGGCGGGCTTATGCCATTGCACTCGACGACCGATTTCCGACCGGTCTGAGCCCACCATCGCGCGCCTCCGTTACTCTTTCGGAGGCGACCGCCCCAGTCAAACTACCCACCATACACTGTCCCGGATCCGGATAACGGACCGCGGTTAGACATCCATGACGATAAGGGTGGTATTTCAAGGATGGCTCCACAAGAACTGGCGTCCCTGCTTCAAAGCCTACCACCTATCCTACACATGCCGACACGAATGCCAGTGTAAAGCTATAGTAAAGGTGCACGGGGTCTTTCCGTCTGACCGCAGGAACCCCGCATCTTCACGGGGAATTCAATTTCACTGAGTCTATGCTGGAGACAGCGGGGAAGTCGTTACGCCATTCGTGCAGGTCGGAACTTACCCGACAAGGAATTTCGCTACCTTAGGACCGTTATAGTTACGGCCGCCGTTTACTGGGGCTTCGATTCAGAGCTTGCACCCCTCCTCTTAACCTTCCAGCACCGGGCAGGCGTCAGACCCTATACGTCGTCTTGCGACTTCGCAGAGCCCTGTGTTTTTGATAAACAGTCGCTACCCCCTGGTCTGTGCCACCCCATCTGACTTGCGTCAAAAAGGGTCACGCTTCTTCCGAAGTTACGCGTGCAATTTGCCGAGTTCCTTCAGCATAGTTCTCTCAAGCGCCTTGGTATACTCTACCTGACCACCTGTGTCGGTTTCGGGTACGGTCTATAATGGTGGAGCTATTTCCTGGAACCGCGTCCCCGCCTGGACAATCCAATAAGTCCAAACAAGTTAAGCGATCCGTCACTACCACCAGGCCCACGAATATTAACGTGGTTCCCATCGACTACGCGTGTCCGCCTCGTCTTAGGGGCCGGCTAACCCTGCTCAGATTAACTTTAAGCAGGAACCCTTGGTCTTTCGGCGAGAGGGTCTCTCACCCTCTTTATCGTTACTCATGTCAACATTCGCACTTCCGATACCTCCAGGACCCCTCACGGGTATCCCTTCACAGGCTTACGGAACGCTCCGCTACCACACGTCTTGCGACGTATCCTCAGCTTCGGTGCATGGCTTTAGCCCCGTTACATTTTCGGCGCAAAGACCCTTAATTAGACCAGTGAGCTGTTACGCTTTCTTTAAATGATGGCTGCTTCTAAGCCAACATCCTGGTTGTTTTGGGATCCTCACATCCTTTCCCACTTAGCCATGACTTGGGGACCTTAGCTGGAGGTCAGGGTTGTTGCCCTTTTCACGACGGACGTTAGCACCCGCCGTGTGTCTGCCGACTAGTACTCCTCGGTATTCGGAGTTTGGTTAGGATCAGTAAGACGGTGAGTCCCCATAGCCCATCCAGTGCTCTACCCCCGAGGGTATTCGGTCGACGCACTACCTAAATAGTTTTCGCGGAGAACCAGCTATTTCCGAGTTTGATTGGCCTTTCACCCCTAACCACAAGTCATCCCAATCTATTGCAACAGATGCGGGTTCGGTCCTCCAGTTGGTGTTACCCAACCTTCAACCTGCTCATGGCTAGATCACTCGGTTTCGGGTCTAATGCGACGAACTGAACGCCCTGTTCAGACTCGCTTTCGCTGCGCCTTCACCTATCGGCTTAAGCTTGCTCGTCACACTAAGTCGTTGACCCATTATACAAAAGGTACGCTGTCACCCTTGCGGGCTCCAACTGTTTGTAGGCATCCGGTTTCAGGTTCTATTTCACTCCCCTTGTCGGGGTGCTTTTCACCTTTCCCTCACGGTACTTGTTCGCTATCGGTCATGCACGAGTACTTAGGCTTGGAGAGTGGTCTCCCCATGTTCAGACAGGATTTCACGTGTCCCGCCTTACTCAAGGACACTGAGTGTTCTACGTGTAAGGGGCTATCACCCTCTACGGCCGACCTTTCCATGTCGTTCCACTTTATTCCTCAGTGCCACTGGCCTGGTCCGCGTTCGCTCGCCACTACTTGCGGAGTCTCGGTTGATGTCCTTTCCTGCAGGTACTTAGATGTTTCAGTTCCCTGCGTTCGCTTCTTACCCCTATGTATTCAGAGTAAGATACCTTTAAACAATACTTGGAAACCTAAGCCGTACTTGCGTACGACTTAAATTTTCCAAGCATTTAAGGTGGGTTCCCCCATTCGGAGATCCATGGATCAAAGCTCATTCGCAGCTCCCCACGGCTTATCGCAGCGTATCACGTCCTTCATCGCCTGTGCATGCCAAGGCATCCACCAAATGCCCTTCTTTCACTTGATCGTTCTCATTGCCAATGCTCATCCATTAGCCGTCGTCCCGAAGGGACGCGGCAGAAAGGGTTACCTTTTACAACCCAATCCTTATGAGATGCCATCGACGTGTTCGATACGGTCGCTTTATTGGAACCACGCCGAGCGGTTCACTTGCGCCATATCTTAAGACCAGCTTCTCGAGATCTGTCCGGTGATGCGCGGTCAGGCAACACCAATCCAGCATGA
>NZ_CP184569.1:3272500-3702500 GCF_049905105.1 Ensifer sp. R-19
CCAAGCCAGCTCGGGATCTTCACCCGGTCCGGCCCGGAGAAGGAAACGCCCGACCTGCAATATCACGTGCAGCCGGTCTCGCTCGACAAGTTCGGCGAACCTGTTCATTCTTTCCCGGCGATCACCGCCAGCGTTTGCAATCTGCGCCCGGAAAGCCGCGGCTCGGTGCACCTCAAAGGCCCGGACTTCGCCGCGGCACCGGACATCCGGCCGCGCTACCTGACCGCAGAGGCCGATCGCAACGTCGCCGTCAGCGCCATCCGCCTGACGCGGCAGATCGTCAAACAGCCCTCCTTCGCCCGCTTCAACCCGGTCGAGTTCAAACCGGGGCCATCCTACGAGACGGAGGACGACCTGAAGCGCGCCGCCGGCGATATCGGCACGACGATCTTTCATCCGGTCGGGACCTGCCGCATGGGCGCTGACGCTGAAAGCGTTGTCGATCCCGAACTGCGCCTTCGCGGCCTCAAGGGGTTGCGCATCGCCGACGCCTCGATCATGCCGACGATCACCTCGGGCAACACCAATTCGCCGACGATCATGATCGCCGAAAAGGCCGCCGCCATGATCCTGGCAGCCAATCGCTAGCGAAAATGCGGGGTGGTTTTGCGTCAACGAATGCGACATCCAATGTGATCGAAGGTGCTGATTCGACGCCGGATTCGGCCCGGAGAGCGGCAGCGGATAACGGTAAACTGGCCGAAATACGAGGCGAAACGCTTAAATCACGGGCCTTGAACCCCTATATCAGGCCCTGATGGCTCAGTTTTGAGCCCAAGCAAGAATAGGGGTTGTGATGGCAATGCAGCGATTTGGGCGTCTTGGACGAGCTCTGGCAATGATGGCGATTGGCTTGACCGTCGCGTTGACAGTTGTAGACGTCGCCGAAGCGCGGCGTTCGGGTGGCGGTTTCGGTAGCCGCGGCACCCGCACCTTCTCGCAGCCGCCCGTTACCCGCACGGCGCCGACCAACGCGGCACCGATCGACCGCTCGATGACGCCGCGCCAGGACGCCGGCCCCACCGCCACCAATCCGGCGGCCGGCCAGACGCGCCCGAACGCTACCCAGCCGAACGCCCGTCCGGGCTTCTTCAGCGGCTTTGGCGGCTCGCTGCTCGGCGGCCTCATGGTCGGCGGCCTGATCGGCATGCTGATGGGCGGCGGCTTCGGCGGTGCGGCCGGTTTCCTCGGCCTGATCGTGCAGATGCTCCTCATCGGCGGTCTGATCATGCTTGCCATGCGCTTCTTCGGCCGCAACCGCCAGCAGACGGCCTATGCGGGCCCGTCCGAGCGGTCGTCGGCTCAGCCGAACGGCATGCCGTCGTTCAAGATTCCGAGCATCGGTGGCGCCCAGGCCGGCGGTCAGGCGAACGCGCGCCCGACGGCAGCACCTGCACCGGCCCCCGTCACCGACGGCCCGGCTGACGAAATCGGCGTCCAGCAGGCCGACCTCGAACAGTTCGAAAAGATGCTGAAGGACGTGCAGGCGGCCTACGCCGCTGAAGACTACGGCACGTTGCGTCGCCTGACGACGCCGGAAGCCATGTCCTACCTCGCCGAAGAACTGAGCGACAACGCGACGAGCGGCGTCAAGAACGATGTGCGCGACGTGCACCTTGTCCAGGGCGACGTGGCCGAGGCCTGGTCCGAAAACGGGACCGACTACGCGACCGTTGCCATGCGTTACGAAAGCATCGACGTGATGCGAGACCGCGCCACGGGCAAGGTCATCAGCGGTGATCCGGACAAGCTGACCGAAGCGGTCGAGCTCTGGACCTTCGTCCGCAAGCCGGGCGCGGAATGGCAGGTTTCGGCGATCCAGGGCGTCAGCCACGACTGACGCGAAACAGAGTCTATGAGAAAGGCCCGGTCGGCATCGCCGCACCGGGCCTTTTCATTTTCAGGATCACATTTTCCCACGATCAAACGATGGCCGGAACCGACTCCGATGGCGCGAGAATGTGGGTGATCAGATCCCGGAGCCAGCGGTGGGCGGGATCGCCGTCGCGCCGCCGATGCCAGATCTGACGGAACGAAAAAGGCGGGATGGCGAAGGGCGGATCGAAGACGGTCAGTGACCCGGCCTCAGCATCACGCGGCAGGATGCGGTGTGCCACCGTAAGCACCATGTCCGTGCCGAGAACCAGGCCGGGCGCAGCACTCCAATGGGGCAGCGCCAGCACGATGCGGCGCTTGTGCCCCGCGGCCGCCAGCGCCAGGTCGATCTCGTTGCCGGTGTCGCCGCGCAGCGAAACGAGAATATGCGGCCGCTCCAGATAGGCCGTCAGATCCATCGCCTTTTCGCCACCAAGGCTCGCGCCATCTGCCAGGCAGGCGAAGTGTTCCTTAAACAGGAGCGATGTCCTCAGATCCTCGGTCAGCGTCGGAAACACCCCGAGCGCCAGATCGATCTCGCCGTCGACAATTTGCGACATCATCACTTCACGGCTCGCCTGGCTAACGATGAGATCGACGTACGGCGCTTGCCGGCGCAGCACCGCCATCAAGCGCGGCAGCAGAACGAGGGCGGCATAGTCGGACATCGCGAGCCGAAAGATATGGCGCTCCATTGCCGGATCGAACGGCTGAGACCCCATGAGCTGGCGCATGTGCGCCAGGGCCTCGGCAAGCTGTGGCGCGATCTCCAGCGCCCGCACCGTCGGTTCAAGCTGTCCGCCATGGCGGACGAGCAAGGGATCGTCGAAAAGAGCCCGCAAGCGCGCAAGCGCATGACTGACCGCCGGCTGGCTCTTGTTCAGCCGCAGGGCCGCACGCGATACATGGCGTTCCGCCAGCAGGGCATCGAGCACCACCAACAAGTTCAGGTCGATTCCGCCGAGATTATTCATGAGGCGAATGTAACACGTACGAAATTTGAATTTCCATTCCTCCCATCGATGCGTGAGGATGAGGCAATCAAGAAGGAAAAAACAATGCCCACTCTCTCCTCCCTCCTCATGCTTGCCACGGCGATCTTCGCCGGCGCCGTCGTCCCCCTCCAGGCCGGCGCCAATGCCAACCTTGGCCGCCTCCTCGGCCATCCGCTCTGGGCGACGGTCGTCTCGCTCGGCGTCAGTCTCGCGCTCATCCTGCCGATGCTGATCGCGTTGCGGGCGCCGTTGCCCAGCCTTGCGACGGCATTCAAGGGTCCGTGGTGGATCTGGATCGGCGGCGCCGCCGGCGTGATCTATATCACCGCTGCTCTCCTCCTTGCGCCGAAGCTCGGCGCGGCAAGCTTCATCGTCGCCGTCATCGCCGGCCAGATGGCGGTCTCCCTGCTCATCGATCACTTCGGCCTGATGGGTTTCCCCGCAAAGCCGGTCAATGCGGCGCGACTGACCGGCCTACTCTTCATCGTCGGCGGCATGGTGGTTACACAGATCGCCAATACTGCTCCGGCATTGGCCAACGCAACGCGATAGCGCATAGCCGCAAAGCGGACGCATACCGGAGATGGTCGCTTTCGCGGCTTATTTCACCCTCGTGCAGCGCTGCCTGCCCTTGGACGCCAGACGGTCTTCTATGCCGTTACCTTGCCCCTGATGGATCTTGGCCTTGCCGCAGGGATGCTGTCGGGAGCGATGTTTACGAATGGGCTCATGTCGCTTGGACAATTCTGGCTGTTTGCCAGTGCCTGCGCCGTGCTGCCGGTTCTGCCGTTCCTCGCATGGCGCGGGCGCGTTACCGACCGCTGAGCGACGTCTCCGAACCAAAAAGATCAACGCCAGCCGTAACTTGCGACTGGCGCGCTTCGCATAGACTGGCCATACTTGCTCCGGGCTAAAAAGGGGTTATGGCATGCAGGATCGGCTGTTCATTGGCGGCAAATGGGAAAAACCGCGGCGCGGCGGCACGCTCGACGTGGTCGACCCGGCAACGGAAGAGGTCATCCACCGGGCGCCGGCCGCGACCTATGAAGACGTGGACAGGGCCGCAAAGGCCGCCCGCATCGCCTTCGACAGCGGTTCCTGGCCGAAACTGTCAGGCACTGAGCGTGCCGTCTATCTCCGGGCGATCGCGGCGAAGATCGAAGAGAAGCGCCACTCGCTGGCGCGGCTCGAAGTCGCCGACAACGGCAAGCCGCTGCCTGAGGCCCAATGGGACCTGGCGGACGCCGCCGGCTGCTTCGACTTCTATGCCGATCTCGCTGAGGAACTCGATGGCGAAGTCCGAAGAAGACGAAGCCCGTCGGCACCAGCGCTTCATCTCCAAGCGCCGTGCGCGAGCCGCTCGGAGTGGCGGTTGCTATCGTTCCATGGAACTATCCGCTGCTCATGGCCTCGTGGAAAGTGGCACCGGCGCTTGCGGCGGGTTGCACCATGATCCTGAAGCCCGCCGAAACCACCTCGCTGACCGCGCTGGAACTGGGTGCGATCGCGGAGGCTGCGGGCCTTCCCAAAGGCGTGCTGAACATCCTCTCCGGCAAGGGTTCGGTCGTCGGCCAGGCGCTGGTCGAGCATTCGCAGGTGGACAAGGTGGCCTTCACCGGCTCTGTCGTGACCGGCCGCAAGGTGATGATGGCCGGCGCTCAGGACATCAAGAATGTCAGCCTCGAACTCGGCGGCAAGTCGCCCTTCGTCGTCTTTGCCGACAGCGACATCGACAAGGCCGTCGAATGGATCATGTTCGGCATCTTCTGGAACCAGGGCCAGGTGTGTTCGGCGACTTCGCGGGTTCTGGTCGAAGCGCCGCTCTACCCGAAGCTCCTGGAGCGGCTGGTCGAGGAAGCCGGGAAAATCAGGGTCGGCAACGGTCTGGAGGAGGGCACGCTGCTCGGGCCGCTCGTCAACAAGGGGCAGTATGAAGATGTCCTCGGCCACATCGAGCGCGCCGTCGAGCAGGACGGGGCCACGGTCGCTGCCGGCGGTGGCAGATCCGCCGGATTCGACAAGGGCTACTTCGTCGCGCCGACGATCCTCACCGATATGACGCTAAGATAGTGATGCCTGGGTCGAGGAGATCTTCGGTCCGGTCGTCTGCATTCGTCCGTTCGAGACCGAGGAGGAAGCGATCCGCCTCGCAAACGATTCCCGCTTCGGCCTTGCCGCCGCAGTCATGTCGACCGATGACGAGCGCTGCGAGCGCGTTGCCGCTGCCTTCCGCGCGGGCATCGTCTGGATCAACTGCTCGCAACCGACATTCACCGAGGCGCCTTGGGGCGGTTACAAGCAGTCCGGTATCGGCCGCGAGCTTGGTCGCTGGGGCCTCGACAACTATCTCGAGACCAAACAGATCACCAGCTTCGACACCGACGAACCCTGGGGCTGGTATATGAAGGGATAGGGGCGATCAGGGGCGCAGAAGTCCCGGCGTCAAATTCCTTTCATGCGGCTGTGAAATAAGCCGACTAACGATAGAATTTGCAAAGCTGTCGGTGGACACATCGTATCGGAGGGTCAGATGAACAGGTCGAACGACGAGATCGAGACGCAGGACTGGCTGGAAGCGGAACTGGCCGACACGCTCGACGAAGACTACGAACTCGAGCTTTCAGAACCGGCGCTCTCTGAAGAGATCCGCAAGATCTATCGCAAGAGCCACCCGCCGACGATCCCGCGCATCGATTACTTCCGCGCGCTGCTGAAGCTGCAGTCGGAGCTGATCAAGCTGCAGGACTGGGTGGTCTACCACAAGGAAAAAGTGGTGGTGATCTTCGAGGGGCGTGACTCCGCCGGCAAGGGCGGCGTCATCAAGCGCATCACCCAGAGGCTCAATCCGCGTGTCGTGCGCGTCGTCGCGCTGCCGGCACCCTCCGACCGTGAAAAGACGCAATGGTATTTCCAGCGCTACGTGCCGCATTTGCCGGCCGGCGGCGAGATCGTGCTCTTCGACCGCTCCTGGTACAACCGCTCCGGCGTCGAGCGGGTCATGGGCTTTGCCGCCGAAGATCAGGTCGAGCAGTTCTTCAACGACGTCCCTGAATTCGAGCGCATGCTGGTGCGTTCGGGCATTCGGCTGGTCAAGTACTGGTTCTCGATCACCGATGAAGAACAGCAGATGCGCTTCCTTGTGCGCATCCATGATCCGCTGAAGCAGTGGAAGCTGTCGCCCATGGACCTGCAATCGCGGGTGCGCTGGGAGGGCTATACCAAGGCCAAGGAAGAGACCTTCGCCCGCACCAACATTCCGGAAGCGCCCTGGCATATCGTCGAAGGAAACGACAAGAAGCGTGCCCGGCTCAACTGCATCGATCATCTTCTGACGCAGTTCCCCTACGAGGAGGTGCCGCACGAGGAAATCTCGCTGCCGGAACGCGTCTTCAACCCGGATTACGAGCGCAAGGTGCTGCCGCCGGAACTCTACGTGCCGTCGAAGTACTGACGGCGGGGCTACTGCATGTCTCCTTAAATCGACCTCGATTTAAGGACGAAGACATGCAGCAAATCAAAGTGCTACAGCGACCTTCGCGCGTCTGATAAGACGCGCGGCGCTGTAGGACCTTCCCCCGTTCCCAGTTGAAAGCGAGGCGGCACCCGCCCGCCTCGCTTGCAATATCCTCTCGAAAATCAGAGATTGCCGTGAAACGACAGTTTCATGGAATCGACATGAGCCCCAAAGAACGCTCCTTCCTCACGCGCGTCCGCCAGGTGCTGCCGGAGCTGCATCCGGCCGAGCGGCGGCTGGGGGATTTCCTTTGCGATTTTCCCGGCGAGGTCGCGAGCTACTCGGCCCAGGAGCTGGCGGCGCTGGCGCATGTGTCGAAGGCGACCGTCTCCCGCTTCATCCAGCGCTTGGGCTACGACAACTACGAGGAGGCGCGCCGTCATGCTCGCGCCGACAAGCAGACGGGCTCGCGGCTGTTCCTTGCGACTGCCACCGACAGCGGCGGCGAACAGTCGCTCTCCTCACATGTGGCGCAAGGCGTGGCCAACATCGAGGCGACCTTTCTCGCCATCTCCGAGACCCAGGTGACGGCGGCGGCAACCGCCATTCTCGGCGCCCGCAAGGTCTGGGTCATCGGCTTCCGCGCCAGCCATTCCTTCGCCACCTATCTGCAATGGCAGATGACCCAGGTGGTCGAACACATCGCCGCCATCCCCGGCGGCGGCCAGACGCTCGGCGAACATCTGGTCAGCATCGGCCGCGACGATGTCGTGATCCTCTTCGGGCTGCGCCGGCGCGTCTCCCTCATGGAGCCGATTCTCGGACAGCTGGAAAGATCCGGCGCGCGGCTGCTCTACATCACCGACGAGGGCGTGCCCTTCCTCAACCAGGCGGAATGGCATTTCCGCTGCCAGACACTGGCGCCAGGCCCCCTCTTCAACCACGTCTCGGTCATGGCGCTCTGCCATCTCTTGACGACACGATGCATCGAAATCGCCGGCACTGCCGGTCGAAATCGGCTGCGTGGCATCGAAGCCATCAACGATGCGCTCGAGGAATTGTGAGCGTAGATTGGGCAGCGGCCTGAAACGCCAGATTATTTTTTGCACATAAGAAATCTCAGTTTCGTTCGCTTGCGACACGACAGCCAGCCTCCAAGCCGCTGACTGCAAAAGAGAAACTGTGGTTTCTCTTGAGATGGCACGAAACCTGCATTCCACGAATTTTATGCAGCGAAGGGCTCCGTCCTTTCGCAGTGCATCACAGAATCTTCTATGAAACCTCAGTTTCATGATGTAGATTTCATGAAACTGAGTTTTCACATTTTCACGTTGTTAAGCCATAAAGGGGAACGAACCATGGCAGCGGAAAATATGGTGCCGTCCGGCAGGTCATCGCCGGTCATCAGACAGTTGGAATCAGCCTTCACCAAAATCGGCGTCACCGGCGCCCACAAACAGATCCTCGCCCTCGTGCTCATTGGCTGCCTGTTCGACAGCTTCGAACAGAACACCATCGGCGTCGCCGGTCCGATCCTGAAAGAACATTGGGGTCTCACCGGCACCGACATCGGCTTCCTCAACACCATCACCTTCGGCAGCGCCGCCATCGGCCGCCTGCTCTCCGGTATCCTTGGCGACCGCTACGGCCGCCGCGTGATGCTGACCATCAACCTCCTGCTTTTCACCATCGGTTCGGCCGCCTGCGCCATGGCGCCGAACTTCGCCACCCTCTGCTTTGCCCGCGCCATCGTCGGCTTCGGGGTCGGCGGCGAGATCTCCACGGCGGTCACGATGCTGTCGGAATTCTGCTCGCCAAAATTCCGCGGCACGGCAGCCGGCCTCGTCAATGTCGGTGCTGGCGGTTTCGGCAACTTCCTGGCACCTGCCTTCGGCCTGATGATCTTCACCCTCTTCCCGGGTGAAAACAGCTGGCGCTGGCTTTTCGCCTCGCTTGCTCTGCCGGCCCTGCTTGTCGTCTTCTATCGCCGTTTCGTGCCGGAAACACCGCGTTTCCTGGCATCACAGGGCAAGATCGACGAGGCCAATAAGGTGCTTTCGATCCTCGCCTCCGGGTCGCTGCGCCCGCGCAACCTCAAGGTCCAGGAATATCTGACCAAGGACCACCTCAAGGACCAAGAACCGGCCAAGAGCGACTGGAAGGAACTCTTCCGCGCGCCCTTCATCGGCCGCACCGTCCCGGTCGCCATCGCCATCCTGATGAGCTACGGCGCCCAGCTCTCGGTGCTCACCTTGATGCCGATCATCTTCGTGTCCATGGGCTACACGCTCCAGGGAAGCCTGCTCTACAGCATGATCATCCAGAGCGGCAGTGTGCTCGGTGCTATCGCCGCCTCGATGTTCGGCTATTACTTCCCGCGCAAGAGGGTGCTGACCCTGGGTGCCGTCTTCGCCTGCCTTGCGGCGGTCTCGATCGCCTATCTCGGCACCAACATCTATCTGGTGCTGATGTTCGGCGCGATCTTCCAGTTCTTCGTGCTCTTGCTCAACACCTCGATCTGGATCTATGCGCCCGAACTCTTCCCGACCCGCATCCGCGCCTTCGGCGTGGCGCTGATCCTGGCAACCGGCTCGGCCGCGGGCTCCTTCATCCCAACCATCGCCGGCGCGCTCTTCGACGTCTACGGCATGGTCGGGGTCTTCGGTCTCGCCGCCGGCATGTATGCGGTCTTCGCCTTCTGCATCCAGCTCGGGCCCGAGACCTATGGCATGTCGATGGAAGACCTGACCCAGCCTGCCGATGCCGACCTCGCAAAGGCTGACACTTCTGAAATCAAAGTCGGCGCGGAACTGAGAACGTGAGTGCACATATCCTTCTGATTAACCCGAACAGCTCGCTTGCCACCAGCGACATGATGGTCTCCATCGCACGCCGGGCTGCATCAGGACGCATGGCCGTGGCAGTCGCCACGGCCATGCGGAACCCGCCGATGATCGTGACGCCCGAGCAGTTGGATGCGGCCGCTGCCGAGGTCGTCGAGATCGGCGAAAGGCATGAGGCTGGATGCCTCGGTATTGTCGTCAGTGCCTTCGGCGATCCCGGCCTTGCCGCCCTCAAACGCCGCCTCGCGATCCCCGTGATCGGCATCTGCGAGGCCTCGATGATCGAGGCCTCGCAGGGCGGCCGCAAGTTCGGCGTCGCCACCACGACGCCGGAATTGATCCAGGCGATCGACGACCGCGCCCGCGATCTCGGCGTGTGGGACCAGTATACCGGCATTCGCTGCACGCCCGGCGACCCGCTCGCGCTCTCCGCCAACCCCGAGCGCCTGCTGGAAGCCCTCGGCGACGCTGTCCGTCAGTGTATTGACTTGGATGGCGCCGAGGCCGTCATCATCGGTGGCGGCCCGCTCGGCCAGGCGGCCGAACAGCTCCAGCCGCTGTTCCCGACGCCGATCATCGCGCCCATTCCGAGCGCGATCGACCGCATGCTCGACCTGATGCAGGTCGCCGCCTGACAGGCATTCATCATCGCAGCCACCCAAAAGGAGTATGGATCAGGCAACGGTAACGCCTGTTTCCACCGGTCGCCCTGTGGTATTTTCGCTCTTTCCAATTGGGCAAGACCGAAGCTGGGGCGGAGGTTGCGCGATGAAATCTATCCTGGCAGCATTCGTCGCGGTGGCGTCCTTTGCTGCGGTGGCGATGGCCGGCCCTTTGCATGACGCGGCACGGGACGGCGACACGGAACGAGTCAAGCAGTTGCTCGATCAGGGAACCGACATAACCGAGCCCGATGCGGCCGGCGAGCCGGCGCTGCTGATTGCCGCTCTCAAAGGGCGCACCGAAGTTGTCGCGCTTCTCATCGAGCGCGGCGGCGACATCGAGATCCGCAACAAAGGCGGCCTGACCGCACTGCACGCCGCCGCCTATGGCGGCAGTCTCGAAACCGTCAAGCTGCTCGTCGCCAAGGGTGCCGCCGTCAACGACGTCGCCAACTTCTACAAGATGTCGCCGCTGCATGCGGCAGCCGAAGAGGGCCACGCCGAGATCGTGGCTTTCCTGCTGACCAACAAGGCCGACATCGAGGCCAAGGAACGCAACGGCTACACCCCGCTGACGCAAGCGGGGTGGCGCTCCCACTGGCCGGCCGCCGAACTGTTGCTGAAGGCTGGAGCCACCTGCCAGAAGGCCGACCTCGTCGGCGACTGGCTCTACGGCGAATGCACCAAACGACAATAACAAGCACATCCGGAAACGGAGGACATAGCATGTCTCGATATCCGATAGCGGGCGCAATCACGGCGACGGCAGTGCTGTTCGCATTCGCCAGCCCGGGGTTAGCGGAAGAACCTGTCAACACCGGCTACTTCGGCGACGTGGCGATCAAGGGTTATGATCCGGTCGCCTACTTTACAGAGAACAAGGCGGTCGAAGGATCGCCCGAATTCAGCTATCGCTGGCTCGGCGCCACCTGGCAGTTCGCAAGCGCCGAGCACCGTGACCAGTTCATCAAGGAACCCACTCGCTATGCGCCGCAATATGGCGGCTACTGCGCCGACGGCGTCTCCTTCGGCACGGTGACGACCAACATCGACCCCAAGGCCTGGCGCATCATCGAGGACAAGCTGTACCTCAGCTACGATCCGGGCGCTGCTGACGGCCTTGTGAAGAACCCGAACAAGGTGGTCGATTCGCGCAAGCACTGGTCCGAGGTCGAGCAGACGCTGCTCACCGAGAAGGCGTCGATCAACTGGACGAAGCCCTCGCCCTGAGTGGCTTATCGCTCGGACGATGATCGCGATCACCGCTCGATCGAGAAGAACTTCAGAGCCTGCGGCGTGACGTTGATGTAGTCCGCCGTGCGCTCGCCCTTTGCCGTGTTGCGGTAGACGTAGCCACAAACCATGCGGTCGAGGAAATATCCGTCATACTTCTCGCAGAGCTGGTTGCCCTTCACCTCGATGCGGCCGGTGATGTTCGTATTGCTGGTGCGGTAGGCGGTGTTTCCGTCCTTGTCGAAGAACTGCGCGAAGCTCGTGCCGTTCTTGTGCACGCCAACCCAGGTCTTGTCATCGGTCAGTTGCTTGAGTTCCGCCGGGCCAAGCCGGTCGCTGGCAGCACCAACAAAGCCGAAGGGCCATTCCGGAATGCCAGCGACACGCAGGCCGAAAAGGTGACGATAGAGGTCCTCTTCGCGCCAGTAGTCATAGAGATAGCTATAATAGGTCAGGTTGGTGTCCGGAAAGAGTTTTAGCAGTTCCGCGGCTACTGCCGCTGCGCTCGGCTGATCGCCGCGCTGGGCATAGGCCGAGGCGAGATACTCCTTCACGGCTTCCGCCTTCGGCAGCGTCTCGCGCGCCGCTTCGATCAATGGGATCGCCTTTTCGAGGCGGCGCGCCGTGTAGTAGACGATGCCCGCCAGAAGCTGCAGGCTCGATGAGGGCGACGGATCGAGCCTGAGTGCCCGTTCGATATCGTCTAAGGCCTGCTCGTGCTCCCCGGTCTGGGCAAGGATCAGCGCCAGATTGGCGAGCGCCTCGGCATCGTTGGGCTGCATCGAGACAGCCCTAAGCGCCGATTCCTTTGCCTCCGAAGCGCGTCCATCGACGAGCTGCAGCAGCGCCAGCACCGTGTGGGCGCGCGCATTGTTGGCGTCGAGTTTCAACGCCTGCCCGGCCGCATCATAGGCGATCTTGCGTGCCACGGCCGCCGACCAGAGATAGTTGTAGTCGTTGCGCCAGACGTCGACCGCGATGCGGGCTATGCCGGCATGAGCATCGGCGAAATTCGGATCGAGATCGATCGCCCGCTGATAAAAGGTGAGTGTCTGACGATTTGTCTCGACATCGCGCCAGATAAGGCCTTGCTGCTCGGCGCGCATGTAGTTGTCATAGGCCTCGAGATTATCGGTGGGGATCCGTGCCAACCGGTCGCGCTCGCCCTCGCTGAGCTTGACCTCAAGCGCGGCAATGATCTTGCCGATGACGTCATCCTGAACGGCAAAGAGATCGGCATATTGGCGGTCATAGCGCTCCGCCCAGAGCGACAACCCGCTCACCGCGTCGAAGAGCTTGACGTTGATGCGCAGCCGCTGGTCGGCCCGCTGCAGCGTGCCCTCCAGCACATAATGCACGCCGAGTTCGGCCGCCACGTCCTGGATCTTGGTGGCGCTCCCTTTGAGCGCAAATACCGAGTGCCGGGCGATGACGAAGAGGCCGGAAACCTTGGACAACTCGGTGATGAGATCGTCGGTGAGTCCCTCGGCCAAGTGGTCGTGGTCGCTGTCGCCGCTGACATTGATGAAGGGCAGCACCGCGACGGAAGGCTGGTCCGGCAGGGGATAGGCGAAACGCTGCGCCGGGCCGTCCTGCCCGATCCATGTCCACGGCTGCCACCAGGCGAGCGCGGCTGAAATTGCGATCGCCGCAAGTCCGACCACCAGCCCCTTTAACCAGGCAGTATTTCGCCGGTTTTTCTCAACAAGCGTCCTGCCCGCGGCTTCCGGGTCCAGGAGCACACGGTAGACCCGGATCGGATCGCCGAGCCCCTTGACCGGCTGCTGCCCGAGCGACACGAAACCGGCCTTCAGCTTCGAGTTGACCTGGTCATAGGCCGTGCCGGATATCGCAATGCCGCCAGGCTCGGCCAATCCCTGCACCCGGTCGGCGATATTGACGCCATCACCATGGATGTCGTCGCCCTCGACGATGATATCGCCGAGATTGATGCCGATGCGGAAATCCAGCCGCTCGCCATCTGGCCCCTTGTCGACCTCTGCCGCCTTGCGCCTCTGGATTTCGATTGCGCACTGCGTCGCATCGACGACGCTGCGGAACTCGACGAGCAGCCCGTCGCCCATCGTCTTCACCAGACGCCCGTGATGCTCGATAAAAAGCGGCACCAGGATGTTGGAAAGGTCCGACTGGAATCGCAGGCGCGTCCCTTCCTCGTCCAGCCGGCTCAGGCGGCTGTAACCGACGACATCCGCGATCAGGACGGCAGCGAGACGGCGCTCCATCGACGAGCTCTCAACGTACGATGTACTCCAACGCAGATGTTACCGCAGCTTGGCAGGCGGCGCCATCGGCGCGGTCCGGCGATGGCGCCCCGCGTGCGTCGTAACCGTTACGTACTTGCGGTTCCCCGTCGAACTGGCACGATTTTGGGCGACCATCGGATGGAGTTTGCCACGCTAGGTGACGAAGCGAGCGCCGCCGATGCAGCGCGGCAACTGACTGAGAAGGATCCGAGCATGATGTTTTGTCGTTCGCTCTTCATGGCCGGCGCACTGGTGATGGCCGTCGCCACACAATCAACCGCCGCCGACCCCGACACGGTCGGCGTTGACAACTTCGTTCGTGCCGAAAGCGACATGTACCTCGCCTCCATGGTCAAGGACGGTGCCTTCGGCAAATTCCTGCACCGGCGCGAGCCCGCCTCGATCGACAATCAGACCGTCATTCGCCTCAACCGCGATACGCTCTATTCGTCGGCCGTGTTCGATCTCGATGCCGGGCCGGTTACCATCACCATGCCGGACGCGGGAAAACGCTTCATGTCGTTGCAGGTGATCAACGAGGATCACTACGTGCCTGAGGTCGTCTACGGCGCCGGCGAAACGACGCTGACGAAGGAAAAGGTCGGCACGCGCTACGTCGTCGTCGGCGTCCGCACGCTCGTCGATCCGGCCGACCCGAAGGATATCGCCGAGGTTCACACCCTGCAGGACGCGATCAAGGCCAGCCAGCAGAAGGAAGGCAAGTTCGAGGTTCCCGCGTGGGATCCGGCCAGCCAGAAGAAGGTGCGCGAGGCGCTGCTCGCCCTCGGCGCCACCATGCCGGACTTCAAGAAGGCGTTCGGCACCAGGGAAGAGGTCGATCCCATCCGCCACCTGATCGGCACCGCGACCGGCTGGGGCGGCAATCCCGACAAGGATGCGACCTATCTCAACATCACGCTCACTAAGAATGACGGCAAGACGATCTACAAGCTTGACGTCAAGGACGTGCCGGTCGATGCCTTCTGGTCGGTCAGCGTCTACGATGCACAAGGCTTCTACGAGAAGAACCGGTATGATGCCTATACCATCAACAACATCACCGCCAAGAAGGGCGACGATGGCAGCGTCTCGATCCAGTTCGGCGGCTGCGACGGCAAGATCCCCAACTGCCTGCCTGTGGTCGACGGCTGGAACTATACCGTGCGGCTCTACCGGCCCCGGAAGGAGATTCTCGACGGCTCCTGGCACTTTCCCGAGCCGCAACCGATGAACTAAGCTTCCCGCGTCGTGAATCAGGCACGGGAGACTGAGCGCATGGAGTTCCGGGACGATGATCTTGTCGCGTTTGCCGAGCATGGCGCAGCGCCTCTGCCCGTCGCAACCGTCGAGGGCCACGTCGAGCACAATGGCGCGCGCATCTGGTACGCAGCCTATGGCAGGGGCACTCCGGTGATCCTGCTGCATGGCGGCCTCGGCCATAGCGGCAACTGGGGCTACCAGGTCCCGACGCTGCTTGAGGCCGGGCACCGCGTCATCCTGATCGACAGCCGTGGCCACGGCCGCAGCACCCGCGACACCAGGCCCTACACCTATGAGCTGATGGCGTCGGACGTGCTCGCCGTTATGGACAGGCTCGAGCTTCAAAAAGCAGCCTTTGCCGGCTGGAGCGACGGCGCCTGCATTGCGCTCGTCCTCGCCTCGATGGAACCGGAGCGTGCCGCCGGCGTCTTCTTCTTCGCCTGCAACATGGACCCGAGCGGAACCATGGAAATCGAGCCGAGCCCGGCGCTCGACCGCTGCTTCGGCCGCCATTCGAGCGACTACAGACAGCTGTCGGCAACGCCGGATGATTTCGGCGCCTTCGTCGATGCCGTCAGCGAGATGCAGAAGACTGAGCCGAACTACACCGCCGAAGAACTCGGCCGGATCCGCGTACCGGTCGCGATCGTCCAGAGCGAAAACGACGAGTTCATCAAGCGCGAGCACGCCGACTATCTGGCGCGCAGCATTCCCGGCGCCGAGTTCATCCTGCTCCCCGGCGTCAGCCACTTCGCACCGCTGCAGCGGCCGGACCGCTTCAACGTCGCGCTCATCGGCTTTCTGGCAAGCCTTCCCGACTGACCGCACTCCCCGGGCGCGACGGCCTCCGTGCGAATGGACGGGCCAAGACCGGACCGTCTGGCTGCCATTCGAACGAGATTACTCGGCCGCCTCGGTCTCCGGCATCGGCACGTAGTTGAGGATCGGCGACAGCCAGCGCTCGACCTCGCGCACCGGCATGCGCTTGCGTGTCGCGTAATCCTCGATCTGGTCGCGCTCCACCTTGGCGACACCGAAGTAATATGCCTCGGGGTGGCCGATATAGAGGCCGGACACTGACGAACCCGGCCACATCGCATAGCTCTCGGTCAGGCTGACGCCGATCGCTGCCTCCGCATCGAGCAGCCGGAAGAGCGTCGCCTTTTCCGTATGGTCGGGCTGCGCCGGATAGCCCGGCGCCGGACGGATGCCGGCATAGGGCTCGCCGATCAGATCCTGCGGCGTGAAGACCTCGTCGGCCGCATAGCCCCAGAGCTCCTTGCGCACATATTCATGCATGCGCTCGGCAAAGGCCTCGGCAAAACGGTCGGCCAGCGCCTTGACCAGGATCGAGGAATAGTCGTCATTGGCGCGTTCGAAACGCTCGGCAATCGCCACTTCCTCGATACCGGCGGTGACGACAAAGCCACCGACATAGTCGTTGGAGCTGCTGCTGGCCGGAGCGACGAAGTCGGAAAGGGCCACATTCGGGCGGCCGTCGCGCTTCGTCAGCTGCTGGCGCAGCGTGAAGAAGGTCGCAAGCTCAGACGCCCGATCTTCGCCGGTGAAGAGCCGGATGTCGTCGCCGACGGTGCCGGCCGGCCAGAAGCCGACCACGGCCTTCGGCGCGAACCACTTCTCCTCGATGATCTGCGCAAGCATCGCCTGGGCGTCGTCGAACAGTTGCCGGGCGGCCGCACCTTGCGCCTCGTCCTCCAGGATCCTCGGATAAACGCCCTTCAGTTCCCAGGTCTGGAAGAACGGCGTCCAGTCGATGTAGCGGGCGAGTTCCGCCAGATCCCAGCTCTCGAAGACCCGCGTGCCGAGGAAGGACGGCGCCTTCGCCTGATAGGCAGACCAGTCGACCTTGTGCTGGTTGGCGCGCGCCTGCGACAAAGGCAGCCGTCGCTTTTCCGCTTCGTTGCGGGCATGCGCCTCTGCAACCTTGCGGTATTCCGCCCGGACGGTCTCCATATAGTTGCCCCGCGCCTCCGGCGACAGGAGGCTTGAAACCACGCCGACGGCGCGGCTGGCATCGGTGACATAGACAGTCTGGCCACGATCGTAGCGCGGATTGATCTTGACCGCCGTATGGACGCGGCTGGTCGTCGCGCCGCCGATCAAAAGCGGAATGTCGAAGCCTTCGCGCTCGAGTTCGGAGGCGACATGCACCATTTCGTCGAGCGACGGGGTGATGAGCCCCGAAAGGCCGATGATATCGACCTTCCGCTCGCGCGCCACGTCGAGGATCTTCGCCGAAGGCACCATGACGCCAAGATCGATGATCTCGTAATTGTTGCAGGCGAGCACGACGCCGACGATGTTCTTGCCGATGTCGTGCACGTCGCCCTTGACCGTCGCCATCAGGATCTTGCCGGCGCTTTCGCGCGCTTCGCCGCCATTGGCAAGCTTCTCCGCCTCCATGTGCGGCAAGAGCACGGCAACCGCCTGCTTCATCACGCGTGCGGATTTCACCACCTGCGGCAGGAACATCTTGCCGGAACCGAAGAGGTCGCCGACGACGTTCATGCCGGCCATCAGCGGGCCTTCAATGACGTACAGCGGCCGCGCGGCGGTTAGCCGGGCCTCTTCGGTGTCGATCTCGATATACTCCGTGATGCCGTTGACCAGAGCATGTTCCAGTCGCTTTTCGACCGACCATTCACGCCAGGAGAGATCCTTCTCGCGCGCCTGTGAACCACCCTGACCACGATAGCGCTCGGCGATTTCAAGCATGCGCTCGGTCGAATCGGCGCGGCGGTTGAGCACCACGTCCTCGCAGGCCTCGCGCAGCTCTGCATCGATTGCATCGTAAACGGCAAGCTGGCCGGCATTGACGATGCCCATGTCCATGCCCGCCTGAATGGCGTGATAGAGGAAGACGGCATGCATCGCCTCCCGCACCGGCTCGTTGCCGCGGAAGGAGAAGGAGAGGTTGGAGACACCGCCGGAGATATGCACATGCGGCAAGGTCTTGATGATCTCGCGCGTCGCCTCGATGAAGTCGACACCGTAATTGTTGTGCTCCTCGATGCCGGTCGCCACCGCGAAGATGTTCGGGTCGAAGATGATATCCTCGGGCGGGAAGCCGGCCTCTTCCGTCAAGAGCTTGTAGGCGCGGCTGCAGATCTCGACCTTGCGCGCCTTGGTATCGGCCTGACCGACCTCGTCGAAGGCCATGATAACGACCGCTGCACCATAAGCGCGGCAGAGTTTCGCGTGATGCAGGAAAGCCTCTTCGCCTTCCTTCATGGAAATGGAATTGACCAGCGGCTTGCCCTGAACGCATTTCAGGCCCGCCTCGATCACTTCCCATTTCGACGAGTCGATCATCACGGGCACGCGGGCGATATCCGGCTCGGAGGCGACGAGGTTCAGGAACTCGATCATCGCCTGCTTCGAATCGATCAGGCCCTCGTCCATGTTGATATCGATGATCTGCGCGCCGTTTGCCACCTGGTCCCGCGCGACATCGAGCGCTGCCGAATAGTCGCCGGCGGTGATCAGCTTGCGGAATTTGGCCGAGCCGGTGACGTTGGTACGCTCGCCGACATTGACGAAGGGAATGTCCGCGGTCAGCGTGAACGGTTCCAGGCCGGAGAGCCGCATCAGCGGTTCGACCTTGGGGATCTCGCGCGGCGGATGCTTGGCAACCGCTCTCGCAATCGCGCTGATATGAGCCGGCGTCGAGCCGCAGCAGCCGCCGACGACGTTGAGGAGGCCATCGCGCGCGAAGGCTTCCACTTGGGCGGCCATCTGCTCGGGTGTTTCGTCATACTGGCCGAACTCGTTCGGCAGACCGGCATTCGGATAGGCGCAGACAAGGGTATCGGCAACGCCCGAGAGCTCGTCGATATGGGCGCGCATGGCATTGGCGCCGAGCGCGCAATTGAGCCCGATGGTGAACGGATCGGCATGGCGAACGGAATGCCAGAAGGCGGTCGGCGTCTGGCCGGAAAGCGTGCGGCCCGAAAGGTCGGTGATCGTGCCTGAGATCATCACAGGCAGCTCGATGCCCTTTTCGGCGAAGACTTCCTTGGTGGCGAAGATCGCGGCCTTGGCGTTCAGCGTATCGAAGATCGTCTCGATCAGGATGATATCGGCGCCGCCGTCGATCAGCCCGCGGATCTGTTCGGCATAGGCGATCCTGAGGTCGTCGAAGGTGACGGCGCGGTAACCGGGATTGTTGACTTCGGGCGAGATCGACGCCGTGCGGTTGGTCGGTCCGAGCGCGCCGGCGACAAAGCGCCGGCGGCCGTCCTCGGCCTCGGCACGCTTGGCGGCGCGGCGCGCCAGCCGGGCGCCGTCGCGGTTGAGCTCATAGACCATGTCCTCCATGCCATAGTCGGCCTGGGCGATGCGGGTCGAGGAGAAGGTGTTGGTCTCGAGGATGTCGGCGCCGGCGATCGCATAGGCGTAGTGAATGTCCTCGATCGCCTTCGGCTGCGTCAGCGTCAGAAGATCGTTGTTGCCCTGCTGATGACACGCGCAGCCGCCGAACCGGTCACCACGGAAATGCTGCTCGATAAAGCCGAGCTGCTGGATTTCCGTGCCCATCGCGCCATCCATGATCAGGATGCGTTCACTCGCCGCCCGACGCAGCGCCTCTTTGATCTCGGAGCCGTCCGGCTTGGAGGAAACGTCACCGAAAAGGGCGCCGATGGCGGACATGGGAAATCTCCCGTTCTGAAAACGACAAACAATAATCGAGTCAATCACATAAAGATATCTTTATGTCAACATATGGCGCGATCACATTTGGCCATCTGGACAAAGAAAATGGCCCGCCGCGATTGCGACGGGCCATTATGAAAGGACCTGCTCCGGACGGCAAATCAAAGCCGTGCCAGGCAATCCTCGGTTTCGTATATGGCGCAGAGGATGTGATAGAAGCTGCTGGCCGGTGCAGGCTCGTCAACGAAGCTGCCATCGGCCTTCTGCTTGTCGCGCCAGAGACCCGCGACCGGGGTCTCCAGGAAAGTCTGAAGCGCTGCCGCCGCCCGCGCAGCCGAAGCGAGATAACGCTCCCGCTCGGCGCCGCCGGTCAGCGCCGCGAAACGAACCGCGGCCTTCAGCCACTCGGTCTGCGGCCAGAGCCGCGCGATCGGGTCGGCCACCGAGAGATCGTCGAGAAGCGTCATGATCGCAACGTTGCGGTTCGCGCAGATGCCGTGCGCCTCGCCGATATCGAAGAGCCGCCGCGCTTTCACGATCGCCTCGGCGCTGCCGCGGCGTTCCGCCCAGCGCAACAGCAGCCAGGCCCATTCGAAGAGATGACCGGGCTCTACGATGCGGCCCTTGTCGCCGGCAATCGGCGCCCAGTCGTGATCGAAGAACTCACGCAGGACGCCGGTCTCAGCGTCGATGAAATGATCCATCGCCAGATCCGCAATCTCGTCAGCGAGATTGGCCCAGGCGACCTGATCGAAGCCCTCGACCGCCTCGCTGGCGAGGCACGCCTCGAAGAGATGCATGTGCGGGTTGGAGCAAAGCGGCAGGCGCGGAGGGTTGTCTTCCTCGAAGCCGGCGACCGGATGCTTGACATGCGCCTCGATCCGAGACCGAAGGTCGTTGCTGCGTTCGATCATCTCCGCCTTTCGAGCCGGCACGACCTCGGCAAGGTAAGCGAAGGCGAGCAGCGCGAAAGCCTGGTTGTAGAGATCGAAGGACGGATCGAGAAGATTACCGTCGGCATCGGCGAGCGCGCCGTAGAAACCGCTCGGCTGCTTGAAGACGCGATCGAAATAGGCAAGTCCGCCTTCGGCAGCACCGCGCCAGTCGCCGCTCCATCCGCGTCGGCCCGCCTCCGAGAAGCAATAGACCTGCCGCGGCTGCACCCGCGAACGCCGGTTGGCGCGGGTCGGTTCACCTGCCATGTCGATCGTCTCAACGAAGCCACCTGAGGGATCGACACCCTTGTCACGCCAGAGCGGCAGGGCTTTGTCGGCCAGCCATTGCGACAAAATCTGGGACTGAGAGAAAATATCGCCTGCCAACACTTAACCCTCAAGCTTCAGCGCGTCGTGATCCTTGCTGAGCAAGGACGAAAGCGCTTCAACGACCATGTTGTGGTCCTCGCGCTGCGGCAAGCCGGAAACCGTGACTGCGCCGATGCAGCCGGTGCCTTTGACGACGATCGGGAAGCTGCCGCCATGCGCGGCGTAATCAGCATCGGCAAGCCCGAGCTTTGCCTGCAGATTGGTCTGTGCCTTGGCGAGCTCGCGGCCCGTGGCATAGCTGCTCTTGAACAGCCGGAAGACGGTGTTGCGCTTGCGGCGCACCCAGTTCGGATTGTCGGGCGTCGCCCCTTCGAGCGCGGCGTAGAACACCTGCATCGAAAACAGCGTGATATCGATGACCACACCGAGCTTGCGCTCGACCGCCATCTTGCGCAGCAGCGCGCCGAGCTCCCAGGCCGTTTCGAGATCGAAGCGCTCGAACTGCAATTCCTGTTCCTGCCGCGCGATGCGGCCCAAGTCCTTGTCGATATTCATGGGTTCAGTCCTTCCAGAGCCAGGCCGCACCGCGCACACCGGAACTGTCGCCATGCAGGGCCTTGCGGATGGGGGTTTCGAACGTGTCGCCGAAGAGATAGTTGACCACCCGCGGCGGCACGTCGTCATAGATCTCGTCGACATTCGACATGCCACCGCCGAGCACGAAAACGTCGGGATCGACGATATTGGTGAGCAGCGCCAGGCTGCGCGCCAGCCGGTCGACGAAGCGCTCGTAGACGCCCGTTGCCACCGGGTCGCCCGCCCGCTTCGCCTCGATGATGTCGCGCCCGCGCTTTTCGACACCTGTCGTCAGGCGATAGTCGAGCTCGACGCCGGTACCGCAGGCATACATGTCGAGGCAGCCGTGTTTGCCGCACCAGCACTTATGCCCGGGATACTCGTCCTTCGTCATCCAGGGCAGCGGATAGTGGCCGATCTCGGCGGCAACGCCCTGGTAGCCGGCATGCACCTTCTTGTCGATCGCAAGGCCGCCGCCATGGCCGGTGCCGACGATGACGCCGAAAACCACATGCGCGTCCTTGCCCGCACCGTCGACCGCTTCCGAAACCGCCAGGCAGTTGGCGTCGTTGGCGAGCCTGACCGCACGGCCGAGTGCCGCCTCCAGGTCACGTCCGAGCGGCTTGCCATTGATCAGCACCGCATTGGAGTTGCGCACGATGCCGGTGCGCGGGTTGGGGCTGCCGGGAATGCCGATGCCGATGGAGCCTTTTTCGCCCGCCGTCTGCTCCGCCGCGGCAACCAGGTCGAGAACGGCGCGAATGCAGTCGTCGTAACCGCTGGTCGGGGTCGCGACGCGATGCCGGGCGCGCGTTTCGCCATCGCGGCCAAGCGCGATGACTTCCATTTTTGTGCCGCCCCAATCTATTCCGATGAACATATGTGGATCAGGTCTCTGATGAAGGTCTCACGGGGAACGCCAGCCTCCTCAAGCCGACGCCCGCCTTGCTTAGCATTCGAAAGACCGGAAAGACCAGCCCCCGTTTCGTAATCGATTTCAACCCGTGGGGACCCCGGCGACGCGCCGCCCTTTCAGGATAGCCGAAGCTCGACACGGCCTGCATTTCCGCCGGTACTCATGCAAAAACACTTGGCTAAGACGCCTTGCTTTTGTATGGGTGCTATCCAAGTGGTCCCGTAGCTCAGCAGGATAGAGCATCAGATTCCTAATCTGGGGGTCGCGCGTTCGAATCGCGCCGGGATCACCATAAAAATCAAATAGATAGAATTCCAACCCTCCGACACATTCCCCGGGCCGTTCCCCACTCGCGTTTACGCAGCGCTCTATGCCCCCGGCCAAAATGTGAGATTCCAGCCAAACGCATTACACTGGTGCACTCATGGTTCAGTTGCTCGTGACCTATATGGAAATGCGTGGACAACGCGCGGGCGAAGCGCTTCCACCGCCGATCGAGCATGCAGCGGTCGCGCCCGAGCTGCCCGATGCCGCCACGTTCCTATCGCTCTACCGCGCCGTCGGCGAGCCGTTGCGCTGGGATCAGCGCCTGCGCATGAGCGCAGCCGAGCTCGACGGTTTTCTTCGCAGCGAATCGACTGGCCTCCACATCCTGCGGGTGGACGACCGAGCGGTCGGGCTCTGCGAATTCGACCGCGTCGGGACACCCGACATCGAGCTCACCCATTTCGGCTTGGTCCCCGAGGCGTACGGCAGGAAGCTCGGACCGTTCCTGCTCGACAGCGCGCTGCGCGCTGTCTGGAGCCGCGGCCCGAACCGCATCTGGCTTCACACCGACGAATGGGATCATCCCAAGGCGCAGGACACCTATCGCCGCGCCGGCTTCAGCGTTTTCGCGCAGAAGCGCGAAGAGGTCGACGGCTAGCGAAGCGGCTGCCATGCCGGGCCACGCCAGGCTCTCAACGCCTGCAGAAAGACCTGCAGTCGCGACGGCAGAAACCGCCGCGTCGGATAGACCGCGTGCACAAAGACATCAGGGGCCGACCATCCGGGAAGCACGCGCACGAGCCTGCCGTTCGCAAGCAGGCTGTCGCAGAAGATCGGCGGTAGCCGGCCGATGCCATGGCCTCGCTCGGTCATGGCGCTGGCCGATTGAATATCGTGGACCGAGACGGCTCCGGTCACGTGAAGCCTGATCGATTCGTCCCCGTTGACGAGATGCCATTCGGTTTCATTGTTCCGGGCGTTGACCAGCACACAGCGGTGGTCGCGCAGATCTTCCGGCGCGGAGGGCATGCCGTGTTCGTGCACGTATTCTGGAGCAGCCACGAGGAAGTGGGTGCTCCTGCCGATGCGCTGTGCGACGAGCGACGAATCGCGCAATTCGCCAAACCGGACCGCGACGTCGATGTTTTCGGCAACGAGGTCCATGAACATGTTTGTGACCAGCAGGTCGACCTTGATCTCGGGGTATTTCTTCAGGAAACCAGACAGGAAATCAAAGAACGGCGGCTGCCCGAGAGTCATGGGGACTGTGATGCGCAAAAGCCCCTCGGGTTTTCTTTGCGCTTCGCTCAGGACCCGTTCCGCGTCGTGAAGCTGCTTCAGCGGTTCGCTGCATTCCGCGTAGTAAGCGCGCCCCTGAAGCGTGAGGTTCAGTTTGCGCGTCGTCCGCTGCAACAGAGTGACGCCCAGTTGCTCCTCGAGGGCCGTGACCTTGCGGCTGACGGTGGAGACCGGCATGCCAAGCGCCCGCGCCGCCCGGCTGAAGCTCTCGAATTGGGCAACGGCCGCAAAGACCGCGATATCGTTCAAATCGACCATGCCCGCGACTTTTGCACTGATGGAAAAGTAATTCCAGATAATTTCATATAATCGTGCAATCGCACCTCGATCATATTGATCCCACGAACGCAATCCAACCGTGGAGAGATCAAATGACCAACAAGGTCGCCATCATCACCGGCGCGTCCCAGGGTATCGGCGCGGGCCTTACAAACGCCTTCCTCGCTCAGGGCTACAGTGTCGTCGCAACCTCGCGAAGCGTCAGCCAGTCCCGGGACATCGTCGAATCGGACCGGCTGGCCCGCGTCGACGGCGATATCGCCGATCCGGCCACGGCGAAACGCGTGGTCGAAACCGCGATCGATCGATTCGGCTCGATCGACGCACTCGTCAACAATGCCGGTATCTTCTTCACCAAGCCCTTCGTCGACTACACCGCCGAAGACTACCGCCAGCTGAGCGCGACGAACATCGAAGGCTTCCTCCACACGACCCAGCTGGTCGTCAAGCAGATGCTGGCGCAAAAGAGAGGCGGCAGCATCGTCAGCATCACGACGCCGCTGGCCGATCGCCCGATCGCGGGCATGAACGCCTCGGTCGCGATGCTGACCAAGGGCGGCATCAATGCGATCTCGAAGAATATCGCCATGGAATACGCAAGGGACGGTATCCGCGTCAACGTCGTTGCACCCGGCGTCGTCGACACCCCGCTCCACAAGGACAACCCGAAGGATTTCCTCAACACGCTCTCGCCGATGCACAGCATTTCCAGCGTCGATGAAATCGTGGATGCGGTCCTGTTCCTGACCAGGGCGCCCCGCGTCACCGGGGAGGTGCTGAACGTCGACGGCGGCGCGCATTTGGGCAAATGGTAAGCCGCGGGCAAGCACCCGCCGCTGGCGCAGAACAGCGGCTGAATGAACTCGGCATCGCGCTGCCTCCTCCACCGACACCGTTCGGCAACTATGTCGAAGGGGTCAGGATCGGCAAGCTGCTCTATCTGAGCGGAATGCTGCCGGTTATCGACCGCAAGCCGCAGGTCGTCGGCCGGCTTGGGGTCGAATTAACGGTCGATGAGGGACGGCGCGCCGCGGAAATCGCTACCCTGAGTGCATTGTCGGCAATCAAGGCGGCGCTCGGTTCGCTCGACAAGGTCGCTGCCGTCGCCAAGCTCGGCGTCTACATCGCAACATCAGGCGATTTCCGCGATCATCCTCAAGTCGCCGATGGCGCATCCGATCTGCTGGCCAAGGTCTTCGGTCGCGAGCTTCTCTCGGGCCGTATCGTCCTCGGCGTCGCCAGCCTTCCGCTGGGATTGTCGGTCGAAATCGAGCTTTTGGTCGAAGTGGCAGATTGAGACCATCGGTCGGCGGCGATCCACGCCGCCGACTTTCGGGAAGGAAGTCAGTTCGTCATTCGCCTGTCACGAACAGAAGCTATTTGAACAGTCACACCTTCTTGATGACCACGGATGAACTGGCGTCGATCGAAGGTGATGAGGAAGGTCGGGTTTGCCCCGGCCTTTTTTGTTTCGGTCATTGCCTACAGTGTCGTCGCAGCCTGCTCTGGCCGGTACCGTTCCCTTCCCAGCCCCATGACCGCTCTAACCACCAGGATTGAAACCACAGCGACCATTGCGCCGGCAATCACATCACTCAAATGATGTCCACCTTCCGGCAGCGTACCGATGATCATCACTGCGTTCAAAACAGCGATCGGGCCGGCGGCCCAGCGAACGCTGCGCAGGGAATACACGACCATGATTCCAAGGGCCGTGTGGTAGGAGGGGAAAGTCACAAGGCCTTGCGCGTTCCCAACGAACAGGTTGAAGTTGTCCCCCGACCTCAGCCTCAGCAGTTCGGAGTAGTGCCACATCCCGGCTTGTGCCGTAAACGCGTCGAAGGTTTCGGGCGGCGGATCGAAATAGGCATAGGCGCCCGCGGCCGGAAACATCGCCATCAACAGGCCGGTAAACACCGAGGAAACCGCAAGCAGCGCGACGAACTCCAAGGCTTTGTCCGCTCGCCGAGCCGCACTGTACAAGAGAAACAGCGCAATCACCTGAGGCGTCAGGCTGTGATAGGCGATTACCAATGCCCATGCGACCGGCGGAGACCCGTTCGTCGTCTCCAGAAACGAACGCCAATCGAAGCCTAGCGCCGCGTCGAGTGCGGCCAGTTTGCCATCGACCAGGGGAACCTGGGTTGCCGAGGCCAAATACATGAAGATGGCACTGACGAAGCCGAGTGGTAGAAAGATCGTGGAAACCGCGACCAGTACAATCAGGCGGTCCGCAGCCCATCGCATCGCACCGGCCGCCCACGATCTTTCATCGCGCAGGCGGTAGAGAACAAGCCTGCCGATCAGATAGGCAGCCAAAGCGGCCGACGCCGCCTTCGCAAGGTGACCAAAGTTTCGAGGATCAAGGCTGATCACTGAAAATGGCAGCCACACAACATCGATCGCCGCGAACAAGACAGTCACGGCAACGATGATCGAACCAAACGACGATTAGCCCCCATATCGACATAGAACCATTCTTTGCCAGTACCGGCAATACTTGGTTCAACTCGAGCAAGGGCCGCGTCACTGCTTTCCCGAATAGGGATCAACCACCTGCAGGCTTAGGCAAAATCGACCCGGAATCACAGCGTTCGCAGCACTTCAATCATCGGGCCGGCACACACGCAGCCGATGGCCATCCGGGTCGAGCGCGACGAAGGTGCGACCGAAGACGGCCGTTTTCAGCTCCTGCTCGATCGTAAGCCCCCGCTCCCGCCAAGCGGCATAGAGCCGCTCGACCTCGGCATCGTCCTTCACCATGAAGGCGATTTCCGAGCGATGGCCCGTGCCGGAGGATACGAAATCCTTCGCCGCCGTGGACCAGAGACTGAAGGTCAGGCCGTTTTTCAGTTCGAAGGCGACATAGCTTGGAAAGGCGGCGGCGGGCTCGCGATCGAGCAGGTCGGTGTAGAAGCGTGCGCTCGCCAGCGGGTCTTCGACATAAAGCAGGATGAGGTTCGGTGACAGCATGGTCGGGTCTCCCGTTTCGATGACGCGACCCTAGACATAACGACTGTCAGCTTCCGTCAGCATCGACCGACCGCGCAGAAAAACCGCAGGCACATCGGAGCCGGCGGCTTTCACATTGGTTGGGAACGAGGTGCGTCAGAAGACGGCCAGGTATTTCAACAGAGAGATGATGCCGATGATGATGACGATGATCTGGACGATCTGTTTGGCGCGCGCGTCGAGCGGCAGCCGCTGGACGAGATAAAGCACCAACACGATGACAAGGAACGTAATCAGGATTCCGATAAGTAGCCCCATGGATCAACTCCCTTTTCACAACGACAGCGCGATTGCGCCGGGATTGTAACTATGGAGCGAGGGTAAAAGTTCCGATTCTCCCGGAAACTTCTTTAGCCGGGTTGGTTGGAGAAGTTGCCGGGCAGCCTCCGCGTCAAGGCGCAGGCTTGCAGGCGATGCCCTGGTCCTGTTCGCCCTTCGTCGCGTCGAAAAGCGTCGCTTCGTCGCCCTTGGTCCACCAGATATACTGGCCGCCGGCATATTTCGCGCCCGAAGCGGCAATCACATTGGAGGCGACGACAAAGGTATCGTCGATCGTGAAAGTCACCAGCGAGACCGGGCCGGCATTGATGTACTCCGCTTCGACGGGCTTGCCGCCGCAGTCATAACGCGCCGATTGCCGGTTCACCGCACCGGCTCCCGGAGCACGGAACGTCACGTCGATCCCTTCGGAACCCACCGTCATCGACGCCAGTTTGATCGCGGTCCGGCCCTCCGCCTTGCTGAGCACGAGTTTCGATCCGTCGACTGCCCAGGAGAGTTCGCTGCCAAGCGCCTCCAGGAATTTCTGTTCCTGGGTCATCGCCGCCGGCACGCACATCTTGCGTGTCGATGCGGCCGGGCCGAAGGTGATCTTCGTGCCCGACAGACTGAAGGTGCCGGTGAAATGGTTGCAGCCGGCCATGCCGCCATAGGTGCCGTCCTCGCGGATTTCCAGCGTCGATTGCAGATCGTCGATGACGCCGCCGCCACCGATGTCCTCGGCAAGCCAGGTACCGACGAGCTGCGGCGGAACGTTTTCGGCTGCAACCGGCTGCATCGAGGCCATCTCGATGGTCACGCACGCGCAGGAAACGGCGGTAATGATCTTCAGCATCGCGAACTCCTTCGGGCTCCGACTCAAAGCAGTCCGATTCTTAGCCCGTGGACGACACGGATTGAAGACCGCGCCCTTGTTGCCGGCGGAATTCGCCTGTAGAGCCTAGCAAACAACATAAAAACTCGGATCGATCTCGCGAAGATCACGTGTCCGCAGCGCAGGCTGCGCCGGGCATCCCGTCCGAAAAGAAGAACATGGGTATTGGTATGGCATCCCGCGACAGTGCGAAGCGCCGACTGACGATCCTCGGATCAACCGGTTCGATCGGCACCAACACGCTCGACGTCATCGAGCGCCTTGGCGGTCGCGAGCGCTTCGAAGTCGTCGCTGTCACCAGCAACGGCAACATCCCCCTGCTCGCCGAACAGGCCGTGAAGGTTGGTGCAGAACTCGCCGTCACCGCCAACGAAAACCAATTCGAAAACCTGAAGGCAGCCCTTGCCGGCACCGGCATTGCCGTCGCCGCCGGCCGAAGCGGTCTGATCGAGGCAGCCGAACGCGATGCCGATTGGGTGATGGCGGCGATCGTCGGCAATGCCGGTCTTGCTCCCACGCTCGCAGCCGCCCGCCGCGGCGCCGACATCGCACTCGCCAACAAGGAGTGCCTGGTTTCCGCCGGAAGCCTCTTCATCGACGCGGTGAAGAAGGGTGGCGGCCGGCTGCTGCCTGTCGACAGCGAGCACAATGCCATCTTCCAGGTGCTGGACGAGCACCAGCGCCACGCGGTCGAGCGCATCATCCTGACGGCTTCGGGTGGCCCCTTCCGCACCAAGTCGCTCGAGGAGATGCGGCATGTAACCGCCGATGTCGCCCGCGCCCATCCCAACTGGTCGATGGGCCTCAAGATCTCGATCGACAGCGCCTCCATGTTCAACAAGGCGCTGGAGATGATCGAGGCGAAGCACCTCTTTGCCCTCAAGCCGGAACAGGTCGAGGTGATCGTGCATCCGCAGTCGGTGATCCATTCGATGGTCGGCTACACGGATGGCTCGGTGCTGGCGCAGCTCGGCTGCCCGGACATGCGCACCGCCATCGGCTACGCACTCGCCTATCCGAGCCGCTGCAGCCTGCCGATCGAACGGCTCGATTTCGCCAAGCTGTCGCGCCTCGATTTCGAAGCGCCGGACGAAGTGCGCTTCCCGGCAATCCGCCTGGCGCGCCGCGCCATGGTCGAGGGCGGCGTGCAGGGGGCCGTGCTCAACGGCGCCAAGGAAACGGCGCTCGACGCCTTCATCGCCGGACGAACCGGCTTTCTCGCCATGGCGGAGATCGTCGAGAAGGTCATGGACAAGCTCGCCGACCTGCCGGCGGCTACATCGATGGACGATGTCTTCGCCGCCGACGAAAAAGCCCGGCATCTCGCGGCCGGGCTGCTTCAATAACTGGTCTGGTCGGGCATCCCGCCCCTCATCCGCCTGCCGGCACCTTCTCCCCGCAAGCGGGGCGAAGGGACGTTGCAGCACCCGCTCTGATCCGCCCCTAACGCTCGAAGTTCCTGCTTCTCTGAATGGAGAGAGGCGGTGTTTCGGCATTGAACGGACACAGAGTTCAGCCGTTGTCCTCGTTCCCTCTCCCCGCGAGCGGGGAGAGGGTTAGGGTGAGGGGCATACTTCTCGGAAGCTAAGCCGCCGCTTACGCGACCGCGCGGGCCAGCGCACAGCGCGACCACAGCGAATGCAGCGCGTTGACGAGATGGTCGATATCGGCATCCGAATGCAGCGGCGTCGGGGTGATGCGCAGGCGCTCGGTCTTCTTGGGCACCGTCGGATAGTTGATCGGCTGCACATAGACGCCGAAATTGTCGAGCAGCAGGTCGGAGATCCACTTGCACTTGGCAGCGTCGCCAACCATGACCGGCACGATATGGCTCGGGTTCGGCATATGCGGAATGCCGCGCTGGTCGAGCAGCGAACGCAGACGACGGACGCGCTCCTGGTGTGCGAAGCGTTCGACCTGGCTTTCCTTCAGGTGGCGGATCGAGGCGAGCGCACCGGCGGCAAGCGTTGGCGGCAGCGCCGTGGTGAAGATGAAGCCGGAGGCAAACGAGCGGATGAAGTCGCAGAGCGCCGCAGAACCGGTGATATAGCCACCCATGACGCCGAAGGCCTTGCCGAGCGTGCCTTCGATCACCGTCAGGCGATGCATCAGGCCTTCGCGCTCGGCAATACCGCCACCGCGCGGACCGTACATGCCGACGGCATGCACTTCGTCGAGATAGGTCATGGCGCCGTACTTGTCGGCGAGGTCGCAGAATTCCTTGATCGGCGCGATGTCGCCGTCCATCGAATAAACCGACTCAAACGCGATGATCTTCGGCGCGCGCGGATCGGCGGCGGCGAGCTTGGCTTCGAGGTCAGCGACCGAATTGTGCTTGAAGATGACGCGTTCGCACTTGGAGTGACGGATCCCCTCGATCATCGAAGCGTGATTCCCGGCGTCCGAGAAGACGATGACGCCAGGAATCTTCGAACAGAGCGTCCCGAGTGCGGCCCAGTTGGACACGTAGCCCGAGGTGAACAGCAGCGCCGATTCCTTGCCGTGCAGGTCCGCGAGCTCGCGCTCAAGCAGGACGTGGTAATGGTTGGTACCGGAGATGTTGCGGGTGCCGCCGGCGCCGGCGCCGCATTCGTCGATGGCGCGCTTCATCGCCTCGGTGACGATGGAATGCTGGCCCATGCCGAGATAGTCGTTCGAACACCAGACGGTGACTTCCTGAACGCCCGCAGCCGTGTGGCGCGCTGCCTTCGGGAAGTTGCCGCGATGACGGGCGAGGTCTGCGAAAACCCGGTAGCGGCCTTCCTGATGCAGCCCGTCCAGCTCGTTCTTAAAGAAATTCTCGAAATCCATCATTTTCTCCAGTGCCCGGTCGCTTTTCTTCAATCAAAGCGACCTGGGGTCAACCTCGGAATGCTCGGCATCTGCCAACTGCGGCAAAAGGCCCCTGAAGCGCTGCGTGTCCAATGAATGCATCCGGAATGATCTAGCATTTTCGGACCGAAGCATCTTCGCTGCTTTCACTGAAACCGTTTCAACCTGGAGAGCCCTAGTTTTGAAACATTCCAAAGAAAGCCCTAGCGCATGTTCATCTCTTCAAGCTTGATCGAAGTCAAGCAAGGATGAAAAAAGGACGGCCGAAGCCGCCCCCTTTTTTTGCTGTTTGGCGATACCCCATGCCGGTCAGGCCGCCGCCACGGCGCGCTTGGCCATGACCTTCACCAGATTGGCGCGGTAGGCCGCGTCGGCGTGAATGTCGGAGAGCAGTTCCGAGGCATCGACGCTGACATTGCTGAGCGCGTCCGGCGACCAGTTGGCAACCAGCGCCGCCTCCATATCGCCATGCCGGAACACCCCGTTCGCTCCCGCTCCGGTAACGGCCACCCGGACGTCGCCATTGTCCCGTCGCGCGACGAACACACCGGTCATCGCGTAGCGCGATGCCGGATTGGCGAACTTCTGATAGGCAGCCTTGGCAGGCGCTTCGAAGCTGATGGCGGTGACGATCTCGCTGTCCTCCAGCGCTGTTTCGAACAGGCCGGTGAAGAAATCATCTGCCGCAATCTCGCGCTTGTTGGTCACGATCGTCGCACCGAGCGCCAGCATCGCCGCCGGATAATCGGCCGCCGGGTCGTTGTTGGCGATGGAACCGCCGATCGTGCCCATGTGCCGCACATGCGGGTCGCCGATATGGCTGGCAAGGCTGCAGATCGCCGGACAGACGGCTTTGAGCGCCGCCGCCGACGCCACGTCATAATGTGTCGTGGCGGCGCCGATCCGCACTGACCGGCCGGAAACCGTGATGCCTTGCATCTCGGCGATATGCCGGAGGTCAATGAGATCGCTCGGTGCCGCCAGCCGCTGCTTCATCGTCGGGATCAGCGTCATGCCGCCGGAGACATACTTGCCTTCGCCGGCCGCTTCCATTCGGCTGACGGCATCCTGAACCGAGGACGCCCGGTGATATTGGGTCTCGTACATGCGGTGTCCTCCCGTTCACTTGGCCGCGTGCGCCGCCGCCCACACCTTCTGCGGTGTTGCCGGCATGGTGAGCGCGTTGTTGCCGATGGCATCCGTAATGGCGTTGATCAGCGCCGGCGGCGAGCCGATCGCGCCCGCCTCACCGCAACCCTTGATCCCCAAGGGATTGTTCGGGCAGGGCGTGTTCGAGGTCGAGACCTGGAACGACGGCAGATCGTCGGCACGCGGCATGGCGTAGTCCATGTAGCTTGCCGTCAGCAGCTGGCCCGAGGGGTCGTAGTGTACCCCTTCGAGCAGTGCCTGGCCGATGCCCTGGGCAATGCCGCCATGAACCTGCCCCTCGACGATCATCGGGTTGATGATATTGCCGAAGTCGTCGGCGGCGACGAACTGGACGATCTTGGTCCGCCCCGTATCGGGATCGACCTCCACCTCGCAGATGTAGCAACCGGCCGGGAAGGTGAAGTTGGCCGGATCGTAGAAGGCGCCCTCCTTCAGGCCCGGCTCCATGCCCGCGGGCAGGTTATGGGCGGTGTAGGCGGCAAGCGCCATCTGGAACCAGGGCACCGCCTTGTCGGTGCCGGCAACCTTCAGTTCGCCGTTCTCAATCACGATGTCGCTTTCGTCCGCTTCCATCAGATGCGCGGCGATCTTCTTCGCCTTGGCCTCCACCTTGTCGAGTGCCTTGACGACGGCGGACATGCCGACGGCGCCGGAGCGCGAGCCGTAGGTGCCCATGCCCATCTGCACCTTGTCGGTATCGCCATGCACGATGTTGACGCTGTCAATCGGAACGCCGAAGCGGTCGGCGACGAGCTGTGCAAAGGTGGTCTCGTGGCCCTGGCCGTGGCTGTGCGAGCCGGTCAAGACCTCGATCGTGCCGACCGCATTGACCCGCACCTCGGCCGATTCCCACAGACCGACGCCGGCCCCGAGGGAGCCCACCGCCGCCGACGGCGCGATGCCGCAGGCCTCGATGTAGCAACTCATGCCGATGCCGCGCTTCATGCCGCGGCGATCGGCTTCCGCCTTGCGGGCGGCAAAGCCGTTCCAGTCAGCCGCCTGCATCGCTGCGTTCAGCGACGCTTCGTAGTCGCCCGCGTCATAGTTCATGATCACGGGCGTCTGGTGCGGGAAGGAGCGGATGAAGTTGACCCGCCTCAGTTCCGCCGGTGAGACCCCGAGTTCGCGCGCCGCCGTCTCCATGGTGCGTTCGAGCAGATAGGTCGCCTCCGGCCGCCCGGCGCCGCGATAGGCATCCACCGGTGCGGTGTTAGTGTAGACCGTGCGCACATTCGCGTGGATCGCCGGGATGTCGTACTGGCCGGAAAGCAGCGTCGCATAGAGATAGGTCGGCACCGCCGAGGAGAAGAGCGACATATAGGCGCCGAGATTGGCGATCGTGTCGACCTTCAGCCCGATGATGCGATTGTTCGCATCGAAGGCCATCTTCACCGTCGACACGTGGTCGCGGCCATGCGCATCGGTCAGGAACGCCTCGGTCCGATCCGATGTCCATTTGACCGGCACGCCGGTGCGCTTCGACGCCCAGAGACAGACGATCTCCTCCGGATAGATATAGATCTTCGAGCCGAAGCCACCGCCGACATCGGGCGCGATCACCCTGAGCTTGTTTTCCGGAGCGACATTATAGAAGGCGCTCATCACCAGCCGCGCCACATGCGGGTTCTGGCTGGTGGTGTAGCAGGTGTAGTGGTCGTCGCCGGCGTCATAGATGCCAAGTGCGGCCCGCGGCTCCATCGGATTGGGCGAGAGCCGGTTGTTATGAATCGTGACCTCGGTGACATGCGCGGCCGATGCGATCGCCTTGTCAGTCTCCGATTCGTCGCCGATCTGCCAGTCGAAGATCAGGTTGTTGGGCGCTTCCGGATGAAGCTGTGGCTGTCCCGCCTCGAGCGCTTTCGACGCATCGATCACGACGGGAAGTTCCTGATAATCGACGACGACCGCCTCGGCCGCATCGCGTGCCTCGGCCACGCTATCGGCAACGACGATCGCCACGGCATCACCTACATAACGCACGGTCTCGTGCGCAAGCGGCCGCCAGGCGCCCATCTTCATCGGCGATCCGTCCTTGGAGTGGATCATCCAGCCGCAGATCAGGTTGCCGATACCGTCGGCGAGGATCTGCTTGCCGTCGAGCACGTCGATCACGCCGGGCATGTCCTTGGCCGCAGACGCGTCCACCTTCAGAATCTTCGCGTGCGCATGCGGGCTGCGCACGAACACCGCATATTTCATGCCCGGCACGGACATGTCGTCCGTATAGCGGCCCTTTCCGGTCAGGAACCGCTTGTCTTCCTTGCGCGCCACCCGCGCGCCAATGCCTTCAACGCCCATTGCCTATCTCCTCCCGAGATATCCAGCGACAGTCCTTCGATGACATGCCTTCGGGGCGAGGTCCCGCCCCCAAATCTACCGCTATTCTGCGGCCACGCGGGCGCCGCTCATCTCAGCGGCGGCAGCAAGGATCGCCTTGACGATATTGTGATAGCCGGTACAGCGACAGATGTTGCCTTCGAGCTCGGCGCGCACCGTCGCCTCGTCCAGTTGGCCCTGGTGCCTTCGGATCATGTCGACGGCCGTCATCACCATGCCGGGTGTGCAGAAGCCGCATTGCAGGCCGTGATTGGCCTTGAACGCCGCCTGCACCGGATGGAGTTCGCCGTCCGCCGCCAACCCTTCGATGGTGGTGATCGTGGATCCGGCCGCCTGTGCGGCGAGGATGGAACAGCTCTTGACCGATTTTCCGTCCATATGGATGACGCAGGCGCCGCACTGCGACGTGTCGCAGCCGACATGGGTGCCGGTCAGTCCGAGATTTTCGCGTATGAATTGCACCAGCAGTGTGCGGTCGTCGCAATGACCGCTCACCTGACGGCCGTTGACCGTCATTGTTACTTTCGCCATTTCGCTCCTCCGGGGTCGGTCAATGCCAACACGAGCGCGGCCGAAAAGTCGGGTGAGATGGTTCACGCGACTAGGGTACGCGCCAACTGATATCGATGCCCGTCGCCCACGGATCCGCTCCTCCGGATGTCGCAGGCTTGTTTGTATCATTTGTCTTTTTTGGGAATGCCGCAACCGCTACCGCCCGCCGGACGACAATATTTTTCCACGCGGGTTGTATCTCGCGGAACTGAGCCTTCATGTCCCGTTCAGGAACGATATCATTATCTTGCGCGCCGGAAGAAGCCGCAGGTCCCCGTAGACTTTCAATAGGGACCGCGTATTTTCCGAACTGCAAGTTCAGGTGGAGCGGGATGTTCCCGGCTTCGCCATCATCCACGGGACGGACTGAGCGCTAGGCTTAAGATCCGTAGAGATCGGAGAGAACAACATGAAGAAAGCCATCGCACTTGTGCTGGTCGCCCTATCGGTCGCAAGCTGCACCCAGACGGAAAAAGGCGCCGGCATCGGTGCCGTTTCCGGCGCGATCATCGGCGGCGCTGTCACCGGCGACGTCCGTGGCGCAGCGGTCGGCGCGGCCATCGGCGGCGTTTCCGGCGCAGTCATCGGCAACGTCACCGAGCAGCCGGGCCAGTGCTACTACCGCGACCGCTATGGCCGCCGCTACATCGACTCTTGCCCGCGCTAAGGCGTAGCGAAGACGGTCATCCTTCGGCGTAGCGCAAGCTCTCCGTAGGATCCAATTACCCCCCTCATGGCGCAAAGCCTGAGGGGGTTTTTCGTTCCGGACGCGCCGGCGAAGCTAGGCATACCCCCAAGAAATGATCCGACGCGCGCAAACCGGGTGGTTATCGGCCGCGCAAATCCGTCTGCTGTCCTCGAAGTATCATCCATCGAGGCCGTCACATGTCGAAATCACCAGGCAATCCACTGCCGCCAGCCTTCAAGCGGATCGGCTGGTCCAATCTTTTTGCGCAATTCTCGGAGCAGATGGCGCTGGCTGCCGCTCCGCTCGCCGCGGTGCTGCTGCTCGCCGCCGGTCCGGCGGAAACCGGATGGCTGCAGATGGCCCAGACACTTCCGTTTCTCCTGCTCGCCATTCCGGCCGGGTTCGTCGCCGATCGCGCCTCGCGACTGAGGCTGATGGTCTCCTCGGAAATGCTGCGCGCGCTGTCGCTGGTCGCCACGCTGCTCCTGATGGTCAGCGGCCTTTTGACCCTGCCGCTTCTGGCTGCGATGGGGTTCGTCGGTGCCATCGGCACCGTTTGTTACAATGTCGCTGCCCCTGCCCTTATTCCGGTGATCGTTCCCCGCGCCCAACTGGCCGATGCCAACCGCTGGCTGGAACTCGCCCGCAGCCTTGCCTATTCGGGCGGGCCGGCGATCGGCGGCGCGATCGTCGCATGGACGGGCGCATCCCTGGCCTATGTCGCTGCCACATGCCTTTCTCTTCTCTCCGTCGTCCTGCTTGCCGGCCTTGGCGAGCATCACCAACCCGCCGCGGCAAAACGCAAACTTCTGCAGGATCTGACCGAAGGCGCACGGTTCCTTGCCGGCCACACGCTGCTCAGGCCGATCCTCGTCACGGCGATAGTCTTCAACACCGCCTGGTTCGTGCTGCAGGCGGTCTATGTCGCTTATGCCATTCAAACCCTCGGCATGACGGCGACAGGCGTCGGCATCACGCTCGGCATCTATGGCGCCGGCATGATGATCGGCGCATTCGCCGCGCCCGCCATTGCGCGCCGTGTCCCCTTCGGCGTGATGATTGCGCTTGGTCCGCTCGGCGGGTTGGCGGCGGCCGCCGTGATGCTCTCGACGATCTGGATGCCATCCGGCGTTCTTGCCGGCTTGAGCTTCTTCCTCTTTGGCGCAGGGCCTGTGCTCTGGTCGATCGCCACCCTCACCTTGCGCCAGGCCGTCACGCCGAATGCGATGCTGGGTCGGGTTTCCGCCTTCATCACCACAGCCACGTTCGGCGCGCGGCCGATCGGCGCAGCGCTGGGTGCCGTCGTCGCCACGCGTTTCGGCGTCGAGGCATGCCTGGCCGTTGCCGCGACGGGTTTCCTGGTCCAGTTTCTCGTTATCATAGCCTCTCGCGTGCCGCAGTTGCGGGCACTGCCGGAAGCCGCATAGGCCCGACGATCCGCGGACAAAACCAGCCAAACACCCAGCAAAATGCCGGCGCGCCTGGCTGGCAACCGTCCGTCCGGAGCCTATGGTTGTGCTGCGCCGACAACATTTCGGAGCTTTTTCCCGGAAAACGGCACCGAAAATCGGTATCAGGGGTGGATGCAGCCGGCTGTCATCGTTAACAGATGGAAAACCTTAGGCATGCAATAGTGACCCGGCCGCATAAGCAGGCAGTTTGTATTGGGTCGCCTGAAGACGGGATGCGGAAGCGAATGTCCCCACCACGGTCGAGTATTGCGTACTGGAAGGCCGCAACTGCGCTTGCAGTCGCCTTCTCGTTTGCGCTCGGCCCGATTTCCGCCAAAAACGCCCATGCCTTCAAGCTCTTCGGCATGAAGTTCTTCGAGAGCGACGAAGAGGAAGCGCCGGTCATCGACCCGGTCAACTATACGCTTACCTTCGACGCCGGCACCGAAGAAAAGGAACTGAAGGAAGCGCTGGAAAACAGCTCGCAGCTCGTCCAGGGTCAGGAAAAGCCCGTGTCCGGCGATCTCGGTCTTGCCATCCGCGCGCGCGACGATCGCGACCGGCTGCTCGCCGCCCTCTACGAAAAGGCCCGCTACGGCGGCACCGTGGCAATTCGCGTCAACGGCCAGGACATCGACAGCCTGCCGCCGGATCCCGCCTTCCCCGACGGGCAGGCGATCCCGGTAACGGTCACCGTCACGCCCGGCCCCGCCTTTACGGTCGGTTCCGTCAGGTTCGAAGGTGATGCGGCCGGCTTCAATCCTGATAACTATAGCCTGCCTGCCGGCGCACGCGCCGATTCGACCCTGATCATCAAGGCTGGCGAAAAGGTCGTGAACGACCTGCGCGAGCAGGGCCGGCCACTCGCCAAGCTCACCGAACGCAGCGCCGTCGCCAACCACGCCAATTCCACCGTCGACGTCGTCATCGGCGCAAGCGGCGGGCCGGTCGCGCCTGTCGGCGATGTCAGCGTATCGGGAACCAAGACCGTCGATCCCGGTTTCGTGCGCGACTATTCGCGCCTCAACGAAGGGCGCCCCTATTCGCCCGAGGATATCCGCAAGGCATCCGAGCGCCTGCGCCAGCTCGGCGTGTTCTCAAGCGTGACGATCAAGGAAGCCAACACGCTGTCGCCTGACGGATCGATCCCAATGAAGATCGAGGTCTCGGAAGGCAAGCATAAATATTTCGGCTTCGGTGCGCAGGTTTCGACCACCGATGGTCTGGGTGTCTCGGGTTATTGGGGACACCGTAATCTCTTCGGGCGGGCGGAATCGCTGCGCATAGAAGGCTCGGTCGACCGCATCGGCGAGACGAAGGAACTGGACAAGCTCGACTATTCGGTCGGCATCCTCTTCGCCAAGCCCGGCGCCTTCGGCCCCGCCTCGACCTTTACCGCCAGCCTCAAGGCCAACATCCAGGATCCGGACGCCTACCGCGCCAAGATCCTGACGGGTGCTGCCGGCGCCACATTCGAACTCTCGCCGACCGACACCGTGTCCGGTGGCGGCGAGCTGAGCTGGGCCAACATCGACGACGCCTTCGGCTCGAACTCCTACCTGACTGCCGCCATTCCGCTCGAATATGTGCGCGACACTCGCGACGACAAGCTGAACGCGACCGACGGCTACCGGGCGATGATCAACGCCAAGCCGAGCTACGAGATCAAAGGCCAGACCTTCTTCTCGTCCTTCGAAGCGTCGGCATCGGGCTACCATGCGCTCGGCGACGAGAAGCGTTTCGTTCTCGCCGGCAAGATCGGCGCCGGCGTGCTCGTCGGCGGCAGCGGGCTTGAGGATATCCCGGCGAACCGTCGCTTCTATCTTGGCGGTGGCGGTTCCGTGCGCGGCTACTCCTACCAGGAGATCGGCCCGCGCAACGCCGACAACGAGGAGACCGGCGGGCGTTCCTATGTCAACGCCTCGCTTGAAGCCCGCATCGCGATCACCGACACGATCGGCGTGGTGCCGTTTATCGATGCCGGCACGGTGTCGGCGAAAACGACGCCCGATTTCTCCGACATTCGCGCCGGCGCCGGCATCGGCCTGCGTTATGCCACGCCCTTCGGCCCCATCCGTCTCGACTTCGCCGTGCCGCTCAACAAATATCCCGGTGGCACCAAGTACGGCATCTATGCCGGTATCGGCCAATCGTTCTGAGTAGGGCCGATTCTCCAGCAAGAACCGGCAAATTGCCGTCATTGCGCGATAGTTTCGCCCTGCGGCGATTCCGCTGCAGCGCAACTTGCGCTAAGGGTAGAGCATGAATCAGGTCGTCCGCTTCCTTCGCGCGACGCTGCGCTATGGCCTTCGTGTGCTTGGCGTGATTGCGGTCGTTGCCCTCCTTCTCGTCGCCTTCGTGGGCTTCACGACTCCAGGCGCCCGCCTCGTCGCCTGGGCAATCGAGAAATATGCGGCAACGCCTGACCAGATCGTGCGGATCGCTGATCCGAGTGCGCTGCTGACAGGTGAGTTTGCGGCAGGAAGCATCACGCTTTTCGACGGCCAAGGCGTCTATGCGGAGGTCCGCGACCTCAAGCTCAACTGGTCGCCGGCGGCCCTCCTCTCCTTCCGCTTCGACGCCGCGGCGTTGTCCGCCGGCTCGGTGCGTGTCGAACGCCTGCCGATCCCCTCGACCGAGACCAAGGAAGTGCGCGCGACCTTCGCGCTTCCCGTCGACGTCAAGATCGACGCGATCGATCTCAAGGAGATCGTCATCGGCAAGGCAATCGCCGGCGAAGATCAGTTCCTGACCGCCAGCGGCAAGATCAATGCGACCAACGAGAGCATTGCCCTCAGCCTGACCGCCGCCCAGCGTGACCGGCCGGAAGCGCGCGCCGTCGCCGATATCGTCTTCAACCCGGCGGGCAACGAGCTGAAGCTGGAGGCAACCGTCGATGAGCCCAACAACGGCGTGCTCGCAAAACTCCTTCGCCTGCCCAACGAGCCCGCGGTCAACATCAAGCTGACCGGCGAAGGTCCTCTTTCCGACTGGGCCGGCACTGCCACGGCCGCGCTCGACGGCAGCGAGATCCTCAAGCTCGACGGTCGCCACGTCCAGACACCCGACGGCATGCATCGGCTCACCGTCACTGGCGGCGGCGGCTTCGGTTCGCTGATGCCGCCGGCACTGCGTGCGATGTTCGAGGGCGAGACCAGCATCGACGTCGCAGCCGCGTTCAACGGCCAGGGCATGGTGCGCGTCGACAAGGGGCAGATCGCGACCGGCGCGCTGACCTTTGGCGCCTTCGGCACCTTCGACAGCAAGGGCGACAACAATCTGCAGGCCCGGCTTGCCGGCACCAACGGCGCGATCGACTTCCGCTGGCCGCTGCAGAAGGGCGAGGCCCAGGCAAAGATCAACGCCGTCAACCTGTCGCTGATCGGCGACGCGCAGGCCGCAATCCTCGATCTCGCCGCCGACGTCGCCTCCGTGACGCTGCCGGACGCGGCACTTGGCGCCGTCAAGCTGTCGGCGCGCAGCGACGGCTTCAACCTCGCTACACAATCAGGCCCGCTAAAAACGGTGATCGAAGTCGGTGAGGCAGGCTTCGTCGACGCCAACGTCACCCGGCTGGTCCAGGCGCCAATGAAGATCGACGCCAGCCTGTCGGTGACGAAGGAGAACATCGTCTTCGATCCGGTGACGATCGAAAGCCCCGGCATTGGCGGTTCGGTCACCGGTGCCGTCTCACGTGAGGAAAACACAGTTGCCGCCGCGTTCAAGCTCTTTACCGTTCCGGAGGCTCTGCCGCCGGCTGCGGCAGCGAAGTTCGACGGGACCATCGCGCTTGCCGGCGAAGTGAAGACGGCGACCGACGGCAGCGTGACCGTCGAGGGCCTCGAGCTCAAATCGAGCACGATCGAGGCGGCCGGCACGATAGCCTTGGCCCAGGGACAACTGACCACCGATCTCAAGGGAAAGCTGCCCAATCTCGGCAAGCTTCTGGCTGACGCCAAGGGCGAGGCTGAGTTTACCGCAGCCGTGACCGGCCCGCTCGCCGAACTCGGCATCAAGGCCGAACTGACCTCGAGCGGCGCCACGCTCGCCGGACGCACCCTCAGCGACCTCACGATCAAGGCCGACGCGAAGGCCAACCCCTCGAGCCCGCAGGCGAGCCTGACCGCAACCGGTGCGCTCGACGGCCAGGCGATCGACGTCAAGGCCGACGTCGTCTCCAAGGACGGACGCACCGCGATCCCCGTGCTCGAAGCCAGGATCGGTGAAAACAAGCTGACCGGTGCGATCAGTTTCACCCCGGACTTCAAACCGGACGGCAAGATCGATTTCAACCTGCCCGATCTCGGCCTGCTTGCCGCCATGGCCGGGCAGAAAGCCTCTGGCGATCTCAACGGGTCGGCCGCAATCAAGACCGCAAACGGCATCACCTCCGTCGTCGTCAAGGCCGGCGGCAGCGGCATCAAGCGTGATGCCCTGACGATCGCCAAGCCGACTGCCGATATCACGATCTCCGATGTCGCGGCCCTCGCCATCAAGGGCAGCGTGCGCGCCGAAACCATCGCTCAAGGCGCCAACCGCGTTGCCGGCCTCGCCGTCGATTTCCAGCAGCAGGCGGGACGCACCGGCTTTTCGATCGACGGCAAATATGATGGTGGCCCGCTCACGGCTAAGGGCGATCTCACGAGTGCGAAGGGACGCACGGAAATTCGCCTCGCCTCCTTCGGCGCGACGCCAAAGGGCATCCCGCTGAAGCTCGCGCAGCCGACGGTCATCGCCATCGAAAACGGCACCGTCCGCCTCAACGCGCTGACGATCCAGGCATCGAAGGGCACCATCGCGGTCAACGGAACGGCCGGCGAAAAACTCGACATCACCGCCAAGCTCAATGCGCTGCCCGCAGCGCTGGCCAACGCTTTTGTCCCGGACCTCGGCGCCGAGGGCACGATCGCCGGCACCGTCGACGTCGCTGGCGCAACGTCCGCACCTGTCGTCGCCTACAACCTCAAATGGTCTGGCGCGTCGCTGGCCGCCGCACGCACGGCCGGGGTCGCCGCCTTCGACATCGCCGCCATCGGCAAGTTCGCCAACAACAAGGTAACGCTCGACACGACGCTTTCGGGCGCCAGCGGCCTTTCCTTCAAGGGCGGCGGCAATGTCGATATCGGCGGCAACATGCCGATCGCAATGAAGTTCAACGGCAACCTACCCTTTGCCCTCATTGCCAACCTGATGGCGGAAAAAGGCTTCACGCTCACGGGCCAGGCCGGCATCAACCTCGCGATTTCCGGCTCCGCCAAGGCGCCGCAGATCGCCGGCACCGTCAGGACATCCGGCGGGCGGCTCGTCGACGTGCGCCGCAACCTGGCACTGAACGATCTGACCGCCAATGTCGCGCTCGACGGAAAGCAGGCGACGATCTCCAAGCTCTCGGCCAATCTCGCGACCGGCGGCTCGATCGAGGCGACCGGCACCGTCGGCACGGTCCCCGGCTCCGGCTTCCCGGCCAATCTGACGATCCGCCTGAACAATGCCACCTATGTCGACGGCACGCTGTTCAACGCCAATCTCAATGGCGAAATGACGCTGACCGGTCCGCTGGTCGCGACCCCGACGCTCGGCGGCAAGGTTACGATCCGCAAGGCATCGATCACCATTCCCGAGAAGCTGCCCACCTCGCTCTCGGCAATCGACATCAAGCACAAGAATGCGCCGCCCAAGGTGCAGAAAATGGTCAAGGACCTGCGCAAGGACGAGGTGCCGGCAGCCGGCGCCAATGCCAGCGGCGGCATCGCCTTCGATCTGGCAGTTGCCGCCAACCAGGTCTTCGTGCGCGGCCGCGGCATCGACGCCGAACTCGGTGGCAACCTGACGATCCGGGGCACGGCCGTGCAGCCGATCGTTTCCGGCGGCTTCGAAATGCGCCGCGGGCGCCTCGAAATCCTCGGCAAGCGCCTGACCTTCACCGACGGCAATATCGGCTTCGGTGGCGACCTGATCCCGACGCTTGACCTCAAGGCGACCTCCAGCGTCGGCTCGACGACCATCACAGTCTCGGTTGCGGGCCTCGCTAACAATCCGCAGATCGCCTTCTCGTCATCGCCGGCGCTGCCGCAGGACGAGATCCTGGCACAGCTGATCTTCAACCGGTCGCTGTCGAACCTCTCGGCCTTCCAGATCGCCCAGCTCGCCTCCGCCGTCAGCCAGCTTGCCGGCGGAGGCTCGACGTCGCTGCTTGATGGCCTGCGCAACAAGCTCGGCGTCGACGACCTCGACGTCACCACCGACGAGCACGGCGGCGCTTCGGTGCGCGCCGGCAAGTATCTCAACGACCGGACCTATATCGAGCTGCAGCAGGGCTCTGATTCCGCCTCCAGCAAGGCGGTCATCAATCTCGATGTCGGCAAGGGCGTGAAACTCAAGGGCTCGGCCGCCGGCGACGGCTCGGCCTCGGGCGGTATCTTCTTCGAAAAGGAATATTGAGGGGCGGTTTGTCTGGCGTCGCGCTCCTCGACGACATTTTGATCAGATCAAGATATGGCCTGCGGACCGAATACGATTCGCAGCCGCGCGAATGCGTACCTACATCGGCATCAGCCGCCGTCACGGCCGATTTGCTGCATTCATTTTTCAGGTGATTGTATTGTCTTCCCGAAAACCGCATCTCGAATTGCCCGAGAATCTCCTGCCACTCGTTGCAGGCTATGACTGGAATCATGACACGCTCGGACAGTCGGACTCGAGCATCTTTCTACTGAAGGCGCCGGATCGCGCGATGCTGGTGCTGAAAGTCGAGGCTGCCGGCCCCTTCAGCGAATTCGTTGACGAGGCGGAGCGGCTTGATTGGCTGGCGTCTCAGGGCATGCCCTGTCCGCGGGTGATCGCCCGCGCCTTCGACGCGGAAACGAACTGGCTGCTGCTGCAGGCTGTCGAGGGCACGGACCTCGCCTCCACGACGCTGTCGCCAAAGGACCGGATCGTCATCTTGGCGGACGCCCTGAAACGCTTGCATGGGCTGGACGTCGCCGACTGCCCCTTCGATCACCGGATCGAAAAGCGCATCGCCATCGCGGGAGCGCGCACCGAAGCCGGCCTTATCGATGAAGACGATTTCGACGAAACGCGACTCGGCCGCACGGCGGCAGATCTTTTTGCAGAACTCCGAGCCCGCGTACCTTCGATCGGCAAGCTCGTCATTACCCACGGCGACGCCTGCCTGCCGAACATCATTGAGAGGTATGGCCGGTTCTCCGGTTTCATCGATTGCAGCCGGCTGGGCGTCGCCGATCCCTATCAGGACATTGCACTTGCCTGTCACAGCATCGCCCACAATCTCGGCGAGGAATGGGTGCAGCCGTTTCTGGCGCGCTATGGCATCGACAGGGACGATCCGGAGAAACGCGACCTCTACTGCCTGCTCGACGAGTTCTTCTGATTGCCACGCGGCGGGCAACATATCCCGCCAAAGTGCACGGCCATACAAGGAGAGGCCCGCAACGCCTCAGGCGGCGTTGCGGGCCTCGATGTTCAGATCGACGATTTCGGCATCCTCAATGGCGTTGAACAGCGCCCAGATATGGCCGAAAGGATCGATAAAGGCACCGACGCGGTCACCGGTCGACAAAGTCTCGGCCGGATTGCGCAGGCTTGCCCCCGCGCCGATCGCCCGGCCGATCACACGATCGACATCGCGAACATGCAGTTCCAGGATCACCGCCGTCGTGCCCAGCGCATGCGGAGAGCGCGGTCCTCCAAGCTTGGGCTCCGCATCGCGGCGCGGGTTGGCCCCGGCAATCCGGAAGACCGATTCCCCGATCCTCAGATCCGCACTCGTCAGAATGCCGCTCGGCCATTCGTGCCGCTGCAGGAGCTCGGCGCCGAGCGCCTCGCGATAAAAGGCGATGGCGCGATCCTCGTCGCCATGCCTGACAAACAGCTTCACACAGATCTGCCGATCGGCAAGCCTGCCGCCATTGGCAACCATGACATCCTCCATCTTGGGTGAGGCGCACATCATAGCGAAACATGAGAACAAAGCAAGAACAATTCGACTCCGAGTCGCGATTTCCTCACCGCTTTGGGCGGCGAAAGATGATCAGAATGCACCGGTCATCTTGCTGGTTTTCAACAGGATATTCGTCTCGGTGACGGTGATCCCGTCGATCAGGCGGATGCGCCGCAGCGTCTCGTCGAAGGAGACGAGATCGCGATCCTGCAGCTCGGCGATGAAGTCCCAGCGGCCATTGGTGCTGTGCAGCGCCCGGACCTGCGGCAGGCCGCGCAACTGTTCGGCAACGCGGTCGGCCATCTTTCCATGCACCTCGATCATCACCACGGCGCGGACCCCGGAAGCCGGGATTTCCGCGCCGGTTCGGATGGTAAAGGCGGCGATCGTGCCATTAGCGACGAGCCTGTCGATGCGGGCAGCAACGGTCGCGCGCGATACGCCTGTCATTTCCGATAGCGTTGAAACGGGGATGCGCGCATTCTGGCGCAAGGCGCTGATGAGTGCCTGATCGAGATCATCCATTGCTATCACTTTGTAACATGGTGCTTATCAATCTGTCGATTTTATCTCACTAATCGGCAGTTTTCCATCTTTTTGCTGACATGCATTTTGGCCATAATCCGCGCGATCCCAACCGGGTACACACGGAATTATCTTGAGAAGGAATCGGGCGGATATGACGACCATCACGCTGATCGGCGCACCCATCGAAGAAGGTTCTGGACGGCGCGGCGCAGCCATGGGGCCGACGGCCCTGCGCATAGCCGGCATCGACACGGTGCTGCGCGACCTCGGCCACACGGTTCACGACGAAGGCGACGTCAAGCCGCTGCCGGCCCGCGACCTCGCCAACCACCCGGGCGCCAACAATCTGCAGATCGTCGCAGCCTTTGCCCGCGCGCTGCACGATTCCGTGCACGACACGGTTCGCAAGGGCCACTTCCCGATCATCCTCGGCGGTGACCACGCGCTCTCCATGGGCAGCGTCTCCGGCATGGCGCGTTACGCCGCCGAAGTCGGCCGGCCGCTCTTCGTGCTCTGGCTCGACGCCCACGCCGACTTCAATTCGCCGTCAACCTCCCCCTCCGGCAACATGCACGGCATGCCGGTCGCGTATTTCTGTGGCGAAGCGGAATTCGCTCCGATTCTGCCGGCCGACCGGCCGTTCGTCGATCCGAAGAAGGTCTTCCAGGTCGGCATCCGCTCCGTCGACGATCGCGAGCGCGAAGAGATCACCGAGCACGGCGTACGCGTCTATGACATGCGCGCCGTCGACGAACTCGGCATGGCCCACATCATGCGCCAGATCCTCAATGAGGTTCGCGCCGCCAACGGCCTGCTGCATGTCAGCCTCGACGTCGATTTCATGGATCCGGAACTCGCCCCCGGCGTCGGCACCACCGTTCCCGGCGGCGCGACCTTCCGCGAGGCGCACCTGATCATGGAAATGCTCTGGGAAAGCGAACTCGTTTCCTCGCTCGACGTCGTCGAGCTCAACCCCTTCCTCGATGACCGCGGCAAGAGCGCGCGTATCCTGGTCGAATTGACGGCGAGCCTCTTCGGCCGCCGCGTGCTCGACCGGCCGACCCGCAGTGCCTGAGATAACAAACGGAGGACAATGTATGAATACGACGGCAGCCCTGATCGAAACCGAATACCGGCTTGGCGCGCATAACTACAAACCGCTCGACGTGGTGCTCTCGCGCGGCGAAGGCGTCTATGTCTGGGACATGGAGGGCAATCGCTACCTCGATTGCCTCTCGGCCTATTCGGCCGTCAACCAGGGCCACTGCCATCCGAAGATCCTGAAGGCGATGATGGTGCAGGCGCAGAAGCTGACGCTCACCTCCCGCGCCTTCCGCAACGACCAGCTCGCGCATTTCTATGAAGAGATCGCAGCCCTCACCGGCTCGCACAAGGTGCTGCCGATGAACTCCGGCGCCGAAGCCGTCGAAACCGCCGTCAAGGCGGTGCGTAAGTGGGGTTACGAGGTCAAGGGCGTGGCCGAAAACCAGGCCGAGATCATCGTCTGCTCCAACAACTTCCATGGCCGCACCATGGGCATCGTCGGCTTCTCCACCGACCCGGATGCCCGCACCGGCTTCGGCCCGTTCGCGCCCGGCTTCAAGGTCGTGCCCTTCGGCGACATCGAGGCTTTCCGCGCTGCGATCAACGAGAACACCGTCGCCTTCCTCGTCGAGCCGATCCAGGGCGAAGCGGGCGTTATCGTTCCGCCGGTTGGCTATTTCACGACCGTTCGCGAGCTCTGCACCAAGCATGGCATCACGCTGATCCTCGACGAAATCCAGACCGGCCTTGGCCGCACCGGCAAGCTGCTCGCCGAAGAGCACGAAGCCATCGAAGCCGACGTGACGCTGATCGGCAAGGCGCTCTCTGGCGGCTTCTACCCGGTCTCCGCCGTGCTTTCGAACTCCGAAGTATTGGGTGTTCTGAAGCCGGGCCAGCACGGTTCGACCTTCGGCGGCAACCCGCTCGCCTGTGCCATCGCCCGGGCGGCGCTGAAGGCGCTGACGGAAGAAGGCATGATCGAGAACTCAGCCCGCATGGGCGAGCGCTTCCAGAAGGGCCTCACCGACATCCGCTCCAACATCATCAAGGAAGTTCGCGGTCGCGGCCTGATGCTGGCGGTCGAGCTGGTGCCGGAAGCCGGTGGCGCCCGCAAGTACTGCGAAGCACTGAAGCAGCTGGGTATCCTTGCTAAGGACACCCATGGCGACACGATCCGCATTGCGCCGCCGCTAGTGATCAACGCTGAACAGGTCGACTGGGCCGTGGAACAGTTCGCAAAGGTTCTCGCCTCCGCCTGACCCCAAGATCCGATCCGCCCCGAGCCAGGCTCAGGGCGGATCTTCCTTGAAGCGACGCAATTCCGGACGGAAAACCGTTTCACACTTTTCCTGGAACTGCTCTAAGCACTTGCAAAAGCAAGTCTTAACGAATCCCGGCCTATAGTCCCTTCCCAAAGCGCAAAGCGGTTCTTCCGCGCATGATGCAGCTGCGCCCCGCCGGATGTGATCGGCGGACTGTAAGGATCTCTCCCCAACGGACCATCGCCGCGCTCCCATGCGCCGGCAGCCATGCGGAGATATCTCGAGTTTGGCGGTGTCGCGCCATGGGCGTCGACCGGAAAGCTGGAAGGACCTTCGATGACAAGCACACTCAGGACGGCCGGGTTTGACGGCGAGACGCTGGAGATCATTGCGTTCCGCCTCCACGATCAGGAATTCTGCGTCAAGACGACGACGATCCGCGAAATCCGCGGCTGGGCGCCCTCCACCCCCATTCCCCATTCGCCGCCGGAAGTGATCGGTGTCATGAACCTGCGCGGCACAGTGATCCCGATCATCGATCTTGCCCACAAGCTCGGCATGAAATCGACGACGGCCAACGAACGCAGCGCCATCGTCGTCGCCGAAGTGCACAACATGGTGATCGGCCTCGTCGTCGATCGCGTCTCCGACATCCTCACCGTTCAGGGCAGCCAGGTGCAGCCGGTGCCGGAAGTGACAGCGTCCTTCGACAAGAGCTTTGCCGAAGGCATCATCGCCAACGAGAACGGCATGATCTGCTTCCTCAACCTGGCGCGAATGTTCAAGGAACGTGAAGTCGAAGAACTGGCCGCCTGAGGTAACCCTGAGGTAGCAGACGAACGACATGAAGGCCGCCCTACGTGCCGTGGGGCGGCCTTTCTTATTGGCGGCAGACCCAGATTGCACGGCAGTAGATTAGAAAAGCAGGATCAACTAATTCAACTAAAATTGGATATACGAGTTTTTACAACTGAAATTTGATAGTTGCTATTTTAACACCGGCTTAATAGTCCTGTTACTAACCTAGATTGTAGAAACACGGCGCCTTGGGCATGAAGCCCGGTAGTTCGAACTCCCCTCACGAAGCACGAAGCCGCTGACCCGGTGGGCCGGCGTAGGACGACCAGACAATTTTCGGCAGGCCGGTATTTGTCTTAGTCCGGGAGTTGCGCCGCTTTGGCCCCGCAAACCCTGTCAAAGAAGGCACGAAGCCCCGGCTTGAGCCAACAAACGAGATCAGAGGGTTACAATGTTCGCTCTCGGTAAAATTGCAGATGCGCGCCAGATCGTCGCCGCGCTTTCGAAGTCGCAGGCCATCATTCAGTTCGACCTGACCGGCAAGATCCTGACCGCCAATGAGAACTTCTGCCAGGCGCTCGGCTACGGCCTTTCGGAAATCGTCGGCCAGCACCATCGCATGTTCTGCCCGGCCGACTACACCCAGACGCAGGAATACCGCGACTTCTGGGCCCGCCTCGGGCGCGGCGAGTTCGACGCCAATGCCTACAAGCGCATCGCCAAGGGCGGCCGCGAAATCTGGATCCAGGCGACCTACAATCCTGTGTTCCGCGGCGGCAAGCCGTACAAGGTGGTGAAGTTCGCAACCGACATCACCGCCGCCAAGGCGCGGGCAACCGAGGATGCCGGCAAGCTCGACGCGATCTCCCGTTCGCAGGCGGTCATCGAGTTCACACCGACAGGCGAAATCCTGACGGCCAACGAGAATTTCTGCGCCGCACTCGGCTACAGCCTCTCGGAAATCCAGGGCAAGCATCACAGCATGTTCTGCGAACCGAATTACGCCCGCACCGCCGAATATGCCGACTTCTGGAAACGTCTCGCCGCCGGCGAATTCTTCTCCAACGAGTTCGTGCGCTACGGCAAGGGGGGCAAGGAGATCTGGATCCAGGCGGCCTACAACCCGATCCGCGACTTCAGCGGCAAGGTCTACAAGGTCGTCAAGTTCGCGACCGACGTCAGCGAGCGCATGAGCGCGATCAACAGCCTCGGCGCCGGCCTGAGGGCGCTCGCCGAGGGCGACCTGACCCGCAACCTCGACACGCCCTTCGTGCCCAGCATGGAAACGGTGCGGACCGACTTCAACGGGGCGACCGCCAAGCTGCGCGAGGCGATGCGCACCGTCGGCGACAATGCCAGCGCGATTGCCTCCGGCGCCCGGGAAATCCGCTCAGCGGCCGACGACCTGTCGAAGCGCACGGAACAGCAGGCGGCCTCCGTCGAGGAAACCGCAGCCGCGCTCGACGAGATCACCACGACGGTTGCCGACTCCAGCCGCCGGGCCGAAGAGGCGGGCGGACTGGTGGCCAAGACCAAGGCCGGCGCCGAACGCTCCGGCAATGTGGTCAAGAGCGCCATCGGCGCGATGGGCCAGATCGAACAGTCGTCACGCGAAATCTCCAACATCATCGGCGTCATCGACGACATCGCCTTCCAGACGAACCTCCTGGCGCTCAACGCCGGCGTCGAGGCGGCACGCGCCGGTGAAGCCGGCAAGGGCTTCGCCGTCGTCGCCCAGGAAGTGCGCGAACTGGCGCAACGCTCCGCAAGCGCGGCCAAGGATATCAAGGCGCTGATCGGCACCTCCACCGAACATGTCAAGAACGGCGTGTCGCTGGTCGGCCAGACGGGTGCGGCGCTCGAAGAGATCCTGACCCAGGTCCAGGAGATCAATGCCAACGTCTCGGCGATCGTCGAGGCCGCCCGCGAACAGTCGACCGGCCTCAAGGAGATCAACCAGGCGGTCAACTCGATGGACCAGGCGACCCAGCAAAATGCAGCGATGGTCGAGGAAAGCACGGCCGCAAGCCACGCCATGGCCCGCGAGGCAGACGCCCTGCACGAACTGCTCCGACAGTTCCGCTACGGCGAGCAAGCCCAGATCATCGACGCGAACCGCCACTTTGACGACCGCGCGCAACCGACCCGGCTCCACGCAACCGCCCGCGCCATGCGCAGCGGCCAACGAACAAGCCTTGCTGCGGCACCGGCCGCGGATGGCTGGCAGAATTTCTGAGCGCACATCCCTGCACCCCGCGCTCGGGAATGGGGAAGGCGGCTACCGGTAGCCGCCTTCCCTTAAATCTTTTCAGACGCAGCAATTGCTTGGAAAACGCCCTGTCCGCGGAGAGCGGAGAACCTGCGGTCGATGATGAGCGCAGGCTAGCTAGGCGGCTTCCGGACGCTTGATCTTCGCCGCCGCTTCCAGCACCAGCGGCGTCAGCCCCTCGCCGCCATTGTCGATATGCTCGAACAATTTCCGCCGCATGCGTGGCTCCCAATATTTGTTGATATGGGTGGCAACGCCCTGGGCCGCCTCGTTCTGCGGCTGGCTCTTGAAGAAGGTGGCGATCTGGTTCGCCATGTAGATCAGCTTGGCGTTGGTGTTGTCATGCGACATCGGCGACAGCTCCGGACTTGATGCGTTCGGCATGGGTGAATATCTCGAATTCGTCGCCGCGCACCAGCGCAATCAGCGTCATGCCCGCAGCCTCGGCCGTGCGGATGGCCAGCGCCGTCGGCGCCGAAATGGCGATGATCACGGGGCTGCCGACGACAGCCGTCTTCTGCACCATCTCGACGGAAACGCGGCTGGTGACGACGACGACACCCTCGCTTCCCCTAAAGCCGGCACGCGCCGCAGCACCCACCAGCTTGTCGAGCGCATTGTGGCGGCCGACATCCTCTCGGACCGCGATCAGGCCGCGTCCAGGCACATAAAAGGCAGCACCGTGCACGGCGCGCGTCTCGAAATGCAGCGGCTGCTGGCCGTTGAGCAGTGCCACGGCGGAGACGACATCCTCCTGCGACAGCGTCAGCTTCGACCCGGAAACATCCGGCGTCGGCCGCACCGCCTGCTCGATCGATTCGATGCCGCAGAGCCCACACCCGACCGGACCCGCCATGTGCCGGCGACGCTGGCGGAGCATGTCGTTCTCTTCGTCCTCAAGCACAATCTGCAGGTCGATGCCGAGATTGCCGGCCACCGTCTCGGCGACGATCTCGACCGTTTCGATCTGGCCGGGATCCGTGATGATGCCTTCGGTCAGGCTGAAGCCGACGGCGAAGTCTTCAAGGTCGCCGGGCGTCGCCATCATCACCGCGTGGGTCGAGCCGCCATAGCTGAAGGCAACCGGCGTCTCCTCCGGCACGGCGCGTGAACCGTCCCGAAGCGCGCCCTTGCGGCGGGCAGCCTCGGGAACGGTTGTCGATGTCCTAAACGTCGCCATGGTCGGTCGCGGCGCAAAACATCATTCCGCCGCCTCCAGCTTGCCGGAAATCCGGCGCGACTGGCGGGCCTGCTCGTCATAGTCCACCTGCCAGTCCGAAGGCCCGTTCGACGGCATCACCTGCACCGCCGTCACCTTGTATTCCGGGCAGTTCGTCGCCCAGTCGGAGAAGTCGGTGGTGATGACGTTTGCCTGCGTCGTCGGGTGGTGGAAGGTGGTGTAGACGACGCCCGGCGCCACGCGGTCGGTGATCAGCGAACGCAGGGTCGTTTCACCGGCGCGGCTGGCAAGCCTGATCCAGTCGCCGTCGCGAATGCCGCGCTGCTCTGCGTCGTGCGGGTGGATCTCCAGCCGGTCCTCCGCGTGCCAGACAACGTTGTCGGTGCGCCGCGTCTGGGCGCCGACATTATACTGGCTGAGGATACGGCCGGTGGTCAAAAGCAGCGGGAAGCGCGGACCGGTGCGTTCGTCGGTCGCGACATATTCGGTGCGGATGAACTTGCCCTTGCCACGCACGAAGCCGTCGACATGCATGATCGGCGAGCCCTCGGGATGCTTCTCGTTGCATGGCCACTGCACCGAGCCCAACTTGTCGAGATAGTCGTAGGAGACCAGCGCGAAGCTCGGCGTCGTCGCGGCGATCTCGTCCATGATCTCGGACGGATGACGATAGTTCCAATTGAGGCCCATGGCCTGGGCAAGCTTCTGCGTGACCTCCCAGTCGGCATAGCCGTTCTTCGGCGTCATCACCTTGCGCACCCGGTTGATGCGGCGCTCGGCATTGGTGAAGGTGCCGTCCTTTTCCAGGAACGTCGAACCCGGCAGGAAGACGTGGGCGTAATTCGCCGTCTCGTTGAGGAAGAGGTCGTGCACGACGACGCACTCCATCGCGGCAAGCCCGGCGGCCACATGCTTGGTGTCCGGGTCGGACTGCAAGATGTCTTCACCCTGGATATAGATGCCCTTGAAGGTGCCATCGACCGCGGCATCGAGCATGTTCGGGATGCGCAGGCCAGGCTCGTTGGAAATCTCGACGCCCCAGAGCTTCTCGAAGGTTTCGCGCGTCGCGTCGTCGGAGATATGGCGGTAGCCCGGCAGCTCGTGCGGGAACGAACCCATGTCGCAGGAGCCCTGCACGTTGTTCTGACCGCGCAGCGGGTTTACGCCGACGCCCGGCCGGCCGATATTGCCGGTGACCATCGAGAGGTTGGCGATCGCCATGACCGTCGTTGAGCCCTGGCTGTGCTCGGTGACACCAAGACCATAGTAGATCGCGCCATTGCCGCCGGTGGCATAGAGCCGGGCGGCACCACGCACGAGTTCGGCCGGCACGCCGGTATAGGCCTCGGTCGCTTCCGGGCTGTGATAGGGCTCGGCGACGAAAGCCGCCCAGTCCTCGTATTCCGACCAGTCGCAGCGCTCGCGGATGAATTTCTCGTCGGCGAGGCCTTCGGTGACGATCACATGCGCCATCGACGTCAGGATCGCGACATTGGTGCCTGGCTGCAGCGGCAGGTGATAGGAGGCTTCGATATGCGGCGAGCGCACGATGTCGGTGCGCCTGGGATCGATGACGATCAGTTTGGCGCCCTCGCGCAGCCGCTTCTTCAGTCGTGACGCGAAGACCGGATGGCCGTCCGTCGGGTTGGCGCCGATGATGACGGCAACGTCAGTGAACTCGACCGAATCGAAATTCTGCGTGCCGGCCGATGTGCCGAAAGCCTGGCCGAGTCCGTAGCCGGTCGGCGAGTGGCAGACGCGGGCGCAGGTATCGACATTGTTGTTGCCGAAGCCGGCACGCACCAGCTTCTGCACCAGATAGGTCTCTTCATTGGTGCAGCGCGACGAGGTGATGCCGCCGACGGAATCACGGCCGTACTGATACTGGATCCGCCGGAACTCGGAGGCCACATGCGCATAGGCCTCCTCCCAGGTGACCTCGCGCCAGGGATCGGAGATCTTCTCGCGGATCATCGGGTTGAGGATGCGGTCCTTGTGGTTGGAATAGCCATAGGCAAAGCGACCCTTGACGCAGGAATGGCCGCGGTTGGCCTGGCCATCCTTCCACGGCACCATGCGCACCAGCTCCTCGCCGCGCATCTCCGCCTTGAACGAGCAGCCGACGCCGCAATAGGCGCAGGTGGTGACGACGGAATGTTCCGGCTGGCCGATCTCGATGACCGATTTCTCTGTGAGCGTCGCCGTCGGGCAGGCCTGCACGCAGGCGCCGCAGGAGACGCATTCGGACGACATGAAGTCTTCCGCCATACCGGCCGAAACGCGACTGTCGAAACCGCGGCCGCCGATCGTCAGCGCAAAAGTCCCCTGCACTTCCTCGCAGGCGCGCACGCAGCGCGAACAGACGATGCACTTGGCCGGATCATAGGTGAAGTACGGATTGGATTCGTCCTTCGGCATCCACTTGGCGTTGATCTCGCCATTGTTGCGGGCCGTGACGTGGTTCTCGCCCTCGTAGCCGTAGCGCACGTCGCGCAGGCCGACGGCGCCGGCCATGTCCTGCAGCTCGCAATCGCCGTTGGCCGCACAGGTCAGACAGTCGAGCGGGTGGTCGGAAATATAGAGTTCCATCACGCCGCGGCGCACATCCTTCAGCCGCGGCGTCTGGGTGGAGACTTCGATACCCGCCGCCACCGGCGTGGTGCAGGATGCCGGCATGCCGGCGCGTCCCTTGATCTCGACGAGACAGAGCCGGCAGGAGCCGAAGGCATCCATCATGTCGGAGGCGCAGAGTTTTGGCACTTCGATGCCAGCGTCCATCGCCGCACGCATGATCGAGGTCCCCTCAGGTACCGTGACCTCGCACCCGTCGATCGTCAGCGTCACCAGTTTTTCGGACTTGGAAGCGGGAGTGCCGTAGTCGATTTCATGTATGAGAGACATGGTCTTCCTCCTCACTCCGCCGCTTCAACGCGCGGTGCCGGCTGAAAGTCATCCGGGAAATGGGTCATGGCGCTCATGACGGGATAGGGCGTGAAACCGCCGAGCGCGCAGAGCGAACCGAACTTCATCGTGTTGCAGAGGTCGGCGAGCAGTTCGCGGTTTTTCTCCGGCTCGATGCCGGCCGCGATCTTGTCGGCCACCTCGACGCCGCGGGTCGAACCGATGCGGCAGGGCGTGCACTTGCCGCAGCTTTCGACAGCACAGAATTCCATGGCGAAGCGCGCCTGGTGCAGCATGTCGACGGTATCGTCGAAAACGACGATGCCGGCATGGCCGATGAGGCCGTCGCGCGCGGCAAAGGCCTCATAGTCGAACGGCGTGTCGAACAGAGCGCGAGGGAAATAGGCGCCGAGCGGGCCGCCCACCTGTACGGCCTTCACCGGCCGGCCGCTCGCGGTGCCGCCGCCGATGTGATCGATGATCTCACCGAGCGCGAGGCCGAAGGCGGTCTCGAACAGGCCGGCATGCTTGACGTTGCCGGCGATCTGGATCGGGATCGTACCGCGCGAGCGGCCCATGCCGAAATCGCGGTAGAAGGTAGCCCCCTTGTCCATGATAACAGGGACGGAGGCGAGCGAGATCACGTTGTTGATCACAGTCGGACAGTCGAAGAGGCCCTTGTGGGCCGGGAGCGGCGGCTTGGCGCGAACGATGCCACGCTTGCCTTCGAGGCTGTTGAGCAGCGCCGTTTCCTCGCCGCAGACATAGGCGCCGGCGCCGGTGCGCACCTCCATGTCGAAGGCCTTGCCGGAGCCGAGCACCGAAGCGCCGAGCACGCCGGCCTTGCGCGCGATCTCGATCGCCTCAGCCATCGCCGCGATCGCATGGGGATATTCGGAGCGGGTATAAATGAAGCCCTTGGTGGCGCCGGTCGCGATGCCTGCGATCGCCATGCCCTCGATCAGCACGAAGGGATCACCCTCCATGATCATCCGGTCGGCAAAGGTGCCGCTGTCGCCCTCGTCGGCATTGCAAACGATGTATTTGCGTGTCCCCGCGGCCTCGAGAACCGTCTTCCACTTGATGCCTGTCGGGAAACCGGCGCCGCCGCGGCCGCGAAGGCCGCTCTCGGTCACCTGCGCGACGATCGCCTCCGGCGCCATGGCGATGGCGTTGCGCAGACCGGCAAGGCCGCCATGGGCCTGGTAGTCGTCGAGCGACAGCGGATCGGTGATGCCGCAGCGCGCAAATGTCAGTCGCGTCTGCTGCTTGAGGAAGGGGATCTCCTCGGTCTTCCCGAGACAGAGCGCGTGGTCGCCGCCATCGAGCAGCCCGGCATCAAGCAGTGAACCGGCATCGCGTGCCTTGACCGGACCGTAGGCGACGCGACCTTCAGCGGTTTCCACTTCGACCAGCGGCTCCAGCCAGTGCATTCCGCGTGAGCCATTGCGTATGATTGTCGCGTCGAGACCGCGGGCCGCGATCGTCTCGGCCACGGCCTTGGCGACCTTCTCGGCACCGAGCGCCACGGCGGCGGCGTCACGCGGGATATAGATTTTCACCGTCATCGCCGCGCCTCCTGAACGAGCGCCTCGAGATCGGCGGCATCGACCCGGGCATGCACCTCTCCGTCAAGCATGGCCGAGGGTGCGCAGGAACAGAGCCCGAGACAGTAGACCGGCTCCAGCGTCACCGCGCCATCCGGCGTCGTCTCATGGAAATCGATGCCGAGCAGCCGCTTGGCGCGCTCGGCGAGCTGATCACCGCCCATCGACTGGCAGGCCTCGGCGCGACAGAGCTTCAGCACATGGCGTCCGGCCGGATGCTCGCGGAAGTCATGGTAAAACGTCATCACACCGTAGACTTCGGCGCGCGACAGGTTGAGCTCGCGCGCAATCACCGGAAGGCACTCCTGCGGTACGTAGCCGAATTCCTCCTGCAACTCGTGCAGGATCGGCAGCAGCGGACCTTCGAGCCCTTTGAGCTCCTCTACGATGGCAAGGGTGGTTTCCGCGATGTCGGCACGCGGCTGATGGATGTTCAACGGGAGCCCTCCCGGCTCATGGGCTGGACGGCGACACCCGCAAACGGGCGACCGGTCCAGCCGACATTTCAATACCTGGCGAAGGCCGTTCCTCGGCGGTCTCCGGCCATGATCAAAAAAGCTTCGCGCTTATGGCCCGATGGGTCAATAAGGCTGTTCCGTCGATCGATAGAAAAAATCTATTGAACCTGGTTTCGCTCACCCAGGATACGCGCCTCGTGCAACAGAGCCGAGACAAGCGGCGTAAACGGCTCACGATGGGTCGCAACCAGGCCGACCGTGTGACGGGCATCCGGCTCGACGATCGGGATCATCCGGATAGCCTCATGAAAACCGAATGATTTCGCGACGTTGAACGGCATGATGCTGGCCCAGCGCCCGGTCCGCACATGCGAAAAAAGCACGATCATCGAGTTCGATTCGAGCGTCGGCCTGGCGACCACGCCTGCCTCGGCAAAATGCTGGTTGACGATGCGGCGGTTCTGCATGTCGGCCGTCAATAGACAAAGCCGAACGTCGCTAACCTCTTTCCACGTCACGCTTTCCCGCTCTGAAAGCGGCGTTCCGGCGGCGGTGACGAGGTGATAGCGCTCGACTTGCAGCGGAACGCTGGTTACCCGGCCGAGCGGCTCGTTCTCCAGATAGGTGAGACCTGCATCGATCTCTAGGTTTTCGAGCAGCGCCAGAATCTGCAGCGACGTGGTCGACAGCACCGAGAAGGTGACATCAGGATGTTTCTCCTGGAATGGCGCGGTAATCATCGGCACCATCGCCAGCGTCGTCGGCACCGCGGCCAGGCGGATATGGCCGGAAAGGCCCTTGCGCGCCGCCCGCATCTCCTCGCGCATGGTGCGGGCATCGCCGACGATACGGCGCGCCCATTCGAGCACGCGCTGCCCCTCCGGCGTCAGTCCCTGGAAGCGCGACCCGCGGCTGACGAGCATCACGCCAAGCTGATCCTCGAGCTGGCGGATGGCGGCCGACAAGGTCGGTTGCGCTACGCCACACTCCTCCGCCGCGCGACCGAAGTGTCTTTCGCGCGCGAGAACGAGGAACATTTCCAGCTTGTCGATCATGTCATGCCTTTGGAGTTCTTGATTCTGCCACGCTACTGGACTGGCTTGCCCCTCACCCTAACCCTCTCCCCGCTCGCGGGGAGAGGGGACGTGCCCGGCGAGACAAGCCCGCTTGCAGTCAAGGCAGAACAAATACGGCGCAGCGCTGTCCCTTCTCCCTGCGCGCGGGGAGAAGGTGCCGGCAGGCGGATGAGGGGCGAACGCCGACGCAAACACATGTTCAAGCAATCAATTGCCCGCCATTGACCTCCAACACCTGCCCGGTGATGTAGCCCGACAGCGCGTGCGAAGCGAGGAACAGATAGGCCGGCGCGCAATCTTCCGCCGTCCCGAGCCGGCCGAGCGGGATGGTCTTGCGGGTCGCCTCCAGTTTTTCCGGCGACGAATAGCGCTCGTGGAAGTCGGTGGTGATCGTGCCCGGCGAAACGCAGTTGACCCGGATGCCCTCGGGCGCGAGCTCGCGCGCCAGCGCCTTGGAATAGGTGGCGACGAAGGCCTTGCTGGCCGAATAGATCGAAGAGCCGGCGCTGCCCCCTGTCAGGGCAGAGATCGATACGGTGTTGACGATCGCCGGATGCGTACCCTTACGCAGAAGCGGCAGCATCGCCCGCGTCATTTCGACGACCGCAGTCTGGTTGAGCTGCACGACGGTTTGGTACTGCTCGTCGGTCAGCTCTGCCGCCGGGAAGCGACCGACCATGGTGCCGGCATTGTTGATGAGGATATCGATGCTATCGAACTGGCCTCTGACCTCCTCGGCCAGCCCCTCGACGCCACCGGGCGCCAGAAAATCCGCGGTGACGACATGCGCCCGGCCTTCCGTCGCCGCCGATTCGAGAAAATCGGGCAGATCGCCGATCGATCGGCCGGCATGGACGAGCACATGCGCGCCGCAATCCAGAAACTGCCGGGCAACCTCCAGCCCGATGCCGCGCCCTGCACCGGTGACCACAACGGTCATGCCCTTGAACAACGCCGGATGAAACATGTCCTTCCCCTCTTCATTCCTCAAGCAGAGTCGCCCATCGGCGAAACGAATGCAACGCGCACTGATCCTTTGGCCCGCAGCGAAAGCGATTTCATCGAAACCGCCGAATCTGAAATTGCATGGCTTTCGTTTTTGCATATTATGAAACAAAACGAAAATGGGGAGGACGGAATGTACCTGACAGGTCGGCAGGCGGAAATCCTGGAGCTGGCGAAGAGCGAGGGCCGGGTGCTCGTGGAGGAACTGGCGCAGCGCTTTTCCGTTACGCCGCAAACCATCCGAAAGGACCTGAACGACCTCTGCGACGCCAAGATTTTGAACCGCATTCATGGCGGTGCGATCTTCCCGAGCGGCAAGGAAAACGTCAAATACGATGCCCGCCGCCAGATCGCAGCACCGGAGAAGCAGGCGATCGGCAGGGCGGCCGCCGAACTCATCCCCGACAACGCCTCGCTGTTCATCAATATCGGCACGACGACCGAGGCCGTGGGTGAAGCGCTGCTCGACCACAAGGAATTGATGGTCATCACCAACAACATCAACGTCGCCAACCGCTTGCGAGTGTTCCCCTCGATCGAGGTGGTGATCACCGGCGGCGTCGTGCGTGGCTCCGACGGCGGTATCGTCGGCGAGGCCGCCGTCGACTTCATCAAGCAGTTCAAAGTCGATTTCGCGGTCATCGGCGCCTCGGCGATCGACCATGACGGCGCGCTACTCGATTTCGATTTCCGAGAAGTGAAAGTCGCCCAGGCGATCATCGCCAATGCACGCCATGTCATCCTCGTTTCCGACTCGACCAAATTCGAAAGAACCGCGCCGGTGCGCATCGGCCATATCTCCCAGGTCCAGACCTTCATCACCGATCGCTGTACGCTTGAAAATGTCAGGAAAATCTGTGCCGAACAGGATGTTCGGCTGATCGAAACCGACGTCTGAATCGGGAGGTTTAGACACCCCTAAAGATTCGGGGAGCATTCGTTTGACATTCGGTATGTTTTCGTTTTAACTGATTTCACTTTCGCTCATGCATCAATTTGTGCATCGCGAAAAGTGGAGGGGAAACAGCAGTGTCAGAGCAGGCAATCTACGACGTCTTCGTCATCGGCGGCGGCATCAACGGATGCGGCATCGCGCGCGACGCGGTCGGCCGCGGATACTCGGTCGCCTTGGCCGAAATGAACGATTTCGCCTCCGGCACCTCTTCCGGCTCCACCAAGCTCATTCATGGCGGCCTGCGCTATCTCGAGCATTACGAGTTCCGCCTCGTGCGCGAAGCGCTGATGGAGCGTGAAGTGCTCTGGGCAATGGCGCCCCACGTCATCTGGCCGATGCGCTTCGTGCTGCCCTATCATAAGGGCGGCCTGCGCCCGGCCTGGCTCATCCGCCTCGGCCTCTTCCTTTACGATCACATCGGCGGCCGCAAGCTGCTGCCGGCAACGGCGACGCTGGACATGAACCGCGATCCGGCCGGCAAGCCGCTGAAGCGGCTGTTCAACAAGGCGTTCGAATATTCCGACGGCTGGGTCAATGACGCCCGCCTGGTTGTGCTCAATGCCCGCGATGCTGCCGATCGCGGCGCCGTGATCATGGCCCGAACCCGCGTCGTCTCGGCACGGCGTAACGGCGCGCTCTGGACCGTCGAGACCGAAAATCAGGCAACCGGCGAACGCAAGACCCTGCAGGCGCGCATGCTCATCAATGCGGCCGGCCCCTGGGTCGATGCGGTGCTTTCGGGCGCGCTCGGCAAGAACGACGTCCACAATGTCCGCCTCGTCCAGGGCAGCCACATCGTCGTGAAGAAGAAGTTCGACGATCCGCGTGCCTATTTCTTCCAGAACCCGGATGGCCGCATCATGTTCGCCATCCCTTACGAGGAAGACTTCACGCTGATCGGCACCACCGATCGCGACTACACCGGCAACCCGGCGGATGTGCGCATCAGCGATGCCGAGGTCGACTATCTCTGCAGCGCGGCGAGCGAATATTTTCTGGAACCGGTGACGAAGGACGATATCGTCTGGACTTATTCGGCCGTGCGCCCGCTCTATGATGACGGCGCCAGCAAGGCGCAGGAAGCAACCCGCGACTACGTGCTGCGCGTCGAGGGCGACAAGGGTGCGGCACCGCTGCTCAACGTCTTCGGCGGCAAGCTCACGACCTACCGCCGCCTCGGTGAATCCGCGCTCGAAAAGATCGGCGAGGCGATCGGCGTCAAGGGTTCGAAATGGACCGCAGGATCAAAGCTGCCGGGCGGAGAATTCCCCGCCCAGGGTTATGCCGACGAAGTCGCAAGACTGCAAAAGCAATACCCCTTCCTTGCGCCTGTGCATGCCCGTCGCCTTGTGCGCCTCTACGGCACGCAGGCAGCCACCCTCCTGGGTTCGGCCTCGAACGAGGCGGCGCTCGGCCGCCGCTTCGGCGCCGATCTCTACGAGGCGGAAGTCAAGTGGCTGATCGCCAAGGAATGGGCACGGCGCGCTGAGGACGTGCTGTGGCGCCGCACGAAACTGGGATTGAAGCTGACGCCCGGCGAGGCGGCGGCACTGGAGGAATACATGCGAGGCGCGGCCGACGCAGCCGCGTGAGGATCCTCGCATTCCGAAGCATTTCCAGCCAAAGCGCGCTGCGGTTCTGGGTCCGGAAATGCGAAAAACGACGAGATGGAGCGTTTCCACGCCGGCTTGGAAACGCTCGGGACTGCCGACAGGCTGGGTGGAGAATTCAATGCTTGAAATGAAGAAGATATCCAAGGTCGTGGGCGGGGAGACGCATATCTACCCGACCGACCTGGTGCTGGAGAGGGGGTCGCTCAATGTACTGCTCGGCCCGACCCTGTCCGGCAAGACGTCGCTGATGCGGCTGATGGCCGGTCTCGACAAGCCGGCTTCCGGTTCGCTGATCTTCGACGGCATCGATGTGACGGGCCTGCCGGTGCAAAAGCGCTCGGTCGCCATGGTCTACCAGCAGTTCATCAACTACCCGGCGATGACCGTCTATGAGAACATCGCCTCGCCGATGCGCATCAGCGGCGCCGACACCGCGACGATCGACCGCGAAGTGCGCAAGGCCGCCGATCTCCTGAAGCTGACGCCCTATCTCGACCGCACGCCGCTCAATCTCTCGGGTGGCCAGCAGCAGCGCACGGCGCTGGCGCGCGCCATCGTCAAGAACGCCGATCTCGTGCTGCTCGACGAACCACTCGCCAACCTCGACTACAAGCTGCGCGAGGAACTGCGCGAGGAACTGCCGAAGATCTTTTCCGCCTCCGGTGCCATCTTCGTCTATGCGACGACAGAGCCTTCGGAAGCGTTGTTGCTTGGCGGCAATACGGCAGCCCTCAGCCAGGGCCGCATCACCCAGTTCGGCAAGACCATCGACGTCTATCGTCGTCCGGTCGACCTCATCACCGCCCGCACCTTCGCCGATCCGCCGCTGAACTGCATCGAACTCGTCAAATCAGGCGCGGCTTTCGCGCTCGACGGCAAGCCGGTGCTGACGGTGCCTTCGCATCTGGCTGGCATTGCCGACGGTCCCTGCACTGTCGGCTTCCAGCCGCACCATATATCGTTCGATCGTCCGCAAGGCAGCGGCGACGCACTCACCGTCAAGACCGCGATCTCCGAGATCGCAGGCTCGGAAAGCTTCATTCACGTCGGATTTGCCAATGCGCGCTGGGTCATGCTCGCGCCAGGCATTCACGACATCGAACCCGACGCGACCCTCGAGGTCTTCGTCGACACCCGTCATCTCATGGCCTTCGGGCCTGATGGACGCGCCATCGGCGGCGCGGCCTAAAGGGGGCGCTGGGAGGAAAACATGGCACGCATCGATCTCGAACATATTCGCCACGCCTATGGCGCCAAGCCGAAGTCTGAAAACGACTACGCGCTGAAGGAAGTGCATCACGAATGGAACGACGGCGGCGCCTATGCGCTGCTCGGCCCTTCCGGCTGTGGCAAGACCACGCTGCTCAACATCATCTCGGGCCTGATCAATCCGTCCGAAGGGCGCATTCTCTTCGACGGCAAGGACGTGACGCATCTCTCGACCCAGGAACGCAACATCGCCCAGGTGTTCCAGTTCCCGGTCATCTACGACACGATGACCGTCTACGACAATCTGGCCTTCCCCTTGCGCAACCGGCATGTGCCGGAAGCCGAGGTCGACCGCCGCGTCAAGGAGACGATCGAAATGATCGGTCTCGGCGGCTGGGCGAAGAAGACCGCCCGCGGGCTGACCGCCGACCAGAAGCAGAAGATCTCGCTTGGCCGCGGCCTCGTGCGCAACGACGTCAGCGCCATCCTGTTCGACGAGCCGCTGACCGTCATCGATCCGGAAATGAAGTGGGTGCTGCGCTCGCAGATCAAGCGGCTGCACAAGCAGTTCGGCTTCACCATGGTCTATGTCACCCACGACCAGACCGAGGCGCTCACTTTCGCCGACAAGGTCGTCGTCATGTATGACGGCCAGATCGTTCAGATCGGTACCCCGGCCGAACTCTTCGAGCGCCCGCGCCACACGTTCGTCGGCTACTTCATCGGTTCGCCGGGCATGAACGTGCTTCCGGTCAAGCTCGACGGCAACACCGCGACGGTCGGCGGCGAACACGTGGCCTTGAACTTCCTGCCCAAGTTCAAGGCCGGCGCCAAGACCGAGCTTGGCATCCGCCCGGAATTCGTCTCGCTCGGCCGCGAAGGCATGCCCGTCGCGATCACCAAGGTCGAGGACATCGGCCGCCACAAGATCGTGCGCGCCCGCTTCGCCGATCAGCCGATCTCGATCATCGTCGACGAGGATGGCGAGATCCCCGCCGATCCGCGCGTCCGCTTCGATCAGAAAGCCATCAACATCTACGCCGATTCCTGGCGCGTCGGCGAGGAGGCCTGACCATGGAAAAAACCTGGAACAACAAGGCCTGGTTCATGGTGCTGCCGGTTCTCGTGCTGGTCGCCTTCTCGGCCGTCATCCCGCTGATGACCGTCGTCAACTATTCGGTCCAGGACACCTTCGGCAACAACGCGTTCTTCTGGGCCGGCACCGACTGGTACGTGCAGGTGCTGACCTCCGACCGTTTCTGGGACGCGCTCACCCGCAACCTGATCTTCTCGGCGATCATTCTGGCCATCGAAATCCCGCTCGGCATCATCATCGCGCTCAACATGCCGAAGAAGGGCCTCGGCGTCCCGGTCTGCCTCGTCCTGATGGCGCTGCCGCTCCTGATCCCGTGGAACGTCGTCGGCACCATCTGGCAGGTGTTCGGCCGCGTCGATATCGGCCTGCTCGGCCGCACGCTCGAAGGCATGGGCATCAACTACAACTATGTGCAGAACCCGGTCGCTGCCTGGGTGACGCTGATCGTCATGGACGTCTGGCACTGGACGAGCCTCGTCGTGCTCTTGTGCTATGCCGGCCTCGTCTCGATCCCGGACGCCTATTACCAGGCGGCCAAGATCGACGGCGCCTCGCGCTGGTCGGTGTTCCGCTACATCCAGCTGCCGAAGATGAAGCGTGTGCTCCTGATCGCCTTCCTGCTGCGCTTCATGGATAGCTTCATGATCTACACCGAGCCCTTCGTCGTTACCGGCGGCGGCCCCGGCAACTCCACCACCTTCCTGTCGATCGACCTCGTCAAGACGGCCATTGGCCAGTTCGACCTCGGTCCGGCGGCAGCGCTATCGATCATCTACTTCCTCATCATCCTGCTGCTCTCGTGGATCTTCTACACCGTGATGACCACGAGCGACGCGCAAGGCTGATAAAGGCGGGAGGAGAACCAACATGCAAACACAACCGCTTACCGAACGCCTTTCCTGGCTGGTGCCGACGATCTACATCGTCTTCCTGCTCCTGCCGATCTATTGGCTCGTCAACATGAGCTTCAAGGAAACGAGCGAGATCCTCAGCACCTTCTCGCTCTGGCCGGTGAACCCGACGCTCAGGAACTATCAGGTGATCTTCACCGATCCATCCTGGTACAACGGCTACATCAACTCGATCATCTACGTCGTGATGAACACGGTGATCTCGGTATCGGCAGCGCTGCCGGCGGCCTACGCCTTCTCGCGCTACCGCTTCCTCGGCGACAAGCACCTGTTCTTCTGGCTCTTGACCAACCGCATGGCGCCGCCGGCCGTTTTCGCCCTGCCGTTCTTCCAGCTCTATTCGGCCTTCGGCCTGATCGACACGCACATCGCCGTGGCGCTTGCCCACTGCCTGTTCAACGTGCCGCTCGCCGTCTGGATCCTCGAAGGCTTCATGTCGGGCGTGCCGAAGGAAATCGACGAAACCGCCTATATCGACGGCTATTCGTTCCCGCGCTTCTTCGTGAAGATCTTCATGCCGCTGATCGCCTCGGGCATCGGTGTCGCCGCCTTCTTCTGCTTCATGTTCTCCTGGGTCGAACTGCTGCTAGCCCGCACGCTGACGACCACGGACGCCAAGCCGATCGCCGCCACCATGACCCGCACCGTCTCCGCTTCCGGCCTCGACTGGGGCGTGCTGGCCGCTGCCGGCGTGCTCACCATCATTCCGGGGGCGCTGGTGATCTATTTCGTCCGCAACTACATCGCCAAGGGCTTTGCCCTGGGGAGGGTATGATGACCGCTCAACCCATTCGCAAGGCTCGTTGGCAACTGCCCTTCGCCGCCGTTCTGATCGTCTACGCCGCCGCCGCCGGGCTGCTCATGAGCATGCTGCCGATCAAGGACGGCGCACGCGACTGGTTCGCGCCGCTGGTCGCCGGCGGCTGGATGGCCTGGTCGTTTCCGTCGGCCATGTTCTTCCTCACCATCTTCGCGCTGCTGTCGATGATGGCGGTCTGGGAATATGCCGCGCCGGGCGGAAACCCGCGCGTCGGCATCCTGCGCTTCGAGACGACACGGGGCGATCGCCTCTTCGTGTCGCTGCTCGGAAGCGCCTTCATTCACCTCGCATGGCTCGGTTTCGTCGGCGGGCAGAACCTGTGGTGGGCGCTCGCGCTCTCGCTGGTCTATGCCGTCGGCGTCTTCCGCTATGTCTGAGGCGAGCCGATTTGAGGGGCCGCGGGAGCGGCCCCTCAAAAGCTAAAGAACCGCATTCGCAAACCTAAGGGAGGGAATTATGCGACGGCATCTTTTGACTACGACGGCGGCTATGCTGCTGGCTTTCACCGGCACCGCTTTTGCCGGCATGGACGAGGCAAAGAAGTTCCTCGATACCGAAATCGGCGACATGTCCTCGCTCGACCGCGCGGCCCAGGAAGCCGAAATGCAGTGGTTCGTCGATGCGGCCAAGCCCTTCGCCGGCATGGAAATCAAGGTCGTTTCCGAAACAATCACCACCCATGAATACGAATCGAAGACCCTGGCCAAGGCCTTCGCCGACATCACCGGCATCAAGATCACCCACGACCTGATCGGCGAAGGCGACGTCGTCGAAAAGCTGCAGACGCAGATGCAGTCGGGCGAAAACGTCTATGACGCCTACATCAACGACTCTGACCTGATCGGCACCCATTGGCGTTACCAGCAGGCGCGCAGCCTGACGGACTTCATGGCCAATGAAGGCAAGGACGTCACCAACCCGAACCTCGACATCGACGACTTCATCGGCAAGTCCTTCACGACCGCGCCGGATGGCAAGCTCTACCAGCTGCCCGACCAGCAGTTCGCGAACCTCTACTGGTTCCGCTACGACTGGTTCAACGACGAGAAGAACAAGGCGGACTTCAAGGCGAAGTACGGCTACGACCTCGGCGTTCCGGTCAACTGGTCGGCCTATGAGGACATCGCCGAGTTCTTCACCGGCCGCGAAGTCGACGGCAAGAAGGTCTATGGCCACATGGACTACGGCAAGAAGGACCCGTCGCTCGGCTGGCGCTTCACCGACGCCTGGCTGTCGATGGCCGGCAACGGCGACAAGGGCATCCCGAACGGCAAGCCGGTCGACGAATGGGGTATCAAGGTCGACGAGAACTCGCGTCCGGTCGGCTCGTGCGTTGCCCGCGGCGGCGACACCAACGGCCCGGCCGCCGTCTACTCGATCCAGAAGTACCTCGACTGGATGAAGGCCTATGCACCGGCTGCTGCCCAGGGCATGACCTTCTCGGAATCCGGTCCGGTTCCGTCGCAGGGCGAAATCGCCCAGCAGATGTTCACCTACACGGCCTTTACCGCCGACTTCGTCAAGCCGGGCCTGCCCGTCGTCAACGAGGACGGCTCGCCGAAGTGGCGTTTCGCGCCGAGCCCGCACGGCGTCTACTGGAAGGACGGCATGAAGCTCGGCTACCAGGACGCCGGTTCCTGGACGCTCTTGAAGTCCACCCCGGACGACCGCGCCAAGGCCGCATGGCTCTATGCGCAGTTCGTGACCTCGAAGACCGTCGACGTGAAGAAGAGCCATGTCGGCCTCACCTTCATCCGCCAGTCGACGCTCGACCACAAGAGCTTCACGGACCGTGCTCCGAAGCTCGGCGGTCTGATCGAGTTCTACCGTTCGCCGGCCCGCCTGCAGTGGTCGCCGACCGGCACGAACGTTCCTGACTATCCGAAGCTGGCTCAGCTGTGGTGGCAGGCGATCGGCGATGCATCCTCGGGTGCGAAGACCGCTCAGGAAGCCATGGACTCGCTGTGCGCCGAGCAGGAGAAGGTTCTCTCCCGTCTCGAACGTTCGGGCGTTCAGGGAGACATCGGTCCGAAGCTCGCCGAAGAGCATGACCTTGAGTACTGGAACGCCGAAGCCGTCAAGGCTGGCAACCTCGCTCCGCAGCTGAAGGTCGAGAACGAGAAGGAAAAGCCGCAGACCGTCAACTATGACGATCTGGTCAAGAGCTGGCAGAAGTAACAAGAAGGCCGCCCAAACCGGGCGGCCTTTTTCTTTCAGGAGATGCGGCACCGGGGTCGGCAACGGCCCCGGTATTTCTTTGCCGGCAATCCCTGAGCGGCATGGCCGTGCCTACATGCGGGCCAGCCGAAGGCGTCCGGACTTCTCGGACCGGCGCTTGTCGAAGATCGCCCGGACGGCGCGCGTCGAGCCGTCGTCCATCTGCACGGTCATGTCCATCTCGAGATGCTTGTCGACGATAGCGATCCGGATATCGAATGGCCGGCCGCGATAGTGGCTGTCCCCGTCCTCGCTCCAGCGGCCGATCCCCTCGGCGCTATGGCCGCCTCCAGCGCGTCCGAGATGGACCACCGCGAACCATCCGTCCTTGCCCGTCACCTTCAGGACCGGACCGTTCCGCTTGATTTCGACCCAGCAGGTCCCGCAGGCGTCCGTGCCGGACGCCACCTGCTGCCACTGCCCCGGAAAGGTGGCGCCGTTGGCGCGCGCGGCAACCGGTGGAAGCGCGAAGGCGAGCGCGAACGGCACAGCGAGCAAGCGCCAGAAGGCCAATCTCCAAGATACCATCGATCATGATCCCAAACGAACAGCGCCGGAGCACCGGCGTAAGGGACCATCGCTGCTTCGCATTGCGGCTACGTTGCATGGTCTCCGGCCTCGTCAGGCTCGCCTGCAGCTTTTCGTCAAGGCTCGCGGCCTTGCGGCAACCGTTCCCGCCGCCAGCGCATCGTGACTGATTTCCCCCGGATTCCGGAAAGTGTTTTCGTTTTCGCAATACTTGCGACATTCTGCCTCGGCACGGAAAAATTGCGCTCCCCTGTTGGAGGACGGGGGAACCGGACTGGTCGACGTGATGGGAGGAGGAACCATGAGCGACGTTTCCAGCATACACCCGGTGGACGAGAAGCTGCCTGTGGGCAGGCTCGCGACGCTTGGGATCCAGCACGTTCTTGTCATGTATGGCGGCGCCGTCGCGGTACCGCTGATCGTCGGCCGGGCATTGCAGCTCAGCCCCCAGGATGTCGCTTTCCTGATCTCGGCCGATCTGTTCGTCTGCGGCATCGTCACCATCATCCAGTCGCTCGGGCTCGGTCGCAGCTTCGGCATCCGCCTTCCCGTCATGATGGGCGTCACGTTCGCGTCTGTCGGCCCGATGGTTTCGATGGCGGCGATGACCCCGGGCCAGGAGGGCGCGCGCATGATTTTCGGCGCCATCATCGGCGCCGGCCTCGTCGCCCTGCTGATCGCGCCGTTGATGGGCAGATTGCTCAAGTTCTTCCCGCCGATCGTCACTGGCACCATCATTCTCGTCATCGGCGTTTCGCTGATGCGGGTGGGCGTCAACTGGATCTTCGGCAATCCTTTCGGCCCAACGGCGCCGAAACTGGTCGACCCAGCCCATGCCGAATGGCTGGCCGCGATGAAGGCCGCGGCCGCCGCCGGCGGCGGGCCTGCTATTCCTGATGGTCTGGTGCTCGGCGCCACGGTGCCGAACCCGCTCTATGCGGAGCCGAGCCACATCGCGCTTGCCGCCTTCGTGCTTGTGTCCATCCTCGTCATCGCACGCTTCGGCCGCGGATTGATCAGCAACATCGCGGTGCTGACCGGCGTCGTCCTCGGCTGCGTCCTCGCCGCCGCACTCGGCATGATGCACTTCGACCGGGTGGCCGACGCCGGTTGGTTTGCCGTGGTCACGCCGCTGCGCTTCGGCATGCCGATCTTCGATCCGGTTCTGATCGCCACCATGTCGCTCGTCATGATCGTCGTCATGATCGAATCGACCGGCATGTTCCTGGCGCTCGGAGAAATGACCAACCGCGAAGTATCGCAGCAGCAATTGACCGCCGGCCTTCGGGTCGATGGCCTCGGCACGATGATCGGCGGCCTGTTCAACACCTTCCCCTATACGAGCTTCTCGCAGAATGTCGGCCTCGTCGGCGTCACCGGCGTGAAGAGTCGCTATGTCTGCGTGATGGGGGGCGTCATCATGATCGCGCTCGGACTGATCCCGAAGATGGGCGCTCTGGTGGAAGCGGTGCCGACCTTCGTGCTCGGCGGCGCCGGCCTGGTGATGTTCGGGATGGTGGCGGCCACCGGCGTGCGCATCCTGTCGACCGTCGACTTCAAGTCGTCACGCAACAACCTCTTCGTTGTCGCCGTCTCGGTCGGCTTCGGCCTGATCCCGTTGATCGCGCCGAACTACCTGATGTGGCTGCCGCATGCGATCCACCCGATCATCGAGTCCGGCATCGTGCTCGCCTCGATCTCGGCGGTGGTGCTCAACGCCTTCTTCAACGGCCTGAGCCTGGAAAGGTCCGCGTCCGTCAACGCGGCCAAGCTCGCCGACAGCCACTGAGCGATACAGAAAGCACCCGCCCCGGTCCCGAAAGGTGACCGGGGCTTTGTCGTCTCACGTCCACGGAGAGATCTCGATACTTCGATCGCCACCGAAGCATCTGCCATCTCCACGGCGCTAGAAGAAGGACAACGACGACGACACGAAGGTTCCATGCCATGGCCAAGACCAATCTCACCCTCGAGCTTCTCCTGCTGCTTGCGCTTGCCACGCTCTGGGGCGCTTCCTACACCTTCATCAAGATCGGCGTTGAAACCATTCCGCCGGTCACGCTGATTGCCGCTCGTACCTTGATCGCCGGCGCCCTGCTTCTCGCGGTTCTCCGTTGGCGTGGCCTGAAGATGCCGCGCGACCTCGCAACCTGGCGACGGTTTCTGTTTCAGGCTTGCCTCAACAGCGTCGTGCCCTTCACACTGATTGCCTGGGCCGAGCAGACGATCGATGCCGGCATCGCCTCGATTCTCAATGCGACGACGCCGATCTTCGCCTTCCTTATGACGGCCCTGGTCACCCACCACGAGCCGGTCACCGCCCGCAAGCTCGTCGGCGTCATTGCCGGCATGACCGGCATCAGCCTGATCATCGGCATGGAGGCCTTCGGCGGCCTCGGCGAACAATTGCTGCCACAGCTCGCCGTGGTGCTCGCCACCGTTTGTTATGCAGGTGCCGCCATCTTCGGGCGCAGCTTCAAAGGGCTCGACCCGATGATGCCCGCCGCCGGCTCGCTGATATCAGGCACGGTGCTGCTGATCCCCACCAGCCTCATCGTCGACAGGCCCTGGACGCTGGCTCCATCCATGGATTCGCTGCTTGCGCTCCTTGGCCTCGCAGTCTTTTCGACAGCACTTGCCTTCGCCATCTACTTCCGGCTGATCCAGACGCTGGGTTCGGTCGGCGCCACGGCCCAGGCCTATCTGCGCGTGCCGGTCGGTGTCGCCATCGGCGCGATCTTCCTCGGCGAACGGTTGTCGGACACCGCCTGGATCGGCCTGGGTTGCGTCATCATCGGCGTTGCGGCCATGACCATACCGGCACGGCGGCGCACCTCCGACGTCGCGGGTCGCGGCTGACACTCTTTCATTTGAAAGCAAAAGGAGACGTTGCGCGACATCACGAGCGCAACGTCTCTGACGAGCTTCGCTCAGTCCTTGCGCTTGCGGCAGTAGAGCTCGAGCCGGTGGCGCACGAGATCGTAGCCGAGCTCGGCGGCAATCTCCGCTTGCAGTTGCTCGATCTTGTCGGAACGGAACTCGATCACAGCCCCCGTGTCGATATCGATCAGATGATCGTGATGCGGCGCGTCGGCGGTCTCGAAACGCGCCGTCGCGCTTTCGAAGGCATGGCGCTGCACGACGCCCTGCTGCTCGAGCGCTGACAGCGTCCGGTAGACCGTCGAAAGCGAGACGGTGGCGTCGATTTCCTTCGCCCGGCGATGCAGTTCGTTTGCATCCGGATGGTCTTCGGCGGTGGCGAGAATCTTCAGGATTGCGGAGCGCTGGCGCGTAACGCGCACGCCGCCATCCCGCAAAACGCCTTCCAGCTCTTCGACACGATTCTTGTTCTGTTTCATGGTCGTTACACTAGCCAAGGGCATTGGTTTTGAAAATAGCTAGTTGCGAATGCTTCGCATTTGCATTGACTTATGCAAATCATTCCCCTACTCCTGTTGATGTCAACATCTGGGAGTAGCGAATGATCGATCAGACGAAGCGCGCGATCCTGGCAGCGGCAGCTGCCCTGGCAGCCATCGCGCTCTTTCCCGGCGCCGGCTCAGCGCAGGAGAAATTCAAGGCAGTGACGACCTTCACGGTCATTGCCGACATGGCGAAGAACGTCGCGGGCGACGCCGCAATCGTCGAATCGATCACCAAACCGGGTGCCGAGATCCACAACTACCAGCCGACCCCGCGCGACATCCTGAAGGCGCACGACGCCAAGCTGATCCTGTGGAACGGTCTGAACCTGGAACTCTGGTTCGAGAAGTTCTTCCAGAACTTTGATGACGTCCCCGGTGCCGTCGTCTCGACCGGCGTCGAGCCCATGGGGATTGCCGAAGGCCCCTACAGCGGAAAGCCCAATCCGCATGCCTGGATGTCGCCATCGGCAGCCCTCATCTATGTCGACAACATTCGCGACGCCTTCGTGAAGTACGATCCCGCCAATGCCGAGACCTACAAGGCGAATGCCGAGGCCTATAAGCAGAAGATCGAGGCGACCATCGCGCCGATCCGCGCCGAGATCGCCAAGATCCCCGAAGACAAGCGCTGGTTGGTTTCGAGCGAAGGCGCCTTCAGCTACCTGATCCGCGATTTCGGCATGAAGGAACTCTACCTCTGGCCGATCAATGCCGACCAACAGGGTACCCCGCAACAGGTCCGCAAGGTCATCGACGCCGTCAGGGCCAACCACATTCCGGTCGTCTTTTCCGAAAGCACGATCTCGCCCGATCCGGCTGAGCAGGTGGCGCGCGAAACCGGTGCAAAATACGGTGGCGTGCTCTACGTTGATTCCTTGAGCGAGGCGGACGGTCCGGTTCCCACCTATATCGATCTGCTGCGCGTCACATCGGAAACCATCGCCAAGGGGCTTTCGCAATGAACCTTCAGGTGAAGCCCCGCTCCGGCCCCGTGCCGGCGTCCGGCGAACAGGGCAGCGGCATCCGTGTCTCTGGCGCGACAGTCACCTACCGCAACGGCCTGCGGGCCCTGCGCGACGCGACCTTCGAGATCCCGACGGGCACGATCACCGCGCTCGTCGGCGTCAACGGCAGCGGCAAGTCGACACTCTTCAAGGCGATCATGGGCTTTGCCCGGCTCTCGCGCGGCGAGATCTCGATCCTTGGCCGTTCGGTTCCGGAAGCGCTCAAGAAGAACCTCGTCGCCTATGTGCCGCAGGCCGAGGAGGTCGACTGGAACTTCCCGGTCCTGGTCGAGGACGTCGTCATGATGGGCCGCTACGGCCACATGAACATGCTGCGCATCCCGAAGACGGCGGATCATGAGGCGGTCGAGGCAGCGCTTGCGCGCGTCGGCATGAGCGACTATCGCAAGCGCCAGATCGGTGAACTCTCCGGCGGCCAGAAGAAGCGCGTCTTCCTGGCGCGCGCGCTCGCCCAGGATGGCAAGGTCATCCTGCTCGACGAACCGTTCACCGGCGTCGACGTCAAGACCGAGGACGCGATCATTCGCCTCCTGATCGGCCTGCGTGACGAGGGCCGGGTCATGCTGGTTTCCACCCACAATCTCGGCAGTGTGCCGGAATTCTGCGACCGCACCGTGCTCCTCAAGAACACCGTGCTCGCCTATGGCCCGACGGAAACCACCTTCACCCGCGAAAACCTGGAACTCGCCTTCGGCGGCGTTCTCCGGCACTTCGTGCTCGGCGGCGAAAACCTGCATGACGATGCCGATCCGCGGCAGCTCGCCGTCATCACCGACGACGAGCGCCCGCTCGTCATGTATGGCGACAAGGATCGGATGGTGGCGCAGCCGGCAAAACCCGAGACCAACGGGGAACCGAACGGCAAATGATCGCCACGCTCCTGGAACCCTTCACCTATGGCTACATGGTCAATGCCATGTGGGTGAGCGCGCTGGTCGGCGCCGTCTGCGCCTTCCTCTCCTCCTATCTGATGCTCAAGGGCTGGTCGCTGATCGGTGATGCCCTCTCGCATTCGATCGTCCCGGGGGTCGCCGGCGCCTATATGCTGGGCCTGCCCTTCTCGCTCGGCGCCTTCTTCTCCGGCTCGCTTGCCGCCGGCGCCATGTTGTTTCTCAACCAGCGCACAAGGCTCAAGGAAGACACGATCATCGGCCTGATCTTCACCTCCTTCTTCGGCCTCGGGCTTTTCATGGTCTCGCTGTCGCCGACATCGGTGAATATTCAGACCATCGTGCTCGGCAACATCCTGGCGATCACGCCCGCCGACACACTGCAGCTCGCGATCATCGGCATCGTCTCGCTGGTCATTCTGACAGCGAAGTGGAAGGACCTGATGGTGACCTTCTTCGATGAGAGCCACGCCCGCTCGATCGGCATTCCCACCACCTTCCTCAAGGTGCTGTTCTTCACCCTGCTCTCGGCCTGTACGGTCGCAGCACTGCAGACCGTCGGCGCTTTCCTTGTCATCGCCATGGTGGTGACGCCTGGCGCGACCGCTTACCTGCTCACGGATCGCTTTCCGCGGCTGATCCTGATCAGCGTCGCCATCGGTGCGCTGACGAGCTTCTTCGGCGCCTATTTCAGCTACTTCCTCGACGGTGCCACCGGCGGCATCATCATCGTGCTGCAGACACTCATCTTCCTGACGGCCTTCGTCTTGGCCCCGAAGCACGGGCTGCTCGCCGCGCGCAGGCGCAGCGCCGAACCGATGGAGGCTGCCCGATGATCTCGCTCGACATGCTGCTTGCGGTCTTCGAATTCGAGTTCATGCGCAACGCGCTTCTGATCTCGGTGCTGGTGGCGATCCCGACCGCCATGCTCTCCTGTTTCCTGGTGCTGAAGGGCTGGTCGCTGATGGGCGACGCGATCTCGCATGCGGTCTTCCCCGGCATCGTCATCTCCTACATCGTCGGCCTGCCGCTTGCCGTCGGCGCCTTTGCCGCCGGCATGTCCTGCGCGCTTTTGACCGGCTATCTCAAGGAAAACAGCCGCATCAAGCAGGATACGGTGATGGGCGTGGTCTTCTCCGGCATGTTCGGCTTCGGGCTGGTGCTCTACACCAAGATCCAGAGCGACGTGCACCTCGACCACATCCTCTTCGGCGACATGCTCGGCATCGGCTGGCGCGACATCGCCGAGACCGGCGTGATCGCCTTGGTCGCCACCGGTATTCTCGCCGTCAAATGGCGCGATTTCCTGCTGCACGCCTTCGATCCCGCCCAGGCCAAAGCCGTCGGTCTTCCGGTTAACTGGTTGCACTATGGGCTGCTCGCGATCCTGTCGCTGACGATCGTCGGCGCGCTGAAGGCGGTGGGGCTGATCCTTGCCATCGCCATGCTGATCGCACCCGGCGCCATCGCCTTCCTGGTCACCCGCACCATGGGCGCCATGCTCATCGTCGCCGTGATCATCGCGATGACGGCCTCCTTCTGCGGCGTCTATCTCTCCTTCTTCATCGACAGCGCGCCGGCGCCGACCATCGTGCTCCTGATGACCGTGATGTTCCTGATCGCCTTTGCCTGGACCTCCTGGCGGACCTACCGGAACGAAGCGCGGCGGGCGATCGAATGACAAAGAGGCTCCCGGTGCAGGGAGCCTCATCGCCTGTTCTCAGTGGCTCGGATGGAGCGCGTCGTTGAGATACATGCAGGTCAGCATGGTGAAGATATAGGCCTGGATGAGCGCCATCAGCAGTTCGAGCCCGGTCAGCGCCACCGTCATCAGCAGCGGCATGACCGCGGCCAGGATCCCGAGCGCCCCAAAGCCGCTGAGGCCCACGACGAAACCGGCGAAAACCTTGAGCGTGATGTGGCCGGCCAGCATGACCGCGAATAGACGAACCGAGTGGCTGACGGGACGCGAGAGGTAGGAGACCACCTCGATCGGGATGATGATCGGCGCCAGAATCAACGGCACGCCCGCCGGCATGAACAGCCTGAGGAAGCCGAAGCCGTGCCGGTAAAGGCCATAGAGCGTGACCGTCAGGAACACCAGCATGGCCAGCGCGAAGGTGACCGCGATATGGCTCGTCACCGTGAAGGCATAGGGGAACATGCCGATCAGGTTGGCGGTGAGGATGAACACGAAAAGCGAGAAGACCAGCGGGAAGAAGCGCATGCCCTTCTCGCCGGCATTGTCGCGCAGCGTCTTTGCCGCAAACTCATAGAGGATCTCTGCCGCCGACTGCGCCCGGTTCGGCACGAGGCCGCGTCTTCCCGTTGACAGGATCAGGAACAGACTGGCGATCGCCACCGTCAGCACCATATAGGCGGCCGAGTTGGTAAAGCTGATCTGGTGACAGCCGATCTCGGCGATCGGTAGGAGTGACTTGATCTCAAATTGTTCGATGGGTCCGGCTATCATCAACCTCATGTGTTGGCGGAGACGCATCGGCGGCGCGCGTCGGCGGCCGCCGGCGCGTCAATGTGTTGGATAAGCGATCGGCGGCCGAGGCCGTCCCACGAAGCGATTGCTTCCGATGGAATGACTAGAGCGCCGCGCGTTCAACTGAACGCGCAAAGGACGCTCTAGCACTTTGATTCTAGAGCATCTTTCCGCCTCCAGTGACTCCACTTGAGAGCGGGATGCTCTAGGCTGCTCAATAAAGGGAAAGGTCGCGCGGACGTGCCGCGAGCTTTGGGGCTGCATGATGCGATCGACTCCAAGTATCTCGGTCGAGATACTGGGGCCGTCCCCAGGCGAAGCACCGACGCGGGTCGTCCCGCGTGCGCCTGAGCTAGAGGCAATTTGCAGCGGGGTCAAGCTGGCTTGCGCCCGATCGTGGCTCGGGCGCTAGCCGAAGCGGCGATGATCCGCAAGCACGTCTTCGATCACCGTGAGCTGCTTTGCCTTCTCGCTTGCGGACGCGCCGGTCATGCCGGCAAGCACGATCAGCGCCTTCCACAGGGTCCAGCCACGCCCGCACGCCCAGGCACCGCGATCGAGTGCCATGCCATCACGGAAGACCTCGCGGCTCTCGCCGTGGAAGAACGTCCAGGCTATCGCCAGATCGCAGGCGGGGTCGCCGACACCCGAGGTGCCGAAATCGATGACCGCGCTCAAGCGACCTTGCTCGACCAAAAGGTTGCCCCAGGCGATGTCGCCGTGAAACCAGACGGGGGCCCCCTCGAATGGCGCAGCAAGGGCCGCTTCCCAGACCTCTCTGGCCGCCGCCGTGTCGACCTGTCCCTCAAGCAGTGCGAGCGCCTGGCGCGTCTGCTCGTCATAGAAGGCAGGCGGACCGCCGCGGTGGAAATTGTGGTCGCCAGGCAAGGGCCCACCCGCGGCATCCGCCTGCCGCAAGGCGCGCAGAAACCGCGTGAGATCCTTCGCCACTTGCCCGAGATCTGCGACCCGCTCCACGGCCAACGTTTCCCCCTGACGCCAGCGGTAGACCGACCAGGGCCAGGGAAAGCCTTCTCCCGGCATGCCCTTGGCCAGCGGCACGGGAATGGGCAGCGGCAATTGGGGAGCCAGCCGCGGCAGCCAGCGGTGCTCCTTATCCACTTGCAGCACATAGTGCTCGGCGCTCGGCAGGCGCACGGTCATCCGCTCGCCGAGCCGGAAGCTCCTGTTGTCCCAGCCGCCGGGCTCGATCGGACGCACCGCAAGATCCGACCACTGCGGAAACTGTGTCGCGATCAGCCGCCGTACCAGCGACGCATCGATCACAAGCTCGGCTGAATTCGGGTTTGCCATGACGTATTCCATTCGATGTTTGCGTCCAGCAAGCTATGTGATCGCCCCCGGATTTCAACTTCCTAGTTCACGGTAATTCTCGTTCAGCGGCGCGTTGTGTTGAGACGTGACAGTGGCTTGCCGATATCGGCGGTTGCATATTGCGACCGCGACGGATTTCGGGGATGAAGAAGGCCTAGACCCGTTGATAACTTGAGATCATGGAAGCCCGGCCGACCGATCACCTTTTGCTGGAGGTACCGCGCCTCATCGCGCCCCGCCGGGCAGGCGGGACCGCATGAGCACGCCCCGTGGCAAGACGCCGGCTCCAAAGCCTGCCGGTCGGACGGGACTGCGCTTCTTTCTCGTCGCTCTCATCCTGATCGTCACCGCCATTCTCGCGACGGCCCTGCTTGCCAACGAACAGCGCAACCTCAAGAAAGTTCTCGTGGCATTGGGTCTGCCGACGACCTTCCTGGCGAAGAGCAAGCCCTCCGAATCGACGGCCGAGAAGCCGGCAAGGCGCGAACCGCCACGCATCGCCCTGCCCGCCTGGACCTTCCAGGATCTGCAGACGCCGGAGCAGCAGTTCCTGCGCGTCATCCGCAGCGATCCCAAGGCGCTCTGCGACGAGTTGCGCGACGCCGGCTTTCGCGAACTCGAATGGAAAGCCGGTGCCGGTGAGCGTGCCCAATGGGAATGTTCGTCACTCGTCTCCTTCCCGCGTCCGGGCGAGGACAAGCCCTCATCGATCTTCATCTTCGTCAAAGGCAGCGGCGAGGAGGAAATCACCTCCTTCCGCGTCAAGCTCAACATCGAGCGACCGGAGGACCGCCAGGCCGTGACCACGGCAGCGGCGCGGGCAGCGGCGGTGTTCCTCGACCACGTGCGCTGGGCCGATGCCGCAAGCGTCACCCTGCAAATCCAGGCGCTGAAGGAATTCGATCTCAAGCGTTTCGGCAGCCGCATCCAGTTCAAGCGCGAGTCCGACGAGGTGACGCCGCGCTTTAACTTCCTTGCCAACCAGCCGCCGCGCGCGCGGCCGAAGAGCATTGCCGAGCTTTACTTCGACCGGAGCAAATGGCTCGCCTATGGCGATGCCGGACTGCGTAGCTTCGTCAAGGGCCCGACAGACTGGAACGTGCCGGCAAAAGTGCCGAATGGGAAGGAGCCAGCGACGGACGCCACATCAGGCGAGAAGCCCTCCGCGGGGCATGCGCCATGACGATCCCGTCACTCGCTGACTTAGGAAAGCAACGGCCTACCGATCGATCCGGGTCGAAAGGATAATCGAAGAAAGCGTCCGGTCGACGCCGTCGATCTCGCCAATGCGATCGATCAGAAGATCGAGTTCGCTGATCGACGTCGCCGCGACCACCGCGATAAGATCGAAACTGCCGCTGACAGAATGCAGCGTCTGGATTTCACGGATGGCACTGAGTTCGGGGGTCACGCGGCTCAGCGCCCGCGGCGCGATGGTGATCAGCACATGCGCCTTGACCAGCCCCTTCTCGTAGCTCTCCGACAGGCGCACGCCATAGCCGGCGATGATTCCCTCGCGCTCCAACCGCTCGATCCTCGCCTGCACTGTCGTGCGCGACAGGCCGAGCCGGCGCGCGATCGTCGCCGTCGGCATGCGGGCATTTTCGCTGAGGACGGCGAGGAGCTCTCGATCCTTATCCGTGATTTGCATTTCGTCGGTCCGGTTGGGCAATCTGCCGAATATCTATAGGCGATTTAGTCGTTTCAGCGCTTCAAATCAACAACCCCTCCCACGACAATAGGGGCACACACAGTTCTCATGCCCTGGGGGAAAGAATGAAGAATATCGTCGTCATCGGAGCAGGCAAGATCGGCTCCACCATCGCTCGCATGCTCGCCCATACCGGCGACTACAGCGTCTGCGTCGCCGACCGCAGCGCCGAGCAGCTGGAGCAGGTGGAAAAGCACGCTGCTATCACGACCGCGACGGTCGATATCGCCGACAAGAAGCAGCTCGTCGCTCTTCTGTCGGGCAAGTTTGCCGTCCTCAGCGCCGCTCCGTTCCACCTGACGGTCGCCATCGCCGAAGCCGCTGCTGAAGCCGGCATCCACTACCTGGACCTGACCGAAGACGTCGAATCCACTCGCCAGGTCAAGGCGATCGCCGCCAAGGCGAACACCGCCTTCATCCCGCAGTGCGGCCTCGCACCGGGCTTCATCTCGATCGTCGCCAACGATCTCGCCAGCCACTTTGAGACGCTGGAAAGCGTGCGCATGCGCGTTGGCGCCCTGCCGCAGTACCCGTCGAACGCGCTCAACTACAATCTTACCTGGAGCACCGACGGCGTTATCAACGAATATATCGAGCCCTGCGAAGCGATCGTCGAAAACAACCTCATCGAAGTGCCGGCCATGGAAGAGCGCGAAGAATTCTCGCTCGACGGCGTCACCTATGAAGCCTTCAACACCTCGGGCGGTCTCGGCACCCTCTGCGAAACGCTGAAGGGCAAGGTTCGCACGCTCAACTACAAGACGATCCGCTATCCGGGCCATGCCGCCATCATGAAGGCGCTCCTCAACGACCTCGGCCTGCGCCACCGCCGCGAAGTCCTCAAGGACATCTTCGAGAACGCCCTGCCGACCACCACCCAGGACGTCGTCGTGATCTTCGTTACGGTTTCGGGCTTCCGCAGCGGCCGCCTGATCCAGGAAACCTACGCCAACAAGGTCTATAGCGGCGTCGTTGCCGGCCGCATGCAGAGCGGTATCCAGATCACCACGGCAGGCAGCATCTGCGCCGTGCTCGATCTGCTCGCCGAAGGCAAGATCGCCTCGAAGGGCTTCGTTCGCCAGGAAGACATCAGCCTCGACACCTTCCTCGCAAACCGCTTCGGCCACTACTACGCTCAGAAGGGCGAAACCGAGCGCGTCGCCGGCTGATCCATCAGCTATAAGCGTGCCGAATTTGGAGCGGGACAGCCCTCCCGCTCTCACCTACGCAAAGCCCGGGTCTTGGCCCGGGCTTTTTTCGTGTCGTCCGATCATTCGGGCCTGCGGCGCAGTCTCATCAGACGCGCAAAGGTCGCTAGCACTTTGATTTGCTGCAGGTCTTCGTCCTTAAATCGAGGCCGATTCAAGGAGACATGCAGTAAGGGATTACCCCTTAGCTTCGGCCGAATTCGTCCTCGATACGGATGATGTCGTCTTCGCCGAGATAGGAGCCGGTGCGCACCTCAATCAGTTCCAGCGGGATTTTGCCCGGGTTGTGAAGCCGATGCACGATCCCCGGCGGAATATAGACCGACTCATTCTCGTGCAGCATTCGCGTTTCCCCGGACATCGTGATCTCCGCCGTGCCGCGCACCACGATCCAATGTTCCGCCCGATGATGATGCTTCTGCAGTGAGATCTTCTTGCCGGGGTTCACGCGCAGACGTTTGACGGCAAAGCGTTCTCCGTCCGAAATGGCCGCGACCGCCCCCCAGGGGCGATAGGACGTCGGGTGTATCTCGGTCAGCGCCGCCGTCTGTGGCGACTTCGCCAGCGTCTTGACGATGGAACCGACGCTCTGGCTATCGGCCAGCCGTCCGACATAGACGGCATCCTCGCCGGCAATGACGGCGACATCGTCCAGCCCTTGAACTGCAAGGTGAATGTCGCGCGACAGGACCAGCGAATTGCGCGTGTTCGACACCGTGGCCTTGTCGGTGACGACATTGCCGTCGCCGTCCTTTTCTCCCGTCTTCCAGACGGCGTCCCAGCTGCCGAGATCGGACCAGAGGAAGGAAGACGGCACCACGGCTGCCCGCTCGGTCTTTTCGAAGACCGCATAATCGACTGAAATATCAGGCGCGGCCGCGAAGCTCTCGGCATTCAGCCGCGTGAAGTCGAGATCCTTCTGAGCCCCGTCGACCGCGAGCTTCGTCGCTTCCCAGACTTGGGGCGCGTGGCGCTTCATCTCATCAAGAAAGGGTTTTACCGGCAGCATGAACATGCCGGAGTTCCAGAGGTAGCGCCCGGTCTCGAGCATTGCCTCGGCTTTGGCGCGGTCCGGCTTCTCGACGAACCGCGCCACACGGTTCGTGCCAGCCGTCAGTTCTTCGCCGCGCTCGATGTAGCCGTAGCCGGTCGCCGGTTCCGTCGGCGTGATGCCGAAGGTCACCAGTTCTCCGTGGCGGGCGGCCTGGTGCGCCCTGAGTATGCAATCCCTGTAGACCTCGCCGGCATCGATCTCATGGTCAGAAGCAAGCACCTGCATGACCGCACCCTTGCCGTAACGGCTGAGTACCTGGAAAGCCGCGGCAGTCAGCGCCGGCGCTGTGTTGCGTGCAACCGGCTCAAGGAGGATGTCGCCCAGATGTACGTCGATCGCCCGCGCCTGCTCCGCGACGATGAAGCGAAAGTCGCTGTTGGTGACGATGATGGCCGGCTCGAACTGGCCGGCGTCGCGCACGCGCTCCAGCGTCTGCTGGAACAGTGAACGATCGGAAAGGATCTGCAGGAATTGCTTCGGAGCGGCGGCGCGAGAGAGCGGCCACAAACGGGTGCCGCGCCCGCCCGCCATGATCACCGGAACAATCTTTGACGTCATGCCGGCGCCTCTTCTTCTTTGAGCTGAACTTTCAGGGACCAATAAAGGGCTTCTGATGAAGAATAGCTAAAGCGCCGATCCGGGCAAGCCATTCACCGACGCGAAGGCTAATACTGATGAGGAAGGGTATACGGTTGTCCGCCCGCATCCCGCTCCACTTAAGCGAAGCGTCACGGCAAAGAACTCGCGATCAACAAAAAACCCCGCACGAAGGCGGGGCTTTCGGATTTGCATTACCCTTCCGGGTGTCCCTTTCAGGCCGGGATCACGATCTCGCCGAGCTTCGTCAGTTCGGCGACGAACTGCTCGAGACGGGTCTTCTTCTCGTCGCCGGCGCCTTCCAGCTCGGCACGAACCGCATCGATGCGGTTTTCAAGAACCGTACGGTCGAGTTCGTCGACGTGGACGGCGGACTCGGCCAAAAGCGTGCAGCCGGTCGGCAGGATGTCGGCAAAGCCGCCGAACACAGCAAAGCGCTCGGTCTTGCCGTCCGCCGTCTTCACCGTGACCACGCCGGGCTTGACCGTCGTCATCGTCGGAGCGTGATTGGCCATCACGGTCATCTCGCCCTCGGTCGCCGGAATGACGACTTCCGTCACCTTTTCGGAGAGGAGCAGGCGCTCGGGGGAAACAAGCTCAAAGTTGAAATCGGCCATGACCATTCACTTCTCGTGGGCGCGCCACCTAAAAGGCGGCTGTGCATGTCTTCCCTGCCTTCTGATAAGGCAGGATGAAAGCCTCGGCGCTTGGATCGCGCCGAGGCTTAACAGTGCAATCAAGCGGCTTCAGCAGCCAGCTTCTTGGCCTTTTCGACCGCTTCTTCGATCGAGCCGACCATGTAGAAGGCAGCTTCCGGCAGGTGGTCGTATTCGCCGTTGACCAGGCCCTTGAAGCCCTTGATCGTGTCTTCGAGAGCGACGAGCTTGCCCGGCGAACCCGTGAAGACTTCGGCGACGAAGAACGGCTGCGACAGGAAGCGTTCGATCTTACGAGCGCGGGCAACGGCGATCTTGTCTTCTTCAGACAGTTCGTCCATGCCGAGGATGGCGATGATGTCCTGGAGCGACTTGTAGCGCTGCAGGGTCGTCTGCACCTTACGCGACACTTCGTAGTGCTCCTCGCCGACGATCATCGGGTCGAGCATGCGCGACGTGGAGTCGAGCGGGTCAACGGCCGGGTAGATGCCCTTTTCGGCGATCGAGCGCGACAGAACCGTCGTTGCGTCCAGGTGGGCGAACGAGGTAGCCGGCGCCGGGTCGGTCAAGTCGTCGGCCGGAACGTAAATGGCCTGAACCGAGGTGATCGAACCCTTGGTCGTCGTGGTGATGCGTTCCTGCATCTGACCCATGTCGGTCGCCAGCGTCGGCTGGTAACCCACGGCCGAAGGAATACGGCCGAGCAGAGCCGACACTTCGGAACCTGCCTGGGTGAAGCGGAAGATGTTGTCGACGAAGAACAGAACGTCCTGGCCCTTGTCGCGGAAGTCTTCAGCGATCGTGAGGCCCGTCAGAGCGACGCGAGCGCGGGCGCCCGGCGGTTCGTTCATCTGGCCGTAAACGAGCGCAGCCTTGGAGCCTGCGCCGCCGCCATGCTTGTTAACGCCGGACTCGATCATTTCGTGGTAGAGGTCGTTGCCTTCGCGGGTGCGTTCACCCACGCCTGCAAACACCGAGTAACCACCGTGCGCCTTGGCGACGTTGTTGATCAGTTCCATGATGAGAACGGTCTTGCCGACGCCTGCACCACCGAAGAGGCCGATCTTGCCGCCCTTTGCGTAAGGCGCGAGAAGGTCGACGACCTTGATGCCGGTGACAAGGATCTGTGCTTCCGTCGACTGCTCGACGTAGGACGGCGCATCCTGGTGGATCGCGCGCTTGCCCGAGGTAACGAGCGGACCGGCTTCGTCGACCGGCTCGCCGATGACGTTCATGATGCGGCCGAGCGTTTCGTCGCCAACCGGAACCGTGATCGGCGCACCGGTGTCGGTGACCGGCTGGCCGCGCACGAGACCTTCGGTCGAGTCCATGGCGATCGTGCGGACGGAGTTTTCGCCGAGGTGCTGAGCGACTTCGAGAACGAGGCGGTTACCGTGGTTGTCGGTCTCCAGCGCGTTCAGGATCTGCGGAAGCTGGCCTTCTTCGAACACGACGTCAACGACGGCGCCGATGACCTGCGTTACGCGACCGACAGCGCCGGTTGCGGCAACTGCTGCGGTCTTGGCGGAAGCTGCCTTCCTCGGTGCAGCGGGCTTCTTCTCCACTGCGGTTTCTTTCGGGGTAGCTGCCTTAGCCATAATCCTTACCCTCTTTCCGTAACCTTAGAGCGCTTCCGCGCCCGAGATGATTTCAATGAGTTCCTTGGTGATCTGAGCCTGGCGCTGACGGTTATAGTTCAGCGTCAACTTGTTGATCATCTCACCAGCATTGCGCGTCGCATTGTCCATCGCGCTCATCTTCGCGCCCATTTCGCCGGCGACGTTCTCGAGCAGGGCCCGGAAGATCTGCACGGAAATGTTGCGCGGAATGAGGTCGCTCAGGATCGCGCCCGCGTCCGGCTCATATTCATAGACGGCCGAAGCATCCGATGCTTCCGCTGCGACCGGGCCGGCCGAAGCGGGGATCAGCTGCTGAGCCGTCGGAATCTGGGCGATAACGGACTTGAACTCGGAGTAGAACAGCGTGCAGACATCGAACTCGCCCTTTTCGAAGAGCGCGATGACCTTGTGGCCAATCTGGTCGGCGTTTTCGAAGCCGATCTTCTTGACTTCACGCAGGTCGACACGATCGATGATCAGCGACGCGAATTCGCGACGCAGAATATCGAAGCCCTTCTTGCCCACGCAGATGATCTTGACCGTCTTGCCGGCTGCGAGCAGCTTGCGAACGTGGTCGCGGGCATGACGGGCGATCTGCGAGTTGAAGCCGCCGCAAAGGCCGCGTTCAGCCGTGCAGACGACCAGAAGGTGCGTATCGTCCTTGCCGGTTCCGGTCATCAGGGCAGGCGCGCTGTCGTCCGCACCAACCGCCTGAGCGATGTTGGCGAGAACGGTAGCCATGCGCTGCGAGTAAGGCCGGGCGGCCTCGGCCGCCTCCTGCGCACGCCGAAGCTTCGCCGCGGCGACCATTTTCATCGCCTTGGTGATCTTCTGCGTCGCCTTGACGGAGGCGATCCGGTTCTTCAGATCCTTAAGTGAAGGCATCCGTTATCCGTCCTAAATGAAATCCGCTCAGGCGAAAGACTTGGCGAAGCTGTCGATTGCAGCCTTCAGCTTGCCCTTGACGTCGTCGGAGATCGCCTTGTCCTTGCGGATGGTTTCCAGGATGTCCTTGCCTTCCGAACGCATGTACGAAAGCAGGCCCTGCTCGAACTTGCCGACCTGGTTGACCGGCAGCTTGTCGAGGTAACCGTTGACGCCAGCGAAGATGACCGCGACCTGCTCTTCCGTCTTCAGCGGCGAGAACTGCGGCTGCTTCAGGAGTTCGGTCAGGCGGGCACCGCGGTTCAGCAGGCGCTGCGTAGCGGCATCGAGGTCCGAGCCGAACTGCGCGAAGGCGGCCATTTCACGATACTGAGCGAGTTCGCCCTTGATCGAGCCGGCAACCTGCTTCATCGCCTTGATCTGCGCGGCAGAGCCGACGCGCGAAACCGACAGACCGACGTTAACGGCCGGACGGATGCCCTGGTAGAACAGGTCGGTTTCAAGGAAGATCTGGCCGTCGGTGATCGAGATCACGTTGGTCGGGATGAACGCCGAAACGTCATTGCCCTGCGTTTCGATGACCGGCAGAGCCGTCAGCGAACCGGCGCCATTGTCGTCCGAGAGCTTTGCAGCGCGCTCGAGCAGGCGGGAGTGCAGGTAGAAAACGTCGCCCGGGTAAGCTTCGCGGCCCGGCGGGCGGCGCAGCAGGAGCGACATCTGACGGTAGGAAACAGCCTGCTTCGACAGGTCGTCGTAGCCGATGAGGGCATGCTTGCCGTTGTCACGGAAGTATTCGCCCATCGCGCAACCGGCGAACGGTGCGAGGTACTGCATCGGAGCCGGGTCGGATGCGGTTGCAGCAACGATGATCGAGTACTGCAGAGCGCCACGCTCTTCCAGAACCTTCACGAACTGGGCAACCGTCGAACGCTTCTGGCCGATTGCGACGTAGACGCAATACAGCTTGTCACCTTCCGGACCATTGTCGTGAATGGCCTTCTGGTTGAGGATCGTGTCAAGGATGATCGCGGTCTTGCCGGTCTGGCGGTCGCCGATGACGAGCTCGCGCTGGCCACGACCAACCGGGATCAGAGCGTCGATGGCCTTGAGGCCGGTCGACATCGGCTCATGAACCGACTTGCGCGGAATGATACCCGGAGCCTTGACGTCAACGCGCGAGCGCTGCTTGGCGTTGATCGGGCCCTTGCCGTCGATCGGGTTGCCGAGCGCGTCGACGACGCGGCCGAGCAGTTCCGGACCAACCGGGACGTCCACGATGGCGCCGGTCCGCTTGACGGTGTCGCCTTCCTTGATGTCACGGTCCGAACCGAAAATAACGACACCGACGTTGTCGGCTTCGAGGTTCAGCGCCATGCCGCGAATTCCACCCGGGAATTCGACCATCTCGCCTGCCTGAACATTGTCGAGGCCGTAGACGCGGGCAATACCGTCACCGACGGAAAGCACCTGACCGACTTCGGAGACTTCTGCTTCCTGGCCGAAATTTTTGATCTGATCTTTGAGAATTGCGGAAATTTCCGCGGCGCGGATATCCATCAGCCGACCTCTTTCAGTGCAAGCTTAAGGGTAGAGAGTTTGGTGCGAAGGGAGGTGTCAATCTGGCGGGACCCGACCTTGACGATCAGACCTCCAAGAATAGACGGGTCGACGGTGACGTTGACCGTCACGTCTTTGCCGGTGACGCTTTTCAGCGTCGCCTTCAATTCGTTTTCCTGCACTGCAGAGAGCGCATGGGCCGACGTGACGTCGGCGGAGACTTCGCCACGATGGCGTGCGGCGATCAGGCGGAACGCCTTGATCATGCCCGGCAGCGCGAAGAGTCGGCGATTGCGGGCAACGACCTTGAGGAAGTTGCCGACGAGCCCGGAGATACCAGCCTTCTCGGCAACTGCCGAAATGGCCTTGAACTGGTCGTCTGCAGAAAAGACCGGGCTTACGATCAGCCGCTTCAGATCATCGCTGCCGTCGATCAGGGCCTGGACGCGGGTCAGATCCGCGCCGACTGCCTCGACGGAACCGGCGCCGAGCGCGAGTTCAAAAAGCGAGGACGCGTATCTTTCTGCAACACCGGAAATAAGCTGGGATGTGTCTGCCACGGGCACAAGCTTCTCTCATTTTCATCCAAGAACCGAGCTGGCGGTGGGCCGTCAACTTAAATTCTTGAATTTGCTGCAATAATTTGCAGGATATCGAGGCCTGGCGACCCACTTCCCCCGCAATTCGCGGTTCGTCTAGCATAGGATGTTTGGACTCGCAACACGCGAACGGCAGGAATGCGGCATAAGTCGGCCACCTTGGCCGAATTTTGCCGTAAATTCGTTTCCTGCGTTGTGAATCGCGGAACGGCCCGCGGCACGATCAGATCATGCCGAAGACGTATGCGAGCGGAAGGATGGCGAGTGCCGCCTGAACGAAGAGCGCCAGCCAGTTGTAGACCGTGCCGCCGTTGTCGCTCATCATCGAGAGGATTCGGCCGAAGGCGGCAAGCGCGAACGCCGCTCCGACTGCAAGATAGACCATCGGCTGCGCCAGGAGGATCGCGGCAAGGCCGAGCCCCACATGCATGCCGCCCATGGTGGAGCGTGCCTCGGCATAACCGCCGCGCCGCCCCTCGGCAATGCCGATGCCAGCCGCACGAAAGGTAAGCCGCGGCGCAAACAGCATGACGACGCCGATCAGCGCCGCAGCCACGGCCGCGCAGAAGGCGAGGAATTCGCCGGTTTCCGTCGGAATGTAGAATTCCATGCCCGTTCCTGCAGATGAGCCCTTGTCATGCCGTTTCGTCTTCGGCCGAAGCGGCGCGTCCTTGACCTCTAGCGCATGTCGCCCCGGTTGTGAATCGCCCGCGGCCTGTTCAACGCGACGATCACAGGAAACTTGAATTTACAGGAAGCTTTGGGGATCGATGTCGAGCTGGACGCTGATCGAGCCGCGCTCCTTGGGGCCGGCGGCGATCATCGCCTTGACGAAAGCCTGCATGTCGCTGTTGCGCCGGCCATGCACCAGCAGGCGGAAGCGATGCCGTCCACGGATCAGCGCCAGCGGCGCCTCCGCCGGGCCGAGAATGGTGATGCCGTCGGTCCGCGGCGCAGCCATGCGCAAGCCCCGCGCATGGCCCTCGGCATCCTGACGGGTATCGGCCGAAACGATCAGCGAGGCGAGCCGGCCGAAGGGCGGCAGCAAGGCCTTTTCGCGCTCGGCGATCTCGCGGTCGTAGAAGGCATCCGCATCGCCGGAGACGATGGCCTGCATCACCGGATGCTGCGGCTGGTAGGTCTGCAACAGGCCGAGACTCTTGAGGCCGGTTCGCCCGGCGCGGCCGGTCACCTGCGAAAGAAGCTGGAACGTCCGCTCGGCTGCCCGCGGATCGCCATTGGCCAAGCCGAGGTCGGCATCGACGATGCCGACCAGCGTCATCAGCGGAAAGTTATGCCCCTTGGCGACAAGCTGGGTGCCGATGACGATGTCCGCTTCGCCGCGCGCAATGGCGTCGAGTTCCAGCCGCAGCCGCTTGACGCCCATGAGGTCGGAGGACAGCACGATCGTGCGCGCCTCGGGGAAATGCCGCTCCACCTCCTCGGCAATGCGTTCGACCCCCGGGCCGCAGGCAACGAGATGATCGAGCGTGCCGCATTCGGGGCAGGCCTCCGGCGTCTTCTCCGTATAGCCGCAATGGTGGCACTGGATCTGCCCGCGGAAGCGGTGTTCGACGAGCCAGCTTGAACAGTCCGGGCACTGGAAGCGATGGCCGCAGACGCGGCAGAGCGTCAGCGGCGCATAACCGCGGCGGTTGAGGAAAAGCAGCGCCTGTTCGCCGCGCTCAACGGCCTTGCCGATCTGGTTGATGAGAACCGGCGAAAGGAAGCCGCCGCGCGCCGGCGGATGCTGGCGCATATCGACCACGCCGAGCCGCGGCAGCGCCGCATCGCCGAAACGCGTCGGCAGGTGGATCGGCTTGTAACGGCCGACTTCGCCATTGACTCGGCTTTCGACCGATGGCGTCGCCGAGACGAGCACGACGGGAAAGCCGGTGATCCGACCGCGCACGACCGCCATGTCGCGCGCATTGTAGAAGACGCGGTCTTCCTGCTTGTAGGCCGGGTCGTGCTCTTCGTCGACGATGATGAGACCGAGCTCTTCGAACGGCAGGAACAGCGCGGACCGCGCGCCGGCAACGACACGCACCGTGCCGGTCGTCACCTGGCGCCAGACCTTTTCGCGCGTCCGCGGCGCAAGGTCCGAGTGCCACTCCGCCGGCTTCGCCCCGAAACGATCCTGGAAGCGCTCGAGGAAACTCGATGTCAGCGCGATCTCCGGCAAGAGTATCAGCACTTGCTTGCCTGCCCGAAGCGTCGCGGCAATCGCCTCGAAATAAACCTCGGTCTTGCCGGAGCCGGTGATGCCGTCGATCAGCGACACAGAGAAGCCGCCCTCCTCCACCGCCGCCAGGAGATCGGCTGCCGCATCCTTCTGGGGCCCTTCGAGCCGGGGCGCGACAAAATCGGGATCAGGCAAGGCAACCACCGGCGGCGGCGCCATGAATACGGTTTCTAAGACGCCTTGCTGCGTCAGCCCCTCGATCACGCTCGACGATGTGCCGGCCGCATGCGCAAGCCCGGAGCGCGTCCAGGAGAGGCCGTCGCTCGCGGTCGCGATGACGCGCTCACGAGCCGCCGTCATGCGCTCCGGTCGCATCTCCGTGAGGCGCAGCGCTTCCACCATCGGCTCCGGATCGAAGGCCGCCGGTGCCCGGAGCGCCATGCGCGCGACGAGCCCCGGCGGCGTCACAGTGTAGGCAGCAACCCAGTCAAGAAAAGTTCGCATGTCCCTCGTCAGCGGCGGGCAGTCAAAAACCTTCTCGATTGTCTTGAGTTTCTTCGGATCGACATTGCCGTCATCGTCTCCATCCCAGACCACGCCGACGACGAGACGGGGGCCGAGCGGCACCTGCACGATCGAGCCCGGCTCGACCGCCATGCCGTCGGGAACCGCATAGGAATAGGCTTTCGGCGCCGGCATGGGCACCAGGACCGGCACGACGCGACGGGCAGAAATCGGCCCGAGCAAATCGCCGAATAAATCGGTTGAATCGCGAGTCATTTTGCCGTGACCTTGCCACGTGTTTCGGTTAAAGAAAACTGCGCTGCGAACCGCAGCCTTGCCGGCGCAGGGTTTGTCACGGTTCCACCAGAGTTTCAACGCGCGCGATCTCTGCCAACGGAATTCCTCCCCGGTAGAGATGCGCCCGAGCGGCAATCGTGCCCAAGGAGTGACTCCATGAAATTTTTCGTTGATACCGCCGACGTCAAGGAAATCCGCGAGCTGAACGATCTCGGCCTTCTCGATGGCGTCACCACCAACCCGTCGCTGATCCTGAAGTCGGGCCGCGACATCACGGAAGTCACCAAGGAAATCTGCTCGATCGTCGAAGGCCCGGTTTCGGCTGAAGTGACCGCCACCGAATACGCCGAGATGATGAAGGAAGCGGCCGTTCTTTCGAAGATCGCCGACAACATCTGCATCAAGCTGCCGCTGACGCTCGACGGTCTCAAGGCCTGCAAGGCGCTGACCTCGGACGGCCACCAGACCAACGTGACGCTGTGCTTCTCGGCCAATCAGGCCCTGCTCGCCGCCAAGGCCGGCGCGACCTTCGTTTCGCCCTTCGTCGGCCGCCTCGACGACATCGCCTTCGATGGCATGGACCTGATCCGCGAGATCCGCCACATCTTCGACAACTACGGCTATGAGACCGAGATCCTTGCAGCCTCGATCCGCACCGTGAACCACGTCAAGGAAGCCGCCCTCATCGGCGCCGACGTCATCACCGCGCCGCCGGCAACGCTGAAGGCTCTGGTCAAGCACCCGCTGACCGACAAGGGCCTCGAAATGTTCCTGGCCGACTGGGCCAAGACCGGCCAGAAGATCGCCTGATTGCTTCAGGAATGAATGAAAACCCCGCATCGCTGCGGGGTTTTTTGTTGCCTACTCGTCGTCGTCCATCAGCCCCGTCAGCCGCATGCCATCGATCCAGGTGGCGCTGTCCTTGCGGATCACCCGGCGCGGACGGATGCCGCAACGCTGGCGCACTTCCTCCGCCAACCGCTCAGAATGAGTGACGATCCAGATCTGGCTTTCGCGCGAAGCGCTGGCGACCATGTCGGCGAGCGCCGGCAGCATGTCCGGATGCAGGCTCGTCTCCGGCTCGTTCAGCGCAATGAACCGGGGCCGGCGATAGGAAAGCAGCGCCGCCGCCAGCGCCAGGAACCGCATCTGCCCATCCGACAGCTCGCGCGGCGAAAACGGCCGGTTGGGGAAATCCGGAAAGACCAGCGAAAACTCGGCAAACTGTCCCGGTTCGGGAACGTCGAGATAGGCGCCGCCGAAGGCGTCGGCGACCGCTCGATCGAGATCAACCGTATCCTCACGTGTGTGCCTGAGCGTCGCAAACACCGCAGCCATGTTGACACCCGTCTCGTCAAGCATCGGCGCCGTCACGGCGAGGCAAGGCAACCGCAACGGCGAATCGCGATCGGTGCGGAAGCCATGGAAGAACCGCCATTGGTCGACCGCGCGGCGAAAGGTGCCGACCTCCGGATAGTGGCCGGCATCGCCGAGCAGCGAGATCGCCGTTTCCGAGGTCAGAGCCGTTTCCGGATAGTCCTCCATCCGCCCGCGGTCGCCGCGCACGAAGATGCCGGGGCCGGACCGCTTCATCATCGTCACGGGACGGCGGCCGGTTTCAACGGTCAGTTCCTCTTCCTTGACCTGGGGCTCATAGGCAAACCCTGCGGCCGCCAAAGGCGGACGCAGCCCGGCCTCGATGCGGTAGCGAAAGGTGATCGCCCGCTCCTCATCCAGCAACTCGGTCTCGAGCCTTATGCGCGCCGGCTTGTCGGCGCGGCGGCGGCCACTCCAGAGCGCCGACGACATCCCGCCCTCCTCCGCGATCTCGCGCGCCAGAGTGCCGCGCGTCGCCGACTGCACGAGTTGAAGCGCACGATAGAGATTGGACTTGCCGACGCCGTTCTCGCCGATGAACAGGTTGACGCCCGTCAGATCCATGCGGATCGACTTCAACGAACGGTAGTTTTCGGCAAACATGGATTGAAGCTGCATGCCCAAGACCTAGCCGATCCGCCGCACGGCGTGAAGCCCGGCAGGCATGGCGCGGCTGATCGCTAGAGCGCGACCTCTGCTTGCAACCGGGGCTGGAACGCCACGTCCGCGTCCATGGCCAGATCGAACACCGTGTGCCGCTCGAGCGCCTTCGTCACCTCGCCAGGCTCACCTTCCAGCGCCTCCGGCGGGATCAGGTTGCCGATGCGGAAATCGAAGAAGTCGCCCTTCTTGTTGAGCAGCTCGTGGAACACGGTCATGTCGCGCAGTTCCGTCGACCATTTGGCGAACCAGTAGAACAGGCCGGAATTGCGGGCGCTCATGTGCACCGGCAGGATCGGCAGGCCGTATTTGCGCGCAAAGCCCACCGCAGACGTCTTCCACGGCCGCTCGTTGAGGCAGCCGTCCGCCCAATAGGCGATGCGCCCGGAAGGGAAGAGCACCGTCGCCTTGCCCTCGCCGATCGCCCGGTTGGTCACCTGCAGCGTCTCGCGGGCCTTCAGCTTGCTCTTGTGCTCCTCACGCCATTCGACCGGGATGACCATCTCGACAAAGCGTGGATTGACGCGGATGGCGTCGCGATTGGCGAAGAACATCATGTCCGGCCGCCGTGTCTTGAGCAGGTCGAAAACAGCGATACCGTCGGCAATGCCGGTCGGATGGTTGCTGACGAGCAGGAAGCCGCCCTTGGCCGGAATGCGCTCGGCCCGGTCGACCCGCACCTCCAGCGAGAGAAGCGAACTCAGATGTTCGAAGGCCTGGAAGCCGGGCATGTTGGCGACCGCATCGGCGAACTCGTGCGCCTTGCGGTAGTTCAGCAACGCGTAGAGAAAAGGTCGCATCAACGGCCACATCGGGCTCTTGACGATGCGCTGCCCGCGCTCGGCAATCAGGGTGTCAACGATGTGACCAGGTTTTCCCTGTGAGACCAGGGCGAGTACTTCAGCAAAATGCGCGAATCCGTTCACCGAATCCCGTCCCACCATAGTCCGATCCGATTCTTTCCGGCTGACCATCGCAATTCTATATGATCGAAGAATGACAGATTCCAAGGGCGCATTAGCAAAAACATAAGATGCGTCAGGGCATTGTCGCCGATGGACCAACTTGGGAAGCGACAATGAACGAGCTCCTCGTCATCGGCCATCCGGAACTCCTTGCCGAACGCCAACGTTGGCTCAATGGGCTCATGCGGGAGCGGCGCCTCTCCGACAACACCGTCGAGGCCTATGAGCGCGACACCCGTCAATTCCTGACATTCCTGACCGGCCATCTGGCCGGGCCGCCGCGCCTTTCCGACATCCGGACGCTGCGGCCGGCGGATCTGCGCGGCTTCCTCGCCCAGCGCCGCAAGGGTGGCGCCGGTGCACGCACGCTCGGCCGTGGCCTCGCCGGTTTGCGCTCCTTCCTGCGCTTTCTCGAACGCAATGGCCTTGCGAACGCAGCAGGTGCCGCCGCCGTGCGCTCGCCGAAGCAGCCGAAATCCCTGCCGAAGCCGCTGACCGACCGAGAGGCGCTGAACGTCGTGACCTCGGAGGCGCAGCTTGCCGAGGAGCCCTGGATCGCCGCGCGCAATGCCGCGGTGCTGACCCTGCTCTATGGCTGCGGCCTGCGCATTTCCGAAGCGCTCGGGCTGACATCGGGCGATTTCGCCGACTCGCCCTCGTCGCTGCGCATCATCGGCAAAGGCGGCAAGACGCGGCTCGTGCCATTGATTCAGGCTGCGCGTGAAGCCGTCGCAGCCTATATCAAACTCTGCCCCTATCAGCCGCCTGCTGATGAACCGTTGTTTCGTGGTGCCCGTGGCGCCAAGCTGCAGCCGGCAATCATCCAGCGGGAAATGCAGAAGCTGCGCGGGGCCCTCGGCCTGCCGGACACGGCAACGCCGCATGCGCTGCGACACTCCTTCGCCACCCATCTGCTGGCCGGCGGCGGCGATCTGCGAACCATCCAGGAACTGCTCGGCCACGCCAGCCTGTCGACCACGCAGGTCTATACCGGTGTCGATTCCGCGCGGCTTCTGGAAATCTACGATCGCGCCCATCCGCGCGCCTGATTTTCGGCGAAACGATGGATTAACCATGCCCTTTAAGGAAGCCGTGACCGGCCCGGCCCTAGGGTTCAGCAACGACCGTCCGACCGTCGGGGAACAATGATGACCGCCTTTGCGAGACCTGATCGAAACCTGCTTGCGCGGGTCGCTGACGATACGCTTTGGCTCATTGCCCTCTTGCATGTTGTTCTTGCCGCCAGCCTCGTCGTTGCACTCTTCTTCGTTGCGGAAGCCGATGCGCAGGAAGCCGAATGCGGCGGCTCGAATGTGCTCACCGCCCTTGCCAAGTCGGATCCGACCAAATTCGCCGCACTCGAAGCGGAAGCCGCCGCCGTGCCGAACGGCAAAGGCATCTTCTGGAAGATCGAGAAGGACGGCATCGCGGCCTCCTGGCTGCTCGGCACCATGCACGTGACCGATCCGCGCGTACTGGCGTTGCCTGCCGAGGCGCCGGCCGCTTTCGAAGCAGCCTCAACCGTCATCGTCGAATCGGACGAGATCGTCGACGAGAAGAAATCGGCCGCCGCGATCCTGATGCGGCCCGACCTCACCATGTTTCCGGACAACAAGACGATCGCCGATTTCCTGGAGCCCGGCGATCGCGAACAGCTCGAAGCGGGCCTCAAAGCCCGCGGCATTCCGCTGACGCTCGTTGCGCGCATGAAACCCTGGATGATCGCGAGCTTCGTCGCGTTGCCCGCCTGCGAGATCAGCCGCAAGGCGACCGGCGCCTCCTTCCTCGACAAGAAGATTGCCGAGGATGCGGTCAGCCAGGGCAAAACGCTCAAGGGCCTGGAGACGCTGATCGAACAGCTCGCAGCGATGGATTCGCTTCCGACAGAACTGCACCTGCGCGCGCTGATCGAGACGCTGGCGCTCGGCAAGACGATCGACGACGTCTTCGCGACAATGACCGATCTCTACCTTTCCGGCGACACCGGCATGATCATGCCGATGATGAGATCCGTTTCCGACAAGGGCTCCGCCGAGGATTTCGGCTATGCCGATTTCGAGCAGCGCATCATCGTCGACCGCAACAAGACGATGGCGACACGTGCCGAACCGATCCTGAAGGACGGCGGCGCTTTCATGGCGGTCGGAGCGCTGCACCTTCCGGGCAAGGAAGGTCTTGTCGAACTGCTCCGCGCCCAGGGCTTCACGGTCACGCGCGCCAACTGACTGGCGGGCGTTCAAGCCGGAGACTGATCAGCCAATCTGACCGCCCGGACCCGCCACCCGGGCCAGAAGCGTCGGCACGATCACCTTGTGAAACGGTGTGACCGCCGCCAGGTAAACCCGCCCGAGCGTATTGTGCCTGCGGACGAGCGTGGTGACGCCGACGATCTGGTTGACCGCGGATCCCGCCCTGACATCCACGACGATGCGAAAATCGAGATGCTTGTCGTCGAAACCGAGCACCACTTCGTCGTCGCTTTTCGACAGCACTGGAAACGCCCCGACCAGCCCGAAGCGACCCGGTTTCGGCGCTGCCGATTTCAGGCCAATGAGCGAGACCACGCGGTTGCGCAGGCGCAGCAGTTCGCGAATCCATCGCGGCGAACGGCCAAGCGAACGTTCGGCCGCTTCCGCAGCGGTCACGCCCTTGCCGTCGAGCGCGAGCTCGAATCGGTCGGCCCAATCGGCGTCGGGTAGATGCCGGTTCGGCAACGAGGTGGCCACGGCTCTCGGATTCATGTTTCCTCCTGACGCCACGGCGTCGCTTGTCCTTTGAGACATGATTGCGCCCTCCGTCGTGCCTGGACAGGAGACCGCTTGTCGCAGCCCTCGGTCCAATCGTCACACCCAGTCTGCCGCCGGGGCCGTCATTCGCCGATGCGGTGAGGCCCCTTCCCTTCGCTCCGACAAGCTGCATAACTCAAGCTGAGCGTTGCAAATTCTGGAGATGGACAATGGAAACCAGCCACGACACACGCGAACTCGAAATGGTCGTGCTGATGACGCCGGACATGGCGAATTTCAGCGGCAAGGTCCATGGCGGCGCGCTGCTCAATCTCCTGGATCGCGTGGCGTTCTCATGCGCCTCGCGCTATTCGCAGCAATATGCGGTGACGCTTTCGGTCGACCAGGTGACCTTCCGCCAGCCCATCCACGTCGGCGAGCTCGTCACCTTCCGTGCCGCGGTCAACAATGCCGGCCGCACCTCGATGGAAATCGGCATCCGCGTCGAGGCCGAGAACATCAGGAGTGGCGAGCGGCGACACACCAACTCCTGTTACTTCACGATGGTCGCGGTCGACGCCGACGGCGCGCCGACGCCCGTACCTCCGCTGAACACTGACACCGCCGACCGCAAGCGCCGGCAGCGCGCGGCCGAAGCACGACGCAGCCTCAGGCGGGAGTTCGAGGAGCGCTTCCACGCGCTCCGATCTGCTTCTGAAGAATGAGAGATAGTCGCCATCCGCCACGAAATCTCCGGGGGGGATGTCAGCGAACGCTGACGCGGCACTGGTGAAAGCGCCGCAACAACAGCCGGCGTGTTGAAGCGCGCGGCTGGAACAAGGGGGCCGCTTGCTGCAGCCCCCTCGCTGGATCATTACATGTGGATCGGCTTGAAGAAGGTCGAAAGAGCCGCTTCCTTGACCGCTTCCGACATGGTCGGATGCGCGTGGCAGGTGCGGCCGAGGTCTTCCGACGAACCGCCGAACTCCATCAGCACGGCGATTTCGTGGATCATCTCGCCGGCGCCGAAGCCGACGATGTGGCCGCCGAGAACCCGGTCGGTTTCCTTGTCGGCGAGGATCTTCACGAAGCCGTCGGTGGCAAGCATGGCGCGCGCGCGGCCATTGGCGGTGAAGGGGAACTTGCCGACCTTGTAGGCGACGCCCGCAGCCTTCAGCTCTTCCTCGGTCTTGCCGACGGAGGCGACTTCCGGCTGGGTGTAGACGACGCTCGGGATGACGTCATAGTTCACGTGGCCGGCCTGTCCGGCGAGAATCTCGGCAACCGCGACGCCTTCGTCTTCCGCCTTGTGGGCGAGCATCGGGCCGCGCACGACGTCACCGATCGCGTAGATGCCGGTAACGCTCGTCTGGTAGTGATGGTCGATCTCGACACGACCGCGCTGGTCCATGACGACGCCGGCCTTATCGAGGCCAAGACCATCGGTGTAAGGCTTGCGGCCGGTGGCAATCAGCACCACGTCGGCATCGAGCGTCACGGCGTCGCCGCCCTTGACCGGCTCGAAGGTCACCTTGGCGCCCTTGCCGTCCTTGACGACGCCGGTCACCTTGGCGCCCAGCTTGAAGTCCATGCCCTGCTTCGCGAGCATGCGCTGGAACTGCTTGGCAACTTCGCCGTCCATGCCGCCGAGGATGGTATCGAGATATTCGACAACCGTAACCTTGGCGCCGAGGCGCGCCCAGACCGAGCCGAGCTCGAGGCCGATGACGCCGCCGCCGACGACGATCATGTTGGCCGGGACCTTTTCGAGCGCGATGCCGCCGGTCGAGGAGATGATCACCTTCTCGTCGATATCGACCTGAACGCCCGGAATGCCGGCGACGTCGGAGCCGGTGGCGATCACGATGTTCTTGGTTTCGAGGATCTGCTCCTCGCCCTTGTCGTTGGTGACCGAAACCTTGCCCTGACCGAGAACCTTGCCGGTGCCCTGGATGCCGTCGATCTTGTTCTTCTTGAACAGGAACGAGACGCCCTCGACGTTGGACTTAACGGTCGCGTCCTTGTGGGCCAACATCTTTTCGAGGTTCAGCTTCGGTGCTGCGACTTCGACGCCAAGCGCGTCGACGCCATGGGCGACCTGATGGAACACCTCCGAAGCATGCAGTAGCGCCTTCGACGGGATGCAGCCGATGTTGAGGCAGGTGCCGCCATAGGTGGCGCGCTTCTCGACGACGGCCACCTTCAGGCCGAGCTGAGCCGCCTTGATGGCGCAGACATAGCCGCCGGGGCCGCTGCCGATAACGATGAGATCATAAGCCATTAGAATATCCTTCCTTCAGGGCGGTTACCGCCCGCCGCTGACATTGAGAATTGCCCCCGTCACATAAGTCGCCTTGTCTGACAGGAGGTAGAGAACCGCGTCAGCGACTTCCTCGGCGGTGCCGGGTCGCTGAACGGGAATGGTGGGAGCAAGATCGCGCGCCCGGTCCGGCAGGCCGCCGGAGGCATGGATCTCGGTATCGATGACGCCGGGACGGATCGCATTGACGCGAATGCCCTCGGTCGCAACCTCGCGCGCAAGGCCGATGGTGAAGGTGTCGATCGCACCCTTCGAGGCGGCGTAGTCGACATATTGTGCCGGCGAGCCGAGCACGGCTGCGGCCGAGGAGATGTTGACGATGGCGCCACCCTTGCCGCCGTAGCGCGTCGACATGCGCCGAACCGCTTCCGCCGCGCAGCGAATGGAGCCGGTGACGTTAATGCGGAACATCCGCTCCAGCCGCTCGACCGACATCTCGTCGATCCGCGCGGTCGGCCCAACGATGCCGGCATTGTTGACGAGGCCATCCAGCCGGCCGAAGGCCGCATCGACGGCAGCGAACATCGCCTGGATATCCGCCTCCGAGCCGACATCGCCCTGAACCGCAATCGCCGAGCCGCCGGCCGCTTCGATCGCGCCGACAACCGCATCTGCCGCATCACGGTTCGTCGCGTAGTTGACTGCGACACGCCAGCCGGCTTTCGCCGCGGCGACACAAACCGCCGCGCCGATACCGCGGCTACCGCCTGTCACGAGAAGAACGGGGCCTGCGCTCATGCGGCGCATCCCTTGAGGGTGAAAGAATCCCAGCTGTCGGCCTCGGCCTTGCCCTTGCCCCAGGCGCTCGATGCTCTGAGGGAAGGCCCGAAATCGGGAAGCAGCAACTGCTCGGCCGCCTGTTCGGCTTCACCAGGGATCTCGCTGATCGCACCGGCCTTGTCGAGCGCATAGACGACGCCCTGCCATACCGTGCAGGCGCGCAGTTCCTCGCCGGTCGCGTCACCCTCCGGGCAATTGTGCATGATCAGCCCCGTGGCGCGTTCCGGCTCTCCCGCCGGCATCACGACGCCGTCGAGCAGAAGCCCGGGTTTGAGCACCGCCACCTTGAAGTGGTTGCTGGTCGCCGCACTTGCCGAGCCGACCGGCTCGAAGCGCAGCTCATAGCCGCCGTCACGATCGGCGTAGATCGCGTGCGACTGCTTGCAATCGGCAGCGGCAGCCGGCGCTGCAAGCGCGGTGCAGAACAGCATCAAGATGAAGCGACCGGAGATCATGATCAGGCTGCCTTCTCCGTCGCGAGCCTGAGACCAAGCGCAATGAAGACCACGCCGCTGGCGCGGTCGATCCACTTGCTGGCGCGGGTGAAGGCGGCGCGCATCCGCGGCGTCGTCATGAACAGGCTGACGCCGACGAACCAGAGGATCAGGCAGGTGGCCATGACCAGCCCATAGCCGAACTTGACGAGGATCGGCGTGTGGGCGCTGACGACGGTCGAGAAGATCGACAGGAAGAAGAATACCGGCTTCGGATTGAGCGCATTGGCGGCAAAGCCGAGGCCGAAAGCCTTGGCGGTCGACTGGCCCTTGGCCGGCTCATTGCCTTCCGCGCGCTCGACCTTGATCTCCGTCTGGCCGGCACGGAGCGCCTTGATGCCGATATAGATCAGGTAAGCGACGCCGCACCATTTGACGATGTTGAAGAGGTAGATCGACTGCGAAATGATCAGCCCCAGACCGAGGATCGTGTAAGTCACATGGAACATCAGCGAGGTGCCGATGCCGAAGGACGTGATGATGGCCGGGCGCCGGCCATGCACGATCGACTGGCGCATGACCATGGCCAGATCGGCGCCGGGAGAGACGATCGCAAAGGCGAAGATCGCCATCAGCGATGCGAGTTCTAGGAGATATTGGCTCATGGTTGTGCGACCGGTGCGTTGAAGGCCCAGACGTGGCCGAAGGGATCCTGGATGCGCGCGTAACGTGCGTGCCAGAAGGTATCCTGCGGCTCCAGAACTGTCGATGCCCCGGCGGCGATCGCCCGGTCATAGGCTGCATCGACGTCGGCGGCATCAGGCAGATTGATGTTGATGGCGACGCTCGCACCACCGACCGTCTTCGGCGAAAGAACGTTCGAGCCGAATTCGGGAAATTCGTCGTGCAGCATGATCTCGCCGCCGAAGAGCGCGAGATTGGAATGCATCACGCGCTTGCGATCCTCCGCCAGCTGGCAAAAGGTGTGTTGGGCACCAAAGGCCTTCTCGTAAAAGGCGATCGCCGCGATGCCGTCCTTGACGCAGAGATGCACCTGGATCGGCGGAACGTTTGGTTCGGATGCCATGCGAGTTCCTCCGTTCAGATCAGAATACCCGCAATCATCAGCAGGAGCCCGACCGCCGAAACGGTCCAGACGGCGGAGCGAACCAATCCGAGGCCGCCAATATAAATCGGCAGGTAGGCGGGTCTTGCCCAGAACCAGATCCCCACGCCCCATTGGGTGAGCGGTCCGCTCCGTCCGGAGAATTCTATCACGACCGCAAGGGCGATGAAGACCGGATAGGTCTCGTGAAAATTGCGCAGCGCCCGTCCCGCCCGCCCGGTAAAGACATTGGGCTCCGGCACGACGTCGCGATTGGTATCAGCTTCGATGACGCCGTGCTGCAGGCGATAGGCGCCCGCCTGCGCCATCATATAGGCGAAGGCGAGAACGGCACTCCAGAGCAGGTAGGTCAGTTCGAACGACATCGATGCGATCCGGAGAAGCGCGGCGCAGAAAGAAGCGGGGGCTGCAATCGCCCCCGCCCAACTCTTAGAGATCGAGAACCAGACGCTCCGGATCCTCGAGGCTTTCCTTGACGCGGACGAGGAAGGTCACGGCTTCCTTGCCGTCGACGATGCGGTGATCGTACGAGAGCGCGAGGTACATCATCGGGCGGATGACGACCTGGCCGCCGATGGCGACCGGACGGTCCTGGATCTTGTGCATGCCGAGAATGCCCGACTGCGGCGCGTTGAGGATCGGCGAGGACATCAGCGAACCGTAGACGCCGCCGTTGGAGATGGTGAAGGTACCGCCCTGCATGTCGGCCATCGACAGCGCGCCATCACGCGCAGCCTTGCCGAGACGGCCGATGTCCTTCTCGATCTCGGCGATCGACATCTGGTCGGCATCGCGCACGATCGGAACGACAAGGCCCTTGTCGGTGCCGACGGCGACGCCGATGTGGCAGTAGTTCTTGTAGATGATGTCGGTGCCGTCGATCTCGGCGTTAACAGCCGGGATTTCCTTCAGCGCGTGGGTCACGGCCTTGGTGAAAAAGCCCATGAAGCCGAGCTTCACGCCATGCTTCTTCTCGAAGATGTCCTTGTACTTGTTGCGCAGCGACATGACGGCGCTCATGTCCACCTCGTTGTAGGTGGTGAGCATGGCGGCGGTGTTCTGCGCATCCTTGAGGCGCTTGGCGATCGTCTGGCGCAGGCGGGTCATCTTGACGCGCTCTTCGCGCACGACATCTTCTGCCGTCGACGGCGCACGGGCCTGGACCTTTGCGGGCTCTGCGACAGCAGGGGTCGAGATGCCCTTGGCGACGGCTGCAAGCACGTCACCCTTCAGCACCTGGCCACGCTTGCCGGAGCCATCGAGCTGATCGGCCGACAGGTTGTTTTCGGCGAGCAGCTTCGCGGCAGCCGGTGCCGGCGGCATCGACGAGGCAGCGGGTGCTGCAGCGGCAGCCGGGGCAGCCGGAGCGGCAGCGGCCGGCTCGGCCTTCTTTTCGGCAGCAGCCGCCGGAGCGGCAGCAGCAGCGCCGGCAGCGATCTGGCCGAGCAGCGCGCCGAGACCGACGGTCTCGCCGGCCTGCGCAACGATTTCGGAAAGCGTGCCAGCGGCTGGCGCCGGCACTTCGATCGTCACCTTGTCGGTTTCGAGTTCGAGCAGGGGCTCATCGGCCTTGATGGCATCGCCGACCTTCTTGAACCAGGTGCCGACGGTCGCTTCGCTGACGGATTCGCCGAGGGTGGGAACGCGGATTTCTGTTGCCATGATTTTTGTTCCGTTGATCAGATATCTGTTTCTATTGGCTCAGAGCGTGGGGAGCGTCAGCCCCCCAGCGCGTCCTCGAGGAAGGCGGCAAGCTGCGCCTGGTGCTTCGACATCAGGCCCGTTGCCGGCGAGGCGGCAGCCGGACGGCCGGTGTAGCGCACGCGCTGATACTTGGCGTCGATATGGGCGAGAACCCATTCGAGATAGGGGTCGATGAACGACCAGGCGCCCATGTTCTTCGGCTCTTCCTGGCACCAGACCATCTCCGCGTTGCGGAAGCGGCTGAGCTCGTTGATCAGCGCCTTGGCCGGGAACGGATAGAGCTGTTCGACGCGCAGCAGGTAGACGTCGTCGATGCCGCGCTTCTCGCGCTCTTCGAGCAGGTCGTAGTAGACCTTGCCCGAGCAGAGCACGACGCGACGGATCTTCGAGTCCTTCTGCAGCTTGATCGGACCATCCTTGATCACCTCGGCATCGTCCCACAGCAGGCGGTGGAACGAGCTCTCGCCGGCCATTTCCGACAGACTCGAAACCGCCCGCTTGTGGCGCAGCAGCGACTTCGGCGTCATCAGGACCAGCGGCTTGCGGAAGTCGCGCTTCACCTGCCGGCGCAGGATGTGGAAGTAGTTCGCCGGCGTCGTGACGTTGGCGACCTGCATGTTGTCTTCGGCGCAGAGCTGCAGGAAGCGTTCGAGGCGGGCGGACGAGTGCTCCGGACCCTGGCCCTCATAACCGTGCGGCAGCAGGCAGACGAGACCAGACATGCGCAGCCACTTGCGTTCGCCCGACGAGATGAACTGGTCGAAGACGACCTGTGCACCGTTGGCGAAGTCGCCGAACTGGGCTTCCCAAAGCGTCAACGCGTTCGGACGGGCGAGCGAGTAACCGTATTCGAAGCCGAGGACCGCTTCTTCCGAGAGCATCGAGTTGATGACTTCGTAGCGGGCCTGGGTCGGCGACAGGTTCGCAAGCGGAATGTAGCGCTCTTCGCTCTGCTGATCGTAGAGCACGGAATGACGCTGCGAGAAGGTGCCGCGTTCGCAATCTTGGCCCGAAAGGCGGATCTTGGTGCCTTCGGTGACGAGCGTGCCGAAGGCGAGTGCCTCGGCCATGGCCCAGTCGACGCCTTCGCCGGTCTGGATCATCTGAGCGCGGTTTTCCATGAAGCGCTGGATCGTGCGGTGTGCATTGAAACCGGCCGGGATCTCCGAGATCTTGCGACCGACTTCCTTGAGCTGCTTCATCGGCACCGAGGTCTTGCCGCGGCGCTGTTCGTCCTGGTTGTCGGCCGAGCGCAAGCCCGACCAGACACCATCCAGCCAGTCGGCCTTGTTCGGCTTGTAGGACTGGCCAGCCTCGAACTCCTGCTCGAGGTGAGCGCGCCAGTCGGCCTTCATCTTCTCGACTTCGCCTTCGGACATCAGGCCCTCGGCGACCAGACGGTCGGAGTAGAGCTGGACGACGGTCTTATGGGCGCGGATGACCTTGTACATCTTCGGCTGCGTGAACGCAGGCTCGTCGCCTTCGTTGTGGCCGAAGCGGCGGTAGCAGAACATGTCGATGACGACAGGCTTGTGGAACTTCATCCGGAATTCGGTGGCGATCTTGGCCGCGTAGACGACCGCTTCCGGATCGTCGCCGTTGACGTGGAAGATCGGCGCCTCGATCATCTTGGCGACGTCGGACGGATAGGGCGACGAACGCGAGAAGGCCGGATTGGTGGTGAAGCCAATCTGGTTGTTGATGATGAAATGGACGGTACCGGCAACGCGGTGGCCGCGCAGGCCGGAAAGGCCGAGGATTTCAGCAATCACGCCCTGGCCGGCAAAGGCGGCGTCGCCATGCAGCAAGAGCGGCATGACCTTCGAGCGTTCGCGCAACGGAATGATGTCGCCTTCAAACACGGTCGCCATCTGGTCCTGCTTGGCACGGGCCTTGCCCATGACGACAGGGTTGACGATTTCGAGGTGCGAGGGGTTCGCCGTCAGCGACAGGTGAACCTTGTTGCCATCGAATTCGCGGTCCGAGGAAGCGCCGAGGTGGTACTTCACGTCGCCCGAACCTTCGACGTCGTCAGGCGCGTAGGAGCCGCCCTTGAACTCGTGGAAGATGGCGCGATGCGGCTTGGCCATCACCTGAGACAGCACGTTCAAGCGGCCGCGGTGGGCCATGCCGAGCACGATTTCCTTGAGGCCTTCCTGGCCGCCGCGCTTGATGATCTGCTCGAGTGCCGGGATCAGCGATTCGCCACCGTCGAGACCAAAGCGCTTGGTGCCCTTGTACTTGACGTCGATGAACTGCTCGAAGCCTTCCGACTCGATCAGCTTCTGGAGGATCGCCTTCTTGCCCTCGGGCGTGAACTCGACGCCCTTGTCCGGTCCTTCGATGCGCTCCTGGATCCAGGCCTTCTCTTCCGGGTTGGACATGTGCATGAATTCGACGCCGATCGTCGAGCAGTAGGTGCGCTCGAGGATTTCGACCATTTCGCGAATGCTCGCGTATTCGAGGCCGAGCACGTTGTCGATGAAGATCTTGCGGTCGAGATCCTTCTCCTCAAACCCGTAGTTCGAGGGCGAAAGCTCGTTGTAGTCCTCGACCGGGGCAGCAAGGCCGAGCGGATCGAGCTTGGCATGCAGGTGGCCACGGGCACGATAGGCGCGGATCATCATGATGGCGCGGACGGAATCGCGCGTCGCCTGAAGGATATCTGCCTCGCTCACGGCAGTGCCGGTGGCGACGGCGGCTTCCTCAGCCTTCGCCTTGACCTTCTTCTCGATGACCTTTTCGACCGTGCCCCAATCGCCGTCGAGCGCAGAGACGAGTTCGCCATTGGCCGCGATCGGCCAGTTGTTCTTTTTCCAGGAGGCGCCCTTGGCTGCCTTCACCACATCTTCCGGCCGGTCGGCGAGCGCCTTGAAGAAGGCCTGCCATTCGGCCGAGACGGACGCCGGGTCCGTTTCATAGCGTGCTTGGAGCTGCTCGATATAGGCGGCGTTGGCGCCGTCCAGAAACGAAGTGAGCTGGAATTGCTCGTTGGCCTCTTGCCTTGTCATGGTCTCACGCGGACTGTTCTGTCCGCCTCCTGACTGAAGTTGGGTTGCCGGGTATCCCGGTCGTTCATGTTCGTTCGGCGCGGTTGGCGCCTGGCCTTTCCTACGGCGCCGCGCATCAAAGGGACGCGCCGGGATCGCCGTGGCAGTAGATTGCCGCATATCCTGATCTTCAATCAGCCAAGGAAACACGCGGCAGGCACGCTGTCCGGACCGGAATGGTCCGGCCCGGACAGAAGTCTTGCGATCAGCCCTTGAGGACTTCGACGAGCGTCTTGCCGAGACGGGCCGGCGACGGCGACACGCGGATGCCTGCCTGCTCCATCGCAGCGATCTTGGATTCCGCATCGCCCTTGCCGCCGGAAACGACGGCGCCGGCGTGACCCATGGTGCGGCCCTTCGGCGCGGTACGGCCCGCGATGAAGCCGGCCATCGGCTTCTTGCGGCCCTTCTTGGCTTCGTCGATGAGGAACTGCGCCGCATCCTCTTCGGCCGAGCCGCCGATTTCGCCGATCATGATGATCGAGGTCGTGGCCTCGTCCGCCAGGAACATCTCCAGCACGTCGATGAACTCGGTGCCCTTGACCGGGTCGCCGCCGATGCCGACGGCCGTCGTCTGGCCGAGGCCTTCGTTGGAGGTCTGGAACACGGCTTCATAGGTCAGCGTACCGGAGCGCGAAACGATGCCGACCGAACCCTTGCGGAAGATCGAGCCCGGCATGATGCCGATCTTGCATTCTTCCGGCGTCAGGATACCGGGGCAGTTCGGGCCGAGCAGGCGCGACTTGGAGCGGTCGAGACGAGCCTTGACGCGCACCATGTCGGCAACCGGGATGCCTTCGGTAATGCAGGTGATGAACGGGATTTCCGCATCGATCGCCTCGATGATCGCGTCCGCGGCGCCTGCCGGCGGAACATAGATCACGGATGCGTCCGCACCGGTCTTTTCACGGCCTTCGGCAACCGACGCGAAGATCGGCAGGGTTTCGCCCTTGGAGCCGGTCCAGGTTTCGCCGCCCTTCTTCGGGTGAATGCCGCCGACCATCTGCGTGCCGTAATAGGCAAGCGCCTGTTCGGTATGGAAGGTGCCGGTCTTGCCGGTCAGGCCCTGAACGAGGACCTTGGTGTTCTTATTGACGAGAATCGACATGAGGTCTGGTCCTTCAGTTAGCCGTTGATCGCGGCGACGATCTTCTTGGCAGCGTCATCCAGATCGTCGGCGGCGGTGATCGCCAGGCCGGATTCGTTCAGGATCTTCTTGCCAAGCTCGACATTCGTGCCTTCGAGACGAACGACCAGCGGAACCTTGAGGCCGACTTCCTGCACGGCCGCAACGACACCTTCAGCGATGACATCGCACTTCATGATGCCGCCGAAGATGTTGACGAGGATACCCTCGACCTTCGGGTCGGCGGTGATGATCTTGAAGGCTGCCGCAACCTTCTCCTTGCCGGCGCCGCCGCCGACGTCACAGAAGTTCGCCGGCTCCTTGCCGTAGAGCTTGATGATGTCCATCGTCGCCATCGCAAGGCCGGCGCCGTTGACCATGCAGCCGATGTTGCCGTCGAGCGCGACATAGGCGAGGTCCCACTTGGAGGCCTCGATTTCCTTGGCGTCTTCTTCGGTTTCGTCGCGCAGTGCCTTGATGTCGTCGTGGCGGAAGAGCGCGTTGCCGTCGAACGAGACCTTGGCGTCGAGAACGCGCACGCGGCCGTTCTTCATGACGATCAGCGGGTTGATCTCGAGCAGGCTCATGTCCTTCTCGACAAAGGCCTTGTAGAGGATCGGGAAGAGCTTTTCGGCATCAGCCTTGGCTTCGCCTTCGAGCTTCAGGGCCGAGGTGAGCTTGGCGAGATCAGCGGCGGTGACGCCGGCTTCCGGGTTGATCGCGACGTTGACGATCTTTTCCGGCGTGTCGTGCGCAACAGCCTCGATGTCCATGCCGCCTTCGGTCGAAACGACGAAGGCAACCTGGCCGACCGAGCGGTCGACGAGCAGCGACAGATAGAGTTCGCGGTCGATGTCGGCGCCATCCTCGATATAGAGGCGGTTCACCTGCTTGCCGGCAGGGCCGGTCTGCGCAGTGACGAGCGTGTTGCCGAGCATGTCCTTGGCATGAGCCTTGGCTTCATCGATCGAGAAGGCAAGACGAACGCCGCCCTTGGCGTCGGCGGAAAGTTCCTTGAACTTGCCCTTGCCGCGGCCGCCAGCATGGATCTGGCTCTTGACCACGTAGAGCGGGCCCGGGAGCTTCTTGGCAGCGGCTTCTGCCTCTTCTGCGGAGAAGATCGCGACACCTTCCGCGACCGGCGCGCCATAGCTCTTCAGGAGAGCCTTGGCCTGATATTCATGAATGTTCATGGTGTTTTTCCTGTCTGGAGCATTCTGCAGACAGGTGAAACACCTGCCGTCGCACAAATGCGGCAAAAACAAAGAGGTTGAGCGGATGCCAGCATCCGCTCAACGCGACGCGATTACTGCTTCAGGCTCGGCGCAATGCCGATGCAGGCTTCGCAAAGGCCAGCGACCGAAGCGACCGACTTGTCGAACGCTTCCTTCTCGGCCTTGTTGAGATCGATCTCGATGATGCGCTCGACGCCGCCGGCGCCGATGACCGTCGGAACGCCGACATACATGTCCTTGACGCCGTACTGGCCGGTCAGATGCGCGGCGCAGGGCAGCACGCGCTTCTTGTCCTTGAGGTAGGCTTCCGCCATCTCGATCGCCGAAGCGGCCGGAGCGTAGTAGGCCGAGCCGGTCTTGAGCAGGCCGACGATTTCAGCGCCGCCGTCACGGGTGCGCTGGACGATTTCTTCGAGGCGCTCCTTGGTGAGCCAGCCCATCTGCACGAGGTCGGTCAGCGGGATGCCGGCAACGGTCGAGTAGCGGGCGAGCGGCACCATGGTGTCGCCGTGGCCGCCGAGAACGAAGGCGGTGACGTCCTGGACCGAAACGTTGAATTCCTGGGAAAGGAACAGGCGGAAGCGCGCGCTGTCGAGAACGCCGGCCATGCCGACGACCTTGTTCTTCGGCAGGCCCGAGAACTTCTGCAGCGCCCAGACCATGGCGTCGAGCGGGTTGGTGATGCAGATGACGAAGGCGTTCGGAGCGTACTTTTTGATGCCGGCTCCGACCTGTTCCATGACCTTGAGGTTGATGCCGAGCAGATCGTCGCGGCTCATGCCGGGCTTGCGGGCAACGCCGGCGGTGACGATGCAGACATCGGCGCCTTCGATGGCGGCGTAGTCGCTGGCACCCGTCAGGTTCGCGTCGAAACCTTCGACCGGGGAGGACTGGCCGATGTCGAGACCCTTGCCCTGGGGGATGCCGTCGGCAATGTCGAAGAGGACGATGTCGCCCAGCTCCTTCAGGCCGGCGAGATGCGCCAGCGTGCCACCAATCATCCCTGAACCGATAAGTGCGATCTTGTTGCGAGCCATGAAAGTGCTTCCTTTGTGATCCCAATATGATCAAGGCCTGAAACGCGGCAAACGCCAAACCTTCGCCGAAAGCCATTAAACGGCAAATGGTAAAATATCAAACGATACTTTTGGATGAAGCAATTTCAATCGGTTAGATCATAAAAGTCTTACGTAAACGTAAGACTTTCCGTCACAACCGCGTCACGAAACGGTCCGATTGGCGGGGTGTTCGGCGGCATATTCCTCACTTTGCATCTCGATCAGACGCGAAACCGTGCGGTCGAACTCGAAGCCTTCCGTACCCTTCTTCTGGGTCAGGAGATCCTGTGGCTCGGCCGCGGCCGACGCGAACAATCGGGCGCCATTGTCGTAGAGCGTGTCGACCAGAAGGATGAAGCGCTTGGTCTCGTTGCGCATATGGGGTCCCAGATGCGGCACGTGGTCGACGAAGATCGTCGAGTAACGCTCGAGGATCGCCAGATAATCGGCAGCACCCAGTGGCTGCTGGCAGAGATCGGCGAACGCAAAGCGGGCGCTCTGGCCGGCGGCGGCCGGCACATGGATCTTGCGGCCCTTGCGCGGCACTTCGGCCGGAGCAACAGCCTCGTTGCGGGTTTCCCGCATCCAGGCGCGCGCCATCGCCGCATCCGCCTCCGGGCCGAGCGGCGAAAGCCACACCGGACTTCCGTCCGTCTTCGTGAGGCGATAGTCGGTATCCGTGTCCAAGGAAATGACCTCGGCATTCGCCTTGAGCAGATCGATGAAGGGCAGGAACAGGCCGCGATTGAGGCCGTCGCGATAGAGATCGTCAGGCGCCACGTTCGACGTCGCGATCAGCACGCAGCCCTTTGCGAAAAGCTCGCCGAAGAGCCGCCCAAGGATCATCGCGTCGGCAATATCGGTCACCGAAAACTCGTCGAAACAGAGCAGCCGGGCCTCGCCGAAAAGCTCCGAGGCGACAGGCGGGATCGGATCGGCCTGTTTCGTCTCGCCGTTCTTCAGCTTCTGGCGGTGCTTGTAGATGCGCTCGTGCACATCGGCCATGAACTCGTGGAAGTGCGCCCGACGCTTGCGCTGGATCGGCACGGTATCGAAGAACAGGTCCATCAGCATGGTCTTGCCACGCCCGACGCCGCCATGGATGTAGAGGCCCTTTACCGGCGGATGGTCCTTCTTGCGCGAGGCGAACAGCCAGCCGAGCGCATTGGTCTTGCGCGACGGGCGGCTGGCGAGCAGCTCGGCGGAAAGATGATCGAAACGCCGCGCAATCGTAAACTGTGCGGGGTCGCGCTTACGCTCGCCACTCGTAACGAGCGCTTCGAGCTTGCGGTAGATACTGTCGTCAGGATTGAGCACGTCTCACCCGAGAGGAGCCGGAAAACAAAAGCCCGGCGCGAGACCGGGCTGGAAAAGCGTCAGCGGCTGAGGCTGACCGGCTGGCCGCCATTGGTCGAGCCGTCGAACCGGGCGTCGGCCGTCTTGTAGAGACGGGCGATGGCGTTGCCGCTGCGGTCTTTCAGAACCACCTGCTTGCCGGCCACTTCCCAGGAGCCCATGGTCGTCAGCTCGCCGGCGCAGCCGCGGGTGCCGCCGCGCGAGCCGGAGCCGAGATTGGTAAGCGTCAGGAACATGTCACAGGAGGAGCCGGCGCTCGATACGCGCCAGTTGCCGACCATCGATTCCTTGGTGACGTCAAGCCCGCCGCCCGCCGCCGCGGCGACCTGCGTGCCGGGCTGCTGAACACCGCCGCCGGCGATCGCCGTGCCGCTCGCCGGTGCAGCCGGGAATTGCGAGGTGTTGCCGCTCGGCGCCGGAAGCTGGTTCGACGAAACCGAGGGAACCGGTGCGGCCTGGATGGGAGCGGGTGAAACATCCTGGGAACCGAAACCGCCCATCGATGTTCTTTGGCATCCGGTCAGCGCAAGCACAACTGCCAGCCCCGCCGCCGCATGAATAACCCGCATATCCCTACTCCTGTTCGTGTCCGCGAACCATGATGCAACGCGACAATATAGGCCGAAATACAGCAAATCCACCTGACAAATCAAGCGACGACGATTCCTTGCGACCTGTTGCAGGATTGAAACGTCCTGACAGCCCGGCTGCAAGACGCATGCTCGGCGCGGTTATCGCCACATTGCCAACTGCCTATCCCCTGTCGCCGCGGCACAATCACGAATTGTCGATCGCCGTTTCACCGATGACATCAAAAAGAAAACGGCGAGCCAAGGCTCGCCGTCTCCTGAACTTCGTTTCCAATCCGGCCGGTCAGACGCGGCGCTCGACCAGCATCTTCTTGATTTCGCCGATCGCCTTCGCCGGGTTCAGGCCCTTCGGACAGGCCTGGGCGCAGTTCATGATCGTGTGGCAGCGGTAGAGGCGGAAGGGGTCCTCGAGATTGTCGAGACGCTCGCCGGTCGCTTCGTCGCGGCTGTCGATCAGCCAGCGATAGGCCTGCAGCAGCACGGCCGGACCGAGGTAGCGGTCGCCGTTCCACCAATAGCTCGGACAGGAGGTCGAGCAGCAGGCGCACAGAATGCACTCGTAGAGGCCGTCGAGTTTCAGGCGGTCCTCGTGGCTCTGCTTCCATTCCTTGGCCGGCGTCGGCGACACCGTCTTCAGCCAGGGCTCGATCGAGCGGTGCTGGGCGTAGAAGTTGGTGAGGTCCGGCACAAGGTCCTTGACGACAGGCATGTGCGGCAGCGGATAAACCTTCACCGTGCCCTTCACCTCGTCCATGCCCTTGGTGCAGGCGAGCGTGTTGGTGCCGTCGATGTTCATGGCGCAGGAGCCGCAGATGCCTTCGCGGCAGGAGCGGCGCAACGTCAGCGTCGGGTCGATCTTGTTCTTGATGTAGAGCAGACCGTCGAGCACCATCGGGCCGCAATCGTCGACATCAATGTAGAAGGTGTCGATGCGCGGATTGGCGCCGTCATCCGGGTTCCAGCGGTAGATGCGGTATTCGCGAACGTTGGTCGCGCCCTGCGGCTTCGGCCAGACCTTGCCTTCCGTCATCTGCGAGTTCTTGGGGAGAGCGAGTTCAACCATGTGGCTTATTCCTCAAGATCAGTAGACGCGCGCCTTCGGCTCGATCTTCTTGGGATCGATGCCGTCGGCAATCAGGTCGGTATGAACGGGGCGGTAGTCGAGCTTGACGTCGCCGGCTTCGTTGACCCAGGCAAGCGTGTGCTTGCGCCAGTTGACGTCGTCGCGGCCGCCGAGAGCGCCTTCGGTGAAGTCCTCGCGGGCGTGCGACCCACGGCTCTCCTTGCGCGCTTCGGCGCCGTAGATCGTCGTGATGGCGTTGGCCATGAGGTTTTCGAGTTCCAGCGTCTCGACCAGGTCGGAGTTCCAGATCATCGAGCGGTCGGTGACCTTGATATCAGGCAGCTCCTTCCAGATCGCCGAGATGCGCTTGCAGCCCGATTCCAGCGATTCCTGGGTGCGGAACACGGCCGCATCTTCCTGCATGGCGCGCTGCATCTTTTCGCGCAGCACCGCCGTCGGCGTGCTGCCATTGGCGTTACGCAGGCGGTCGAAGCGGTCCATGATCCGGTCGCAGGCGGCCTTGTTGAGCTCCGGCACCGCCTCGTTGCGGTCGATCACCTGGCCGGCGCGGATGGCAGCGGCGCGGCCGAAGACCACGAGGTCGATCAGCGAGTTGGAACCGAGACGGTTGGCGCCGTGCACCGAGGCGCAGCCGGCTTCGCCCACCGCCATCAGGCCGGGCGCGATGCGCTCCGGGTTTTGGGCATCGGCGTTCAGGACTTCGCCCCAGTAGTTGGTCGGCACGCCGCCCATGTTGTAGTGCACCGTCGGCAGAACCGGGATCGGCTCGCGCGTCACATCGACGCCGGCAAAGATCTTCGCCGATTCCGAGATGCCCGGCAGGCGCTCGTGCAGGACCGCCGGATCCAGGTGGTCGAGGTGCAGGAAGATGTGGTCCTTGTTCTTGCCGACGCCGCGGCCTTCGCGGATTTCCATCGTCATGCAGCGCGATACGACGTCACGCGAGGCAAGGTCCTTGGCCGAGGGCGCGTAGCGCTCCATGAAGCGCTCGCCTTCGGAGTTGACGAGGTAACCGCCTTCGCCGCGTGCGCCTTCGGTGATCAGGCAGCCCGCGCCGTAGATGCCGGTCGGGTGGAACTGGACGAATTCCATGTCCTGCAGCGGCAGGCCGGCGCGCGCGATCATACCGCCGCCGTCGCCGGTGCAGGTGTGCGCAGAGGTCGCCGAGAAATAGGCGCGGCCGTAGCCGCCGGTCGCCAGCACCACCATCTTGGCGGAAAAGCGATGGATCGTACCGTCATCGAGGTTCCAGGCGACGACGCCGGTGCAGCGGCCGTCATCCGACATGATCAGGTCGAGCGCGAAATACTCGATGAAGAACTCGGCATTGTTCTTGAGCGACTGGCCATAGAGCGTGTGCAGGATCGCGTGGCCGGTACGGTCGGCAGCAGCACAGGTGCGCTGAACCGGCGGGCCTTCGCCGTAGTTCTGCATGTGGCCGCCGAAGGGCCGCTGGTAGATCTTGCCTTCGGCATTGCGCGAAAAGGGCACGCCGTAGTGCTCGAGCTCATAGACCGCCTTCGGCGCTTCCATGGCGAGATACTGCATGGCGTCGACGTCGCCGAGCCAGTCGGAACCCTTGACGGTGTCGTAGAGGTGCCACTGCCAGCTGTCCGGCGTCATGTTCTGCAGCGAGGCAGCGATGCCGCCCTGGGCGGCAACCGTGTGCGAGCGGGTCGGGAAGACCTTGGTGATGCAGGCGGTCTTCAGACCCTGCTCTGCCATGCCGAGGGTGGCACGCAGACCGGCGCCGCCGGCGCCGACGACGACGACGTCGAAGGCGTGATCGACATATTCATAGGCCTTGCCGTTTGCAGCGGGTGAACTGTTCGATGCCATGGCGAAATTACCCTGCAAAAGCGATCTTCAGGATGGCGAAGAGACAGAGCCCACCAACCGCGATCGTGAAAAATGTATTGAGCATGAGAAGGACGATCTTCATGCCTTCGCCATGCACGTAGTCTTCGATGATCACCTGCATGCCGAGCCGCATGTGGATGAGGCCCGAGAGCACGACAAGAGCCATGACGACGGCGACGAAGGGGTTCGCAAGCGCGGCGACGACGTCCGCGTGGGGCGCACCGGCGTAGCGAACGAGGAAGATGACGAAGAAGATCAACAGCGGAACGTTGGCGACCGCCGTCAGGCGCTGGCGCCAGAAGTGATCGGTGCCTTCCTTGGCCGAACCGAGGCCGCGGACCTTGCCGAGAGGTGTGCGCATATCCATGGGTGTCTTTCCTCTTAGCGGACGAGATAGCCGACAACCCAGATCAGCAGCGTCAGAGCCACCGAACCGATGATCGTCGCCTTGGCCATCTTGGTGGCGAAGTGCTTCTCGTAACCGTAGCCGAGATCCCAGGCAAAGTGGCGCAAGCCTCCGAGCATGTGGTGCACCAACGCCCAGGTGTAGCCGAAGAGCACCAGCTTGCCGATCAGCGTGCCGAACAGCCAGCTGACCCAGTCGTAGTAGGCCGCACCCGACGCGGCGGCGATCAGCCACCAGGCAACGAGGATGGTGCCGAAGTAGAGCGCGCCGCCGGTGATGCGGTGCACAATGGACATGACCATCGTCGGGATCGGCTTATAGATTTGAAGATGCGGCGAGAGTGGCCGGCTTCTTGTGACATTCGTCATCGGAACCTCACGGAATGCCCGGATTTTCGCCCAAAAAACTGGACGAATTTAGTCCGGTATCGCACCTGATTGTGCGCAATTCAGTCATTCGGACCTTTAATCACCATAATGCTTAACGACAAGTGTGTTTGCGGTGCAAAATCAATTTAATCGATTAGACGAATTGCGCCATTTTCCAGCCTGCCGGAGACATGGGCATCCGTTAACGATAGCCGCAAAAAGCCAAGCAATTCCGTGACTTTCCCGCGAAAGTGGGCGAGAGTGATCTTAACCAATTGTTAAGTGTCCTCCGGAGGGCGAACAGAATGACTCTGTTCAAGGCAATCCATGCGACCAAAGTGCTAGCGCTCGCCGGCCTGGTCATCGTCACCACCTGCATCCCCTTGGAGGCCCGCGACTGGGGCGGAGCACGCGGCGTTCAGACACGAACCAACCATGTCCGCATGTATCAAGGTCGCCCCGGTCCGCGCTACGAGTTTGGCGGCATGGGCTACCGCAACGGCTGGAACCGCAATCGCATGCACCGTCGCGACTGGATGGCCAACGATGGGTTGCCGGACGTGAACACCCGCACCCGGCACGTTCGCATTCCCCGATATCGCCCCTATCCCGGCCCCTACACCGGGCGCTGGGAGCATCGCGGCGGATGGGTTCGTGACAGGGCAGGCAACGACATCTGGACGTCCGGAGGCCGTCGCCACGATGGTCGACCACGCATCGCCAATGGACTGCCGGAAGTCGAGACACGCACGCGGCATGTTCGCCTCCCGCAGTATCGCCCATATCCCGGCCGCTATGCCGAGCACTGGGGAAGCGGCGGCGGATGGGTTCGCGACAGGGCCGGCCGCGAGATCTGGACGTCCGGTGGCCAGCGCCGCGACTATCGCCAGGGCTACTATGGCGGCGATGAATATCCAGACACCATCCCGGGCATCGGCACCTATGTCGGCGGCATTTCCGCCTATGTGGATCTCGGCAACGGCATCTATTTCAACCAGGAAGGCGACTATGGCTATGCCGACGACGGGCAGTCCGAATCGCCGCCGCAGACCAGACGCGGCAAGATCATCAATGTCACGCCGCAGACGATGAACGGCTCCTGCGCCTATGAACACGGCGTCTGTGTGATCCGGCGTTAGTTCATGTCACGGATTCGCGGGAAACCGCGGCTATGAGCCCGTCTGGAGCCATTTCGTCCAAATGCCTGTAGCAAACCCCGTCGCTGATGCCGTGTCGTCGCTGTTGAAGCCACTTGGCTTCAGGAGAAAGTCATCAAGCTGGTATCTCGAAAATGACGAAACCGTTCTGATCGTAAACGTCCAAAGGTCGCAGTTCGGCCCCCAGTATTACCTCAACTTTTCTGTGGTCATCCGAGCGATCTCGACAGTGCCACAACCCAAAGAATACCATGGAGACACCGCTTCAGGCTCGAAGAGACTCTGCCCGCCCACTCGCGCGAACTGTGCAAGAAGCTGCTGAACCTTGAATACCCGCTCTCTGACGATGAACGGTCGTTGCGTCTGGTGGAATTGATCAAGCGCCACGGCTTGCGGCTATTGCTGACATGCAATTCGGAGGCCGGCTTAAAAGAGGCGCTTGAAAGCAAATCACTTCCGGACTGGACATTCTCAAGTGCCGCGCGGGCGCATCTTGTCGAGCGCGTCACACGCGCCTCGATCTAGCAGAGGTCGGATAACGCTCGTCAGCGTGTTGGCGTTCTCCTCATGCGAGCGGCCGCCCGCGAGGCGAAGTCACCGACCGGCTCAGCATCACACGCCCATGGCGCCGATGATCGCGCCCATTGCCAGAAGCACCAGCAGCCAGTGTCCGCCGTCGATCAGCGACAGGTCCCAACCGAAGCCCTGGTAGCGATGGTTGACGATGAGGGTCGTCGCGACGAAGCCGAGCCAAAGGAAGAAGGCCGAGACGACGCCGTTGACGAGCGTGACCTCGCCCGGCCCGAGGTGGCCGACGACGCCGGCGACCATGGTCGCCATCACCAGTTCCGAGACGAAGGAAATGGCAAAGAGAACCGGCGACATTTGCGCAGCCGCGGGATCGATGCGCGCCGCCTTCATCCAGGGTTTGCCGAGAACGCCGTAGTAGATCGCGCCGATGACGAAGGCCGCAATGGCGGCGATCAGCACCGCCAGATAGTTCATGCCCGCAAATACCATGTTCGTTCCCCCGTTTTTGCGGGGATTGGAATCGAAGGCCTTTGGGCTGTCAACTGTCCGTGTTCGCAGTGCCCCCGAAGCGCCAGACCGTCGTGCACTTGACCTCGCTGTCCTCCAGCGCGCGGGTCACGGGAACCTCGTAGGTGGCAAGGGCCGTCATCATCTCGCGCGGGCAATAGGAACGGCCGGGGTCGCCGACGATCACTGTCGCCCCTTTCGCCGTCAGATCCGAAAACCACGGTTTCAGCCGGTCGGCAAAAGCCTTGTCGTAGAAGACGTCGCCGGCGAGGTAGACATCGGCCCCAAGTTCGCGACCGGTCACGTCCTCGTCCGTATAGGAAAGGGCGACGCCGTTGAGTTCGGCATTGAGCCGGACCGCCGTTTTCGCCCAGGGATCGATATCGGCGGCAAGAACCGATGCCGCCCCCGCCTTCATCGCGGCGATTGCTACCAAGCCCGAACCGGAGGCGAAGTCGACGACCTGCCTGCCGCGCACCGTCTCGGGATGATCAAGGATGTAGCGGGCAAGCCCCTGCCCGCCGGCCCAGGCAAAAGGCCCAGAACGGCGGCGGCAGGCCGATTTCCTGCAATTCCTCCTCGGTCTTCAGCCAGAGCTCATGCGCCTCGGTTGCCAGATGCAGGCGCACCTCCGGCACGTGAGGCGGCGAAAGCACGCCGGTATTGGCGAGGATGAAACTTTCCGGATCGGTCTTCACGAAAACTCTCCGAGCCTATCCGAAAGGCGAAAGCGGTTTCAGGATAGGCGGAAAAACAAGATTACCGCGGAGGATTGTCGAGCCCGCCCATGCGGCAGACCTCGATCCATTCGTCCTCGGTCACCGGCTGCACCGACAGGCGCATGGAAGTGACGAGCGACATCTTGGCGAGCTTCGGATTGTCCTTGATCTCTTTCAATGTCACCGGACGCGGCATGTCGGTGACAGCGCGGATATCGACGCAATCCCAGCGGGCGTCACCCTCGGCAGTCGAATCCGGATGCGAAAGCGCGCAGACCTCGGTAATGCCGACGATCTCCAGACCCTCGTTCGAGTGGTAGAAGAAGCCTTTGTCGCCGATCTGCATCGCCCGCATGTTGTTGCGCGCCAGATAGTTGCGCACGCCGGTCCATTCGGTGCCCTTGGCGCCTGCATCCTTCTGCATCTGCCAGGACCACTTGACCGGTTCGGATTTGTAGAGCCAATGCGCCATCGCGTCTCAGGCCTCCGGATTGTTGAAGACCCAGTTGAAGGCCTTGATCTCGACATCGGAGAAGAGGCCCGCCTTGGCATAGGGATCCGCTTCGGCAATGGCGCGGGCTTCTGCGATGGTCTCGGCCTTGACGATCACCAGGCTGCCGGTCGGCTTGCTGTCGTCACCCAGGAACGGGCCCGCGATCTTTAGAATGCCCTTGGCGTTGAGATCGTTGAGATAGGCGACATGATCGGGGCGGGTATCGAGCCGAAGCTGCAGCGCGCCGGGTTTGTCGGTGCAATGAAGTGCGAAGAGCATGCTTCCTCCTGAAGTTGTCGTTTGGCGCGGGATGCGAGCGGAAAACCGCTTTACACTTTTGCGCACCCCGCTACCGGATTATTCCTGGGTGATCGGGCGTGTCATCAATTGTTCGAGTGCGGTGCGGACATCGAGCTTGCCGTCGATAATCGCCGCCACCGCTTCGGTGATCGGCATCTCGACGCCGAGATCATGGGCGACGCGCGCGGCGACCGACGCGGCAAAGGCGCCTTCGACCAGCTCGCCCTTGCCCCCATCGGCGCGGCCGTTCTGGCCGAGCGCGATGCCGAAGCGCAAATTGCGCGACTGGTGGCTGGTGGCCGTCAACACGAGATCGCCGAGACCCGAGAGGCCGCGCACCGTGTCGGCCTCACCACCCTCGGCGGCAATGAAGCGCGACATCTCGGCAAGGCCGCGCGAGATCAGCGCTGCGCGGGCGGAATCGCCGAGACCCGCACCCTCGACGATGCCGCAGGCAATCGCCAGCACGTTCTTGAGCGCGCCGCCGAGCTGCACCCCGATGCGATCCTGCGACGGGTAGAGCCGGAAGGTCGGGCCTGAAAGCACCTCTGCCAGCATCGTCGCCGTTTGAGCATCGGCGGCAGCGATTACCATCGCAGTCGGCAGGCCCTTGGCGATATCTGCGGCGAAACCGGGACCCGAGAGCACGCCGATCGAACGACCGGGCAATTCCTCCGCCAGAACGTCGGTCAGCAACCGGCCGGTCGCTTGCTCCATGCCCTTGGCACAGGTGACGATCGTAGCGGCTGCATTGATCTGCGGGCCATATTGCCGCGCCGCATCACGGTGCGCCTGAGACGGCATGGCGAACAGCACGACTTCGGCTTCGGCGAGAACGGAGACATCCGCCGTATGTTTCAGCGCCGGCGGCAGATCGATGCCCGGCAGGGCATCCTCGTTGCGACCGGTATTGCGGCACGCTTCAGCAATCTCCTGCCGACGGGCGAGCAACGTCACGTCGCTGCCTGCCGCCGAGGCCGCAACCGCAGCCAAGGCAGTGCCAAAGGCGCCAGCGCCAACCACGACGATTTTCGGCCCGATCTTGGAGGTTTCGCTCATTCTTTATCCGTCACATTCTGGCATCATGCCTTGGCGCCGCGTTTGCCGGAGCCGAGCAGTGCCTGCGCTTGGGCGTCGAGCGGCCAGCGCGAGCGCGGCGCAACGTCGAGGCCATCGGCCACCATGCCCGCCGCCAGGCGCTCCGCACCGGCCCAGGCGATCATCGCGGCATTGTCAGTGCAAAGCGAAAGCGGCGGCGCGATAAAGTCGAAACCGGATTGAGCGCACAGGGTCTGCAGCGTCGAACGCAGCATCTGGTTCGCGGCAACGCCGCCGGCAACCACCAGGGCCGGACGCGCCACGCCCGCGTGTTCCGCCTTGAAGCGCTTCAGCCCGCGCCCGACGCGATCCTTCAGCGTGCGCGAGATCGCACGCTGGAAGGAAGCGCAGATATCCGCGATGTCCTGCTCCGTCACGGGCTCCAGCGATTGCGCCGCCTGGCGCACCGCCGTTTTCAGTCCCGAGAAGGAGAAATCGAGCCGGGCGTCACCGACGAGCGGGCGCGGAAAATCGAAACGCTGGGGATTGCCGGCGAGCGCCGCACGCTCGACCGCCGGACCACCCGGATAGGCAAGACCGAGCAGTTTCGCCGTCTTGTCGAAGGCCTCGCCAAGCGCATCGTCGATCGTCGTGCCCCAGCGCTCGTATTCGCCGACGCCCTTGACGAGGATAAGCTGCGTATGGCCGCCGGAGACGAGCAACATCAGATAGGGAAAGGAAAGTCCGTCCGTCAGCCGCGCCGTCAGCGCGTGGCCTTCGAGATGGTTGACGGCGTAGAGCGGCTTGCCGGTCGCGCGCGCGATCGCCTTGCCGGTCATCAGCCCGACGATCAGGCCGCCAATCAGACCGGGACCACTTGTCGCAGCGATCGCATCGATGTCGGCAAGCGTGACGCTGGCGCGCAGCAGCGCCTCCTCGATCAGCGTGTCGAGCGCTTCCACATGGGCGCGCGCGGCGATCTCCGGAACCACGCCGCCATAGGCGCTATGCTCTTCCAGCTGGCTCAGAACGACGTCGCCGAGAATGTGACCCTTGCCGTCGGAATCGCGCAAAATAACGGAAGCGGCGGTTTCGTCGCAGCTTGTTTCTATGCCGAGGATGCGCAGGGGCGGAGACATCAGAGTATACTCAAAGATTGCGGTCGCACCGAAAGGTGGGTACACGGAACTCCGGTAACAATGGATAGCCTTTGATGCAAACAAAACCTTTCCGGATCGGCACGCGCGGCAGTCCGCTGGCGCTCGCACAAGCCCATGAAACGCGCGATCGCCTCGCAGCGGCGCATGGTCTGGCGCCGGAAATGTTCGAGGTCGTCATTCTCTCGACCAAGGGCGACCGGATCACCGACCGCTCGCTCGCCGAGATCGGCGGCAAGGGCCTGTTCACCGAGGAGATCGAGCAGCAATTGCTGTCGGGCGAACTCGATTTCGCCGTGCATTCGTCCAAGGACATGCCGACGAAGCTGCCGGACGGGCTCTGTCTTTCCGCCTTCCTGCCGCGCGAGGACATTCGCGACGCCTTCATCGGCCGCACGGCACCGAAACTGATGGAACTGCCTGAAGGCGCCACTGTCGGTTCCTCGTCGCTGCGCCGCCAGGCGCTGATCCGCCGGCTGCGGCCGGATCTCCACGTCATCACCTATCGCGGCCAGGTGGAAACGCGGCTGAGAAAACTCGCCGAGGGCCAGGTCGATGCAACGCTGCTCGCCTATGCCGGGCTGAAGCGGCTCGGCATGACCGACGTTCCAACCGAACTGCTGGACCCGGCCGATTTCCCGCCGGCCCCGGCGCAAGGCGCGATCTGCATCGAAAGCCGGGTCGGCGACAGCCGCATCAACGACCTGCTCGCCGCCGTCGACGATCCGCGCACCCATGAGGCGGTTACCTGCGAGCGCGGCTTCCTCGCGACGCTCGACGGTTCCTGCCGCACGCCGATCGCCGGCCTCGCCACCTCGGATGGCACCCATCTCAGTTTTTCCGGCATGATCCTCACGCCCGATGGCCAGACCCATCATCGCGTCACGATCGAAGGCAAGGCCACCGACGCCGAAGCGCTCGGCAAAAAGGCGGGCGAGGAAATCCGCGCCAAGGCCGGCCCGGGCTTCTTTGCAAGCTGGACCTGAGCCGATGCGCGTGCTCGTCACCCGGCCGCTTCCCGCCGCCGAGGCGACTGCGCGTCGGCTGGAGGCTGCCGGCCACCAGCCGATCCTCCTGCCATTGATGCGGGCCATGCATCTGACCGCCGTTGCCGAAGCAGCGCTAGACATACCGTTTGCAGCCATTGTCTTGACCAGCGCCGAAGCGGTTCGGGTCCTCGCCGCTCTGGGCGGCGAAATGGAAAAGCATCTGAAAACCCCATGCTTCTGCGTCGGCGAGGCGACTGCGCGGGCAGCACGAGAACTTGGCTTCACCGATCTCCGCATCGGCGATGGCACCGGCGAAGCGCTGGCCGGGCTGATTGTTTCGGCCGTCGGCACCTTGCCGAAACAGCCGCTGCTCTACCTGACCGGCTCTCCGCGCTCCGATGGTCTCGAGGCCGCCCTCAGGCATCATGGCATCACTCATAGAACGGTAGAATGCTACCGCATGGAACCGATCGCACACCCGCCTGACACGCTACGGGATCTCGTGCAAACCGGCCGGCCCGACGCCGTTCTGCTCTATTCCCGCGAGACGGCTCGACGCCTGGCGGCATTGCTGCTGGAGGGCTGTCTGGACGCTGCGTCCTTCAGCCCGCGCTATCTCTGCCTGAGCGCTGCCGTCGCCGAGGCGCTGCCAAGCAACGTCATGGCGCAGATTGCCGCAAAGCCCGACGAAGAAAACCTTTTTAGTTTGATCTAAAATGGGATGAAGAAAAATGTTGGCGGTTTTCCGCCCGCATTCCACGTCACTCCAGGGCCGATTCAGCCAAAATCGAAACGGAGGGGCTTTCCCTCACCGTTCGGGCTGACTAGGTTTGGGAGAAGAGCCGACAGGAACCAACGGTAAGAGGTCACCATGGTATCGGAAAACCCGCCGCGCCGCTCGAAGTCCGAGAAGGAACCGCTGACGATCGACCTCGAAGCGGAAAAAACCGTTGCGGAACCGGCTGAGGCCGAAACAACCCGCGAGACGGTGACGGACGTGGCAAGCGAAAGTCCGACAAGCGACGCCAAGGCGGATGAGACGGCAACGGACAGCAGCGATGACAGCGCCGCCGGATCGCGCCTGGAAGAAGAGATCGAGGAGCAGCGTGCCGACGCGGCCGCAGCCGTCTTCGCCGAAGAACCGCCGCACGCGGCACAGGAGACGGAACCGGCGCCTCGACAGAAACCGGTGTCGAACTCCGGCGCGCTCGCCGCCGGTATCCTCGGTGGCCTTGTGACGCTGCTCGGCTTTGGCGGCCTGCAATATGCCGGCATCGTCCCCGGACTTGGCCCTGAGCGTGGCGTCGAGCAGAACATCTCCAGCGAACTGCAGGCACTGCGCGATCAGGTCGCAGCACTGCCCACGACCGCCGCAGTCGTCGACAACACGGCGCTCGAAGGCCGCATCGCCGCCCTCGAACAATCAGCCGCCCAACCCGGCACGAACGGCGCGCCGAGTGCCGAGGTCGAAACGCTGAAGGCGGAGATCGACAACCTTACCAAGGAACTAGCAGGGCTGAAGACGACCCTCGCCGACGCCCAGCAGACGGCGACAACGGAGAAGGCGGAACTGACGAGCCGCATCGAATCCGCAGAGCAGAAACTCAACGAGCCGGTCAACGACATCCAGATGGCTAAGGCGGTCGCGGTCACCGCGCTGAAGTCGGCAATCGATCGCGGCGGCCCCTTCCTCGCCGAACTCGACGCGCTGCGCAGCATCGCACCGGACGAACAGGCCGTCGCCGCTCTGGCCCAGGACGCTCAGGTCGGCGTGCCGACCCGCTCCGATCTACGGCGCGAGTTCCCGAAGACGGCCGACGCCATGCTCGACGCCCTCAATCAACCCGATCCGAACGAGGGCATCTTCGACCGGCTGGTGTCCAGCGCCATGTCCGGCATTCGCGTACGCCCTGTCGGCAGCGTCGAGGGTGAAACGCCCGAAGCCGTCATTGCCCGCATCGAGGACAAGCTGAACAATGGCGATCTCAAGGGCGCTGCCCTGGAGTGGGATGGCCTGCCGGATGCCGCCAAACCGGCGGGCGAGGCCTTCAAGGCCAAGCTCGACCAGCGTCTGCGTGTCGAAGCCGCGATCGATGCCGCCGTCGCCGCGACGATGGCAAAGCCGGGCACAGAGGGCTAGAGCGGATGAGGAAAAGTGTATGCGGTTTTCCGCCCGCATCCCGCTCTAACTTATGGAAAACGATCATGTCTATGACTTTGGGTCGGCGACCCAAAATCATCGTGATCTGAGGGAACCAGATATGATCCGCATTCTGATTTTCATCCTGATCGTGCTTGGTCTCGGCCTCGGCTTCGCGTGGCTCGCGGACCGACCGGGTGAACTTTCGCTGGTCTGGCAAGGTCAGCTCATCGAGATGAGCCTGATGCGCGCCGCATCACTGCTGATTTCGCTGATCGCGGCCGTGCTGATCGCCGTCTGGCTGGTACGCACCATCTGGCTCTCGCCCCACACCGTCACCCGGTATTTCCGCGCCCGCAAGCGCGACCGTGGCTACCAGGCGCTTTCGACCGGCCTGATCGCTGCCGGCGCCGGCGACGCCAATCTTGCCCGCAAGATGACCGCCCGCACCCGCGGATTGATCAGCGCCGACCAGGAGCCGTTGATCCACCTGCTCGAAGCGCAAACCGCCCTCATCGAAGGCAAGTACGACGACGCGCGCCGCAAGTTCGAGCTGATGGCCGACGATCCGGAGACCCGCGAACTCGGGCTTCGCGGCCTCTACCTCGAAGCCAAGCGCCTCGGTGCCCACGAGGCCGCCCGGCAATATGCCGAACGCGCCGCCGAGAAAGCACCGCATCTGCCATGGGCGGCTCTCGCGACGCTCGACAGCCAGAGCCAGGCTGGGGAGTGGGACGATGCTCTGCGTCTTCTCGACAAGAGCCGCGCCGCCCATGTGGTCGAACGCAAGGAGGCCGACCGTAAGAGGGCGGTGCTCTTGACCGCCCGGGCGATCACAAAGCTCGACGGCGACGTGAAGGGTGCCCGCGACGATGCGCTTGCGGCACTGAAGCTCGACGAACATCTGGTGCCGGCGGCGCTGACGGCCGCCAAGGCGCTGTTTCGCGAGGACAACCTGCGCAAGGGGACCTCGATCCTGGAGAAAAACTGGAAGCACGAGCCTCACCCGGACGTGGCGCGGCTTTACGTGCGTGCCCGCGGCGGCGACACCGCCGTCGACCGGTTGAAGCGGGCGCGCAAACTTGAAGCCCTCAGGCCCAACAATGCCGTGGCGATGGCAGCTGTCGCCGAGGCCGCGCTCGAAGCGCGCGAACTGCTTCTGGCCCGCACCAAGGCGGAAGCCGCCGCCAGGCTCGATCCGACCGAGAGCGTCTTCCTGTTGCTCGCCGACATAGAAGAAGCCGACACCGGCGACGAGGGCCGCATCCGCCACTGGATGGCGCAGGCCCTGCGCAGCCCACGGGATCCGGCCTGGACTGCCGACGGCGTGACGTCGCCGACCTGGCTGCCGGTCTCGCCCGTCAGCGGACGGCTCGATGCGTTCGAATGGAAAGCGCCGCCGCATACGCTTTCGGCGACCGTCGACCACGACCAATCGAATGCCGACGAAGCGATCCGCAGTCTGCCGCCGGTGGCCGCGGAGCCGCGTGCGCATGAACCGGCCCCCGTAGCCCGCCGCAGCGAAGCGCCCGTCATCCTCGAGGCCGAACGGGAACCGCAACCGATCAAGGTCACGGAGCGCAAACCGTCCGAGCCGATCGCCGACAAGACTCCGGTCAAGAAGACGGAGAAGGAAGAGGTTACCAACGGCGAGCACATGCCTGATCCCTTCTTCGGCCGTCCGCCGGATGATCCCGGCGTGCGCGATCCAGCTACCGGCGAGAAGGCGCCGGAAAAGGCTAGTTTCCGACTGTTCTGAACTCTCAAGGGGCTGTGGCAGAATACATGTTTGAACGCTTACGGACGTTTCTCGACGGCCTGACCGGCCCGGCGACGCGGATAGAGCACGGCGATCCACGCGTGGCGGTCATCGCCCTCTGTTTCCAGGTCATGGAAGCCGACGGCCGGATCCTTGCGTCCGAACGGCGCAAGATGCGATCGGTCATCAAGCAACACTACAAGCTCGACGATGCCTCGCTTGCCGCGCTGATCGAAGCGGGCAAGACTGCCGAAAGCGAGGCGATCGATTACTACCAGTTCACCGCCGAGCTCAAGCGCCACCTCTCGGAGGAACAGCGCATCGAACTCGTCGGCATGCTCTGGGATATCGTCTATGCCGACGGCAAACGCAGCGAAATGGAAGACCACGTGATCTGGCGCATCGCCGATCTGCTCGCCGTCTCCGGGCGCGACCGGGTGTTGCAGCGGCAGGAGGCCGCAGCGAGAAGCGACACCGTCGAGGACGCCGAGCCGCAACAGGAAACCTGAAATGCCGATGCCGGACACAAGCGCGCGAAAACCAGTCTTGATCATCCTGCATCAGGAGCGGTCGAGTGCCGGCCGTGTCGGCCAGATTCTGGAGCAGAAGGGCTTTCGGCTCGACATCCGCCGGCCGGCCCTTGGCGATGACCTGCCGCCGACCCTGGAGCATCATAGCGGCACGATCATTTTTGGCGGTCCGATGAGCGCCAATGACGAGGAAGAGTTTGTCCGCCGCGAGATCGACTGGCTGTCCGTGCCGCTCAAGGAGAACAAGCCCTATCTCGGCATCTGCCTCGGCGCGCAGATGCTGGCGCGCAATCTCGGCGGCTCCGTGGCGCCGCATCACGAGGGCATGACCGAGATCGGCTGGTATCCGCTGATCGCAACCGATGCCGGCAAGGCGCTGATGGATTGGCCTGATATGGTTTACCATTTCCACCGCGAGGGTTTCGACCTACCTGCCGGAGCCGAGCTGCTCGCAACCGGTAACACCTACCCCAACCAAGCCTTCCGCTATGGCGACAATGCCTGGGGCATTCAGTTCCACGGCGAGCTGACACGCGCGATGATGCACCGCTGGGTCGTGCACGGCGCGCACCGCTTCGAGATGCCCGGTGCCCAGGTGGGCAAGGCGCATCTCGATGGCCGCATGCAGCATGACGGTCCACTGCGCACCTGGATGGAAAACTTCCTGGAACTGATCTTCCTGCGCGATGAGCGGCCGGAAGCAATTCCAGGAAGACCGTAAGACCCCATAGGAGCCCCCCTGGGGCGTGCGCCCTTACTTGTGGTGGTCGGGCACGTCGAGCGTGTCGATCTTGCGCAGTTGCGGGAAGCCGAGCGCCCAGAGCCCGGACACGAGCAGCGTGCCCATGCCGCCGAAGACCACCGCAAAGACGGCGCCGAAGCCGGATGCCATCATGCCGGCACGGAACTCGCCAAGCTCGTTCGACGCGCCGATGAACACCATGTTGACGGCGTTGACCCGGCCGCGCAGCTCGTCCGGCGTCCAGAGCGTGATCAGGATTTCGCGCACATAAACCGAGATCATATCGGCAGCGCCCATGACGATGAGCGCGGCGATCGATATCCAGGGCGTCGCCGAAAGACCGAAGACAACGGTACCGAGCCCGAAGAGTGCGACACCGGTGAACATGTAGAAACCGGCACGGTGGCGGATCGGATGCGCCGCGAGCCAGACCGCCATACTGACGGCACCGATACCCGGAGCGGCGCGCAAGAGGCCGAGACCCCAGGGACCGAGATCGAGGATGTCGCGGGCAAAGACCGGCATCAGCGCCACCGCACCGCCGAGCAGGACCGCGAAGAGATCGAGCGATATCGCGCCCAGAACCACCTTTTCGGCCTTGATGTAGCGGAAACCGGCGGTGATCGTCTCCCAGCTCTGGGCGGAGGCTTGCGTGCGGGTCGCGGGCCTCGGGATGGCAAAGACCATGAGCGCGGATGCCAGGAAGAAGCAGACGCCGACGGCATAGGGAACGACGGCGCCGAGCGCATAGATCAAGCCGCCGGCAACGGGGCCGACGATCATCGCCGTCTGCCAGGACGTGGAATTCCAGGCGATCGCATTGGGTAGGTCTTCGGGCGGCACAAGGTTGGGCGCCAGTGACTGGGACGCGGGCGCCAGGAAGGCGCGTTCGATGCCGAAGACGACTAGGATTGCATAGACCGGCCAGGGCGAAAACAATCCGGATACCGTCAGCAGCAGCAATGCCGTCGCGCAGAGCGTGCTGATGACCATGCAGATCCCCATGATCATGCGCCGGTTGTAGCGGTCTGCAGCCGCGCCAGTGACGAGGATCAGCACCAGTGACGGCAGAAACTGGAAGAGGCCGATCAGGCCGAGATCGAACGGGTCACGCGTAAGGTCATAGATCTGCCAGCCGACGGCGACCGAAATGATCTGGATCGCGAAGTACGCCAGGAAGCGCGAGAAGAAATAGCGGCGATAGCCGACATGCCGAAAGGCGGCAAAACGATGCGAGGCATGAACGGCGGACATGCGGAAGGGGCTCCTGCTGAGGCTCGGTTATCGTGCGGTCCCATGTTAAACATGATCGCGCCCGATAAACCGGCGTACTTGCTCGTTTAGGTCTCAATGTCTACATGTCTGTCAATAACGATTTGGAGACCGGCATGCTTGCTGTCATCGGCACCTTGAACTTCATCATCAACATCGCGTGGTTTCTGGTTATCGCGTCGGCCATCTTTTCCTGGCTCTACGCGTTCAACGTCATCAACGTGAACAACCAGGCGATCAACATGATCGGCCGCTCGCTCTATCAGCTGACGGAGCCGCTCTATCGCCCGATCCGCCGCGTGCTGCCCGACATGGGCGGCGTGGACCTGTCGCCCCTGGTGGTGCTGGTGATCCTCTATTTCATCCAGCTCTTCCTGAACACGACGGTCGCGCAGGCGCTGCTTGGCTGACGATGGCCAATCCGGCCTTCACCGCGCATGGCGACCACGTTCGCCTGACGGTACGCTTGACGCCGAACGGCGGCCGCGATGCCATTGATGGCTTGGAAGCGGCTGCCGACGGGGAAGAACATTTGAAAGTGCGCGTCAGCGCGGTTCCGGAAAAAGGCAAGGCCAACCAGGCGCTGATTGCCTTTCTTTCGAAGAAGCTCGGGCTTGCCAAGAGCAAGCTTTCCCTCATCTCAGGCGAAACGCAGCGCAAAAAAATCCTCCGGATCGATGGCGACCCGGAGGATTTGATAGAGCGACTTGCACAGTTGGTCGGCAAGTAAACTTACTTGGCGCCCTTGGCGCGCTCGACGGCTTCCTTGATCAGCTGCCTTGCGACGGAAGCATCCTTCCAACCAAAAATCTTCACCCACTTGCCGGGCTCCAGATCCTTGTAGTGCTCGAAGAAGTGCTCGATCTGCTTGAGCGTGATTTCCGGCAGGTCGGTGTATTCGTGCACCTTGTCGTAGCGCTGCGTCAGGTGAGCCGACGGAACCGCGATGATCTTTTCGTCCTGGCCGGAATTGTCTTCCATCATCATCACGCCGATCGGGCGGACATTGATGACGCAGCCCGGAACGAGAGGGCGGGTGTTGCAGATCAGAACGTCGATCGGATCGCCGTCGTCCGAGAGCGTGTGCGGCACAAAGCCGTAGTTACCCGGATAGGTCATCGGCGTGTAGAGGAAGCGGTCGACGACCAGCGTGCCGGCTTCCTTGTCCATCTCGTACTTGATCGGATGGCCGCCGACGGGAACTTCAACGATGACGTTGACATCTTCTGGTGGATTCTTTCCGATGGAAATCGCGTCGATGCGCATGGATCTACTCCAGGGTCAGTTTGAGAAGTTTGCCCCGTCGGATAAAGGGAAACATGCCGCGATGCAACATAACTTTCGTCCGAAATGCAGATTCAACCGGTCGTTTTGTCATCACCGAACGACCCGCATGATCGTCAAAATCTCGTTCGAGGGAGTTCACGATGAACGGAAAGGTTGCATGCCTGTCGCTGGTCCTGTTGTCCGCCGGACCCGCGGTGGCCAATGAGAGCGTCTATGTCAACGTCAGCCGCGAAAAGTGCAAGACGATTAAAGAGGAGCCGGGCAGGTACTCCCTGATGACCTGCCCGGGCCATGGCGATTATCCGGCTCATTTCAAGGAGATGGATATCCGCCAGAGCTTCTCCTTCGGTCACCTCAACGAGCGCTACCGCAACGAGGCGTTCGAAACCTTCATCCCCTTCAACCACGCCGGCGCCACAGTGGAATGGCGCATCGTCAAAGGCGGCACCCCGGTCGCGACGATCCTGCGCTGGTTCATCGAGAACCCCGACCCGGCGACGGGAGCATCGGCACCTGCGCTTGAAGGGCAGGTTCTCGTCGTCTCCACGGTAGCCCAGAAGGACGACGGCAAGGGCTGCGTCGCCGGCTATGTCGATGCGCTCGCCAATCCCGATCCCAACGCGCTCGCCCGCAAGATCGCCGACGAGGTGGCGCCGACCTTCCGCTGTGGCGTCGACAAGGCGGTCTACCATGGCACGCAAGGCGACAAGGCAAGCGCACCACGCAACGAACTGCCGGAATAGCGGCTGATCTCAACCGGAAGCGGGAAAGCCTAGAGCGCCGTGCGTTCAAATGAACGCACAAAGGATGCTCTAGCACTTTGATTCTAGAGCATCTTTCCGCCTCCAGTGATTCCACTTGAGAGCGGGATGCTCTAGTTCCAGGCGAAGCCGACCTTCTTCAGATGCTTGTCGCCGAAATCTTCCATGCCTTCGGCGATGTCCGTGCCACCGGCGCCCTGGAAGAACTGGTAGGCGTGCTCACTATCCTCGAGGCACCAGACGACGAGGCCGCGGCAGCCGAGCGAACGCAGCAGGCTCTTGGCTTCGCCGAAGAGAATGCGCCCGAGACCGATGCCCTGATATTCCGGCCGGAGATAGATCTCGTAGATCTCGCCTTCCTGCGGCAGGGCCTTGGCGCGGCTGAGGCCGAGCGTGGCGTAGCCGGCAATGGTTCCGGCCACGTCGACGACGAGCAGCGTAGCAGGCCCGCGTGTCGCCTTGCGCCACCAGACCTCGTCGCGGCGGTTGACCATCTGAACCAGGGGACGGTGGGGGATGAGACCGCCATAGGCTTGCAGCCACGAAACGCGGTGCACATCGGCAATTGCCGACGCTTCCTGCGGCTCTCCGGGCCGAATCTCTATCGAAACAGTCTTCATGACTCGCGACTCTAAACGCACACAAGGCGAACAGGAATCCCGCCCGGTTGCCGGCCAGCGTTAACCCACAGGCAACTTTAACGGCACCCTATGGAAGGTTAACGCCTTTTTAACTTTATCCGCAAGTCGCCCATCCGTGGCACACACAGCAAAAAACCCCGGATCGCTCCGGGGTTTTTTCAGGCTCGGTAATGTCAGAAGCTTAAGCCGCGCCGGCGGTGCGGGCCTTCTCGAAGCGCTTGCGATCGTTCGGGTCGAGATGCAGCTTGCGCAGACGGATCGACTTCGGCGTGACTTCGACGAGTTCGTCGTCCTGGATCCAGGAGAGCGCGCGCTCCAGCGTCATGCGGATCGGCGGCGTCAGGCGAACAGCTTCGTCCTTGCCGGCAGCGCGCATGTTGGTGAGCTTCTTGCCCTTGAGAACGTTCACTTCCAGATCGTTGTCGCGGGTGTGGATGCCGATGATCATGCCGGCATAGACCTTCTCGCCGGCCTCGATGATCATCGGGCCGCGGTCTTCCAGGTTGAACATCGCATAGGCAACCGATTCACCGGCATCGTTCGACAGGAGAACGCCGTTGACGCGACCACCGATCTCGCCCTTGTAAGGCTGGTAGGCGTGGAACAGGCGGTTCATGATCGCCGTGCCGCGCGTGTCGGTCAGTAGTTCCGACTGGTAACCGATGAGGCCGCGGGTCGGAGCGAAGAACACCAGACGGACGCGGTTGCCGCCGGACGGACGCAGTTCGACCATCTCGGCCTTGCGCTCCGACATCTTCTGAACGACGACGCCGGAGTGCTCCTCGTCAACGTCGATGACGACTTCCTCGATCGGCTCGAGCAGCTGGCCATTGTCGTCCTTGTGCATGACGACGCGCGGACGCGACACGGCAAGCTCGAAGCCTTCGCGGCGCATGGTTTCGATCAGAACCGCGAGCTGCAATTCGCCGCGACCGGAGACGAAGAACGAATCCTTTTCCGAAGATTCCTCGATCTTCAGCGCAACGTTGCCTTCGGCTTCCTTGAACAGACGGTCGCGGATGACGCGGCTCGTGACCTTGTCGCCTTCGGTGCCGGCAAGCGGGCTGTCGTTGACGATGAACGACATGGTAACGGTCGGCGGGTCGATCGGCTGTGCCGTCAGCGCTTCCGTGACCGACGGATCGCAGAAGGTGTCGGCGACGGTGCCCTTGGTCAGGCCGGCGATCGCGACGATGTCGCCCGCCTGTGCTTCTTCGATCGGCTGACGCTCGATGCCGCGGAAGGCGAGGATCTTGGAGATACGGCCGGTTTCAAGCAGCTTGCCATCCTGGCCGAGAACCTTGACGGCCTGGTTCGGCTTGACGGAGCCGGAATAAACGCGGCCGGTGATGATGCGGCCAAGGAAGGGGTTGGCTTCGAGAATCGTGCCGATCATGCGGAACGGGCCTTCGGCAACCGTCGGCTCCGGTACGTGCTGCAGCACGAGGTCGAGAAGCGGCGCCATGCCCTGGTCCTTCGGACCTTCCGGGTTGACGTTCATCCAGCCATCGCGGCCCGAACCGTAGAGGATCGGGAAGTCGAGCTGCTCGTCGGAGGCGTCGAGGTTGGCAAAGAGGTCGAAGACTTCGTTGATGACTTCTTCGTGGCGACCGTCCGGACGGTCGATCTTGTTGATCGCGACGATCGGCTTCAGGCCGACCTTCAGCGCCTTGCCGACGACGAACTTCGTCTGCGGCATCGGACCTTCGGAAGCGTCGACGAGAACGATGGCACCGTCCACCATCGACAGGATGCGCTCGACTTCACCGCCGAAGTCGGCGTGGCCGGGGGTGTCGACGATGTTGATGCGCACGCCCTTCCACTCGACCGAGGTCGCCTTGGCGAGAATGGTGATGCCGCGCTCTTTTTCGATGTCGTTGGAGTCCATGACGCGTTCGGCAACGCGCTGGTTTTCGCGGAACGAGCCCGACTGCTTCAGGAGCTCGTCAACAAGGGTCGTTTTCCCATGGTCAACGTGCGCGATAATCGCGATGTTACGAATGCTCATTTTTCGTCTCGGAGGTTCAGGGCAAGCCCCGATGGGCCACGCCGCTTTTTCAATGGTCGCGCTCATACAGGTTTTTTTGCGATTGCGAAAGGGGGCGCGCGCATCAGTGCCGCGGTCAAATGCCGGTAGGCCATGGGTTTGCAACCGCCAGGGGTCTCGCGTGAGGGGTTTGGAAAGCTGTTGGCCGCGACCAGATTCGTCATGCAATCGCGGCCGGATCGAGCGTCACGCGCCACAGTTCCTGGTCCTGCCGGTCCATCAGCCGCACGGTCATCTGCTGCGTCTGACCGTTGATATCGACGATGCCGAAGAACTGTAAGCCGGCCGATGGCGGCAGGTTACTGTCGATGCCGCCGCCCGACGCCTTGATGAAGCGGACCTCCGGCCCGAAGGTCATGTCGAGTTCCTTCGGCCCATAGGTGCCGGAATGAAGCGGCCCCGACACGAACTCCCAGAAAGGCGTGAATTCCTTGAACGCGGCACGCGTGGGATCGTAGTGATGCGCGGCGGTATAATGTACGTCCGCCGTCAGCCAGACGAGGTTGTCGATGCCGTTGTCGCGGATGAAGCGCAGGAGATCGGCAAACTCCGGCTCGCGCCCCGAAGGTAGGCCGTTGTCGCCATTGGCGATGGCGTCGGAGCCGCGCTTATTCGTGTAGTCGTCCCAGACCACGAGCCCGATCGGCATGTCGCAGGCAATCACCTTCCAGACCGCGCGCGAAGCGGCAAGCTCGCGCTTCAGCCAATCCGCCTGCCGCCAGCCGAACAGCGCGCCGCCGCCGTCTTCGCCCTGGTTGGCGCCGCGATAGGAGCGCAGGTCGACGAAGAACACATCTAGCAGCGGCCCATAGCCGACCTTGCGGAAGATGCGGCCGGGCTGCGTCGCGACGTTGCGTATCGGCGTCATCTCGTGGAACGCGCGGGCTGCCCGTTCCGCGTAGACGGCGACGTCCTTTTCCGGATAGCGGGCATCGTCGCGAAGGTCGGTCGAAGCCGACCAGTTGTTCAAGACCTCATGATCGTCCCATTGATAAAAGGTGGGACAGACGGCATTCAGCTGCCGCACATGATCGTCGAGCAGATTGTATTTCCATTGCCCGCGATATTCCTCGAGCGTTCGCGCCACGTCACGCTTTTCATGGGTCACCACCCGGTTCTTCCAGACGCCGCCGTCGCGCAGCTGGATCTCGTCAGGAATAGGATTGTCGGCATAGATCGTATCGCCGGAATGGATGAAAAAATCCGGCTCATGCAGCCGCATGGTCGAATAGGTCTTCATGCCGACATCATCGATTCCCCAGCCCTGGCCGGCGGTATCGCCGGACCAGACGAAGCGGACCGAGCGCTTGCGCAAGGGTGCTGTGCGAAACCGGCCGGTGACCGGTTCGGAGACCCGGTTGACATCATAAAGATCGGTGGCGGTGAACCGGTAGAAGATGTCCTGGTCCGGCAGCAATCCGTCGAGCGAACACTTGATCGCACAATCCGTCTGCGGCGTCGCTGTGAGATCGGCAAGGCGAACCGGATTGGAGAAGCTCTCGGTGGTCGAATACTCGACCGACACCTTCGACGGTCGATCCACCCGCGTCCAGATCATGCCGGAGGACGTATCGACATCGCCCGATTGCACGCCATGTATGAACTCCGGCCGGCCGTAGCCTCTCGCATAGAAGGGTGTCGCAAGACCGGACGAAGCCACGAAGCCCGCGGCACCAGCGGAAAGCAGAAAAGAACGCCGGGAAAGCGTCTTGAGGATATCGGCCAAACAGACCTCCGATTCGGCAGCGCGACCGCGCGTACCGGACCTTTGGTCATACCGATGTCAGCGGCGTAACAACGGCATGAAACTATTTGAACGGTTTGGCGACAGTTCAGTGAAGGTAGGGGCACTTCGCTCTGCATCGGAGCAATGGCTTTCGCTGCCAATGCTGCTATCAAAGTAGATAGCTCGGCAGCTTTCGCGAATCCGGGCAATGATCCCGCCTCATGCCGCCGCGCGGCGACACCGAAATCGACAGGTCATCATCGTGTCTCACTTTGCCAACACGCCCGCCCGCGATCGACTGGAACAGATCCTGAGCCGGCTCAACGATCGCCGGCACGAAGAAAAAGCCTTCGTGCGCCTCTATGCGGAACGTGCCCGCGCGGAAGCTGATGCCGCCGACCGCCGGCGGCAAGGCGGCGCGAGCCTTGGTGCGCTCGACGGCAAGATCGTTTCGATCAAGGATCTCTTCGACGTGGCGGGCGAGCAAACGCTTGCCGGTTCCATCATCCGTCGCGATGCGGCACCGGCCCAAAGAGACGCGCTCGTCGTCCAGCGGCTGCGCGCCGCGGGTGCCGTAATCATCGGCAAGACCCACATGACCGAGTTCGCCTTCACCGCGGTCGGCCTCAACCCGCACTATCCGGTGCCCGGAAACGCCACCGACCAGCGGCTCATCCCCGGCGGCTCGTCTTCCGGTGCCGGGGTTTCGGCGGCCGAAGGCACCTGCGACATCGCCATCGGTTCCGACACCGGCGGCTCGATACGAATCCCCGCAGCGCTCAACGGCATCGTCGGCTTCAAACCGACGGCCAGCCGCGTTCCGCTCGATGGTTCCTTTCCGCTGTCGCCGAGCCTCGATTCGCTCGGGCCGCTCGCCCGAACCGTTGCCGATTGCGCGATAACAGACGCCGTGATGGCCGGTGAGCAACCGATACCGCCTGTCGCCCGCCCGATTGCAGGACTTCGCATCGGTATTCCCCGGGGAAGGCTGCTCGAAGAGCTCTCGCCCGAAATCGCCAATGCCTTTGCCGCAAGCCTCGACCGGCTGGCCAAGGCGGGCGCCGAGATCGTCGACTGTACACTCGATGACTTGATTGAGCGGCTTGCCGAAGCAACGCGAATCGGCTCGATCGCCGGCCTGGAAGCAAGCCGCATCCATGCCGGCTGGCTAAATGACGATGGTGCTCCCGTCGATGACAGGGTCAAGCTCCCGCTTCGCCGCCGCCTCACCGTACCGGATGCAGCCATCTCGGCCCTGTTGGAAACTCGGCGCGCACTCGCCGCCGCCATGGACGAGCGGCTTTCGCCCTTCGATCTCATCGCACTGCCGACGACACCGATCGCCGCCGTGCCGATCGCCAGCGTCGAAACGGACGTGGCGGAATACAACCGCGTCGAGGGACTGCTCCTACGCAATTGCCAGGTTGCCAACCAGTTCGATCTCAACGCCATCACCCTGCCGATGCCGGGTCTCGTGCGGCCGGCCGGACTGATGCTGGTTGGGCGAAACGGAACCGATGCGACCGTACTGGCCTCAGCCCTTTCGGCCGAGGCGCTGCTTCAGGAAAATTGAGCGTCGCCCGATGGTCATCGAATGAAACACCGGCCTGTAAACAGGCCGGTTCAGCAGTCGCTGTCGATAAGGACATCGAGCGGGCACGAATCCCGTCGAAATCGGACCCCGCAACGCCCTGTTCTCTACGGCCGATCGCTCGCGCCTTGATGCGCCAAGCATGCCGAGTGAAGTGCGCGCCGATTTTGCGACAGCGATATGCGATGAAGCAGAATTGATCGCGGCGTGCTTTAGCGTGAGCGCTTCAAGGCCCGAAGGATCAGCCAGACGGGTACGCCGATGATCAGCAGCGCCATGACCATATGCCAGATAGAAAATGTCATGCTCATACGCCTCCCCTAGCGCTGGCGATAAGCGGCCGCGAACTCTCCCGAAATCCGACGCGTCGCCGATTGGAACCCGGCCAGAATAGGATATCCATGATTCGATTCGCAACCGATGGTGGATTACGTTCCAAGAATACTTCGTGGAGGAGACACGCTCCGCTCAATGCATCGTTTCGCCGGAGATCTCGTCGCGGAGGATGCGGAACGCATCTTCAAGCGCGGCGACCAGGACATCGGTCAGTTCGTCGCCGTCATTGTTCGCGAGATAGAGGGCAACCATCGAATCGGATGGGTCGCGGTAATGCTCGATATCGTTTGACATATCATTGTCCTTCATTCGCCGTGTCACATCCCGGCCATTGAGGTGACGATAGGCAAAGGGACTTGCGTAAAGCTGGACGCATGATGTGCGAGGAAGGGCACTCTGCACGCAGCTGCGCGTTATACTCATGTGCTCCCTAACGGGATCGACCTCCAAAGGATAGAGGATAGCGACCTATTTCGCTCGCGCCCGGCGCGCGAGCGCGCTAGAGCATGTCGCGGACGAACGACGCGGGAACGAGCATGTCGAAAAAAATCAAGCGCGACGAAACCGTTGACGTGCAGCGCCTGAAGCTCGATTTCCCTGATATTCATGCGGACCTGCTGGCCGGCCGCATCCCATCGCTGCGCAAGGCGCTTGTTGCGGCAGGGCTCAAGGACGAGCGCACCCGCCTCGACAAACTCAAGAATTCCTGGACCAAGGCAAGCCCCGCCGAGCGTGAGACTTTCCTGAAGTGGCTGAGCAGCAATGGCGCCGTGGAAATGGCCTCCGCACAAGCAGAAAACGATCCGCCGCTCGTGGCGCACCAAGCCGCGGCGATTGCCAGCGGTCGCTATCTCCTTCCTGAAACGATCGCCGAAATCCGCACCATCATGAACCGCCGCCGGATGCGCGCGAACGACATCATGGCCGAGATGGGTTTTGCAGGCGACGACATGTCCCTCACCCGCGCTTTGTCCAAGGGCGCAAGCCTGCGACTGTCCGTCATCGCCGCGCTGGAAACCTGGCTCCGCAACAACGCAGCGGATTGAGTCCGCCGGGCGATTTCGCACCTCCGGCGTCACCCTCCTCCGCCGGTCCCGACCCGCTTTTCGAGCGCAACGGTCGTGGCCGCGTTCAATGTAAGAAAATTACAACCTAAAACTGAGCCGATCCTTGAAAGCACAAAAGCGGTGCTTTATGTAATTACTCATGGCTCAGAGCAACCACACGTCGATCTTGTGCTACGACCTCGCGCCTGACGAGGAGGCCAGACACGCGCTGGAGGAAACCTTCGTCGCCTACGCCAATATGCTCGCAATGCTCGATGAACTGGCCGGTGAAAAGGCGGGGGCCAACCTCGTAACCCTGCACGAGCTTGCCTACGAAACGGTCCGCGAGCGTACGGGGCTTCCGGCACGGATGGTCACGCTCGGACTGCGCGACTTCGCGGCGAACCGGGGACAGGCGGCCAACGCCGAAAGGCTGCCGCTGGACGACAAGCTTTTTGCAATCAAGGGACCGTCGGATCTGACCGTCGCCACCGTGCGCGGTCGCGTCGCCATCCCCTACGATGTCGCCGGCTATTCGCCCGGCACCTTGAATATCTTCGCCGCCCAGCTCGTTGCACAAGACGGCGGCTATCAGATCCACATCGGCGTCACCACGCATTCCGACCGAACGGAGAAGAAAATGATGACGAATGAAGGCATCCTATCGCGCATGGGCCGCTTGATCGCCGGTCTCGCCAATGCCGCCGTCGACAAGGCGGAAGGCAGCAACAAGATCGTGATCGTCGAACAGGCGCTCCGCGAAATCGACGCCGCCGCCGAAGAAGCCCGGGTCGATATCGGACAGGCGCGTGCCGAGGAATACCGCATCCTCAGCCGCCGCGACGAAATCGGCGCTGATCTCACGAAACTGGACGAAAAGATCCGGACCGCGATCTCCGCCGCCCGAGAGGACCTCGCCAAGGCCGGCGTCGCACGCCAGATCGATCTGGAATCGCAGCTTGCCGCTCTGGACAAGGCGCTGGCCGGCGCCCGCACCGATCTCGAAGAGGGCCAGCAGGCGCTCCAGGCGGTCCTCGCCACCCGCCGCGAAGCCGAAGCGCGGCTCGCCGATCTCAAGCGCAGCATCGCCCAGTTCCCCGAGAGCAAGGCATCCAGCCTGGCCAAGCCGAGCCCGGTGGAAGGCGCGGCCCGCGCCGCCGCCGCCGTCTCCCGCGCTACGGGCGTGCCGGGTGGAGAACAAGGAAGCAGCGCCGAGCTGGACGAACTCGACCGCCTGCATCGCGACCGGGCGATCGAGGCGAGGCTGGCCGCGCTCAAGGCAAGGCAGCACTGACGCCCATGCTGTTTTTCCTCGCCCCGGAATCCCTGCCATTCGCGGTTGCGGCGGTGATGCTGGCCGCCTTCACCGGCATCGAGATCCTCTGCCTGCTGCTCGGCTTTTCGCTGGGCGAGGCGATCGACAAGGCCTGGCTGGACGACCACAACGCGCTGGGCGGACTGATGTCCTGGTTCAATGTCGGCGGCGTGCCGCTGCTTGTTCTGCTGATGCTTTTCCTCGGCCTCTTCGCCATGTCCGGGTTTGTCATTCAGGCGGTGGCAGGAGCCCTGTGGGCGCCGCTGCCGGCGCTTGCCGCGGCCCTGCCGGCGCTCGCCTTCTCGCTACCCGCAGTTCGCGCGTCGAGCCGGTGGGTGGCGAAGATCGTCCCGCGTGACGAAAGCTATGTCGTCGACCTCGGCGATTTCGTCGGCCGCAGCGGCGAAGTCACTGTCGGTCCGCTGGACCAGGGCCTGCCGGGACGCATCCGCCTCAAGGATCGCCACGGCAACTGGCACGTACTGCGCGCGCGGGCCGCCCGCAACGAGCAGCCGATCGCCATCGGCGCGCAGGTGCTGATCGTTGATCGCGCATCAGACATTTTTATTGCGATATCCGCGCCGTCGGACCTGCTGACGCCGCCAAACCCTTAATCCTTCCTCATCGGAGCAACCATGTTTTACGAACTCTTGGTGCCGGCCGGCATCGGCATCGTCCTGATCCTCGGCATCGGCTTTGTTCTTGCATCGCTCTATACCCGCTCGAGCCGCGATGAAGCCTATGTGCGCACCGGCCTCGGCGGCCAGAAGGTGGTCCTCGACGGAGGCTCCATCGTGCTGCCGATCTTCCACTCGATCGCCCGCGTCAACTTGAAAACGCTCCGCCTCGAGGTCCGCCGCGGCGAAGGCGACGCGCTGATCACCAAGGATCGTATGCGCGTCGATATCGGCGCGGAATTCTATGTCCGCGTCAAACCCGATGCCTCCTCGATCGCGCTTGCGGCCCAGACGCTCGGCGACCGCACCAATGACGCGGAGCAACTGCGCGTGCTGATCGAGGCGAAGTTCGTCGACGGCCTGCGCTCGGTTGCCGCCACCATGAGCCTCGACGCGCTGCAGGAGCAGCGCATGGATTTCGTCAAGGCGGTGCAGGAGGCGGTCGGCGCCGACCTGCAGTCGAACGGTCTCGAGCTCGAATCCGTTTCGCTGACCCGCCTCGACCAGACGGATATCAAGCATTTCAACGCCAACAACTTCTTCGACGCCCATGGCCTGGCGGCGCTGACCCGCATCACCGAGGGCCGCAAGAAGGAGCGCAACGAGATCGTCCGCGACACCGAAGTCGCCATCGCCCAGAAGGACCTGGAAGCCCGCCAGCAGTCGCTGGCGATCGAGCGCACCAAGCGCGAGGCGGAACTGAACCAGGAGCGCGACATCGCCAACAAGTCGGCCGCCACCCGGGCCGAAACCGCGCAGCAGGAGCAGGCCGCCAAGCGCGCGGAAGAAGAAGCCCGCATTGCCACCGAACAGGCGATTGCCGAGCGCGAGGCGACCGCCAAGCAGGTTCGTGAAAGCGCCAACATCGACGCGACCCGGTCTGTCCAGCAGCGCGACACGGAAGCCAAGCGCGATCTGCAGATCGTCTCTCAGGAAAGCGCCATCGCCGTCGCCAACAAGAGCCGCGAGGAATCGGAAGCCAAGGCCAAGGCCGAAAACGCCCGTGCCCTAGCGATTGCCGCAGAAGAAAAGGTCGAAACCGCAAAGGCCGTGGAAATCGCCGAACGCGAACGCCAGATCGCCGTCATCGACGCCCGCAAGAACGCCGAAACCGAAGCAACGGCCGTGACCGTTGGCGCCGAAGCCGAAAAGCAGGCGGCCCTCGACCAGGCCGATGCGATCAAGACGCTCGCCACCGCCGAAGCCGAAGCGGCCATCATCAAGGCCAAGGGCGTGCTCGAAACCGGCAAGGCCGCGGCCGAAAGCGAGGCCCTGCTCAACGAAGCCCGCAACAAGCTGAGCTCCGCCATCATCGAGTTCGAGATCCTACGCGAGCGCATCCGCATCATTCCCGAAGCGCTGGCTGAAGCGGTCAAGCCGATCGAGAAGATCTCCGACATCCGCATCTTCGACACCGGCGGCATGCTCGGCCGCGGTGCAGGCGGCGAAGGCGCCAAGAACGGCATCGGCCTCGGCGACGGCCTTGCGGGCCAGCTACTCGCCTATCAGGCCAACAAACCGGTCCTCGACCAGCTGCTGAAGGAGGCCGGCTTCAACGGCGAAAACGCCATTTCCTCGCTGCTCGGCGACCTACAGGCCCCGGCACCTGCGGAGAAAGCACCGAAGAAGTAAGGCAAGACTGACAAGATCCCTGACCCCTTGTGGGGCCGGGGATCCGACTGTGAGCAGTCACCGACGCTGCCGCTCCGACCGGGAAATCCGGCCTACGAGCTGGAGAACGTCCGCCCGCCTCGCTCCCTTTTTGGCGACAGGCCATGGGTCGGTCAAAATGCGGGCGCACCGTGGCGCGTGTTGCTTGCCCCGAGCGCCGCCGTTTCCGCAAGTTGCCGTGAACTGGGCAAATACACCCACAAGTGCTAATATTTTCGCGCCGAGGGTTCCAGACGAACCGGTCTCGCAGACGATAATCAGATAAACGCGAATTGTTTGCAGCCAATTGCCGCGCCGTCGGGCGACCGCTCCATGAGTGCTGTCGATGTCCGACGACATCAACGTGGAGGAAAAGCCAATGGCCTGGAGGAGATCTCAGGCGGGTTCGACAAGGTAAGCAGCACGGCCGGGCAACTGTCTGCCGAGCAAAAGGCAGCCCTTTCGGCACTGGTCGGGCCGATGATGCCGACGCTCAACGGGCTGTTCGACAAGGTGTTGGCCATCCCCGGCGTTTCAGACATCCTAAAGCCGACGATCGACGCATTGAAGGCCAAGCTCGCCGGCCTGTCGGCCTGACAGAGCGGCTAGAGAGAGAGAGAGAGAGAGAGAGAGAGAGAGAGAGAGAGAGAGAGAGAGAGACCGCCGGCCTTTTGCGCGCTGCGCGGACTGGCGGCAATTGTCATCGACAAAATCGAACGAAGGAGGATCAGCCATGGCTGACAAATCGACATTCACCTCGGAAGAATGGACGCTGCTCTTGGAGAGCGTGATGATGGCCGGCATTGCCGTGACGGCGGCAGAGCCGAGCGGCCTCTGGGGTATGCTGAAGGAGGGCATCGCCAATAGCAGCGCGCTTCTGCAGGCAAAATCGGATGCCGCAAATCCCCTTGTCAAAGCGCTTGTCGCCGACTTCGAAACCTCGGAAGGACGGACCGCCGCCCGCGACGGCCTGCAGGCAAAACTCAAAGGTGCCAAGCCCCAAGAAATGAAGACTCGTTGCATTGAAACGCTGCGGCAGGCCCGAACCACCGTCGAGACCAAGGCGCCCGGCGACGCCGGGGCATTCGCCGCATGGCTGTACCAGATCAGCCAACGGGTGGCAGAGGCCGCCAAGGAAGGTGGCTTCATGGGCTTTGGCGGCGTTGCGGTGAGCGACGCGGAGAAAGCTACCTTGTCGGAAATATCGGCAGCTCTGAAAGTCGCCTGACGCAGGCCCTGCCGGAGCAGGTCACGTCGTGCAACGGGCCTTTGACGGAACTACGAGATTCGCGCCGCCATCTCTGGCCGTTTGACGAACTGCGGCATGATTGCGACGATTGAGTCGAAGAAAATATGGCGGAGAGGGTGGGATTCGAACCCACGGTACGGTTGCCCGTACGCCGCATTTCGAGTGCGGTGCTTTCGACCACTCAGCCACCTCTCCGCTTTGCTGGTCGGCGCTTGGTTAGCGCGGTCGGGTTCATAGCGGCAGATTCGGGTGCTGGCAAGGGCCTGTTTGAAGAATATGTAACGGCCCCGTTGCTTTCGCCTTGACACACACGCGCGATTCCTTGTAATCCGCGCAATGAAGTGGTGTGGCCTGGCCATTCCGCATCGGGTGTGATTTGCGCCCTTTCACCGGTGGATATCCTTTTGGGCATTCCACTCAACTGTCGACTGACAAAAAGACGGCCTTGTCCTCGGGCAGAGAGCCGGATCGAACATGAAAGGATAAAAAATGTTCGCAGTCATCAAGACCGGCGGTAAGCAGTACCGCGTGGCCGCCAACGACGTCCTCACCATCGAAAAGCTGGAAGGCGTTGCAGGCGACAAGATCGAATTCACCGAGATCCTGATGGTCGGCGTTGGCGCCGATGCAACCATCGGTGCTCCGTTTGTCGAAGGCGCCGTTGTCAGCGCTGAAGTTGTGGAACAGGGCCGCGCCAAGAAGGTCATCGCCTTCAAGAAGCGTCGCCGCCAGAACTCCAAGCGTTCGCGCGGTCACCGCCAGCACCAGACGACCGTCCGCATCCTGGACATCGCTGCTGCTGGTGGCAAGGCGAAGAAGGCTTCGAAAAAGACCGAAGCCGCCGCTGAAGCCGCTGCAAACTGAGTTCAGGGATCTAAGGTTTAAAGGAGAACACCAATGGCACACAAAAAAGCTGGCGGTTCGTCGCGTAACGGTCGCGATTCTGAGTCCAAGCGCCTTGGCGTGAAGAAGTTCGGCGGCGAAAACGTCGTTGCAGGCAACATCATCGTGCGCCAGCGCGGCACGAAGTGGCATCCGGGCGCCAATGTCGGCCTCGGTAAGGACCACACGATTTTTGCACTTACGGCCGGCAACGTGGACTTCCGTACGAAGGCCAATGGCCGCGTGTACGTGTCTGTAATGCCGAAAGCCGAAGCAGCGGAATAAGCCGGTAGCGCTCTAAAACAGCCGGCGTCTCATCGACCCGGCTGACGCACCTGATGGTTCCAAGCCAGACTTCAAAGGGGAGATGGGGCAATACCCAACTCCCCTTTTTCGTTTCTGGAGGAAACCATGCAAACCGAGTTGTTGAGGGAAGACCAATCCCGGTCTCCCGAGCAGAGGCTGAGGCCCCAACGGTCAAGGACCGATTGCCCGATATTGTTGTCACCCCGGCTCGTTCTGCGCGCGCCCCATGAAGACGATATCGACGCCCTTGCCCATCTTGCCAACAATGCCAATGTCGCGACCATGGTCTCGCGCATGCCGCACCCGTATACGACGGCCGATGCCGCCGACTTCGTGCGACGCGCGAAAGCCGGCACGATTGGCAAGTGCGTCTACGCGATTACCAAGGCGGACAATGGCGCATTTCTCGGTTGCTGCGGTATCGAGCCGCATCCCGACGGCAAGACGGCGGAACTTGGCTATTGGCTGGGCGAACCATACTGGAACCAGGGCTATGCCACCGAGGCGGCCCAGGTCCTGACCGACATGGCCTTCCGCACCCGCGATATCGACCAGATCGATGCGCGCTGCCGGGTCATGAACCTCGCATCCCGCCGGGTCATCCAGAAGTGCGGCTTCCAGTTCCAGGGAAGCGGCATGGTCGGCAGCCTGGCGCTCGGCGGCTCGATCGCTGTCGAATGGTACCGGCTCGACCGCAAGACCTGGGTCTCCTTGAGAAGCTGGGGAGGCATGCGATGAACGCGCTCGTTTCCGAACGCCAGCGGGTCGTCGCCCGCCCCGGTCCCGGGCCCTGCCCGGTCATCGAGACGAAGCGTCTTGTCCTGCGCCCGCACCGGCGAAATGACGCCGAGGCGATCGCCCAGTCGCTCGGCGATTTCCAGGTGGCGCGCATGCTTGCGCGCGTTCCGGCGCCCTACGACCTGCAGGACGCGCTCGACTGGCTGACGGCGCAGACCTCAGGCCTGACGCCCGACTGGACATTCGCCGTCACCACTGGCGACGACGTGCATATCGGTTGCGTCGGCATCGAGCTCCGCCATGGCCAATGGCATGTCGGCTACTGGCTGAACCGCTTCTACTGGGGCAAGGGTTTTGCCTCCGAGGCGGTCTATGCCGCGGTCGAGCGCTTCTTCCGCCGCATGCCGGAAACGATGCTGCATTCCGGCGTCTTTGCCGACAATCCGGGCTCGCTGAAGGTGCAGGAAAAGATCGGCTTTCAGATCACCGGCTGCACCCAGGTCTATGCGCTCGCCCGCAACGCCATGGTCGCGCATATCGAAACCCGGCTGACCGCTGCCGATCTGCACCGACCGCATTGAACGACATCCCCCGCGAAGCTCGCCTTTGCGGGGGATTTTTCATGAAAGCGTGAAGCCGACTGGCAGGTGATCGGAGCCCTTGGCGTCATATTCCGTCCAGGCGTCCGTCAACCGCGGAACGAGGCCGGCGCTTAAGAAACAATAGTCGAGGTGCATGCGTTTTTCGGGGTTTTCGGGATGAATCCAGCTATAGCTTTCCGGCGTCAGTCGACCGAGATGGGCAAGCACGTCGACCGGATTCTCAAGCCGCAGCGAACGGCCATAGTAGGCATCGCGCGCACCCACCATGGCACAATATTCCGGCGTCTCCGGCTCCATGTTGAAATCGCCCATGACGACGAAGTCCTCCGGATGCGGCGGCTCGGCAAGGCCGAAATCGACCGCCCCGGTGATCGCGCCACCTTCGAGCGGATAGCCGAGCAACCGGTCCTTCAGGTAGCGGATCTGGGCGATGCGCTCGGCGGGAAGCACATGATCGAGATGCACGGAATAGACCCGGAGCGGACCGCCGGGCGTCGCGATCAACGCTTCGGTCGCACCGCGCTGCAGGTTCATCGGGCTGATCGTGCGGGTGCGTGGCAGGGGGATCAGCCGCGTCGCAAGGATCGGCCAGCGCGACAGGATCATGTTGCCGAACTGGAAGCGGCGGCTGACGGCGCGGCCATCTTCGATCGTCGAGCCGACGTCGATATCGCAGGGCGCGTGAAAGGCCGCGAAATGACCCGGGAACAACTTTTCGAAGCGGGCGACGAGATCGACGTGATCGTTGCGATGAAAACCGCGCGTTACTTCCTGCAACGCAATGATGTCGGCGTCCCCGACCGAGGCCGCGATGCGTTCGGGGTCGAAGCGGCCGTCGAGACCGATACCGTATTGGATGTTGTAGCTGACGAACCGCACGATATTCTTTGACCTCCGAATAAACCGCCTATATCGATGGCGGCAAATTAAGACCGCGCACCTACACCGAACAGATGGCAGCCCAATGAAATTTCTCGACGAAACGAAAGTCTATATCCGCTCCGGCGACGGCGGCGCAGGCGCCGTCTCGTTCCGGCGCGAGAAGTTCATCGAGTTCGGCGGACCGGACGGCGGCGATGGCGGTCGCGGCGGCGATGTCTGGGTGGAGGCCGTCAACGGTCTCAACACCCTGATCGACTTCCGCTACCAGCAGCACTTCAAGGCCAAGACCGGCCAGCACGGCATGGGCCGCAACCGCACCGGCGCCGGTGGCGACGACGTGACGCTGAAGGTGCCGGTCGGCACCCAGATCTTCGAGGAAGACAACGAGACGCTGATCGTCGACATGGTGGCCGAGGGCCAGCGCTACCGGCTGGCCGCCGGCGGCAATGGCGGCTTCGGCAACGCCCGCTTCAAGTCGTCCACCAACCAGGCGCCGAACTGGGCCAATCCAGGCCTCGAAGGCGATGAGAAGACCCTCTGGCTGCGGCTGAAGCTGATCGCCGACGCCGGCCTCGTCGGCCTGCCTAACGCCGGCAAGTCGACCTTCCTCGCCGCCTGCACCCGTGCGCGTCCGAAGATCGCCAACTACCCGTTCACGACGCTCCATCCCAATCTCGGCGTCGCGACCATCGACGGCAACGAGTTCATCATCGCCGATATCCCGGGTCTGATCGAAGGCGCGCATGAGGGTGTGGGCATCGGCGACCGCTTCCTCGGCCATGTCGAGCGCACCCGCGTTCTGCTGCATCTGGTTTCCGCCCAGGAAGAAGATGTCGCCAAGGCCTATAAGACGGTGAAGTACGAGCTCGAAGCCTATGGCGGCGGCCTCGAGGATAAGCCGCAGATCGTCGCGCTGTCGCAGATCGACGTGCTCGACGAGGACGAATTGAAGGTGAAGGCCAAGGCGCTGGCAAAGGCCTGTGGCGAACAGCCCCTTCTGCTTTCCGCCGCAGTCGGCAAGGGCATGACCGAGGCGCTGAGGGCGCTGCGCAGCGTCATCGTCGCCGCCAAGGCCGGCGAAGGCTTCGGCGAGGAGAACCTCTAAGATGACCAAGACCCGCAAGCCGCTTTTGAAGTATCGCCGGGTCGTCATCAAGATCGGGTCGGCATTGCTGGTCGACCGCGCCACCGGGTTGAAAAAAGCCTGGCTCGACGCGATGTGCACCGATGTCGCCAATCTCAAGGCTAACGGCGTCGAAGTGCTGGTCGTCTCATCGGGCGCGATCGCGCTTGGCCGCACGGTGCTCAACGTGCCGGCGGGCGCGCTCAAACTGGAAGAAAGCCAGGCGGCCGCCGCCGTCGGCCAGATCGCGCTGGCGCGCGCCTGGTCGGAGAGCCTCTCGACCGATGCGATCGTCGCTGGCCAGGTCCTGCTGACGCTCGGCGACACCGAGGAGCGCCGCCGTTATCTCAATGCCCGCGCCACCATCAACCAGCTGCTGAAGCTCGGTGCCGTGCCGATCATCAACGAGAACGACACGGTCGCAACGACCGAAATCCGCTATGGCGACAATGATCGCCTCGCCGCCCGCGTCGCCACCATGGTCGGCGCCGACCTCCTGGTGCTGCTCTCCGATATCGACGGGCTCTATACCGCCCCGCCGCATCTCGACCCGAATGCCCGCTTCCTCGAAACGATTGCCGAGATCACGCCGGAAATCGAGGCCATGGCCGGTGGTGCCGCGTCCGAGCTTTCGCGCGGCGGCATGCGCACCAAGATCGATGCCGGCAAGATCGCGACGACCGCCGGCTGCGCCATGATCATCGCCTCCGGCAAGCCCAACCATCCGCTTGCAGCAATCGAAGAAGGCGCCCGCTCCTCCTGGTTTGCCCCCTCGGGTTCACCGGTGACCGCGCGCAAGACCTGGATTGCCGGGCAATTGCTGCCCGCCGGAACACTCAGTGTCGACGCCGGTGCCGAAGAGGCGTTGCGCTCTGGCAAGAGCCTGCTGCCGGCCGGCGTTCGCGACGTCACCGGCAGCTTCAGCCGCGGCGATACCATCGCTATTCTCGGCACATCGGGCCGCGAGATCGCCCGAGGGCTTGCCGGCTACGACGCCGACGAGGCGCGCCAGATCGCCGGCAAGAAATCGGCCGAGATCGCCGCGATCCTCGGCTATGCCGGCCGCGCCGCCATGGTGCATCGCGACGATATGGTGATGACCGGAAAACGCGCCCAAGAAGGGGGCAGCCGGAAGGATGAGGTCCATGCTTGACGAGGTGAAGAACAAGGACGACGTCGAGAGCGTCATGCTGGAAATCGGCCGCGGGGCCAAGGCCGCCAGCCGACCGCTTGCTGTCGCCAGCGCCGAACGCAAGCACGCCGCCCTCATCGCCATGGCTGATGCGATCGTCGCGCGCATGGACGAGATTCTCGCCGCGAACGCGATCGACCTGGAAAACGCCCGCGAGACCGGCGTCGCCAGCGCCTTCATCGACCGCCTGACGCTCACCGAAGGCCGCATCCGCGACATGGCGAACGGCATCCGCGCCATCGCCGAGTTCAAGGACCCGGTCGGCGACGTGATTGCCGAATGGGACCGGCCGAACGGCCTACACATCGAGCGCGTGCGCACCCCGCTCGGCGTCATCGGCGTCATCTATGAAAGCCGGCCCAACGTGACGGCAGACGCCGGCGCGCTCTGCCTCAAGGCCGGCAATGCCGTGATCCTGCGCGGCGGCTCCGACAGTTTCCATTCCTCGGGCGCCATCCACGCCTGCCTCGTCGAGGGCCTCAGGGCCGCGGGCCTGCCCGAGCACGCGATCCAGATGGTGCCGGTCGCCGACCGCGCCGCCGTCGGCGCCATGCTTGCTGGTCTTGGCGGCGCAATCGACGTCATCGTGCCACGCGGCGGAAAGAGCCTGGTTGCCCGCGTCCAGAATGAAGCGCGCGTGCCGGTCTTTGCTCATCTCGAAGGTCTCTGCCACATCTATGTCGACGCTTCGGCCGACCTTGCCATGGCGGAAAAGATCGTCGTCAACGCCAAGATGCGCCGCACCGGCATCTGTGGCGCGGCCGAAACGCTGCTGATCGACCGCAACGACGCCGAGCGGCTGGTCAAGCCACTGTTGAGCGCCCTACTTGCGACCGGCTGCGAAGTGCGTGTGTCGGATGAGCTCGCAGGCACTATCGACGGCCTAAAGGCCGCGACCGACGAAGACTGGGCAACGGAATACCTCGACGCCATCATCTCGGTGAAGCTGGTCGACGGCATCTCGGGCGCCATCGAGCACATCGCCACCTGGTCGTCGGCCCATACGGAGGCCGTCATCGCCGAGGATGCTGCGGTGGTCGAGCGTTTCTTCTCGGAGATCGATTCCGCGATCCTCTTGCACAACGCCTCGACCCAGTTTGCCGATGGGGGCGAGTTCGGCATGGGCGGCGAGATCGGCATCGCGACGGGCAAGATGCACGCGCGCGGACCAGTCGGTGTCGAGCAACTGACCTCCTTCAAGTATCGGGTGCGTGGTGCTGGACAGGTCAGGCCCTGAAGTGACCGCGGGCAAGGTCAACGCCCGCTACCTGCGCATGCCCCATGTCGAGAGCGGCATGGTGGTCGGCCTCTTCGGTGGATCGTTCAATCCGCCGCACGAGGGCCATGTGCTCGTTGCCGATACGGCGATCCAGCGGTTGGGGCTCGACCAGCTCTGGTGGATGGTGACCCCCGGCAATCCGCTGAAAGACCACAACAACCTGGCGCCGCTCGCCGACCGCATCGCCTTGAGCGAGAAGATCGCACCCAACCCGCGCATCAAGGTGACCGCCTTCGAACAGGCACTAGGCCAAAGCTACACCGCCCGCACGCTGGAGACGGTGCGCGCCCGCAACCGCGATATCCGCTTCGTCTGGATCATGGGCGCCGACAACCTGAAGAGCATTCACCGCTGGCAGAACTGGCAGAAGATCGCCCGCACCTTCCCGATCGCCGTCATCGACCGGCCGGGCTCGACGCTCGCCTATCTCTCCTCGCGCATGGCCAGGACCTTCGACTATGCCCGCATCGACGAGGACGACGCCCGCCGTCTGGCCTATCACGCAGCCCCCGCCTGGACCTTCATCCATGGGCCGCGCTCATCGATGAGCTCGACCGCGCTTCGGGCGGCGAAGCCTACGTGAATTCCCATGATTCACTTCTCCTGTCTTGAAACCGCTACGGTTTGATGCCTACATTCACTAACGGTTCGATCTTTGTTCGAATCGATAGTGCCTGTTCTGTTCATGTGGAAAGGAAAGACCCTGACAACAGCACACGCCAAGGGATATGCGGTCTCCGCGTTCCCGCGCAGCACGGGATCTAGCGACGAAGCCGCTGTCCGTGCGCTTCAACTGGTCCTCGAAAGCCTAGAGGACTCGAAGGCAGAAGATATCGTCAGCATCAACATTGCCGGAAAATCGGCGCTGGGAGACTTCATGGTCGTTGTCTCCGGGCGATCGACGAGGCATGTGATGGCCATTGCCGATCACCTGACGACCGACCTGAAAGACGGGGGCTTTGGCAATGCCCGTGTCGAAGGTCTGGAAGGCGGTGACTGGGTGCTGATCGACACCGGCGATGTGATCGTTCACATCTTCCGGCCGGAGATCCGGGAGTTCTACAACATCGAGAGGATGTGGGCGGCTCCTGAGATCGAGGACGGCACCTTGCATTGAGACCGACCGGGTCGCCGCGCAGCTGAGTGCCGGACGAGCCGAGATGCGGTCATGCATGAATTTGAAGGGCTGGCGCCGCTCGCGGCGTTGTCAGCCGGAAGTTTGTTGCGACTGATCGTAACCTTTTGGGCTCGTTATCCGGACCAGGCGCGAACGACGCTGCAAGGCTCCATGGACGCGGCATAAGATTCTCCTTGAATCGATCCGATTTCAGGAACTATGCAGTGTGCGTTGCAGCGCAAGCGAGGACGGGTAAGGTCATGCGTATCGGACTTTTCGCAGTCGGCCGCCTCAAGGCGGGGCCGGAAAAGGATCTCGCGGCCCGTTATCTCGATCGCTTTTCCAAGGCCGGTCCGGCGATCGGTCTGGAACTTTCCCGCGTCGTCGAAGTCAACGAAAGCCGTGCGTCGAATGCCGACACGCGCAAGCGGGAAGAAGCCTCCCAGCTTGAGAAGGCGCTTGCCGAAGGCAGCCTGCTCGTGCTTCTCGACGAACGTGGCAAGGCGCTCGATTCCGAAGGCTTTGCATCGCTCCTCGGTACGTTCCGCGACAGCGGCAAGCGCGACCTGATGATTGCGATCGGCGGCGCCGACGGCCTCGACCCGAGCCTTCACGCCCGCGCCGATGCGGTGCTCAACCTTGGAAAGATGACCTGGCCGCACCAGCTCGTGCGTATTCTGATCGCCGAGCAGCTTTACCGCGCCGTCACCATTCTCTCCGGCCACCCCTATCATCGGGTCTAGGCGACGTGGGCCGTTTTCCGCGGGATCCTTCACCCGGCAACACGCACCGATAACGAGAATATGCTTGGTCGTGCGCGACAAATCAGATTAGGTTTTTTCTTCATATTTTTCGGATGGACGCACGCAAACCGATGACGCGCCGAGGCAGGACCAGCGCTTTCAGCATGGGAAGAGACGACGCAGGACGGCTTGCCCGTAAAGCGGCGGCCTTTGCGCTCGCGCTGGCGATCGGCCTGCCGGCCGGCGCCCAGGAGGTCACGCCGCCCGGCGCCTCGATGGCCGGCCAGGAACAGGGGCCACCCGATCCTGCCGCCGACCTCACCCTTCGCCGCAACAGCACGCGCAGCGAACTCGACGCGCTTTCGAAGACCATCACGCTGTCGCAGGAACGCGCCAACGCGCTGACCGAGACCATCGCCGAGATCGACAAGACCAACGAGACGCTGCGCGCTGCGATCGTCGATTCCGCCAAAAAACGCCAGGGCCTTGAGCAACAGATCGTCGACGGCGAAAAGAAACTGAGCGATCTGCGAACCAAGGAGGACGCCGTCCGAAAGTCCCTGCATTCGCGCCGCGGGGTACTTGCCGAAGTTCTCGCCGCGCTGCAGCGGATGGGACGCAACCCGCCGCCAGCGATCCTGGTGACGCCGGAGGATGCGCTGTCCTCGGTGCGAAGCGCCATTCTGCTCGGCGCCGTCGTACCCGGTCTTCGCAAGGAAACCGAAAACCTGGTGGCCGACCTCAAGGCATTGGCCGACATTCGCGCCGGCATCGACCGGCAGCGTGAAGAGCTGACTGCGACGATGACGGCCAATGTCGAAGAAGAGCGCCGCATGTCGATGCTGGTCGCCGAAAAGGAGAAGCTGCGCCAGTCGCGCGCCAGCGAGCTCGCCGCCGAGCAGCGCAAGGCGCAGGAACTTGCCAGCCAGGCCACCAATCTCCAGGGCCTGATCGGCTCGCTCGAAAGCCAGATCGCCTCTGTTCGAGAGGCCGCAGAAGCAGCCCGCGCCCAGGAGCAAGAGCGCCTGCGCATGAGCGAGGCCGAGCGCGAAGCGGCACGCGAGTTGGCCCGCAATGCCGTGCCCGACAAAAACCGCATTGCGCCAGCATACGTGTTTTCGGAGCTGAGGAATAAGCTTGCCTATCCGGCCGCGGGATCGCTTTTGCGAAAGTTTGGTGATGCCGATGGCACGGGGCACTCCCTGCAAGGGATCATGCTGGAAACCAATCCCGGCGCGCTGGTGACTGCGCCGTCAGATGGCTGGATCGTCTATGCAGGCAATTTCCGCAGTTATGGGCAGATGATCATTCTCAATCCTGGTGACGGCTACCATGTGGTGCTGTCCGGCATGGAGACGGTGAGCGTGCAGACCGGACAATTCGTCGTGGCGGGTGAACCGCTGGCGACGATGGGCGCAAAAAGAGTCGCAAGTGCTGCGGCCTTGGCGCTGGAAACGGACCGGCCGACGCTTTACATTGAATTCCGAAAAGACGGAAAACCGGTTGATTCCCGACCGTGGTGGACCGCAGCAGAGGTTGGAAAGGCGCGAAATGATACGTAGGGCTTCACTTGTTCTGGTCGGAGCGCTCATGGGCGCGACCGCGATGGGCGTGGTTTATTCGGCTGTCGTTCCGGCCGTCGCTGCCAACACCTCGACCTATCGCGAACTGGCAATTTTCGGCGACGTATTCGAACGCGTGCGCGCGCAATATGTGACGCCGCCGCAGGACGACAAGCTGATCGAGAACGCCATCAATGGCATGCTCTCCTCGCTTGATCCGCATTCGAGCTACATGAACTCGGCCGACGCCGAGGACATGCGCACCCAGACCCGCGGTGAGTTCGGCGGTCTCGGCATCGAAGTCACGATGGAAGACGACCTCGTCAAGGTGACGAGCCCGATCGACGACACGCCTGCGGCACGCGCCGGCGTGCTTGCCGGCGACTTCATTTCGAAGATTGACGGTGCGGACGTTCGTGGCCTGAAGCTCGAAGACGCGGTTGAAAAGATGCGCGGCGCCGTCGGCACCCCGATCAAGCTGACGATCCTGCGCAAGGGCGCGGACAAGCCGATCGAACTGACGATCGTTCGCGACGTCATCGCCGTTCGCGCCGTCAAGGTTCGCACCGAAGGCGACGTCGGCTACCTGCGCGTCATCTCCTTCACCGAGAAGACCTATGACGACCTGAAGAAGGGCATCGAGAAGATCAAGGCGGAAGTGCCGGCCGACAAGCTCAAGGGCTATGTGCTCGACCTGCGCCTCAATCCGGGTGGCCTGCTCGACCAGGCGATCAACGTCTCCGACGCCTTCCTGGAGCGTGGCGAGGTCGTTTCGACCCGCGGCCGCAACCCGGACGAAACCCGCCGCTTCAACGCGACGCCGGGCGACCTGACCGATGGCAAGCCGGTGATCGTGCTCGTCAACGGCGGCTCGGCTTCCGCTTCGGAAATCGTCGCCGGCGCCCTGCAGGATCTGAAGCGCGCAACCGTTCTCGGCACGCGCTCCTTCGGCAAGGGTTCGGTCCAGACGATCATCCCGCTCGGAGAAGCCGGTGCACTGCGTCTGACGACGGCGCTCTACTACACGCCGTCGGGCAAATCGATCCAGGGCACGGGTATCTCGCCCGACATCAAGGTCGAACAGCCACTACCGCCGGAACTGCTCGGCAAGGTCGAGGCTCAGGGCGAATCCGACCTGCGCGGTCACATCCAGGGTCAGAGCGAGACCGACGAAGGTTCGGGCTCGGTCGCCTATGTGCCGCCGGAAACGAAGGACGACCTGCAGCTCAACTACGCACTCGACCTGTTGCGTGGCAAGAAGACGGATCCGACCTTCCCGGCCAACCCGGAACAGGCGCAGCTCAAGAAGTAAGCCTGCAGGGTATGCAATTGAGAGCGCCGCGTGTTCGAAAGAACACGCGGCGCTCTGCATTTCAGTAAGGCGCATCCTCCGCCCAAGGCAGATGCACTGGTCAACGCGACACCGCTAAATTATAGGGGTACAGGCGCTGTCGCGGCCACTGATTCTCAGGCCACCGGCGCGCTAAGGGAAGAACAGGCGAAGCGTCTCAGCGCCGCCTCGCACTGCAGCGCCGCGCGTCCTGCTCGATGCGCAAAGGTCGCTGCAGCACTTTGAATTGCTGCGTGTTTTGTCCTGTGATCGACTATGATCTTAGGCGGGCGTGCAGAAGCGGCAACATCGCACAGATCGACCGAGGCTCCGTTTGGGAACTGATCTCAATGCCCCCCTGGGCCAGAACCGGCGGGTAAAGCCAGCGGCGAAGCGCAATCCCCGACGCATGCTCGGGTTCTCTTTACTCGGCCTCTGTATTGCGACGGTTGTCGGACTGTCGCTGTGGGGCACCCTTGCGCCTGATGGACTGAAGCGCGGTCAGACCGAAACAGCGGCGAACGAGAGCGCCAAGGGCACCGACGAGAAACCAGCGAAGGCAGAAAATGGCCAATCGGGCGCGGGCGGAACGATGAAGCCGGGGACCGCCTATTCCGGCGCCGACGTCGAACATACGCTCACCGATGACGGTTCCACCGTTACCACGTTTTCGCCGCGCGGCCGCGACGGCAAGGGCCCTGCCCTCATCAATGTCGGTCCGATCCGCGGCCAGGATCCGCGCATGGCGGCCATGCCCAATGACGATCTCCTGGAAGAGAGCCCCGCCGGGCGCCTGCCGATCACCGGTCCGGACGGGCTGCGCCCGATGGATCAATATGCGCGGCCCTGGTCCGGCGCGCGCGGCACCCGCATCGCGCTGGTCGTCGGCGGTCTCGGCCTCAGCCAGACCGGAACGCAGAGGGCGATCCGCGACCTGCCGGGCGAAGTGACGCTGGGCTTTGCTACCGCCGGAAACAGCCTGCAGCGCTGGATGCAGGAGGCACGCCGAAGCGGCCATGAGATCCTGCTGCAGGTGCCGATGGAGCCGTTCGACTATCCGGCCAATGATCCCGGTCCCAACGCCTTGCGCATCGGTCTCGGCGCCAAGAAGAACCTGACCGAACTGCACCGCAACCTCGCCGAGATCACCAATTATACCGGCATCATGAATTATCTCGGCGGCCGCTTCCTGTCGGATGCCGATGCGCTGGAGCCGGTCATGCGCGATCTCGGCAAGCGCGGCCTGCTGTTCCTCGACGACGGTACCTCGGCGCAATCGCTCTCGGGCAAGCTCGCCGATGCCTTCGATGTGCCGCATGGCTTTGCCGACCTGACACTCGACACGGAGCTCAGCCGCAGCGCGATCCTGAAGAAGCTCGACGAGCTCGAGCGCATTGCGCGCCGCAATGGCACCGCCATCGGCGTCGCCTCCGCCTTCGACGAAAGCGTCGGCGCGATTGCCTCCTGGATCGGCGAGGCACAGGGGCGCGGCATCGAGATCGTCGGCGTTTCCGCGCTCGTCAAGGATCCGCAACAGAACTAGGTTACAGCCATCCCGACAGGATGATTTGACGATTGTAAAGAAGAGGCAGCCGATGAGCAAAGACAAGGACAAACAACTCAGAGCGGAGGACCTTCCCTATCGTCCTTGCGTAGGGGTCATGGTGCTGAACCGCGCGGGTCTCGTCTGGGCTGGACATCGCATCGCCGTCGGCAATTCCGAATATGATGGCTCGCCGCAGCAATGGCAGATGCCGCAGGGCGGCATCGACAAGGGTGAGGATCCGCTGAAGGCCGCCTATCGCGAACTCTACGAAGAAACCGGCATGAGCACAGTGTCGCTGCTCGCCGAAGCGCCCGGCTGGATCAACTACGATCTGCCCGAGCACCTGATCGGCATCGGTCTCAAGGGCAAGTATCGCGGCCAGACACAACGCTGGTATGCCTTCCGCTTCGAGGGCGAGGAGAACGAAATCGCCATCAACCCGCCGCCGGGCGGGCATGAGCCGGAGTTCGACGCCTGGGAGTGGAAACCGATGCGCGAACTGCCGGAACTGATCGTGCCGTTCAAGCGCAAGGTCTACGAGGAGGTCGTCACGGCCTTCGCGCATCTCGCGCCGTAAGGCGTGTGGCGCAAAAGTGCGCAGCAGTTCTCACTGACAAAAAAGCCGGCGAGATCGCCGGCCTTTCTTTCAAATATTGCGCCGAACTCAGTCGGCTTCGGCCTCGTTGGCCGGGGCAGCGTTGAGCTGGCCGTATTTCTCTTCGCCGATCTTGTCGAGCAGCTCGAGCTGGGTTTCCAGGAAGTCGATGTGGCCCTCTTCGTCGGCGAGCAGTTCTTCGAAGAGCTTCATGGAGACATAGTCTCCAGCGGCGTGACAGATGTCGCGTGATTTCTTGTAGGCGGTGCGGGCGTCGTATTCGCCGGCGAGGTCGGCCTTCAGCACTTCCTTGACGTTCTGGCCGATGCGCAACGGCGCAACCGTCTGCAGGTTGGGGTGGCCTTCAAGGAAGATGATGCGCGCAACGAGCTTGTCGGCATGCTGCATCTCCTCGATGGATTCTGCGCGCTCCTTCTTGGCGAGAAGCGTGTAACCCCAGTCTTCGAGGAGGCGGTAATGCAGCCAATACTGGTTGACGGCACCGAGTTCGAGATAGAGCGCTTCGTTAAGCTGCTCGATGACTTTTGTGTCGCCTTTCAAGATCCGCCCTCCGATTATCCTCATGGAATTGTTTGAGGCGGGTCATGAAATCAAATATCTCGGCGTCCGTCGAGTCGCGGTGCGCGTGATATTGCTCGGTGGTGCGGATGATGATGTCGACGACATTGGGGAAGCAACCGCAGCAACGGCCGCGCTTTTCCATCGCGTGATAGACTTTCGCCGGCACGATCAGCTGCCAACAGTCCTCGTCGAGGAGGCCGATGATCGTATCCTCGATCTCTTTTTCCGTGATGAAATTGCAGCTGCAAACCAGCATGTCGTCTCGCCTGTCGTACGCAACGCCCTGTATCAGCGCATAAAGCAAAACAGGACATTTAGTGTCAACTAAAAACTCCGCGAGCGGAAGTTGCAGGTCGATTAGAACGACTCTAAACTTGACAAAAAACTTCGTCTTTTCAGAATTTTAGAGAAACGTGAACGACTATTCTTGTAAACCAGAGGTCGATCATGCCGCGCGTTTCCTGCGACATTTTTACACACCGCAGGCGCTACCCTACTATGAAGAGCCCGACTGTGGCCTCACACATGATGATCCGGACCGTTCCGGACCTAGGTAAGTTGATCTGCTTTTTCCTCGAAAGGCCCACCCGGCTGCCCGTTGAAGCAGCGAGGGTCGGACCCTCCCTTCAATGGAAATTGCGCCCCTTCGGCATCACGTCTGCCACCTCGGCCGTCGTCTGTTCCGGGCTGCCACCGGAACGCCGCACCGTGGCCAGGCGCAGATCGCCCTGCGCCTTCTTCTCGCGCGCGTCGCCGGTGGGCCTCAGCGCTTCATCGGCACGGTCGCTTGCGCCGAACCGCCGCGCCTCCGTGCGCAACAGTCCCAGCATCGGCGTGATGTCCTCGATGTGTTCGGCGACCACGTGGATGACGCTGCTTTCGCGCTGCAGCCGGCCGCGGATCTTGACCAACCGCGCGCCCATGACCACCGGGCGATAGGTCGCAAACACCTTCGGCCAGACGATCGCATTGGCAACGCCGGTTTCGTCCTCGATCGTCATGAAGATGACGCCCTTGGCGGAGCCCGGACGCTGGCGAACGAGCACCAACCCGGCGACGGTTATCCGCCGCCCGACCGGGGCGGTCGCAAGCGTGCGGCTGGTGACGATGCCCTGTTCGGAAAGCGTCTCTCGCAGGAAGGAGACCGGATGCGCCTTGAGCGAGAAGGAGAGATAACGATAATCGTTGATCACCTGCTCGCCCGGCAACATCTCCGGCAGGATCATGGCTGGCTCCGGCCGCAATTCCGCCCTCGCCGCGCCTTCGAAGAGCGGTAGCCTTTCGGCAGCACTCTTTTCGTCCAGCGCCTTCACCGCCCAGAGCGCCTTGCGGCGATCGAGCCCGATCGAACGGAAAGCGTCCGCATCGGCGAGCCTTTCGAGCGCGGAACGGGAGAGACCCGAGCGCAGCCAGAGGTCACGGACCGTCCCGTAACCGGTACCCCGGTTGGCGACGAGTTTCTTCTCGATCTCTTCTTGGTTCAGCCCCTTGATCGAATTGAAGCCGAGGCGCATCGCCTTGTCAGTCTTGATCACGTCCTCCATTTCGCGATGACGCGGCTCGATGGCACCCTTATCGAGGCCACCCTCTTCGAGATCGGCATCCCAGACCGAATGATTGATGTCGACGGGACGCACCCGGACCCCATGCTCGCGCGCGTCGCGCACCAGTTGCCCGGGCGCGTAAAAGCCCATCGGCTGCGAGTTCAGAAGGGCGGCACAGAAGACATCCGGATAATAGGTCTTCAGCCAGGACGAGACATAGACCAAGAGCGCGAAGGACGCGGCATGACTTTCGGGAAAGCCATATTCGCCGAAACCTTCGATCTGCTTGAAGCAGCGCTCGGCGAAATCGCGCGGATATTTGTTCTTGACCATGCCTTCGATCATCTTCTCGTGGAAGGTATGGATGGTGCCGGTGCGCTTGAAGGTCGCCATGGCGCGACGCAGCCGATCGGCCTCACTGGGTGAGAAACCGGCGGCGGTGATGGCGATCTGCATCGCCTGCTCCTGGAACAGCGGCACGCCGAGCGTCCGCTCCAGCACGACCTTCAGCTCAGGGCTTGGATATTCGATGGGGATATTGCGTGCGCGCTGCTCGCGCCGCTTCAGATAGGGATGCACCATGTTGCCCTGGATCGGCCCGGGCCGGACGATCGCCACCTCGATGACGAGATCATAGAAGATGCGCGGCTTCAGCCGTGGCAGCATGCTCATCTGCGCCCGGCTTTCGATCTGGAAGACGCCGATCGTATCGGCGCGGCATATCATGTCGTAGACGGCTTTCTGCTCATCCTTGAAGAGCTGGTGCAGGTTTTTCCGCTCGCCGTAATGCCGGTCGAGAAGCTCGAAGGCGCGGGCGATGCAGGTGAGCATGCCGAGCGCCAACACGTCGATCTTCAGGATCTTCAGCGTGTCGAGATCGTCCTTGTCCCACTCGATCATGTAGCGGTCGGGCATTGCCGTGTTCATGATCGGCACGACCTCGTCGAGCCGGTCGCGGGTAATAACGAAGCCCCCGACATGCTGCGAAAGATGGCGCGGGAAGCTCATCAGTTCGGTGGCATAGTCGAGCACCTTCACCGTCGTCGGATCCTTCGTATCGAGCCCGGCAGCCTGCGCCTCACGCTCCGAGAGATCGGCGACCGACCAGCCCCAGACCGAACCGGCAAGCGCCGATTGCACGTCTTCTGAGAACCCGAAAGCCTTGGCAGTCTCGCGGCCGGCCGAGCGCGCCCGATAGCTGATGACGGCGGCCGTCAGCCCCGCATGCTCCTTGCCGTAGGTGCGGTAGATATGCTGGATCACCTCTTCCCGCTTCTCGTGCTCGAAATCGACGTCGATATCCGGCGGCTCGTCGCGCTCGGTCGAGAGGAAGCGGTCGAAGAGCAGGGTGGTCGAAAGCGGATCGACTTCGGTGATCCTCAGACAGTAACAGACGGTGGAATTCGCCGCCGAGCCGCGGCCCTGGCAGAGGATTTCGGCCTTGCGCGCAAACTGCATGATATTGCGCACCGTCAGGAAATAGGGCTCGTAACGCTTGCTGGCGATCAGCTCGAGCTCGTACTCGATCTGCGTCGAAACCTTCTGCGAAATGCCCTCGGGATAGCGCTCGTGTGCGCCTTGCATCGTCAGCCGCCTAAGGGTCTGCGTCGGCGTCTCGCCCGGAATGCTTTCATCCGGATACTGATATTCGAGATCCGACAGCGAGAACTTCAGCCTCCCGAAGAAATGCCCGGTATTGGCGATCGCTTCCGGATAGTCGCGGAAGATGCGCGCCATTTCGGCGGGCGTCTTCAGATGCCGCTCGGCATTGGCATGCAACCGGTAGCCTGCGGTGGCGATCGTCACATGCTCGCGGATGGCGGTGACGACATCGGCAAGCGGCCGTCGCGCGGCGACATGAAACAGCGGACTGTTGGTGGCGACGAGCTTGATCGCGGCATGGCGGGCAATGGTCGCAAGTCCGGCGAAGGCAAGCTGGTCGAAGCCGTCATAGCGCGGCACCAGCGCCAGATAGAGCCGGTCGGCAAAATGCGGCTTCAGGCGCTTGAGAAAGTCGGCAAGCAAGGTTGCTTCCGGCGCGCCGATGACAGGATCCGGCAGCACGACGAGCAACAGGTCCTCGCCCCACTCGACGAGATCGGCTTCATAGAGCGTGCAGGTGCCCTTCTTGGCGCGCAGGTTTCCAGCACTCAGCATCCGGCAGAGATTGCCCCAGCCGTGGCGATTGCAGGGATAGGCGAGCACGTCGGGCAGGTCCTCCGCAAAGGAGAGCCGCGCGCCGGGCTGGAAGGCGTATTTTTCCACCTTGGCCTGCGCATGGGCGCGCACCACACCGGCAACCGTGTTGCGGTCGGCAATACCAAGGCCGCCAATGTTAAGACGGCTCGCCGCAACCACCATCTCGCCCGGATGGGACGCGCCTTCGAGGAAGGAGAAATTCGACCAGGCGCCGATCTCGAAATAGGGGACAGCGTCGCTCATGCGAAGACTCCATGCATGAACCAGCGCGGCGGGGCGCTCGCACCATAATGACCCTCGCGAAACAGCCAGAACCGCCGGCCGCGCTCGTCTTCCACCCGGAAATAATCGCGCTCCATCGCCGGCTCGCCGTCGAGCCACCATTCGCCGGCGATCCGCTCCGGCCCTTCGGCCCGTGCGATGCGGTGCAGCGTGCGCCGCCAGCGGAAGCTTCTCGGCGGCCCCTCCGGCACCTCGGCCACCGCCTCTACCGGTTCGGGGCTTGGAAAGAGCCGCTGCGGCCGAGCCGCCGCGGCAAGCAGGGTCGCGGGAATGTTTTGCGCAGGCGCCTCGGCCTTGCCCATGAGCCCCAGATCCGTGAGTGGGCGGAAGCTTGCCGCCCGCTCCGGCACGTGGCTTTCCGAAAGAGCCGGCACCAGCAGGCTCTCCGCCCCGAACCTTGCCATCACCCGGTCGGCGAAAGCCGCAAGCGGGCGCTCGCGGTCCGGCGTGCCGGAGAAATCCTCCTGCATCACCTCGTATTTTTCGCTCTTCGGCACCGAGAGCCTGAGGATTTCGAAGCCGAAGCCGGCATCGAGATCCTCGTGCACCGCCTGCAGCCGTTCGCGGAAGAGACCGGCGACGCGCCGCGGCTCGTTGAGCGGCGAGGACGTGCCGGCGGCGATGCGGAAGACCGCGCCATCGACGCGGAAAAGCAGAAGCTCGAACAGACGCCCGCCCTGCCCACGCTTTTCCAGTTCCGGTTTCAGCCGCATCGCCAGCTCTTCCGTCAAGCCGAGAATATCGTCTTCGCCCTGGACCGGTTCGCCGAGACGGCGCTCCACTGAGAGGGCAGCAACGGGCAGCCGCGGCGACAGTGGCTCATCCTCCCGCCCGAGCGCCTGATCGAGGCGCAGAAGCAGGGTCGCGCCGAACCGGCGGGCAAGCGGCGCGCGCGGCGCCTCGATGATGTCGCCGATCTGCTTGAGCCCGACCCGGCCAAGCGTTTCGATCGTTTCCCGCGGCAGCCGGAGCGCCGCCATCGGCAACGGCGCCAGCACCCGCGCCGCCTCGTCCGGGGCGAGAATGCCGTCGGAGCCGAAGCGCGCCACCGCCCAGGAGAGCCCGGCGGACGAGGAGATCGCCGCCCGGGCCTCGACCCCCAGATGGAAGAGGCGGGCAAGCAGATCGTCGAGCAGCGCCTTTTCCCCACCGAGAAGATGGGCGCAGCCGGTGATGTCGAGAAAGAGGCCGCTGTCGCCATCAAGCGCGACGAGCGGCGTATAGCGGCAACACCAATCCGCAAGCCCTTCGAGCAGGGCCCGATCGGCGGCGGGATCGGCCGGCAGCACGTCGATCTCGGGACACATGGCCCGGGCTTCGGCAACACCCTGGCCGATGTGAAAACCCGCTTTTTCGGCGTAACCGTCGAGCGCGACGAGGCGCATCGCACTCTTCACCTTGTCGGCAAAGACGAGGGGCGGATGCTCAGGACGCCCGCGGGAAAGCCACGAGTTCCCCCAGCGCTTGCGCGCGACCCGATCGGCCGGGAGATGCGGAAAGGCGAGCGACAGAATGCGCTGGTTCTGGATCTGCCGCAGCAGCGGCTGGTAGGGGCTCGATGGGGTAAAGGCGGCGGTCATGGGGGTTCCACTCCAGCAGGAAGCCGAGCGGCGCAGGAGCCCTGCTCTTCTCGGCGATGACATGAAAGACGGGATGGCCGATGCTGCCGCGAAGCATCGATCCATCCGGTAGGGGACGCTCGCGCGCCGGCGCCGGCTCGACAAGGAAGCGGAAGAAGGCGCTGCTGGCCTCCTCGTGTCCGGACTGGCGCAGGAGCAGAAGGGGAACATGGCCCGCGCGTGAGCGAACATGCAGGCGCCGGCTCTCGCTGAGCGCAAGAGCTGCGGGATTGCCGCGAATTTCCAGGATGACGGCACAGAAGCTTGGAACGGAAAGCGCCGCCTCGGCGATCCAGAGCGCGTCCTTCACCGTGCGCGGCAGGCTGAAGACGAGGCCGCGGATATCGAGCCCATAGGCCTTGAGACCCAACCCATAGGGCAGGCCCGCCTCGTTGGAAGCCATCGACTGGCTGATCCAGAGAACGGGGGCTGCCGGCTCGCCTTTTTCCAGGCGCGCCTGCTGGCAGAGCACACTGAGCGCTGCGGCAAAACCGGCGGCAGCGCCGGCATCGCGCGTCTCGGCATTGCGGATTTCCGTCATGCCTTCGAGCGGTAGGCCGCCTTCGAGAAGCGTGTCCAGATCCGTAACGCCAAGCGCAAGCGCCCGACGGCCAGGCTCATCTTCCTCGCGCTGACGGAAGCCGCCGGGATCGGCCGCCTTGGCGGCGCGCACGACGCCCGGAAGCCGACGGTTTTCGATCCTGGCTATGGTCTCTCGGAGCGAAAGTACCGTCTCCCGCTCCACGGCTTTGTCGGCCATGACGGTCAACTCCCATCATAAATGTTCATGTTATGTTCTATTAGATTCCAGAGCTTCCTAAATGAGTCAACAGCCAATTCTAAGAATTTATTCCTGTCCCCATGCCCGCGGAATTCAACACTCGAAAAACACTGGCAAAATCGCTATATGGAGGGCAACAAGGAGTGCCTATGGCCCGCATTGACCAGACCGATGATTGGCGGGAACGCCACGCACCGACGCTTACCACTTTTGAACAGCTCGCACTGGAAGCCTACGGCCACCTGCCGCAGGAATTCCGCCAGCTGACGACCGACCTCATCATCGAAGTTGCCGACTTCCCGAGCGACGACATTTTCGAGGACATGGCACTGGAAACGCCTTTCGATCTGCTGGGCCTTTTCGAGGGCCGTGGCATCAGCGAGCGCTTCACCATGGAAACCGGCCAGTTTCCAAACCGCATCACCCTCTATCGCCGCCCGATCATCGACTATTGGGCTGAGAACGAGGAGACGCTGGGTGACATCATCACCCATGTCCTGATCCATGAGATCGGCCATCACTTCGGCCTTTCCGACGACGACATGGAGCGGATCGAAGCCAGCGTCGAGCACGTCGGCGGCTAACCCGTTTTATCTGCCCCTCATCCGCCTGCCGGCACCTTCTCCCCGCAAGCGGGGCGAAGGAGACTCGCGGTACCGTTCGCATCCCAATCGGAGCACGGGTTAACCGATACCAGAAAACAGGCCTCACACGCCGATTGCGAGCATCAACCGCGTCCCCTCGCCCCGCCTGCGGGGAGAGGGTTAGGGTGAGGGGCAAACTTGCACGACGGCAAACAGCCTCGACTACTGTTCCGACAGCTTGATATCCGGGGTGTAATCCTTGCCCTCGACCTCCTTGAACACCGCCTGGCCGCACTGCATGTGCTGCGTATCGGCATTGAAGGCATAGGTGGGCGAGCCGTGCAGGCTCCAGCCCTGGTTCAGCGCTGCCGTCACCTTGTGACAGAAGGAAGCGTCGTCGGGACCGGTCAGGAAGCGATAGAGTTTCAAGATCTTGTCTTTCGTTTTTCGATGAGATCCGCCTTGGCGGCGAGCATCACGGCCTGATCGAGGTGCAGCCGCTCGACCATCCGTCCGTTGAGATTGATGACGCCCTTGCCGGCGTTTTCCGAGAGCGCAAAGGCAGCGATGATCGCGCGCGCCTCGTCGACGGCGATCTGCTCGACGCCGAAACGTTCGTTTGCCGGGCCGATCTGGGCCGGGTGGATCAGCATCTTGCCGTCATAGCCCATGTCGCGGCCCTGCCGGCATTCCTCGTCGAATCCATCAGCGTCGCGAAAATCGTTGAACACGGCGTCGATGACGTCGAGCCCGCCGCCGCGGGCGGCAAGCAGGATCTGCATCAGCCAGGGAACGAGATAGGGGCGACCGGGGCGATCCGGAACGCCGGTGTCCTTGCGCAGGTCGTTGAGACCAACGACGAAACAATCGAGCCGGCCGCCGAAGGTGCGGCCGGTCTCGGCGATAAGAGGCGCGTTGATGACACCGCGCGGCGTCTCGATCATCGCCCAGAGACGCAGCGTCTCCGGCGCATCGTTTTCGGCCAGCCAGTCGGCCGCCGCCTGGATATCCGCCGGGCTTTCGACCTTCGGCAGAAGAATGGCGTCGGGCTTCGCCGCAAGCACCGCGGCGAGATCGTCCTGGCCAAAGCCGGAACCGAGCGCATTGATGCGGATGACGATCTCACAATCCGGCCGGTTCGTCGTCAGATGCCGAACCAGCGCCTCGCGTGCTTCCATCTTGCGCTCAGGCGCAACCGCATCCTCGAGATCGAAGATCGCGGCATCGGTCGCGAGTTCAGCGACCTTGGCAAGCGCGCGGGCATTGTCGGCCGGCACCGATAGCACCGAGCGACGCAGGCGCACCGGGTGATGTTCGATCGATTTGCTCATGTTTCAGTTGTGCCCGCCTTTGCCTCGTTCCGCAAGACGAGGCGAACCGCCGCACCCCTTTCGCAAAGCCGCCTCTTGCAAGTGCGGGGAGGAGCCCCCACATCGCCATCAGAAAGGTGACGATTATGCAAAGCATTCGCTCTGTTCTCTTCACGGCCGCAGCCCTGACCATCACGTTTGCGGCCTTCGTTCTGACCGCCTCGCTGGCGCTGGCACTGGCCGGCATCGCCGCCGTCGTCGTGATCGGCAGCGCGATTGCCGCCCGGCTGAACCTCAGGCCGGCCCGCGCCACCGCCCGTCCGGCCGCCGCCGCTGCCGCCCACAGCCAGCGCGAGATGCGCATCTGGAACGACGGTCGCGGCACGATCATCGACCTCTGATCCCGGCGATCGTAGTGATCCGCAATCGGGCCGATCCGTAATCGGCTCGAAGCCTTTTGCTGTTTCTCGAGAGCTGCCATTCAGCCGGCTGCGAAATTTTTCCATCCCCGTGTCGGATCCATCGCTCCATGTCCGTCCTTGAGGCAGGCCAGCACGGTCCTGGCTCTTCGAACAGGATGGAGAACGACATGGACACTGAGACGCAGCAAACCGAAACGAAGCAGCCGGCACCGGTCCTGAACGGGCTTCTGCCCTATCTTCAGGTCGATGGCGCCGCCAAGGCATCCGAATTCTACCAGCGCGCCTTCGGCGCCAAGGAGGTCAACCGGCATCCGCTCGACGAGCAGGGCCGGACGATGCACATCCATCTCTACGTCAACGGCAGCTCGCTGATGCTGGCGGATGCCTATCCGGAATATGGCCATCCGCTGGAAAAGCCGCAGGCCTTTACCTTGACGCTCACCGTCGAGGACATCGATGCCTGGTGGGACCGCGCCGTTGCCGCCGGCGCCGAGGTGGTGATGCCGATCGAGGTGATGTTCTGGGGCGACCGCTACGGCCAGCTCCGCGATCCCTTCGGCGTTCTCTGGGCCATGAACAGCCCGGTGAAGGCAGGCTGAGGCTTCCCGACAATCGAAATCCGGGCGAAGCTTTCACCGGGCGGGCATTTTCACCCGCCCGGCGAAGCGTGTTTGGATAGATTTTCCTTCATTTCGGCGCAAAACTCATCTAAACGCTAGCGCAACATTCTTCTGAAATCGAAGGCCTGAAGTTATGGAAAAATTCGTCAAGCTCACCGGTGTCGCCGCCCCCCTCCCCGTCGTCAACATCGACACGGACATGATCATTCCGAAGGATTACCTGAAGACGATCAAGCGCACCGGCCTAGGCAAGGGCCTTTTCGCCGAAGCCCGCTACAATGAGGATGGCTCGGTCAACCCGGACTTCGTGCTCAACAAACCCGCCTACCAGAACGCCAAGATCCTGGTTGCCGGCGACAACTTCGGCTGCGGCTCCTCGCGCGAGCATGCCCCCTGGGCGCTGCTCGACTTCGGCATCCGCTGCGTGATCTCCACGTCCTTTGCCGACATCTTCTACAACAACTGTTTTAAGAACGGCATTCTGCCGATCGTCGTCAGCCAGGCCGACCTCGACAAGCTGATGGACGACGCTTCGCGCGGCTCCAACGCCATCCTCTCGGTCGACCTGGAATCCCAGGAAATCACCGGCCCGGACGGCGGCTCGGTCAAGTTCGAGGTCGATGCCTTCAAGCGCCACTGCCTGCTGAACGGCCTCGACGATATCGGCCTGACGCTGGAAAAGGCAACCGCGATCGACAGCTTCGAGAAGACGGTCGGCGCCTCGCGCCCCTGGGCTTAAAGCGAGACATGGCGCGCAAGCTCATCTCTTCGGGTTCGCCCTTCGAAAAGACGGCAGGCTATTCGCGTGCCGTCGCGATGGGCGACTGGTGCTTCGTCTCCGGCACGACCGGCTACGACTATGCCACCATGACCATGCCCGAAACGGTGGAAGAGCAGGCGCGCAATTGCCTGAAGACGATCGAGGGCGCACTGAAGGAAGCGGGCTTCTCGCTTAAAGACGTGGTGCGCAATCACTACTACGTCACCGATGCCAGCTTCGCCGACCGGGTGTTCCCGATCTTCGGCGAAGTCTTCGGCGAGATCCGTCCGGCCGCAACCATGATCGTCTGCGATCTGATCCGCCCGGAAATGCTGATCGAGATCGAAGTCACCGCCCTCCGCGGCTGAGACCGAGCTTTTCTGCTCACGCCATCTCTTCTCAAATCGATTCCGATTTTGGCCAATATGCGATAGTCCATGGACACCGCCTGCTAGACCTATGCTGAACCGGAAGACGATTATGCAATTCGAAGGCACCGCAGATTACATCGCCGACAAGGACCTGATGATCGCCGTCAATGCTGCGATCCGGCTGGAGCGGCCGCTGCTCGTCAAGGGTGAACCCGGCACCGGCAAGACCGAGCTTGCCCGCCAGATTGCCGCTGCCCTTGGCCTCGATCTGATCGAATGGAGCGTCAAGTCGACGACCAAGGCGCAGCAGGGCCTTTACGAGTATGATGCCGTGTCGCGCCTGCGCGACAGCCAGCTCGGCGACGAGCGCGTCAACGAGGTCAGGAACTATATCCGCAAGGGCAAGCTCTGGCAGGCCTTCGAGGCCGACCGTCGCGTGGTGCTTCTGATCGACGAGATCGACAAGGCCGACATCGAGTTTCCGAACGACCTCTTGCAGGAACTCGACCGCATGGAATTCCATGTCTACGAGACCGGCGAGATGATCGGCGCCCGTCACCGGCCGATCGTCATCATCACCTCCAACAACGAGAAGGAATTGCCGGACGCATTTCTGCGCCGCTGCTTCTTCCACTATATCCGCTTTCCCGACGCCGAAACGCTCGCCCGCATCGTCGAGGTGCACTATCCCGGGATCCGCAAGACGTTGCTTTCGGCAGCCCTTGCCGCCTTCTACGACATCCGCCAGGTGCCGGGCCTCAAAAAGAAGCCTTCCACCTCCGAAGCGCTCGACTGGATCCGCCTGCTGGTTGCCGACGAGGTCGATCCGGCCGACCTCCGCGCCGACGCCAAGACCATGCTGCCGAAGCTGCACGGCGCGCTGCTGAAGAACGAGCAGGACGTGCATCTCTTCGAACGCCTGGCCTTCATGGCACGCCGCGACGGATGAGCCCGGACGCCCACAAGGTCCTGATCTACGCCACCTGGCAAGATCAGTTGCTGGTCTTCGACGAGCCGGACTTTCCCGAGATCGAGCTGCAGGTGCCCGGCGGCACGATGGAGCCGGGCGAGAGCCCGGAAACATCGGCCTTGCGGGAATTCGTGGAAGAGACCGGGCTGACGCCATCGCGGGGCCTCACCCATCTCGTCACGAAGGACTACTCCTTCCGGAAGGAAGGCCAGACCATCTGCCATCGCCGGCACTATTTTCATGTCGCCCTTGCCGGCGAGCAACAGAAAACCTGGCTGCACCATGAAATGACGCCCTTTGGCGGTGGTGCGCCGATCCGCTTTCGCTTCTTCTGGCTCGGCTTAGACGAGGCTAGCCGTCGGCTCGGATACGGCATGCAGGACGGCCTAGATTATCTTCACACGCACGGAAGTTGCCCCTCACCCTAGCCCTCTCCCCGCAGCCGGGGAGAGGGGACGGAAATGGCGACGGTCGCCGCGAGACAATGATGTCCGGGCTTCTTTCTGGAACGGAAATGATCGGTCCCTGGGAGGCGCGAGCGGGTGCCACAAGCTCCCTTCTCCCCGCCTGCGGGGAGAAGGTCGCGGAAGCGGGATGAGGGGCCGCCCGACCGCCCGAATCGTTTTTCTTGACCCCCGCGCCCCAGTCGCGCTATCAAATTCCTCGTGGTGATTTGGCCGGCCGGCTTGCAGCCACGTTAAACAAGTCGCTAAAGGGCCGAGGAAAGTTGGATTTCCGAGGACCGGTCGCGATCAATCGCCGCCGGTTTTTTTGTATTGATCGAGTGGAAGCCCATGCCCATCAAGATTCCCGATACGCTGCCCGCTTTCGAAACCCTCGTGCATGAGGGTGTGCGGGTGATGACCGAGACCGTGGCGATCCGTCAGGATATCCGCCCGCTCCAGATCGGGCTCCTGAACCTCATGCCGAACAAGATCAAGACCGAGATCCAGATGGCGCGCCTGATCGGCGCCTCGCCGCTGCAGGTGGAATTGTCGCTGGTACGCATCGGCGCCCACCGGGCGAAGAACACCTCGGAAGATCACCTGCTTTCTTTCTACGAGACCTGGGACGAGGTGAAGGGCCGCAAGTTCGACGGCTTCATCATCACCGGCGCGCCGGTCGAGACGCTCGAATACGAGGACGTCACCTATTGGGACGAATTGAAGCGCATCCTCGATTGGACGGAGACCAACGTGCATTCGACGCTCAATGTCTGCTGGGGGGCGATGGCGGCGATCTACCATTTCCACGACGTGCCGAAGTATCCGCTGAACGAGAAGGCCTTTGGCGTCTACCGCCACCAGAACCTCAATCGCTCGTCGGTCTATCTCAACGGCTTCTCCGACGACTTCGCCGTCCCCGTCTCGCGTTGGACCGAGGTCAGGCGTGCCGACATCGACAAGGTGCCCAGCCTCGAAATCCTGATGGAATCGAAGGAGATGGGCGTCTGCCTCGTGCACGAGAAAAAGGGCAACCGGCTCTACATGTTCAACCACGTGGAGTATGATTCGACCTCGCTGTCGGACGAATATTTTCGCGACGTGGACGCAGGCGTGCCGATCAAGATGCCGCACGACTATTTCCCGCACAACGATTCGACCCTGCCGCCGCAGAACCGCTGGCGCAGCCATGCGCACCTCTTCTTCGGCAACTGGATCAACGAGATGTACCAGACGACGCCCTATGATCTCGCAGAGATCGGCACCGGAGAAAGCCAGGACTGACCGATGTTCATCCCCTTCTTCCTCGAACTCAAAGCGGCGAAAGTTCCGGTGACGCTCCGGGAATTCCTGTCGCTGATCGAGGGGATGGAGGCGGGCATCGCCACATTCGATGTCGAAGCCTTCTACTTCCTGGCGCGCACGGCGCTGGTGAAGGACGAGCGCCATATCGACCGCTTCGACCGGGTGTTCCAGCACTGCTTCTCCGGGCTCGAGGCGGTCAATCCCATGGAGACGGGCGAAGAGGCCGTCATCCCCGAGGACTGGCTGCGCAAGCTCGCCGAAAAACACCTGACCGAGGAAGAAAAGCGCCTGATCGAATCCCTCGGGGGCTTCGACAAGCTGATGGAGACCCTGCGCCAACGGCTTCGGGAGCAGCAAGGCCGGCATCAGGGCGGCTCGAAATGGATCGGCACCGCCGGCACCTCCCCCTTCGGCGCCTATGGCTACAATCCCGAAGGGGTCAGGATCGGCCAGGACCAGTCGCGCCACCGCCGCGCCGTCAAGGTCTGGGACCGGCGCGAGTTCAGGGATTATGACGACACGGTCGAACTCGGCACCCGCAACATCAAGGTGGCGCTGAAAAGGCTCAGGCGCTGGGTGCGCCAGGGGGCGGCTGACGAACTCGACCTTTCCGGCACGATCCGTGCCACCGCCGAGCACGGCTATCTCGACGTGGTGACGCGGCCCGAACGCCGCAATGCGGTCAAGCTGCTGATGTTCTTCGATATCGGCGGCTCGATGGACGATCACATCCGCATCGTCGAGGAACTGTTTTCAGCCGCCCGCGGCGAGTTCCGCCATATGGAGCATTTCTACTTCCACAACTGTGTCTATGAGGGTCTGTGGAAGGACAATCGTCGCCGCCGCGTCGACATCACCCGCACCACCGAAGTGCTGCGCACCTATGGCGGCGACTATCGCGCCATCTTCGTCGGCGACGCGTCGATGAGCCCCTATGAGATCAGCCATCCCGGCGGCTCGGTCGAACATTGGAACGACGAGGCGGGCGCACTCTGGCTTTCGCGCATGACAGCGCATTTTCCGCGTTCGATCTGGATCAATCCCGTGCCCGAACAGCACTGGGGCTACACCCAGTCGATCGGCATGGTGAAGAGCCTGTTCGAGGGGCGGATGTTCCCTTTGACACTCGCCGGCCTGCAGGATGCCACCAAGCAGCTATCGCGCTGACATGACCGCAGAGAGGTCGCTGTAGCACCTTGAATAGCTAGACGTTTTTGCCCTCAGGCCAGAGACGAAGCAAGGCCCCATTTAGTATGATTTTCCGGTTGCCGTGCCTTTGGAAATGACGCAGGTTGCTGCGGTCGCGAAGAGGGAGCCAGCGGTGAACATGCATCAGAACACGGAAATCTTCGGCCATCTGCCGTCCGGCGAGCCGGTCCATCGTATGGTGCTCTCCGGTGGCGGCCTCACCGCCCATGTCTTGACCTGGGGCTCGGTGATTCAGGACCTGCGCCTGGAAGGCCATGAGCCGCCATTGGTGCTCGGTTTCGCCGATCTCGAAAGCTATCTCGCCCATTCGCCCTATCTCGGCGCGACACCGGGGCGCTGCGCCAACCGGATCGCCGACGGGCGCTTCACGCTCGACGGTGAGACCTACCAGCTCGAACTGAACGAGAAGGGTGTCACCCACCTGCACGGCGGCAGCGACAATATCGGCAAGCGCAACTGGACGATCGGCCGCCAGACGCCTGATAGCGTGACGCTCACCATTACCGATCCGGATGGACGCGCCGGCTATCCCGGCAACTGCAAGGTCACTTGCACCTACGCGCTGAAGCCCGGCGGCGTCTTGAGCGTCGTCTACGAGAGCGAGACCGACCGGCCGACGCTCGCCAATGTCTGCCAGCACAGCTACTTCAATCTCGACGGCACTGTCGACGCGCTCGGACACGACATCATGATCGCCGCCGACCACTACCTGCCGACCAACGAACGCCAGGTGCCGACGGGCGAGATCCGTGCGGTCGAGGGCACCGCCTTCGATCTCCGCGAAATGACGTCGATGCGTCGCCAGACCGAGGGCGAGCGCATCAGCTACGACCACAATTTCTGCCTTTCGAACGAGCGCATGACGAAACATTCGGTGGCGCTTGCCCGTAGCATCAATTCCGGCGTCACGATGGAAGTGCTGACGACCGAGCCTGGTGTACAGCTTTATACCGGCGCAAAGCTCGACATCACCGTCCCCGGCCTCGAGGGACGCCGCTATGGCCCATTTGCCGGTTTCTGCCTGGAAACCCAGATCTGGCCGGACGCCATCAACCATGCCGGCTTCCCGAACGCGGTACTGCGGACCGGTGAGATCCGCCGGCAGGAGACGGACTACGTCTTCATGAAGAGCTGAGTGGCGCGCGGGCGTCGACGATCTCTAGCGACAAGGGAAGGGACGGCGAACGTTCCAAAGGACCGTCGTGCTGTCCGATCGCCGACAGGTGTTCGCATGGCGAAGCATCCGGTTGCGAAGCGCAATGCGCCTGACGGCGGATGCCGTTCATTTCCAAAATAACAGTGAAATGAAGTGGTTGGGAGAAATTGGAGCGGGTGAGGCGATTCGAACGCCCGACCCCAACCTTGGCAAGGTTGTGCTCTACCCCTGAGCTACACCCGCTCATAAACCGCGGTCCGGGGGTAGTCGGTGGACCGTGGCGTCGCTGTCTTGCGGCGACGGGCGGTATATGGCCTAAGCGATTTTGGAATGCAACAGGGAAATGACGAGAAATCGAATATTTTTTTGGAGACCCCTCGCGAAGCCCGGAAATGCCGCGTTTTCGGCCGCTGCCGCCGCCTGTGAGATTGCGCGGCCACCGGCTTCTCCCCTAAAGCAGAGGCGAAACGAATGCCCAAGGGATGAGAATCATGAGTGAATCACAGCCGAAGACCGCCGAAGACCTCTTTCATTTTCTCGACGGACTTGGGATCGAGCATAAAACCAAGAGCCACGAGCCGGTGTTCACCGTCGCCGAATCGGTGGCGCTGCGTGACGAGATCCCTGGCGGCCACACGAAAAACCTTTTCGTGAAGGACAAGAAGGACAACTATTTCCTGCTCACCGTCGAGGAACACGCGACGGTGGACCTGAAGACCGTTCACCAGGTGATCGGTGCGGCAAGCAAGGTGTCCTTCGGCAAGCCGGAGAAGCTGATGGAATATCTGGGCGTCATTCCAGGTGCCGTGACCGCCTTCGGCGCGATCAATGACACCGAGGGCAACGTCAAGATGATCCTCGACGAGGAGCTGATGAAGTTCGACATCGTCAACTGCCATCCGCTCTCCAATGACGCGACGACCTCGATCGCATCCAGCGATCTGCTGCGCTTCATGGAAGCGACCGGACACGAACCGCTTGTCTTGAAAGTCACGGCCTGACATACGATCTTTGGCGCGAATGCAGTAAGCTGGCAGACGAGCCGGCGAGGAGAGAAGAATGACGGGCAGCGACAATCCCTATGCAGGGTCTTTCGGCACTCAGATGACGGCTTCGGCCTCTTTCGGTCAGCCGGCGCCGGCGGCCGCGTCGGACGGTGACCTGATCAAGGAAACCACCACTGCCAACTTCACCAAGGACGTGCTCGACGCCTCCAGGCAGCAGCCGGTTCTCGTCGATTTCTGGGCGCCCTGGTGCGGCCCCTGCAAGCAGCTGACCCCCGTCATCGAAAAGGTGGTCACGGAAGCCGCAGGCCGCGTCAAACTCGTGAAGATGAACATCGACGATCATCCCTCGATCGCCGGACAGCTCGGCATCCAGTCGATCCCCGCCGTCATCGCCTTCGTCGGCGGGCGTCCGGTCGATGGCTTCATGGGCGCGGTGCCGGAAAGCCAGATCAAGCAATTCATCGAAAAGATCGCCGGTCCGGCCGTCGACGACAGCAAGGCCGAGATCGAAGCGGTTCTCGCCGATGCCAAGGCGCTGCTCGACGCCGGTGACGCCCAGAACGCCGCCGGCCTCTACGGCGCCGTGCTTCAGGCCGACCCCGAAAACGTCGTGGCGATCGCCGGCATGGTCGATTGCATGATCGCGCTCGGCCAGGTCGCCGAAGCCCGCGAAGCGCTCTCCGGGCTGCCGGAAGACCTTGCCAAGGACGCAGGCATTGCGGCCATCGGCAAGAAGCTCGACCAGATCGAGGAAGCCCGCAAGCTCGGCGATCCCAATGAGTTCGAGCGGCGCCTTGCCGCAAATCCCGATGATCATGAGGCGCGCGTGCTGCTCGCCAAGATCCGCAATGTCGAAGGCGACCGGACGGCTGCGGCCGATCACCTGCTGACGGTCATGAAGCGCGATCGAACTTTCGACGACGACGGCGCGCGGCGCGAGTTGCTCTCCTTCTTCGAGGTCTGGGGACCGAAGGATCCGGCAACGATCGCCGCACGGCGCAAGCTCTCGTCGATCCTGTTCTCCTGAACCGTCAGGCATTTTTTTCGAGGAGGGGCGCTGTTTGCGCCCCTTTTTCGTAAGTACGTCTGATCACGATCCACATTCACCCATGAAGATCGGTGTGCTCGTCCCTTGAGATTTTCAAGGAATGCACCATCTTTTGGTCTGGTTGACCACGCTTCCTTGGCGGGGCAAGAGCGGACATCTGCAAGGTCTATCGGAAAATGCACGTCGGAAATGCACGCTATCTCGGTCCGAAGGACTTGCCGGAGATCATTCCGGTGTTTCCGCTGACCGGTGCCCTGCTGCTTCCCGGCGCCCAGCTTCCGCTCAACATCTTCGAACCGCGCTACCTTGCCATGCTCGATGACGCGCTCTCCGGCAACCGCCTGATCGGCATCGTGCAACCCTCCTTCTGCGAAGGCCGCAGCGAGACTGCCACCGGCCCGATGCAGGCGCTCTGCGAGGTCGGCTGCATCGGCCGCATCACCTCCTTCGCCGAGACCGGCGATGGCCGCTACATCACCTCGCTCACCGGCGTCTGCCGCTACCGGCTGTTTTCGGAAGTCTCAGCGACGCGCGGTTACCGCCGTTTCCGCATCGGCCCCTTTGCCGCCGATCTCGAAAACCGTGACGATGAAACTCTCGTCGACCGGGCAGCTCTGCTTGCCGCCTTCAAGGCCTATCTCGAAGCCAACAAGCTCAAGGCCGATTGGGAAAGCGTCGAACGGGCGAGCAACCGCACCCTGGTCAATTCCATGGCGATGATGTCGCCCTACGGCCCGGCAGAAAAACAGGCGCTGCTCGAAGCGCCCGATCTCAAGACACGCGCGGAAACCCTGATCGCCATCACCGAGATCGTGCTCGCGCGCGACTTCGGCGATATGGACAGCATCCTGCAGTGAGCGACGGATAATGGATATCAACGCCAGCAAGGTCGATCCGAAACTGCTTGAACTGCTCGTCTGCCCGCTGACCAAGGGGCGCCTCAGCTACCACGCCGAAGCCAACGAACTCATCTCGGAAAAGGCCCGCCTCGCCTATCCGATACGCGACGGCGTGCCGATCATGCTGGTCTCGGAAGCCCGCAAGATCGAGGATTGAGGGCGCGGCCTTCTTTGATGCGGAGTTTTTAGCCCCTCATCCGGCCTGCCGGCCACCTTCTCCCCGCAGGCGGGGAGAAGGAACCTCGTGGCGCACTCGGCGCCAACCTCTTCTCTTCGACATCAAGACAGTGCCACGCATTCGACCGAGTCCCCTCGCCCCGCTTGCGGGGAGAGGGCTAGGGTGAGGGGCAATCCTCAGGTCGATGTTCAGATCGGCTCGCCCGACAAGAGCCGCGGATCCGCCTCGCCGGCAATCCCGGCCGCCTGGCGAATGAAGAAATTCTTGAGAGACGGCAGCCGGTCGACCAGACCGAGGCCGAAGTCGCGGGCGATGCGAACCGGAGTGATATCGTTGGAAAACAGCCGGTTGAGCACGTCGGTCGTCACCCCCATGCGGAAGGTGTCGAACCGCCGCCAGCTCTGGTAGCGCTCGAGCACGGCGAGCGAGCCGATGTCGAGCCCGAGGCGATCCGCCTCGACGATCGTTTCCGCGAGCGCCGCCACATCCTTGAAGCCGAGATTGAGCCCCTGCCCCGAGATCGGATGAATGCCGTGGGCCGCGTCCCCGGCAAGCGCGAAACGCGGTTTGACGAAATCGCGCGCAAGCGTCAGGCCCAGCGGAAAGGCCCGCCGCCCGCCAACCACCTTCAGGTGCCCGAGCTTGTGGCCGAAGCGGCGCTCCAACTCTTCCTCGAACAGGAAATCGTCGCCGGCGACCAGGCGTTCGGCGTCCTCGGTGCGCTCGGTCCAGACCAGCGACGAGCGGTTGTTCTTGAGCGGCAGGGTCGCAAACGGACCGGCCGGCAGGAAATGCTCCTCCGCCGTGCCCTCGTGCGGCCGCTCGTGCTCGACCGTCGTGACGATGCCGGACTGGCCGTAGTCGAATTCGACCGTCTTGATGCCGGCGGCATCGCGCAGCTTGGAGCGTACGCCGTCACAGGCGACGAGCAGGCGCGCTTCCAGTTGTTCGCCGCCGGCGAGCGTGACGGCGACCGCATGGTCCCCGCTTTTAAAGGTTTCGACCATCGTCGACTGACGATTGACGACGCCAAGGTCCTCGCACGCCCCGCGCAGCGCACCGACCATTGCCGTGTTCGGCACCATATGGGCGAAGGGCCGGCCATCGCCGCTGTCGCCATCGAACGTCAGAAACACAGGGCGCACCGGATCGGCCGCCTTCGAATCGGTAATCACCATGCGGCGGATCGGCTCCGCCTCCGGCACGATCTGATCCCAGACGCCAAGCACGTCGAGCATGCGTTCGGCAGCCGACGCAACCGCCGAGGCGCGCTGGTCCTTCTTCCAGGCGCCTTCCGGCGCGCCGTCGATCACCATGACGCTGAGATGCGGCGCCGCCTTTTTCAGGGATAAGGCGAGCGAAAGGCCGACATAGCCGCCACCGGCAATCAAGACATCGAGCATCGGCTTTCTCCGTCGCACTTGAGCATCGTTTTATGTCTATATAGATCAATGCCATCGACGTTCCTACCATCGGAGACAGCCGAAATGTCGCGCCCCACCGAGACCACCACGCCCATGGATGCGCTGCTCGCCATTCTCGATCTCGAGAAGCTGGAGGAAAACCTGTTCCGCGGCTTGAGCCCGCAGGTCGGCTGGCAACGCGTCTTCGGCGGCCAGGTCATCGGCCAAGCACTGGTGGCGGCCCAGCGCACCGTCGACGCGGGCCGCTTCGTCCATTCGCTGCATGCCTATTTCATGCGGCCGGGCGATCCATCCGTGCCGATCATCTACGAGGTCGACCGTATCCGCGACGGTTCGAGCTTCGCCACAAGGCGCGTCGTCGCCATCCAGCACGGCAAGGCGATCTTCTCGATGTCCGCCTCGTTCCAGTATGACGAGGACGGTTTCGACCACCAGATCGAAATGCCGAAACTCCCCATGCCGGAAACCTTGCCGGGCGAACAGGAACTGAAGGAGAAATTCCTCGTGCATGCGCCGGAGGCGATCCGGCGTTACTGGGAGCGGCCGCGACCGATCGAGATCCGCCCGGCCTCGCTGCAGCATTATTTCACCCGCAACGACGGCAAGCCGATCCAGGATGTCTGGGTCAAGGCGGTGGGCACGGTTCCGGACGAACGCCATATCCAGGCGGCCATCCTTGCCTATCTCTCCGACATGACCCTGCTCGACACCTCGCTCTATGCGCACGGCACCTCGGTCTTCGATCGGAACCTGCAGGTTGCGAGCCTCGATCATGCCATGTGGTTCCACCGCCCCTGCAAGATGGACGACTGGCTGCTCTATACCCAGGACAGTCCGAGTGCACATGGTGCCCGCGGGATGACCAGAGGCAGCCTTTTTACGCGTTCCGGCGTGCTGATCGCCTCCGTCGCCCAGGAAGGGCTGATCCGGAAAAAGGCAACTGAATAGAAAACGGGCAGTTTTTTCAATCTGCCTATTTTTTAATCTTCTAAATTGACGATTTTTTGATGCGCCGCAGCATTGTCGCTGCGGCGTCCGTTTTTCCCATTGTTTTTCATAGACTTAGAACAGTCATCCGAATCTGGCACGCCCCTTGAATGTCATAGTCCGGTTGCACGGCGCACTGGCGCTCCGCAGCAAGGAGAGATGGCCTCCGCCGGAGGCGAACAAGGATGAAACCAGATGAAAATTGTGATGGCCATTATCAAGCCGTTCAAGCTCGATGAGGTTCGCGAAGCCCTCACTGCTGTCGGCATCCAGGGCCTGACCGTGACCGAAGTCAAAGGCTACGGCCGCCAGAAGGGACACACCGAAATCTACCGCGGCACCGAATATGCCGTCAGCTTCCTGCCGAAACTGAAGATCGAAATCGCGGTTCCCTCGGAGCTCGTCGACATGGCGGTGGAAGCGATCGCCGCAGCCGCCAAGACCGGCCAGATCGGCGACGGCAAGATCTTCGTCTACGCCATTGACCATGCCGTGCGCATCCGCACCGGCGAAACCGATTCAGAAGCGTTGTAAATCACGCCGTTCAGGGAGCACTACTCGATGTCATCAACGAAACTTTCCACCTCTCTTGGACGCCTCGGCGCGCTGACGGCCGCCTTGCTTGCGCCGGTTGTCGCCTTCGCACAGGAAACAGCCCCGGCTGCAACGGAGGCTGTTGCCGCCGTCCCGGTTCCCGACAAGGGCGATACCACCTGGATGCTCTTGTCCACCATCCTCGTGCTCCTCATGACCGTTCCGGGCCTTGCGCTCTTCTACGGCGGCCTGGTGCGCGCCAAGAACATGCTGTCGGTTCTGATGCAGGTACTGATGATCACCGCGATCGTCATGATTATCTGGGTCACCTACGGCTACTCGCTGGCCTTCACTGACGGCGGCTCGCTCAACCCGTTCGTCGGCGGCTTTTCGAAGATGTTCCTTGCCGGCGTTGATACGACAACGCTCGCCGAGAGCTTCTCCAAGGGCGTGTTCATCCCCGAATACGTCTTCGTGGTGTTCCAGATGACCTTCGCCTGCATCACGCCGGCGCTGATCGTCGGTGCCTTTGCCGAGCGCATCCGGTTTTCGGCCGTCGTCCTGTTCGTCATTCTCTGGGTCACTTTCGTCTACTTCCCGATCGCCCACATGGTCTGGTTCTGGGGCGGCCCGAGCGCCTACACGGCTCCGACCGGCCTGATTTTCTCCTTCGGCGCGATCGACTTTGCCGGCGGCACCGTGGTCCACATCAATGCCGGTATTGCCGGCCTCGTCGGCGCCATCCTGCTCGGCAAGCGTACGGGCTATAAGAGGGAAATCATGGCTCCGCATTCGATGACGCTCACGATGGTCGGCGCATCGCTGCTCTGGGTCGGCTGGTTCGGCTTCAACGCCGGCTCCAACCTTGAAGCCAACGCCTATGCCGGCCTCGCGATGATCAATACATTCCTCGCAACTGCCGCTGCCATCATCTCCTGGGCGGTCGTCGAAACGCTCGTCCGCAGCAAGGCTTCGATGCTTGGTGCGGCCTCCGGTGCCGTCGCCGGTCTCGTCGCCATCACGCCGGCCGCTGGCTTTGCCGGCCCGATGGGCGCGATTGTGCTCGGTCTCATCGTCTCCCCCGTCTGCTACTTCTTCGTCGACGTCGTGAAGAACAAGTTCAACTACGACGACAGCCTTGACGTCTTCGGCGTTCATGGCGTCGGCGGCATCCTCGGCGCGATCGCCACGGGCATTCTTGTCAATCCGGCGCTCGGCGGTGCCGGCATCGTCGACTACTCGACCGCGGATTTCGCGGCGGGCTATCCCGGCGTGGCAACCCAGGTCCTGGCACAGCTCAAGGGCGTGCTCGTCACCGTCGTCTGGTCCGGCATCGGTTCGTTCATCATCTTCAAGATCGTGGACGCGATCGTCGGCCTGCGTGTCTCCGTCGAAGCCGAGCGCGAAGGCCTCGACCTCTCGTCCCACGGCGAAGCCGCCTACCACATCTAAGCGGATTGCAGCGTCGAATCTGGCGCCGCTCATAGTCCCGTCGCGATCCGTCTGATGCGGATCGCCCTTGGCCCGGATCGAAAGGTCCGGGCCTTTTTCATGCCGATCTTCAGGTCAACCACCGCTATTTTAGCGGCAACTACGCATGGTTAATGTCGCATTAACCGTACTCCGCTTAGGTTGATTCCATGGCGCGCAATGCGCCCTAGAGATCGAGACGGGCAGCAGGCAACATGAGCAGAAGCAATCCGGCAACGCTTGACAGCCGTTCCAACCGGTTCGTGCTAACCACCTTCGTTTGGCGACAGATCGCGTCGCTGGCGGGCTTTGCGCTGTTCGGCGCATTGGCGCTGGCCGTCGCGGCGCTATCGACATGGAACGTCGCCGACCCGAGCTTCTCCTACGCCACATCGGAAGCACCGACCAACGTGCTTGGTTATCCGGGTGCGGCCTTTGCCGATATCTTCATGCAGTTCTTCGGCCTTGCCAGCGTCGTCGCCCTGCTGCCGGCTGTCGCCTGGGCGCTGGTGCTGATCAGCGGCAAGCGCTTCGACAAGACCTTCAAGCGCCTTGGCGTCTGGTTCATCGGCTCCGTGCTTGCCGGCGCGGCGCTGAGCTGCGTCCCCGCCCCGATCACCTGGCCGCTGCCCAACGGCCTCGGCGGCGTCTTCGGCGATATGATTCTCCGCTTCCCGGCACTCTTCACCGGCGCATTCCCGACCGGCACGCTCGCGACCGTACTCGCCTGCATCTTCGCCGCACCGGCCGCCTGGTGCCTGATCTACAGCGCCGGCCTCATCGGCGTCAGCGATGAAGAAGAAGACGAAGAGGTTGTCGAGCCGACGCCGAGCAAGGCGCGCACCGTTCGCGACGAGCTGGACGAGGACGACAGCGAGGGCCCCTTCACCCTGCTGATGGGCTCCTTCGCCCATATGCGCTACACCATGCACGCACGCGTGCGCCGCATTTTCGGCATGAGCGGCACGCGCAGTTCGCCCAAGCGCCAGTATGACGAGCCTTACGATTTCAACAATGACGAGTTCGGCACGCTGAACGAGCCGGTCCGGCCGAAGCCGATGGCCGCCGGCGACCGCATCGAACCCTCGCTCGACCGCTCCGAACGCCGTGTCGTCACGCCGCCGCCGATCATGGCCGATGACGAGGACGACGACATGCCCTTCGATATCGACGAGCGTCGCCCCGCCGGCATCCTGCCCGACGACGAAGACGACGATCCGGCAGCCGACTGGGCGCCGCGAGCAGCGCCGCCGAAGCAGGGTCTGCCGAAGTCGGGCTCGCGCGTGGCAACGCCGGCTCCCCGTCCGAAGACTGGCCAGCGGATCGAGCGTGAAGCCCAACGCTCCTTCGTCGAAGACGATGGCGACTTCACGCTGCCGCCAATGCATTTCCTTGCGGAACCGAAGAACGTCGGCCGCGACGCATCGCTCTCACCGGACGCGCTTGAACAGAATGCCCGCATGCTCGAGGGTGTGCTTGAGGACTTTGGCGTCAAGGGCGAGATTATCCACGTCCGCCCCGGCCCGGTCGTAACCCTCTATGAACTGGAGCCGGCGCCCGGCATCAAGTCGTCCCGCGTCATCGGCCTTGCCGATGACATCGCCCGCTCGATGAGCGCGATCGCTGCCCGCGTCGCCGTCGTTCCCGGCCGCAACGCCATCGGCATCGAACTGCCGAACCAGCGGCGCGAGACCGTCTACCTGCGCGAGCTCATCGGCTCGCGCGACTTCGAGACCTCCAAGGCGCGCCTTGCCATGGCGCTCGGCAAGACGATCGGCGGCGAACCCGTGGTCGCCGATCTCGCCAAGATGCCGCATCTGCTCGTTGCCGGCACCACCGGTTCGGGTAAGTCGGTCGCGATCAACACCATGATCCTGTCGCTGCTCTATCGCCTGCGCCCGGATCAGTGCCGCCTGATCATGATCGACCCGAAGATGCTCGAACTCTCCGTCTATGACGGCATTCCGCACCTGCTTTCGCCCGTCGTCACCGACCCGAAGAAGGCGGTGGTCGCGCTGAAGTGGACGGTGCGCGAGATGGAAGAGCGCTACAAGAAGATGTCGAAAATCGGCGTGCGCAACATCGACGGCTTCAACAGCCGCGTCGAGCAGGCGCTTGCCAAGGGCGAGCAGATCACCCGCACAGTGCAGACCGGCTTCGACCGCCAGACGGGCGAAGCCATGTACGAGACCGAGGAATTCGACCTCACGCCGCTGCCCTACATCGTCGTCATCATCGACGAAATGGCCGACCTGATGATGGTCGCCGGCAAGGACATCGAAGGCGCGGTGCAGCGTCTCGCCCAGATGGCGCGTGCCGCCGGCATCCATGTCATCATGGCGACGCAGCGCCCCTCGGTCGACGTCATCACCGGTACGATCAAGGCCAACTTCCCGACCCGCATCTCGTTCCAGGTCACCTCGAAGATCGACAGTCGTACGATCCTTGGCGAACAGGGTGCCGAACAGCTGCTCGGCATGGGCGACATGCTCTACATGGCCGGTGGCGGCCGCATCCAGCGCGTCCACGGCCCCTTCGTCTCCGACACCGAGGTCGAGGAAGTGGTTGCCTATCTCAAGACTCAGGGCGTGCCACAATATCTCGACGCGATTACCGAGGATGATGACGAGGATGGCGAAGGCGGCGGCCCGGCCGGCACCTCCAATCTCGCCGATTCGGACGACCCTTACGACCAGGCGGTCGCCGTCGTCCTGCGTGACGGCAAGGCATCCACATCCTACGTTCAACGGCGCCTCGGGATCGGTTACAATCGTGCCGCCTCGCTGATCGAGCGCATGGAGCAGGAAGGCATCATCGGCCCGGCGAACCACGCCGGAAAACGCGAAATCCTGGTTCCGACCGAGGAATAAAGCAATTTCGGCAGGATCTCGGGGCATTTTTCGTCCGGAGTTACGCCGATAGATCAACACGGCGATCCCGCACCGGATTGCGGGGCCGAACTGGTAACGGTCATGTGAGAGCGCGAGCCTTGAAGCTCGAAAGTAGCGCCTTGAAGGCGCCGCACTTGCGCTCCAGATGATCCGTAAATGAAGGAGACTGAGATGACAGAGACCAAGAACGGCGAGCGCAACCACCCGGTAATTTCGCGCCGCCTCTTCGTGTGCGGGCTTGCGGCATTCGCCGGCATCGGCGGCACCGGTCTCGACATCGCTGAAGCCTTCGCCCGGGCGCCGAGAGCCGCCCAGAAGATCGCCGATCACTTCTCCTCGGTAAAGACGATGGCCGGCGAGTTCGTGCAGTTCGGCCCGCGCGGCGAGCAGACCGGCGGCAAGTTCTATATCCGCCGCCCCGGCCGCATCCGCTTCAACTACGAGGCCCCCTCGCCGATGCGTGTCATTGCCGACGGCAAGTCGGTGGTCATCGGCAATATGAAGCTCAAGACCTGGGACATCTATCCGCTGTCGAAGACGCCGCTCAATCTGCTGCTCAGCGAGAAGATCGACCTGACCGGCAAGATGGTGCGCGACGTCAAGGAAGAGTCCGACCTCATCACCATCGTGCTTGGCGACCGCTCGATTTTCGGCGATTCGACCATCACCATGATGTTCGACCCGAAGACCTATGACCTGCGCCAGTGGACGATCACCGACGCGCAGAAGAAGGACACATCGGTCATGATCTTCAATGTCCAGACCGGGATGGCGCTGGACGACAAGGTCTTCCAGATCCCCTACGACGAGGTCCGCAACAAGCGGGGCGGCTGAGCGACCTAACCGCCGGCATCTCGACCGCTGGTATTATGCACACAGGCCGCCGGATGGCGGCCTTTTTCATGCGCTCCCGTTCGCGCATTCCTTGTCCCGGCGCGCCGGACCTGCTTAAAGCTCGGGTCAACATCCATCCCGAGCCGGCCTTCCCTTCGCGAGCGTCCGGCCCCAGCCGATCAGGGAATGACGCATGGCCCTTTCCGTCGCCACTTGGAACATCAACTCCGTTCGCCTGCGCATGCCGCTCGTCGAACACCTGCTGAAGACCTGGCAGCCGGACATCCTCTGCCTGCAGGAAACCAAGTGCCCGAATGACCAGTTCCCGTCCAAGCCACTGAAGGCACTCGGCTACAATCATATCGAGATGCACGGCCAGAAGGGCTATCACGGCGTGGCGACGATCTCGCGCCTGCCCCTGCATGAGCTCAGCGACCGCCGCGACTATTGCGGCGTCGGCGATGCCCGCCACCTCTCGGTTGTTTTCGAGGCCGGCGGCAAGAAGATCCGCCTGCACAATTTCTATGTCCCGGCAGGCGGCGACGAGCCGGACCGCAGCATCAACCCGAAATTCGGCCACAAGCTCGATTTCGTCGAAGAGATGAAGCTGCTACATGCCGAAGCCGAGGCTGGCATTTCCTCGATCCTCGTCGGCGACCTCAACATCGCGCCTCTGGAAGACGACGTCTGGTCGCACAAGCAGCTCCTGAAGATCGTCAGCCACACGCCGATCGAAACCGAAGGGCTGACCACGGTCATGAACGGCGGCGGCTGGGTCGATCTGATGCGCCAGCACACACCGGCGCCGACCAAGCTCTACACCTGGTGGAGTTACCGGGCGAAGGACTGGGAAGCGGCCGACCGCGGCCGCCGGCTCGACCACATCTGGTCCTCCGCGGACCTGGCGCCGGCGCTCAAGAACGTCGACATCCTGCGCGAAGCGCGCGGCTGGGAACGCCCCTCCGACCACGTGCCCGTCATTGCGCATTTCGATATCTAACCGCTTTTCACCAAGCGGCGGCACGCGCCTTGCGCGCTTGACGTTTTCATCAAGAAAAACATGACTAAAAGAATCATATTTTTCTTGATGCCCATTTCCAAACGGACTATCCCTCTTTTCGGGCGGCGGGGACACCGCCTCCGACGGCAGATCAGCCGTCGTTTTCACTAGATCACGATGATTGTGGGTCGTTCGACCCACAATCATAAACGTGATCGATTCTCAGAAATGAGAGCGAGATGCGGGCGGAAAACCGCACGCACTTTTCCTCATCTCGCTCGGATATTGGGGCGCTTTGCTCTGGCCTTCGCCGGAGGGCTTTCGTGCGCCCGCAAGAGGGCCAGACATGCGAAAGACCTTGCCGATCCACGTCATGCGCGCGTCGCGCCGCGCGCTCTCCGCAACCACCGTCCTGGCTGCAAGCGCTGCCGCCGTATTCCTTTCGTCGACTGCGGCCTCTGCGCAATCGACCGAAAGCCAGAAGACGACACGGCTGGAAAAAATCGAGGTGACGGCCGGCAAGACAGCCGCGACGATCGCTGAGGATAACGACACAATCGTGCCGACGCGCAACGTTTCGGCGCTGAAGACCGATACGCCGCTGATCGAAACGCCCCGCTCCGTCTCGGTGGTCACGCGCAAGGAACTCGAAGAGCGCGGCGTGCAGGACATGATCCAGGCGACGCGTTACGCCGCCGGCGTCACGACCGGCGCCTTCGGCTTCGATCCGCGCTTCGACCAGATCTACATCCGCGGCTTCGAGACGACGACGACCGGCGACTTCCGCGATGGCCTGCGCCAGCCCTACATGAACTACGGAACCTTTCCGACGGAGGTCTACGGCCTCGAACGAATCGAGATCCTCAAGGGTCCGGTCTCGGTCATGTACGGCGCGGCCGGCGTCGGCGGCATCGTCAATCGCATATCGAAGATGCCTGAGGAGGAGACGCACCGCGAGGTCGAGCTGCAATATGGCACGATCGGACGCACCCAGGCCGCCTTCGACGTCGGCGGGCCGGCAACGGCCGACGGCGATTTTCTCTATCGCATCGTCGGGCTCCTGAGGAACGGCGAGACCAACTACGACGTCGCCGACGACCGCTACCTGCTGCAGCCTTCCTTTACCTGGAAGCCGGACGAGGGCACGTCGCTGACCGTCTATGGCCTCGGGCAGCAGGGCGAGAGCGATGCCAGCCCGCGGGTGCTCGAACATGATGGCCGGCTGCTGCGCTACAGCGACCCGGACCACGACTACCAGAAGGTTCGGCAGTATCAGGCCGGCTACAAGTTCGAGCACGACTTCGACAACGGCCTGACCTTCCGCCAGCACGGCCGCGTCAGCGATCTCGACCTGAAGGCCCGTTACCTGCAGTTCGGGACCGAGGTGGCACCCGACGTCTTCGATCGCTCGCCCGTCGCGATCAAGGACGACCAGCGTGCCTACCAGATCGACAATCAGCTCGAGGCCGCCTTCGACACCGGCGCAGTCTCGCACACGCTCCTGACCGGCCTCGACTATACCTGGATCACCTCCGATTTCGGTCTCGGCTTCGGTGCCGTCGATCCGGCCTATCGTTTCGATCTCAACAACCCCATCTTTGGGATCAGCGGCCCGACGCCTGCGCTCACCAGCTTCAGCGGTCGTGATCTCCGGCAGACCGGCATCTATGTCCAGGACCAGGCGGAGTTCGGCAACTGGCGCGCCGTCGGCGGCCTTCGCCATGACTGGGTCGACCAGACCAGCACCAACAAGAACACCGGCGTCGTCGACCGCAAGGATGATGGCGAACTCACCGGCCAGGCGGGCCTTCTCTATCTCTTCGACAACGGCATCGCGCCCTATGCCAGCTACAGCACCTCCTTCGTGCCGCGCACCGAACTTTCGGCCGACGGCACCGTGCTCGATCCGACGACCGGCGAGCAGATCGAGCTTGGCGTGAAATACCAGCCCGAGGGCGAGGCCTACTCGTTGAGGGCGGCCTACTACCGGATCGTCGAAACCGGCGCTCCGCAATATGTATCGGACGCGTCCCTTCCTGTCGGCTACTACTACAAATCGACAGGCGAAGTGACGACCAATGGCTTCGAGGTGGAAGGGCGCCGGGAGTTCGACAACGGCCTGAGCGTCATCGCCGCCTACACCTACAACGACGCCGAAATCACCGGGAATGTCGACCCGTCGCTGATCGGCAACGTGCCGTCGACGAAGCCGCGCCATGTCGCATCGCTGTGGGTCAACTATCTGCTGCCCGACGACATGCAGCTAGCAGGCTTGAGCCTCGGCGGCGGGGTGCGCCTGGCATCAAGCTCCTACACATCCGATGCCAATACCGCCAAGAACGGTGGTGCCGTCTATTTCGACGCCTCGATCGCCTACGACTTCGGCGTCAAGAACCCCGACCTCGACGGGCTGTCGCTCGCCGTCAGCGCCACCAATCTCGGCGATCGCCGCGAAGAGGTCTGCACCGATGGCTATTGCTATTTCGGGCAGGGCCGCACGGTGCTCGGTTCGCTGAAGTATCGGTGGTAGCGCCCGGAAGCCGTTACTTACTTCAAGCAAAGCGGCCGGCGAGCGCGCCGGCCCGGCGGATCATCGCCTGCAGATTCTCGCGGATGCGCGCTTCGACGAGCTCTGCCACTTCCGGGTACTCTTCCAGCATGCGGCGGAAGAGCGGCCGGTTGATGCGGATGACTTCGCTGTCTTCCTCGGCGGTCGCCGTGAACTTGCGTTCGACCATCGAGATCAGCGCCAGTTCCGACAGCAGCGCCCCGCGGCCGACCGTCGAGACCGTCGCCTCGGAACCATCGACGCCAACCTTCGACAAGGACAGGCTGCCACTCGCAATCGCATAGGCGCAATCCGCGGGCGCCCCTTCGCGAAACAGCTCTTGCCCCTTGAATATGCGGCGTCGTTCCGCGCCGAAGGCGATCAGCCTCAGCTTGTCCTCGCTGATATCGGCAAACAGCGGCACGTTGGACAGAAGCACGATATCGTCGTTGAGCGCCAAACGGCTAACCTCCCGAAATCACGGCACCCGACCCCAAGCGAGCCGGATCGCGCACGATCAGTCTAGATGACATGGAGCAGGATTCGGGCGGCAAACCGCTTCGCACCTTCCCCACCCCGGCTACGGTACGATCTTGTAGCCGCCGTTCTCTGTCACCAAAATCTCGGCATTGGAAGGGTCCCGCTCGATTTTCTGGCGCAGCCGGTAGACGTGGGTTTCGAGCGTGTGTGTCGTGACGCCGGAATTGTAGCCCCAGACCTCTTCGAGCAGCACGTCGCGCGTCACCACTTTCTGGTCGGCGCGGTAGAGGTAGCGGATGATCGCCGCTTCCTTCTCGGTGAGGCGGATCTTCTGGCCGTTTTCCAGCGTCAGCAGCTTCTGGCTGGGCTTGAACGTATAGGGCCCGACGCTGAAGGTCGCATCCTCGCTCTGTTCATGCTGGCGCAACTGCGCACGGATACGGGCAAGCAGCACGGCGAAGCGGAACGGCTTCGTGACATAGTCGTTGGCGCCGGCCTCGAGACCGAGGATCGTATCCGAATCGGTGTCGTGCCCGGTCAGCATGATGATCGGCGCCTTGAAGCCGCCCTTGCGCAGAAGCTTCACCGCCTCGCGGCCATCCATGTCGGGCAAGCCGACATCCATGATCAAGAGGTCCACCTGCTGCGCCCGCGCGGTCTGGATGCCCTTGCCGGCGGTCGCTTCCTGGATGAGATCGAACTCTTCGTAGAGCGAGAGTTGCTCGACCAATGTTTCGCGCAGGTCATTGTCGTCATCGACAAGAAGAATGGTACGGGTCGCCATGGGACAATTCCTGTTTGCTTCCGTTTTCAAACTAGCTCAAATGCCCGTGTTGGCAAGCGAGCCAGCGTCGGTAAGTCCTTATACCTGCAACCGTGCTTATGGTGCCGCCCAAATCACGGGCAAAGCAAAAATCCGTGAGAATGATGCGCAAGAAAACGTCGGGAAAAAGACCAGCCAAGTCCATCATCACAGTCCGCCCGGCGCCGCGCGATCGAAAGCGGGCCCTGGTGTGTTTCGATGGCCGCGTCGAGCAGGCGGCGATCGGACGAAGCGGCATTACCAGCCTGAAGCGTGAAGGCGACGGCGCGACGCCGCGTGCCGCCATGAAGGTGATCGGCGGCTATGTCAGGCGCGATCGTCTCTTTCTGCCGCCGACACCACTGCCGACGCGAGCGACGCGCAAGGACATGCTCTGGTGCGACGCCCCAGGTCACGCCCAATACAATCGTCCGGTCATGGCACCTTTCTCACCGAGCCACGAAGAGATGATGCGCGAAGACGGGCTCTACGACATCTGCCTGGTGATGGACTGGAACCTCCTCGCACGCCGTCGAAATGCCGGTTCGGCGATCTTCTTCCACCTGATCCGGCCGGGTTATGAACCGACGCAGGGCTGCGTCGCGGTCAGCCTGCCCGCCATGTCGCGGCTGATGCCTCATATGCGGCGCGGCACCGTCGTGCGGGTGCTTTGATCCAGGCCTGCAAACAACTCAGTCGAGCGAGCGCGGGGTCACAAAACGCGCGAGTTTGGCGCCGCCGGGCATAAGCTCACGCCAGCCCACAGCTTCGAACTCGAGCACCGCAAGGGCGGCCGTCGGAAACTTGTCCGCCATGCGTATGCGCAGATCCGCATCGCCGGAGCCGACGAGTTCGTGCGCCAGATCTTCCATGCCGGGATTATGGCCGACGATCAGCAAAGTCCTGACAGCCGGATCCGTCGCGCGCAGAACGCTCAGGATCTGCGAGGCGCCCACCTCGTAGATCGCACGGGTATTCTCGACCGCGACCTCGGACGACAGGGCGGACGCCACCAATTGCCAGGTCTCTTGCGCGCGCTTGGCGGTCGAAACCAGTGCAAGATCCGGCACGAGCTTATGCCGGGCTATGTACTTTCCCATCAGCGGCGCCGCCTTGCGGCCGCGCTCGCCGAGCGGACGATTGATGTCGGCAACACCATCCGGCCAGGCGGACTTGGCATGGCGCAACAGCATCAGGCAGTAGCTTTGTACAGGCAGATCGTCGCTCATCCGTCGTCCTCCCAAACGCCCTTCGGCCAACCGTTCCTACTGCATGTTTCCTTTAATCGTAGCCGATTTAAGGACAAAAACATGCAGCAATTCAAAGTGCTACAGCGACCTTTGCGCGTCTGATAAGACGCCCGGCGCTGTAGACTTGTGAGCAGGCAGCTTAGCGCAATTCGCCGATCCGCGCGGAGCGCTGACGTGCGGACAAACAAAAAAGGCCGCCCCGAAGGGCGGCCATTTGCGCCGGAAAAGCTCAAATCCGGCTTATTTCCATTCGCGGATGTCGACGAAGTGACCCGAAACCGCAGCGGCCGCCGCCATTGCCGGCGAGACCAGATGCGTGCGCCCCTTGAAGCCCTGACGTCCCTCGAAGTTGCGGTTCGACGTGGACGCGCAACGCTCGCCCGGCTTCAGCCGGTCGTCGTTCATCGCCAGGCACATGGAGCAGCCCGGCTCGCGCCAGTCGAAGCCGGCTTCCTTGAAGATCTTGTCGAGGCCTTCGGCTTCCGCCTGTTCCTTGACGAGGCCCGAGCCCGGAACGATCATTGCCGAAACCGTCGAAGCAACCTTGCGGCCTTCCACCACCTTGGCAACTTCACGCAGGTCCTCGATGCGGCCGTTGGTGCAGGAGCCGATGAAGACGCGGTCGATACCGATGTCGGTGATCTTGGTACCCGGCTTCAGGCCCATATAGTCGAGCGCACGCCACTTGGAGGCGCGCTTGGTTTCTTCCTGGATCTCGTCCGGGTTGGGAACGATACCCTGAACCGAAATCACGTCTTCCGGAGAGGAACCCCAGGAAACGATCGGCGGCAGGTTGGCAGCATCGAGCACGACGACGCGATCATAATGGGCGCCCTCGTCCGTGTGCAGCGTCTTCCAGTAGTCGAGCGCCATGTCCCAGGCCTTGCCCTTCGGCGCGCGCGGCTTGTCCTTGATATAGGCAAACGTCGTCTCGTCCGGCGCGATCAGGCCGGCGCGGGCGCCGCCTTCGATCGTCATGTTGCAGATGGTCATGCGACCTTCCATCGACAGCGAGCGGATCGCTTCGCCGGCAAATTCGATCACGTGGCCGGTACCGCCGGCCGTGCCGATCTCGCCGATGATGGCGAGGATGATGTCCTTGGCGGTGACGCCGGGCGGAAGCTGGCCGTCGACGCGCACCAGCATGTTCTTCGCCTTCTTCTGGATCAGCGTCTGGGTGGCGAGCACGTGCTCGACCTCGGACGTGCCGATGCCGTGCGCCAGCGAACCGAAGGCGCCGTGCGTCGAAGTGTGGCTGTCACCGCAGACGATGGTCATGCCCGGCAGGGTGAAGCCCTGCTCCGGGCCGACGATGTGCACGATGCCCTGGCGCTTGTCGTTCTCGGAGTAGTATTCGACGCCGAACTCGGCGGCGTTCTTGGCCAGCGCCTCGACCTGGATGCGGCTTTCCTCGTTCTTGATGCCGAGGTGGCGGTCAGGCGAGGTCGGAACGTTGTGGTCGACGACGGCAAGCGTCTTTTCCGGGGCGCGGACCTGGCGGCCGGCCATGCGCAGGCCTTCGAAGGCCTGCGGGCTCGTCACTTCGTGAACGAGGTGACGGTCGATGTAGAGAAGACAGGTGCCGTCTTCCTGTTCGTTGACCAGGTGGTCGTCCCAGATTTTGTCATAGAGGGTACGCGGTGCGCTCATGGCGGTATATCCATCGAGTTTTTCAAAAGGTAGGGAAAGCCGGCGGCAGGGCGGCCGGAAACACTGATCAGCAGATCAGGATAGGCGGCTTGTGAGCGCCCCGTGGACGCGCGCAAAGAAGCGTGCCGGCAGGCGCTTGTGATCCTGCAGCACGACGATTTTCTGTTCGCGACATCCGAATTTGGATTCCATGAGCGCGTTCATATCAATTTTTTGACAGGTCGGCAATTGGCGTGATCGCGCTCAGCGGGCCTCCGCGCGCCGCAGCCGCCGCTCCAGACCCCGCAATCCCAGCGACAGACCGATGGTCAGCACCAGATAGACATAGGCGACGATCGAATAGGTCTCGAAGAAGCGAAAGGAACCGGAAGCATAGACCTTGCCCATCTGCGTAATGTCGGCGACGCCGAGCACCGAGACGAGCGAGGAATCCTTGACCATGGCGATGAAGTCGTTGCCAAGAGGCGGCAGGATCACCCGGATTGCCTGCGGAAAGACGACCAGGCGAAAGCGCTGGTAGCGCGAGAGCCCGAGCGCCTTGGCCGCCTCGATCTGTCCCTTGTCGACCGAGAGGATGCCGGCCCGGAACACTTCGGCAATGAAGGCGGAATAGCCGATCATCAAGGCGATGATCGCCCGCCACATCAGCGATATGTCGCGCACGACGAAGGGTTCCATCCAGCCGGCGCCGATCAACGGCGCGCAGATGAAATTGGCGGCGACGACAAGCGCCGGCGCCCCGACGAAGGCGATATAGAAGAGAAGCACAAGGATCGGCACACCGCGGATGATCTCGGTGTAGAAGCGCGCGATCTGCCGGAGCGACGAGTGCTCGGACAGCGCCATCAGCGCAATACCGAGGCCGAGCGTCGTCGCCAGCACAAAGCCCATGAGCGTTACGAAGACGGTGACGCCAAGGCCTTTGAAGACGACGGTGAAGACCTCGGAGAAGATGTCATTGCTGACGATCACGGCGGCAAGCGCCACCGCGATCACAAGAAGGGCGACCAACCACCAGGGATAGTCGCCCTTGCCGGACATGTCAGGAGATTGCGGAGCGGCCATAGCCTCGGATCAGCCGCCCATTTTGTATTCGAGGAACCACTTCTTATCGAGGGCATCGAAGGTGCCGTCTTCCTTCAGCGCCTTGATCGCGGCGTTGACCGGAGCGACGAGGTCCGAGCCCTTCGGGAAGATGAAGCCGAAATCCTCGGTGCCGAGCGGACCGCCGACGACCTTGAGCTTGCCTTCGGAGGAATCGACATAACCCTTGGCGGCGACGCTGTCGGTCAGAACCACGTCGACGTCGCCGGCCTTCAGCGCCTGGACAGTCGCACCGAAGGTCTCGAACAGCTTGATGCGTGGGTTCTGCTCGTTGCCGTCGAGCATTTCGTAGACGGCGGTGTAGAACGGCGAGGTGCCCGGCTGTGCGCCGACGAGACCGTCGGCAAAGGCGCCGAAACTCTTGCCGTCGTTGAAACGGTTTTCATCGCTGCGCACCAGCATGAACTGCTGCGAGCGCATGTAGGGGTCCGAGAAGTCGACCTTCTCCTTGCGGTCGTCCTTGATGGTGATGCCGGTCATGCCGATCTGGTACTGGCCGTCATGCACTGCCTGGATCATCGCGTCCCAGCTGGTGTTCTGGTATTCGACCTTGAAATTCAACCGCTTGGCGATCTCGTTCATGGCGTCGTATTCCCAGCCTTTGGCCTCGCCGGTCTTGGGGTCGACGAACTGCAGCGGCGGGTAGGCGTTCTCCGTGACGACGACAACCGTCTTGCCGCCGAGATCGGGCAGATCGCTGGCAACAGCCGGTGCAGAAAATGCGAAAGGAACGGCAAGTGCAGCTGCGATGCCCGCAAGCACGTGGCGACGGATTGTCATTGGAGGGCTCCCGAAAAGTGTGGCAGCGGAAAATGTCACAAATTCCGTCGGAAAGACAAGCGCATAGTACCAAAAAAGAAAGGCGGCCTGACGCCGCCTTTCCAACAATCCGAATGGATTGAAATCTTATTCCGCTGCAGCTTCTGCTGCCTTGGCTTCGGCGGCTTCTGCAGCGGCCTTGGCTTCTGCTGCTTCGGCTGCTGCCTTTTCGGCGGCGAGAGCCTGAGCTGCTGCGATCTTTTCAGCTTCGATGCGTGCCTTTTCCTCGGCAACGGCCTGGCGCTCGGCGTCGTTCAGCTTGCGGGCGCGCGTACCGGTGTTCTCGACGATACGAGCCGACTTGCCGCGACGATCGCGCAGGTAGTAGAGCTTGGCGCGACGGACCTTACCGCGGCGAACAACTTCGACGCTTTCGACGAGCGGAGAGTAAACCGGGAATACGCGCTCGACGCCTTCGCCGTAGGAGATCTTGCGAACGGTGAAGCTTTCGTTGATGCCGCCGCCCGAACGAGCGATGCAGACGCCTTCATAGGCCTGAACGCGGGTACGGCTGCCTTCGACAACGCGGACGTTGACGCGCAGCGTGTCGCCGGCGGAGAATTCGGGGAGCGTGCGCTTGGCGGCAATCTTGGCGGCCTGTTCGGCTTCCAGCTGCTGGATGATGTTCATCGGTTTAACCTTTCAAGTTCTTCTGAAACAGCCAGAGCGCTCTCGATGAACCTGTCGGGCTTGCCTTCAGGTCTTGCCGGAAACCGGCAGGAGCGGATTCGCCATTCTTTGTTTTGGTCGACGGGCACAGAACCCGAACCGGGCCGGCACATACACCAATCGATCCGCCTTGTCATCCCCGGAAGCCATATTTTCTCGGCGATCCGCGGCAAGAAACGCCTTTCTATCAGAAAACCCGGATGGATGCATGCTCGATTGTCCGAGCGGACGGGCTTGCGGCCATCCCTGCCACCGGCTATCCCGAGCGTGGTGGGTCGGGGGAGACCATGCATATCTTTGAAGTGCTCATGCTGTTTGCGGCCGGCTTCCTGTCCGGCGTCGTCAATGCCATCGCCGGCGGCGGAACGTTCCTGACCTTCGGGGCGATGACGCTTGGCGGCCTCTCGCCGATCGTGGCCAACGCGACCTCCTCGATCATCCAGCTCCCGGGCTACATCACCTCGGCGCTCGCCTATGCCAAGGAGATCCGCGCCGACAAGCGCTATGCCATCCTGCTCGGCGTGATCTCGGCGCTCGGCGGCCTTGCCGGCGCACTGCTTCTCATCTCGCTTTCCAACGCCTCCTTCCGCGCGCTGGTGCCCTGGTTGCTGCTGGCGGCGACGGCGATCTTCGCCGCCGGGCCGCTCTTGAAGCCCAAGGCGCGCGTCGACGAGCATGCGATCAATCCGGCCGGCATCGGCGCCCAGTTCGTCACCTCCATCTATGGCGGCTTCTTCGGCGCCGGCATGGGCATCATGATGCTGGCGGTGCTGGGGCTGGCGACCGGTGGTGGCTATCACCGGCTGAACGCGCTCAAGAACTTCATCTCGATCGTGATTGCGGCAATCGCCATCGTCGTCTTCGCCGCCGGCGGCGTCGTCTCCTGGCTGCATGCGGCGATCATGGTGCCGGGGGCAGCACTTGGCGGCTACAGCGGCGTCTGGGCGGCCCGGAGGGTACCGCAGGCCGTCATTCGCGCGCTGGTGGTCGCCGTCGGCCTGCTGCTTGCCGCCTATTATTTCTTCACGGGCTGATCGAGAAGATCGGGCCTGCGCTCGGCCGTCAGACGCCGCGCCTCTGCCTCGCGCCACTTGGCAATGGCGCCGTGATTGCCCGAGGTCAGCACCGCCGGGATCTCGCGGCCCTCGAAGATCTGCGGGCGGGTGTAGTGCGGATGTTCGAGCAGGCCGCCTTCGAAGCTCTCATGCACGCCTGAAAGCTCATTGCCCATGACACCCGGCAGGATGCGCACCACGGCATCGAGCAGTGTCAGCGCCGCCGGCTCGCCGCCCGAAAGAATATAGTCGCCTATGGAAACCTCTTCGAGGCCGCGGGCATCGATCACCCGCTGGTCGACGCCTTCGAAGCGTCCGCAGACGATGACGACGCCAGGCCCGGCCGCGAGCTCACGCACCCGCTCTTGCGTCAGCGGCCGACCGCGCGGGCTCATCAACAGGCGTGGACGGTCGTCGCCCTCAGAGACATGGTCGATCGCGCGGGCGAGCACGTCCGGCTTCAGCACCATGCCGGCTCCGCCGCCGGCCGGCGTGTCGTCGACGGTGCGGTGCTTGTCCTCGGCGAAATCGCGGATCTGCACCGGCTCGATCGACCATTGGCCGCGCTCCAGCGCCTTACCCGAAAGGGACGCGCCGAGATGGCCCGGAAACATTTCGGGATAGAGCGTCAGGACAGTCGCGCGAAAAGTCATCGCCGCATCGCTCACTTGCGCTTGGCGGAAAACGGATTGCCCGAATCCTGGTCCTTGTCCTCGGAAAGGCCTGCCGCGACCGGATCGACCAGCAGCTTGCCCGCTTCCAGATCGATCTCCAGAACCGACCATTCGGTGAAGGGGATCAGCACCGGGCGCCGGCCCGGACCTTTCAGCTCCAGAAGATCGCCGGCGCCGAAATCGAAAACGCCGCTAACCTTGCCATAGCTGGTGCCATTGCCGTCGATCGCTTCCAGCCCTTCGAGATCGGCATAGAAGAACTCGTCCTCGTCGAGGTCGTCGTCGGGCAGGTTGTCCCGCTCGATGAACAGCTCAAGACCATTGAGCGCCTCGGCGGCGTTGCGATCGTTGACACCACGGAAGCGCACGATGACGACGTTCTTCGCCTCGCGGATTTCCAGCACCTCGAAAACACGTCCGTCGGCGCTGTGCAAATTGCCGTAGTCGCCGAGCGCCGTCGGGTCGTCGGTAAAGGATTTGACCCTGACCTCGCCGCGCAAGCCTTGCGCCGCGCCGATCGTCGCCATCAGAACCGGGTTTTCGAGTTTGCTCATCGTCCGCGTCCATTTCGGGAGTTCAGGGTGCACATAACGGAAAACGGGCGGCATGGAAATGCCACCCGTTTCCTTAAAGTCACGACAGGTTGGAAGTGGACGCGGACGGAAGCCCGTGCATCCTGCTTCAAACCATTTGCCGGCTATTATTCTGCGGCAGCTTCTGCAGCGGCAGCAGCGGCGTCTTCAGCCTTCTGCTTGGCTTCAGCAGCGCGCTCCTGAGCCTTCTTGCCCGGAACAGCCTTGGTCGGGTTGCTGCGAGCCGGACGCTTTGCGAGGCCAGCCTGGTCGAGGAAGCGCAGAACGCGGTCGGTCGGCTGGGCGCCCTGGGCGATCCAGTGAGCGATGCGCTCGGCGTCGAGCTCGACGCGCTTTTCGTCGTCCTTGCCGAGCATCGGGTTCCAGGAGCCGATCTTCTCGAGGAAGCGGCCGTCACGCGGGCTGCGGGCGTCAGCAACGACGATCTGGTAGTACGGACGCTTCTTGGAACCGCCACGGGCGAGACGAATTTTCAGTGCCATTTCAATTACTCCTTGCAGGCTTTCTTGACCGCTTCGTTCAAGCGGAATGGTTTGTGCCGGCGTTGCCCGCGTTGTGCGAGCGATCGGCGGCGATGGCTTCATGATGCCGGATGACTTCCTTGATGATGAAGTTCAGGAACTTCTCGGCGAAATCCGGATCCAGATTGGCATCCTTGGCCAGGCGGCGCAGGCGTTCGATCTGGTATTCTTCGCGCGCCGGGTCGGCCGGCGGCAGATCATGCTTGGCCTTGAGAACGCCGACTGCCTGGGTGCAGCGGAAGCGTTCGGCCAGCATGTGGACGAGTGCGGCATCGATGTTGTCGATCGACTGCCGGTAACCCGCCAATTCCTGTTTGATTTCGGGATCAATCATCTCTCACCGATCCTCACTTCTTCTTCGGCAGGCCGGGAAGGCCGGGGAAACCGCCACCGAGGCCCGGAAGCTTGGCGCCGCCGAGACCCGGCAGGCCACCGCCGCCAAGACCCGGCATGCCGCCCGGCTTGAGGCCGGCTGCTTCCGCCTGCTTCTGCAGCGCTTCGAGCTGCTTCGGGTCGAGCTTCGACAGGTCGGGCACACCGCCGCCGCCGAGGCCACCAAGCCCCATCTTGTTGGCAAGGCCGCCCATCATCTGCTTCATCATGCCGCCTTTGCCCTTGCCACCCATCATCTTCATCATGTCCGCCATCTGGCGGTGCATCTTCAGAAGCTTGTTGATGTCGGCGGCATCGGTGCCGGAACCGGCGGCAATGCGCTTCTTGCGCGAATGCTTGAGCAGGTCCGGATTGGCGCGCTCGGCCTTGGTCATCGAGGAGATGATGGCGATCTGGCGTCCGAACAGCTTATCGTCGAGACCGGCGGCGGCCATCTTGTCCTTCATGCCGGCCATGCCGGGCATCAGGCCCATGATACCGCCCATGCCGCCCATCTTCTGCATCTGGCCAAGCTGGTCGGCGAGGTCGTTGAGGTCGAACTTGCCCTTGGCCATCTTGGCGGCCATGGCGGCCGCTTTTTCGGCGTCGATGTTCTCGGCCGCCTTTTCGACCAGCGAGACAATGTCGCCCATGCCGAGAATGCGGTCGGCAACACGGCGCGGATGGAACTCTTCAAGTTCGCCCATCTTTTCGCCGACACCGATGAGCTTGATCGGCTTGCCGGTGACGGCACGCATCGACAGCGCTGCACCGCCTCGGCCGTCACCGTCCATACGGGTGAGCACCAGGCCGGTGATGCCGACGCGTTCGTCGAAGCTGCGGGCAAGATTGACGGCGTCCTGACCGGTCAGCGCATCGGCGACGAGCAGGATTTCATGCGGATTGGACTTCCGCTTGATCTCCGCCATCTCGATCATCAGCGGCTCGTCGATATGGGTACGGCCGGCGGTATCGAGGATGACGACGTCATGACCGCCGAGCTTGGCGGCCTGGACCGCGCGCGCGGCGATATCGGTCGGCGACTGGCCGGTAATAACGGGCAGCGTATCGACGCCGGTCTGCACGCCGAGCTGACGCAGCTGCTCCTGGGCAGCCGGGCGGCGCGTGTCGAGCGAAGCCATCAGGACCTTTTTCTTGTCCCGCGTCTTCATCCGGCTGGCGATCTTGCCGGTGGTGGTCGTCTTACCCGAGCCCTGCAGACCGACCATCATGATGACAACCGGCGCCGGCGCGTTGAGGTCGATGGTGACTCCCTCGGAGCCGAGCATCTCGATCAGCTGATCATGGACGATCTTGACGACCATCTGGCCAGGCTTGATCGATTTCAGGATTTCGGCGCCGACGGCCTTTTCGCGAACCTTTTCAGTGAAGGAGCGCACGACGTCGAGCGCGACGTCGGCTTCGAGCAGCGCACGGCGAACCTCGCGAAGCGCAGCGGAAACATCGGCTTCCGACAATGCGCCGCGGCCGGTCAGTCCATTCAATATGGAACCAAGGCGGTCCTGGAGGCTCTCGAACATTCTCACTTCCTTCTGGTTTCCGGTGGCGATCAACTCGCCGGAAACGTGGGTTCCTTCGCGCAGAAAACAAGGCGCAAAGCCAAAAACCACCCGAGGGCGCAACGCGCTGTCGGATGTTGACCTCCGGGTTCTCTTTACACCTTTACGGGACCCGGTCGGCGGCTTCGAAGACTTGAGCTTGCGAAGGAATTGCGGCGGATAAACAGGAAAGCGCGGCAAAAGTCAAGGACGGCAGGGCAATGACGGCGTTTTGGCTCAGACCGCCTCGCCCTCGACGGCTGCATCCAGTTCGCCCGCCAGCTGCTCAAAGGCCGTCGCCACCCGCGTCATCACCCGGAGCGTAGCCACCACTTCGGTCTGATTGATATCGCCGAGCAAGGCGTGCAGCATCTCGACTTCGCGGCGATGGATTTCCTCGAACAGATCGCGTCCGGCGGCAGTCGGGACGCAAAGATAGGCGCGTCGGTGCTCCGGATTCGGCTGCCGTTCCAGCAATTGCTTGTCCATCAGCCCGGTGACGATGCGCAGCACGAACTGCCGTTTCATCGACAGGCGTCGCGCCGCGTCCGGCACAGTCAGCTGCACTTCGTAAAAAAGTTCGAGAACCGCGCGCTCCGCCACGGATATACCTGCGCCATCGAGCATATGCTCCGACGCTCGTTGCATATTGAGATGGACGGAGCGGACCAGCCGAAGGGTCTTGTAGAGGCGTTCATGCGGGTCGAATCGAACGAGCATCAAAGCACGATAGCAATCCAGTTGCTGTTTTCAAGAATTTGTTAAAGCCCGATCTTCCATCGGATGCGCCGGCGCACCATCTCATGCAATCACAGACATGCCGAAAGGCTCGGGATGAAGAAATCGCAGAACCCATACTATCGAGGCCCCGTCTCCGACCATTTCGACGGGACGCGCTTCTTCAATCCCGGCGGCAGGCCGCCCAAGGGCATGGCTGATTTGCTGCGCTGGCAGTTCGCTGGTGGCAAGGCACGCTGGCCGGCGCACAATCCAAGTCCGTTCGAGCAAGTGAAACCCGAACTCAGCGTCGAAGGCGAACGCCTGCGCGTGACGATGGTCGGCCACGCGACGTTGCTCGTCCAGGTGCACGGCGTGAACATTCTCACCGACCCCGTCTGGGCGCGTCGCGCCAGCCCTTTCGCCTTTGCCGGACCGCAGCGCTACAACGCCCCCGGCATCGAGCTCGACGATCTGCCGCCGATCGACATCGTGCTCGTCACCCACAACCACTACGACCATCTCGATGTCGAAACGCTGGCCGCACTGCAGGAGGAGCACGCGCCCCGGATCATCACCCCGCTCGGTAACGACACGATCATCCGCCACGCCGTTCCCGATGCCGAGATAACCGTGGTCGACTGGAACGACCGGGTCGATTGCGGTGATGACATCGTGATCCATGCGGAGCCCTGCCATCACTGGTCGGCCCGCGGCTCGCGCGACCGCCGCATGGCGCTCTGGGCCGCCTTCGTTCTGGAGACTCCGGCAGGCAAGATCTACCATGTCGGCGACACCGGCTTTCACGACGGCATAAATTATCGGGCCGCCCGCGAAAAACACGGGCCGTTCCGCCTCGCCAACCTGCCGTTCGGTTCCTACGAACCGCGCTGGTTTATGCAGGACCAGCACCAGAATCCGGAAGAGGCAGTGCGCGGGATGATCGATTGCGCCGCCACCCATGTCGCCGGCCACCACTGGGGCACGTTCCGCCTGACCGACGAGGGCGTCGACGAGCCGCGGCTGGCGCTGGAACGGGCGCTTGATGCGGCCGGTATCGCCCGCGCCCGCTTCCGGCCGCTGCGCCCCGGCGAGGTCTTCGACGTGCCTGCCGCTGCATCCGCCGCGGAATGAAGGCGGCACTGGTAATTTCCGGGCTTTTCCGCCATATACAGCCCGAATGAAGGGTGCCCTGCTTGACGCGGGCCGGTTTGGACCATCGCTACATGACCGACAACGTGCAATTCGCCAGAATGAACGGGCTTGGAAACAAGATCCTCGTCGTCGACATGCGCGGTCGGAAAGATCGGGTGACGCCGGCAGCCGCGATCGCGCTCAATGCCGACGCAGCAACTGCCTTCGACCAGATCATGGCGATCCACGACCCGAAGGCCACCGGCACCGATGCCTGGATCGACATCGTCAATTCCGATGGCTCCATGGCCCAGGCCTGTGGCAACGGCACGCGCTGCGTCGTCCAGGCGCTCGCCGCCGAAACCGGCAAGAAGGCCTTCCTCTTTCATACGGTCGCCGGCCTGCTCGAAGCCAAGGAACACGACGACGGCACCATATCCGTCGACATGGGAACCCCGCGCTTTGCCTGGAACGAAATCCCGCTTTCCGAGGAATTCCACGACACGCGCCGCATCGAGCTGCAGATCGGCCCGATCGACAATCCCGTGCTGCATTCGCCGTCGGTCGCCTCGATGGGTAATCCGCACGCGATCTTTTGGGTCGACAACGACGTCTGGTCCTACGATCTCGAGCGCTTCGGCCCGTTGCTCGAAAACCATCCGATCTTCCCCGAGCGCGCCAACATCTCGATTGCCCGTGTCCTTTCGCGCGGCGAACTGGATCTTCGGACCTGGGAGCGCGGCGCCGGGCTGACGCTTGCCTGCGGCTCGGCCGCCTGCGCCGCCGCCGTCAGCGCCGCCCGTACCGAACGCACCGACCGCAATGTCATCGTCAACGTGCCCGGCGGGCCGCTGACGATCGAATGGCGCGAGCGCGACGATCACGTGATCATGACCGGCCCGGCCGAATGGGAATGGTCCGGCACGCTGAACCCGACCACCGGCACCTGGCAGCGCGACGAGGCGGAGAGCGCGGGCAGCGGAGCGCGGGCGCTTTGAGCGGCGTCGAGGTCATAACCTTCGGCTGCCGTCTCAATACCTACGAATCCGAAGTGATGCGGGCCGAAGCCGAGAAGGCGGGGCTGAACAACGCCATCCTCGTCAACACCTGCGCCGTCACCGGCGAGGCCGTGCGCCAGGCGCGCCAGGCGATCCGCCGTGCCCGCCGCGACAATCCGCATGCCCGTATCATCGTCACCGGCTGCGCCGCGCAGACGGAAAAGCAGACCTTTGCCGAAATGGCTGAGGTCGACGCCGTGCTCGGCAACGAGGAGAAGCTGAAAAGCGCATCCTATCGTTCGCTGCCCGATTTCGGCGTTTCGGCGGAAGAGAAACTGCGCGTCAACGATATCATGAGCGTGCGTGCGACGGCACCGCAGATGGTCAAGCATATCGACGGCCACGTGCGCGCCTTCATCCAGGTCCAGAACGGCTGCGATCATCGCTGCACCTTCTGCATCATCCCCTATGGCCGCGGCAATTCCCGCTCCGTGCCGATGGGTGCAGTGGTCGACCAGGCGCGCAAGCTCGTTGAAACAGGCTACTGCGAGATCGTGCTCACCGGCGTCGACGCGACCAGCTACGGCGCCGACCTACCGGGTGCCCCGACGCTCGGCCTGCTTGCCAAGACGCTTTTGAAGCAGGTGCCGGAGATCCTCCGCCTGCGCCTTTCCTCGATCGACGGCATCGAGGCCGACAAACATCTCTTCGACCTGATCGCCGACGAGGCGCGCTTCATGCCGCATCTGCACCTGTCGCTGCAGCATGGCGACGACCTGATCCTGAAGCGCATGAAACGCCGCCACTCAAGCGCCGACGCCCGCGCCTTTACGGATGAAGTCCGCCGGCTGCGGCCCGAGATCAGTCTTGGCGCCGACATGATCGCCGGTTTCCCGACGGAGACCGAGGAGATGTTTGAGAATGCGACGAAGCTCGCCGAGGATTGCGGCATCGCCCATCTGCACGTCTTTCCCTATAGCCCGCGTCCTGGAACGCCGGCAGCACGTATGCCACAGCTCGATCGGGCGCTCGTCAAGGATCGCGCCGCGCGTCTGCGCGCGGTTGGCGCAACGCTCTACGCCCGCCACCTCGCAGGCATGGTCGGCAGCGAGCAGACGATCCTGGTCGAAAACAACGGGCTCGCCCACACACAAAACTTCACGCTCGTCGATGCCGCCGGCCTGAAGGCCCGCGCGCTTGTCCCGGTCTTAATCACCGGCCACAATGGCAAGCATCTGACGATGCAGGTAAAACAGATGGCTGCGGCCTGATTTATGCGGAATTCCTGAATGGCAATGGGTTTCATCAAGAGGATCTTCACCTTCGGCAAGGGCGCGGTGGAGGAAACGAAGCCGCCGGAAGGTGTGCCCGAGGAGACGATTGTCTCTTCGCCAGAGGTGGAGCCAAGTGTCGAGGCGGTGGAACCGTCTGCGCCTGTCGCCGCGGCTGAAATTGCCGAAGAGACCCCGGACGCCGCCTTCGAGCCGCCTGTCGATATCGAGACGCTGCCGCTCTCCGAGGACGATCCGGTGCTCGAAGCCGAGATCGAGACTGCGGGCGGTCCGGCTTCCGACGATGCCGAAGAGCTGACGCGTGACGAGGCCGGGGCCACACCGTTTGAGGACAGCGTTGCGATACCCCCTTCTGTCCCTTCGGGACATCTCCCCCAAAAGGAGGGAGATCAGACGGAGACCAAGGCAGCCATCGACGATGCGTCTCTAACCACCGAGACCGCGGAAGCTGTTGCCGACGAGAAGCCAGCGGATTCCCCAGCGGATTCCATTGAGATCGTCGTAACCTCCCACGTGGCCGAGACCATCGAGGGCACCGCAGAAGCCTTGCCAACTGCGGACGATGCCGAAGCGGAACTACGCGACATCACGACAGCCGAAACGCCCGTAGCTGACGCCGTGGGCGAGCCCAGCGCAATCTCCCCCCCTGTGGGGGAGATGCCCGGCAGGGCAGAGAGGGGTGAAGCCGCAGCCCTCCCCAAAAGCTTCGAAACCACAGAGAGCGACGCTGCAGAAGCAGTGGCCGAAGTCGCGCCGACCGAGGCCGGCGAAGCAGAGGTAGCCGCCGCAGCCCCTGCCCTTCCCAAGGGCTTCGCGACCACCGACAACAAGCCCAAGGACGAGCCCCTCGCCGCGCCGAAGGAAAAGCTCACCTGGTACCAGCGCCTGCGCCGCGGCCTTGCCCGCACCTCGTCGCAACTGACCGGCCAGATCGCCAGTCTCTTCACCAAGCGCAAGCTCGATGAAGCAACGCTGCAGGACCTTGAAGACCTGCTGATCCAGGCCGACCTCGGCGTCGAAACCGCGATGCGCATCACCGACACGCTCGCCTCCGAGCGCTATGGCAAGGATGTCTCCGGCGAGGACGTCTCGCGCATCATGGCCGGCGAGATCACCAAGGTGCTCGCTCCCGTCGCCAAGCCGCTGGAGCTCGACCTCAGCCACAAGCCGCATGTCATTCTGGTAGTCGGCGTCAACGGCACCGGCAAGACCACGACGATCGGCAAGCTCGCCGCCAAGCTTTCGGGCGCAGGCCTCAAGGTCATGCTTGCCGCCGGCGACACCTTCCGCGCCGCGGCGATCGAGCAGCTGAAGATCTGGGCGGAGCGCACCAAGTCCGACATCGTTTCCTCCAAGCTCGGCGCCGATGCCGCCGGTCTCGCCTATGAAGCGTTCCAGCAGGCGCGCGAGAAGAAGTCCGACGTGCTGATCATCGACACCGCCGGCCGCCTGCAGAACAAGGCGGAGCTGATGGCCGAACTTGAGAAGATCGTGCGCGTGCTCGGCAAGCTCGATCCGGATGCACCGCACACGGTGCTCCAAACGCTCGATGCCACGACCGGACAGAACGCGCTGCAGCAGGTGGAGATCTTCCGCAATATCGCCGGCGTCAGCGGTCTGATCATGACCAAGCTCGACGGCACGGCGCGCGGCGGCATCCTCGTTGCCATCTCCGCCAAGCACAAGCTGCCAGTCTATTTTATCGGCGTCGGTGAAGGCATCGACGATCTGGAGCCTTTCGAGGCCAAGGATTTCGCCGAAGCGATCGCCGGCGTTGCCGCCTGACGAGGCCGTTCTGCGCCCGCGCATTTGCGCGGGGCCGTTGCCTTGATATGGTTTTGCCGCAAAGCTGGTGTTATGAGCAGCAGGCACATGCAGAAACAGGACCCGGAAATGTCGTCGATCGAGGCTACCAAGCCGCAGAAGGAAGTCAGCCCCTTGCTCAAGATGGTGCTGGAGCTTGGACCGCTGATGGTCTTCTTCTTCGCCAATTCGCGCGGCGAATGGCTGGCCGGGCATTTCCCGGCGCTCGCCGAGCTCGGCGGTCCGATCTTCATCGCCACCGGCCTGTTCATGGCCGCGACCGCGATCGCGCTCGCCGTCTCCTGGATGCTGACCCGCACCCTGCCGATGATGCCGCTGATCTCAGGCATCGTCGTCTTCGTCTTCGGTGCGCTGACGCTGTGGCTGCAGAACGACACCTTCATCAAGATGAAGCCGACGATCGTCAACACGCTGTTCGGCGCGATCCTGCTCGGCGGTCTTCTCTTCGGTAAGTCGCTGCTCGGCTACGTCTTTCACTCCGCCTTCAAGCTCGACGAGGACGGCTGGCGCAAGCTCACGCTGCGCTGGGGTGTGTTCTTTGTGTTCCTGGCCGTGCTCAACGAAGTGGTCTGGCGTTCGTTCTCGACCGATTTCTGGGTCGCCTTCAAGGTCTGGGGCACGATGCCGATCACCATCCTCTTCACGCTCGCCCAGATGCCCTTGATCATGAAACATTCGCTTGACCAGGAGAACGCCGAGTGAGCACCGCGCTTGAGGAGAATGACAGCCGCAACCGGCACGCACTCCTCTGGCTCGCCGCCTGTTTCGCGGTTCTGCTGATACAGATCGTCACCCAGCATCTGATGGGTCGCATCTGGATCTGCGACTGCGGCTACGTCAAACTCTTCGAACCCGTCGTCAAATCCAGCGGCAACTCGCAGCACATCGCCGACTGGTACACACCCTCCCACATCATCCACGGCTTCCTGTTCTACGGCCTCGGCCACCTGCTTTTGCGCCGCAAGCCGCTGACGGCAAAGCTCTTCCTGGCGATGGCGATCGAATCCGCCTGGGAAATCGCCGAAAACACCCCCATGGTGATCAACCGCTACCGATCGGCGACGATCTCGCTCGACTATTTCGGCGACAGCATCCTGAATTCGACCATGGACACCCTGGCGATGGTCGCGGGCTTTATGTTCGCGGCCCGCATGCCCGTCTGGCTGACGGTCACGATCGCCATCGTCTTCGAGCTTTTCACTGGTTGGCTGATCCGCGACAACCTCACTTTGAACGTGCTGATGCTGGTCTGGCCGCTCGATGCCGTCAGGGATTGGCAGGCGGGGATTTAGTCGGGCTCGGCGTATAGGCCAACCTTTCACATCCAGATATCTATCGGAAGCGAACCGTTCCCTCAGCCTCCCTCATCCCTGTGCTTGTCACAGGGATCCAGCAGCGCCGCGTCCGCGGCGCTGGGGAGCTCTGTTCCGACTGGAAAGTTCCGGCCGGAAGCGAACTTTTCAGAAATGTGCCGCTAGGCGAGCTGTGGCTGCTTCTGGTCGGGATGTCATTCACGGTGCAGACGCACCGTGGCTGGATCCCTGTGACAAGCACAGGGATGAGGTGGGTGAAGTAGCCCCCGGCGAAAAACTGCCCCGGTTCTCGGTCAGGTTTTACAGCCCCAACTGCTCTCGAAATGGCCCGAACCACTCACGAGCCGGCGGTAGCCTTCTCGATGGCCGGCAGCAGTCCATTCTTGACGCTGTTCTCGTCGAACGGGCCGACACGCTTGTAGAGGATCGTGCCATCGGCGCCGACCAGATAGGATTCCGGAATACCGTAGACACCCCAATCGATCGCCGCCTTGCCGCGGGGATCGACGCCGACGGCGGAAAATGGATTGCCGAGCTCGCCGAGGAAACGCAGCGCGTTTTCGTTCTGGTCCTTGTAATTGATGCCGACGACGGTGAGCCGCGGGTCCTTCGACAGTTCCAGAATGAAGGGATGCTCCTGACGGCAGGGCACGCACCAGGAGGCCCAGACGTTGACGAGCGTCAGCTTGCCTTTGATCGCCACGTCGGTCAGCGCCGGCATCGGCTGGCCATCGCGGGTCGCCCCTTCGAGTGCAGGAAGGTCGAGTTTCGGCGCCTTCGTGCCGATCAGTGCGGACGGGATCTCGCTCACGTCCTTGCCGGAATTGAGTTGGCTCCAGAAGATCGCCGCAAGCCCGGCGAAAATGATGAGCGGCAGTGCCGCGAGCACGAAACGCATCGGCCCCGGTTTGCGCTCGTCGCTGCCGGGCGCAGGAGTGCTGGTCATCGTGTCTCTCCCGACGCCGGTTCGGCCGAGCGCCTGCGGATGCCGGATGCTTCGAGCTCGGCAAGTTCGCGCCGGCGCGCGCGCCCATCCAGAACCACCCAGCCGATCAGGCCGAGGACGGTCAGCGTCGCTATTCCATAACTCGTGAAGACGTAAGCGGCGTGGCTCATCATTTCGTGCGCGCTCCCCGGCCAGCGCTGCGCGCCGCCAGACGGCGCAGCGCAGTGACCCGCCGGCGCAGGATTTCGTTGCGCATGGCGGCGATGTGCAGCGTGAAGAACAGAAGCGTGAAGGCAACCGCCATCACGATCAGCGGCCACAGGAACTCGGGATCGATCGTCGGCCCGTCGAGCCGCATGACGCTCGCCGGTTGATGCAGCGTGTTCCACCATTCGACCGAGAACTTGATGATCGGGATATTGACGAAACCGACCAGCACCAGCACTGCGGAAACCTTGGAAGACCGTGCGGGGTCGTCGATCGCGCGGTTGAGCGCCATCAGTCCCAGATACATGAGGAACAGCACAAAGACCGACGTCAGCCGCGCGTCCCAGACCCACCAGGTGCCCCACATCGGCTTGCCCCAAAGCGAGCCGGTGACGAGCGCCAGGAAAGTGAAACAGGCGCCAATCGGCGCGGCCGCGCGCGAAGAAACATCTGCCAGCGGATGGCGCCAAACGAGCGTGCCAAGCGCTGCCAGCGCCATCACCGAATAACACATCATCGACAGCCAGGCAGCGGGCACGTGCACATACATGATGCGCACCGTCTCGCCCTGCTGGTAGTCGCCTTCTGTGGCGAAGGACAGCCAGAGGCCGACGGCGAAGAACAGCGCGGTCAGGCCGGCAAGCCACGGCAGCAGACGGTCGGCCAGCGCCAGGAACCGTGTCGGGTTGGCGAGGTCGCTGAATTTGCGGATGGCCAGGCTGTTTTCGCTCATGATGGCTCTTTAACGCTTAAGTCCCCCTGCTGCAATTGATCCGCGTCAATCGACCGATCACGATCAGTTTGGGCCGCCAATCATAAACGTGATCGATCTGAAGGACTTAGCGACGGCTGCGACGGAAAACCGCAAACTGTTTCAGCCGTTCCGCTCTCATTGCGTCAATCGGACGCGTGCCGAAGTGCTGCGGCGGCGGCAACCGGCCCGATGACGGCAAAGAACAGGGTGATCGCCGCGAGGATCATCAGGGGCGGCAGGAACGGCGCCGGATCCTCGATCGCCGCATAGACGGCGCTGACGCCGAAGATCAGCACCGGGATCGCAAGCGGCAGCACCAGGATCGACACCAGCAGCCCGCCCCGTGGCAACGACACGGCGACGGCAGCGCCGACCGCACCGATGAAGGTGATCGCCGGCGTGCCGATCAGAAGCGTCAGCATGGTGGCGCCGATCGCGATCTCGCGCATGTTCATGAAGAGACCGAGCAAGGGCGAGGCGATCACCAGCGGCAGGCCGGTCGCTGCCCAATGGGCCGCGCATTTGACGAAGACGGTGAAAAGCAGCGGCGTCTCCTGCATCAGCATCAGGTCGAGCGAACCGTCGTCCCGCTCCGCCTGGAACAGGCGGTCGAGACCGAGTAGCGAGGCGAGCAGCGCGCCGATCCACAGGATCGCCGGGCCGATGCGCGAAAGCAGGTTCAGATCCGGGCCGACGCCGAAGGGAATGACCGCGACCACGGTCATGAAGAAGAGCACGCCGATCATCGCGCCGCCGCCGGCGCGTATCGACAGCTTCAGATCGCGGAAGAAGAGCGCGATCATGCCGGCACTCTCCCGGCAGCGAGCACGGACGCGCTTTTACGCATCATGCCAGAGCCCTCCCGCGAAATGCTCGAAGCCCTTCATGTGCAATTCCCTCGTTTGATCGAGCCCCAGCGGTTGATGCGTCGCTGCGATCACGATGCCGCCCTTCCCGAGATGCGCCTTTACCAGGTCGGCAAACAGCCGATCGGCGCCGGCGTCGAGTGCCGCGGTCGGCTCGTCGAGAATCCAGATCGGACGATGGGCGACGAGCAGCTTCGCCATCGCCATGCGGCGCTGCTGGCCGGCCGAGAGATATCCGAAGGGCAGATGCGCGATATCAGGCAGGCCGACCGCTTCGACCGCCTCGGTAAGAGCGATTCCGACGCCGCCGGGCGAATCGCCCATGAAACGCTGCCAGAAGGAAAGATTTTCTGCGACGGTCAATTCGCGCTTCATCGCGTTGCGATGCCCGAGATAGTGGCTGAGCTCCGATGGGTGAGCTATTTCTGGGGGGGCGTTCTCAAGTTTCAAATGTCCGCTTTCGGGGCTCAGCAACCCGGCCAGAACCCGCAGCAAAGTCGACTTTCCCGAGCCGTTCGGACCCGTCACCACAAGGGCCTCACCGGTATCGAGCGCAAAGGAAATATCGTTAAAAATCAGATCCTCGCCGCGCTTCGCACTCAAACCTTCAGCCAGCAGGCGCATGAATATTAGACTTCCCTTCGCGTGTCTTCCGCAGAGCAAAAAAAGTTCCAATTGGACCTTCGTTGCTCTGGCACGTTTTGGAGAAATTATCTATAAGGCGGCCAACACGCCAGCGGTCGGCGTGAATTTCATCCTAGCGCCGAACATGGAATGAATTTCCACGTACGGACAGCGGAAATGGCCGCACCCGCATCCCAATTCGCGCTTCATTGCGCTCGGGCGTTCGTACGTCAGTTTTTGGCGATCAGACGGAACGGGGTATTATCCAGTGTCCAAATCCCTAGACAGCTTCAATTGTCGCTCCACGCTCACCGTCAACGGTGTGGACTACGTCTATTACAGCCTGCCGAAGGCGGAGGCGAACGGTCTCGCCGGCGTTTCCAAGCTGCCCTACTCGATGAAGGTTCTGCTCGAGAACCTGCTGCGCAATGAAGACGGCCGCTCCGTCACCAAGAAGGACATCGAGAACGTTGCCGCCTGGCTCAACGACAAGGGCACGGCTGAAAACGAAATCGCCTACCGCCCGGCCCGCGTGCTGATGCAGGACTTCACCGGCGTTCCCGCCGTGGTCGACCTCGCTGCAATGCGCGACGCCATGGTCTCGCTCGGCGGCGACCCGGAAAAGATCAACCCGCTCGTTCCCGTCGACCTCGTCATCGACCACTCCGTCATCGTCGACGAATTCGGCACGCCGAACGCCTTTGCCCGCAACGTCGAGCTCGAATACCAGCGCAACGGCGAGCGCTACCGCTTCCTGAAGTGGGGCCAGCAGGCGTTCAAGAACTTCCGCGTCGTCCCGCCCGGCACCGGCATCTGTCACCAGGTCAATCTGGAGTATCTGGGCCAGACCGTCTGGACCCGTGAAGAAGATGGCGAAATCACCGCCTACCCGGATACCTGCGTCGGCACCGACAGCCACACCACCATGATCAACGGCCTTGGCGTTCTCGGCTGGGGCGTTGGCGGTATCGAAGCTGAAGCCGCGATGCTCGGCCAGCCGGTCTCCATGCTTCTGCCTGAAGTCATCGGCTTCAAGCTGACGGGCAAGCTGAAAGAGGGCGTCACCGCGACCGACCTCGTGCTCATGGTCGTTCAGATGCTGCGCAAGAAGGGCGTCGTTTCGAAGTTCGTCGAATTCTTCGGCCCGGGCCTCGACAACATGACGCTCGCTGACCGTGCGACCATCGGCAACATGGGTCCGGAATACGGCGCCACCTGCGGCTTCTTCCCGGTCGACAGCGAGACCATCAACTACCTCACCATGTCCGGCCGCGAAGAGCAGCGCATTTCGCTCGTCGAAGCCTATTCCAGGGCGCAAGGCATGTGGCGCGACGGTGACGGCTCGGAGCTTGTCTTTACCGACACGCTGGAACTCGACCTCGGCGACGTCGTTCCCGCTATGGCTGGTCCGAAGCGTCCAGAAGGCCGCATCCCGCTCGAAAGCATCGCGTCGGGCTTCGCAACCGCGCTCGAAGGCGACTACAAGAAGCCGGGCCAGCTTTCGAACCGCTACGCCGTAGAAGGCACCGATTTCGATCTCGGCCATGGCGACGTTGCCATCGCTGCGATCACGTCGTGCACCAACACCTCCAACCCGTCGGTTCTGATCGCCGCCGGCCTGCTCGCCCGCAACGCCGTTGCCAAGGGCCTGAAGTCCAAGCCCTGGGTCAAGACCTCGCTCGCACCGGGATCGCAGGTCGTCGGTGAGTACCTGGCCAAGTCCGGCCTGCAGAAGGACCTCGACGCGCTCGGCTTCAACCTCGTCGGCTTTGGCTGCACCACCTGCATCGGCAACTCCGGTCCGCTGCCGGCGCCGATCTCGAAGACGATCAACGACAAGGGCCTGATCGCCGCCGGCGTTCTCTCCGGCAACCGCAACTTCGAAGGCCGTATCTCGCCGGACGTCCAGGCAAACTACCTCGCCTCGCCGCCGCTCGTCGTCGCCTATGCACTCGCCGGTACGGTCCAGAAGGACCTGACCAACGAACCGCTCGGCGAAGACAAGGACGGCAACCCGGTCTTCCTCAAGGACATCTGGCCGACCTCCAAGGAAATCCAGGAGTTCATCTTCAAGTACGTCACCCGCGAACTCTACGCGACCAAGTACGCGGACGTCTTCAAGGGCGACGAAAACTGGCAGGCCGTTCAGGTTCCTCCGGGCCAGACCTACGCCTGGGACGATGGCTCGACCTACGTGCAGAACCCACCCTACTTCGTCGGCATGGGCAAGTCCGGCTCGGGCATCTCCGACATCAAGGGCGCGCGCGTCCTCGGCCTATTCGGCGACAAGATCACCACCGACCACATCTCGCCGGCCGGTTCGATCAAGGCTGCCTCGCCGGCTGGTGCCTACCTCATCGGTCATGGCGTCGGCGTTGCCGACTTCAACCAGTACGGTACGCGTCGCGGCAACCATGAGGTGATGATGCGCGGCACGTTTGCCAACATCCGCATCCGCAACCACATGCTCGGCCCGAACGGCAAGGAAGGTGGCTACACCATCCACTATCCGTCGAAGGAAGAGATGTCGATCTACGACGCCGCCATGCAATACAAGGAAGAGGGCGTTCCGCTCGTCATCTTCGCCGGCGTCGAATACGGCAACGGTTCGTCGCGCGACTGGGCTGCGAAGGGCACCAATCTGCTCGGCGTCAAGGCCGTCATCGCGCAGTCGTTCGAGCGTATCCACCGCTCGAACCTGGTCGGCATGGGCGTCATCCCCTTCGTCTTCGAAGAAGGCACGACCTGGGAATCGCTGGGCCTCAAGGGCGATGAAATCGTCACCATCGACAACCTCGCCAATGTCCAGCCTCGCGAAAAGCGCGTTGCCAAGGTCACCTATGGCGACGGCAGCGCGAAGGAAATTCCGCTGATCTGCCGGATCGATACGCTGGACGAAGTGACCTACGTCAACAACGGCGGCATCCTGCAGACGGTTCTGCGCGACCTCGCCGCCTGATCGCCAGACCATCGCGAAGCATTGGAGCCGGGACGCCGAGAGGCGACCCGGCTCTTTCTTTGGTTGTCAAATCCCAAAACGTCCCAACACAAGCCTGTGCTCACCCGCCACCTCACTCCAACGTGACTTCCCGTTGATGCGTGGCCGGCGTATGTAATGAACTCCCCCATAAGGAGTAGGCCGACGGCCCCCAACGAAGTGACGCCATGACATCCGCAGACCGTTCTTTCATTCGCCCTTTTGCACTGGCTTTCGGGCTGTTCGCAGCCGCTGGTGCACCGGCCGGGGCACAGGACGGACAGGTGATCAAAGGCGTCGTGGAACTGTTCACCAGCCAGGGCTGTTCCTCCTGCCCGCCGGCCGATGCGGCGCTGAAGGCGCTTGTCGATGGCGGTGATGTCGTGGCGCTCGCCTACCATGTCGACTACTGGAACTATCTCGGTTGGGCCGACACACTGGCCTCCAAGGAAAATACCGAACGGCAATATGCCTATGCCCGGATGCTCGGTCGCAATGGCGTCTATACGCCCCAGGCGATCCTGAACGGGCGCGACCATGTCAACGGCGGCAATCTTCAGGCGATCAAAACGCGGCTGGAGACAATGAAGGCCGAAGGCAAGGGGCTTGCCGTTCCCGTCGAGGCGAAGATCCAGGGCGAAGAAATCCAGATCAACGTCGGTAGCGGCATCGGCAAGGCGAACGTCGTCGTCGTCTATTTCGACCGCGCGAAAGTGGTGAAGATGGAGAAGGGGGAGAACAGCGGCAAGGAAATCCCCTACTGGCATGCCGTGCGCGACATTCAGACGATCGGCATGTGGGACGGAAAGCCGGCAACCTTCACCCTTCCCGCAACAGTTCTGACCGAGCGCCCCGGCAACAGTGGCTGTGCCGTTCTCTTGCAATCGATGAAGGACAAGGAAACGCCGGGCGCGATCATCGGCGCCACGGCGGTGCTCGCCGGCCCGCAAGGCAAGTTGTAAGCGGGCGCGGCGCAAGGGGGTGGTTCGGCCCGGCAGCATCGAGGGGCTGGGGCTGAGGGTTCGAAGTTACCGGACCGAACCGGCCATGGCTGCGTTCGGTGAACTCCCGCAGCATGACGACCTGACCGGACATACGGTGGCAACGACTCTGTCCGTCAGCGCTCGCGAGTTTTGCGGTGAATTGGGGCGGCGATTTGACTGAAATGGGGCAGAGGTAAGAAATGCCCTCTTCGTCCAACGGCTTCCGGCTTGCTTTTCGGCTCACGTCAGGCACACTGTTATCGTTCTGTCACAACAGAAGGCCGGATTGCCGATGACCGATGAGCCGGATTTGCCGCAAGGCGAGGCGCGCCATCAGCGCGAGACCACTTCCGAAGTGGTCGTCCATCTTCACGAATACAAGAACGCCAAGAACCCTCCCCCCATCACTTTCCATCGCCGCGAGTTGGACCAGATCCTTTGGGTCTACGGTCGAATGGTCGGCGAAGGCGAATGGCGGGACTACGCCATCGACCACCTGAAGGACCGCGCGGTCTTCTCGGTGTTCAAGCGTTCGGGAGAAATGCCGCTCTACCGGATCGAGAAGAACCCGAAGCTGTCGACGAAACAGGGCGCCTATAGCGTGCTGAACATTCACGGCACGATCCTGAAACGCGGCCACGAGCTCGCCCAGGTGCTCAAGGTGTTCGACAAGGTCCTGAAGCTGGTGGAAACCTGAAGCAGGTCGCGCAAAACTGCGCAGCGGTTTTGCAATAACGACCTGCGAAATATCAGAAGCTTGAAGCGCTGGGAGCGGACCTGCAAGATCGCGACGCGCCTTAAGACCTGATCCGCACCGGCGTCCCGGTGAGATGCGCGGCGACCTCTTCCGACGCAGGGCTTTGACCCGCCCCGGGACGGCCGACTGCAATCAGCGCATGTCGGGCGTCCGCGAGGCGACGATCAGTTCTGATAGAGCGTGTCTGGATAGACGTCTTCCGGCGGATCGCTCTTCTGGCCCTCGCCAAGCGCGAGCTGCATGATCGCCGTGTCGAGCCAACGGCCATGCTTGAAGCCGGTCGCTTTCATCGTGCCCTGATGCTCGAAGCCGAGCGAACTGTGTACGGCGATCGATGCCGGGTGGGCACCGCCGATCACCGCAACCATCTGCCGGAAGCCGAGCTCGGTGCAACGACGAATGAGTTCGACGAGCAGCGCCTTGCCAGCACCCTTGCCGCGCGCTTCCGGCGCCAGGTAGATCGAAACCTCGACCAGAAAGCGATAGGCCGTGCGCGTCCGGAAGGCGGACGCATAGGCATAGCCGACGATCGATCCGCTGCCATCGCATGCGACCACATAGGGGTAGCCGTTGCCGATGATCGTCTCGAAGCGGTTTCGCATCTCCGCTTCGGAAGGAGGTTCGATCTCATAGGTGGCGACGCCGTTCAGTACGGATTCGCGATAGATCGCTGCGATGGCAGGAAGGTCGGCCAAGGTGGCGTCACGCAGACTCAGGGACATGGCGGTAAACTGCATCTCGAGGTTTCGTCGTCCTTTACTCCCATGGGGGCCGGGACGCGATCAACTATTTCCGGCAACAAAAAAGGCGGCCGAGGCCGCCTTTTCCGCAATTCGTTTCAAGCTTAGTTGTTCCGGTTGCCCATGAACTGCAGCAGGAACATGAACAGGTTGATGAAGTCGAGGTAGAGCGTCAGCGCGCCCATGATCGCCTTGCGGCCGGCAACGGTGCTGTCATCGGCTTCGTAGTACATTTCCTTGATCTTCTGCGTGTCGTAGGCGGTGAGGCCAGCGAAGATCAGAACACCGATCACGGAGATCGCGAAGCCGAGGGCCGACGAAGCAAGGAAGATGTTGACGATCGACGCGATGATCAGGCCGAAGAGGCCCATGATCAGGAACGTGCCGAAGCCCGACAGGTCCTTCTTGGTCGTGTAGCCGTAGAGCGACAGAGCGCCGAACGAAGCGGCCGTGACGAAGAACGTCTGCACGATGCTCTGGCCGGTGAAGACCAGGAAGATCGACGACAGAGACAGGCCCATCAGGGCGGCATAGATCCAGAACGTCGTCTGTGCTGCGGAGACGCTCATCGAATTAATGCGGAAGCTCATGAAGAAGACCATCGCCAGCGGCGCCAGCATCACGACCCACTTCAGGGGCGAAGCGTAGATGAGCTGGGCGAATGCCGGATTGGAGGCGGCAAGCGCATAGGTTCCGTAAGCTGCCACGCCGGTGATCGCCAGGCCCAGGGCCATCAGGTTGTAGACCTTCAGCATGTACGCGCGAAGGCCCTCATCGATCACGGCACCCGCCTGAGCGCCGGCGGGCGACATTCGGGTTTGGTAGTTTCTCAGATCAGCCATTGTTTCCTCATTTAAGCTCCGGTGGAAGTTACGGTGTCGGGCGGCGAACAGTCTCGCTTTGGAAGGCTGGCTTCCACGCCCAGGCGCCGCTGCGGAGCTCCAGCATGCCTGTGGATAAATATGATGCCGAAACCCGTTGCGTACAAGACCCGAAGCCCCTGGATTCGAACGCATCCGGCCGTTTCCGGCATGCACGACAGGGATTTACGGTTAACTTCACCGCTCAAAGCTCCCGCAGGACCGGCGCCGCCTTCTGCCCGAGAATACGCCAGGTACCGGCAAGACCGATGCCGACGGTCATCACCAGCGCCCCGACGACGGTCAGGATCGCGACATCCGGCAGGAAGTCTGACGGCAACTTCATGATGCGGCTGACGACGAACCAGGCGGCAACTCCGCCGGCAAACAGGGCGAAAACCGCCGTTGCGAGGCCGAGAATGGCATATTCGTAGCTGAACGCCCGGATAAGGGTCGCGCGCGTCGCACCCAGCGTTTTCAGCACCACGGCGTCGTGGACGCGCGCCCGGTTGCCAGCGGCGAGCGCACCGGCAAGCACCAGGACGGAGGCGACGAGCGCCACTGCGGCCGCCGCCCGGATGGCGGTTGCCAACTGTCCAAGCAGCCCGTTCACGATGTCGAGAGCATCCTTCACCCGCACGCTTGTGATCGTCGGATAGGCGTTGGTGACGGCCTTCAGCACCGCCGCCTCCTCTTCCGGCGTCGCTGCCGGATCGATGACGGTTGCCAACCACGCATGCGGCGCACCGGCGAAGGTGTTCGGCGAAAACACCATGACGAAGTTGATCGAAAGCGATTCCCACTCGACGTTGCGGAAATTGGCGATCTTGGCGGTGATGTTGCGGCCAAGCACGTTGACGGTCACGGTGTCGCCGATCTTCAGGCCGAGTTCGCCGGCCTCTTCCGCCGAGAAGGAAACCAAGGGCTCGCCGCTATAGTCGGCCGGCCACCACGCGCCCGCGGAAAGCGTCGAGTTCTCCGGCTTGTTCTTGGCATAGGTGATGCCGCGGTCGCCGCGCAGCACCCATTGGCCGCCGGGCGGCACGTTGCGGCTGTTCACGTCCTCACCGTTGAAGGCAATGATCCGGCCGCGCAGCATCGGCACCTCGATGACCTTGCCCTTCGGGATCGTCCGGTTGAGCACCGAGCGGAAGCCTTCGATCTCGTTGCCCTGAATATCGACGAAGAAGAAGTTCGGCGCGCGCTCCGCCATGCTGCCGGTAAGCTCGCGGCGCAGATTGCCGTCGATCAGAGCCAGCGTCACAAGCAATGCCAGCCCAAGACCCAGCGACAACACGACCGAGGACGTGAGGGCGCCGGGGCGGTGGATGTTGCCGATCGCCAGTCTGAGGGCCGGCGAGTTGACCCGCGGGCTGCGGCGCGCAAGCCAGGCGATCAGCAGCGCGACGACGCGCAGGACAATGAAGGCAAAGGCGATCGCGCCCAGGAACACCAGCGAAATATAGCGGTCGTAGGCCGTCCAGATCGCAAGCCCCGCAAGTGCAGCAAGACAAGCGACGGCGCCCAGCAAATAGGGCCATGCCGGAAAGCCGGAGGGGTCGAAGCCCTGCTGGCGGAAGAGCGCGGTTGCCGGAATGGCCCGTGCCCGGCCAAGTGGCAGAATGGCGAAGGTCAGCGCCGTCAGCACGCCGAAGAGCGCGGCAAGACCGAGCGCACCCGGATAGAGATGAAACTCCGTCGAGATCGGCAATAGATCTGCCAGGAACTGCGCCGCGATGAAGGGGATCAGCATGCCAAGCAACAGGCCGATCACGATGCCGATCAAGGCGATCATCAGGATCTGCGCGAGATAGATCATCGCCACCAGCGAGGCAGGAGCGCCCAGGCATTTGAAGGTCGCGATCACGCTGCGCTTCTGGTCGAGATAGGCGCGCACCGCGTTGGCGACGCCGACGCCGCCGACGATCAGCGCCGTCAGCCCGACAAGAGTCAGGAACTGCGAGAAGCGGGTGATGTTCGCCGTCAGCGACGGCGCGGCGTTGGCGCTGGTGCGGATCGACCAGCCGGCCGCCGGAAAGCGCTTCTCGGCATCCGTGCGAATGGCCGCGAGCTGCGTCGGGTCGGCGACCTTCACCTTGTAGCTATGCTCAACAAGGCTTCCTGTCTGCACCAGGCCGCTCACGGCCAGCGCCTCGGCCGAGACCATCAGGCGGGGAGCAAAGCCGAAGCCGTCGGACAAGGCGTCCGGCTCGCGCACGATCGTGCCGGCGATCCGGATCCTGGCGTTGCCGAGAAGGATCTCATCTCCCACCTGCACGCCAAGACGGTCGAGCAGCAGCGGTGCCACGACGGCGCCAAAGGTCTCGCCATCGCGCGCCAGCAGCTCATGCAGCGGACGGTTCGGCTCGCTTTCCAGCGCGCCGTAGAGCGGGTAGGCGACATCGATCGCCTTCAGTTCGACCAGCGCCTGGTTGGATCCGTCGGGCAACCGCGCCATCGAGCGCAAGCCGGCGGAAACCGCGACGGTTCCGAGACTGTCGAGATAGGCCCGCTCGTCGGACGTCGCGACGCGATTGTTAAGCTCAAAGCGGATGTCGCCGGCGAGCAGTTCCTGCCCCTGCGTGGCGATCGTCGCGGTGATCGATTGCGACAGCGAATTGACGCCGGCAATCGCCGCGGTCCCGAGCGCGATGCAGGCGAGGAAAATGTAGAAACCTCTAAGCCCGCCACGCATTTCGCGCAGTGCCAGGCGAAGGGCAAGCAGCGGCCGCAGCCGAACCGATGACGCGCCGCTCATGCCGAGGCCGCCTCCTGGCGCGGCGTCACTGCAAGCGGCCCCGCCTCGCCGCCGGCGACGATCTCGCCGGAGCGGACGCGGACCTGCCGCACGCAACGCGCGGCAAGTGCCGCATCATGCGTCACGAGCACGAGTGTCATGCCGCGGTCACGCTGTTCGGCGAAAAGCAGATCGGCGATCTGGCGTCCGGTGTCGGCGTCGAGGTTGCCGGTCGGCTCGTCGGCGATCAGCAGTTTCGGCGAAGGCGCCAAGGCGCGAGCGATCGCCACACGCTGCTGTTCGCCGCCGGAAAGCTGGCCGGGATAGTGGCTGAGCCGCTCGCCGAGACCGACGGCGACGAGTTCCTTGCGCGCGATCTCGAAGGCGCCGGCCACATTGGCGAGTTCGAGCGGCACCGCGACGTTTTCGAGCGCGGTCATGTTGGGGATGAGGTGGAAGGACTGAAAGACGATGCCGATGTTGCGCCCGCGGAAGTCCGCCACCCGGTCCTCGTCAAGCCGATGCAACGGCGTACCGTCGATGACGATCTCACCGCTATCCAGCCGCTCGAGCCCGGCAAGCACCATCAACAACGTCGACTTCCCCGAACCCGACGGACCGACGATGCCGACGGACTCGCCGGCATCGATCGTGAGGCTCATGCCCTTCAGCACGTGCACCGAGGCCGCCGCCTCCCCGAGGGTCAGATCCGCGTTTTTGAGTTCGATGATGGTGCTGGCCAAGCGAAACAACCCTATATGAACGAAATGGGGAACAGAAACGGCATTCGGGATTTAGGAACAGGCCCATGGCATTAAAAGGATTTCAACGGGTTTTCTTGGCACTGACGATGACAATTGCGTTATCATCGGCAGCACGCGCCGAGACGATCAGCCTCGTGGGGTTCGGCGACAGCCTGATGGCGGGCTATCAGCTCCCGCCGCAGGACGCCTTCCCCGCTCGGCTCGAAAAGGCGCTGAAGGAAAAGGGCCTGGACGTGACGATCGCGAACGCCGGCGTTTCCGGCGACACCTCATCCGGCGGTCTTGCCCGCATCGACTGGTCCGTGCCCGATGGCACAAAGGGCGTGATCCTCGAGCTTGGCGCCAACGATGCGCTGCGCGGTATCCCGCCGGAAGAGACCCGCAAGAACATCGAGGCGATGATTACGCGCCTCAAGGACCGTGGCATTCCGGTGCTGCTCGCGGGCATGATGGCACCGCCGAACATGGGCGCCGACTATGCCGCCCGCTTCAACCCGATCTTCCCGGAGCTCGCCGAAAAATATGGGCTGGAACTCTACCCGTTCTTCCTCGACGGCGTGGTGACCGAGGCGAAGCTCAAGCTCGAAGACGGCATGCATCCCAATGGCGACGGCGTCGGCGTAATGGTCGAGAAGGCACTGCCTATCGTCGAACGCTTTCTGGCAACCTTGAATAAGACGGAGTGATGACATCGTCCACAGTTAAGGGAACGTTAATATTCGTAAGTGTCAAATACTAGTTGCGTGCAGACTCGATGCGTGATTCGCTGAGACATCTGCAAGAGATTCGGGGAGCTCGCCATGCCGAGACTATTCACCGCCCTCGAAATTCCGCGCAATGCAGCAATGAGTCTTTCGTTGCTGCGCGGAGGACTTCCCGGAGCTCGCTGGATAGATGTGGAGAACTACCACATCACCTTGCGCTTCATCGGTGACGTCGACTGGCGCACCGCCGACGAGATCATCGACAAGCTCGATCGGATCGAAAGACCGGAATTCCAACTGCAGCTGACCGGCACCGGCGCTTTCGGCTCGAAGAAGCCGCATTCCGTCTGGGCCGGCGTCAGCAACCACCCGGAAATGTACGCCCTTCAGGCCGAGATCGAGCGCATCTGCCAGCGGCTCGGGCTCGGGCCGGATCCGCGAAAATTCACGCCGCATGTGACGCTCGCCCGGCTGCGCTCAAGCCGCGTCGAGGATGTGGTCGAGTACCTCTCCGGACGCGGTAATTTCATGACTTCGCTCTTCACCGTCTCGCGCTTCGTGCTTCTGTCATCGCGCGACTCGGTCGGTGGCGGGCCATACCTCACGGAAGAGGTCTTCCCGCTTCACGAGGCGCGGTCACCGAACCTTTCGAGCAACGACGAGCACCCGGCTTCGAGCATCTGGTAGAGCGCCTCGAAGGCTTCTGGCCCTTCGTAATAGGGGTCCGGGACATCCTGATTGCGGGCGGACGCATAGTCGAGGAAGAGATGCACCTTCTCGGCCGCATCGGCGGGCGCCAAGCGCTTGAGCGTGCGGACATTGTTTTCGTCCATGCCGAGGATCAGGTCGAAATCCCGGAAATCGTCCGGCCGAACCTGGCGCCCGCGCAGCGCAGAGATGTCGATCCCGCGCCGCCGCGCCGCCTGGATCGAGCGGTTGTCGGGCGGATCGCCGATGTGCCAGGCACCGGTTCCGGCCGAATCCACCTGCAGCGCTGGTGCCAATCCCTTTTGCTCGGCCAATGCGCGCAGCACACCCTCGGCCAGCGGCGACCGGCAGATATTGCCGAGACAAACGAAAAGAACTCTGACCGGTTTCATGCTATTCAATTTCGACAGGACTGGAGATTGATGCGCATTTATACTCAGCAGCTCGGCCTTCGAACAGGTCGATGTGTGGGAGAGAGACGATGACTGCGGAAAAGCTCGACGAGGCAACGATTGCCGAAAACCTGCACAAGATGGAAGGCTGGGTGCGAGCCGAAGACGGCAACTCGATCTGGAAGGCGTTCCGCTTCAAGAACTTCGTCGAAGCCTTCGGTTTCATGACCGAGTGCGCGATCGTCGCCGAAAAATTCAACCATCATCCCGAATGGTTCAACGTCTACAATCGCGTCGACGTAACCCTGACCACCCATGATGCCGGTGGGCTGACGGAACTCGACTTCAAATTGGCGGCGCGCATGGACAAGGCGGCGGCCGGCCGGATGCCGGATCATTTGAAATAGCACGGCCGATCCCCATATTGAGAAACGCCAGAGCATCCCGCTTTCAAGCGGAAAGCGGATAAGATGCTCTGGAATCAAAATGCTAGAGCGCCGGAAGCGGGACGATGGACGACATCAAGATCGGTGAAATTCTCTTGCCAGGCGAAGAATCCGAGCAGGAGCGCCGGGAAAAGCGCGTGAAGCGACGCTTCTGGCCGACCTTTCGGCGCGCTGCCCGGCAGATCCCGTTCAGCCGCGATCTCGTCGCCGCCTATTACTGCGCGATTGACCCGAAGACGCCGACACGCACCCGCGGCATTCTGCTCGCAGCGCTCGCTTATTTCGTGCTGCCGCTCGACTTCCTGCCCGACGTGCTGGCAGTGGTCGGTTTCTCCGACGACGTGGCGGTGCTGACCGCGGCCTTCGCCGCCATCAGCGGACAGATCAAGGAAACGCACTATACCAAGGCCGACGAGACGCTGGCCGACACGCCCGAGGGCTGATGTTGAAAGCCGGCCGCCAGGTTGTGGCGCCCCATTCCTGCCCGAAAGTCAAACTCTTGCCCGAATCTTTGTGGCATAGACTTGCAAATGACGCTGGTCGCACGGTTAGGCGCGGCTGGCGCCATGTAATGGCTTGGGGCAGGAAACCTTCTGGAACAGCATTCCGAGGCGACGCGCATCCGGCATCGACCCTTGGTTCGCTCACCGCGAATCATCGGGTGAAAGACGCTGGGGCAGATGGGGCAAACCGCCCCATTTCGGGGCTAAACCCGCGGTTTTCAGCCTTCGTTGACGGTTTGGTAACCTGAATTAAGTCAAAACAAATCAAATCATGACTACGCGTCGCCCGTCTGACCTGTTTCGGGTGATCGAAAAGCAAGAAAAGCGGCAGGACCTCATGTTTGTAAGAAAGATCGCAACCGCAATCGCACTCGTTCTGGCAACCGCCAGCATGGCTGCCGCTCAGTCTCCGACGCGCATCCAGCAGTTCAACGCCTGGGGCGCCTATTCCTACAACGCCGGCGGCGGCAAGGTCTGCTACGTCCTCTCGGTTCCGAAGGAAAAGAGCCCGGCCGGCGTCGACCACGGCGACATCTTCTTCCTCGTATCCCAGCGCCCGGGCCAGAACATCAGCTATGAGCCGCAGGCGATGATGGGCTACCCCCTTCAGGAAAACTCCAAGGTCAACGTCGTCATCGACGGCCGCACCTTCGTGATGTTTACCAAGGGCAACTCCGCCTGGGTGGAAAACGCGGCGGAAGAACCGGCGCTCGTCGCCGCGATGAAGACCGGCAAGGCCATGTCGGTCAACGCCAAGTCGCGCAAGGGCACGGCCACCTCCTACTCCTATTCGCTCTCGGGCATCTCGGCTGCGCTGAAGCAGATCGAAGCCTGCAAGTAATCCAGGCATGTCACGCAGTGTGCAGCGGTCTTGCGGCACAACAGGCGTGAAAGCCATGGCGAAGAACCAGACATTGGGCCGGCTGCGAAGCCGGCCTTTTGCATTCAAAGGGTCTGCCTCGTGACTCCGGGCCAAAACAATGCTAAAGCCCGGCCCAACTTGAGAGCCTCCGCGCCCTGATTGGCCGCTTTCGATGGCTCGACCGATTTCAATTCGCGCATCAGGACGAATTCCGGACCCGCTCTCCGGACGGCCTCACGCTGTACGACAGGACATCAAGAGCATGGCAGCCACTGAAATTCTGAACCGGGTGGAGATCGCTAGGGCACCGCAGGTGCGCGCAGCGCCCGAAGCGGAGAAGCCGTCGCTGATCGGCCTCCTGCGCGAGGACATGGCGAAGGCCCTCGTCGAAAAGGGCGTGCCGGAGCGCCAGGTCAAGATGCGCGTCAGTCAGCTCTGGCACTGGCTCTACGTGCGCGGCGTCTCCGACTTCGACCACATGACGAACGTGTCGAAGGACATGCGCGAGATGCTGAAGCAGCATTTCACCATTGCCCGGCCCGAAATCGTCGAGGAGCAGATCTCCGGCGACGGCACCCGCAAGTGGCTGCTGCGCTTCCCGGCACGCGGTGCCGGCCGCCCGGTCGAGATCGAGACCGTTTACATCCCCGAAGAAGGCCGCGGCACGCTCTGCATTTCGAGCCAGGTCGGCTGCACACTCACCTGTTCCTTCTGTCACACGGGCACGCAGAAGCTGGTGCGCAATCTGACGGCCGAAGAAATCCTGGCGCAGCTGCTGCTTGCCCGCGACCGGCTCGGCGATTTCCCGGAGCGCGACACGCCACAGGGCGCGATCGTGCCGGCCGAGGGCCGCAAGATCACCAACATCGTGATGATGGGCATGGGCGAGCCGCTCTACAATTTCGAACACGTCAAGACCGCACTGCTGATCGCGTCTGACGGCGAGGGCCTGTCGCTCTCCAAGCGCCGCATCACGCTCTCGACCTCCGGCATCGTGCCGGAAATCTACCGCACCGGCGAAGAGATCGGCGTCATGCTGGCGATCTCGCTGCACGCGGTGCGCGACGACCTGCGCGACATGCTGGTGCCGATCAACAAGAAGTACCCCCTGAAGGAACTGATGGACGCCTGCCGCGCCTATCCGGGTCTCTCGAACGCCCGCCGCATCACCTTCGAATATGTGATGCTGAAGGATGTCAACGACAGCCTCGAAGACGCCAAGCAACTGGTGAAGCTCCTGAAGGGGGTACCGGCGAAGATCAACCTCATCCCCTTCAACCCGTGGCCTGGCACCAACTACCAGTGCTCCGACTGGGAACACATCGAGAAGTTTGCTGACTTCATCAACCAGGCCGGTTATGCCTCTCCGATCCGCACGCCGCGCGGTCGCGACATTCTCGCCGCCTGCGGCCAGCTGAAGTCGGAATCCGAGCGCATGCGCAAGGTCGACCGCCTTGCCTTCGAGGCGATGATGATCGCCAATCACGGCGAGGACTGAGACGAACCGCCTGCCCCGCGGCGGTTTTCCGGTCCCGGCTCGCCGGGATCGATGAAGAACTTTGATGGGTGATGCAGTTCCTATCGATTGATTTCATTCTCCCGGTTTCCTAAGAAAGCGGGAAATCAATTCAGGAGGACAACCCATGCGCTCACTTCTCATCGCCCTTGCCGCCACGGTGGCATTCACTCTGCCGGCCCGTGCCGATGAGGTGACCGTCGCCGTGACCGCGATCGTCGAGCATCCGGCGCTCGATGCCGCCCGCGACGGCGTGAAGGATGCGCTGGCTGCCGCCGGCTACAAGGAAGGCGAGAACCTCAAGTTCATCTACGAGTCGGCCCAGGGCAACCCGGCAACCGCCGCCCAGATCGCCCGCCAGTTCGCCGGCGAGGCACCGAATGTGATCGTGCCGATCTCGACGCCGTCGGCCCAGGCCGTCGTCTCCTCGACCCGCGACATTCCGGTTGTCTTCACCGCCGTTTCCGATCCGCTCGGCGCGCAGCTCGTCAAGGACATGGACAAGCCCGGCGGCAACGTCACCGGCCTCTCCGACATGTCGCCGGTTGCCGAACACGTCGCGCTGATCAAGGAAATCCTGCCGAACGCCAAGTCGATCGGCTATCTCTACAATTCCGGTGAAGCCAACTCCGTTTCGCTGCTTGCAGTTCTCAAGACCGAAGCCGAAAAGGCCGGCCTGACCGTCGTCGAATCCGCCGCCACCAAGTCGGCTGAAGTTCAGGGTGCGGCCCGCGCCCTCGTCGGTCGCGCCGATGCGATCTACGTGCCCACCGACAACACGATCATCTCCGCGCTGGAAGGCGCCGTCGCTGTCGCTGAAGAAGCCAAGCTGCCGCTCTTCACCGCCGACACGGATTCGGTTGCCCGCGGCTCGCTCGCAGCCCTCGGCTTCAACTACTACGACGTCGGCAAGCAGACCGGCGAAGTCGTCGTGCGCATCCTCAAGGGCGAAAACCCCGGCGACATCGCCGTGAAGGTCGCCGCCGGTTCCGACCTGGTGATCAACAAGAAGGCCGCCGAGAAAATGGGCGTCACCCTTCCGGAAAGTGTCGTAAAGCGCGCAACGCGCGTCGTTGAATAAGGCTTTCTGCCTTTTCAGGTTCAAGTTTGTTGCGTTTTGCCCGCCTCCGTTCCATACGGGGGCGGTTCGCTATGAGGGGCCTGCATCCTTGGGATTGAGGGGCCGCTCCGAAGTTCTAAGCCGCACATGCGCCCGGCCACAGATGGCCCCATGTGCCAGGCGGGAGCGTCGCATAAGGACAACCACGCGCGACACGTAGAAAAGAGGGTCTGGGGTTGAGTCTAATCGCTTTCTGGGGAGCCGTGGAACTGGGGCTGGTCTACGCCTTTGTTGCCGTCGGCGTCTTTCTTGCATTCCGGGTACTCGATTTCCCCGACCTGACCGTCGACGGATCGTTTCCGCTGGGCGCCGCCGTCACCGCCGTTCTGATCATTGCCGGCGTCAACCCATGGCTTGCCGCCTGCGTGGCGATGGTCGCGGGGGCTGCCGCCGGTATCGTCACGGCGATGCTCAACGTGCGCTTCAAGATCCTCAACCTGCTCGCCTCGATCCTGACGATGATCGCGCTGTTCTCGGTCAACCTGCGCGTCATGGGCAAGCCGAACGTCGCGCTGATCAATGCCGACACGATGCTGTCGCCCTTCTACGGTCTCGGTCTTCGTGATTTCTACGTCCGGCCGCTGTTCATCGGCGTGCTCGTCGTCATCGCCGTCATCATCGTCTGGCGCTTCCTTGAGAGCGATGCCGGTCTCGCGATGCGCGCCACCGGCGCCAATGCCCGCATGGCTCGCGCGCAAGGGGTCGACACCAACCGCCAGATCTATCTGGGCATGGCGATCTCCAACGCGCTCGTCGCCTTCGGCGGCGCGCTCTTTGCCCAGACCAACGGTTTCGCCGATGTCACCTCGGGCGTCGGAACCATCGTCGTCGGCCTTGCCGCCGTCATTATCGGCGAGACGCTGCTCGGCGCGCGCGGCATCCTGATCGCACTGATCGGCTGCGTGCTCGGCTCGATCCTCTACCGCATCGCCATTCAGTTGGCGCTGTCGACCGACATGCTCGGGCTGCAGGCCTCCGACCTTAACTTCGTCACCGCCGCGCTCGTCACCTTCGCCCTCGTCCTTCCCCGCCTGCGTCGTGGAGGTGCGGCATGATCAGCGTCAACAACATCCAGGTCGTCTTCGGCAAGGGTACGCCGCTGCAGAAGCAGGCGCTGAATGGCGTTAGCCTGACGATCGAACAAGGCTCCTTCGTCACCGTCATCGGCTCCAATGGCGCCGGCAAATCGACACTTCTCGGCGTGCTCGCCGGCGATGTGCTGCCGAGCGAAGGCCAGGTGATGATCGGCAAGACCGATGTCAGCCGCAAGGGCACCGCCGCCCGCGCCGGCCTCGTCGCCCGTGTCTTTCAGGATCCGCTGACCGGCAGCTGCGGCGCTCTCTCCATCGAGGAGAACCTGGCACTTGCCGCCAAGCGCGGCGAGGCGCGCGGCCTGACTGCCGCGCTTGGCCCCAAGCGCCGCGAGCATTTCCGCGAGCGCATCGCCGAACTCAACCTCGGCCTTGAAAACCGCATGGGCGATCGCATGGATCTGCTCTCCGGCGGCCAGCGCCAGGCGGTTTCGCTGGTCATGGCGACGCTCGCGGGTTCCGAAGTGCTGCTGCTCGATGAGCACACCGCAGCGCTCGACCCGGGCATGGCCGAGTTCGTGATGAACCTCACCCAGAAGATCGTCTCGGAGCGCAAGCTGACGACGATGATGGTCACCCATTCGATGCGCCAGGCGCTCGATTACGGCCACCGCACCATCATGCTGCACGGCGGCGAGATCGTACTCGACGTCGCCGGCGACAGCCGCAAGGAATTGCAGGTCGAGGACCTGATCGCCATGTTCCGCCGCATCCGCGGCCAGACGCTCGACGACGACGCCCTGCTGATCGGCTGATCCGGTCTGCCTGTCTCGCGGTCACAGCCGGCCCCTCATCTGCCTGCCGGCATCTTCTCCCCGTTGCCACGGGGAGAAGAGACAAGTGGCAGTCTCTCAGTCCTTTTTCGGCAGATGGCGTGGGTTGCAACCTATGACCGCTTTACACTTCGCCTGAAAGCACCCCCAACAATCACCGTTTCCGCCGAACAGTGCGGCACGTGTTCTTCTCCCCGCAAGCGGGGAGAAGATGCCGGCAGGCAGATGAGGGGCGAAACTGTCCGCTTACCGCGCCGTCGTCATGAAGATCTTGACCGCAAACACCGAAAAGACCCCGGCGAAGCTGTAATCGAGCGCTCGCATCACGCCCCTGTTGCGCTGCAGCCAGGAGGCCAGCCAATCGGCGGTGAACACCACCAGCATATTGACCGGCATGCCGATCAGGATGAACAGCAGGCCGAGGAACAAAAGCTTGCCGGTGACCGAAGGATCGTCGGCGCTGACGAACTGCGGCAGGAAGGTCATGAAGAAGATGATGACCTTGGGATTGAGCAGGTTCACCCAGAAGCCGGCCGAAATGTTGGCAAGCGCGGTGCCCTCCGTGACCTCGACCTTCTGAACGGAAATGCTCGAACCAAAGCGGATCGCCTGCACCGCAAGCCACAGAAGATAGGCGGCACCACCGGTCTTGAGGATGGTGAAGGCGGTGGGCGAAGCGGTGATCAGCGCCGAAATGCCGAAGGCGACGAGAAGCGTATGCACGACGATGCCGAAGCTGGTGCCGAGCACCACGAAGAGTGCCGCCTTCTTGCCCTGAGCCAGAGCCCGGCTGATCGAAAGCGTCATGTCCGGGCCGGGCGTCGCCGCCAGAAGCAGCGTTGCGGCGGCGAAGGTGGCGAGGGTCGGCAGGCCAGGAATGAAGTCCATCGTCAGTCACCTCGGGGCAAGATCGCCCCCTCTAACGCCACGCCTTCGCTTTTGCCAGCGGATTCGCGCCATGGCGCGTTCTAGCGCTTGTATCGCCGCAGGTTCTGGCTAAAGTGCCGCAGATTTGCACGCGGCATCGCCGCCCTCCCCAAGACCAGACGGACGGAAACCATGGCATCGCATAAAGACGTGAAAAAGGTCGTTCTCGCCTATTCGGGCGGTCTCGACACCTCGATTATCCTGAAGTGGCTGCAGACCGAACTCGGCGCGGAAGTCGTCACCTTCACCGCTGACCTCGGCCAAGGCGAAGAGCTCGAGCCGGCGCGCAAGAAGGCCGAAATGCTCGGCATCAAGGAGATCTACATCGAGGACGTCCGCGAGGAATTCGTCAAGGATTTCGTCTTCCCGATGTTCCGCGCAAATGCCGTCTATGAAGGCGTCTACCTGCTCGGCACCTCGATCGCACGCCCGCTGATTTCCAAGCACCTGATCGACATCGCCAAGAAGACCGGTGCCGACGCCATCGCCCATGGCGCCACCGGCAAGGGCAATGACCAGGTTCGCTTCGAGCTTTCGGCCTATGCTCTGAACCCGGATATCAAGATCATCGCTCCCTGGCGCGACTGGTCGTTCAAAAGCCGCACCGACCTGCTCGAATTCGCCGAGAAGCACCAGATCCCGGTTGCCAAGGACAAGAAGGGCGAGGCGCCGTTCTCCGTCGACGCCAACCTGCTGCACTCCTCCTCCGAGGGCAAGGTTCTCGAAGATCCGGCCCAGGAAGCCCCGGAATACGTGCATATGCGCACGATCTCGCCGGAAGCCGCTCCGGACCAGGCGACCGTCATCAAGATCGGCTTCGAGCGTGGTGACGCCGTCTCGATCAACGGCGTGCGCCTGTCGCCCGCCTCTCTGCTTGCCAAGCTTAACGAGTACGGCCGCGACAACGGCATCGGCCGTCTCGATCTCGTCGAGAACCGCTTCGTCGGCATGAAGTCGCGCGGCGTCTATGAGACCCCCGGCGGCACGATCCTGCTCGCCGCGCACCGCGCGATCGAATCGATCACGCTCGACCGGGGTGCCGCACACCTCAAGGACGAGCTGATGCCGCGTTACGCCGAGCTGATCTACTACGGCTTCTGGTTCTCGCCGGAGCGCGAAATGCTGCAGGCAGCAATCGACAAGAGCCAGGAGCATGTCGAGGGCGAAGTGACGCTGAAGCTCTACAAGGGCAACGTTATGACCATCGGCCGCGAAAGCGACAAGTCGCTCTATTCCGACAAACTCGTCACCTTCGAGGACGACCAGGGCGCCTACGACCAAAAGGATGCCGCCGGCTTCATCAAGCTCAACGCGCTGCGCCTGCGCACGCTGGCTGCGCGCAACCGCTAAGTCGGTAAGCGCTGAAAGACAAAGCCTCCGCGATCCGTTCGCGGAGGCTTTTTTGTTTCCGCTACTCCGCCGCCTCCAGCAGCGGATCCTCGCGGTCAACGGCCGCCGCCAGCGGCTTCAGCCGAACCGTCCGGCGATACCAGACATAGCTGAGGATAGAGACGAGGCCGAAGCTCGGAATGATCGTGCCGAGTGCCAGCACCGGGACCCCCACCGCAGCGGCGATCGCGCCACCGAGCAGGCCTGAGCCCATCTGGACGAAGCCCATCATCGCGGATGCCGTGCCGGCGATATCGGGAAAGGGCGCCATCGCCGCCGTCATCATGTAGGGCATGACGAAGGCGATGCCGAAGGCATAGACGCCGATCGGCAGCATGACCGAAAGGAAGCTCGGCGACAGCGCGTGCATGCTGTAGGCGAGGATCAGGCTGGCGAGACCGATGAAGACGAGGCCTGCCGGTACCAGCGCCTGCGGCGTGAACCGGCGCATCAGCAGCCGTACCACCACCGTTCCCGAAAAGAACAGCCCCGACTGCATCAGCATGCCGACACCGAACTCGGTCGGCGTCAGGCCGACTTCGTTGATCAGCACAAAAGGCAGCATCGTCGCCCAGGCATAGAGCGCGCCGACAGCTCCGCCGATGACGAGCGTCGAGGAGACGAAGCGGCTGTCGCTCACCAACCTGCGATAGGCCGCCAAGATCGGCCTTAGGTGTCCCTTGCTCGGATCGGGCGTCGCGGTCTCGGCCATAAAGAACTGCACGGTGATGCAAGCCATGGCGGCAAAGCCGACCATCAGCAAGAAGATCGACTGCCAGCCGAAAAGGCCGAGCGCCAGACCGCCGAGCGTCGGCGATAAGGCTGGCCCCAGCGCCAGCATCATGCCGATCATGTTCATGATCCGCGCCGCTTCGGTCCCGGTGAACTGGTCCCGCACGATCGCCCGCGCCACCGTCATACCGACGGAAGCACCGATACCCTGAACCAGGCGCCCGGCAAGCAGCTCCGCAACCGACGGCGCAAAGGCAGACATCAGGCTGCCGACGAGATAGATCGCCATGAAGATCAGCGTCGCGCGGCGGCGCCCGATGACGTCGGATAGCGTGCCGGAAACGAGCTGGGCAAAGGCGAAGCCGGCGAAATAGAGCGACAGCGTCATCTTGATCGCCGCTTCGCTCGACGAAAACGCCCGCACCAGCTCCGGCATCGCCGGCGTATAGAGCGCCATGGAAACTGGCCCGAGCGCCACCAGGAACGCCCCGATGATGCTGGTGCGCCGCTCGCTCATGCGACGCGTCATTGCGAGGCTCCAGGCTGGTCCTCGGACTTCTCCGCTGTCTCCTTGCCGGCAAGGCACGGGTCAAGCTCACGCAAGTTGTCGCGCAGGATGCGCAGATTGGCGCAGAGAACCTCGCGCGTCGCCTCGTCGAGCCCGGCAGTATAGGCGTTCATCATCTCCCTGAGCCCCGTCATCAGCTCGGTGAGCAGCGGACCGGCCTTCTCGGTGATGGCGACGTTCTTGGCGCGGCGATCCGCCGGATCCGGTACGCGGGCAACAAGGCCCATCGCCTCCAGCCGATCGAGATAGGCCGAAAGCGTCATCGGCTCGATGCCCATGCGGGTGGCGATCTCGGCCTGCTTGATGCCCTCTTTCAGCGCCACCTGGATCAGCGTGCGCGCCTCGCCGGGGGTGATGCCCAGGTCCATGGCATTGACCTTGCGGTCGAAAGCCCCGCGCAAAAGGCGCGAGACGTCCGTGAGCAGCATTCCGATGGTTTCGGATTCAAGTTTGAAGGGCATCAGGATCATTCACAAATGATATAATAAGTTTTTCTTATCATATCTCCTGACGCTGTTCAACGCGCCACTGGTTGCGGCTAGCCTTCGAGCTCCTCGCGCAGCATTTCGAGCTCCAGCCATTCCTCCTCCATGCGGGCGAGATCCGCACGTAGCTTCTCCAGTTCCTGCGCGAGCTTCGCAAAGGCGTTTGGATCTTTTGTGAAAAGCTTGGGATCAGCCATCTTTTCTTCGCGCTTGGCGGCCTCGGCCTCTGCCTTGGCGATCTCCTTCGGCAGGTTTTCGAGCGCGAATTTCTGCTTGTAGGAAAGCTTGCCCTTGGCGGCCTTCGGCGCATCGGCGGAGGGTGCAGCGGCGTCGGCTTTGGCCTTTTCCGCCTTCTCTGCCTTGCGCTTTTCTTCAATCGCGCCCTTGCGCTGCGCCATCATGTCGGAATAGCCGCCAGCATATTCGATCCAGCGGCCATCCGGCTCCTCCGGGTTTGCCGGCGCGATCGTCGAGGTGACGGTGCGATCGAGAAAGTCACGGTCGTGGCTGACGAGAATGACCGTTCCGGCAAAGCCGGCGACGATCTCCTGCAACAGGTCCAGCGTCTCGATGTCGAGGTCGTTGGTCGGCTCGTCGAGGATCAGAAGATTGGTCGCCCGCGAAAGAATGCGCGCCAGCATCAGCCGAGCGCGCTCGCCACCCGAGAGCTCGCGGATCGGCGTGCGCGCCTGTTCCGGCTGGAACAGGAAATCCTTCATGTAGCCGGTAACGTGGCGCTGCTCACCGTTGACAAGCAGGTTGTCGCCGCGCCCGTCGGTCAGGTAATGGGCCAGCGTGTCGTCCAGGTTGAGGTCTTCGCGCTTCTGGTCGAGCGTCGCCATTTCGAGGTTGGTGCCGAGCTTGACCGTGCCTGTGTCCGGCTCGATCTGACCGGTCAACATCTTGAGGAGCGTCGTCTTGCCGGCACCGTTCGGACCGACGAGACCGATGCGGTCACCGCGATGGACGCGGATCGAGAAGGGCGCGACGATGGTGCGGTCACCATAGGCCTTGCTGACCTTTTCGGCCTCGATCACCAGCTTGCCGGACTCCTTGGCGTCAGCTGCCGTTGCCTGCACGGTGCCTTGAGGCCCCTTGTGGCCGCGATAGACCGCGCGCATGGTCTGCAACTCGCCGAGGCGGCGCATGTTGCGCTTGCGCCGCGCCGTCACGCCGTAGCGCAGCCAGTGCTCCTCGCGCTCGATCGCCTTGCCGAGCTTGTGCTGCTCCAGTTCCTCGGCCTCCAGCACCTCGTCGCGCCAGGCTTCGAAATGGCCAAAGCCGCGATCGAGCCGGCGCGACTGGCCACGGTCGAGCCAAACGGTCGCCGTCGAGACCTTCTCCAGGAAGCGCCGGTCGTGCGAGATCAACACCAGCGCCGAACGGCTGCGGGTAAGCTCCTCTTCCAGCCATTCGATCGTCGGCAGGTCGAGATGGTTGGTCGGTTCGTCAAGCAGCAAGATGTCAGGTTCCGGCGCCATGACGCGCGCCAGTGCGGCACGGCGCGCCTCACCGCCCGAAAGGCGCGTCGGGTCTTCTTCGCCGGTCAGGCCCAGATGCTGCAGCAGGTAGGCGACGCGATAGGGATCGTCGCTCGGTCCGAGGCCGGCTTCGGCATAGGCCTGCACCGTGTCGTAGCCGTCGAAATCCGGCGCCTGGTGGAGATAGCGGATGGTCGCTGAGGGATGGCGGAACACCTCGCCCGACTGTGCCTCTGAAAGGCCCGCGGCGATCTTCATCAAGGTCGACTTGCCCGAGCCATTGCGCCCGACAAGGCAGATGCGATCGCCCGGTTCCACTTGCAGATTGGCACCGGCAAGCAGCGGCGCGCCGCCGAAGGTCAAGAAGATATCGTCGAGTTTCAGAATTGGGGGCGCCAAGGCTCAGGCTCCGGAAAGATCATAGGGGCGGGCAAGCACGATGGCGCGTCCGCTCTTGAGGCTGAAGCGAAGGGGACCCTCCGCGACGTTGGAAACGGTTCGGGACGATCCGAACGGCAGGGTGAAATCGTCAAGCGGATAGCGCGCATTGACGATCGAAAGGCCGGTCAGCTCGGTCAATCCCAGCACGGAAAAGAGACAACCTTTCGGCAGGTCGAGATCGAGCGTGCCTGCCAGCAGCGGGTAGGCTTCTTCCTCGCCCGAGGTCATCAGCACCGAAAGCCCGCGCTCGGCAAGCGCTGCGGCCTGCAGCAGGTGCAGGAAGGCATGGTCGCTGCGGCTGCCGCCAAGCGCGCCGGCAAAGATCAGCCGATCAGCGCCGCGGGACAACGCAGCCTCGACCGCGATCTCGCCATCCGTCGCAGCCTTTGCCGCCGGGTAGGGCTCGCGTGGAACGGAGGCGAACTCGGACAGCAGGGCGTCTTCGGTCGAATCGAAATCGCCGACCCAGACATCCGGCACGACGCCGAGCAAGCGGGCATGGCGCATGCCGCCGTCAGCGGCAACGAAGCGGCTGCCGCTGAGCTGCTCTGTCAGCCGGCTGGTCACCGAGAGGGCGCCGCCAAGCAATATGGTGAAGGTCGATCGAGCCATGGCAATGCCCATAGCGCAAAGGATCGCGGAAGGAAAACGAAGAAAACCGCAAACCGCTGCGATCGCAGCAATTTGCCGAAGCCGTCAGTGTCCTTCCGGCACCGGTTCCGGGAATAGCATGCCGGCATAGATCCCGGGTGTTGAATCGGGAATTTCGATCGCGCCGGCCACGCGCTCGTAGAACTTCGCCGGGCCGACGCCACCGATGACCGCATAGCCGTAGCCCGCCTCGCGCATCGCCGTCAGGCTTGCAAGCAGCAGCGCCTCGCCGATGCCCTGCCCACGCATACCTTCATCGACGCCGGTTGGGCCGAAGAAGCCGAGCGCTGTCACGTCGTGGCAGGCAAAGCCGACGATCTTTTCGTCGTGCACCGCGACGTGCATGCGTGTCGGGGTCGAGGAGAAGGCAGCTTCCGCTTCGCCTGCCCAGCCGGCGCCAAACGTCTTTTCGATCCAGGAGACCACCAGACGGCGTTCCGGCGCCATGGCGCGACGGATGCTGATGCCTGAACCAAGCCGCGACTGGGGCTCTGCCGGAAGGGCATAAAGGCGAACTAGCATATCTGGCATGGGATTTCCTCCTTGCGGCCAAGCGTGATGGTGTCATAGCGCAGTTGCCGGTTGGCGAAAACGCCCGACAGAAAATGGGCTCGCCCCATGCGTCGCCCATTCCAAACACCGCTTGCCATGAAGCCGCCGCAGCGGTAAATCTCTTGCCGCTCTAACGGGGTGCCTCCCGACCGCATGGCGGCCGGAGGCTGAGAGGCGTCAAAACGCCAACCCGCGGAACCTGATCCGGCTCATACCGGCGGAGGGATTAGACGCGATCGCACCGATACGCCCTTTTCCCGTGCAACAACGAACTTTGGGAGAGGTGCTTCGCATGTCCAATTCATCACAGCTCAAAATACTTAGCCGGCTAGCGCTGGCCGCAAGCGCAAGCCTTGTTTTCACCGGTTATGCCGCCGCTGCCGACAAGACGCTGACCGTCTACACCTATGAAAGCTTCATCACCGAATGGGGGCCGGGCGCCAAGGTGGCGGAAGCCTTCGAAAAGACCTGCGAATGCAAGGTCAACTATGTCGGTGTTGCCGATGGCGTCGAACTCTTGACGCGCCTAAAGCTCGAGGGTGCTGCCTCGAAGGCCGACATCGTGCTCGGTCTCGACACCAACCTCGTGGCGGAAGCAAAGGCAACGGGCTTCTTCGCACCGCATGGCATCGAAGCGAAGGACCTGAAGGTGCCCGGCAACTTCTCCGACGACACCTTCCTGCCCTATGACTACGGCCATTTCGCCGTCGTCTACGACACCGAGACCCTGAAGACACCGCCGAAGAGCCTCAAGGAACTGGTCGAAGGCGACGCGTCGCAGAAGATCGTCATCGAGGACCCGCGCACCTCGACGCCGGGCCTCGGATTGCTGCTTTGGGTCAAGGCGGTCTATGGCGACGAGGCGGGTGCTGCCTGGGCGAAGCTCAAGGACCGTGTTCTGACCGTCACCCCCGGCTGGTCGGAAGCCTATGGCCTCTTCACCAAGGGCGAAGCGCCGATGGTGCTCTCCTACACCACCTCGCCCGCCTACCACATGGTCGCTGAGAACACCGAGCGCTACCAGGCGGCCACCTTCTCGGAAGGTCACTACATCCAGATCGAAGTCGCCGGCATGACCAAGAGTGCCAAGGAGCCGGAACTGGCAAAGCAGTTCCTCGCGTTCATGACCGGTCCGGAATTCCAGTCGATCATTCCGACAACCAACTGGATGATGCCGGTCGCAGCAACCAAGGAGCCGCTGCCGGACGCCTTCAACAAGCTGGTCAACCCGGAGAAGACCTTCCTGCTGCCATCGGAAGAGGTCGCGAAGAACCGCAAGGCCTGGATCGACGAGTGGCTTGCTGCCATGAGCAAGAACTGAGGCCGGATTGTTCGCACTTCGCGAAAACCGCATGACTGTTGTCGCCGGGGCGATTTGCCTCGGCGCCTTCCTGCTCTTCGTCGGCCTGGCGATCGCCGCCTTGCTCGCCCAAACCGGCGGCACGGACGAAGGCACTCTGTTCGACGCCTATATCTGGCGCGTCACCCGCTTCACGCTGCTGCAGGCAAGCCTTTCCACTCTGCTGTCCGTGCTCTTCGCGATACCGGTGGCGCGGGCGCTGGCGCGGCGGCCGCGTTTCTTCGGCCGGATCTGGCTGTTGCGGCTGATGGCGCTGCCGCTCGGCCTGCCCGTTCTCGTCGGCGCACTCGGGCTGATCGAGATCTGGGGACGCCAGGGCTTCCTCAATTCCGGCCTGCGCTGGCTCGGCCTCGAGCAACCGATCAGCATCTATGGCCTGTTCGGCATCCTGCTTGCCCATGTCTTCTTCAACATGCCGCTTGCGGCGCGCCTGTTCCTGGCCGGCCTCGAGCGCATTCCCGCCGAATACTGGCGCAGCGCTGCCAATCTCGGCATGCCCTCCCGAGCGCTCTTCCGCTTCATCGAATGGCCCGTCCTGCGCGGCCTGTTGCCAGGCGCGGCCGGCCTCGTCTTCATGCTCTGCGCCACCAGCTTCACGCTCGTGCTGACGCTTGGCGGCGGGCCCGCTGCCAGCACCATCGAGGTCGCGATCTATCAGGCGCTGCGCTTCGATTTCGATCCGCCACGCGCCATCGCGCTGTCCGGCCTGCAGATCGCCATGACCGGCGTCCTGCTTCTCATCCTCAGACGTCTGGCAACGGATCCGGAAGAGGGCATGACCGGCGGCCGAACCGTTCGACGCTTCGATGGCACAACCACAGCGGCGCTGTTCAACGATGGCGCCTGGATCATCCTGGCATTGCTCTTTCTCATCGCCCCGTTGATTGCGGTGGTCGTCTCCGGCCTGCAGGCCGATCTTCTGAAGCTCGCGCGCGATCCGAGCGTGCACCGGGCACTGATGACGAGTGCGGCGATCGCGCTCGCCTCGGCACTCGCCTCCGTCGCCATGGCGGCCGTGATGATCCGCGCCGCGGCGACGGTCACCGCGCCACGCCATGCGGGCGCGCCGGCACACGGCCTTGCCGGTGCGATCGGCGCCAGTACCTCGCTGATCCTGCTGGTGCCGCCTGTCGTGCTCGGCGCCGGCTGGTTTCTGCTCCTTCGCCCCTTCGGCGATGTCGCGCGCTTTGCGCCTGCCATCGTCGTGGCAATCAACGCCCTGATGGCGCTTCCTTTCGTCCACCGCATCCTGGCGCCGGCCATGGCGACGCACGCGGCGCGTTCCGAGCGGCTGACCGCGAGCCTCGGCATCCGCGGTTTTCATCGCCTGCGATGGATCGACCTTCCGGCGCTCCGAAGGCCACTGCTGATGGCGTTCTCCTTCGCCATGGCGCTATCGCTCGGCGATCTCGGCGCCGTCGCCCTGTTCGGCTCGCAGGACATGGTGACGCTTCCCTGGCTGCTCTATAGCCGCATGGGCAGCTACCGCACCGCCGATGCGGCCGGCCTCGCCCTCTTCCTCGGGCTTCTCTGCCTGATCTTCACCATCCTCGGCACAACGGAAGACGTCCGCCGGCGGGAAGGACGCAAAGCATGACCGAGCCCAACGCTGCCATAGAACTGCGCAATGTCGAGATTCGTTTCGAAACGACCACGCTGCACTTCGATTGCACTATCGCTGCCGGCGGCATCGTCGCCGTTGCCGGCGCCTCCGGTTCCGGCAAGTCGACGCTCTTTCACCTCATCGCAGGCTTTGAAGATGCCGACCACGGCGAGATCCGTGTCCTCGGCCAGAACGCTGCCAACCAGGCACCTTCGGAGCGTCCGGTCTCGATGATCTTCCAGGACAACAATCTCTTCGCCCATCTCGATGTCGCGACCAATGTCGGCCTCGGTATCGACCCGGCACTTCGCCTGACGGACGAAGATCGGAAGAGGATCGAGGACGCGCTTCGCCGCGTTGGGCTTGAAGGCTTCGGACGAAGGCTGCCGCCTACGCTTTCCGGCGGCGAACGCCAGCGGGTCGCGCTCGCCCGCGCACTTGTGCGGCACCGCCCCCTGCTCTTGCTGGATGAACCATTTGCGGCCCTCGACCCCGGGATGCGCACCGGCATGCGCACGCTTCTTGGCGAACTGCACGCGGAAGAAGGCAACACCATTCTGATGATCACGCACCATCCCGAAGACGTGAAGGCGTTGGCCGATAGCGTGCTTTTTCTCGACCAGGGGCGTATCATTGCACACGATACGCTCGACCGCTTCCTGGAGCGGCGCGACAATGCGGCAATCGACCGCTTTCTTGGCAACGCGTGACGGTGGGGCCGGTTTCTCCTCGCCCTCAGCCGATCGCCACAATTTGACCGCGGCGCCGTGCGACGCGCGAAATATCCGGCCGGGAGCGCGAATATTCGCGCATCCGTTGCCGTGATACCACGGGGCAACTATTTCTACCGAGACAAACTAGGCAGGTGGCGCTGAAATCAGATACAGCAAGACCAGGGCTGAACAGTCGCGGCGGAGCAACGCTGCCGGACTGAAAAAGTAGGACTTTCAACGCTGTCGTTCCATTGCCCCGCTGCATGCGGGTGGAGCGACAGACGGGAAACGGGCTGAGGCATGGAGAGGCATACAGTCACACACGACCGGTTCCCGCCGAAACGCGGACGGCTGCGTGCACGCGCCGTGGTTGCACTGATCGCGACCGCGCTTCTCTCCGCATGCCAGTCGGTGATCGAGCAATCCTACGAGCCGACAGTTTCGCCCTCGTCCAATCCGCAGATTGTCGACGAGGTCCAGAAGAACGATCCGCGCGCGAAGATGGGCGCACGCGAACATCCGCGCATCGTCGCAAGCTATGGCGGCGAATACAAGGACGCGAAGACCGAACGGCTGGTCGCCCGCATCGCCGGAGCGCTGACCGCCGTCTCGGAGAACCCGCAGCAGTCCTACCGCATCACCATCCTCAATTCGCCGGCGATCAACGCCTTTGCACTGCCGGGCGGCTATCTCTATGTCACCCGCGGCCTGCTGGCCCTTGCCAATGATGCCTCCGAAGTCGCCGCCGTACTCTCGCACGAGATGGCGCACGTCACCGCCAACCACGGCATCGAACGTCAGCAACGCGAGGAAGCGGAAGTCATCGCCAGCCGCGTGGTCTCCGAGGTGCTGTCGTCCGATCTCGCCGGCAAGCAGGCGCTCGCCCGCGGCAAGCTGCGGCTTGCGGCCTTCTCGCGCAACCAGGAGCTCCAGGCCGACGTCATCGGTGTGCGCATGCTCGGCGAAGCCGGCTACGATCCTTACGCCGCCGCACGCTTCCTGGACTCGATGGCAGCCTATAGCCGCTTTACCGCCGTCGATCCGGAATCCGACCAGAGCCTCGACTTCCTGTCGAGCCACCCGAATGCACCGCAGCGTGTGGACCTTGCGCGCAGGCATGCCCGCGCCTTCGGGCCGGAAGGCACCAGCGGCGATCGCGGCCGGGACTATTACCTCGCCGGTATCGACGGCCTGCTCTACGGCGACAGCCCCCAGGAAGGCTATGTCCGCGGCCAGACCTTCCTGCACGGCCAGCTCGGAATCCGTTTCGACGTGCCGACCGGCTTCCAGATCGACAACAAGGCAGAAGCGGTCCTTGCGACCGGACCCGGTGACATCGCTGTGCGCTTCGACGGCGTGGCGGATACGGGCGGTCGCAGCCTGACCGACTATATCGCCAGCGGCTGGGTCACCGGCCTGCAGCCCGACACGATCAGGCCGATCAACATCAACGGTCTGGAAGCCGCGACCGCGCGTGCCTCGGCCGATCGCTGGGATTTCGATGTCACGGTCATCCGCATCGACACCCGCATCTACCGCTTCCTGACCGCCGTTCCCAAGGGTTCGAACGCGCTCGAGCCGACAGCGAACCAGCTGCGCAGCTCGTTCCGCCGCATGACGCAGGGCGAGGCCCAATCGCTGAAGCCGCTGCGCATCCGCGTCGTAACGGTAAGGCCCGGCGAGACGATCGCAACGCTTTCCGCCCGCATGATGGGGACGGATCGCAAGCTGGACCTGTTCCGGGTGATCAATGCGATGCAGGTCACCTCGACAGTGAAGCCGGGCGACAAGGTCAAGATCGTTTCCGAGTAAGCACGGCAGCCTCACCGCACCTGCACCAAGGCGCATATGCTGCTGAAGGCTCCGGCCTTCGCTGCTGCGCCAGACCTCGATGTTCGAACACAGGGCAGTGCCTCAGATTGAGGTCCGAGCCCGTACGACTATGCCCCTGAGGCCTACAGCGCCGCGCGTCCTGTCAGACACGCAAAGGCACTTTGAAGTGCTGCATGGTTTTGTCCTTTGACCGGCTACGGCCAAAGAAAACATGCACGGCTAAAGCGCGTCGCGATCTTTCAGATTCACTCCTTGCGCTTTAAGCCCTCGACATTTCGCAGGTCGTTATCACAAAACCGCTGCGCACTTTTGCGCGACAAGCTTTAGTGAATGCCCGCAGTCAGGGCCGGCGCTTTGGTCGCGAGCGCCACTCTGAGCTTTTCGAGCGCCCGAGTTTCGATCTGTCGCACCCGTTCCTTGGAAATGCCGAGATCGAGGCCGAGCTCTTCCAGCGTCGCACCGTCCTCCGACAGTCGTCGTGCACGGATGATCCGCATCTCCCTTTCGGTCAAGGCACCCAGCGCATCGCGGAGCCACACACGGGCCCGCTCGCCGTCGATCATGTCGCTGACCTGTTCGTCCGGAAGCGGCGCATCGCTGGCCAGGAAATCCAGCCGCTCGCCGCCATCGGAATCGGCGCCGCCAACGGGGGCCTGCAAGGAAGTGTCGCTGCCGGAAAGCCGCGCATCCATGGTCTGCACATCGGCGATGCTGACGCCGAGCGCCGCGGCAATTTCCTCATGCATAGCCTGCGATGTAAGTTGCCTGTCGCCTTGCGCCAGACGTGCACGCAACCGCCGCAGATTGAAGAACAGCGCCTTCTGAGCCGAACTCGTGCCGCCCCGGACGATCGACCAATTGCGCAGGACATAGTCCTGCATCGATGCCCGGATCCACCAGGTCGCATAGGTCGAAAACCTGACCTCACGGCTGGGTTCGAAGCGGGCCGCCGCTTCCAGGAGGCCGATATGGCCTTCCTGCACCAAGTCGCCCATGGGCAGGCCGAAGTTGCGGAACTTCGCTGCCATCGAGATCACGAGCCGCATATGCGACATGGCGATCTTGTTGCGGGCTTCCTGATCATGGTCGTTCCGCCAGGCCTGTGCCAGCGCGTGCTCCTCGTCGCGCTCGAGATAAGGCGCCTCCATTGCGATCTTGATCATCCGCCGGTCTGCAGTGAGAGTTTTCATCGATCACTCCGTGACTGGCGCCCGGGCGCCATTGCGTGTGAAGTCTAAAAGGCCGGACAGATGGCGCGTCCGGCAGCAGGGGCGTCTAGATCACGATGATTTGGATCGGATCGATCCAAATCATCGTGATCGGTTCTTTTAAGTCAGAGCGGGATGGGCGCGGAAAACCGCATGATCTTTTCCTTCCCCGCTCAAGAGCCCCGGCGCCGAACTTGAAGAAACGACGCGGCGCCCTAACTTCAAAATCACGAACCTGAACGGTGACGGATCACAGAACCAAGATCGCCCGGCGCGAAAGCGGCGCGTTCCTGCCGGCTAATGTAAATGCGCGTGGCGGGCAAAAGTTCCATCAGATCAAAGAAAAAGCCCGGCGCGATGGCCGGGCTTTTTTGCAGTCTCACTGCGGGTTGGAAGCTTATGCTGCTTCGTCCTGGGCGTCGTCTTCGTCGATCGCCTTGCCGCGCTTCGGGCCCTTGCTGAGGTTGGCCTCGACGAGGCGCACAGCTTCGGTCTCCGACATTTTGTTCACGGCAGCGATTTCGCGCGCCATGCGGTCGAGGGCAGCTTCATAGAGCTGGCGTTCGGAATAGGACTGTTCCGGCTGGTTTTCGGCGCGATAGAGATCGCGAACGACTTCCGCGATGGAAATCAGGTCGCCGGAGTTGATCTTGGCATCGTATTCCTGGGCGCGGCGCGACCACATGGTGCGCTTCACGCGAGCCTTGCCCTGCACAACCTTCAACGCACGATCGACGAAATCGGTTTCAGACAGCTTGCGCATGCCGATGCTGACAGCCTTGGCCACCGGCACCTTCAACCGCATCTTGTCCTTCTCGAAATCGATGACAAAAAGCTCAAGCTTCATGCCCGCGACTTCCTGCTCTTCGATCGCCACGATCTGGCCAACGCCGTGGGCCGGATAGACGATCGATTCACCGGTCTTGAAGCCCTGGCGTGTCGAAGATTTTTTCTGCTGGGTCGTCATTCGTTTCAAAAACTCCCTGTTTCGCGCCGGCCATTCTGGCCGGGGCCGGGTCAGTGAGGCCCGGGATAGACGGGGATACCGCCGGGTGGGTACATCCTGGTCCGTCCACGGAACGCAAACAGCCTCATGAAATGCGGTCGCAACAGAGCAAAGCCATGTTGCGTAATAGGGAGAAACCGCCTTTTGGAGATCGTTTGCTTTCGTGATGGTTTTCGGGCGCGCAAAAACACCCTCTGTGGATCAGTAGAAGGAACCTATCACAAAAAAGTGCCGAAATCAATAATTTGCTGCATGGCAGCCATCAAGCCACCATTCTCGCACCTGCGAGCGCAGTGCGGGTTTTTCCCCAGGTTTGGCGCGCTGGGTCGCGCTCGCTGCGTCAGCCTCGACGAACGATAGAGATCGTCCGTCTCAGTCGCCCTGTCCCGGCTCGGCGGAGAAGAACTTCTCGTACTTGCCTTCGACGCCGTCCATCTCCTTGGCTTCCGGCATCGGGTCGCGCTTGACCGTGACGTTCGGCCACTTCGTGGCAAAATCAGCGTTCACTTTCAACCACATATCAAGGCCCGGCTCGGTGTCCGGCTTGATCGCCTCGGCAGGACATTCCGGCTCGCAAACGCCGCAATCGATGCACTCGTCGGGATGGATGACGAGGAAATTCTCGCCCTCATAGAAGCAGTCCACGGGGCAGACTTCGACACAGTCCATATACTTGCAGCGAATGCAATTGTCGGTCACGACATACGTCATGAGGTACTCCAGCCAATGCTCACGTTTGATGGCAGACGGCAATCAATGGTGATGCTCATCGTCCGCGCATGCTAGGAATGTCCGGCGCGCATAGCTGCCGAAGCAAGACCGATGCACCCAACGTGGGTCTGTCAGGTAAAGGCTTTATGGACCCTTTGCAAGAATATTCAATGCGCGAAACGCCGCGGCAAAGGCAGAGTTTTCTAATCCTCGCGCGGATCGAAATCGGGTTTTAGCCGATCGGTATCCCGCCGCTCTTTCTTGGTCGGGCGTCCCGCCCCACGGTCGCGTGTGGCGAGATCAAATGCCGAGAGTTTCTCCTTAGGCAATTCCGGCGTGAGATCATCATAAAGAAGCCGCGCTTCCTCGTAGGGGCCACGTCGTTCCCCTGGAGCAAGCACGCGCACGGTCACGCTGCGGCGGTCGAGGACGAGCTCAAGCAGGTCCCCCGTCTTGACCTGAAACGACGACTGCGTCACGCGCTGCTCGTTGACGGCCACGCGGCCGTCCTCGATCGCTTTTTGCGCAAGCGAGCGCGATTTGATCAGCCGCGTGAAAAACAGCCACTTGTCGAGACGCTGGCGCGATGCCGGGTTGGACGTGGGCTGTTTTTCCATGACCTGCCTTACTTCTTCATCTGCTCCTTGAGCGCCGCGAGCTTGGCGAAGGGCGAATCCGGATCCACCGGCTTCTCGCGACGCGGCGGGCGCGCCTCGAACTTGCCCTGGCCGGGCTTGCCGCCGCGGTCGTGGCGATCATGGCGGTCACCACGGTCCTGGCGCGGACCGCCTTCCGACTTGCCGCCGTCATGGCGCTTGCCGCGCACCGGCTGGCCGCCCTTGCGTCCGCCCTCACGTCCCTCGCCCTGGCCTTGGCCTTGGCCATGTCCATGGCGCTGGCCGCCGCGACGCTGGTCGCCCTGGTGGCGACCGCCGCCCTGGCGCTGGTTATCCTGGCGGGTGCCGGGACGCCACAGCAGCACGGGCTTGGCTTCGACCGGTTCTCCGGTCTCGGCGACTTGAGCTTCGGCTGGTTGCACGTCGCTGGTGGCGACTTTGCCCTCAGCGTTCTCGGCCTCGGCGGCAGGTGCCTCAATGGCTGCGGTCTCGGCATCCGTCGCGCTGTCAGCAGCGTCCGCGTCATCGACGGCGGCAACCGGCTCGGAGGCGGCGGCAGCAGAGGCGGGCGCACCGTCCTGGCTGGCGAGGAAGGCCGCAGCCTCCTCGGCCTTGACGCTGTCGGCCCGATAGCCAAGGCCCTTCAGGATCTCTTCCATATCATCAGGCGTTGCGCCGAGGATCGAAAGCATCGAGGTGGTGGCGGTGAAACGACGGCCGTCATAGGCGCCTTCAGGACGCGGCTGCGCGCCGGGCTTCCACTGCAGCAGCGGCCGGATGAGATCGGCCAGGCGCTCGAGGATGTCGATGCGCACGGCGCGCTTTCCGAGGAAGCGGAAGCCGGCAAGCTTGTAGAAGGTGCGCTCGAAGGACGGATCGGTGACGACCGACGTACGGCCGGCAGCGAGCATCGGGATGAGGTCGCCATAGCCGGGCTTGTCGAGGCCGTCGTTCTTCAGCGCCCAGAGCAGCGTGATCAGCTCGGCCGGAGCCGGCTTCAAGAGCGCCGGAAGGAAGATGTGGTAGGCGCCGAAGCGAACGCCGTATTTGCGGATCGACGCGCGACCGTCCTGGTCCAGCGACTTCACGTCGTCGGCGACATCGCGGCGGAAGAGCACGCCGAGGTTCTCGACGAGCTGGAAGGCAAGGCCCTTGGCGAGGCCTTCGAGGTCTTCAGCGCGCGAGATATCGTCGAGCGGCTTCAGCACCGTACCGATGTGATGGTTCACGAAACGCTCGATGCGCGCCACGACATGCTCGCGGGCGTTCGCCTGCAGCTGATCGTCGGCAAGCAGGATGACGCGCGGACGCATGACATGGTCGCTCGCTGCCAGACGGGCGACGGGATCGCCGAGCCAGCGCACGAGACCATCCGACGAAAGCGCCAGGTCGTTGTTGCCCGAGGCGTGCAGACGTGCGGCCCGCGCCTCGAACTCGAGCGCCAGCGCCTTCTGGGCAGCGCCCTGCACGGCCTTGGCATCCGGGCCGTCGCCGCCGGTCGCCAGCGTAAACCGGAAACCGGTTAGTTGTCCTACGTGGTGTCCTTCGACGAAGACATCACCATTCACACTGATTTCAGCTTCCAGCATAGCATTCTCTCTCAGGCGCTTCATGAGCACAGATGTCCTGCGATCAACAAAGCGTTTCGTCAACCGTTCATGTAGTGCGTCGGATAATCGATCTTCAATTTCCCGCGTCTTTTCTTGCCAGTGTGTCGGATCGGCCAGCCATCCCGGCCGGTTCGACACATAGGTCCAGGTTCTGATCTGCGCGATTCGCGCCGAAAGTGTGTCGATCTCACCGTCGGTGTGATCGGCACGCCTGACCTGTTCGGCCATGAAGTCCTCGTTCACCGTACCCCGGCGAACGAGATCCGCGTAGATCGTCGAGATCAGATCGGCGTGCTGGGCGGGCGTGATGCGCCGATAGTCCGGCAGCGCGCAGGCTTCCCATAGTTTTTCGACGCGCTCGGCATTGGTCGTAATGTCGACGACCTCCGGGTAGCGGGCCAGATGCTCGAACGCCTGCTGGTCTACCGCAGGTAGCGCCCGGGCAAGGCCGGGAACTTTCGGCGCGGCATCGAGGCTCTTCTTCAAGGCGGTAAGCGAGGAATAGTCGAACGCCTTCGAGCGCCATTGCAGCACCTTGACCGCATCGAACTCGTGCGACTCGATGCGATGGACGAGCTCGTTGTCGAAAGGATCGACGCGACCCGTGACGCCGAACGTTCCGTCACGCAGATGTCGCCCGGCGCGCCCGGCGACCTGCGCCAGTTCCGCCGGGTTCAGGTTGCGAAACTGGTAGCCGTCGAACTTGCGGTCCTGCGCGAAGGCGACGTGATCGACGTCGAGGTTGAGACCCATGCCGATCGCGTCGGTCGCCACCATATATTCGACGTCGCCTTCCTGATAGAGCGCCACCTGCGCATTGCGCGTGCGCGGCGAAAGCGCGCCGAGCACGACGGCGGCACCGCCGCGCTGGCGACGGATCAGTTCGGCGATCGCATAGACTTCGTCGGCCGAGAAGGCGACGATCGCCGAGCGATGCGGCAGGCGGGTGATTTTCTTCGAACCGGCATAGAGCAGTTGCGACATGCGCGGCCGCTCGACGACGGTAATGCCGGGCAGGAGGTGCTCCAGGATCGGCCGCATCGTTGCAGCCCCCAGAAGCAGCGTCTCGCCACGCCCCCTCAGATGCAGGATCCGGTCGGTGAAGATGTGACCGCGCTCGAGATCGCCGGCAAGCTGCACTTCGTCGATCGCCACGAAGGACGCGGTCGTCTCGCGCGGCATCGCTTCGACGGTGCAGACCGAATAGCGGGCGCGATGCGGAGTGATCTTCTCCTCGCCAGTGATCAGCGCGACATTGTGATGGCCGACCCTTTCGACCAGGCGCGTATAGACCTCGCGCGCCAGGAGGCGCAGCGGCAGGCCTATGACGCCGCTATCATGCGCGATCATGCGCTCGATCGCGTAGTGCGTCTTGCCGGTATTGGTTGGCCCGAGCACCGCGGTTACGCCGCGGCCGCTCAGGATCATGGGGTGAACGGACACGTCATCGATCCCGGGCATTCAGAAATTACGACAGCGTCTTTTCACGCTGGCGGCAAACACATGCCCACGCACCGAGCCAAACGCAAGGGGCGCCGACAACTAAAACCATGTTCGGCGTCTCCCAGCCCATTGCACCACCTGTTGTGGTTGGCGCAATCGAGAACAGGAACAGCCATGGAACGAATCGGCGACGAATCGAAGACTCATCGCGATTCACTGTATGTTCACGACTACATATAGATTTCAACACCGAACGTTGCACCACATGCTGAATCTGACGCCGCGCGCTTGTGTTAGAGCCCACGACTCGCCTCAATTCTGGCTGTCCCATTGCCAGACAGGTCAAAGGATTCCGAATCCAAGACTCTGGAAAGCCTAGAAAATTTTTAACGAAATTCATCGCAGATTCGCTGGGCAGAGAGAATGAGAATCGCACCGAGCACCCTCGACCAATACGGGAGGATCCGATGGCGACTCGTGATACGCGCATCATTCCGCTTTTGTTCTCCACAAGATATAGTGTCTGCGCCGCGCGCCGGCAACAGAATCACGGGCGCAGCTTCGGGTCCAAATGCCGGGGGAACAGCCGTTTCTTCTCTCCGCCCTACACAAAAACGGCGCCCCGAAGGGCGCCGTTCAAAAGCAATGATGAGATCAAAAGGTCAGACGAAGAACTGTCCGCCATTCGCCGAAATCGTCGAGCCGGTGATGAAGCCGGCGTCGTCGGAGGCCAGGAACACAACGCAGCGGGCGATTTCTTCCGGCTCGCCGAGGCGGCCAACCGGGATCTGCGGGATGATCCGCTCGTTCAGCACCTTCTCCGGCACCGCCCGCACCATTTCCGTGCCGATATAACCCGGGCAGATGGCGTTGACCGTGATCCCCTTCGCCGCACCTTCCTGGGCGAGCGCCTTGGTGAAGCCGAGATCACCGGCCTTGGCCGCCGAATAGTTGGCCTGGCCCATCTGGCCCTTCTGGCCGTTGATCGACGAGATGTTGATGACGCGGCCGAAACCGCGGTCGCGCATGGCGGACCAGATCGGATGCGTCATGTTGAAGAGACCGGTGAGGTTGGTGCCGACCACCTCGCCCCATTGCTCGGGCGTCATCTTGTGGAACATCGCGTCGCGGGTGATGCCCGCATTGTTGACCAGCACTTCGACCGGGCCGAGATCCGCCTCGACCTTGGCGATGCCTTCGGCGCAGGACTGATAGCTGGAAACATCCCACTTGTAGACCGGGATGCCGGTTTCCTGCTTGAAGGCCTCAGCCTTTTCGTCATTGCCGGCATAGTTTGCGGCCACCTTGTAGCCGGCATTCTTGAGTGCGATGGAGATTGCCGCGCCGATGCCGCGCGACCCACCTGTGACCAATGCTACCCTGCTCATGCACGCCTCCCACTTGATCAGTTCAGTTTCTCAAAGGCCTTCTTCATCAGCTTTTCGCCGACCTGTCGTCCGTAGAGCTCGGCGGCAGCCTGGAACTGAGGCGTCGCGAGCATTGACATACCCACCTCGCACTTGGTGAGCGCGAGGTTCATCATCAGACTGGAGAGCTGAACGAGCGACGCTTTCAAAGCGCCACTGTCATCGTTCGGGGCCGCAACCATCATGTCCTTGAAAACGGCCTCGTCGTCCGAGGTCGTATGTTCCAGCATGCACTGAACCAACCGCGCCTCGTCGAGAGGCGCGGGATTGGCATGTGCGGAAACGATCGGCGAACCGGCCAGAAGAAGGGAAAACGGAACCCACCTGGCGCTGTTCATGCCGCCAAACCGATTAGAGCCGTTCGACGCACATGGCGACGCCCATGCCGCCGCCGATGCAGAGCGTTGCAAGCCCCTTGGAAACGCCGCGGCGCTTCATTTCGAAGAGCAGCGTGTTGAGCACGCGGGCGCCGGAAGCGCCGATCGGATGGCCGATGGCGATCGCGCCGCCATTGACGTTGACGATCGACGGATCCCAGCCGAGGTCCTTGTTGACCGCGCATGCCTGTGCCGCGAAAGCCTCGTTGGCCTCGACCAGTTCGACGTCGCCGATCGCCCAGCCGGCTTTCGCCAACGCCTTGCGCGAAGCCGGGATCGGGCCGGTGCCCATGACCTGCGGATCGACGCCGGCCGTTGCCCAGGAAACGATACGGGCGAGCGGCTGGATGCCGCGCTTGGAAGCCTGCGCTTCGGTCATCAGCAGAGTGGCCGCGGCGCCGTCATTGAGGCCAGAGGCGTTGCCGGCGGTGACCGTGCCTTCCTTGTCGAAGGCCGGACGCAGCTTCGTCATCTGGTCGAGCGTTGCGCCATGGCGGATATATTCGTCCTGGTCGACGGTGACGTCGCCCTTGCGGCCTTTGACGATGAAGGGAATGATCTCGTCGGCGAACCGCCCGGCCTTCTGGGCCGCTTCGGCCTTGTTCTGCGAGGCGAGCGCGAAGGCGTCCTGCTCTTCACGGCTGAGCTGCCACTGGCGGGCGACGTTTTCGGCGGTGATGCCCATGTGATAGCCGTAGAAGGCGTCGGTCAGACCGTCCTTGATCATCGTGTCGATCATCTTGAAATCGCCCATCTTCACGCCGCCGCGAAGATGCGAGCAATGCGGCGCCATCGACATGGACTCCATGCCGCCGGCGACGATGATATCCGCATCACCGGTTGCGATCTGCTGCATGCCGAGCGCCACGGCACGAAGACCGGAACCGCAGAGCTGGTTCATGCCCCAGGCGGTTTTCTCCTGCGGAAGACCCGCCTTCATCGCCGCCTGGCGCGCCGGGTTCTGGCCCTCGCCGGCCTGCAGGACCTGGCCGAGGATCACCTCGTCGACCTCGCCTGCCTCGACGCCTGCGCGCTCGAGCACGCCCTTGATGACGGCGGCGCCGAGTTCGTGCGCCGGTGTGTTGGCGAATGCACCGTTGAAGGATCCGACCGCGGTACGGGCGGCGCTGGCGATCACGATGGAGGGATTGCTCATGGGACGTTTCCTCAGATCTTTCTTGCCTAATGGAAGCAGACTGGCAAAGCGCGCGGCGCAAGTCAAACGCCTTGATGCGGTGCCACAAAACCGTCACCCAAGACGCAACCGCAAGATTTCGCACTTGCGTCGCCGCAACGCACAAAGACATTGTCAGCGGCGCTCTTTTGCGGATACTCTGAAAAACGCAATAAAGACGGGATGATGGGTGAGAGGAGACCCTGATGGCGAAGCACGAAGGCCAGATCGTTATAAAAAAATATGCGAACCGGCGGCTCTACAACACCGGGACCAGCACCTATGTCACGCTCGACGACCTGGCTGTCATGGTGAAGAAGGGCGACGATTTCATCGTCCAGGACGCAAAGTCCGGAGAGGACATCACCCATTCCGTGCTGACGCAGATCATCTTCGAGCAGGAGTCCAAGACCGGCAACACGCTGCTGCCGATCTCCTTCCTGCGCCAGCTGATCTCGTTCTACGGCGATCAGATGCAGATGGTGGTGCCGAGCTATCTCGAGCATTCGATGCAGGCTTTCACCGAGCAGCAGTCGCAGATGCGCGAGCAGATCAACAAGGCCTTCGGTGACACGCCGCTCGGCAAGAACCTGCAGGTTCCGCTGCAACTTGTCGAAGAGCAGGTCCGCCGCAATACCGAGATGTTCCATCAGGCGATGCAGATGTTCTCGCCCTTCATCACCGCCCCGCCGGTGAAGGAAACCAAGAAGGCCGAAGCCAAGGATATCGACGAGCTCAAGGAACAGCTTCGCGCGCTCCAGACCAAGCTCGACAATCTCGGCTGAGCGCATTCTCCTTGCAAAGGCGGGTGTGAGTCACCCGCCCAATTCCCGTCCAGCAAACCATGTTTTGAATTGGGCCAACGCCCCGGGATCGATCGTGACCTAAAGCGCGTCGCGATCTTTCAGATTCGCGCCTTGCGCTTTAAGTTCTTGATATTTCGCATGTCGTTGTCGCAAAACCGCTGCGCACTTTTGCGCGACAGGCTTTAAAGGCCGATCGACACGTCCCGTCCGGCCGAGCGCATCGAGACGGCGAAGCCGGCGATGACGTCGATGAAGCTGATCGTCATCAGGATGAAGAAGAGCTGGGTTGCCGCCGGCGCCAGCAGCAGGAATTCGATCAGGAAGGCGATGAACAGAATCATCGACAACAGGTGATCCATCAGCGCACGCGTGCTCGTGCGGGTCGCCTTCAGCAATTCGACGAAGAGCAACAGCAGTGCGACGACGATCAGGAGGTCGCCGAAGCGCATCGTCCAGGTCGCGCCCGACAGCATGGACAGCGACAGCATCTCGGCGTTCAAGCCGGCAATACCGCCGAACATTCCGATCATCGCGAGATTGTAGACAACGAACGGCAGGATCAGCAGCGGAACGGCAGCGAGCATCGGGCACGAACTCCTTTGCCGCGTCTTGCGGCGTCTTCAGGCCTACTGCATGTTTCCTTTAATCGTAGCCGGTTAAAGGACAAAAACATGCAGCAATTCAAAGTGCTACAGCGACGTTTGCGCGTCTGATAAGACGCGCGGCGCTGTAGAGCGCTGTGCGTTCGCATGAACGCACCAAGGACGCTCCAGCACTTAGGGTCTAGAGCATCTCTCCGCTTCCAGTGACTTCACCTTGGCGCGTGATGCTCTAGCTCCTGCGGATAACACAGGGTCCAAGCGAGAAAATGTCAGACGCAAAACAAAAGGGCCGGCAGAGCCAGCCCTTTGAACCATTCCACGAACGGAAACGCTTATGCGTTTTCCTTCGGGGTCAGAACCTGACGGCCACGGTACATGCCGGTCTTCAGGTCGATGTGGTGCGGGCGACGCAGTTCGCCGGAGTTCTTGTCTTCGACGTAGGTCGGCGTCTTGAGAGCGTCAGCGGAACGGCGCATGCCACGCTTGGACGGGCTCGTTTTTCTTTTAGGTACAGCCATTTCATTCTCCACTTATCGGGCAAACACTGTTCAGCAGCCGAAATGGCCGTGTTAAACAGATGTCAATCACGGAAATTTGGCGCGCTTATACATGGGCAACTGCTGTTTGACCAGTCCCCAGCCGCAATTTTTCGACTCAAGATCTGGCGGCGCCGATTCAGACCTCGTCATCGGGAACGACCCACGGCTCGGCGCGGGCAGCCTCTTCCCACTTCCGGAAAGCGAAATGTGCCTTCACCCGTTGCATGTAGCCGAGCGTTTCTTGATCCGCAACGAGATCGTAGACGTCGAAGCGGTTGACCACAGGCGCGTACATTGCATCGGCCGCGCTGAAGGATCCGAAGAGGAACGGCCCGCCGGAGTGGGCAAGCGCCTCCTTCCAGATCTGCTCGATGCGCACGACATCAGCGCGAACGTCGGCATCCACCTGAAGCGCCCGCCTCTCCCGGCGGATGTTCATCGGGCAGGCACCGCGCAGCGCCCTGAAACCGGAGAGCATCTCCATGGAATAGCTGCGGGCCCGGGCGCGGGCCTGGCGATCGGACGGCCAAAGCCCGGCGTCGGGAAAGAGCTCGGCGACATATTCGATGATCGCCAGCGATTCCCAGACGAGCAGATCGCCGTGGCGCAGCAGCGGCACCTTTCCGGTCGGCGAGATCGCGCGGATATCAGGATTGCCGGCCGCGAAATCGAAGGGAATGACCACGTCCTCGAAGGCGATGCCCGCGGCGGTCATCGCCATCCAGGGCCGCATCGACCAGGACGAATAGTTCTTGTTGCCGACGTAAAGGGTAAGTCCGGTCATCTACATTCCTTGATGCTGGCCTTAATTGCTGGCCGTGATTGCTGATCTGTCCGAGAAAACGATCAGTTCCTCGAAATGGTTCATGTCCTCGAACGAGCAGAAGGCCGGCGGATCGAGCTCGATCACGGGCGCCCGCTCCCTGAGGCAGGCGAGTTGTTCGCTCAACATTTCCTGCCAGCGCGGCAGTGCCGCGTCATCGAGCCAGTCGATGACATAGGCGAAGGTGATGTGAAACGCATAGTCGTCATGATCAGGATGGCGATAGCCGAAGACTTCGGCGAAAGCATCGCGCCAGGCCTTGAGGCAAGCCCGATCGGCGACGCTGTCGCCTTCAAGCGCGAGACCGGTTGGCGTGATCTCGGTCACGCGGGCACGGAAGGGCTGCAACGGCGCAAAGTGCCTCAGCCGCGCACAGTAGTGTTCGGTCATCACATCGATCGGTGTATCGAGCGCCATATCGACGGGCCAATAGGGTAGCCTGCGACGATATTCGATGATGCCCTGGAAGATCGTCATGTGCAGGCTGGACGGATGCGTGAAGGCGAACTGCCCCGCCTCGGGCATCGCCATCAGACGCTCGCGCACGGCAAGCACGGCCGTCTCGGACGGCGATCCGGCGGTGACGTGGGAGACGACCGTGTTGCCCGGCTCACGCAGGAAGCGGCCGTCCGTGGCGTAGCGGGTTCCGAGATGCTTCGGCGGAATGGTGTCCGCGTTGCGGCCAAAGGCGAGAAGCGAAGGGGAAATCGAGGTCATGGGAGCGATCGGGCCTTTTGAATGGAGAGAGGGCCCAGATGGCAGAACTCTACGAAGCCAGGATGACATCCCCCGGCAACCGCATCCAATGAAAAGGTCTGATCTCAATCATAAAGGCAGGTGATGTAGCCGCCGGAGCGGCTGGCGCGACGCTCGATCAAATTCGCCAGACGCTTGAGCCCACGGCCGGGTTTGCCGGCATTGCGCTCTTTCGGGTTGGGCAGCGAAACCGCAAGCAGTGCGGCCTGCCGGCGCGAGAGCTTCGCCGCGGAAACGCCGAAATGGTGGCGGGCCGCCGCCTCGATACCGTAGATCCCATCACCCCATTCGGCGACGTTCAAATAGATCTCCATCATCCGCCGCTTGCTCCAGACGAAATCGGCAGCGACCGCCAGCGGCAGCTCCATGCCCTTGCGCAGGAAGGAGCGGCCGTTCCAGAGGTAGAGGTTCTTGACGGTCTGCATCGGGATGGTGCTGGCGCCACGGGTCGATTCCCCTTCAAGCGCATCCTCGACCACGCCGCGCATCTGGCCCCAGTCGACGCCGTCATGGGCGCAGAACTGACCGTCCTCTGACATCATCACCGATTGGACGAGCACCGGCGAGATGTTTTCGAAATCGACCCATTGGCGGTCGTAGCCGCGAAGTAGAACGAGATCGCGCAGCATCAAGGTGGAGACCGGGTGGACGAACTCGAAGAGATAGAGAACGATCAGCACATAGGGCAGGGCAACGAAACCCAGGACAGCCAGGATGATCTGGCGGCGTTTCGTGCGCAACGTCCGGCGAAGCGACGACCAGCGACTGGAAGGCACTTCGCCCTCCTCGCGCGCTTCCGGAACGACGTTCACGGCCTGACTGTTCACCTCGCTGTCCATCCGCTTCTCTTAGTGTATGGTCCGGCAAAGTTGAACGGGCTTTCTGGTAAAAGGCAAGGCGCCCAGGCGGCTGTCCCAGGGAAAGCGCGCCGCTGCGACACGAATCCCCGTTGAAAGCCCTCTTCGCCCGTGCCAAAGAGCGCGCATGAGCCAGGACACATCGCCCTTCACCCGCCGCCTCACCGGCAATGCCCGCGCCGTCGAAGCTCTGCTCGAGCGCCTGCTCGGCTCGGCGACGGCGGTCGACGAGATCACGCGACCGACAAACCTGCTCGCGGCCATGCGGCACGGCGTGCTGAACGGCGGCAAGCGTCTGCGCCCCTTCCTGGTGATCGAATGTGCGGATCTTCTCGGCGGCGGCCTCGATGCATCCTTGCGCGTCGGCGCGGCACTCGAATGCGTACATTGCTATTCCCTCGTCCATGACGACCTGCCGGCGATGGATGACGACGATATCAGGCGCGGCCAGCCGACGGTGCACAGGGCCTTCGACGAGGCAACCGCGATCCTCGCCGGCGACAGCCTGCTGACCTTCGCCTTCGACATCATCGCGGCCCCCGAAACGCTGTTGACGGACGGCCAGAAAGTGGAGCTGATCCTGGCGCTCGGACGCGCCGCCGGCCACGGCGGCATGGCTGGCGGACAGGCGCTCGATCTGGCAGCAGAGAAGTCGCCGCCCGACGAGGCCGGCATCGTGACGCTGCAGGCCATGAAAACCGGCGCCCTCATCCGCTTCGCCTGCGAAGCGGGCGCCATCGTCGCCGGCGCATCGGAAAACGACCGCGCCCGGCTTCGCCACTTCGGCGAAAAGATCGGCCTTGCCTTCCAGCTCGCCGACGACCTGCTCGACCTCACCGCTGACGCAGAGACCATGGGCAAGGCGACCGGCAAGGACGCCGCTCGCGGCAAAGGCACGCTCGTCGCGCTGCACGGCCAGGTCTGGGCAGAGGAGCGGCTGGAGCAACTGGTCGCAGAAGCCGAAGCCCTGCTCGCGCCCTATGGCGAGCGCTCTGCCATTCTCGTCGATACCGCCCGCTTCGTCGCCAACCGCAGGAACTAGCCCCGTGAGCAAATTCTGGTCGCCGATCGTCTCCAAGCTCAAGCCCTACGTCCCGGGCGAGCAGCCGCGCATCGCCAATCTGGTGAAGCTCAACACCAACGAATGCCCCTACGGTCCCTCGCAAAACGTGCTCGACGCGATCGGTGCTGCAGCAAGCAGCGATCTCCGCCTTTATCCCGACCCGCTGGCGCTGAAGCTTCGCCAGGCGATCGCCGCGCGCTATGGCGTGACGGCGGAAGAAGTCTTCGTCGGCAACGGCTCGGACGAGGTGCTGGCCCATATCTTCGCCGGCCTCCTGAAGCACGACTCTCCGCTGCTCTATCCGGATATTTCCTACAGCTTCTATTCGACCTACGCTCGGCTTTTCGAGATCGACACGGTCGAGGTCCCGCTCAACGACGCCTTCGAGATCGACATCGCCGACTATGATCGCCCCTGCGGCGCGATCATCCTGCCGAACCCGAACGCTCCGACCGGCATCGGCCTGCCGCTCGCCGAAATCGAGCGGCTCGTCGCAAGCCACCCGGACCAGCCCGTCGTCATCGACGAGGCCTATGTCGACTTCGGCGGCCAGTCGGCAGCAGAACTCGTTTCGAAATACGAGAACCTGCTGGTCGTCCAGACCTTCTCCAAGTCGCGCGCGCTTGCAGGCCTTCGTGTCGGCTTCGCCATCGGCCAGCGGCCGCTGATCGAGGCGCTGGAGCGGGTGAAGGACAGCTTCAACTCCTATCCGCTCGGCCGTCCGGCGCAGGCAGGCGCCATCGCCGCGATCGAGGACGAAACCTGGTTCGAGGAAACGCGCGCAAAAATCATCGGCTCCCGCGAACAGCTTGCGGCGGACCTCGCTCAACGCGGCTTCGAGGTATTGCCATCTCAGGCCAACTTTGTGTTCGCCCGGCATCCGGGCCATGACGGCGAGGCATTGATGAAGGCGCTGCGCGAACGGGCCGTGCTGGTCCGCCATTTCGCCAAGCCCCGCATTTCCGATTTCCTACGCATCACGATCGGCACCGATCAGGAATGCGCGCGACTGATCGAAGCGCTGGACGAGATCCTCTAGAGCGTCTTTCCGCTTCGAGTGATTCCACCTGAGAGCGGGCTGACGTCGCGGCGATAGGCCCCAAGCCGCGCGCTTCCGGGCGGCAGGAGCCTTGTACGTCGCTTGGAACTGCCCGGAAGAAACCGCCTATTCGGCAGCCGCCTGGCCGCGGCCATAACGCTTCTCGATATAATCGGAAACCAGCGTCTCGAAGTCCGCGGCGATGTTCGGGCCGCGCAGGGTCATCGCCTTCTGGCCGTCAACGAAAACTGGGGCGGCCGGCATTTCACCGGTGCCCGGAAGCGAGATGCCGATGTCCGCATGTTTGCTTTCGCCCGGGCCGTTGACGATGCAGCCCATCACCGCGACCTTCAGGCCTTCGACACCGGGATATTTCTCGCGCCAGACCGGCATGTTGCGGCGGATGTCGTCCTGGATCTTCTGCGCGAGCTCCTGGAACACGGTGGACGTCGTGCGCCCGCAGCCGGGACACGCTGCAACCACCGGAATGAACTGGCGGAAGCCCATGACCTGTAGCAGTTCCTGCGCCACCTGCACCTCGCGGGTGCGGTCGCCACCGGGCTCCGGCGTCAGCGAAATGCGGATCGTGTCGCCGATGCCCTGCTGCATCAGGATGCCGAGCGAGGCCGAGGAGGCGACGATGCCCTTGGTGCCCATGCCGGCTTCCGTCAGCCCGAGATGCAGCGCATGGTCGGAGCGTGCCGACAGCATGGCGTAGACGGCGATCAGGTCCTGGACACCCGAAACCTTGGCGGAGAGAATGATGCGGTTGCGTGGCAGGCCGATCTCTTCTGCGAGATCCGCCGACAAGAGCGCCGACTGCACGATGGTCTCGCGCGTCACCTGCTGGGCCGTCAGCGGAAAGCCGTTCGCCTGGTTCTCGTCCATCAGCCGCGTCAGCAGTTCCTGGTCGAGCGAGCCCCAATTGACGCCGATGCGCACCGGCTTGTCGTAGCGGATCGCCATTTCGACGATCTCGGCGAACTGCTTGTCCTTCTTGTCCTTGAAGCCGACATTGCCCGGGTTGATGCGGTACTTGGCGAGCGCTTCGGCGCAGGCCGGATGATCGGCGAGCAGCTTGTGGCCGATATAGTGGAAGTCGCCGACGAGCGGCACATCCAGACCGAGGCGCTCGAGGCGCTCGCGGATCTTCGGCACGGCGGCGGCACTTTCGTCGCGGTCGACGGTGATGCGCACCAGTTCCGAGCCGGCCTTGTGGAGGGCCGCCACCTGGGCCACCGTTCCGTCGATATCAGCGGTATCGGTGTTGGTCATCGACTGGACGACCACCGGCGCGCCACCGCCCACTATGACCCCGCCGACATCGACGGCGACGGACGCGCGGCGGGGCTGCGGATCAAAATCGAAGGCGGCAGACATGAAGGCCTCTTGGTCCCCAGGTCACGCCAGTGACCTGGTCTCATCGTTTCAGCGCGGGATGCGGGCGGAAAACCACATGGACTTCTGCCCGTCCCGCTCTTGCTTTTCGTCCATCAGGTGGATGAGGAAAGCACCGTTGTCAACGGCGACATCATGCCCTGACGGCGATTTGATGGCAGGCGGCCGCCGTCAGTGTCCCTTTGCGTGGTCGGCATGATGAGCATGATGCGACAGCATCAGCACGACGATGAACAGCACCGGCACCGAGGCAAAGACGATGGCAAAGCCCGTATGCTCGGCGACGAAACCGATCACCGATGGCGCAAACAGCATGCCCGAATAGCCCATGAAGGTCGCGACCGAAAGGCCGATGCCAGGCTGCAGGCCCGGCATGTTGCCAGCCGCCGAAAAAGCGATCGGCACCATGTTGGAGATGCCGACGCCGGCAATCGCAAAGCCGAGGATGGCGATATAGGCATTCGGCGCCGTGCCCGCGATGATCATGCCGATAAGCGCAGTGACCGTGCAGATGCGCAGCGTCTTCTTGGCGCCGAAGCGGTCGCGCACGAGGTCGCCAGCAAAGCGCATGGTCGCCATGGTGGCGGAGAAGGCGGCGAAGCCGAAGCCGGACAGTTCCACCGAGGCACCAAGCTCGTTGCGCAGGTAGAGCGCGCCCCAATCGAGCACCGTGCCCTCCGGCACCATCGAAAACAGCGCCATGATGCCGATCAGCCAGGGAAGCGGCGTCATCGGCAGGCGGAGCTTTTCCTTGGCGGCGGCCGGATGCGGCTTGTCGGCAAGGATCATCGGCCAGGCAATCGCAATCAACGTCAGGCAGATCACGGTGACGACGAAGACATGTGGCAGCACGCCGACGCGCGCCATGAGGAACCCGCCGATGCCGGCGCCGATCAGGCCGCCGAGGCTCCAATAGGCGTGGCAGGAGGACATGATTGCCCGCCGCATCGATTTCTCGACCTCGACCGCATTGGCGTTCATGGCGACATCCATCGCGCCGACGAAACCGCCGAGCACGAACATGCCGATCGCCGCCGCCCAGACGTTTGGCACCAAGGTCAAAAGCAGAAGCAGCGGCGACAGGATGATGGCCGTGACCTTGACGACCTTCTGCGAGCCGATGCGGGCGATGTAGCCGCCGGCAATCGGCATCAGCACCAGCGAGCCGATGCCAAACATCAGGATCAGGAGGCCGAGTACGCTTTCGCTGATGCCGAGCCGGTCCTTGAACTCGGGGATCTTCGGCGCCCAGCTGCCGGTGACGAAGCCATTCATCAGAAAGAGCAGGGAAACCGCCAGCCGGTTGCGGGTCATATAGCCCTGGCGGACGGTTGCAGTGGGAGAACGTTGGTCCATGGTATTGCCTCTGTGCCGGATCGGGCCGGCTCAAACAGTGATTTCGATCAGATTTCCATCGGGGTCGCGCAGCACCGCCTCGTAGAAGCCGTCGCCGGTCCAGCGCGCCTTCGCGACCAGGATGCCCTCGGCCTCGGCGCGCACAGCAATGGCATCGACCGCCTGTTCGCTGCCGAGCGACAGCGCGACATGGGCAAAGCCTGCGCGCTCGAGCTCGGCCGGATCACCCGGAGCGACCCAGGGACCTTCCATGATCTCGATCGCCGGTCCTTTGCCGAGTGTCAGGAAGCGCGAACGGAAGCCAGGCCGCCGCCGGCTTTCGTAAACGTCGCCGACCTCCGCACCGAAGAACGCCGACCAGAATCCGGCAATCTTATCGAGTTCGTGGGTCCAGAGAGCCACATGGGTTATCGTCATTGTTCCACCCCTCCCGCAATCAGGATGTCTGCACCCGCTGCCTCGAATGCCGCGCGATGCTCAGCAGGCGCGTCTGCCTCGAGAAGCAGCGTCGCCTTGTCGTCGATATCGACGATCCCATGAGCGGCAGCCGTCCCGAGTTTGTCGCTGGTGATGGCAACGACCAGACGGCGGCTGCGCAAGGCGACGAGCCGCTTGAATTCGGCGTCCTCGAAATAGATCGCCGTCAGGCCCGCTTCGGCATCGGCGCCGCAGGTGCCGAGAAAGCAGAGATCGGGCCTGAGCAGTTCGGCGTCGCGCTGCGCCCGCGCGCTGATGGCCGCACCGACCGCACGGTTGAGTGGCCCGCCAAGCAGGATGAGATCGACGCCAGGCTTCTCCATCAGCGCTGCAGCGATCAGCGGCGTATTGGTGACAATCGTGACCTGGAGCTCCGGCTCGATCAATTGCGCGATGGCGAGGTTTGTGGAACCGGCATCGAGGAACACGGTCATGCCCGGCTTGATCAATCCGACCGCCGTGCGGGCAAGTGCTGCCTTGCGCTCCGGCGCCATCGCCGCCCGCTCGCTCAAACTGCTGTGTGCAGCAGGAACGACCGGGAGCGCGCCACCATAGACCCGCTCGCAAAGCCCCGCTGCCGCCATTTCGCGCAGGTCACGGCGGATCGTGTCTTCGGAAACATTGAGCTCGGCAGCAAGATCCGCAGCCAGCACCCGGCCCTTGGCCTTCAGCCGCTCCTGGATCAGCGTCTTTCGTTCACGAAGAAGGAGTTCACCGGACATTTTTACCAATCGTGCATAAACGTGCATGAATCGCCATAAATGTGCATAGCGAATTTTGAAACCGATTTCAAGTCGCGGAGTCAGCCAAATCACCGCGGGCCAGCAATTCGAGCAAACCGTGCCTTTTGCGCGTGGTCGACGCCATTTCGAGGAAAATTCTTCATCAAAACGCTCGGGAATTGGTGTTTTATACGCTCAGATCGCCAATCTTTTGTGCGATTGTCCGCTCAATCCGGACGACGGGCCGGACCACAAAGAAGATGGAAATCACGATGAAGCTCCTCCCCACGCTGTTCGCCGCCGCTCTGATGCAGGTTGCCGCCCTCGCCTCCGCTGAAGCCGGCGAGAATCTCGACGCGGTCAAATCCGCCGGCGTCCTGAAGATCGGCACCGAGGGCACCTATGCGCCCTTCACCTATCACGATGCCTCCGGCGCTCTTGTCGGCTTCGACGTTGAGATCGGCCAGGCCGTCGCCGAGAAGCTCGGCGTCAAGGCCGAATTCCTCGAAGGCAAGTGGGACGGCCTGATCGCCGGCCTCGACGCCAACCGCTACGACACGGTCATCAACCAGGTCGGCATCACCGAAGAGCGCAAGAAGAAGTACGACTTCTCCGAGCCCTACATCGCCTCGAAGGCCGTGCTGATCGTCAAGACCGACAACGAGGAGATCAAGGGCTTCGCCGATCTCAAGGGCAAGAAGTCGGCTCAGTCGCTGACCAGCAACTTCGGCAAGCTCGCAACCGCCTCCGGCGCCGAACTCGTCGGCACCGACGGCTTCGACCAGTCGATCCAGCTCGTGCTCACCGGCCGCGCCGATGCCACGATAAACGACAGCCTCTCCTTCCTCGATTTCAAGAAGAAGAAGCCCGACGCGCCGGTAAAGATCGCGGCCGAACAGGCTGACGCCGACTTCTCCGGCATCATCATCCGCAAGGACGAGCCGGAACTCTTGGAAGCGATCAACAAGGCGCTCGGCGAGATCAAGGCCGACGGTACCTACGACAAGATCTCGCAGAAGTACTTCGGCGCCGACGTCTCGAAGTAACCCCTGTCCCGAGCGCCGGGTCGGTTTCTCCGCCGGCCATTCTCGGTTATGAATCGCGATCCGTTCCGGACACCGGGGCGGATCGCGCTTTTTGAAAGGCCCGCCCCTTGCCCACCTGGCTCCAACTGATGCTGGATTCGCTGCCGTCCCTGCTCTGGGCCGGCCTCACCTTCACCATCCCGCTGACGCTGCTTTCCTTCATTTTCGGCCTGATCCTCGGGCTCGCAACCGCCGTCGCCCGCCTGTTCGGACCGGCGCCGGTCGTCGCGATCGCGCGATTTTACGTCTGGGTGATCCGCGGCACGCCGCTGCTCGTCCAGCTCTTCGTGATCTTCTACGGGCTGCCGAGCGCCGGCATCCTGCTCGACGCCTTCACCGCCGCGCTCATCGGCTTCTCGCTGAACGTCGGCGCCTATACCTCCGAGATCATCCGCGCCGTCATCTCGTCAGTGCCACGCGGACAGTGGGAAGCGGCCTACTCCATCGGCATGAGCTGGAGCCAGGCGATGCGTCGCACCATCCTGCCGCAGGCGACCCGCGTCGCCGTGCCGCCGCTGTCGAACACTTTCATCTCGCTGGTGAAGGACACCTCGCTGGCCGCCGCCATCACCGTGCCGGAGATGTTCCAGACCGCGCAGCGCATCGTCGCCACCACCTACGAGCCGCTGATCCTCTATATCCTGGCGGCGCTGATCTATCTCGCCATGAGCTCCGTGCTCTCGGCCCTGCAAGTGCGGCTGGAGCGGCGCTTTGCCCGCTATGGCGGCTTCCTGGAGGCACGTGCATGATCGAGCTCTCCCACATCGAAAAGCGCTTCGGCGACAATCTCGTGCTGAAGGATATTTCCGTAACACTCGCCGAAGGCACGGTGACGGCGCTTGTCGGCCCATCCGGCGGCGGCAAGAGCACGCTGCTGCGCTGCATCAATCTGCTGGAAATCCCAACGTCCGGCGCAATCCGGCTTGGGGACGAGACGCTCGAATTTTCGCCCGGCCGCAAGGTCGGCTGGGCGGCGATCCAGCGCCTGCGCCGGCAGACCGGAATGGTGTTCCAGAACTTCCAGCTCTTCCCCCACCAGACCGCGCTCGGCAACGTCATGGAAGGCCTCGTCACGGTGCTGAAGTGGCCGGCCGACAGGGCGAAGACGCGCGCGATGGAACTCTTGGAAAAGGTCGGCATGGCGCACAAGGCCGACGCCTGGCCGGCGACCCTTTCCGGCGGCCAGCAACAGCGCGTGGCGATCGCCCGCGCGCTTGCCCCGTCGCCCCGCGTGCTTCTCTGCGACGAGCCGACCTCTGCCCTCGACCCGGAACTGGCGGAGGAAGTGGTCGAAGTCCTGAGCCGGCTTGCCCGTGAAGGCACGACCATGGTCATGGCGACCCATGACCTGCGCCTCGCCTCCCGCGTCGCCGACAAGGTGATCTTCCTCGATGGTGGTGTCATCGTCGAAAGCGGTGCCCCGAAGACGATCTTCTCGGCGCCCGAGCGTGAGCGTACCAAGAAGTTCATCGCCTCGCTGAGCGCCCCGCACGACTACGAAATCTGAGCGGAGGGGACGACGGATCACAGGACGATCCGGCGGGTGTGGGTCGGGCACCCTTTGCGCCAGCCTTGTCTATCTCTACCGTCATCCTCGGGCTTGATGTTCAGTCCGGGGAGCAGGACGGACGACCCCAGCAGGCTAGACGCCCCCTCTACTTCCAGAAAACAAAACGGCCGGATTCGCATCCGGCCGTTTCTGTTTGTTTGAACTTACCCTCAGGCGCCGAAGACCATCAGCAGATCCTTGGCGTCGATCTGGTCGCCGGCGCGCACCAGCACTTCGGCAATCGTGCCGTCCTTCTCCGCATGCAGCGCCGTTTCCATCTTCATCGCCTCGATCGAAAGCAGCACGTCGCCCGCCTTGACCGCCTGTCCTGGCGAGACAAAGACCGTCGAGATGACACCCGGCATCGGCGCGCCGAGATGGGCGGCGTTACCGACCTCGGCCTTGCGGCGCACCGCGCTCTGAGCGCTGCGGTTGCGGTCCGGCACTTTGATCAGGCGCGGCTGGCCGTTGAGCTCAAAGAACACCTTGACCATGCCCTTCTCGTCCGGCTCGCTCTTGGCCTGGTGCAGGATCACGAGCGACTTGCCCCGCTCGATCTCCGGCTGCAGCTCCTCGCCCGGCGCAAGCCCGTAGAAATAGGCCGGCGTCGGCAAGACGCTGACCGGGCCATAGGTGTCGGCAGCAACCGCATAGTCGGTGAAGACCTTCGGATACATCAGATAGGAGGCGAACTCGAAGTCGTCGACCTTGCGCTCAAGCTTGTCCTCGATTGCCTTGCGCTCAGCATCGAGGTCGGCCGGCGGCAGCAGCGAGCCCGGAACGGCGGTATAGGCCTTTTCGCCCTTCAGCGCCTTCTTCTGCAGCGCTTCCGGCCAGCCGCCCGGGGGCTGGCCGAGATCGCCCTTGAGCATCGAGACGACCGAATCCGGGAAAGCGATGTCCTTCGCAGGATTTTCGACGTCGGCGACGGTCAGGTCCTGGCTCACCATCATCAGCGCCATGTCGCCGACGACCTTGGACGATGGCGTCACCTTGACGATATCGCCGAATATCTGGTTGGCGTCGGCATAGGCCTGGGCGACGCGGTGCCACTTGGTTTCGAGACCGAGCGAACGCGCCTGTTCCTTAAGGTTTGTGAACTGTCCGCCCGGCATTTCGTGCAGGTAGACTTCGGACGCCGGTCCCTTGAGGTCGCTTTCGAAGGCGGCATACTGGTGGCGCACCGCTTCCCAATAGAAGGAGATGCGACGAATCCACTCGGGATCGAGACCCGGATCGCGGTCCGACCCCCGGAGCGCCTCGACGATCGAGCCGAGGCAGGGCTGCGAGGTATTGCCGGAAAGCGCGTCCATCGCCGCATCGACGACATCGACGCCGGTCTCCACGGCGGCAAGCACGGTCGCGGCCGCAATGCCCGAGGTGTCGTGGGTGTGGAAATGGATCGGCAAGTCGGTCGCCTCACGCAGCGCCTTGAACAACACGCGTGCGGCCGCCGGCTTCAACAGGCCCGCCATGTCCTTGACGGCGATCATGTGCGCGCCGGCCTTTTCGAGGTCGGCGGCAAGGGCTGTGTAGTATTTGAGATCGTATTTCGGCCGGGCCGAATTCAGGATGTCGCCGGTATAGCAGATCGCCGCCTCGCAGATGCGATTCTCCTCGGCAACGGCCTCCATCGACACCCGCATGTTGTCGACCCAATTGAGGCAGTCGAAGACGCGGAACACGTCGATGCCGCCTTTTGCCGCCTGGCGCACGAAGTATTTGACCACGTTGTCGGGGTAGTTTTTGTAGCCGACGCCATTGGCGCCGCGCAGAAGCATCTGCAGCAGCAGGTTCGGGGCATCTTCGCGAATGCGGGCCAGGCGATCCCACGGGTCTTCGGTGAGGAAGCGCATGGACACGTCGAAGGTCGCGCCACCCCAGCATTCGAGCGAGAAGAGCTGGGGAAGCGCGCGGGCATAGGTGCCGGCGACGCGGGCGATATCATGGGTGCGCATGCGGGTCGCAAGCAGCGACTGATGGCCGTCGCGCATCGTCGTATCGGTCAGGAACACTTGGCGTTCGCCACGCACCCACTCGGCGAACTTCTTCGGGCCGAGTTCGTCGAGCTTCTGCTTGGTACCGGATTTGATGTCGCCGTCGATGAACGGGACGACGGGCTTTGCCGCATCCGCCGGCGGCTTCGGGCGGCCCTTCGTCTCCGGGTGGCCATTGACCGTGACGTCGGCGAGATAGGTGAGGAGCTTCGTCGCGCGGTCCAGGCGCTTCACCTGCTGGAACAGTTCCGGAGTCGTGTCGATGAAGCGCGTCGTATAGCTGTTATCCTGGAACTTCGGATGGCTGATGATCGCCTCGAGAAAGGTCAGGTTGGTTGCCACACCGCGGATGCGGAACTCCCGCAGCGCGCGGTCCATGCGGCTGATCGCTTCGAGGGGGTTCGGCGCCCAGGCGGTAACCTTGACGAGCAGTGGGTCGTAGAAGCGGGTAATGACTGCACCCGGATAGGCGGTGCCGCCATCGAGACGGATGCCGAAGCCGGACGCCGAGCGATAACCGGTGATGCGGCCATAGTCCGGAATGAAGTTCTGCTCCGGGTCTTCGGTGGTGATGCGGCACTGCAGCGCGTGACCGTTGAGGCGGATGTCCTCCTGCTTCGGCACGCCCGATTCCGGCGTGCCGATCGCCTCGCCGTCGAGGATGTGGATCTGCGCCTTGACGATGTCGATGCCAGTCACGACTTCCGTGACGGTGTGCTCCACCTGAATGCGCGGGTTGACCTCGATGAAGTAGAACTTGCCGGTGTTGGCATCCATCAGATACTCGACCGTGCCGGCGCCGACATAGCTCGTCGCACGGGCGATCATCAGCGAATAGTCGGCAAGCTCCTGGCGCTGCGCATCCGAGAGGTAGGGCGCCGGCGCGCGCTCGACGACCTTCTGGTTGCGGCGCTGGATCGAGCAGTCGCGCTCGAAGAGATGCACGACATTGCCGTGGGTATCGCCGAGGATCTGGCTTTCGACGTGGCGGGCGCGCTCAACCAGCTTTTCAAGATAAACCTCATCCTTGCCGAAGGCGGCCTTGGCTTCGCGCTTGCCTTCCGTCACCTCACGGATCAGGTCCTTCGGGTCGCGAATGGCGCGCATGCCGCGTCCGCCGCCGCCCCAGGAGGCCTTGAGCATGACCGGATAGCCGATCTCGGCCGCAAGGCGGTGGATTTCCTTTTCGTCGTCCGGCAGAGGATCGGTGGCCGGAACGACCGGCACGCCGACGGAAATCGCGAGGTTGCGCGCGGCAACCTTGTTGCCGAGCTGGCGCATCGTCGCCGGCCGCGGACCGATGAAGATGATGCCGGCGGCATCACAGGCATCGACGAATTCAGGGCTTTCCGAAAGCAGGCCGTAGCCCGGATGGATCGCGTCGGCGCCCGAAAGCTTGGCGACGCGGATCACCTCTTCGATCGACAGGTAGCTCTCGATCGGACCGAGGTCGCGGGCAAGGTGCTGCCCGCGGCCGATCTGATAACTTTCGTCCGCCTTGAAGCGGTGCAGCGCCAGTTTGTCCTCTTCAGCCCATATCGCGACCGTTTTCAGACCGAGTTCGTTTGCAGCGCGGAAAACGCGGATGGCAATTTCAGAACGGTTGGCAACAAGGATCTTCGAGATAGGCAAGTCGGTCTCCTCAATGACTTGATATTGCGGGAAATGCTGCACCCGCGAAATAAAGTATTAGCGAGTCACCGAGCAGAGCGCAATTTCAGATGCGACAGGAAACCGAAAGCCTTCGACTCTAGGAGATCAGCCCGAGCCGGAAGGCGATCGCCACGACGTGATGGCGGTTCTTGCCCTTCAATTTCTCCTGGATGCCGTTCATATACCAGTCGACCGTATGGCTCGAGATATCGAGCACCTTGCCTATGTCGTTCGAAGTCATGCCGTCGGCGAGATAGTTGAGCGCTTCCATTTCGCGCCGCGTCATCTGCACCTCGACGCGCGAGCCGAGTTCGGCCGAAACCTCGGGATCGGTCAGCTCCAGAAGCTTCCAGAACAGCCGCTTGGCGATGGCGTCGAAGAGGCTGATCTCGACCGGGCTCAAGTCGACGACGCGACCGCCGACCGTCAGGTTGCCGAGCAGGCCGCGCCGGCCGTGCACCGGAAAGATGTAGCCATCGTAGAGACCGTGGTTTCTGGCCTCGATCATCATGCTTTCCATGCGCTTGCGATGTGGATCGGAGCGGAAGGCAAACAGCGTGTCACGCCAGCGGAAGCCGCGCTGCGCATGGCCGAGATAGCGGATGGTCGGATCGATCACCACGAACTTCTTGCGGATGTAGATCTGCGGCCAGCCTTCCGGCCAGCGGCCGGCGAGCAGCAGCCGCAGCGGATTGTCATGCGGTTTCGGCTGCCGAACGACACCGTAGAAGTCGAAGCCGCAGCGATCGAGCAGGCGCTCGAATTCCGGGACGATTTCCTCGCGTGTCTTCATCTCCTCCAGAAGCGCGAGAAACTGTACGAGCAGCGTAATGTTCATGGATCACCTTCCAGGTAGATGCATATGGTCGCATTTCCGAATCCGGACATAAAGGCACCGTTCAGCGACCATTCATGTTGCACCCGCGATAATCCCTCATACCACGCCCGGTCTTATGCGAAATATGCAAGAAATCGGAGTTGGCACGACAGATAGCAGACTATGAATATTCTCGCCAAGCTCGCATGCGAGCGAAACGGGAAAACGAGTGGCTGTCCATGCGTCCGGCTACGGCTTCCCTTTGCCGCAAAAGACCGTCTCAGCGCGGCCCCGAGTGTATAGGGGCGGAGCCCAAGCCCGCCAACCGTAGCTCGAGGACGCGGGTGCATCCGCCGCAGAAGGACTGCGGCGCGTCAAATCCGGTACCCGGAAGGGGTGAGACAGTGTCATTGTTCCAAGTGTATGCAAGAGCGCTCCAGTATCTTGCGGTTCACAAGTTTCGTGTCTCGGCGATCGTCCTCGCCAACGTCGTTCTGGCAGCCATCTCGATTGCCGAACCGATCCTGTTCGGGCGCATCATCGACGCCATCTCGTCAAAGGGCGAGGTCACGCCGATGCTTTTGATGTGGGCTGGCCTCGGCGTCTTCAACACCGTCGCCTTCGTGCTCGTTGCCCGCGAGGCGGACCGGCTGGCCCATGGCCGCCGCGCCACGCTCCTGACGGAAGCCTTTGGACGGATCGTTTCCATGCCGCTCGCCTGGCATAGCCAGCGCGGCACGTCCAACGCGCTGCACACGCTGTTGCGCGCCTGCGAAACCCTATTCGGTCTCTGGCTCGAATTCATGCGCCAGCACCTGGCTACGGCCGTCGCGCTGATGCTGCTCATTCCGACCGCCTTTGCCATGGACGTGCGCCTCTCGCTCGTCCTTCTCGTGCTCGGCGCGGCCTATGTCATGATCAGCAAGGCGGTGATGAGCCGCACCAAGGAAGGTCAGGCCTCGGTCGAGAACCACTATCATACGGTTTTCTCCCACGTTTCCGACGCCATCAGCAACGTCTCGGTCGTGCACAGCTACAACCGCATCGAGGCTGAAACCCGCGAGCTGAAGAAGTTCACCGAGCGGCTGATCTCCGCCCAGTTCCCGGTGCTCGACTGGTGGGCACTGGCGAGCGCGCTGAACCGCGTCGCCTCCACCATTTCGATGATGGCGATCCTCGTCATCGGCACCGTGCTGGTGCAGCGCGGCGAGCTCGGCGTCGGCGAAGTCATCGCCTTCATCGGTTTTGCCAACCTGCTGATCGGCCGTCTCGACCAGATGAAGGCCTTCGTGACGCAGATTTTCGAAGCCCGTGCCAAGCTCGAAGACTTCTTCCAGCTCGAAGACGCCGTGCGCGAACGTGACGAGCCGGCAGGCGCGACTGAACTGCCGCCAGCTGTCGGCGAAGTCGAGTTCCGCAACGTCTCCTTCGACTTTGCCAACACGAACCAGGGCGTGCACAACGTCTCGTTCACGGCCAAGGCCGGCCAGACGATCGCGATCGTCGGCCCGACGGGTGCCGGCAAGACGACGCTCGTCAACCTGCTGCAGCGTGTTCACGATCCGCGTGATGGCCAGATCCTGATCGATGGCAACGATATCTCGAAGGTAACGCGCAAGTCGCTGCGCCGCTCGATCGCCACCGTCTTCCAGGACGCGGGCCTGATGAACCGTTCGATCTCAGACAACATCCGCCTCGGCCGTGACGATGCGACGATCGAGGAAGTCATGGCTGCCGCCGAAGCGGCCGCCGCCTGCGACTTCATCGAGGGCCGGACGGGCGGCTACGACACGGTGGTCGGCGAACGCGGCAACCGTCTGTCGGGCGGCGAACGCCAGCGTGTGGCCATCGCCCGCGCCATCCTCAAGAACGCGCCGATCCTGGTGCTCGACGAGGCGACCAGCGCGCTCGACGTCGAAACCGAGGCCCGCGTGAAGGATGCGATCGATGCCCTGCGCAAGAACCGCACGACCTTCATCATCGCACACCGCCTGTCGACGGTGCGCGAGGCCGACCTGGTAATCTTCATGGATCAGGGCCGCGTCGTCGAAATGGGCGGTTTCAACGAGCTCAGCCAGAGCAATGGCCGCTTCGCAGCCCTCTTGCGCGCCAGCGGCATCCTGACGGACGAAGACGTCCGCATGAGCCACACGGCGGCATAAGACACGCGCTTGAAGTCAAGCGAACGAACCGAACCACCCGCGGTCAAACGCGGGTGGTTTTTTGCTTTTCGGCTTTCTGACAACGTCGCGTCGACCAGCCTTGCCATTCTCGAGATTGTTGGTAGACGGGAATTCCGGCCCCAATTCCAAAGGAATCATCATGCCGGACATCTCCACAATCGCAGTTTTCGCCACAGCAAGCCTCGTGCTCACCGCCACGCCCGGCCCTGACATGCTGCTCATCGCTTCTCGGAGCGTGAGCCAGGGGCGCGCAGCCGGGTTCCTCACCTATGCCGGGATCGCAGTCGGCACCTATTGCCACGCGCTGGCCGCAGCACTCGGTCTTTCCCAGCTCTTCGTCACCTTGCCGGTTGCCTATGAGATCGTGCGCTGGGCGGGCTGCGCCTATCTGCTGTACCTCGCCTACAAGACAGTCCGCTCGAACGCATCGAGCGCGTCACCGGTTTCGACGCTCAAGCGACTTTCGAACTGGCGGATCTTCGGCGAGGGGCTGATGACGAACCTGCTCAATCCGAAGATGGCGCTCTTCGTACTGGCGCTGCTCCCACAGTTCGTAGACCCAAAGAGCGGGTCGATGGTCACGCAGATGCTTCTGCTGGCGACCGTGTTGAACGGGGTCGGCTTCCTCGTGAACGGCTCGGTCATCCTGGTCGGCAGCCATCTGCGCGCGCGGCTCGCTGGCATCAGGCGTTTCCCGAAGCTGCCGCAGTATCTTCTCGCCGGCGTATTCACGGGGCTCGCCTGCCGCCTTGCCCTTGGTTCCAGAAATTAGTCGCCCAGCAGGGGCGGCGTTCTGTTACGCCGCCCGCAGCGGCTTTGCAGTAGCAATGCCGCGCAACCATTCGAGATAATAGGCATAGGCGAAATGCAGCCCGATGCCGACGAGCACGAAGAGGCTGCCGAAGATCGGGTTTCTCCCGGTGACGAACAGCAGCACCTGGCCGGACATCGCCAGGATCGTGCCGAAGATGAAGATCGGCAGCGAGTGTCGCCCGACAACCGCGAGCGGATGATCGCTGTCGAGTTTGGCGAGGTTGCTGATGCGAGGCGTCACGGCGACGATGTAGGCAAGCGCCAGCACATGGAGCAGCCGGGGGCCCGACAGGAAGGTCTTGTCAAAGCCGGTCAAGACCGCTGGAAGACCGAAGGAAAGGTCGATGCTCCAGAAGGAGAAGAGCACCCAGACAGCGGAGACCGCAAGATAAGCGCCCGACAGGACGATCAGCCAGGGCCATCGGGGGAGTGATCCACCATTGCGAACGAAGGTCATCATGACGATGCCGATGACGAACAGGAACTGCCAGGACCAGGGATTGAGGAACCAATAGCCCTCGTCGAGGAAATTCGACGGCACGAACTTGAAGATGCCTGCGGCGAGCCACAGGGCGGCCGACAGCGACAGCAGCAGTTTCTTGCTGACGCCGTTCAGCCAGAGAATACCCGGCAGCATCAGGAACAGCGCCGCATACATCGACAGGATGTTGTTGTAGCCGAGCTGATACCCCAGAAGCACCATGGCGACGATGCCCTGTTCCGTCTGTTCCACCATCGGCCGAATGTTGATCTCGCCGATCAGATCCTGCCGGCCGAAATAGATCGCCCCGGCCGCAAAAATCGCCAGCGTCACGATGCTGGTCATGATGTGGGCGACATAAAGCGCCAGCGCCCGGCGCCAGATTTTCAGCGTCATCGCCAGCCGTTCTCCGGCGGCGAACTTGCCGCCATAGGCGATCCCGACCGACAGGCCGGAGATCAGCACGAAGGCTTCGGCGGAATCGGAAAAGCCGAAGTTCTTGTGCGTCAGATATTCGAGGTACTGTCCCGGAACGTGGTTGACGAAGATCGTCAGCAGGCACAGCGCCCTGAACACGTCGAGGCGTGTGTCACGCTCGTTGGGAACCATTCGGGCGGACGTCGGGTTGACACCACCCTGAAAAGTCTTTTGCAGCATGCGGTCCGTTTTCCAGGATTTGGCGCCCCTGCCCCATCCCTGTTGAAACGGGCACCGACAGCCCGCGCCGTCATTCAAACGCGCGAGATGCCCGGCACCATGAACTAGGTGGGATGAGGAACATGTTGCAGTTCTCCGCCCCATCCCGCTCCGATGATCTAGAGCATCCCGCTTTCAAGTGAAGTCACTGGAAGCGGATAAGATGCTCTGGCTTCAAAGTGTTAGAGCGCCCTTTGCGCGTTCGTCTGAACGCCTGGCGCTCCAAGACACGACACCCGGCCGTCGGGGTCATGCCGCCCGCATTTCCGCAAAGAAAACCGGCCTTGCCCTTGCGGGAACAAAGCCGGTCTCATCCTGTCTTCAATGCCGGCCGTTACAGCAAAATGCCTTCATGCGCGTTTTTTGTGACACTATTGTTTATGCTGACAATCGGCTCGCCACTTTTCTGGTCGCGCTGCACCGAAATCTTGTGCCGCGCGCCGTTGAGCGTCACTTCTGCGGAGTAGCCGTCCCAGGCCGCCGGCAGCACCGGCCGAATGACCAGCTTGTCGCCCTGTCTGCGGATCCCGAGAATACCTTCGACGCCGACGCGGTAGAGCCAGCCAGCCGAACCGGTGTACCAGGTCCAGCCGCCGCGTCCCGCCAGATCGCCTTCGCCATAGATATCGGCGGCGACGACATAGGGCTCGACGCGGTAGTGTTCCGCCGCCTCGCGGCTCTGCGCATGCGAGACCGGGTTCAGCATCTGGAAGACGCGCCAGGCTTCTTCCGCCCTGCCCTGTTCGGCGAAGGCCAGCGCCACCCAGGTGGCCGCATGGGTATATTGCCCGCCATTTTCGCGCACGCCGGGCGGATAGGCCTTGATGTAGCCTGGATCCTGCGACGTCCGCTCGAGCGGCGGCGTGAACAGCCGCACGATGTGCTGGTCCGGATCGACCAGTTCGGCCATGACCGCATCCATCGCCTTGAGCGAACGCTGCTCGTCGCCTTCGCCTGAGAGGACGCTCCAGGACTGGCCGATCGAATCGATCCGGCACTCGAGCGCCTCGCTGGTGCCGAGCGGCGTGCCGTCGTCGTAATAGCCGCGACGATAGTAGTCGCCGTCCCAGCCGGCGGTGTCGAGCGCCTTCTTCAGGGCTTCGAGATGCGCCTCCCAACGGGTGACGCGTGCCTGGTCCTTACGCTCGCGAGCGTAAGGCAGGAAGCCGCGGAGCGTGCCTGCGAGGAACCATCCAAGCCAGGTGCTGGTGCCCTTTCCGGCAGCACCGACACGGTTCATGCCATCGTTCCAGTCACCGCCGAGGATCAACGGCAGGCCGTTCTCGCCGGTCCGCTTGATCGCGAGGTCGAGCGCACGGGCGCAATGCTCGTAGACGTCGCCGACCTCCTCGGAAATCTCAGGCTTGTAGAAGGCGTCGTGCTGGCCCTCTTCGAGAGCCGGACCGCTGATGAAGGCGATCTGTTCTCTCAGGATGTCGGAGGTACCGGTCACCGAGCAGTAATGCGTAACGGCATGGGCGAGCCAGACGACGTCGTCGGATATCATCGTGCGCACGCCGGCGCCGGTTCCCGGCAGCCACCAGTGCTGCACGTCGCCCTCGACGAACTGACGAGCCGCAGCATTCAGGATCTGCGCCCGGGCAAGCTCCGGCCTGTGGATCAGGAAAGCCAGCGTGTCCTGCAGCTGGTCGCGGAAGCCGAAGGCACCGCTCGCCTGGTAGAAGGCGGAGCGGGCCATGATGCGGCAGCCGAGGCTCTGGTAGGGCAGCCAGTTGTTGATCATGGCGTCGAAGGCCGGATCCGGCGTTTCCACCTTCACGATATCGGTGAAATCGCGCCAGAACGTCTTGGCCGCCCCGAGCACCGTGTCGAATGCAGTCTCACGCAACTCACCGAGTACGGCACGAAGCTGATCCTCATTGTCGGCATCGCCGAGAATGAAGGTGACCTGCTGCTCGGCACCGGGTTCGATGGTCAGATCGGACGCAATGACCGCGCAAGGGTCGCCGTCTACGTCGACCGAACCCGAGAGATCGGCACCCGAAAGCACCGCCTGCGGCACGAGGATGCCGCCGAGCGAGCCCAGGAACTCCCGCCGGCTCGCGGTGTAACCGGCAGCCTGGCCGCCATCGGCGGTGAAGAACGCCGAACGACCGGCATAGTCGATGCTGTAAGGGTTGGTCGCAACCAGCGCCGCGGTCTCCTCATCCCACTTCGAGAGGATGAAGGGCGCCGAGCGGGCGCGGTTGTTACCGAGTACCCACTCGTTATAGCCGTAGAGCCTCAACCGCCGCGCCGTCTTCGCGCGGTTGCGGATCGAGACGCGGACGAGCTTTGCCGGCAAGCTGCGGTGCACCGTATGGGTCGCCTCGATCTCGAGGTCGTCCTGGGTGCTGCGGAAGCGCGAATAGCCGAGCCCATGCGCCGTTTCGAAGACGACGGAGCGGCGACGCGAGAGCGACGCATAGGGCGTCGATACCGAACCACTCTCCATGTCGCGGATGAAGATCGCCTCGCCCGGACGGTTGATGACCGTGTCATTGGTCCACGGCGTCAACTGGTAGTCGCGCGAATTGCGGCTCCAGGAGAAGGCCGCGCCTTCCGCCGAAACGTGGAAGCCGAACTGCTCGTTGGAGATGACGTTGATCCAGGGCTGCGGCGTCGCTTCGCCGCCACGAAGGCGCACGACATATTCGCGACCGCCTTCGGCAAAACCACCGAAGCCGTTCCAGAAGGAAAGGCCATCGCCCTTGATCTCGGCCGGGGCAACGTCTGCCTTCTCCTGCGGCGCCGCCAAAAGCGGTCCCACGAACTCGCCGCTCTTCTCCGCACCCTTCGCCGGCGCCGGCGAATAGAGCGAGTTGGCGCGGGCGATCTGGTCGGAGATCGTGCCGTTGCGGGCATGGAACACGGCGCGCGAGGCCGACAGCAGGGTCGACCAGGTCTCCGGTTCCATCAGGTCGCGGCGCACCGAGAAGATATGCTGGCGCGGGCCGTCCGAAAGGCCGCGAAGCCTCAGGTTCTCGCACATGGAATCCAGCGCATGCTGCATATCCTGCGCATAGGACGAGGCCCGCTCGTTGATGATGACGAGGTCGGCGGTGATGCCGCGGGCGCGCATATATTCCTGGGCGCGCAGCGCTTCACGTGCGATGCCGAGATCGCCGTCGTCGTTGATGCGGAGGCAGAAGATCGGGTAGTCGCCCGAGATCGCCAGCGGCCAGAGCTTCGACTGGGAGTCGAGGCCTGCCTGCACCGTCGCCGTGTCGGCACGCAGATGCATGTCCGGATAGACGAGGTAGCGGCCGAGCATCTGGAAGCTCGCGGCCTCCTGCGATGTCACGCCGACATGGCGCATCTGCACCTGGCTGCGGGTCCAGGCGTGGATGAGTTCCTGGTTGAAGGTCTCCGGATGGCGATAGCGGTCGATCGCGCGATCGACCTCCTCGCGGCTCGGCGCAGCGATTGTCCAGAAGACGACGCTGACCTTCTTGCCGGCGGGCACGCGAACGACGCGGCGCAGCGACATGATCGGATCGAGCGTAAAGCCGTCCGTGCCCGAAAGCACTGCGTCCGTGTCGAACGCGGCAGCTTCGGCAAGCGTCCGGCCCGGGCCGATGAAGCGGCGACGGTCGGTCTCCGCTTCCGTATGGCGATCGCTGCCGGCATTGTCGGTGACGAGATGCGCCACTTCCATGTCCGGGTCGCTGGAGCTGCGCTTGTTGCGGCTGACGCGAATGACGTCGCCGCGGCGGCTGATTTCCGTGCGCACGAACATCTTCGAAAAGGCCGGGTGCGCGCTGTCGGCCTCGTCGATCGAAAGCACCGGCTCGGCATAGGAGGTCACTTCGATGAAGCGATCCTGGGTGCCGGTGTTGAGCAGGATGACCCGGCGCCCTTCGGCGTCGTGTTCGGTGGCGACGATGCACTCGACCTCGCTGGTGAGGTCGCCGACGGTCTTGACGAATTCGGCCTTGTCGTCGCCGAAGCGGGTCAGCACCTTCTCGCCGGCCGCACGGCGCGGCTCCGATGTCGCGGACCACCAATCGCCGGTCGTCGTGTCGCGCAGGAAGATGAAGGTGCCGGTGCGGTCCTCGACCGGATCCGGCTTCCAGCGGGTGACGGACTGGCCGTTCCAGCGGGCATAGCCGGCGCCGTTGGCCGTCAGCATGACTGAGTAATGGCCGTTGGAGAGAAACACGGTCTCCCGGTCCTGTGCCAGCGGGTTCTCGATGATGCGGACTTCCGGACGCAGGAGATCGTCCTGACCCTTGCCGACCGATTCCGGCTCGCGCTTGGCATTCATGATCGGGATGTCGCGCGGCGCCTTTTCCTGCAGCAGCAGTTCGGCGGCCTCGATCACCGGATCGGCGTGGAACCACTCGCGCAGACGGCCATTGAAGACGACATTGGCGACAGCCGCGATCGACATGCCATGGTGGTGCGCATAGTAGTTGCGCACGACCGCACACTTCTGGCCCTCGGGCACACGCGTCGGCGTGAAGTCGACGGCATCATGGAAGCCGTAGACACCGAGTGCGCCGACCTCGCGCAGACGTCCGAGGTTGGCGAGCGCCGATTTCGGATCGTACATGCAGGCGAGGATCGAGGCGTAGGGCGCGATGACCGCGTTCTGGCCGAGGCCGCGCTTGAGCCCGAGCGTCGGCACGCCGAAGTTGGTGTACTGGTAGGTGAGCTCGTGGTCGCGCGCGTTGAACGCGGCTTCCGAAATGCCCCAGGGCGTGCCCAGACGGCGGCCGTGGTTGATCTGCTCCTTCACAATCAGATTGTTGGTCTGGTTGAGGATACCGCCCTGCCGCTCCTGCATCACCAGCGGCGGCATGAGATATTCGAACATCGAGCCCGACCAGGAGATCAGCGCGCCGCGCGCGCCGATCGGCACGATCGGACGGCCGAGCTTGTACCAGTGCTCCGTCGGCAAGTCGCCCTTGGCGATGGCAAACAGGCTGGTGAGACGTGCTTCCGAAGCGAGAAGGTCGTAGCAGGCCTCGTCGAGCTCGTTGGCGTTGACCCGGAAGCCGATCGACAGCAGGCGCCGCTCCGGCCGGAACAGGAAGCCGAAATCCATCGAGAAGGCGATGTCGCGGGCGCGATCCTTCAGCACCAGCAGGCGCTGGCGCAACGATTCGATCGCACCGAGATCGAAGACACCGTCGGAAATATGGGCTTCGCAGGTGCTGACGAGCGCATTTGCCCACTTCGTCACTTCGGTGCTCTGCGGCGTGCGCACCTCGTGGTCGAGGTTGACGGTGAGCTTGTGCATGTCGCGCGCCAGCACCGCGAGGTTGATCACCCGGATCGACGCGAACTCGCGCTCGCGCTTGACCGCGGCAAGCGCGTTCTGGAAGCCGACGATGCGTTCCTCGATCAGGCGACGCAGCGGCCGGACCGTCTTGCGGTCGTCGGGCAGATCGCGCAACACCTCCTGGAGGATCGCCACCACGTCGCCGATGCCGTCCAGGCTGCCCTGGACATGCGCCGACGGCGCCTCGGCCCAGTCGCGGCACATCGACGATACGGCAATCAGGTGACCGGCAAGGTTGCCGCTGTCGACCGACGAGATGTAGCGCGGCTCCATGGTGTCGAGCGTGTTCGTCCGATACCAGTTGAACAGGTGGCCGCGATACTTCGGCAGGCGGTCGATGGTGGCGATCGTCTGCTCCAGCCGGTTGATCGTCTCCTCGAAGCCGATCCAGCCGAAATCGCGTGCCGACATCACCGACAGCAGGTAGACGCCGATATTCGTCGGCGAGGTGCGCTCGGCCAGGACCGGCTGCGGCGTTTCCTGGAAGTTGTCCGGCGGCAGGAAGTGCTGCTCGGCGGTCACGAAGGTCTCGAAATAGCGCCAGGTGCGCCGGGCAATCAGGCGCATCTCGTCGATCGCTTCATCGGAGACGACGAGCTGGTCCTCGGTTTCGGCCGACTGGCTGACGAACCAGGCGACCGCAGGCGAAAGCGCCCAGAGCAACGCGAAGGGAATGCCGATGAACGGCAGGCCGGTGTCGGAGATCGCGGCAAGCGCCAGCGAAAGCGCCGAAAGCGCCGGCGCGATCCACATCGCGCGGTAGTAATCGCCAATCGTGCCGTGGCCGGCACTCTGCACCTGCGCGGCCGTGCGCCATTCGAGCATCAGCTTGCGGCTGACGAAGGTGCGGTAGAGCGAGCGCGCGATCGCGTCGCCCATCATCGCCGCATTGTGGGCGATGAAGACGATGCGGAGCGCCACTTGTGCATTGGCAGCGCGGACTTCCGTCAGCACCGCGTGAAGGTGGGCGCGGGCGACGATGTCGTTGCGGCGCGGCAGGAGGCCGTTGATCAGCGACAGGGTCGGGGCCACGAACAAGCTGAAGATCAGGACAATCTGCCAGATCAGCGCCTCGGTCGGCTCCATGTAGTACCAGCCCATCACCGAGGCGACGAGCCAGGCAAGCGGGATCAGCGAGCGACGCAGGTTGTCGTACATCTTCCAGCGCCCGAGCATCGACAGCCCGTTCGAGAAATTGAAGATGTAGGGCAGCAGCTGCCAGTCGCCACGCGCCCAGCGATGCTGGCGCGACATCTCGACCTCGTAGCGGGTCGGGAAGTCCTCGACGAGCTCGACGTCGGTTACCAGCGCGCAACGCACATAGGAACCTTCGAGCAGATCGTGGCTGAGAACGGCATTTTCCTGGATCCGGCCCTTCAGCGCCGCCTCGAAGGCGTCGACATGGTAGAGGCCCTTGCCGGTGAAGCTGCCTTCGCCGGCGATGTCCTGGTAGACGTCGGAAACGGTGAAGACATAGGGGTCGATGCCGCGGTTGGCCGAGAAGATACGCTGGAAGGCGGAAGCTTCGCTGCCCGTTGTCAGCGACGGCGTCACGCGGGGCTGCAGCAGGCTGTAGCCGGCGATCACGTCCTGTGTCTTAGGGTCGACCACCGGACGGTTGATCGGATGGTAGATCTTGCCGACGAGCTTCGTCACCGCATCGCGCATCAGGCGCGTGTCGGAATCGAGCGTCATCACGTACTGCACGTTGTCCGGCACCGTGTTGGCGCCCTGCAGGAACGAGGTGTCGCGGTCGCCGCGAAGCAGCATGTTCAGTTCGTGCAGCTTGCCGCGCTTGCGCTCCCAACCCATCCACACGCCTTCCTGCTCGTTGAACAGGCGGCGGCGATGCAGGAGATGGAAGCGCGTCTTGCCATCATAGGCGTAGCGCGCCGAAAGCTGAGCGATCTCGCGCTTGGCGTAGTCGAGCACATCGGAATCGGTGCTCGACTCCTCAACCTTGCTATCGGCCCAGTCGCTGAGCAGCGCGAAATAAATCTCGCCGCGCGGGTTGGCGAGGTAGTGCACCTCGAGATTGCGCACGAGTTCGTCGACATGGTCGCGCTTGGCAATCAGGCAAGGTACGACGACGAGGGTGCGGGCATGCTCGGGAATTCCCTCGAGGAATTCATAGCCGACAAGTCGCGATGGTCTGACGAACAGCGTCACCAGCGTGTTGAACAGGCCCATCGCGCCTTCGGACGCCGGCAGCGCGAACAGAAGCAGCATGATCAGCTTCGCGCCGTTCGGAATATCCATCGGACTGACGAAGGAATAGACGGCGATCATCGCCAGGATCGTCAAGAGGATGTTCGGGCCGGCGATCGCGAACCAGTCGAGCTTGCGGCTGATACGGATGATGGTCTGCAGCAGCGACGGTCGATAGCCGATCTTCTTCTCGAGCACCTTGCGCTGCTTGCCGACGAGGAAGGATCCGACGTTCGGCTCCTGCAGCGGCACTTCGGTCTCGGCCGCAGTCTCCGCCTCGCGCACCATCTCGATGGCGATCTGCGTCACCTCGTATTCGCTGTGACCGGAACGACGCGCGAGCTTCTCGATCGTGTCGCGATACTTGTTGCGCGAGCCGAAATCGAGCGCCGCATAGTCGGAGCCCTCGCGTAGCGCCGCGTCGATCTTGCTGACGCTTTCGAACCAGACAGCCCAGTCGGTATCGTCGATCTCGCGCAGGCTGCGGATGATGTTGCTCATCGTCGCATTGCCGGACGACAGGCGGTTCTGTTCGGCGACCAGCGCGTTTTCGACGTCGCTGCCGCGCCTCTCAAGCTGTTCCTCGATCCAGCCGATGACGGCACCGGAGGTCTGCGAGCCGTCACGCGTGCGGTAGAGCAGTTGCGCGACGAAGGTGTTGTCGGCAGCCAGCGCTTCCGATTCCGCAAGCAGCGCCCGATATTTCTCCGGATCGTTCAGGCGGATGATCTGGTCGGCAATGTCGTTCGCCTTTCGGCGCATGCCGCGCGAGCGCTCGACGCGGATGGCGATCCGGCGGAGGTTCTCGATCAGCACGAAGCGCAGGATCGACGGCAGCGCCCAGAGTTCGCCGATCTTGAAGGTGTCGTGCTTCTGGAAGCCTTCGACCATCGCCGTGATGCTATCGCGCGTCACCGTGCTGTGGGTGTGGGCGACATAGAGCCAGGCGAGCGCCATGGTGCGCGGGATCACCGTACCGGAAACCGAAAGCGTCGGCAGCTGGCGATAGAACCGACGCGGGAAATCGCGCCGGACCTCCTGGATCGCCTCTTCGACGACGTGGTGGTTGTCGAGCAGCCATTCGGCGGCCGGCGTGATCGTCGCCCCGGCTTCCACGTCCGCAGCGGTCGCGCGGTAGACGCGCAGGATCTCGCTCTCGTTTTCGCGATGCCGCGGCCGGAACTCGAACGGGAAGAATCCCGGCAGCGAGGAGGCACCCTTCACTGCGAGATCCTCGCCGCATTGCCGGAGGTCCTCCATCGAGAAGAAGGTGGCGCGGATCGAATCGTTGTAATCGATCTGCTTTGCTTCCGGTTCGCGCGGAGAGGTGGGCGGCGTTGTTTGAAGCTGCATGGGTACGGGTTCTGAATCCAACCGGGGTTGATCGGCCCGGTCCTCTTGGGGTTGCCGGGTTGGCTGCGGACCTGAGAAGTCAGGCTGAGCCGGCGCATTGCTAGACACGGTCATGTGTCCTCCCATCCACCGTCAATTCCCGCATGTGGGGAATTGGCGGTAACAGGCACCGCCCTCGACTGGGCATCGGAGATCGCAAAGCCGGCGGCGCATTGGTTTTCAAGGCCGCGGTGATGCATGAAAATGGCATTTTTTAGCCGTGGTGCCAACAGCTTGCAAGGATTGCTCATACAAGTTCGGACGATTTGCGCACAAACGAATCAAGCCGAAACCGGCCGCTGTGCGCGCCCCCAATGGCACTTCGATACAGCTCTCTCAATTGCCCTCTTCTCAAGCTTCATCGCGAATGGCAGACGAGGCGAAACGTGAAGCGGCGAGGAAGGTTCCCTCGATTCGTAGAAAAGCGTCGATCCGCTCAGCCCACTTGCTCGGTGATCCACTCCCGGAAGGCCAGGCTGATGGGGTTTTCGAGCTTACCCTCGGGCACGGCCAGATAATAGCTGTTTTCCGTCTTCATCGGCCGGTCGAGCACGATGCTGAGCGTGCCGGCGGCGATTTCCTGCTCGATCAGGTAACGTGGCAGCAGCGCGAAACCGAGCCCCGCCGTCGCCGCTTCGATCACCATGGAGAACTGGTCGAAACGGTTGCCGCGATAGGCGCCGCGGCCGTCCATGTCGTTGGCCTCGAACCATTGCGCCCAGAGCTTCGGCCGCGTGGCGAGATGCAGCAATGGGCCGGCGACGAGATCCTCGGGGGTCTCGATCGAATGGTTCGCCAACAGGGCAGGACTCGCTGCCGGCACGATGATCTCGCTGCACAGATAGCTGCAGGTGGCGCGCGCCCAGACCGGTTGGCCGTAATGAATGGCGAGATCGAAGTTCTGCTCGTCGAAATCGAAGGGCGCGGAACGGGAGGCGATGTTCAGCACCGTATCCGGATGGCGCTTGAGGAAATCGGGAAGGCGCGGCACCAGCCAGCGGCTGCCGAAAGTCGGGAGCGACGCGATCGAGAGCGTCGAGTCTGCCCGCGCCGAAGCCATGGCGCGCACCATCAGTTCCTCCGTCTGATTGAGGAGACGGCGAACCTCGGGCAGGAACTTCTGGCCGGCATCCGACAGGATCACCCGCTGGCGCACGCGCTCGAACAAAAGCACGCCGAGCTGATTTTCGAGATCCTTGATCTGCCGGCTGACGGCGCTTTGGGTAAGGTTCAGCTCGGCGGCGGCCTGCGTGAAGCTGCCGTGTCGCGCCGCGCATTCGAACGCCTGCAGCGTCGTCACGTCGGGAACCAGCCTGCGGCTTAACTTCATTCCAGCCTCGCATCAACATAGTCAGAAGCAACGCGATCAATGGCCAGTTCGATCGGATATGATCCGAAATGAGAATGACCTTGTCCTTCACCCATAGCGCGAGGCGAGCCCCAGTGAAAGAGAATAGTTTCGTATCGGCCGACGACATCCGTTCGTCCTTTTCCGCAGCCATGTCGGTCATGTACCGCGAAGAGGTGCCGGCCTACGGCACGCTGATGGAACTGGTCGCCAAGGTAAACGACGATACGCTCGCCGCCGACCCGGTCCTGAAGGAGCGTCTGGACGCCACGGATTCGCTCGACCGCATCTCCGAGGAACGCCACGGCGCAATCCGTCTCGGCACACCCGCCGAGCTATCGATGATGCGTCGCGTCTTCGCCGTCATGGGCATGTACCCGGTCGGCTACTACGACCTGTCGACTGCCGGTGTCCCGGTGCACTCGACGGCCTTCCGCCCCGTTGGTGACGCCGCTCTGAAGCGCAATCCCTTCCGCGTTTTCACCTCGCTTCTGCGCCTGGACTTGATCGCTGACGAGAGCCTGCGCGCCGAATCACAGGCGATCCTCGCCGAGCGCCGGATCTTTACGCCCGTCGCTGTCGAACTGACCGAAAAGGCTGAACGTGACGGCGGTCTCGACAAAGCCGACGCTGAGCGTTTCGTCTCAGAAGTGCTCGAAACCTTCCGCTGGCACGACAAGGCCAATGTCAGCGCCGACATGTACAAGCGCCTGCACGACGCCCATCGTCTGATCGCCGACGTCGTCTCCTTCAAGGGTCCGCACATCAACCACCTGACGCCGCGCACGCTCGACATCGACAAGGTGCAGGCGCTGATGCCGGAATACGAAATCGCGCCGAAGGCCGTCGTCGAGGGCCCGCCGACCCGCAAGTGCCCGATCCTTTTGCGCCAGACCTCGTTCAAGGCATTGGAAGAGCCTGTTTCCTTCAAGGATGCCGACGGCGCCTGGAAGGCCGGCTCCCACACCGCCCGTTTCGGCGAGATCGAACAGCGCGGCATCGCGCTGACCCCGAAAGGCCGCGCGCTCTACGACGACCTGCTCGACGCCTCGCGCAAGATCGTCCGCCCGGCCGCCGACGGCTCCAATGCCCGCGAATACGAAGCAGCCCTCGCCAAGGCTTTTGAGCCCTTCCCGGACACTTGGGCAGGCATCCGCGAAGCCGGCCTCGGCTATTTCAGCTACTCGCTGACGGAGAAGGGCCGCAAGGCCGGCGTCTCCCCGGCGCGTGACATCGAAGCGCTGATCGCGAGCGGTCTCGTCCAGTTCGACGCGATCGTCTACGAAGACTTCCTGCCGGTCAGCGCCGCGGGTATCTTCCAGTCGAACCTCGGCGACGTCGCCCAGCAGGACTTCGTCGCCAGCCCGAACCAGAAGCGCTTCGAAAGCGATCTCGGCGCCACCGTGCTCAACGAATTCGACCACTATGCCGGCATCGAGCAGGCTTCGATCGAAAGCTGCATCCGGGCCTTGACCGGCGCGATCGCTGCGGAATGATGCTTTTCTGATGATCGACAAACGGCACATCGACGCGCTCGCCGACATCCTTGGAAACAAGGGTGTCGTTACGCGTCCTGAAGACCTGGAAGCCTACGAGACCGGCGCGCGCTACGATCGCGGCCGGACTTCGCTCGTGCTGCGGCCGGCAACGACGGAAGAAGTCTCTGCTGCGGTCGCCTATTGCGTCACGAACGGCATCGCGCTGATCCCGCAATCCGGCAACACGGGCCTCGTTTCCGGCTCGACCCCGGATCAGTCGGGCGACGAGGCCGTGCTCAGCCTCGACCGGCTGGCGAAGCGCTTCGAGCTCGACCTCGACAATCGCTCGGTGCGGCTCGACGCCGGCTTTCGGCTGTCCGATCTCAACCGGCGCCTGGAAGAGCACGGCCTGTTCTTCCCGATCGATCTCGGCGCCGACCCGCGTATCGGTGGCATGATCGCCACCAATACCGGCGGTTCGCGCTTTCTGAAATATGGCGACGTGCGCCGCAACACCCTCGGGCTCAAGGTCGTTCTCGCAGACGAGGACGGCACCGTGCTCGACCTGCAATGCGACCTGCGCAAGAACAACACCGGCGTTGACTGGAAGCAGCTCTTTATCGGCACTTCGGGCGCCTTCGGCATCGTCACCGAATGCGTGCTGAACCTAGAACGCCTGCCGCAACAGACGGCAACCGCGCTGCTCGTTCCGGCAAGCGGCGCCCATGTACTGCCGTTGCTCCGAGCCATGGAAGAGCGGCTCGGCGCCTATCTCTCGGCCTTCGAGGGCATGTCGAAGAACGCCGTCACGGCCGCCTTCGCCCATGTGCCGTCGCTGAAGAACCCCTTCCAGGGCGGCAACGTTCCCGACTATGTCATCCTCGCCGAGATCAGCCGCACCTGGGCACCCCGCGACGGCGAACAGTCGCTCGACGCCGTGCTGGAATCGGCGCTCGCCGAGATCTGGGAAATGGAAGAGGCACCGCTCGCCGATGCCTTCGTCGGCCCGCCGCACGAGATCTGGGCGCTGCGCCACGCGCTGTCCGAGGGCGTCAAGCATCTCGGCAAGCTGATCGCCTTCGACGTCTCCTTCCGCAGGGGTGACATCATGGCCTTCTGCGACCATATGAAGGCAGAAATGCCGGCGAAATTCCCTGATGTGACCGTCTGCGACTTCGGCCATATCGGCGACGGCGGCGTGCACTTCAACCTCGTCGTGCCGAAGGACAGCGACCTTCTCAAGGACGAGACCTTCGAATCCCGGCTTCGCGAATGGGTTTTCGCCGTCGCCGTTGAGGAGTATCACGGCAGCTTCAGCGCGGAACATGCGATCGGCCGCCGCAACCAGGCCTATTACGACTTTTATACACCAGACAAACTCAAGGACATGGCCGCGGGCCTGAAGTCGCTCACCTCGCCGGGAAAGCTCGGCAGCGTGCGCTTCGGATAGGTCAAGCCAGGAAAACGGGAGTCAGACCATGAACATCGCAACCAAAAAAGTCGACGTGACCAAGGAAGCCGCAGCGCTTCTCGAAAAGATGGGCGTCGCCAAGGAACTCTACACCGGCGGCGACATGCCGTCCTACAGCCCGGTCACCGGCGAAAAGATCGGCAACCTCAAGACGGTTTCGGCCGCGGAAGCCGCTGCCAAGATCGAAAAGGCTCATGAAGCCTTCAAGGCCTGGCGCCTGGTTCCGGCACCGAAGCGCGGCGAACTGATCCGCCTGCTCGGCGAAGAACTGCGCGCCTTCAAGGCCGACCTCGGCCGCCTGGTTTCGATCGAAGCCGGCAAGATCACCTCCGAAGGCCTCGGCGAAGTCCAGGAAATGATCGACATCTGCGATTTCGCCGTCGGTCTTTCCCGCCAGCTATACGGCCTGACGATCGCCACCGAGCGCCCCGGCCACCGCATGATGGAAACCTGGCATCCGCTCGGCGTCGTCGGCGTCATCTCGGCCTTCAACTTCCCGGTCGCCGTCTGGTCGTGGAACACGGCGCTGGCGCTCGTCTGCGGCAACTCCGTCGTCTGGAAGCCGTCGGAAAAGACCCCGCTCACGGCGCTTGCCTCGCAGGCAATCTTCGAGCGTGCACTCGCCCGCTTCGGCGATGCGCCGGAAGGCCTGTCGCAGGTTCTCATCGGCGACCGCACCGTCGGCGAAGTCCTCGTCGACAACCCGAAGGTTCCGCTCGTTTCGGCGACCGGTTCCACCCGCATGGGCCGCGACGTCGGCCCGCGCCTTGCCAAGCGTTTTGCCCGCGCCATCCTCGAACTCGGCGGCAACAATGCCGGCATCGTCTGCCCCTCGGCCGATCTCGACATGGCCTTGCGCGCCATCGCCTTCGGCGCCATGGGCACCGCCGGCCAGCGTTGCACCACCATGCGTCGTCTCTTCGTGCACGAGAGCGTCTATGACCAGCTCGTTCCGCGTCTGAAGAAGGCCTATGGCTCGGTCTCGGTCGGCAACCCGCTGGAATCGACCGCCCTCGTCGGCCCGCTCGTCGACAAGGCTGCTTTCGACAGCATGCAGAAGGCAATCGGCGAAGCCAAGACCCATGGCGGCACCGTCACCGGCGGCGAACGCGTCGAACTCGGCTATGATAACGGCTACTATGCCAAGCCGGCCCTCGTCGAAATGCCGAAGCAGGCTGGCCCGGTGCTCGAAGAGACCTTCGCGCCGATCCTCTACGTCATGAAGTACAGCGACTTCGACGCCGTCGTTGCCGACCACAATGCGGTCGCGGCCGGCCTGTCGTCCTCGATCTTCACCCGCGACATGCAGGAATCCGAACGCTTCCTGGCGGTCGACGGCTCGGATTGCGGCATCGCCAACGTCAACATCGGCACCTCGGGTGCTGAAATCGGCGGCGCCTTCGGTGGCGAAAAGGAAACCGGCGGCGGTCGCGAATCCGGCTCGGACTCGTGGAAGGCCTATATGCGCCGCGCCACCAACACGGTGAACTATTCGAAGGCTCTGCCGCTGGCGCAGGGCGTGTCGTTCGACATCGAATAATCGGCGCACCCAGGTAGGATTCGATCATGACCATCAATCAAACGGTCAAGGAGGCGGGCTTTCAGCCCGCCTCGCGGATCTCCTCGATCGGAGTCTCCGAAATCCTGAAAATCGGCGCCCGCGCGCAAGCGATGAAGCGCGAAGGCAAGCCGGTCATCATCCTCGGTGCGGGCGAGCCCGACTTCGACACGCCCGACTACGTCAAGGATGCCGCCTGCGAGGCGATCAAGCGCGGCGACACCAAGTACACCGCGCTCGACGGCACGCCGGACCTGAAGAAGGCAATCCGCGAAAAGTTCCAGCGTGAAAACGGCCTTGCCTACGAGCAGGACGAGATCACGGTGGCAACGGGCGCCAAGCAGATCCTGTTCAACGCCATGATGGCGTCGATCAATCCCGGCGACGAAGTGATCATCCCGACGCCCTACTGGACCTCCTATTCGGATATCGTCCAGATCTGCGAAGGCAAGCCGGTTCTGATCCCCTGCGACGCCTCCTCCGGTTTCCGCCTGACTGCCGACAAGCTCGAAGCTGCAATTACGCCGAAGACGCGTTGGGTGCTGCTCAACTCGCCGTCGAACCCGTCGGGCGCCGCCTACAGCGCTGCCGACTATCGTCCGCTGCTCGACGTGCTCCTGAAGCATCCGCATGTGTGGCTGCTGGTCGACGACATGTATGAGCACATCGTCTATGACGGCTTCCGCTTCGTCACCCCGGCCCAGCTTGAGCCTCGGCTCAAGGACCGGACGCTCACGGTCAACGGTGTCTCCAAGGCCTATGCCATGACCGGCTGGCGCATCGGTTATGCCGGTGGCCCGCGCGACCTGATCAAGGCTATGGCCGTGGTCCAGAGCCAGGCAACTTCCTGCCCTTCGTCTGTCAGCCAGGCCGCCTCGGTGGCAGCGCTGACCGGCCCGCAGGAATTCCTGAAGGAACGCACTGCCAGCTTCCAGCACCGCCGCGATCTCGTCGTGGCCGCCCTCAACGCCATCGACGGTCTTGACTGCCGCGTTCCGGAAGGTGCCTTCTATACCTTCTCCGGCTGCGCCGGCATGCTCGGCAAGGTGACGCCATCGGGCAAAAAGATCGAGACGGACACGGACTTCTGCGCCTACCTGCTCGACGATGCCCACGTGGCCGTCGTTCCAGGCTCGGCCTTCGGTCTCTCGCCGTTCTTCCGCATCTCCTACGCGACGTCGGAAGCGGAACTGCAGGAAGCACTGAAACGCATCGCCGACGCCTGCGCGCGGCTTTCGTAACCGGCTGATCGGCCCCTCACCCTAGCCCTCTCCCCGCTTGCGGGGAGAGGGGACGGTCGAGTGTGCAGCATCGGCCCCACTTGCCAGGCAGGTCTTCGCATCCGCGCCGGAATTGCTACCTCCCGACAAAGCTTGAGAGCGATTGGGAGGTAGACCGCATATCCCTTCGCCCCGCCTGCGGGGAGAAGGTCGCGGCAGCGGGATGAGGGGCTTTCCGATCTCAACCCTGCCCCTCAAAACGTCGGCGGCGTACAAGCGCTGATCACCTCGCAAGGCACCGGCCCAACACAGCGAAAGCGATGCGGCCGCCGGCTCTCAAAGTAATACGCATCCCCCGGCCCCAGTATCCGCCGCTCGTCATCGACGGTCACCTCGATGCGGCCCGAGAGTACGATGCCTCCCTCCTCGCCATCATGCACCAGCGGCACCTTTCCGGTGTCGGCGCCCGGCTGGTAACATTCCTTCAGGATCTGCAGGCTGCGGCCAAAGAGGTTCTCGCCGATCTGCCGGTAGGAAATCGGCCCCTTGCCGATTTCGACCAGTTCCTCCGCCGCATAAAACGCCTTGCGCGGCTTCTCCGGCTCGAAGGAGAAGAACTCCGCAAGCCCGATCGGAATACCGTCGAGGATGCGCTTCAGAGCCCCGACGGACGGATTGGAGGCGTTCGATTCGATCAGCGAGATCGTCGAGTTGGTGACGCCGGCGCGCTTGGCGAGTTCGCGTTGCGACAGATTGTGCATCAGCCTCAGATGACGAAGCCGGTTTCCGATGTCGACTGTCATGCAGATCAAACCTTGGTGTTCAGGTTGTTCGAAATAGCGCAAACACACTGCATCGACCCGATGAAATTCAATGAGTTAAGTGACAGCAGAAAAGGACTTGTTTGGCAAATCAAATCATGGCGTCAATCGCCGACCTTAGGAGGATGCCATGAACCAGCACACCAAACCCAACGCTCCCATACTCGACAGCTATTGGATGCCGTTTACCGCCAACCGGCAGTTTAAACAGGCACCGCGCCTGCTCGCGTCCGCCGAGGGCATGCACTACACCAGCACCGATGGCCGCACGATCCTCGACGGCACCGCCGGCCTCTGGTGCGTCAACGCCGGCCATGGTCGCCGCCAAATCGCAGCCGCGGTTGAGCGCCAGCTATCAACCATGGATTTCGCCCCCTCCTTCCAGATGGGCCACCCGATCGCCTTCGACTTCGCCGAACGCCTTGCGGAGATCGCCCCCGGCCCCGAGGGACAGAAGCTTGATCGCGTGTTCTTCACCGGCTCCGGTTCCGAATCGGTCGACACGGCGCTGAAAATCGCGATCGCCTACCAGCGCGCGATTGGCCAGGGCACCCGCACCCGCCTGATCGGCCGCGAGCGCGGCTATCACGGTGTCGGCTTTGGCGGCATTTCGGTCGGCGGCATCCTCAACAACCGCCGCGTCTTCCCGCAGCTTCCCGGTTCGGACCACCTTCGCCACACCCACGACCTCGCCAAGAACGCCTTCGTCAAGGGCCAGCCGGAGCACGGCGCCGAACTTGCCGATGATCTCGAGCGGCTGGTGGCGCTGCACGGCGCCGAAACCATCGCCGCCTGCATCGTCGAACCGGTCGCCGGCTCGACCGGCGTGCTCATCCCGCCGAAGGGTTACCTGGAACGCCTGCGCGCCATCTGCGACAAGCACGGCATCCTCCTGATCTTCGACGAAGTCATCACCGGCTTCGGCCGCTTGGGCGCCCCCTTTGCGACGGATTTCTTCGGCGTCACGCCCGATCTGGTGACGACCGCCAAGGGGCTTACCAACGGCGCGATCCCGATGGGCGCTGTCTTTGCCAGCCGCAAGGTGCACGATGCTCTGATGCATGGTCCGGAAAACGCGATCGAGCTCTTCCACGGCTACACGTACTCCGGCCACCCGGCCGCTTGCGCCGCCGGCATCGCCACGCTCGACATCTACCGCGACGAGGGCCTGATGACCCGCGCTGTCGAGCTGCAGGACGCCTGGCACGATGCCATGCATTCCATGAAGGGCCTGCCAAACGTCATCGACATCCGCACGATCGGCCTGATTGCCGGCATCGAGCTGCAGTCGCGCGACGGCGCTGTCGGCGCCCGCGCCTATGACGTCTTCGTCGATTGCTTCGAAAAGGGTCTGCTGATCCGCGTCACCGGCGACATCATCGCCTTCTCGCCGCCGCTGATCGCCGAAGAGAAGCATTTCGCCGAGATCGTATCGATCCTTGGCGATGCGCTGAAGCGCGCCAAGTAAGTCAAAGCGAAGCAAGTCAAAACAGCGCCGCCGCCGCGGATATCGGCGGCGGCGTTTGCATTTCACATGCGGCGCCGAATCCGGCTAACATCTCTGCGAGAAAGCCGCGTCCTAGCGGATCAGCAGCGCCCGGAAATCGTTGACGTTCGTTCCGGTCGGTCCGGGCGCGAAGAGATCACCACTCGCGGCAAAGGCCGACCAGGCATCATGGCGGGCGAGGTGCAGGCGCGGATCGATGCCGGCCGCCCGCATGCGGGTTATGCTCTCACCGTCGGCAAAGGCGCCGGCATTGTCCTCGGAACCGTCGATGCCATCCGTATCCGCCGCAAGCGCATCAATGCCCGCAACGCCATCGATATCGAGCGACAGCGACAGCAGCAATTCGCTGTTGCGCCCACCCTTGCCGTAGTCCTTGCCTGAGATCGTCACCGTCGTCTCGCCGCCGGAAAGCAGCACCACCGGCTTCTCGAAGGGGCGGCTCCTGAGCGCCACTTCACGAGCGAGCGCCGCATGCATGCGGCCGATATCACGCGCCTCTCCCTCGATCGCATCGGATAGAATGCGCGCCTCGATACCGAGTTCGCGCGCCTTAGCCGCGGCCGCTTCGAGCGACACGCTCGCCGAGGCGATCACGTGGCATTCATGTCCGGCAAAACGCAGATCGTCCGGATCGGGCGCTCTTGCCGCTTCCGAGCGCAGATGCGCCATCACCCCATCGGGCAGCGCCATGCGGTAACGAGCAACGATATCAAGTGCCTCCGCCGGCGTGCTGCGATCCGGAACGGTTGGACCCGAGGCGACGAAGGCCGGATTGTCGCCGGGCACGTCGGAGACCACCAGGGTGACGACACGCGCCGGGAAAGCCGCCGCAGCGAGCCGACCGCCCTTGATGCGCGACACGTGCTTGCGGACCACATTCATCGCTGAGATCGGTGCACCGGAAGCAAGGAGCGCTTTGTTGACCGCAATCTCGTCGGCAAGCGTCAAGCCTTCAGGCGGCGCCGGCAGCAGGGCCGAGCCGCCGCCGGAAACCAGCGCAACCACGAGATCGTCGGCTGTCAGGTTGGAGACGGCGTAAAGCAGCACGCTCGAGGCCGCGAGGCCGGCTTCGTCCGGCACAGGGTGGGCCGATTGCAGCACCGTGATCCGCTCGCAATGTTCGATCGGGCCGTGTCGTGCCACCACCGTCCCGCGCAACGGATGCTTCCAGAGCCGCTCAAAGGCGGCCGCCATCTGGCTCGCCGCCTTGCCGGCGCCGACGACCACGGTCCGCCCCTTTGGCGGATCGGGCAGATGCGCCTTGATTGCCTCATAGGGGTCGGCGGCTCTTACGGCTTCCTCGAATAGCCGGGTCAGGAACGGGCGCGCTTCGAGCATGATCGTCACTCAATCGGCAATTTCGAGGTCGTAGACGAAGATACCGGCAACGCCGCCTTCGGCCGCAGCGACGATCTTGGCGCCGGTCTTGCGGTGCGCCTCGTCTTCCAGGTAGGCGTCGCGGGCCGCCGCATCGGTGAAGTCGACGATGAAACCTAGGCCATGGCCCTTGTCCATGCCCACTTCCGGGCTGACATTGCCACCGATATGGGCTGCCATGAAACCCGGCAACCGTGATTTCAGCGCGACGATCTCGTCGAAGATCGTTGCTTTCTCCTCCTCGGAGATTTCGGGGCGGAAGCGGATGAAGACGCAATGGCGGATCATGGGGACCTCAACGGATATCGGCGCGGGCGCGCGGGCGGCTGTCGTTACGTTCGTGGGCAAAGATGGTAGGCGGCAGGGGCTGGCGCTCGCGAATGATGTCGGCGCCCTTCTCCCCCATCATGATCGTCGGCCCGTTGGTGTTGCAAGAGGGAACGCGCGGCATCACCGAGCTGTCGCAGACGCGCAGTCCCTCCAGCCCCCGCACCTTGAGATCGAGGTCGACCACCGCCATGGCGTCCGTCCCCATCTTGCAGGTCCCAACCGGGTGGTGATCCGTCTTGGCATTGGCGCAGCCGTAGTCGAAGAACTGTTCATCGCTGATGACCGAATTGCCGGGAAGACGTTCCGCCATCACGAAAGGCTTCAGCGCCGCCTGCTGCATGATCTCGCGGGCGATCTTCAACCCCTCGATCGACATCTTGCGATCGTGCGGATCCTCCCAATAGTTGGGGTCGATGAGAGGCGCTGCCGCCGGATCGGAGGACGAAAGCCGGACCGTGCCGCGTGAGCGCGGATGCAAATAGGCGGAATTGAGCGTCACGCCGGCGTTCTTCAGCTTTTCGACGCCCGCCTCGATGCCGGAGCCAAGCCCCAGATGGAACTGGATATCCGGCGAGCGCGCATTGGGATCGGCATACCAGAAGCCCCCGGTTTCAAAGAGCGAGGACGCCACCGGTCCGGAACGGAACAGCACATATTGCAGTCCGGCCCATAGCGTACGATGAAGTTTCGCCACACCGTCATAGGTGTGGTCGCCGGTGCATTCGGAAATGACGAAGAGATCGAGGTGGTCCTGCAGGTTGCCGCCAACGCCGGGCAGGTCGTGCTTCACCGAGACGCCGACCGACTTCAGGTGATCGGCCGGGCCGATGCCGGACTGTAGCAAGAGCTTTGGCGAACCGATGGCGCCGGAGGAAACAAGCACTTCCCGCTCCGCCCGGATGATCTCGCTGCCCTTGCCCGTGACGACTTCGACGCCGACGGCGCGGGTGCCCTCAAGCACGATACGGGCGACGCGCGCGCTGGTGCGGACCGTCAGATTACGTCGATCCTTGATCGGCGAGAGATAGGCAAGCGACGCGCTCGACCGGCGACGGTTGCGCTGGGTAAGCTGGTAGAAGCCGACGCCCGCCTGCTGGCGGCCGTTGAAATCGTGGTTGTAGGGAATGCCGAGTTCCTGGCCGGCCCGAATATAGGCGTCGCAGATCGGCAGGGCAGAGACCGGCATTGAGACGCCGAGCGGGCCGCCATAGGCGTGATAGTCGTCGGCAAAGCGCTGGTTGTCTTCGCAGCGTTTGAAATAGGGAAGTACGCTGCGATAGTCCCAGCCGGTGCAGCCGTCCTCGGAAGCCCAGAGATCGTAGTCGGCGGCATTGCCGCGGGTATAGAGCTGGGCATTGATCGAGGAGCCGCCGCCGATGACCTTGGCCTGGGTATATCGCAGCACCCTGCCCTTCATGTGCTTCTGCGGCACGGTCTCCCAGCCCCAGCTGGCCACCCCCTTGGTCATCTTGGCAAAGCCGGCCGGCATGTGGAACAGCGGATTCCAGTCGCCGCCGCCGGCCTCCAGCAGCAGGACGCGCACCGACGGATCCTCGGAGAGGCGGTTGGCAAGAACGCAGCCGGCCGGGCCGGCACCGGTGATGATGTAGTCGTAGCTCATTCCCTGTTTTCCTCCGCCGCCGCCATTTGGAACGTTCCAAGTTTTCGACGTGATAACTCCAAACCCTGCCCGCTTGCGAGCGTCTGTAAGTCCTGCCTGTTTCCTAGAGTCGGCCGATCGAAAGGCCGCCATCCGCCTGGATGACAGAACCCGTGGCAAAGCCGAATTTGCCACCGGCGAGACCGGCCACCATGTTGCCGATATCCGCCGGCTCGCCCCAACGGCGCATCGGCACCAGCCCGCCATCGATCAGAGTGTCGTATTTCGCCGAGACGCCCGCGGTCATGTCGGAGCGGATGATGCCCGGCCGGATCTCGAAGACCGAGATTCCGGTATTGGCGAGCCGTAGCGCCAGCCCCTGGCTGAAGGCGGCAAGCCCGGCCTTGGTCATGCAATAGTCGAGCCGCTCCGGCGAACTCATCGTCGCCGAAACCGAGGTGATGTTGATGATCGACCGCGGCGTCACATCGGCCGGATCGGTCAGCATCGACACCAGAACGGCCTGGGTGAAAAACACCGTGCCGCGCAGGTTGGTGGCGACGATCGTGTCGAAATTCTCCGGCAGCAGGTCGAGAAAGTCACCCCTGACGACCGAGGCGATGCCGGCATTGTTGACGAGGCAGCGGATCGGGCCGAGCTCGGCGCGAACGCGCTCAACGGTGGCGCCATGCCCGCCGACATCGGCAAGATTGGCCTCGATGTAGATGGCCCGGCCGCTGTCGCCCGCAAGTTCGGCAAGCGTCTGGTCCGTGGCAGTGTCTGGAGCGCCGAGACCGGTGATGGCGATGTCGAAACCGTCGCGCGCAAGCGCGCGGGCAACGCCGAGCCCGATGCCGCGGCGGCCGCCGGTGACGATGGCGACGGGACGCGTCGATGACGTCATGATCGGAACTCCTTCGCAACGATATGGTCGGCGACGCGCAGCGCCTGGGCGGCAACCGTCAGCGCCGGATTGACGGCGGCGGACGTGGGCAGAAAGGCGGCGTCGACGACGAAGAGATTGGGGTGGTCGAAGGCACGGCAATAGACGTCGAGCGGCGCGTCCTTCGGGTCGGTGCCGATTCGCACCGTGCCGCATTGGTGCGACGGCGTGCGCTTGTCGAAGGCCTGGGAAAGCACGATCGGATAGCCGGCGGCCTTGAAGTGCGCGCGCATCTTCGCTTCGAGCCCGGAAAGTGCCTCCATGTTCGAGCGCCGCCACTGCATGATGATGCCCTTGCCGTCGACCATGATACGACTTTCCGGGTTCGGCAGGTCCTCGGTCATCATGTACCAGTCGACCGCATGACCGGCCATGAAGTCGAAGGCGAAGCGTGGCCCCCAGATCGGCGCATTGGCCTTGAGGATGTCGGCATTGATCTTGCCGAGCAGCTGGACATTGCCGAGTGGCAGGCCATCCCTACCGCCGGTCAGGTAATAGTCGTTCAGCATCAGCGTCTTCTGGTAGATGCTGTCGTTGCGCCTGAACGGATTGATCGCCAGCATGGCGCTGCAATTGTGGTTCATGAAGTTGCGGCCGACCTGGTCGGAAGCGTTTGCCAGCCCCTTGCCGTCGCCGGAGCGCAGCAGGATGGCCGCCGAATTGATCGCGCCCGCCGCCAGGATCACCAGCTTCGGCGACAGCTTCTTCTTCTCGCCCCTGTGGGTATAGTGGATCGCCTCGATCCGGCCGCCCGGCCCCGCCTCCAACGTGTCGACATGGGCTGAGGTGATCAGCTCGATATTGGGGTCCTTCAGGGCGGCCGCAAGCGATGCGGTCTCGGCATCCTTCTTGCCCTTGCCGGTGTTGGGAAATCCGTCCCATGGCGTGCGCCCGCCGGCGAGCCACGTCTCGATATCGACACCGAGCGGCAGCGTCGCCGGGTGCAGTCCCTGCGCCTTCAACTCGGCGCGCGCGCGGGCAATCGCCGGCTCGTCCGGTACCGGGCCGTGAGGATAGGGCGAGGCATGGAACGGCTCCGTCGGGTCCTGGCCCAGCTCGCCGCGCACCTCGAACAATTGCTCGGCCTTGCCGTACCACGGCTCCAGCTCTTCATAGGCAAAGGGCCAGGCCGGCGAGACGCCGCCAAGGTGCTGCATCTCGGTGAAATCCTCGGCACGGTAGCGCAGGAGCACCGCGCCGAACAGCTTGGAATTGCCGCCGACGAAGTAGAAATTTCCCGGATTGAACTCGGCACCATCGGGCTCGCGCCACATCTCCTTTGGCCGGAAATGGCCCTTGACGAAGATCGAGCTGTAGCTGCGCGCCTCCGGCGTATCGGGCAGGCGCTCGCCGCGCTCGAGGATGGCGATGCGGGCACCGGAGCCGGCAAGCCCCGCCGCAAGGGTGGAGCCGCCGATACCCGACCCGATGATGACGATGTCCGGCTGCTCCTGCATCGTTCGTTACACGATCCGCTGCTGGCTCTGCGGGTCGAAGAACACCGCCTTGTCGAGGTTGAAGGCAAGGCGCGAGGTCTGGCCGGGGGCGATGCGCGCATCGGCGCGCAGGCGAGCAACGACCTCCTTGCCGCCGAGACGGGTCACCGCGAAAGTGTCCGAACCCGCGGGCTCAACCACCTCGATCAGGCATTCACCTTCGACGATCGCCTTGGCATTGCGGTCGGCCCCGTCAGGATCGGTCAGCGCTTCCGGACGGATGCCGAAGACGACGTCCTTGCCGGCATAGGGGGCGAGTGCGCCGTTATGCGGCACCGCCAGCTTCATCGGCTCGGCGTTCGGGCGCGCGAGCGTGACGGCAACGTCGGAACCGCTCTTTTCGATGCGCGCCGTCAACAGGTTCATGGCCGGCGAGCCCATGAAGTCGGCGACGAACATGTTGGCCGGATTGTTGTAGATCTCCGCCGGCGTTCCGAACTGCTGCAGCACGCCGTCCTTCAAGACCGCGATCTTGGTCGCCAGCGTCATCGCCTCGATCTGGTCGTGCGTGACGTAGACGATCGTCGTCTTCATGCGATGGTGCAGGCGCTTGATCTCGGTGCGCATGTCGACGCGCAGCTTGGCGTCGAGGTTGGACAGCGGCTCGTCGAACAGGAAGACCTGCGGGTTGCGCACCAGCGCACGGCCCATGGCGACGCGCTGGCGCTGACCGCCGGAAAGCTGGCTCGGCTTGCGGTCGAGCAGATGGCCGATCTGCAGCATGTCGGCGACCTGCTTGATCGCCTTTTCGCGCTCGTCCTTCGGCACGCCGCGGATTTCCATGCCGAAGGCGATGTTTCCGGCGACCGTCATGTTCGGATAGAGCGCGTAGGACTGGAACACCATGGCGATGTCGCGCTTCGACGGATGCAGATCGGCGACCGAGCGGCCATTGATGGCGATCTCCCCCGACGTGATCGGCTCCAGCCCGGCAATCGTGTTGAGCAGCGTGGACTTGCCGCAGCCCGAGGGGCCGACGAGCACGAGGAAACCACCCTTTTCAATCTCCAGGTTGATGTCCTTCAGGATCTCGAGCGAGCCATAGGATTTGCGCAGGTTGCTGATTTTCAAGAAAGACATGAGCTTATCCTTTCACGGCGCCCGACATCAGCCCGCGAACGAAGTAGCGGCCGGACACGATGTAGACGATGAGCGTTGGCAGGGCGGCAAGGATCGCGCCTGCGAAGTGAACGTTGTATTCCTTGACCCCGGTCGACGACGAAACGAGGTTGTTGAGCGCGACCGTCATCGGCGTCGAATAGGGGCCGGAGAAAGACGCACCGAACAGGAAGTCGTTCCAGATGTTGGTGAACTGCCAGATGACCGAAACGACGATGATTGGGCCGGACGACGGCAGGAGGATGCGCCAGAAGATCTGGAAGAAGCTGGCGCCATCGATCTGCGCCGCGCGCACCAGTTCCGTCGGAAACGCCTCGTAGTAGTTGCGGAAGTAAAGCGTCGTGAAGCCCAGGCCGTAGATCACATGGACGAAGATCAGGCCCCAGATCGAACCGGCGAGCCCCAGGATACCGAGGATGCGCGCCATCGGGATCAGCACGATCTGGAACGGGATGAAGCAGGACAAGAGCAGCATGCCGAAGAAGATGTTGGCACCGGGAAAGCGCCACTTCGTCAGCACGTAGCCATTGAGCGCGCCGATGATCGTCGAGATCGCCACGGCCGGCACCACCATCAGGATCGAGTTGATGAAGAAGGGTTTCAGGCCGGTCGGCTGCACACCGATCTGCGCCGTCGACCAGGCCTGAAGCCAGGGCTCGATGGTAAAGGTTTGCGGCAGGTTGAGCATGCCGCCCTGGCGGATCTCATCGAGCGGCTTCACCGAATTCACCAGCATCACATAGAGCGGCAGCAGCGAATAGAGCGCGAAAAGGATCAGTGCGGTATAGATCAGCGCACGGGTGAGGCGGTTGTGCGAGATGATGTTGTCTGGGCTCGGAGCGCTCATCAGCGTTTTGCTCCCCGGATTTCGGAATAGAGGTACGGCACGATGATCGAGAAGATCATCACCAGCATGATGATCGCCGAGGACGCGCCGATGCCCATCTGGTTGCGGGTGAAGGTGTAGGAATACATGAAGGTCGCCGGCAGTTCGGTCGCCTGCCCCGGGCCGCCGCCGGTCAAGGCGATGATCAGGTCGTAGGCCTTGATCGCCAGGTGCGCGAGCACCACGAAGGCCGACAGGAACACCGGCCGCATCAAGGGAATGATGATCCGGCGATAGATCGTCGAGGTCTTGGCGCCGTCGATCTGTGCTGCCTTGATAATCTCGTTGTCGACGCCGCGAAGGCCGGCCAGGAACATCGCCATGATGAAGCCGGTCGACTGCCAGACCGCGGCAATCACGACGCAGTAGATCGCGTAGTTGCGGTCCTTGATCCAGTTGAAGGAGAAGCTCTCCCAGCCCCAGAGATGCATGGTGTTTTCAAGACCGATGCCAGGATCGAGGAACCACTTCCAGGCCGTTCCCGTCACGATGAACGAGAGCGCCATCGGATAGAGGTAGATCGGCCGCAGGAAACCTTCGGCCCGGATCTTCTGGTCGAGCAGGATTGCCAGCCCGAGACCGAGCACGGAGCAGATGGCGATATAGAGCGCGGCGAAGATCGCCAGGTTGCTCACCGCCCGCCACCAGTGCGGCAGCGCCCACAGTTTCGCGTAATTGCTGAACCCGACGAAATTGTAGGACGGCAGCATCTTGCTGTCCGTCATCGACAAGAAGCCGGTATAGGCAATGAAGCCATAGACAAAGATCAGGACGATAAGGAAGCTCGGGGCAAGGACCAGCTTCGGTATCAGGTCCTGCAGGCGGCTGCGGCTATCCATGAACGTTCACCACTTCTGGCGCGGCCGTCGGGAAATCCCTGATATCGGCATCCGCGCGAGGTTCTGGGTATCGAAGCGCCCTTCCCCGCGTCCTATTGGCCACGGCGGTACGACGACGCTTGCATGTCGGAATGGGTGTCCGGGGCGCTTTGAGCGCCCCGGAACGAGCCCGTTACTTCGCGGCCTCGACCGCTGTGACCAGTTCCTTGACGGCCTCTTCGGACGTCAGTTCGCCGTTGAACTCACGCGTCACGACGTCGTAGATCGCGTTCTTGACGGCAGCCGGGTTGGCATGGCCATGCGCCATGGAACCGAAAAGCTTGCCGTTGCTGTTGGCTTCGGCGAGGTCCTTGATGCCCTTCTTGCCGCAAGCGTCGAAGTCCATGTCCGGAACGTCGGTGCGGGCCGGGACCGAACCCTTGACGACGTTGAAGGCCGACTGGAAGGTCGGGCTTTCGATGGCCGAAGCCATGGCGAGCTGCGCCGGAACCTTGTCGTCAGCAACCTTGAACATCGCGAACTGGTCGGAGTTGAAGGTGACCGAGCCTTGCGTGCCCGGGAAGCGCATGCAGACGAAATCGGTGCCAGGCACCTTCTTGGCCTTCAGGAACTCGCCCTTCGCCCAGTCGCCCATGAACTGCAGGCCGGCCTTGTTCTCGATGACCATGGCGGAAGCGAGGTTCCAGTCGCGACCGGAGAAGTTGTCGTCGACATAGGAGCGCAGCTTCGTCATGCGATCGAAGGCTTCCTTCATCTTGTCGCCGCCGAGCGCTGCCGGGTCGAGATCGATGAAGGCCTGCTTGTAGAAGTCGGTGCCGAGCGAAAGCACGACGGCGTCGAAAATCGTCGCATCCTGCCAGGGCTGGCCGCCATGAGCAATCGGGGTGATCCCTTGAGCCTTGAAGTTGTCGAGCAGAGCGATCAGCTCGTCCCAATTGGCCGGCTCCTTGCCGCCAGCCTTGTCGAGTGCGGCCTTGTTGATCCAGACCCAGTTGGTCGAATGCACGTTGACCGGAGCTGCGATCCAGTGGCCGTCATACTTCGAGAACTGCTGCAGGGCGGTCGGAACGACCTTGTCCCAGCCTTCCTTGGCAGCCGTCTCGTCGAGGTTGCCGAGCGCGCCTTCCTTGGCCCAGTCGAGAATGTCGAAGCCGAGCATCTGCACGGCGGTCGGAGCGTTGCCCGCGGTGACGCGAGCGCGCAGGACGGTCATGGCTTCCGTGCCGCCACCGCCGGCAACCGGCATGTCGGTCCAGGTGATGCCCTTGCTTTCCAGATCCTTCTTCAGAACGTCGAGCGCGGCAGCTTCGCCACCGGATGTCCACCAGTGCAGAACTTCCACATTCTCGGCTGCGCGCGCGGCGGTGGCCGCCATCATCAGCGCCACAACGGCCGTCGTCGTCATCAACTTGCGCATCGTTATCCTCCCGTTTGCAAGTTTTCGAAGTGGAACCTCCTTCCACCCCGGAATTCGCGCCGCTCTAGCCAGCGGCTGGCCATTTAAAACGTTATAAATTCAGCAAGTCAAGCATTCCGCCATTTTGTATTTTAGCACCTTCGGAACCTTTTGAATTTGCTGAATTATATAGCACGCATTAGCTATTGCAGTGCAGCAAATCATGCCGCGATGCGAGATTTAAAACGTTTTCATGATTCGATTGCCTAAGCGTTCGCACCACGTTACAAAACCCGCTCTCGCCCGCTCTCAGGATGACTTGCATTGGCCGATCCCTCCAAGCCCGCCCATCGCGAAGACGGTGGCTCCACCGCCAAGCGCGGCAAGCCGACCCTTCGCACGATCGCGGAAATCACCGGCCTTGCGGTCACCACCGTATCCCGCGCGCTTTCCGATGCGCCGCAGATTTCGCTCGATACCCGCAAGCGGGTGCGCGAGGTCGCCGATGAGATCGGCTACTCGCCCGACCGCGCCGCCCAGCGCCTGAAGACCGGCCGCACCAATGTCATCGGCGTGCTGCTCGACCCGCATGAGGAAATCCTGGGCTACGGCACGTCGATCATGAGCGGCATCGCCAAGGCGCTGCAGGGCACGGCGTTTCACCTGATCGTCATGCCGAACTTCCTGAATTCGACCAATGTCGAGGCGGTCAACTACATCACCCGCAACGGCATGGCCGACGGCCTGATCTTCTCGCGCACGGAACCGCTCGATCCCCGCGTCCGGCTGCTGTCGGATCTCGGCTTTCCCTTCGTCACCCATGGGCGCACTGAGCTTTCCACCCCGCATCCCTATGTCGACTACGACAACTTCACCTTTTCCTACCAGGCGACGAAACGCCTGATCGCCAAGGGCAGGCGCAAGCCGGCTCTCATCAGCGGTCCCGCCGGTTTCACCTTCGCCGGTCATCTGCAGCATGGCTTCATGACCGCCGTGCGCGAGGCCGGCTGCGCCTATGAGATCCTCACCGGCATCGACCTTGATAGCCCCGCCGGCGCGATCCGCGACCGTATCCGGCAGCGCTACGCCGAGCCCGGTCCGCCGGACAGTTTCATGTGCGGCGGGGAGGTCTGCGCGCTCGCAACCATCACCGGCATGAGCGATTGCGGGCTGACGCTTGGCCGCGAATACGACATCGTGGCCAAGCAGACCTCGCATCTGCTGAGCGCCATCCAGCCGCAGGTCGAGACGATCTACGAAGACCTGACGGCAACCGGCGAGGATATGGGCCGGGTGCTCCTGCAGAAGATCGGCGGCGAAAGCGACGTCAGCAAGCTGCAACTGTTGCTCTGTCCGCAGATCCCCGCGAGTTTCAGCACGGCGGGCTGAGCGGGCGGAAAAGATGCGCAAGGCCGCGTCGCGTGACGCTGCCTCCTGCCGCCTCTGATCTCCGCCCTCGATCCGCATGTCTTCTCCTCCCTCGCCCTAGCCTTAACGCGGCATCCACCAGCCGGTGCGCGGCCCCATATGCATGTTGAGCGTCTTGGTCTCAGTGTAATCCTCGACCGAATGTCGGCCGAGCTCGCGGCCGAGGCCGGACTGGCGGTAGCCGCCGAAGGGCAGCTCCGACGCACCATCCATGAAGGTGTTCATCCAGATGGTGCCGGCGCGCACGCGGCGGCCGATCGTCAGGCAGGTGTCGAAGTCGCGGCTCCAGACGCCGGCCGAAAGACCGTAGTCGATCGCATTGGCTATGCTGATCGCTTCCTCGGTCGACTCGAAGGTCAATACCGAGAGAACCGGGCCGAACACCTCTTCGCGCGCCACCGCCATGTCGGGGCGCACGGCCGAGAGGATCGTCGGCGCCATGAACTGGCCCATGCCGAGATCGAGCGCCGTGCCGCCATGCGCGACCGCCGCCCCCTCCTTCGACGCAGCAGAAACATAGCCGGCAATTTTTTCCAGATGCTGCGGCGTGATGATCGCGCCGACCTGGGTTTCCGGATCGAGCGGATCGCCGACCTTGACCTTGGCCGAAAGCTCAGCGATCCGCCGCGTCACCTCGTCGGCGATATCGCGATGCAGGATCAGGCGCGAACCGGCATTGCAGCATTCACCGGCGTTGAAATAGGCGCCGAAGACGGCGGCATCGATGAATTCGTCGAGATTGGCGTCCGGGAACACGATCTGCGGGTTCTTGCCGCCGAGTTCCAACGACACCTTCTTCAGCGTCTGTGCGGCATTGGCCATGGTCAGGCGACCAACACCGGTCGAACCGGTGAAAGAGACCATGTCGACATCCGGATGCGTCGTCATCGGCGCACCGACCTCCGGCCCCGTGCCGGTGATGATGTTAACGACTCCAGCGGGAACGCCGGCCGCTTCGAGGATTTCGCCGAGCAGCAGGGTCGAGGCCGAGGTCAGTTCCGACGGTTTGACGACCGTGGTGCAGCCCGCAGCCAAGGCAAACGGCAGCTTCTGGCTGACGATCAGGAAGGGGAAGTTCCAGGGGGTGATGATCGACACGACGCCGATCGCCTCGCGCAGCACGACACCGAGTGTGCCATCCCCGAGCGTGTTGTAGCTCTCGCCATGCAGATCGCGGGCAAGGGCCGCGGCATAGCGCCAGATATCGGCGGCACCGCCAAGTTCGCCCTTAGCCTGGCTGATCGGCTTGCCGGATTCGATCGCGTCGAGATAGGCCAACTCATCGGCCCGTTCCGCGATGATGTCGGCGGCACGAAGCAGCACAAGCGAACGCTGCGACGCGGTCATGCGCGGCCAGCTGCCCTCGTCGAAGGCGCGACGTGCGGCGGCGATCGCCTTTTCGGCGTCTGCCTTCGTGCCCGCCTGGTAGCGGCTGACGACGACGCCATGGCCCGGCGACACGCGCTCGATGATGCGCCCCTCGGCGCTGTCCACCCATTTGCCGTCGATCAGCATCTGGAAGGCGCGGACCTTGTGGTCGCCAAGCGCCTTGGGTTTCACGAGCACGGTCATTACCATTCTCCCTTGAATTGGGCTTCACGCTTTTCGGAAAAGGCGGCAACGCCTTCCCTGAGGTCGCCGGTCTTGGCGACCAGGATCGAACCGAGAGCCTCGACCGCCGAGCCATTGTCTTCGCCATTCGCCGAAGCGATCATCAGTTTCGAGATTTCGAGTGCCGCCGGGCCGCGCTTCGCAACACGCGCCGCGTAGTCGCGGGCGGCAGCAAGGACCGTGCCGGTCTCGACGACGGCATCGACCAAACCTTCCTTGAGCGCAGTCTCGGCAGTGAACATCTCGCCACCCAGCACCATGCGCCGCACGATCTGGGCACCGAAGCGCGAGACCAGGCGCTGCGTGCCCGACCAACCGGGAACCATGCCGAGGCTCGTTTCCGGCAGACCGATCTTGATCTGCGCCTCGGCCAGGCGGATGTCGGCCGCGGCCGCAAGCTCCAGCCCGCCTCCGAGCGCGTGGCCGTTGAGCGCGGCGATCACAGGCATGCGCAACGTCGCCAGCCGCTCGAACACACGATGGCCGAAGCGCACCCAGTCATGACCGAATGCGGGCGCATCCATGCCGCCCCAGGCCTTGATGTCGCCGCCGGCCGAAAACGCCTTGCCCTCACCGGTGAGGATGACAACGCGGATGTTGCGGTCGGCCTCTACCGTATCGCAGGCGGCGGCCAGGGCCTTCAGCATGTCGATGTCGAAGGCGTTGAGCTTTTCCGGGCGGGCGACCGTCATGGTCGCGATCGCGCCTTCTATCTCAATTCGGATGCGCCCCTCAGCCATGGTGGCCTCCGTCGAGCCGACGCTGCGCCTTTTTCGGCAGCTCAAGCCCGATCAGTGCGTCCTGGAAGAGGGCAGCATCCATCGTTTTCAGCTGATTGGACACGATCAGCGGAAACTCCGACTGATCAAGAATATGGGTCTGCAGATCGACGCCCGGCGCGATCTCCGTCAGCATGACGCCCTCAGGCGTCAGCTTCATCACGCAGCGCTCGGTCACATAGGTGATGTCCTGGCCTTGCTCGATGCCGCGACGGCCGGAGAAGGTGACGTGTTCGACCTCGTTGACCAGCTTCTTCAGCTTGCCTTCCTTCTCGATCACCAGCTTGCCATCGCCGATCGAAAGCTTGGCGCCGGCATTGAACATGCCGGAAAAGACGATCTTCTTCGCCCGCGCCGTGATGTCGACGAAGCCGCCGGCGCCGGCCGTCACATGCGGACGGAACGAGAGCTTTGAGACATTGACCGAGCCGTGACGGTCGATCTCGAGGAACGAAAGCAGCGACGCGTCGAAGCCGGCACCCTGGAAATAGGTGAACTGGTAGGGCGAAGGCATGAAGGCATCAGCGTTCGAGGCGCAGCCGAAAGCGAAATCGAGAAGCGGCACGCCGCCGACGGCGCCCTGCTCGATCACCCAGGTGACCGCGCCATGCAGGCCTTCTTCGAGCAGGATGCGCGGCACGTTGGCCGAGATGCCGAAGCCGAGATTGACGGCGCTGCCAGCCTCAAGCTCCTGCGCCACACGGCGGGCAATGACCTTCTGGATGTTGAATTCCGGCACGCGGAAGCTCTCGAGCGGTCGGAAGATTTCGCCTGAGATCGCCGGATCGTAGAGCGTCTGGGTCGTCTGCTTCTGGTCGGGATCGACGATGACATAGTCGACAAGCACGCCCGGCACCCGCACGTCGTGCGGCTTCAACGAGCCTTCCTTGGTGATGCGCTTGACCTGGGCAATGACGATGCCGCCGTTGTTGCGAGCGGCGAGCGCCTGGTCGAGACCGCCGAGATAAGCGCCCTCGTGTTCATAGGTGAGGTTGCCGCGCTCGTCCGCGGTGGTGGCGCGGATGATGGCCACCTGCGGCGCGATCGCCTTGAAATACAGCCAGTCCTCGCCCTCGAACGAGACCTTCTTGACCACCGGCTCGGCGGCGGCCGAAGCATTCATCGCGCAGCCTTCGCGCGACGGGTCGACAAAGGTGTCGAGGCCGACCTTGGTCATCACGCCCGGCCGCTTGGCCGCGGCTTCGCGGTGCATATCGAAGAGGATGCCGGACGGGACGTTGTAGGCGGCAACCTCGTTGGCGCCGATCATCTGCCAGATCAGCGGCGGTTCCGCACTCGACGGGCCCGAGGGATAGGAGCCGCCGATGATCTTCTTCAGGAGGCCCTTCTTCGCGATGTAGTCGACACCTTTGATGCCGCTCATGTCGCCGGCGGCGATCGGGTGCAGTGTCGTGAGATCGCGCGGATGACCGGTCGCCTCGAAGCGCTCACCGATCGCCTTCAGCATCAGGTCGGGGCAGCCGAGTCCGCTGGACGACGAGACGGAAACCACCGCACCATCCGGGATCAGGGCAGCCGCTTCGGCCGGCGAGATATGCTTGTTCATCGACATCGTTCAAAGTCCCGTTTCGATCGCCACGGCCTGGCCGGTCGCAGCCGCCTTGGCCACGGCAAGACCCGTCGCCAGCGACCAGACGCCATCTTCGCCCGTCGCCGAAGGACGGCCTTCGCCTCTGACGGCAGCATGGAAGGCGGAAAGTGCGGTTTCGTAGAGATTGCGATGGTCGAGCGATAGCTCGGTCTCACCATCGGCATTGCGCAGCGTCACGGTCCCGACCGGTCGCTGCGTCATGACCTTTCGGCCGATCAGCGAACCGTCGGTGCCATGCACCTCAAGGCCGGTATCGGCAAACCTGGTGGTAAAGGCGTCATGGAACTGGGCGATGACGCCAGAGCGGAAGTGGAGCACGCCCATGACGCCGTCTTCCAGACCTTCCTTGCCCATGCCGGCGCTATGGCTGATGGCGACCGCTTCGATCGGGTCGTCATTGAGAATGAAGCGCAGCGTATCGGCATCGTGCACGGTGATGTCGAGGATCACGCCGCCGCCGGCATCCGGCCGCTCCAGCCGCCAGCCCTGGAGATGCGGAGGCAGATAGACCGCATGGAAGACGCGTGCGGCAATCGGCCGACCGATCTTACCCTCGGCGATCGCGTTGCGCATGGCACGATGGGTGGCGGCATTGCGCAGGTGGTGGTTGGTGGCGAGCACCACGCCCGCCTCACACGCCTTCAGCACCATCTCGCAGCCATCATTGAGGTTCATCGCCAGCGGCTTCTCGCAAAGCACATGTTTGCCGGCGGCGATCGCCGCCAGCGTCTGTTCGCGATGCAATTCGTTGGTGGTCGAGACATAGACCGCATCGACGTCGGGATCGCCGACAAGTTCGGCAACTGACGTCACCGACTTCGGAATGCCGTTTTCTTCGGCATAGGCAGCGCCTCGCTCGGCGTTGGTGCTCATGACCGAGACGACCTCACCGCCGGCGGCGCGGATCGCGCCAATCACCCATTCACGCGCAATCGTGCTTGCGCCGATCAGACCCCACCGCGTCATGCCAAAACCTCCCTTTTCCTCTCGACCGCAGCGCCGCAGCTCTGGCGAACGACGAGGCGCACCGAACCGACGATCGCTTCGGGTTCCGCCTTGCCGGCCTTGATCTGCTTCAACAGCAATTCGGCAGCCCGCTGACCCATGCCCTGCGGATCGACGGAAACCGTCGTCAGTGCCGGCACGGCGGTCTTCGCCTCGATCACGTCGTCGAAGCCGATGACGGCGAAATCGGCGCCTGGCTCCAGCCGCCGCGCCCTGAGGCCATCGCAGACGCCGAAGGCGACCGCATCGTTGAAGCACAGCGCCGCCGTCGGCCGGTCGGCGAGCATCATCGCCTGTTCCACCGCCGTTACCCCGCCGGCGCGCGACGGCGCCGAACCGATGATCAGCGCCTCCGACACCGGCATCCCGGCCTCGATAAGGGCGTCGCAGTAGCCGCGCATGCGCGCCTCGAACACGGCAGTATCGGAAAAGCCGCCGAGGAAGGCGATGCGCTGGTGGCCACGCTCGATCAGGTGACGCACGGCCGCCATGGCGCCGGCGTGGTTGTCGGATATCAGTGAAGAAACGTCGGCGCCGGCAATGTCGCGCACGACAAGCACGACGGGAATGCCGCTATCGACCAGAGGCGCGAGATCGGCAACTTCCGTGCCGCGCGCCGGAGAGACGATCAGGCCGGAGACGCCGTGCTCACGCATCGACGCCACCACTTCGCGCTGACGCTCGATCTTTTCACCGGTGTTGGCGAGGAACTGCACGAAGCCAGCCGACTGAACGACCGCATCGACGCCGACAGCGAGTTCGGCAAAGAAGCTGTTGGTGAGATCGTTGACGACGATGCCGATGATCTTGGATTTCGACTGGCGAAGATTGGCAGCTCCACGGTTGTAGACATAGCCGAGATCGCGGATGGCCGCATTCACCTTGGCGCGGGTCGCCTCGTTGACGAGCGAACTGCCCTGAAGGACGAGCGACACGGTCGACTTCGACACGCCGGCGGCGTGCGCAATATCGATGACCGTCACCCGTTCCTTGACCACAGCATCCTCCCGAATTCTCGTACCTGCTTTTCTCTTTCATAATTGGAACGTTCCAATTTCGTCAAGAGAGCCTTGATCACTTTTTTCCGTTTTGCTCGCTCACTGCAGGATTGGTCAGCCTGGTTGACCGATGCCACGTGTGACCATCGTGAACTTTAAACCAATGAAAAGAAATAATATTTTCTCTGTCGCGGCACCAACGATCAGGCGCATGCCATACACCCGAAAACATTGCCGCTTGCCATTTGGAACGATCCAAAGTATTTCAAGACAAACTTCCGCGGAGGAGACCAACCCCGATGACAAGCCTGACGCTGCCGCGCCAAGACGGCTCGCTCGAACACTACCGCCTGACGGGAACGCCAATCGCGCGGCCGCAGACGCCGCCGACCTTCAACCGCATCGCCTATGCGGCCGCCCATGTGGTCTCGGATCCTCTCCGGGATCTCGATCCCTGGGGCAATCCGGCGATCGACTGGGAGGCGACGCTGGCGTTTCGCCACCATCTCTGGAGCCTTGGCTTCAAGATCGCCGAGGCGATGGACACCGCCCAACGCGGTATGGGTCTTGCCTGGCCCGGCGCGCAGGAACTGATCCGCCGCTCGCTCGCCGAAGCGCGGCAGGTTCCGGGCGCCGATCTTGCCTGCGGTGCCGGCACCGACCACCTGGCGCCGACCGATGCGCGATCGCTGGACGACGTGATTGCCGCCTACGAAGAGCAGGTCGGCTTCGTCGAAGGCGAGGGCGGCAGGGCGATCATGATGGCAAGCCGCGCACTCGCCCGCGTTGCCCGCTCCGCCGACGACTATCGCCATGTCTATGGGCGCATCCTCGGCCAGACCCGACACAAGGTCGTGCTGCACTGGCTCGGCGACATGTTCGACCCGCAACTTCGGGGTTACTGGGGCTCTGAGGACTTCGACCAGGCGCTCGATACCGTGCTCTCGAGCATCGAAGCCAACCGCGACAAGGTCGAAGGCATCAAGATCTCGCTGCTCGACAACGCCAGGGAAGTGGCGCTACGCAACCGCCTGCCGGACGGCGTGCTCTGCTTTACCGGCGACGATTTCAACTATGCGGAACTGATCGAAGGCGACGGCACGAAGTTTAGCCACGCCCTGCTCGGCATTTTCGATGCGGTGGCACCCTCCGCCTCCAAGGCGCTCGCAGCACTCGCCAAGAGTGACCTCGCCACCTTCCGCGGCGTGATCGAGCCGACCGTGCCGTTGTCACGCAAGATCTTCGAGGCGCCTACGCAATACTACAAGGCCGGGGTCGTTTTCCTTGCCTGGCTGAACGGGCACCAGCGCCACTTCACCATGCCCGCCGGCATGCAGTCCGCCCGCGGGGCGCTGCACTATGCCGACATCTTCCGTCTCGCCGACCGCGCCAATGTGCTCGACCGGCCGGAACTGGCGGCGCAACGGATGCAAAGCCTGCTATCGACATTTGGCGTCGAGCAGAGCGCTTGAGCAGAATGCTAAAACGGCGCCCGAGGGCGCCGTTCCATATCCAGCCAACCGGGCAGGTTTCAGGACACCTCAGGCCGCCAGGCCCTTCTTTGCCAGCATCGCATCCGGGCTCGGCAGCTTGCCGCGGAACGCCTTGTAAGCATCCTCCGGATCGATCGAGCCGCCGACCGAATAGATATTGTCCTTGAGGCGGGCGGCCATCGCCGGATCGAAGGCATTGCCGGTTTCCTCGAAGGCCGCGAAGGCGTCGGCGTCGAGCACTTCCGACCACATGTAGGAATAGTAGCCTGCCGAATAGCCGTCGCCCGAGAAGACGTGCAGGAAATGTGGGCTGCGGTGGCGCATGACGATGGATTTCGGCATGCCGATCTCATCGAGCTTCTTTGCTTCGAGCGCCATCGGCTCCGCCGTCTCCTCGGCCGTGTGGTAGGCCATGTCGACCAGAGCAGAAGAAGTGAACTCGACGGTGGCGAAGCCGGAGTTAAACGTCCGGGCGGCGAGCACCTTGTCAAGCAGCGCCTGCGGCATCGGCTCGCCGGTCTGGTAATGCACTGCGTAGCGCTTGAGGATCTCCGGCACCGTCAGCCAATGTTCGTAGAGCTGCGACGGCAGCTCTACGAAATCGCGCGACACACCGGTACCCGAAACGGACGGATAGGTGACGTTGGATAGCATGCCATGCAAGGCATGGCCAAACTCGTGGAAGAGCGTGCGGGCATCGTCGAGCGACAGCAGTGCCGGCTTGCCCTCGGCGGGTTTGGCAAAATTGCAGACGTTATAAATGATCGGCAGTTCGCCTTCGGCGCCGTTCTTCAGTTTCAGCTTGTGCTGCGACTGGAACGAGCTCATCCAGGCGCCGGAACGCTTCGACGACCGGGCGAAATAATCGCCGAGGAAGAGGGCCACCAGCTTGCCGGACGCGTCCTTGATCTCGAAGACCCGCACGTCAGGATGATAGGCGGCGATGCCTTTCTTCTCCGTCGCGGTGATGCCGAACAGGCGCTTGGCAACGTCGAAGCAAGCTTCGATGATCTTTTCGAGCTGCAGGTAAGGCTTGAGCTCGCCTTCGGAGAAATTGAACTTCTCGGCCCGGAGCTTTTCGGCATAATGGCGCCAGTCCCAGGGCATGACGTCGTGATTGCGACCCTCGCCGGCAACGAGCCGGGCAAGCTCCGCCTCTTCCTCGTGGGCGCGGGCAACGGCCTTTTCCCAGACCTGCATCAGGAGACCGTTCACTGCGGCCGGCGTCTTCGCCATGGTGTCGTCGAGCTTCAGCGACGCGAAGTTTTCATAGCCGAGCAGCTTCGCCTTTTCCGCGCGCAGCGCCAGCATCTCGGCGATCAGCCCGCGATTGTCGGTGTCGCCGCCGTTTTCGCCTCGCGCGACCCAGGCGCGGAAGGCCTGTTCACGGAGCTCGCGATTTTCCGAGAAGGTCAGGAACGGTTCGATGATCGAGCGCGACAGGGTAACCGCGTATTTTCCCTTCTGGCCACGGTCCTCGGCCACTGCCGCCATGGCGTCGCGAAGGAAGTCCGGCACACCGGCGAGCTGTTCCTCGCTTTCGAGGAACAGAACCCAGTTCTTCTCGTCGGCAAGCACGTTCTGCCCGAACTTCGCGCCGATGCCGGCGAGCTTTTCGTTGATCGCGGCCAGCCGCTCCTGCTCGGGTTTTGCGAGCTTGGCGCCGGATTTGACGAAACCCTTCCAGTGCCGCTCGAGCACACGGGTCGCTTCAAGATCAAGCCCCAGGGACTGGCGGCCTTCCCACAGCGTGTCGATGCGCTTGAACAGCGCGGCATTCATGCCGATCTTGGAATAGTGCCGCGACATCTTCGGGGCGATATCGCGCTCCAGCGCCTGAACCGTTTCGTTCGTGTCGGCCCCGGCCTTATTCCAGAAGATGGAGGACACGCGCGAAAGTGCATCGCCGGCGATTTCGAGAGCAACGATAGTATTTCCGAAGGTCGGACCGGCGGAATTATCGGCAATCGCGTCAATCTCCGCTTCGTGCTCCCGGAAGGCCGCTTCGAACGCCGGCGCGAAATCCTCGTCCTTTACCAGATCGAAACGCGGCAGGCCCTCGTGGCCTGTCCATGACGTGAGCGCGGGATTGAGCGGGGTGCTGGTGGTCATCAGAAATCCTTTCGCATGCGGTCCGGCTTAGGTCCGGGGAGGGGGGCCGGCGACCTCTGACATGAGGAAGCGGCGAAAATGAAGGTGGTTGCCGGCAGGGATACCGTCAAGGCTTGCGCAGGCCGAGAAGCCCCGGCGCGGCGTGCCAGATCGCCTGGACGGCAAAGCCCATGAACAGGAGACCGGAGAGCCTGACGATTGCCAGTTCGTGGCGTCGGTAGAAACGCCGCACCACAGAGGTGCCGATGATGACGATCAGGATCAGGTCGGCAACGAGAAAGCCGATGAGCGAGACGCCAAGCAGCGCCGGAAGCGTATTGAACTCAAGCGCGTTCGCCGAGCTGGCAAGCAGCGCCGTGAAGGTTGCGAGCGCCACCGGATATCCCTTGGGATTGGTGAGCCCAAAGATCAGGCCGCGCCGCAGCGGACGCTCGACGGTCAGGAGTGCCCGGTTCTCGCCCGCCGGCCTCGCACGGAGTGCCGTCCAGCCGATCCAGCCGAGATAGGCGCCGCAAAACAGCCCGAGAATATCGAAGATCGTGGTGCCGACCGAGCGCGCGCCAACGATGGCAACCAGCGCCAGGGTCGACCAGAGAACGTCACCCGCCAGGTGCCCGCCCATGAACAAGGCGCCTGCCTTGCGCCCCTGGCCGGCGCCGATGCCGAGCAACGCCAGAAACGCCGGTCCGGGAATGAGGACATAGGAAAGGGCGGCGAGAAAGGCTCCGATCAGCAGCGTCTCGGACATGGCGGGTTCCCGGTTGTGTTGCCCGCATTCGATCCGGAGGCACCGATTCAGTCAAGAGGAAAGCTAAGCCAGCTATATGACGACGCAGGTGACCGCTTGCCAGCAAAGGTTAGATTCTTGGCCGTGGCGCGGATATGTGTGGCGACTGCATAGACGAACTTGCGCATGTTTTTCTCCTCGGAGAATCGATGGCCGGGCAAGATGCGCGGCCTCGAAAAGAGCATCCCACTTCCTCGGTAGAGCAGCTGTTCCGCCGGGAACGTGCCGCTCGCAGCCGCGCACAAATCTTTCGTCGCGGCGATTTCCCTCGACACGAAGTTGCGCTAGAACGCGGCCGAGTTTTCCCCCGCGAGAAGGACTATCCATGACTGTGCGCAACCTCTTCCTTCTGCCCGGCGACGGCATCGGCCCGGAAGCCATGGCGGAAGTCCGCAAAATCATCGCCTACATGAATGCCGAGCTTTCAGCCGGTTTCGTCACCGACGAGGGCCTGGTCGGCGGTTCGGCCTATGACGCCCATGGCCAGGCGATCTCGGAAGCGGACATGAAGAAGGCGCTGGCCGCCGATGCGGTGCTGTTTGGCGCCGTCGGCGGTCCGAAGTGGGATGCGGTGCCCTATGAGGTGCGTCCGGAAGCCGGTCTGCTGCGCCTGCGCAAGGATCTCGAACTGTTCGCCAACCTGCGTCCGGCGATCTGCTACCCGGCGCTGGCTGCCGCCTCGTCGCTGAAACCCGAACTCGTCGAAGGCCTCGACATCCTGATCGTGCGCGAACTGACCGGCGGCGTCTATTTCGGCGAGCCGAAGGAAATCATCGATCTCGGCAACGGCCAGAAGCGCGGCATCGACACCCAGGTCTACGACACCTACGAGATCGAACGCATCGCCGGCGTCGCGTTCGAGCTTGCCCGCACGAGGCAGAACCGCGTCTGCTCGATGGAAAAGCGCAACGTCATGAAGTCGGGCGTGCTCTGGAACCAGGTGGTGACCGAGACGCACAAGGCAAAATACTCCGACGTCCAGCTCGAGCACATGCTGGCCGATGCCGGCGGCATGCAGCTGGTGCGCCAGCCCAAGCAGTTCGACGTCATCGTCACCGACAACCTGTTCGGCGACATGCTGTCGGACGTGGCGGCGATGCTGACCGGCTCGCTCGGCATGCTGCCGTCGGCCTCGCTCGGTGCCCCGGATGCGGTGACCGGCAAGCGCAAGGCGCTCTACGAGCCGGTGCATGGCTCGGCCCCCGACATTGCCGGCAAGGGCATCGCCAACCCGATCGCGATGATCGCCTCCTTTGCCATGTGCCTGCGCTATTCCTTCAACCTGGTGACGGAAGCCGACAATCTGGAAAAGGCGATCGCCGCCGTGCTCGATCAGGGCATCCGCACCGGCGACATCATGGCCGAGGGTGCGAAGAAGGTCGGCACGACGGAAATGGGCGATGCCATCCTCGCCGCGTTCAAGGCGCTGTCGGCCTGAGCCACCAACGATTCCAGTCGGCGTGATCTGACGCCTTCAGGCATAGCGAAAACAGACACCTCCGGAGCGCATCCGGAGGTGTTTTGCGTTTCATGGCCTTGAATTTGCCAAAAGAACCGACACATCGGGGAACTAGACGCCATGAGAAGAACGAACGCTGCGCAGACATGCGACGCGGCGGCAGGACGGAGATTCATGAACGGACCACTTGCGACCACCGGATGGATTGCACTGACTACCCTCGTCCTCGTGCTCGCACTCATTCCATTGGATCCGTATCTGTCGCAAAGCGCGCAGGCGCTGCCGGAAAGCATCGTCGATTTCAATCGGATGATCACGGACTTTGGGACGTTCGCCTGGATGATCTACCTTTCAGCTGGGGTCCTGGCAGCGACGTTCATCCTGCACCGCGCGGCAAACCAGGGGCCGCTTCAGCGCAGGGCAAGTGCCGCCCGCGATCTTGCGGCCTATTTCCTCCTGACGATCGGCACAGCCAGCGCGCTGGTCCACACACTGAAAATTATCGTCGGCCGGGCCCGGCCGGAACTCTTCACCGAGCTCGGCGCCTACAGCCTGACGCCGTTTGCCAACAGCGGTCTGTACGAAAGTTTCCCCTCCGGCCATTCGACCGCGGCCGGCGCCTTCTTCGGTGTCTTCGCCATGCTGATGCCGAAGCTGAGGCCACTCTTTCTGATCCTGGCGCTGACGATCGGCGTTTCCCGCGTCATCGTCGGCGCACACTACCCAAGCGACGTCGCAGCCGGGCTGCTGCTCGGTCTCTGGACATCCGTGATGGTGGCGTTTCTCTTCGCACGGCAGAACCGGCTGTTTCATCTGAGCGAGGGTGGATGGCCGCTCGTGGGGCGCAGCGATCCGCGCCCATAAAAAAGCCGGCGCGGAAGGCCGCGCCGGAGTCAGGAGAGCCATAGTAGCTCGGGGAAGATTTGGCGCGCTCCCGGGAAATGGTTCTCCCGGGAGCGCGTGACTGCAGACTTAGTCCATCGCGTGAATGTCGCGGTCCTTCGTTTCCGGCAGGAACAGGAGGCCAATGACCAGCGTGATGCCTGCGAAGACGATCGGGTACCAGAGGCCGTAGTAGATATCGCCCTGGGCAGCACTCATCGCGAAGGCCGTTGCCGGAAGCAGGCCACCGAACCAGCCGTTGCCGATGTGGTAGGGCAGCGACATGCCGGTGTAGCGGATGCGGGTCGGGAAGAGTTCGACCAGCAGCGCAGCGATCGGGCCGTAGACCATGGTCACGTAGATGACGAGCACGGTCAGAACGGCGATGATCGTCGTCCAGTTGACATTGGCGGGATCCGCCACCATCGCGTAGGTGCCGCCGCCCGCGATCGTGTAGACGGCCATTTCGGTGGCAGTGCCGACTTCATCCTTCGTCAACAGCTTGTCGGCGACGAGCTTGTCGGCCGGAACCATGGTCTTCTCGCCGCCGCGAACGGCAGCCGGATCAAGCGCCAGTTCCGGGTTGGCGGCGACAAAGCCGTCAAGCTTGGATTCCGGAACCTTTGCCGCACCACGAACCAGCGGGTAGCCGGCATTGTGAAGCGCCGTGTTGGTTTGCTTTTCGAAGGCGGCATTGGCAGCCTTGGCGCCATCGCCTGCGGCGACCGCGTCGTAGCTGTTGATCGTGGTTTCGCCGACCTTGACCGTTGCGGCCGTACCCGCGGCGGCCGTCGTTACCACGTCGTAGGGCACCGAGTTCTTGGTGAGGAATGCGGTTGCGATGTCGCACGAGGTGGTGAACTTCGCCGTGCCCGTCGGGTTGAACTGGAATTTGCAATCGCCGGGGGCCGCGGTCACCGTCGCGCGGACGGTTGCCTGGGCTTGAGCGAGTGCCGGGTTACCAGCCCAGGTCAGCGCCTTGAACAGCGGGAAGTAGGTGAGCATGGCAAGCAGCAGGCCGGCCATGATGATCGGCTTGCGGCCGATCTTGTCGGAGAGCCAGCCGAAGAGCACGAAGAAGCCCGTACCGATCAAGAGCGAAGCGGCGACCATGATATTTGCCGACTGGCCGTCCACCTTGAGCACGCCCGTCAGGAAGAACAGCGCGTAGAACTGACCGGAGTACCAGACGACGGCCTGGCCGACGACGGCACCAAACAGTGCCAGAAGCGCGATCTTGGCATTCTTCCACTGACCGAAAGCTTCCGACAACGGTGCCTTGGAGCCCTTGCCCTCTTCCTTCATCTTCTTGAAGGCCGGCGATTCGTTCATCTTCAGGCGGATCCAGACGGAAACGCCGAGAAGCACGACGGAGACGAGGAACGGAATGCGCCAACCCCAGGCAGCAAAGGCTTCCTTGCCGACCAGGAACTGGACGAGGAGGATCACCACCAACGACAGGAACAGACCGAGCGTCGCTGTCGTCTGGATCCAGGAGGTGAAGTAACCGCGGCGCCCGTGCGGCGCATGCTCGGCCACATAAGTGGCGGCACCGCCATATTCACCGCCGAGCGCCAGGCCCTGCAGCATGCGCAGCGCGATCAGCAGGATCGGTGCGGCAATGCCGATCGAGGCAGCGCCGGGCAGGATGCCGACCAGGAAGGTCGACAGACCCATGATCAGGATCGTCACGAGGAAGGTGTACTTGCGGCCGACGAGGTCACCGAGGCGACCGAAGACCAGGGCGCCGAACGGGCGAACGAGGAAGCCCGCGGCAAAGGCCAGAAGCGCGAAAATGTTACGCGTCGTTTCCGGATAGGAACTGAAGAAGGTCGCGCCGATATAGACGGCAAGCGAGCCGTAAAGATAGAAATCGTACCATTCGAACACGGTACCAAGCGACGAGGCGAAGATGACCTTCTTCTCCTCGCCGGTCATTGGACGCGTTTTTGCGTCGTCCACTGTCGCGACATTTGCCATTTCGTTTATCCTCCACTCCAAAACAGCTTGTTGGAGCGCCCATTGGCTGGTCCGGCATTCCTCCCTAGAACCGCCGGACGTGGTGCGCCTGTTGAAGAGGATGTCAGAAAACCTGCGGCGCAGGCAGAGATGCTTTCGGCTTATGACTTTCGTCTAATGCGGCGATCGACCGCGGACCACGCCGGGGAAGCCACCACGATGCAGCGGCGTCTTGACTCTTCCCCAAAACCGCGTAAGAGCAGCGACGAACGAGGAAATCACCACCATGCGACCGATCGGTCCAGCCATCGCTGCTTTGATCCTGCCGGCCCTTGCCGCGGGGCAGGATGTCGATTTTTCGTTCGCTTGCAAAACAACGGCCAAAACGACGACGAAAACCGTCTGACGTCTCTGGCCCTCCGCTCTCTCCCCGGTAAGGCCGGGGACCGGAACCTTCGTGGCAACGCGCGCGGTTCCCCCTCCACCCGACGAGGAGAGACAGAAAGAGAGCTTAGATCATGGGTTTCAAGATTGCAGTCGCAGGCGCCACCGGCAATGTCGGCCGGGAGATGCTGAACATCCTTTCCGAACGCGGCTTTCCCGCGGATGAAGTGGTCGCGCTTGCTTCCGCCCGCTCCCAGGGCACGGAAGTTTCCTTTGGCGACAAGACCCTCAAGGTCAGGAACCTCGAAAACTACGATTTTTCCGATACCGATATCTGCCTGATGTCGGCCGGCGGCGCTGTTTCTCTCAAGTATTCGCCGAAGATCGGCCAGCAGGGCTGCGTCGTCATCGACAACTCTTCGGCCTGGCGCTACGACGCCGAAGTGCCGCTGATCGTGCCGGAAGTGAACCCGGACGCGATCTCGCTCTTCACCAAGAAGAACATCATCGCCAACCCGAATTGCTCGACGGCCCAGCTCGTCGTGGCGCTGAAGCCGCTGCACGACCATGCCAAGATCAAGCGCGTCGTCGTCTCGACCTACCAGTCGGTTTCCGGCGCCGGCAAGGACGGCATGGACGAACTCTTCAACCAGACCCGCGCCGTCTTCGTCGCTGATCCGATCGAATCGAAGAAGTTCACCAAGCGCATCGCCTTCAACGTCATCCCGCACATCGACGTGTTCATGGAAGACGGCTACACGAAGGAAGAGTGGAAGGTCCTGGCCGAAACCAAGAAGATGCTCGATCCGAAGATCAAGGTGACCTGCACGGCTGTGCGCGTTCCCGTCTTCATCGGCCATTCGGAATCGGTCAACATCGAGTTCGAGAACGAGATCACCGCAGACGAGGCCCGCGACATCCTGCGCGAAGCACCGGGTTGCCTGGTCGTCGACAAGCACGAAAACGGTGGCTACGTCACGCCTTACGAATGCGCCGGCGAAGATGCGACCTACATCTCGCGCATCCGCGAGGACGCAACCGTCGAAAACGGTCTCAACATCTGGGTCGTTTCCGACAACCTGCGCAAGGGTGCGGCACTCAACGCGATCCAGATTGCCGAGCTCCTGGTCAACCGCGGTCTCATCAAGCCGCGTAAGCAGGCCGCCTGAAACGGCAATTGAGCAATTCGTTCCCGCCGAGCCCATCCGGGCTTGGCGGGTTTCCTGTTTCACAATCGCGGGTCGTTTCGCCCCGGCTTCACGTGAAACCACGAAAAAGTTACCGCCGCTTCCGGCAGGTGACATGGCCGGCCAAGGCTGGCATTTTTGAAAGCAATGAGATTCGGGCTATGACGGGGTATTTCATGCACAGGGCAAAGTGCGTAGCGGTGGGGCTTGCTGCCCTGGTTTCGACTGTAGTTTTTCCGGCGGTGGCCTCCGCCGCCCAATGCGGCAACGACGGAAGCGGATTTGCTGCCTGGGTGCAGAATTTCAAGCAGGAAGCCTCAGGCAGCGGCATCAGCCCTGCGGTGCTCGACCGCGCCCTTTCCAGCGTCTCCTACAACAAGGCGACGATCCGCGCCGACCGCGGCCAGAAGAGCTTCAAGCTGTCGCTCGACCAGTTCATGCAGAAGCGCGGCGGTCAGACGATCATTTCCCGCGGCAAGAAGATGAAGCAGCAGAATGCGGCGCTCTTCACCAGCATTGAACGCCGCTTCGGCGTGCCCGCCGGCCCGCTGATCGCTATCTGGGGCATGGAAACAGGCTTTGGCGGCTTCATGGGCAAAGAGCATACGCTCTCGGCGGTTTCGACGCTCGCCTATGACTGCCGCCGCTCGGACTATTTCACCGACCAGCTCTATGCCGCCCTGCAGCTTGTACAGCGCGGTGACCTGAGCCCCGATGCGCGCGGTGCGGCCCACGGCGAGATCGGGCAGACCCAGTTCCTGCCGGCCAACGTCCTGAAATACGGCGTCGATGGCGACGGCAACGGCCACATCGACATGGTTCGCTCCAAGGCCGACGCGCTGGCCTCGACCGCCAACTTCCTGCGCGGTCACGGCTGGCAGCCGGGTGCCGGCTATCAACAAGGCCAGGCGAATTTCGGCGCGATCCAGGGCTGGAACGCGGCAACCGTCTACCAGCAGGCAATCGCCATCATCGGCGCCGAGATCGACGGCCTCTGATCGAACCCAATTCGCGCATCTCTCCGGATGCACGATGCCTTTCGGAAGATTGCAAAGCCCGGATCGTCGATTCGGGCTTTTTTGCTGGTTACATGCCCGGGCGGGAGAAGTCGCCGGTCGCGGGATCCATGATCCAAAGCTCGCCGGTCGAGATGTCGAACCAGGCGCCGTGCAGATGCAGCTTGCCCTTGGCTTCGAGGATCTGAACACAAGGGAAGGTGCGCAGGTTGGCAAGCGAGTTGCGGATCGAGACCCGCTCGAGCGCACGCTGCCGCTCCGCCTGGGTCATGACGTCGTTGCTTTGGATCTGCTCGGCGGCCGGCTTCAGGAGGTTCATCCAGCGACCGATGAAATCGCCCGGCGACAAGGGCTCGGCATCAGGATCGAGCACCGCCTTGATACCGCCGCAGCGGCCATGCCCCATCACGACGATGTCGCTGACGCGGAGCGACTGCACGGCGAACTCAAGCGCGGCCGACGTCGAATGGTAATGGCCGTCCGGCTCATAGGGCGGCATGAGATTGGCGACGTTGCGCACGACGAAGAGTTCACCCGGCCCGCTGTCGAAGATCGTTTCCGGCGCCGCCCGCGAATCGCAACAGGCAACAACCATCGTCCTCGGCTTCTGGCCGGTTTCCGCCAGCACCTTGTAGCGCTTCTGCTGTTCGCTGAAGCGGCCATTCATGAAGTTGTGGTAGCCGTTCAGAAGGTGGTCCGGAAAACGCTGTTGCTGCTTGTCCATCGATTACTCCGCTGCTGCTTCGAGCGGGATGAGCGGACTTCCGCCCGCATCACGCCCCGCCATGAATATCATCATGACCTAAAGTTCAATCCACGATGCGACAAGGGCTGCTGCCCATGAACAGTTTCTTCTATTTGCGCCGCATCTGATTCGGATGCACCAGGCGGCGCATCTGCACCATCGCCATCGGCGTCGAAAGGCTCGAAGCGTCCTGCTCGATCGTCAACTCGTCGGCACCGCGTTTGACGCTCCGCGCGATGATCTCGAACACGCTTGCGGTCGCCATCTGCAATGCGCGCTCTTCCGATAGTCCTTCGAGAAGCCGCGCGAGAAACAGGGCAGTCAGCAAGTCTCCGGTGCCATTCGGCGGGTTCTCGACGAGCCGATGTTCGGCGAGCAGCGCGTGATTGCCCGAAAGGAAGAGATTGCCGGTACCGCCGCTCATCATCGGCACCGCTGAGGTCACCAGCACGCGGGCCGGACCGAGGCCGAGGGCGGCATCGAGGATCGCCGTATTGGTCTCCAGCGTCGCGCCGGCGAGCCAGGCGAGCTCGAAGCGGTTCGGCGTCGCCAGGTTGGCGAGCGGCAGCAGCTGGTCGCGGATGGCCGTCGCGGTCGCCTCCGGAACATAGAGCCCGCCGGCGTCGCCAATGACGGGATCGCAGGCGTAGATCAGCTTGGGATTACGTTCCCTGAGAGTCGTCACCAACCGCACAACGCCTTCGGCCTGACCGGGCGATCCGAGATAGCCCGAAAGCACGGCGCGCACCTCCCCGACCCAGGGCGCGGCAATGAGATCGTCGATCATCGACTGGAAATCCGCGTCTGAAATGGTGACGCGGGTCGAGCGCCCGTGTCCGGGATGCCAGGGAAGAATGACCGTCGGCAGTGCCCAGACCGGATGCCCCAGCGTCTCCAACGCGAACACCGCGGCCCGGTTGCCGACCTTGCCACGCACGACATGGCTCGAGATGACGATGACGGCGCCGGGCAGGGAGGGCATTTCGGGCATCGACGAGTCCAATCCTTCGGTCTACAAACTCTGATCACCCGACTGTCACCGCCCTGTCAACAGGCGATGGCAGATAGGTCCGGTGGAAGCCGCTGGCGTTTTCGTGCTTTTTCATCGATTTTCGAGCAATTTTCGCGAAATTGCCTTCGATTTAAATGGATTTAAGCTGTTTTCACGTGAAATTCTCCAATTTTCGGCTCGATTTTGCCGAAATCGGCGTAAATAGCGGTCGCCATTAGCCATGGTTCTGATAGGGTTTGGCCTATCATGAGTGGGAGAGACTTCATGGGCGTGAAATACAATCCGAAGCGGGACAGACACATCGACGCAGCAAAGGCGGCCGCCATCAAACTGGGCGTCGACGCGCTGGCGCCGGAGAGCCTCTTCGGTGGGGCCAGCAACGATGACCTCGATCTTTATTCGGCGGACATGCTGGCGCTGATTGCAGCCCATGCGCATCGTGAACTCGCCCGCTGGGATGGCGGCAAGCCGCAAGTTTCGGTCGAAACCGTCGCCGGCGTGGCGCCGGGTGGCACCGAGGTTTCGATCATCGCGATCACCGAACACAACATGCCGTTCCTCTATGATTCGGTCATGGGGGAAATCACCAGCACGCACCGCGATATCCACCTTGCGATCCATCCCATCCTGGTCAAGGAACCGGGCAAGCCGGTAAAACTCTTCGATCCGGAAGAGGCAAGCGATCCGGCGCACCGCGTCAGCCACATCCAGATCCACTTGACGAAGCTGGCGCCCGTCGAAGCCGAGCAGCTCAGCAACCGCATCCGCGACGTGCTGGAGCAGGTACACCAGACGGTACACGACTGGCCGGCGATGACGGCGCTGCTCGACCAGGCCGTGCAGGAACTCGAGGCCTACAACGCCTCGCGCAAGAAAAGCGACCGTGATGAGGCGCTCGCCTTCCTTCGCTGGCTGCGCGACAACAACTTCACCTTTATCGGCATGCGCGAGTATACCTACTCGGGCAAGGGCGGAAAGGCGACGGTCGAGCGCGGCAAGGGCAGGGGCCTCGGCATCCTCTCCAACCCCGACGTGCGCGTTCTGCGCCAGGGCAAGGACGCAGTACTGACCACGCCGGAAATCCTCGCCTTCCTCGACGGCCCCGATTTCCTGATCGTCACCAAGGCCAACGTGAAATCGGTCGTCCATCGCCGCGCCTATATGGACTATATCGGCATCAAGCGCTTCGATGCCGACGGCAATGTCGCCGGCGAGTTGCGCATTGTCGGCCTGTTCACTTCCTCGGCCTATACCCGCCAGGCGGCTGAAATCCCGTTGCTGCGCCACAAGATCGAGAAGATCGTCGACCATTTCGGCTACGACCCGCAGAGCCACTCCGGCAAGATGCTGGACAACACGCTCGAATCCTATCCGCGCGACGACCTCTTCCAGATCGATGTCGGTCTGCTCGCCGCCTTCTGCGAACAGATCAACGAGTTGGGCGACCGGCCGCGCATCCGCGTCCTGCCGCGCATCGACCATTTCGACCGCTTTGTCTCGGTCATCGTCTTCGTGCCGCGCGAACAATATGATTCCGACGTACGCGAAAAGATCGGCGACTACCTGAAGACCGCCTATGACGGCCGCGTTTCGGCCTATTACCCGGCCTTCCCCGAAGGCGGTCTGGCGCGCGTCCACTTCATCATAGGCCGCACCAGCGGCAAGACCCCGCGCATTCCGCAGGCCAAGCTTGAAGAGGCCGTTCGCGGCATCGTCACGCGCTGGATCGATCGGTTCGACCTTCTCGCCCGTAAGGACGGCATCGAGCTTGATGTCGACGGCGCCTACCAGTCGTTCTTCACGCCGGCGGAAGCCTATGCCGACCTTGCAGACATTGCCGCCTGCAAGGCGGAAGATCCGATCCGGATCTCGTTCTACAACTATAACCGCCCGGTCAACCGTCCTGACACGGCCGAGCTGAAGATCTTCCATGCCGGCGAGCCCGTGTCGCTGTCGCGCCGCGTGCCGCTGCTGGAAAACCTCGGCTTCCGGGTCATCAGCGAACAGACCTACGACCTCAATGTCGGCAGGCACGGCGAGGACAAGCACCGCGTCGTGCTGCACGACATGGAGCTGATCCATCGCGACGGCCTTGCGCTCAATCTCGAAAAGTCGGGTGCGGCGCTGGAGGAAGCCTTCCTCGCCGCCTGGAACGGCACGATCGAGGACGACAACTTCAACCGGCTGATCCTGCTTGCGGGCCTCAATGCCCGCGAAGTCACGGTGCTGCGCGCCTATTCCCGCTATCTGCGCCAGGCCGGCATCACCTATTCGCAGGGCTATATCGCCGACACGCTGAACAAGTATCCGGCGATCGCAGCCGATATCTTCAAGCTGTTCGTGACCCGGATGGATCCGAAGCTCGAGGAAAAGCCGCGTGCAAAGAAGTGCAGCGCCCTGCTTTCCGCGATCGAGGACGCGCTGTCTGCCGTTCCGAGCCTCGACGAGGATCGCATCCTGCGCCGCTACGTCAACGCGATCGAAGCGACGCTCCGGACCAACTACTTCCAGCATGGCGCCGACGGCAAGCCGCGCGCGGTTCTCGCCTTCAAGCTTGACCCGAAGCAGCTCGACGGCCTGCCGGAACCGCGTCCGTTCCGCGAAATCTTCGTCTACGGCACCGAGGTCGAGGGCGTGCACCTGCGCTTCGGCAAGGTCGCCCGTGGCGGCCTGCGCTGGTCGGACCGCGCCCAGGACTACCGCACGGAAGTGCTTGGCCTCGTCAAGGCGCAGCAGGTCAAGAACGCCGTCATCGTACCGGTTGGCGCCAAGGGCGGCTTCTATCCGAAGCAACTCCCCGTCGGCGGCACCCGTGACGAGGTCTTCAGGGCCGGTACCGAAGCCTACAAGACCTACATCCGCACTCTGCTTTCGGTGACTGACAACATCGTCGGCCAGGATATCGTGCCGCCCGCCGATACGCTGCGCCGCGATGGTGACGACCCCTATTTCGTCGTTGCCGCCGACAAGGGCACTGCGACCTTCTCCGACACGGCCAACGGCCTGGCGCAGGAAGCGGGCTTCTGGCTTGACGACGCCTTCGCCTCGGGCGGCTCCGCCGGCTACGACCACAAGAAGATGGGCATCACCGCCCGCGGCGCCTGGGAGACCGTCAAGCGGCACTTCCGCGAGATGGACATCGACATCCAGACGACGCCCTTCACCGTTGCCGGCGTCGGCGACATGTCCGGTGACGTCTTCGGCAACGGCATGCTGCTCTCGGAGAAGATCCGCCTGATCGCGGCCTTCGACCACCGCGACATCTTCATCGATCCGTCGCCGGATATCGATGCCTCGTTCGCCGAGCGCACGCGCATGTTCGCTCTGCCGCGTTCGAGCTGGCAGGACTATGACCGCAAGACGCTGTCCGAGGGCGCGATGATCATCTCGCGTGCCGAAAAGTCGGTGACGCTCACGCCTCAGGCGATGGCCGCCATCGGCCTCGACAAGCAGAAGGCAACGCCCTTCGAGATAATGAATGCGATCCTGAAGAACCAGGTCGATCTGCTATGGTTCGGCGGCATCGGCACCTACATCCGCGGCAGCAACGAAACGGATGCGGAAGTCGGCGACCGCGCCAACGATGCCATCCGTGTGACGGCCGAAGAGGTCCGCGCCCGCGTCATCGGCGAGGGCGCTAACCTGGGCGTTACCCAGAAGGGCCGCATCGGCTTCGGCCTCAATGGCGGCCGCTGCAACTCGGACGCCATCGACAACTCGGCCGGCGTCAACTCCTCCGACGTCGAGGTCAACATCAAGATCGCGCTTGCTTCGGCCATGCGCGATGGTCGCCTGACCCGCCCGAAGCGCAATACGCTGCTCGCCTCGATGACCGAGGAAGTGGGCCATCTGGTGCTGCGCAACAACTACGAGCAATCGCTGGCGATCTCGCTGACCGCGATGCAAGGGCTCGGCAACCGCACGACGCTTGGCCGGCTCATGACGCGCCTCGAGGCCGACGGCCATCTCAACCGCAAGGTCGAGACGCTGCCGACCGACCAGGCGATGACCGAGCGCTACCAGGCAGGCAAGCCGTTGACCCGCGCGGAAATCGGCGTGTTGCTTTCCTACTCCAAGCTCGTTCTCTTCGATGAACTGATTGCGAGCGAACTGCCCGACGATCCGTACTTCACGGCAACGCTGGAGCGCTACTTCCCGGGCAAGATGCGCAAGACCTATGCCGGCGACATTCACGGCCATCGCCTGCGCCGCGAAATCATCGCGACGATCCTCGCCAACGAAGTCATCAACCGCGGTGGCCCGGCCTTCGTCTCGACGCTGACGGATGCCACCGGCTTCCTCTCGGCCGACGTCGTCAAGGCCGCTGTGCTGGCGCTCGACGGCTTCGACCTGCCGCGGATCTATGACGAGATCGACGCACTCGACAACAAGATCGGCGGCGGCCTGCAGAACATCCTCTACCAGGAAGTCGGTCGCATCTTCACACTCGTCACCGAGCGGGCGTTGCGTACCCACGCGGCGACCGGCTCGGTCTCCGAAGCCGTATCGCGTCTCGGCGACGGCCTGCAGAAGCTGCGCGCTACCATGCGGACCGCCGTCTCCGGCGAGAGCGCCGAAGAGGCCCGGTTGAAGACGGCTGCCTTCGTCGAGGGCGGGGTACCCGCCAAGCTCGCCGAGGAGATTTCGGAACTGGCGTTGATGACGCTCGTGCCCGAGATCATGCAGATTGCCGCTGAAACCGGCGAAACGCTGAGCCGCACGGCCCAGGGCTACTTCGCCGTCACCGACACGCTTCGGATCAACCGCCTGCTTGCGGCGTCCGATCGTGTTCCGGCAACGGAGCAGTTCGAGGCAATGGCTCTGTCGCGGGCCGTATCCGATATCGCCGCAGCGCGGCGGGATATCACCGCGGCAGCGCTGCGCGAGCAGAAGAAGGACCGCAATCCGGTAGCCGCCTGGGAAGAGAGCGAACGCGTCCGAGTCGCCCAGGCGACCGGCCAGCTGCGGCTCCTGACCGAGAAGGGCGAAACGACGCTCGCCAAGATCACCGTTGCTGCAGGTCTCCTCAATGACCTCGCACGCGGTAGGGCGAAGTAAGGCATTTTATCCCGTACCGATCGGCGCGGGTTGGATGGAACCGGCCCGCCTGAACGGGACAAACGCAGATGCGGGCAGTTTTTTCGTCCGCATCCTGCTCTGGACCTTTTGGAATCGGTGGGATTGAAGATAGGCTGCGCCGCGCGTTCGAGAGGACGCGCGGCGCAGTCGTTTCGGGAGGGGACCTTGCAGATTTCGGCCGAGAGGACTGAGGAACAACCGCGGGCGTCGCGCGCGGGCATCGCTGGCTGGATGCTGTTCGACTGGGCGGCGCAACCCTTCTTCACGGTCATCACCACCTTCATCTTCGGCCCCTACTTCGTCTCGCGCCTGACGGAGGATCACGCCGTCGGCCAGGCGATGTGGGGCTATACGCTGACGGTTTCCGGCATCATTATCGCCGTGCTTTCACCGGTACTTGGCTCGATCGCCGATGCGACGGGGCCGCGCAAACCCTGGATCGCCTTCTTTGCGGTCATCAAGATCGCATCACTCGCCATGCTCTGGTTCGCGGCACCCGGCTCGCCCATCCTCTACCCGGCGATCTTCATGATCCTCGCAAGCATCGCGGCCGAGTTCTCGATCGTCTTCAACGATTCGATGATGCCGCGCCTCGTTCCGGAGAAGGACGTCGGCCGCATCTCGAATATCGCCTGGGGGCTTGGCTATCTCGGCGGCATGATCGTGCTGATCGCCGTCGTGGCACTCCTTGCCGGCAGCCCCGAGACCGGCAAGACGGCAGCCGGCATCGATCCGTTGTTTGGTCTCGATCCTGCCAAGGGAGAGGATGCGCGCATCACCGGCCCGATCTCGGCGCTTTGGTACCTCGTCTTCATCCTGCCGATGTTCCTGTTCACCCCGGATGCGACTAAGGCGACCATGTCGCTTGGCAAGGCAACCGTCACCGGCCTTCGGGAATTGAAGGGCACGCTCGGCGAACTCAAGGAAAGAACGGGCATTCTGCGCTTCCTCATCGCGCGCATGATCTTCCAGGATGGCGTCAACGGCCTTCTGGCGCTTGGCGGCACCTTCGCCGCCGCAATGTTTGGCTGGCGGACGCTGGAACTCGGCATCTACGGCATCATCTTGAACGTCGTCGCCATCGGCGGCTGCCTCTATGCAAGCAGGCTTGATACGCGGCTCGGCTCCAAGGTCATCGTCACTGCCAGCCTGATCTGCCTGACATTGGCAACGATCGGCATCGTCTCGACCGGCCCGGGCTTCACCCTGTTCGGTCTCATGCCGCTGTCGACGGAGGATACCGGGGGCCTGTTCGGCACGGCGGCTGAGAAGGCCTACATCCTCTATGGCCTCTTGGTTGGCATAGCCTTCGGCCCGGTTCAGGCCTCGTCGCGTTCATATCTTGCCCGCAGCGTCAGCCTGGACGAGGCCGGGCGCTACTTCGGTCTCTATGCGCTTTCCGGCCGCGCCACGTCGTTCCTTGCCCCTGCCTCGGTCGCGACGATCACGCTTGCCACCGGTTCGGCCCGCATCGGCATGATGGCCCTCATCGCGTTTCTGGTCGTTGGCCTGTTGATCCTCCTGCGCACGCCCTATCCGGCTGACGACGGGCGCAAAAAAACCGCCGCATCCTTCGGACGCGACGGCCTCTGACTTGTCGTTCACGCGCCTTAGTGGCGGAAGTGGCGCATACCGGTGAAGACCATGGCAACGCCGTGCTCGTTGGCAGCGGCAATCACCTCTTCGTCACGCATCGAGCCGCCCGGCTGGATGACGGCGGTGGCACCTGCGGCAATCGCCGAGAGCAGACCGTCAGCAAAGGGCAGGAAGGCTTCGGAGGCGACGGCGGAGCCCTTGGTGAGCGGCGTCGCGAGACCGAGCGCCTTGGCCGCTTCCTCGGCCTTGATCGCAGCGATGCGGGCGGAATCGACGCGGCTCATCTGGCCAGCGCCGATGCCGGCGGTCTGGCCGTCCTTGGCATAGACGATCGCGTTCGACTTGACGTGTTTCGCCACCTTGAAGGCGAACTTCATGTCCTCGAGTTCCTGGGCCGTCGGCGCGCGCTTGGTCACGACCTTGAGCTCGAGATCTTCGACCATGCCGTTGTCGCGCGTCTGCACCAGCAGACCGCCTGAGACGGTCTTGGCCGCAAGGCCGGGAATGCGCGGGTCCGGCAGGCCACCGGTCGAAAGCAGGCGAAGGTTTGGCTTGCGGGCGATGACCGCCTTGGCAGCATCGCTGACGGAAGGCGCGATGATCACTTCGGTGAAGAGCTTGACGATTTCTTCCGCCGTTTCCGCATCGAGTTCCTGGTTGAGCGCGATGATGCCGCCGAACGCCGACGTGGAATCGCAGGCAAGCGCCCGGCGATAGGCTTCCGTCAGCGTCGGTGCCGTTGCAACGCCGCAAGGATTGGCGTGCTTGATGATGGCACAGGCCGGCGCCTTCTCCGGCAGGAATTCGGCGACCAGTTCGAAGGCCGCATCCGTGTCGTTGATGTTGTTGTAGGAGAGCTGCTTGCCCTGAAGCAGCGTCGCGGTGGCGACACCCGGGCGGTTCTCGCCGGTGAGATAAAAGCCCGCCTTCTGATGCGGGTTCTCGCCGTAGCGCATCTCTTCCTTGAGCACGCCGCCGATCACCCGGTGGCGCGGCATCGGCGTATCGAGCGCCTCGGCGAACCAGTTGGAGATGGCTGCATCGTAAGCCGCGGTGCGGGCATAGGCCTTGGCCGCCATCTTCTGGCGGAAGGCATAGGTCGTCTTGCCGGCAGCAAGCTCTTCCAAAAGAACCGGATAGTCGGCCGGATCGGTGACGATCGTCACATAGGCATGGTTCTTGGCCGAGGCGCGGATCATTGCCGGGCCGCCGATGTCGATGTTTTCGACTGTGGTCGGATAGTCGCCGCCCTGGGCGCGGACTTCTTCGAAGGGATAGAGGTTGATGATCGCAAGGTCGATCGCGGTGATGCCGTGCGTCGACATCGCGGCGACGTGATCGGCATCGTCGCGGATCGCGAGCAAGCCGCCGTGCACGCCCGGATGCAGCGTCTTCACGCGGCCATCCATGACTTCAGGAAAGCCGGTCAGTTCGGAAACGTCGCTCACCGGCAGGCCGGCCTCCGAGAGCGCCTTGTGCGTGCCGCCGGTCGATACGAGCCGGATGCCCTTTTCATGAAGAGCGCGCGCCAGATCGACGACGCCTGCTTTATCGGACACGGAGAGGAGGGCGGTGCGGACCGTAACCTCGTTCGGGGCGGGGATTTTCTTCGAGGCGACAGCCATCACCATGCTCCTTTGGCGGCGCCGGACGCCCGGGAGGAAGCTCCGGCGGTTGGGATGGCTGCCCGTTAGCATAGCTTGTCTGGAGAAGGAACCTCCACGAGACGGTAGCGCTAAAATAAGCACCTCAGTTCACGCGCGAGAAGGTCCACTGGATCTCCGGCTGACGGGCGACGGCGAAGGTTACGGTCAGTTGCGACGACGCGCGGATGCCCGAAGGATCGGCAAAGAAGATGTCCTCCTCCACCGCAAGCTCTCCGTCCTGGCAGGCAAAGAGCCAGATTTCGCCATCCGGCGCGGTCAGAAAGATCTCGCGCGCATTATTCTGGCGGATGCCCACGGCCGGATGAATGTGGAAACGCGCGACAGCCGTTGCCGTATTGCCGTCGTCCGGATCACTGCCATCGGCCCGCGACAGCCGGTCGCGGCCACGGATCATGCGGCCGCCGTTCAGGACGCCGATGTCGCGTTCGTGGACCAGGTCGAAGGCCGCAAGATAACCGTCATGACTTGCCGTCACCGACTCCAGCCCGCCAGGCTCGTCTTTCCGTGCCACCGTTACCTTCGAAACGCCTGTCGTCATGATCGGCCCCAGGAAACGGGAGTGCGAGAAGCGCGAAGAGGACGTGTCGTTGACGGTGACAGTGGAATGCGCTGCGGTCGTGCGCGACATCTGCCGGAAACGGTCGCCGGCAAATTTCGGGGCACCGGAATTGACGACGAAGCGCGTCTTGCCCGACGACATTTCGAAGGACAGGCAGCCGGCATGGGCGCTGCGCGAGAGATCGACGGAAAGCGGCCGGCCGGTATCCATGATGACGACCGTGTTCTCGATCGCCAGACGCTCGTAATGCGCATGGGGCAGCGAACGGAACGGTTCGCCTGCGGTCTCGTCATAACGCAGCACCGAGGCCAGTTCGTGCGCCAGGACCGACGTCGCGCCGTTGAACAGCGCGAGCTCGCCGCCCTGATGGCGGAAAAAGCGCAGGGCCGGATACATGCGGTCGATGCAGGGGATCAGCCGCGACGGCACGTCATGGCCGAGATTGACGTAGGTCTGCCGAAGCGGCAGCAGATCGAGCAGCAATTCGAGCCCGGCCCGCGGGCTGCGCGAGCAATGGCTGCCATCCGGCAGGATCTGGCGATCGAGTTCGAGGTCGAGATGGCGCGAGGCTTTGCGAATGGCGCTCGGCGAAGCTGGCATGGCGACCGACGCCATGGCAAGCGCAAGCCGCACCCGAAGCCTCGCCTCGCCATCGCGCACCGTCTCTGCGATGTGGCGCAGGTAGCGCACCTGAAGCGCCAGACTCTTCAGGAAACGGCGATAGAAACCATGCTCCGCATTGCGCAAAACAACGGGCGAGTGGGAAAGCCAGGCAATGATACGCTGGGCGATGATATCCGGATCCCAGGCAATGCCGCCGAGATCGCGGCCGTGGGTGGCGATCCAGTCGTCGACGATCTGGCGCAAACGCACATAGCCGGCATCCTCGCGGATCGCACGCAGGTGCCTCAGCCAGCCGAAGGAGTGGAGACGCGCCGCGAACTCGCGCGACGGCAGGTCGATCTCGAACGGCGACTCGCCTTCCGTATCGACAACGCGGCCGGCAAGCGGGAAACGGCCGGCGAGAATTTCTTCGGCAACAAAGGGATCGACGGCTCTAAGATCGGTCGGCGCGACGATCAGGCGGTTGGGCGTCGAGCCAGTAAAACGCAAAGTGGAGACGCGACCGATCGACAGCCGGCGCGACACCCGGCGCCAACCTTCACGCACATACAGGTAAGAAAGCCTCCGCCTGCCGGAAAACAACATCAAGGCCGCCGGTTTCCTCATTTCTGGCACGACCGCTCAAGACATCTGAACGGGCGATGGTCTCGCGCCAGCCGCCGCATGGTGTCAGAGAGACCGTTAAACTTTTATCAATATTGTCGTCTTTGATAGGCCTCTGGCGCGATAGCGTCAAATGACGCGGCAAAACAGGGCCTTGAGCCCCATTTTGACCGACTCAACTTCGGTTGGCGCTGCTATTTGCGGCGAATCACCGCCGCGTAGAAGCCGTCGAGACCACTGGCAAAGGGCGCGTCGAGCGGGAACATCGCCGGCGTGGTGCGCATTTCGCCGAGCGGCGTGATTGCGTCCTCCAGCCCCGGCCAGTCCGCAGCCGAAATCGCAACCCGTTCATAGGCAGCACCGGAACCGATCACTCGCTTAACAACCTCTTCGCCTTCGAGCGGATCGAGAGAGCAATTGGAAAAGACGACGATGCCACCGGGCTTGACGACGGTGAGCGCATGGCGGAGCAGCCGCTCCTGCAAGGTGGCGAGCTTTGCGATATCCTCCGGCCCCTTGGTCCACAGCACGTCGGGGTGACGACGTGTCGTGCCGGTGGAAGAGCAGGGTGCATCGAGCAGGGCCGCATCGAACAGCATTTCCGGCTGGAAGTCGGCCATGTTAACTTCCTTCGTCTCCGCCTCCAGGCCAAGCCGCTTCAGATTGCCCTTCAGCCGACGCAAACGGCTGCCGGACTGATCAAGCGCCGTCACTTCGGCGCCGGCGAGGATGAGCTGTGCGGTCTTGCCGCCCGGTGCGGCACAGAGATCGACGACCCGCTTGCCGCTGAGGTCGCCGAACAGCCGCGCCGGTATCGACGCTGCAGCATCCTGAACCCACCATGCGCCATCGTCGAATCCGGCTAAGGAAGGGATGGAGCCGGAAAATGCGCCGAGACGGACCGAACCGGTCGGCAAGACGATGCCACCAAGACGCTCGGCCCAAGCTGCGGGCTCAGACTTGACCGACAAATCGATTGCCGCCGGCGTCAGCTGCGCTTCCGCGATCTGTTGGGCTGGTCCAGCGCCATAGCGGGCGACCAGGCGCTCGAAGAACCAATCCGGCATCGCCGGGACATCACGCATACCTTCGAGAATGGCATCCTTTTCACGTGACAGGCGCCGAAGAACCGCATTCACGAGATTGGCGAAACGCCGATTGCGCGGATCCGCCTGCGCCTGCTCAACGGCGAGGTCGACGGCGGAATGATCAGGCACATCGAGATAGAGGATCTGCGCTGCCGCGACGGCAAGTACGTGATCGAGCGCGCGCGCGCCCTCCGGCAAAGGCGTCTGCAACAGCGAATTGATGGCGGCCTGGATGCGCGGGAGATGGCGAAGCCCTGAGTTCAGGATCGCCCGCACCAGAGCACGGTCGGCCTCACTGAGTTCGCGATAGGCCGGATTGCCGTGCTCGCTGTCGAGCATGCCGTCGAGCGACGTCTTGCGGTCGATCACCGCGCCGAGAATCTTGGCGGCGGCCTGACGTGCTCTCAGCCCCGGTTTTTCCGGGCCGCGAGGCGCATCGGCGGGTTTTTTCGATTTCGCTGCGGCGCCGTTTCGGTGCGATCGTTTCGGGAGTGAATCGTTCTTGTTATCTGTGGACATCAGGACCAGGGACCTTTGGGTGGTTCGGAACCACCGCGACCCCAACCGGTAGAGGGTACAGAGCGCGATTTGCGCACCGGATTATCAGCCCGAACCGGCGGCGTCGAGACCGAAGACATTTCCTGGGCCATCTGCTGCAGGGCCGCAATCCGGTTTTCGGTGTTCGGATGGGTCGAGAACAGGTTGTCCATCCGCTCGCCGGAGAGCGGGTTGATGATGAACATATGCGCCGTCGCCGGATTGCGTTCGGCGTCGTCATTGTGAATCTGCTGCGCCGCACCGGCAATCTTCTGCAGCGCCGAGGCCAGCGCCATGGGCTTGCCGCAGATCTCGGCGCCGCGCCGGTCAGCCGAGTATTCACGGGTACGGCTGATCGCCATCTGCACCAGCATCGCCGCCATCGGCGCCACGATCATGGCGACCAGCGTGCCGATGAAACCGAGCGGATTGTTGTTTTCACGGTTGCCGCCGAAGAAGAAGGCAAAGTTGCCGAGCATCGAGATCGCGCCGGCAAGCGTCGCCGTCAGCGTCATCGTGAGCGTATCACGGTTCTGCACGTGCGCCAGTTCGTGCGCCATGACGCCCGCCACTTCATCATAGTTCAGCGCATGCAGCAGGCCGGTGGAGGCGGCAACCGCGGCATTTTCGGGATTGCGACCGGTGGCGAAGGCATTCGGCTGGGGGCTGTCGATCACATAGACGCGCGGCATCGGCAGACCGGCATTCCGGGCAAGGTCACGCACGATGCCGTAGTACTCCGGCGCACAGCGCTCATCGACTTCCTGGGCGCGATATATGCGCAGCACCATCTTGTCGGAGTTCCAGTACGAGAAGAAGTTCATGCCCGCGGCCATGACGAAGGCGATCATCATGCCGCCGCGTCCGCCGATGACGAAGCCCACCGCCATGAACAGGGCGGTCATGACTGCAAGCAGCATGGCGGTGCGGACAAGGTTCATCTAAGTCTCCGGATCGTCGATGTTTCACGTGAATCAGGGTTCCCGTTGTGTGAACGGCATCCTATATGATGGGTGCAAATGCCCCGTTCTTCAATATTGATGCTCGAATCCGGATACCGTTCAGATGCAGAACGACAATGACAACGCTCCCGATCGCCCGAAACGGCCACTGCCGCCCGCAGCCATGCGCGCGCTGAAGGAAGCCGAAGAGCGGCGTCAGGCGGAAGAGAAGAAGGAATTGCCACCAGAGATCGGCGGACGCGGCGGTGAAGATCCTGCCCGCTACGGCGACTGGGAGATCAAGGGTCGGGCGATCGACTTCTAAGCTTGAGGCGGCAAGCCGCCGGCCCCTTAGCTGCGAACTGAATCCGGCTCACTAAATCGCCACAGGTGCAGAGCACTGCGTGCAGCGACACCGCAAATCACGTGCAAACCTTATTTGTTTCAGTCGAAACGGCCGCTACACACCCAGTGGGCTCGTAGCGGCCGCAAGAGATCAGGCCTTGTTCTGACGATTGGCGATGAGGTCGTCGACGACGGCCGGATCGGCGAGCGTCGAAGTATCGCCGAGCGCGCCGAAATCGTCTTCGGCGATCTTGCGCAGGATGCGTCGCATGATCTTGCCAGAGCGGGTCTTCGGCAGGCCCGGTGCGAACTGGATCTTGTCCGGCGTGGCGATCGGTCCGATTTCCGAACGGACGTGCTTCACCAAAGCAGCGCGAAGATCGTCATTGCCGATTTCGCCGGCCATCAGCGAAACATAGCAGTAGATGCCCTGGCCCTTGATCGGATGCGGATAGCCGACAACTGCCGCTTCCGAGACGAGGTGATGCGATACCAGCGCCGATTCGACTTCTGCCGTTCCGAGACGGTGGCCGGAAACATTGAGAACGTCGTCCACGCGACCGGTGATCCAGTAATAGCCGTCCTCATCGCGACGGCAGCCGTCACCGGTGAAATACTTGCCCTTGTAAGTGGCGAAGTAGGTCTGGCCGAAGCGCGCGTGATCGCCGTAGATCGTGCGCATCTGGCCGGGCCAGCTGTCGGTGATGCAGAGGTTGCCGTCAGCGGCGCCCTCAAGCACGTTTCCTTCATTGTCGACCAGCTGCGGCTGCACACCGAAGAACGGCCGGGTGGCGGAACCGGGCTTGAGATCGGTTGCGCCCGGCAGCGGCGTAATCAGGATGCCACCGGTCTCCGTCTGCCACCAGGTATCGACGATCGGCGACTTCTGCTCGCCGACGACGTTGTAGTACCACTCCCAGGCTTCCGGGTTGATCGGCTCACCAACCGAGCCGAGCAGGCGGAGCGACGAGCGCGACGAGCGCTTGACGAAGTCGTCACCGGCACCCATCAACGAGCGGATCGCCGTCGGCGCCGTGTAGAAGACGTTGACCTTGTGCTTTTCGACCACTTCCCAGAAGCGCCCAGCATCCGGGAAATTCGGGACACCTTCGAACATGACGGTCGTCGCCGCATTCGCCAGCGGGCCGTAGACGATATAAGAGTGGCCGGTGACCCAGCCGACGTCGGCCGTGCACCAGTAGACTTCGCCGTCGCGGTAGTCGAAGACATATTCATGCGTCATCGACGCATAGACGAGGTAACCGCCGGTCGTGTGCAGCACGCCCTTCGGCTTGCCGGTCGAGCCTGAGGTATAGAGGATGAACAGCGGATCTTCCGCCTTCATCTTCGCCGGCTCGCAATGCGGCTTCACCGTGGCGATTTCCTGGTGATACCAGAGGTCGCGGCCAGGCGCCCAGGCGGTCTTGCCGCCGGTGCGGCGGACCACGAGCACCTTGTTGACGATGACATGCTGCTTAGCCGCGATGTCGATCGCGGTGTCGGTGTTTTCCTTGAGCGGTACCGGCTTGCCGCCGCGCACGCCCTCATCGCAGGTAATGACGAAGGTGGATTCGCAGTCGACGATACGGCCGGCAAGCGCATCCGGCGAGAAACCGCCGAAGACGACCGAATGGATGGCACCGATGCGGGCGCAGGCAAGCATCGCATAGGCCGCCTCCGGGATCATCGGCATGTAGATGGTGACGCGGTCGCCCTTTTTGACGCCGTGCTTCTTCAGCACGTTGGCGAGGCGACAAACCTGCTCGTAGAGCTGGTTGTAGGTGATCTTCTTGTCGATATAGGGGTTGTCACCTTCCCAGATGATTGCCGTCTTCTCGCCATGCGTCTTCAGGTGGCGGTCGATACAGTTGTAGGAGACGTTGGTGAGGCCGTCTTCATACCACTTGATCGAAACCTTGCCCTTGAAGGAGGTGTTCTTGACCTTGGTATAGGGCTTGAACCAATCGATCCGTTTGCCGTGTTTGCCCCAGAACTTTGCCGGGTCCGAAACACTCTCCTCGTACCACTTCAGGTAAGTGGCGTTGTCGAGCAACGTCCGGCTCTTGGCAGACTTCAACACCGGATAGATTTTGGCGGACATATTTTCCTCCCTACGCATTCCTAGTGCGGCTCGCCACTCCCAGGGCCAGCCCGTTTCGCGGACATACATAGCAGGTCAAATGGCTGCCGCAATTAGACAAAAGGACATTTGGAACTGAAGAATTGCAATTTTGAGACAAGGACGGTATAGAGGCCCACATTTCCCGGAAATCAGTGGTAGACTCCACGGCCCGCGACACCGGCGCGGCGGACAAAAGGACTATATCCATGGCTCAGCAACTGCTTATGCCCAAGGCAACAGCCGTCTGGCTCGTTGACAATACCGCGCTGTCCTTCGACCAGATCGCGCAGTTTTGCAAGCTGCACCCGCTTGAAGTAAAGGCGATCGCCGACGGTGAATCCGCGCAGGGCATCAAGGGCCTCGACCCGATTGCCACGGGCCAGCTTTCGCGTGACGAGATCGCTCGCGCAGAAGGAAACCCCAACCACAAGCTGAAGCTTTCCGAGCCGAAGGTCCGCGTTCCTGACTCGAAGCGTAAAGGTCCGCGCTACACCCCGGTCTCCAAGCGCCAGGATCGCCCCAACGCCATTCTCTGGCTGGTTCGCAACCATCCCGAGTTGAAGGATGCACAGATTTCGCGCCTCGTCGGCACCACCAAGTCGACGATCGAGCAGATCCGCGAGCGCACCCACTGGAATTCCGCCAACCTGACGCCGATGGATCCGGTGACACTCGGCCTCTGCTCGCAGATCGACCTCGACCTCGAAGTCGAACGCGCCTCCAAGGGCCGTCCGCTGCCGACGGCTGCCGAACTCGGCCAGACGCTGGAATCGGCTCAGGAGACCGAAAAGCTGGGCTTCAACTACGAGCGCGAGGAAGAGAAGGAAATTGACGCCGATGCCGTCTTCGCCAAGCTCAAGTCGCTGAAGTCGGACCGCAAGGACGAGGACGAAGACGATCACTATTGATCGCCGTCCAGCTCGATGAAAAAAGCCCGGATCGTCGATCCGGGCTTTTTTGTTGGCCAGTGTTCAATACGTTCAATAGGCCGAACCGGATGGATCGTTGAGGTTGTGGCGCTCGGTCCCTTTAAGCGGCGGATTGAAGATGCTGACGAGGATCAGATCTTCGTCCTTGCCGCCGCGCAGATAGTGTTTGTCGTGCTGGTCCAGCACGTAGATATCGCCCTTGTTGATCGGGAAGATCTTGCCCTGCATATCCTCGACCTCACCGTGGCCGGCGATGCAGTAGCAGGCCTCCAGATGGTTGCGATATTCGAGCAGCGATACCGTGCCGGCGCGCACCACCGTGTGGCATACGGTGAAGCCCATGCCATCCCTTTCGGTAAGCAGCCGATGACTGGTGCCGCTGCCCCATTCGACGAAATGATCGGTTGCTTCGATCTGCTGCAGGCTGCGCACGAACATGGGTCTCTCCATCTGTAAGGATTTCTAATGTTTTCGGACGGGATTCTTCCGCCCTTTCCACGATGAGCTCAGTATCCGTTGACATAGGAAGCCAATCAAACGACGATTCCTCACGGAATTGATGAGGAAAATTTACAGATGATGCTGCCACCACTCGGCATGCTGCGCGCCTTCGAAGCCGCAGCGCGTTTGGCAAGTTTCTCCCGCGCCGGCGACGAACTGCATGTGACGCATGCGGCCGTCAGCCACCAGATCCGCTTGCTGGAAGAGTGGTTTGGCCGCCCGCTCTTCGTGCGGGAGAAACGTGGAGTGCGGCTAGCAGCAGAGGCTGAAAGCCTAGCAACGGCGCTGACATCGGCGTTCGAGCGCATCGCCGCGGAAACGGAGTTGCTGCGATTGAATGCCAAGGCGCAAGTGAGCGTCGCCTGTATTCCCTCGATCGCCACCCGCTGGCTGATACCGGCACTCGGTGAATTTCTCGGCCGTCATCCCGAGGTCGACGTCAAGGTCGTCTACGCCATGGCCGAACAGCAATTGCGCGAAACCGGCTGCGATATCCTCATCACTCTCGGCGCCGATACGAGCGAAGGGACGCGGTCAGACCGGCTGTTTTCGCGAATCAATCGGCCAGTTGCGAGCCCCCGTTACATCGAACGGAAAGGTGAGTTGAGGGCAGTGCAGGCGATCGCTTCCGCCGATCTGCTGCACGACGAGACAACCTCGCGGTGGCGCGATTGGTTCGCCAGGGCAGGGGTGACGACGGGACAAAGCCTGCGAGGTCCCATCTTCCAGGACTTCAACCTGCTCGCCACGGCCGTCATTGCCGGCCATGGCGTGGCCCTTTGTCCGGTCGAGGTCTTCCGGCGCGAAATCGAAAGCGGCGACCTCGTGATCCTCTCCGATATCGCCACTCTCGAAGACGAGAGCTACTTTCTCATTACCAAGACCGCGCGCTCAAAGGCAGTGTCAGTGTTCAGCGACTGGTTCGCGACCGTCGTCAGGTCTTAATGCAAGCGCCGTGGCGCTCACATCATAAGCCGGCTCAGGAAGTCGCTAGATGCCGATTCCCCGGCCATGCAGCGCCAACGTGATCTCGTCCAGGATAACCGGGTCGTCGATCGTCGCCGGCATTTTCCAGGGTTGGCGATCGGCAATTTTCTGGATCGTAGCCCGCAGGATCTTGCCCGACCGCGTCTTCGGCAGTCGCTTGACGCAAATCGCCATGCGGAAGGCCGCCACCGGCCCGATGCGCTCGCGCACGAGGCTGATCACTTCGCGTTCGATCTCCGACGTTTCACGGGAAACATTGGAATTGATGACGAGGAAGCCCGCTGGCACCTGACCCTTCAAATCATCGGCTATCCCGATGACAGCGCATTCGGCGACATCAGGATGGCTGGCGCAGACCTCCTCCATTGCCCCGGTCGAGAGCCGGTGACCCGCGACGTTGATGATGTCGTCGGTGCGCGCCATGATGAAGATATAGCCATCCTCGTCGAGATAGCCGGCATCGGCGGTCTTGTAATAGCCGGGAAAATCTTCGAGATAGGCCGCGCGGAACCGATGGTCTGCGTTCCAAAGCGTCGGCAGGCAGCCGGGCGGCAGCGGCAGTTTTACGACGACATTGCCGAGCGTGCCCGGGCCGACCGGATGTCCGGCATCGTCGAGAATCTGGACATCATACCCCGGCAGTGGGACCGCCGGAGAACCGTACTTGACCGGCAACAGGCCGAGACCCATGGGATTGCCGGCCACGGGCCAACCGGTCTCCGTCTGCCACCAGTGGTCGATAACGGGCACCCCAAGCGCTTTCTCCGCCCAGCGGATCGTATCCGGATCCGCCCGCTCACCGGCAAGGAACAGCGCGCGGAAGCGCGACAGGTCATAGCGGCCGACATAGGACGCATCGGGATCGTCCTTGCGGATCGCGCGCAGAGCGGTCGGCGCCGTGAACATCACCACGACCCCGTGCTCGGCGATGATCCGCCAATAGGTTCCGGGATCGGGCGTGCCGACCGGCTTGCCCTCGAAGAGGATCGAGGTGCTGCCGTTCAGGAGCGGGCCATAGACGATATAGGAGTGGCCGACGACCCAGCCGATATCGGAGGCGGCCCAGAATACCTCTCCCGGCTGGACGCCGAAGAAGTTCTCCATGGACCATTTGAGCGCAACCATGTGGCCGCCATTGTCGCGCACCACGCCCTTGGGCTGGCCGGTGGTGCCCGACGTATAGAGCACGTAAAGCGGATCGGTTGAGGCAACGGGCGTGCATCCGACCCCTTCACCCTCCTGCTTCGCCGCCGCCAGCGCCACAGCGAAATCGATGTCGCGTCCCTCCATCATGTCCGCTTCCGCCATTTCCCGTTGGAAGACGAGGCAATGCGCCGGCTTGTGGGTCGCGATCTCCAGCGCTGCATCGAGCAGCGGCTTATAGGCGACGGTTCGGCCGGGTTCGATGCCGCAGCTTGCGGACACCACGAGCTTAGCCTGGCAATCGTCGATGCGCACCGCCAGTTCGTTGGCGGCAAAACCGCCGAAGACCACCGAATGAACGGCGCCGATGCGGGCGGCGGCCAGCATGGCAACCGCCGCCTGCGGGATCATCGGCATGTAGATGATGATGCGATCACCCTTGCCGACACCGAGCTTCCGATAGACGGCAGCCAGTGCTGCCACATCGGCAAGCAATGCCGCATAGGAGATGCGCTCGACACGGCCGGTGACCGGACTGTCATAGATGAAAGCGATCTGCTCGCCGCGCCCGGCTTCGACGTGGCGGTCGAGACAGTTATAGCAGGTGTTCGTCGAGCCACCGGCATACCAGTGCCCATAGGTGCCGCCCGCGGCATCGAAAGCGCGTTGCGGGCGTTCGAACCAGTCGATGGCGTCGGCAGCACCGGACCAGAAACCTTGCGGATCCGCCTTCCAGGCGGCGTACACTTCGGAATAGCGACTCGCCATTTCCGTTCCTCCCTATGCATTTGCCGGACATGTCCGGCCTCCTCGTGCACAAGGATAGGCTAATGGGTGGGCAGGGGAACCCCGACGAAAGCGTAATGCGGCGAAATGGCGTTATCGCGCGCCGAAAATGGCCGAACCGACACGGACGCTGGTGGCGCCGAACTGCACCGCCGTCTCGAAATCGCCGGACATGCCCATCGACAGCTTCTCGAGCTTGCAGGCGGCGGCCAGCTTGGCGAGCAGGGCGAAATGCGGGCCGGGATTTTCCTCGACCGGCGGAATGCACATCAGCCCCTCTATCTGCAGACCCAGCTCCTGGCGGCAAAGATCGACGAAGGCGACCGTTTCCTCCGGTGGGATGCCGGCCTTCTGCGGCTCCAGCCCGGTGTTGACCTGAACGTAGAGCCTGAGGTTCCGGCCCTGCTTCTGCATTTCCGCGGCAAGCGCGCGGGCAATCTTCTCGCGATCGACCGTCTCGATGACGTCGAAAAGGGCGACTGCCTCAGCCGCCTTGTTCGACTGCAGCGGGCCGATCAGGTGCAGTTCGAGGCTGGGCGTTTCAGCCTTCAGCACCGGCCACTTGCCTTGCGCTTCCTGAACCCGGTTCTCTCCGAAGACCCGCTGGCCTGCGGAAATCACCAGCCGGATTGCATCGGCGTCGAAGGTTTTGGACACGGCGACCAGCGTGGCTGCACCCTTGGCGCGATGAGCAGACTTCTCTGCCGCCTGAATCCGGCTCACGACATCCTGCAATCGCTCTTGGACTTCCATGGACCTTTTCTCCGAAACGGATTTCTCAAACCACTCACCGAGCGGATTAGGCAAAGTTGATCGGCTTGCCAAGACCGCCACCCTCATGACGGGCGCAAATCCGCCAAAGTGTCGCGGCAAACCCTTCAAAAACTTGACCGTCAGGCGGTTTCGTGGTGAAGGTCACCCCAACTATCATGAGGCGCGCCCTATGCGCCGCAGAACTTCCGGAACATCGAAAAGACATGTCTAGCGAACGATACAATCCGCGTGATGCCGAGCCCCGTTGGCAGCAGGAATGGGAAAAGAACGAGGTCTTCCAGACCGAGAACGACGATCCGCGCGAAAAGTACTACGTGCTCGAGATGTTCCCCTATCCGTCGGGCCGCATCCATATGGGCCACGTGCGCAACTACACCATGGGTGACGTGGTGGCGCGCTACAAGCGCGCCCGCGGCTTCAACGTGCTGCACCCGATGGGCTGGGACGCCTTCGGCATGCCGGCCGAAAACGCTGCCATGGAACGCGGCGTGCATCCGGCAAGCTGGACCTACCAGAACATCGCCTCGATGAAGGCGCAGCTCAAGGTCATGGGCCTGTCGCTCGACTGGAACCGCGAATTCGCGACCTGCGACCCCGCCTACTACCAGCGCCAGCAGCACCTGTTCCTGGACTTCCTGGAGAAGGGCCTCGTCTACCGCAAGCAGTCGAAGGTCAACTGGGACCCGGTCGACAACACCGTGCTCGCCAATGAGCAGGTGATCGACGGCCGCGGCTGGCGGTCGGGCGCGCTGGTCGAACAGCGCGAACTGACGCAGTGGTTCTTCCGCATCACCGACTTCAGCCAGGAACTGCTCGACGCGCTCGACACGCTGGATCAGTGGCCCGAGAAGGTGCGCCTGATGCAGAAGAACTGGATCGGCCGCTCCGAAGGCCTGTCGCTGCGTTGGGAACTGGTCGAAGGCACCGCCGGTGACGCGACCGAGCTGACCGTCTACACGACCCGTCCGGACACGCTCTTCGGCGCTTCCTTCCTGGCGATCGCTGCCGACCATCCGCTGGCTAGGCAGGCGGCGGCGACCAATCCGGAAGTCGATGCCTTCTGCGAGGAGTGCCGCCGCGCCGGCACCTCGCTCGCCGCGCTGGAAACGGCGGAAAAGAAGGGCATCGATACCGGCATTCGCGCCAAGCACCCGCTCGATCCGAGCTGGGAACTGCCTGTTTATGTCGCAAATTTCGTACTGATGGACTACGGCACGGGCGCCATCTTCGGCTGCCCCTCCGGTGACCAGCGCGACCTCGACTTCGCCCGCAAGTACGACCTGCCGGTTGTTCCGGTCGTTATGCCGAAGGACGGCGATGCCGCAACCTTCGCCATCGGCGACGAGGCCTATATCGGCGACGGCGTGATGATCAACTCGCGCTTCCTCGACGGCCTGTCGACGGAAGAGGCATTTGAGACAGTCGCCTCGAAGCTCGAGCAGGAAACGCTCGACGGCACGCGGCGCGCCGAGCGCAAGGTGAACTTCCGCCTGCGCGACTGGGGCATTTCGCGTCAGCGCTATTGGGGCTGCCCGATTCCGGTCATCCATTGTGATGATTGTGGCGTCGTGCCGGTTCCGAAGGCCGACCTGCCGGTCATTCTGCCGCCGGACGTCACCTTCGACAAGCCGGGCAATCCGCTCGACCGTCACCCGACCTGGCGCCACGTTGCCTGCCCGCATTGCGGCAAGGATGCCCGGCGCGAGACGGACACGATGGACACCTTCGTCGATTCGTCCTGGTACTTCACCCGCTTCACCGCGCCGTGGGAAGACAATCCGACCGACCCCAAGGTCGCCAACCATTGGCTGCCGGTGGATCAATATATCGGCGGCATCGAGCACGCGATCCTGCACCTGCTCTACTCGCGCTTCTTCACCCGCGCGATGAAGGCGACCGGTCATGTCGCGCTCGACGAGCCGTTCAAGGGTCTCTTCACCCAGGGCATGGTCGTGCACGAAACCTATAGCCGCGGCGAGGGTGCCCAGCGCGAATGGGTGACCCCGGCCGAGATCCGCATCGAGGAAATCGACGGACGCCGCCGCGCCGTGCTGCTCGAGACCGGCGAGGAAATCGCCATCGGCTCGATCGAGAAGATGTCGAAGTCGAAGAAGAACGTCGTCGATCCCGACGACATCATCGCTTCCTATGGCGCCGATACCGCGCGCTTCTTCGTTCTCTCCGATTCGCCGCCGGATCGTGACGTCATCTGGTCCGAAGCCGGTGTCGAAGGATCACATCGCTTCGTCCAGCGCGTATGGCGCTTGATCAGCGAGGCGGCCGAAAAGCTGCGCGGGATCGAAGCCGTACCGGCGCTTGAAGGCGAGGCCCTTGCCGTTTCTCAGGCCGCGCACAAGACGCTGCGCGCGGTCGAGGCGGATTATGACAAGCTGGCCTTCAACAAGGCCGTGGCACGGATCTATGAGCTCGTGAACACGCTTGCCGCACCGCTGACACAGGTTGCCGCCGGCAAGGCGGACGCAGCGCTCGCGAGCGCTGTAAAGGACGCCACGACGATCCTGGTCAGCCTGATTGCACCGATGACGCCGCACCTCGCCGAGGAATGCTGGCGCGAAATCGGCGGCGAGGGGCTGATCGCGGAGCGCGGCTGGCCGACGTTCAATCCTGCGCTGGTCGTCGAGAACGAAATTACCCTTCCCGTGCAGATCAACGGCAAGAAGCGCGCCGATTTGACAATCGCCCGCGATGCGGATCAGAGTGCGATCGAAAGCGCCGTCCTGGCGCTCGATGCCGTCAAGTCCGCGCTCAACGGCAGCAGCCCCAAGAAAATCATCGTCGTGCCCCAGAGGATCGTCAATGTCGTTGTCTGATAGAGCTGGCTCCCGTATCCGGTCGTTTCCGGTGCTGGCAGGTGTTCTTTTGCTGACCGCGCTCGCCGGCTGCCAGGTCAGGCCGCTCTACTCCGATCCTGTCGGTACGTCGACGGCGCTGGCGGCGATCGAGATCTCCGATGCCGACGAGCGCGTCGAACAGGAAGTCCGCAACGCGCTGATCTTCCTTGTGGCGGGCGGGCAGGGCGAACCGGTAAACCCGCAATATCACCTGTCGCTGGACGTCACGAGCCGCGCCATGGGCGTGCTCTATGATCAGAACAAGGACCGCGTGGATCGGGCAAGCGCCGGACGCATCGTCGTCAAGGCGGACTACAACCTGACGAAGATCGGAACGGGCGAGACGATCAAGTCTGGCAACCGCACGGCGGTCGCGCTTGTCGACTTCTCCGTCCAGGAATTTGCCAAGGTGCGCGCCGTGCGCGATGGCGAAAACCGCGCCGCAAAGGAATTGGCCGAGCTGATCCGGGCTGATGTTGCCGCGGCCCTCAGTCGCTAGTCCGGTGTCGGGATGAGCGAAGTCAAGTCGCACGAATTCGACTCCTTCCTCCAGAAGTCCGTCGGGGTCTACCGGCTGTTCATTCTCTACGGGCCCGATCGCGGGCTCGTATCCGAGCGTGCGTCCGCACTCGCCGCGCGCTGCGGCGTGCCGCTGGATGATCCCTTTTCCGTCCTGAAGCTCGATGTCAGCGAGCTGGCGCAATCGCCCGGCCGGCTGCTGGACGAGGTCAATTCCATCGGGCTGTTTGGCGGTGAGAAGCTCATCTGGGTGCGGGGAGCAGCCAACGAGAAGTCACTCGTCGACGCGATGCAGCTTTTGGCGGCCGAGCCGCCCTCAGGCAGCTATGTGATCGTCGAGGCCGGTGACCTGAAGAAGGGTGCCGCCCTTCGCAAGATCGGCGAGACGGCCCGCTCTGTTGCCTGTATCGCCTGCTACAGTGATGACGTTCGCGGCCTGCAGGCCTTGATTGATAAGGAACTTGGCGACGAGAAGCTGGGAATCACGCCGGCCGCCCGTGCGCGCCTGGTGGACGCTCTCGGCGGCGACCGTCTGGCGTCACGCAACGAGCTGCGCAAGCTCGCCCTTTACTGCCGTGGGAAGACGGCCGTGGACGAGGAGGACGTGCTCGACATCGTCGGCGATGCCAGCGCCATTTCCGTCGATGACGCGGTCGATGCGGTGCTCAAGGGCGATCTCGATGGCCTGCTGCACGCGATGCAAAAGATCACGACCTCGAAGACCCCGGCGTTTCTGGTACTGCAGGCCTGTCTGCGACAGTTCCAGCAGCTCGACGTGATGCGCGCCGAGATGGACGCCAGTCGTCAACAGGCAGGGCAAGTGATTGCGACGCTCGGGCGTGGTCTGCATTTCCGACGCAAACCGATCGTCGAGGCCGCGCTGAAGCAATGGACGGCGCCGGCGATACGCCGTGAACTCAATCGCCTGCAGACAACCATCTTCCAAAGCCGCAGTCGCGCCAGCCTCGAAGAAAGCCTGGTCTTGCAGAACCTCATGGCGATCGCGGTGCAATCCGCACGGCGTTGATGCGTTCGGCCCAGGGGAACTCAGCCGGCTGAGTTCGCTTGCTTCCTTCATTTCCTAGCTGGAATTGCCTCTTTACACGCATGGATCCGCGTCCTTGCAGGCGATCCCTTTGAATCTGGTCCGTTCGCGCAGAAAGATTAGAGAAATCAATATATTAAGGCGCGCCCTTGTTTGCAGGGGGCGCCTCTCGATTGTTCTCACAATGGCGTTTGTATGCGCTCAGCGGCGCTCGAGCAGACGGCAGATCTCCTCGAGCTGATCGAGCGTCTTGTAAGCGATGCGAAGATGGCCGCCGGAAGCCTTGTGATTGACGGTGACCTCGAGGCCAAGGCTGTCCGACAGGGTGCGTTCAAGCGCCAGCGTGTCCGCATCCTTCTCGTCGCGGCGTGCCGTCTTGCCGAAATTCGGGTCGTTCTGCGCGCGGATATCGTTCTGGGCGATGCGCTCGGCATCACGCACCGAAAGCCCCTTGGAGACGATCGTGCGGGCCAGCGCCGCCGGATCCGACGTCGGAATCAGCGCTCGCGCATGCCCGGCAGACAGCGCGCCTTCCGACAGCATGTCGCGCACCGGTTCCGGCAATTTCAGCAGTCTCAGGCTGTTTGCGACGTGGCTGCGGCTCTTGCCGATAATTTCGCCGAGATCGTTCTGCGTGTAACCGTGTTCGGCAATCAACTGCTCATAGCCGAGCGCCTCGTCGAGCGGGTTGAGATCCGAGCGCTGAACGTTCTCGACGATCGCGATCTCGAGCGCCGTGCGATCGTCGACGTCACGGATAATGACCGGAATCTCGGTGAATCCGGCTAACTGTGCGGCCCGCCAACGACGTTCGCCGGCGATGATCTCGTAGCGGTCGGCGCCGATCGTGCGAGCGACAACGGGCTGAACGATGCCGTGCTGACGAATCGAATTGGCGAGATCCTGAAGCTCGGCTTCGTCGAACTGCCGGCGCGGGTTGCGCGGGTTGCGCGACACGAACTCAATCGGCACACGCCGGTCCGGATTGACCGGGGCAGGGGCGGAAGCACCTGCCTGCAGCGGTTGATCCATCTCGCCGATCAACGCGGCCAGTCCGCGACCAAGCCGTCTCTTCGAGCTATCGTCGTTCATATCGTCACCCGATTTAAATTACGCTACCGAAATGATTATGCAGCCTTGCGCTGGCGTTCACGCTGAATCACTTCCGATGCCAACTGCAGATAGGCCTGGCTTCCAGCGCATTTCAGATCATAGAGAATCGCAGGCTTGCCATAGGACGGCGCCTCGGAAACGCGAACATTGCGCGGAATGAGCGTGTGATAGACCTTGTCGCCAAGATGGGTCCGGACATCACTGACGACCTGCTGGGCGAGATTGTTGCGCGAGTCGAACATCGTCAGCACGATACCCTGTATATCCAGCGACGGATTCACCGATCGGCGAACCTGATCCACAGTTTCCAACAGCTGGCTGAGACCTTCCAGCGCGAAGAACTCGCACTGCAACGGCACCAGCACGGAATGCGCTGCGGCCATGGCATTCATCGTCAGGAGATTGAACGACGGCGGGCAATCGACGAGCACATAGGAGTACTCCATCGCCGCCGGGCTGACCAAAGCTTTGCGCAGGCGGAAGACCCGGTCCGGTTCCTGAGAAATCTCCATCTCGACGCCGAGAAGATCCATAGTCGAAGGCACAATCGAAAGATTCGGCACAGCGGTTTGCTGTGCTATCTCGTTGATCCCGTGCGAGCCCATCATCAGCTCATAGGATGAGAGGTTCCGATCGCGCCGCTGAATACCCAGACCGGTGCTGGCATTGCCTTGCGGATCGAGATCGACGATGAGGACTCGTTCGCCGATTGCCGCGAGAGCAGTCGCCAGATTGATGGCGGTCGTCGTTTTACCGACTCCACCTTTCTGATTTGCGATTGTGATGATCCGATTTCTTGCGCCAAACATGTTTCCGCTCGCCGATCACTGAACCTTGCGTGATAGATTTGCGATCTCGAGCACAACAGAGTCCGGCTCGACGACGCTTGGATGTTTTACCAGATCGAACTGATAGCGGCCAATGGCTTTGTCGATTTCGCGCTGGTAATCCCGCCCTTTGTGGAAATAGGCGACCGTTTTGCGCTCATCTGCCAGCAACCACGGCGCAGAGTAGTCGAGCAAGAGCGTCAAATCGGCCAAGGCCCGCGCCGAAACCGCGTCGGCGTGCGGAATCACCTTGCCGGCTTCTTCGATTCGAATCGGGTGAACGGAGCCACGCGCGCCCGTTTCGGCCAAGGCGACTCGCAAGAATGCGGCTTTCTTGTTGTTGCTTTCGACGAGATGCACCCAGCCGTCAGCGAACTCCGAGAGATAGATCGCCGTAATGATGCCCGGGAAGCCGCCGCCGCTTCCCAGATCAACCCAGGTCTTTGGCTCGGGCGACAACTGTACAAGCTGCAAGCTATCAACGATATGGCGGCGCCATAGATCCTCAATCGTCGAAGGCGCTACGAGATTGATCGACTTCGCCCACTTCTGAAAAAGGCGGGCAAAGTGCTCCAGGCGTTCATTCGTTTCACGTGAAACACGCAGTCCGTTCAACACATCGATTGGACTCGTTTTCATTGTGCACTTGCCTTTTCTTCGCGTTCTGCGCTTCCGTTTTGACGCTTCAGCCAGGCAAGGATCAGCGATGCGGCGGCGGGCGTCATGCCATCCACCTTCATCACCTGCGACAGATTGCGCGGGGCATGCTGTTTCAGCTTCTGCTTCAACTCATTGGACAATCCCGACAGCCTGTCAAAGTCAAAGCCTTCAGGGATCGCCAGATTTTCCTCGCGGCGAATGCCTGCAATATCCGCCGCCTGCCTGTCCATATAGACCGCATAGGCGGCGTCAATTTCCAGCGCCTCGACGACCCGTGAACCAATCGACGACAGCTCCGGCCAGATCGGCACCAAGGCGGAAATCGATTGATCCAGATAGGAGAGGATTTCAAAGGCGGTGCGCCGCTGGCCATCCTGGTTCAGCTTCAGGCCATGACGATTGCCTTCGGCTGGCGTCACCGAGAGGCTCTTCAACAGTTGCCGTCCATCATCGAACTGTACTTGCCAGTCGGTAAAGCGGTCGCGGCGCGCATCTGAAATACAGCCGAGTTCCATCGCCAACGGCGTCAGTCGCGCATCGGCATTATCAGCGCGCAGCGACAAACGATACTCCGCTCGAGATGTAAACATGCGGTAAGGCTCGGTAATGCCGCGCGACGTCAGGTCGTCGATCATGACGCCGATATAGGAGTTGGTGCGGCTGAAGATCACCTCGGGCCGACCGGTCGCCAGCAGCGCCGCATTCAGGCCCGCGACCAGCCCCTGGGCGCCGGCTTCTTCGTAACCTGTCGTCCCGTTGATCTGCCCTGCCAGGAACAGGCCGGGCATCTTGCGCACCGCCAGCGTCGCGTTCAACTCGCGCGGATCCACATGGTCATACTCGATGGCATAGCCGGGCTGCAGGATCGCCACATTCTCCAATCCCGGAATTGTTCGAATGAAGGCCTCCTGGATATCAGCCGGCAATGAGGTCGAGATCCCATTCGGATAGATGGTGTCATCGTCGAGGCCTTCCGGCTCCAAGAAGATCTGATGACCGTCGCGCTCGCCAAAACGCACGATCTTATCTTCGATCGACGGGCAATAGCGCGGACCGACACCTTCGATCTGACCCGAATACATCGCGGACTTTCCGATATTGTCAGCGATGATCTTGTGGGTGGCCTCGGTCGTGCGCGTCACGCCGCAATCAATCTGACGGTTCAGAATGCGGTCGGTCATGAAGGAGAACGGTACAGGATCCTCGTCGGGACCTTGTCGGCCGACACTGTCCCAATCGATCGCGCGCCCATCCAGGCGTGCCGGCGTACCGGTCTTCAGACGTCCCAGCTTCAGACCATAGCGCAGCAGTGTCGCCGAAAGCCCAACAGAGGGTTCTTCACCAACGCGGCCAGCCGGGATCTTCTGGTCGCCGATATGGATCAGCCCCTTCAGAAAGGTGCCGGTCGTCAAAACCACGGACGTCGATGCAAACGTCCGGCCGTCCTTCATGACGACACCGCTGACCTTGCCATCACTCTCGATCAAGTCGAAGGCGTCACCCTCAACCACCGTGAGGTTGGCAATGCCGCTTATTTCGCGCTGCATGGCTTCGCGATAAAGGCGCCGGTCGGCCTGCGTGCGCGGACCGCGGACAGCCGGGCCCTTGCGACGGTTGAGCAGGCGAAACTGAATCCCGCCGGCATCGGCGACCCGACCCATCAGACCATCCATGGCATCGATCTCGCGCACGAGATGGCCCTTGCCCAATCCACCAATCGCTGGATTGCAGGACATCACGCCGATGGTCGACGCCTTGTGCGTGATCAGTGCCGTGTTGGCGCCGAGACGTGCAGCCGCGGCCGCCGCCTCGCAACCGGCATGTCCACCGCCAATGACGATAACATCATACTGGGTCATTGCTCATATCTCCAAGCCAGCACACCTTTGCACCGGCACGAATCGTTTCACGTGAAACACAACGAAGGACTCGCAAACGTTGTATCGTTGTTTCCACAGACTATTTTCCGATACAGAATTCGGAAAATATCACATCCAAAAGGTTCTCGACATCCACCCGCCCGGTAATCCGTCCAATCGCGTCTCCGGCAAGACGAAGCTGCTCTGCTCGGATGTCCAGGCCGTAATGTCGCCCCGCCAAGCTCTCTTCGATTGCCCGAAGAGCCTGCCGGAGACTATCGACGTGACGGCGACGTGAAGGCAAGGCAAGGGACGTTCGACCGCTGAGGTCGGGGAGATGGGCGGCGATCTCATCCAGTAGGCGATCCATGCCTTCACCCGTCCGGGTCGAGATCAAAACATCGGCTTCATCAGGAGACCATTGCCGATCATCTCGATCTATCTTCGTTGCTACACGCAAGACGGCAGTGCCGTCAGATGTGATATCGGACAGAGAATCAAAGCCGCTCGCCGTCTCCGAAAGGAGGAGGATCAAATCTGCTCGCTCGATAATTTCTCGCGCGCGACGTATGCCCTCTTGCTCGACACGTTCCTCGGTTTCACGCAGACCGGCGGTGTCATAAAGCTTGACTGAGAATCCGGCTAATGAAAGATCCACCGAGAGCACGTCACGCGTTGTCCCGGCAATTTCCGTGACGATCGCGATATCTCTCTGCGCCAGTGCATTGAGCAAGCTGGACTTTCCGGCGTTCGGCTCACCGGCGATGACGATCTTCAGCCCATCACGGATGATCTCGGCAATCGGCGCATCGGCGATGTGTGCGGCGATCTCCTGTGCAAGCACGGACATGTCCTGCCAGATGCGTTCGCTCACCGAGCCCGGCACATCGTCCTCGTCAGCAAAGTCGAGTTCGGCCTCGATCATCGCCCGCGCGTGCGTGAGACGTTTCGCCCAAGCCGCATAGACCTGCGATTGCCCGCCGCCAGAGTGTTCGATCGCCAGGCGGCGCTGCATCTCGGTCTCGGCGACGATCAGGTCGGCGAGACCCTCGACTTCCACAAGATCCAGCTTGCCGTTCTGGAAGGCGCGTCGTGAGAACTCACCCGCTTCGGCGTGGCGTAGACCTTCGAACTCGGAGAGCTCTTCGAGCAGGGCGTTCACCGCAGCGCGACCGCCATGGATCTGAAACTCGGCGCAGTCTTCCCCCGTGAAAGAGGCTGGTCCGTGAAAATAGAGAACAAGACCGCTATCGATCACAAGACCGTTGCGTGTCCGAATCGTTTTGAGCGTTGCTGCCCGCGGTAACGGGACATCGCCGCACAATTCCCGTAGGACCGCCGCAGTGTGCTGACCGCTGACACGCACGACCGCGACGCCAGCGGGCAGGGCTCCACTGGAAAGCGCATATATCGTGTGCATTGCTGTCATTGGCTCACCTGAAAAGACCGCGGTGACGGAAGGGCGCCTCGCTGGTCGAAACAATGGGGATCGTCGAAGTTCCGGACCGATTGTTTATTCTTCGCGGAGCGTGCTCACGCAGAATGAAAACGGTACTCAAAGGGTCGGGGAGCTTATGCCGAAACGGCGCCGAAATATCAAGGTCCCGCCACGCTCATGTTTCACAGCGTCGGTGTGTTTCACGTGAATCAGCCGGGGCGATCACCGATCCCAGATCCCGGAGAGAACGAGATTGTTGCGAAGCCGAATCAATGAGGAAGAAGAATCCGGCTAAGGTTTTGGGAAAACAAAAGACCGGTCGACGATAAGTCGACCGGTCTCTCAAATCGGATATCGAACGGGTCTTACGTGTTCATCGAGTCGAAGAAATCACCGTTATTCTTCGTCTGCTTGAGCTTGTCGATGAGGAACTCGATCGCGTCGGTCGTGCCCATCGGCGCCAGGATGCGGCGGAGCACGAAGATCTTCTGCAGATCCTGGCGCGGCACCAGCAGGTCTTCCTTACGCGTACCGGACTTGAGGATGTCCATCGCCGGGAAGATGCGCTTGTCGGCGACCTTGCGGTCGAGCACGATTTCCGAGTTGCCGGTGCCCTTGAATTCTTCGAAGATGACTTCGTCCATGCGGCTGCCGGTATCGATCAGCGCGGTCGCGATAATCGTCAGCGAACCGCCTTCTTCGATGTTGCGGGCAGCGCCGAAGAAGCGCTTCGGGCGCTGCAGCGCGTTGGCATCGACACCGCCGGTCAGGACCTTACCCGATGACGGAACGACCGTGTTGTAGGCGCGGCCGAGGCGGGTGATCGAGTCGAGCAGGATGACGACGTCGCGGCCGTGTTCGACAAGACGCTTCGCCTTTTCGATCACCATTTCGGCGACCTGGACGTGGCGCGTCGCCGGCTCGTCGAAGGTCGATGAAACGACTTCGCCCTTCACCGAGCGCTGCATATCCGTCACTTCTTCCGGACGCTCGTCGATCAGAAGAACGATCAGGTAACATTCTGGATGATTGGCAGTGATCGAATGCGCGATGTTCTGCAACAGAACCGTCTTACCGGTGCGCGGCGGTGCGACGATCAGACCGCGCTGGCCTTTGCCGAGCGGCGCCACCAGGTCGATGACGCGGGCGGAGAGATCTTTCGACGTCGGAACCTCGAGCTCCATCTTGAAGCGCTCGTTCGGATAGAGCGGCGTCAAGTTGTCGAAGTGAACCTTGTGACGGATCTTTTCCGGATCGTCGAAATTGATGGTGTTGACTTTGAGGAGAGCGAAATAGCGCTCGCCTTCTTTCGGTCCGCGGATCGGGCCCTCGACCGTGTCGCCGGTCTTCAGCGAGAAGCGGCGGATCTGGGAAGGCGAGATGTAGATATCATCAGGACCGGGAAGGTAGTTTGCATTCGCGGACCGGAGAAAGCCGAACCCATCCTGCAGCACTTCAACAACGCCTTCGCCGATGATTTCGATATCCTGAGCCGCGAGCATCTTGAGGATCGCGAACATCAGCTCCTGCTTGCGCATCGTGCTGGCGTTCTCCACCTCGAGCTCCTCGGCAAAGGCGAGCAGATCGGTCGGCGTCTTGTTCTTGAGTTCTTGTAGCTTCATTTCAGCCATGAAGGATCCATGTTTGGTATGGGTAGTGGAGAGATGGCGAGTATTCGTTGGGGAGCTGCGGCTGGAAGAGGCAGGCTCTTGTCTTTGTCACAAGCCATGAAGAGGAGATGGCAGAAAATAGCGATTCACGTGAAACCCTGCAAGGGGCTGTCGCAAATTAGAAACGACTATTGCAAATCACGAATCGATTAAATTCAGAACGGCTTCACCACGACCATGATCACGATGAGAATCATCAGCAGCGTCGGGGCCTCGTTCATCAGCCGCCAATAGCGCGCATCGTGCTTGTTTTCGTCACGCTGAAATTCGCGAACGCCACGGCTGAAGCGCATGTGGACTGCCGTCAAAAGCACCACGAACAGCAGCTTGGCGTGCAGCCACCCGCCGTGGAAGCCATAGACGCTCCAGGCGAGGTAGAGGCCGAGCACCCAGGAGATCATCATCGCCGGGTTCATGATCACCTTCAGCAGCCGCATCTCCATCATCTTGAAGGTTTCCGATTGCGCGGAGCCCGGCGCGGCGTCGGTGTGGTAGATGAAAAGGCGCGGCATGTAGAGCAGGGCTGCCATCCATGACATCACCGCGATGACATGCAACGCCTTGATCCAGAGATAGAAATCATCCGGCCGCCAGACGAAGAGACCGACGAGAAGCGCCACGAAAGCACCAAGCGCGATCGTTGCCCTGAGCCGCGCCCTGTTGCCGGGCGCTAAGTCGGTCTGCTTCTCGGCCATCATTGCGCTCCACGAACCCGCGCAACCAGCGCCGACACGTGATCCGGATCGGCCTGCGGCGTGATGCCATGGCCGAGATTGAAGATCAGCGGCCCATGGCCAAGCGCATCGAGAATACGATCGATGCCTTCCTCGAGCGCCATGCCGCCCGCCACGACCCGCATCGGATCGAGATTGCCCTGGACCGGCCCTTCCTTCTGCAAATCCTTCGCAAAGGAAAGCGGCACGGTCCAGTCAAGGCCGATGGCGTCGGCGCCCGTCGCCTGGCGATAAGTCTTCAACAACTGACCGGCGCCTTTTGCAAAGGCGATAATCTTTGCATTCGGCCGCTGCGCCCTGACCGAAGCGATCATGCGCTGCACCGGCTTGACCGCGTAACGGGCGAATTCCTCCTCGCCGAGAACGCCGGCCCAGGAATCGAAGATCTGCACGGCATCGGCGCCGGCATCGATCTGCCGCACGAGATAATCGGCCGAGACATCCGCCAGGAAGGACAGCAGATGATCGAAGGCTTCCGGGTTGCGGTAGGCGAAAAGGCGGGCAGGGGCCTGGTCCGGCGTCCCGTGTCCGGCGATCATATAGGTCGCAACCGTCCAGGGAGCGCCACAGAAACCGAGCAGGGTCGTTTCGACGGGAAGTTCAGCGCGCAACCGCGATACCGTCTCAAAGACAGGCTGGAGGTGCTCAGCGATGCCCTCGGGCTTCAGGCGCAAAATATCGTCGACATCGATCGGATCCATTCGTGGCCCGTGGCCTTCCTCGAAGCGCACATTGCGTTTCAGAGCATCGGGAATGACCAGGATATCGGAGAAGAGGATGGCAGCGTCGAAAGCGTATCGACGGATCGGCTGCAGCGTCACCTCGACTGCGAGATCGGGTGTGTAACAGAGATCGAGGAAGCTCCCGGCCGTAGCCCGTGTAGCCCTGTACTCCGGCAGGTAACGGCCTGCCTGGCGCATCAGCCAGATCGGAGGAGGAGACACCGTCTTCCCTGCCAAAACCTCCAGAACCTTTCTGCGCGTTTCGGTCACGGATCATCTCTCCCAATATAAAATCAAAGATATTTAGAAGGTTTCTATTTCTTAGAGTCGGTGGGTATCAAGGATTAAAACAAGCCACTGACTTGTCCACGGCTGTCGCTCGGGACAACGCGCGATGGGACAGTGTCTGGGTAATCTGGAAAAACAGTGCAGAGAGACGAATAAAGGCATTTGGATTCAGTCGGTTAGCGGAACCACGGATTTGGTCACGCTTGTGGACAAGCGGTTGATACGCGTGACACTTTGTCATCGTCGCGAGTCTTTTCCACATTTGCCCCGAAACGGTTTCCGCGACAGCGCCAATTGTGAATAAGTCGGCAGTTTTCCACTTGCCTGGGTCGGCGCCCCGTCGTTAGCTGTCTTTCATCCCGGCTTATCAACAGCACCAGGAGAATTGCGTGGAGAACAAGAAAAACTACTTCCACCTTCACCTGATTTCGGACTCGACGGGCGAGACTCTGATTGCTGCCGGACGCGCCGCCGCCGCTCAGTTTCAGAGCTCGCATGCGCTGGAGCATGTCTATCCGTTGATCCGCAACCGCAAACAGTTGCTGCAGGTCCTCGACGCCATCGATGGTGCGCCCGGCATCGTGCTCTATACGATTGTCGACCGCGAACTCGCCGATGTCATCGATCGGCGTTGCCGCGAGATGGGTGTCCCTTGCGTCTCGGTGCTCGATCCGATCATCGACCTCTTCCAGTCCTATCTGGGATCGCCGTCGCGCCGCCGTTCGGGCGCCCAGCACGTGATGGATGCGGAGTATTTCGCCCGCATCGACGCGCTCAATTTCACGATGGACCATGACGACGGTCAGTTGCCCGCCGATTTCGACGAGGCGGATGTCGTTCTGGTCGGCATCAGCCGGACGTCGAAGACGCCGACCAGCATCTATCTCGCCAACCGCGGCATCAAGACGGTCAACATCCCGATCGTTCCGGGCGTGCCGCTACCCGAAAGATTGATGGAGGCGACGAAGCCGCTCGTCGTCGGCCTGATCGCCACGGCCGACCGTATCTCGCAGGTGCGCCAGCACCGGGTGCTCGGAACGACGCAGGGCTTTCACGGCGATCAATATACGGACAAGGCCTCGATTACCGAGGAACTGAAATATGCCCGGTCGCTTTGCGCCCGCAACAATTGGCCGGTCATCGACGTCACCCGCCGTTCGATCGAGGAAACCGCGGCGGCAATCGTTGCCCTGCGTCCGCGTCTGCGCTAGACCCGAATCGAACAATACGGGAACCTGCATGATGAATCTTTCGCTCGTCCTGGCCTCGGCAAGCCCGTTTCGACGTGCGCTCCTGGAAAATGCCGGCCTCGTTTTCGAGGCGAAGGCAGCCAAGATCGATGAACGTGCGCTGGAAAAGCCACTCGAAGAAGCCGGTGTGGCACCCGAAACTGTAGCGCTCGCGCTGGCGGAGGCAAAGGCGCGCGACGTCGCCGGCCATTTCGGCGACGCGTTGGTGATCGGCTCCGACCAGACCATGTCTCTGGAAGCACGGGTCTATCATAAGCCGAAGGACATGGCGGAAGCGGCTCAGCATTTGCTGTCTCTGTCCGGAAAGACCCATCGCCTGAACAGCGCCATCGTGCTTTTGCGCGGTGAAGAGGTTGTCTGGCGGCACGTTTCTTCCGCCCACATGACGGTGCGGCCGCTGACGGCAGGTTTCGTCGATCGCCACTTGCAGCGTGTTGGCGAAAAGGCGCTTTCGAGCGTCGGCGCCTATCAGCTGGAGGGCGAGGGGATCCAGCTCTTCGAAAAGATCGAAGGCGACTACTTCACCATCCTCGGTCTTCCGATGCTGCCGCTGCTCGCCAAACTTCGTGAACTGGGAACGATCGATGCGTGATTCACGTGAAACATTTGTTAACCACGCCTTCGTCACCGGCTATCCGATCAAGCACTCCCGGTCGCCTCTGATCCATGGTTATTGGCTGAATGAGCTCGGTCTGCGCGGCAGCTATCGCGCGCATGAGGTCAGGCCGGAAGATTTTGCCGCCTTCATCGAAAGCCTCAAGGACGGAACGTCCGGTTTCTGCGGCGGCAATGTCACCATCCCGCACAAGGAGCTCACCTGTCGTCTGGCGGATCGGCCGGATGAGCTGAGCCAGGAACTCGGCGCGGCCAATACGTTATGGCTCAGAGATGGAGCGGTGCACGCCACCAACACTGATGGCCGCGGCTTCGTTGCCAATCTCGATGAGCGGGCGGCTGGCTGGGACAAGACGTCAACCGCAGTCATTCTCGGCGCAGGCGGCGCCAGCCGTGCGATCATTCAGGCCGTCCGTGATCGCGGCATCAAGACGATCCATGTCGTCAATCGGACGGTCGACCGGGCGAAGGAACTCGCCGATCGTTTCGGCCCGGCGGTCGAAGCGCATCCGATGGGCGCGCTCAAAGAGGTGATGGCGGGTGCCGGTCTGTTCATCAACACCACGTCACTAGGCATGGATGGCAGCGAAGCGCTCGTGCTCGATTTCGGCGTCATGGCTTCCAGCGCCGTCGTCACGGACATCGTCTATGTTCCCCTGAAGACGCCGATCCTCGCGCAGGCAGAGGCGCAAGGTTTTGCGATTGTCGACGGTTTGGGCATGCTCCTGCACCAGGCCGTCCCCGGCTTCGAGCTCTGGTTCGGCTGTCGGCCGACGGTCGATGCCACGCTTCGACAACGCATCATCGATGACATGGACCGGCGCTGATGATGATCCTTGGGCTCACAGGATCGATCGCCATGGGCAAGTCGACGACGGCCCAGATGTTCCGTGACTTCGGCGTTCCGGTGAACGATGCCGATGAGGTGGTGCACCAACTTTATCGCGGCGAGGCAGTTGCGCCGGTCGAGGCGGCTTTTCCCGGAACGACGAAAGACGGCGAGGTTGACCGGTCCGAACTGTCGCGCCAGCTCATGGAGGCGCCGGGACGGCTGTCCGAACTCGAGGCGATCGTACATCCGCTCGTGCGCAAGAAGGAACAGGAGTTCCTTGCAAAGTACGCGGCTACAGCTGCGCCCTTTGTCGTCCTGGACATCCCGCTGTTGTTTGAAACAGGAGCGGAAAAAAGGGTCGACCGCGTCATCGTGGTGACCTGCTCGGCCGAGCTCCAGCGCGATAGGGCGTTGAAGCGACCGGGAATGACAGAGGGAAAACTCGCGATGATCCTTGCGCGGCAGGTGCCGGACAGCGAAAAGCGTAAACGCGCCGACTACATCATCGATACCAGCGACAGTTTCGACGTCACCCGCGGCCAGGTGAAGGCGGTCGTCGACGAACTCGCAGCCAGAAACGGAGACGCGGATGCGTGAGATCATCTTCGATACGGAAACGACGGGGCTCGACAATCGCGAGGACCGGGTGATCGAAATCGGCGGTGTCGAACTCGAAAACCAGTTTCCGACCGGCCGCACGCTCCACATCTTCATCAATCCCGGCAGCCGCAAGGTTCATCCGGATGCGCTCGCCATCCACGGGATCACCGACGACTTCCTGAAGGACAAGCCGCCCTTCGCCGATGTCGTCGATGAGATCCTAGATTTCTTCGGTGATGCGCGTTGGGTCGCCCACAACGCCACCTTCGACATGGGCTTCGTCAACGCCGAGTTCGCGCGTCTGGGACTGCCGCCGATCGCCATCGATCGGGTGACGGACACATTGGCGCTTGCTCGCCGCAAGCATCCGATGGGGCCGAACTCGCTCGATGCGCTTTGCCGTCGTTACGGCATCGACAATTCGCACCGCGCGAAACACGGCGCTCTTCTCGACTCCGAACTGCTCGCCGAAGTCTATATTGAGATGATCGGTGGTCGTCAGGCAGCGCTCGGCCTTGTCTCGACGAAATCGGCGGGGCAGTCGATCGAGCTCGATGATGTGCCGATCGTCATCGGCCAGCGTCCGCGTCCGCTGCCGAGCCGGCTGTCGGAGGACGATCTTGCGGCTCACGCTGCGCTGATTGCCAAGATCGGCGCCAAGGCGATCTGGGCAAAATACGATCCCCAGGAATAACCAGGCATCAAAAAAGCCCGGCGCGAGCCGGGCTTCATTGTTTCAGCGTTCTGATTTTCGATCAGTTCGCGGTTTCGTTCGAGTTCGAAACCTGAGCACGGACCTTTTCTTCTGCCATGCGCTGCGCGAACATCTGCGCGAAGTCGATCGGGTCGATCATCAGCGGCGGGAAGCCACCATTGCGGGTCGCGTCGGCAACGATCTGGCGCGCGAACGGGAACAGCAGGCGCGGGCACTCGATGAAGAGCAGCGGCAGCATGTGCTCCTGCGGGAAGCCTGCAACGCGGAAGACGCCGCCATAGGCGAGCTCGACATTGAAGAGAACACGGTCGCCGTCCTTGGCTTCGGCGTTCAGTGACAGAACGACGTCGAAATCGTTCTCTGCGAGCGGATTGGCGTTGACATTGACGTTGATGTTGATCGACGGCGCCTTGTCACGAGCCTGCAGCGAACGCGGAGCGCCCGGGTTTTCGAAGGAAAGGTCCTTGATATACTGGGCGAGGATATTCAGCGACGGGCTCTGCTGCGCGCTGCCGTTGCCGTTGGATGCGGTATCAGTCGTCATAAGGGTTCCTCGACATCAATTCGGTGAGGCCATCTAGCATTTCGGCCTAGGGCTTACAACCCTGCGGACCCGGCGCTTTCAGGCGGATGCGCGTACCTTTGCTCCAAACCGCCAAGCCAGGATTATGCTCCGGAATGTGGGCGACAGAGTGCCGGATGCGCATTCCGCCAAACGCTCCTCGTCTAGGGGCGATCGCGGTCCCCACCTTGCGGCGGATCCTCGTCGTCCTTCCGCGAAAATTCGCCTTCGTCGAGGTCGATGACGCGCGTCGAGGGTCGTGGCTGCCGCGGGTCGTCTTGTGGGTACCAGTTCGTCCCGGATGCCGCCGTCACGATCGTCATCCTCTTGCGCAGATAGGCGGCCACGACGTCGCGGACAAAGGGCAGAAACAGGAGGAGACCGATCACGTCGCTGACGAAGCCCGGTACGACGAGCAGGATCGCCGCGACGAACAGCAAGGCGCCGCCGATCACCTCCCGGCCCGGGTCACTGCCTGTGCGGGTGGCATCCTGCATCCTGCGGATGACGGTAAATCCCTGGACTCGGAGCAGGATCACACCCACAAATGCGCTTGCAAGCACCAGAAGCAGCGTCATCAAAAGTCCGATCTCTCGGCCGACGACGACGAAACCGGCGATCTCGGCGAGCGGGAGCCCGAAGATGACAAGGGGAATAAGAAATGAGCGCATCAATCTGCCCGAAAATGAAACCTGGTGTTCCCTTAAATCGTCTCCGACTTAAGAGCAAAAACATGCAGCAACTCTAAAGCGCCACAGCGACCTTTGTGCGTCTTAAAAGACGTTCGGTGCTGTAAGGGTGCGACATCGCCATTTGAATGATCTATTCTTGCGGACTATATGGAATAGCCACGAGAAATTCTAACAGCGGTTCCGGGTGGAAATGGGCTCTTTTGACTTCATCACGTTTTTTTTCCTGATCGCCGCGGTGGTCATTTTCCTGCAACTGCGCAGCGTTTTGGGCCGCCGGACAGGAAGCGAACGGCCGCCATTCGATCCCTATTCGCCGCGAGACATGAGCCAGGGGCCGGAAAACGGCGACAAGGGCAAGGTCGTGCAATTGCCGCGACGCGAGAGCGCGGAAGAAGAAGCGGGTCGTTACGAATCGATCGATGCCTTCGCCAAGGCTGGCACAACACTGAACACCCAGCTTCGAGCGCTGAGCGACGCTGATCCGAGCTTCGATCCCAAGGAATTCGTCAACGGCGCCAAGATGGCCTACGAGATGATCGTCATGGCCTTTGCTGACGGTGACCGCAAGACGCTGAAGAACCTGTTGTCCCGCGAGGTCTATGAAGGCTTCGACGCGGCGATCACCGACCGGGAGCGCAAGGGCGAAGTCGTCAAGTCCACCTTCGTCGGCATCGACAAGGCCGACATCATTCACGCCGAAGTGAAGGACAGCGAAGAGAACATCACGGTCCGTATCGTCAGCCAGCTGATTTCGGCGACTTATGACAAACAGGGTGGCCTGATCGACGGCGATGCCGAATCGGTTGCCGAGGTCAATGATCTCTGGACCTTTGCGCGCGACATCCGTTCGCGGGATCCGAACTGGAAGCTGATCGCCACCGAATCCGAAAATTGAGCGGCCGTGGCGACGATGTCCTTTCGACTTGAACCCGTCAGTTTCGACGATCTTCCGGGCTGGCGGGACGACGACCCGACCAAGGTGATAGAGGCGATGCGCCGCTGTCAGAAGCACGTCTCGACCAAGCCCTATCGCACCGGATCGATGGGGATCTCGGCCGATGATCTTATGCCGGCCTTCTCGGCTTCGTCAGCCGACGTCGACACAGCTGACGGCGCACGGGCCTTCTTCGAGAAGCACTTCGCACCGTTCCGGATCAAACCGGAAGCGGGTTCCGGCTTTGTCACCGCCTTCTACGAACCGGAAATCGAGGTTCGCGCCGAAGCGGACGAGACCTATCGCTATCCGCTCTACCGACGCCCTGCGGATCTGGTCGATATCGACGACACCAACCGGCCCGATGGGATGGATCCCTATTTCGCCTTTGGTCTTTCCGAGGATGGCCGGATCAGCGAGTATCCGGACAGGCGGGCAATCGAGCAGGGCTACCTTGCCGGCCGCGGCCTGGAGATCGCCTATGCGAAGTCCAAGGTCGAAGTTTTCTTCGTTCATGTCCAGGGTGCGGCGCGGCTCCTATTCCCGAATGGTTCGCGTCGCCGCGTCACCTATGCCGCCAAGACCGGCCACTATTTCTCAGCCGTCGGCAAACTGCTGATCGAACGCGGCAAGATCGATGCCGCGACCGTCTCGATGATGAGCATTCGCGACTGGCTGGAGGCGCATCCGGACGACGTCGATGAGGTCCTCTGGCACAACCGGTCGTTTATCTTCTTCCGCGAGGCCGCTGTCGAGGACGAGCACCTGGGTCCGATCGCCGCTGCCAAGGTCTCGCTCGAGCCGGGACGTTCCTTGGCGGTGGACCGGCTGATCCATACCTTCGGCGTACCCTTCTATATCGCGAGCGAGAGCCTGACACGCCTCGATGACGGAAAGCCCTTCCAGCGCCTGATGCTGGCGCTCGACACGGGGTCGGCAATCGTCGGTCCAGCGCGCGGTGACATCTTCACCGGTTCCGGCTTCGAGGCGGGCGAACGGGCCGGGGCAGTTCGTAATCAGGCCGACTTCTATGTTTTCGTTCCCAAGGCGGCCGCGGCACGATACGGCCATGCCTAAGAAAAAAGAGCTTTCGTCCGAAGATCGCATTCTCTGGGGCAAGGTTGCCCGCTCGACGAGACCGATGCCGGGTCGGCTCGACGACCTGATGGACATGTTGGCCGTAGACGAAGAGCCGAAGGCGCAGGAAGAACCGAAAGCCAAGCAGCAGCAGAAATCGACCGGCGCCGTCGAACAGCCGGGTATCGCGCTGACGAAAAAGACGGGCGAGAAACTGCATCATCCGCTTGAGAAGCCGGTCAAGCGCAAGCTCGCCAAGGGGCGCCTGACACTCGAAGCCCGGATCGACCTGCATGGCATGATCCAGAGCGAAGCGCATGGTTTGCTGTTGCAGTTTCTCTTAAGGGCGCATGAGCGCGGGCTGCGCCATGTGCTCGTCATAACCGGCAAGGGCACCTCGTTCGGCAGCGACGGTGCTTTGAAGCGGGCGGTACCGCTCTGGTTCTCCTTGCCCGAGTTCCGGCCGCTGATCTCATCCTACGAGCAGGCCGCCCGCAACCATGGCGGCGAGGGTGCTCTATATGTCCGCCTGGCGCGTGTGAGGGGAAGCGCGATATGACACCCTTCGGCGAGGCGCTGCGCGAACTCAGGCGCAGGAAGGGCGTGTCGCAGAAACAGATGGCAGCGGCGATCAACGTTTCGGCCGCCTATCTCTCAGCCCTCGAACACGGAAAGCGCGGCGCGCCGAGCTTCGATTTTCTCCAGCGGGTGGCCGGCTATTTCAATGTGATCTGGGATGAGGCGGAGGAGTTGTTCCGTATCGCCAACGTCTCCGCACCGAAAGTCGTGCTGGACACGTCGGGCCTGACGCCGGAGCACACGGCATTTGCCAACCGCCTCAGCGAACAAATCCGCGCTTTGTCGCCTGAGACGATCCGCGCCCTGGAAGATGTTTTGGAAAAAGCCACATTTCCTGATAATGACAGGGGATGAATGCCTGTTTCCGGCCGCTGCCCGGCGGTCCGGGATTTGGAACCGTGGACAAATTTTCTATAGTCCACGAGGCGTCCGAGACGTGATTCGCAACGAATCACCCTGTCCGAACAACCTGGAAAGACCCGTAGCTGAATGACCGACAATCCTGAGACCGAAACCGGCGCCAGCGCCGAATATGGTGCCGATTCCATCAAGGTGCTGAAGGGCCTGGATGCCGTGCGCAAGCGGCCGGGCATGTATATCGGCGACACGGATGACGGCTCCGGTCTGCACCACATGGTGTATGAGGTCGTCGACAACGCGATCGACGAAGCGCTTGCCGGTCATGCGGATATCGTAACGGTGACGCTTAATTCTGATGGATCGGTAACGGTCACGGATAACGGTCGCGGCATCCCGACCGACATCCACAAGGAAGAAGGCGTGTCGGCGGCCGAGGTCATCATGACCCAGTTGCACGCCGGCGGAAAATTCGACCAGAACTCCTACAAGGTTTCGGGCGGTCTGCACGGCGTCGGCGTGTCCGTGGTCAACGCGCTTTCCGTTTCCCTGAAGCTGAAGATTCGCCGCGCAGGCAAAATTCACGAGATGAGCTTCACGCACGGCGTCGCCGATGGCTCTCTGGCCGTTACCGGCGACGCAGGCGACGCGACCGGAACCGAGGTGACGTTCCTGCCGAGCAGCAAAACCTTCACCAAGACCGAGTTCGATTACAACACGCTGGAACACCGCCTTCGCGAACTCGCCTTCCTCAATTCAGGCGTTCATATCATTCTGACCGACAAGCGCCATTCGGACATTCGCCAGGACGAGATGATGTATGAGGGCGGTCTCGAGGCCTATGTCGCCTATCTCGACCGGGCGAAGAAGCCGCTGGTGCACAAGCCCGTATCGATCCGCGGCGAAAAGGACGGCATCACCGTCGAAGTGGCGATGTGGTGGAACGACAGCTACCACGAAAACGTGCTCTGCTTTACCAACAACATCCCGCAGCGCGACGGCGGCACCCATATGGCGGGCTTCCGCGGCGCGCTGACGCGCCAGGTCACCTCCTACGCGGATTCCTCGGGCATCACCAAGAGGGAAAAGGTCACGCTCCAGGGCGAGGACTGCCGCGAAGGCCTGACGGCTGTTCTTTCGGTCAAGGTTCCAGATCCGAAGTTCTCATCGCAGACGAAGGACAAGCTGGTGTCTTCGGAAGTGCGCCCGGTTGTCGAAAGCCTCGTCAACGAAGCGCTCAGCACCTGGTTCGAAGAACATCCGAGCGAAGCCAAGATCCTCGTCGGCAAGGTGGTCGAAGCGGCTGCTGCCCGCGAAGCCGCCCGCAAGGCCCGCGAACTGACGCGCCGCAAGGGTGCGCTCGATATCTCGTCGCTGCCCGGAAAGCTTGCCGATTGCTCCGAGCGTGACCCGGCCAAGTCCGAAGTCTTCCTGGTGGAGGGTGACTCGGCAGGTGGCTCCGCCAAGCAGGGCCGCTCGCGCGAAAACCAGGCGATCCTGCCGCTGCGCGGCAAGATCCTCAATGTCGAGCGTGCGCGCTTCGACAAGATGCTGTCGAGCCAGGAAATCGGTACGCTGATCACCGCACTCGGCACCTCGATCGGCAAGGACGAGTTCAACGCCGACAAGCTGCGCTATCACAAGATCATCATCATGACGGACGCCGACGTCGACGGCGCCCATATCCGCACCCTGCTGCTCACCTTCTTCTTCCGCCAGATGCCGGAATTGATCGAGCGCGGCCATCTCTATATCGCCCAGCCGCCGCTCTACAAGGTCACGCGCGGCAAGTCGGCTCAATACCTCAAGAACGAGCAGGCACTGGAAGACTACCTGATCACGATGGGTCTGGAAGAAGCCACGCTGGAGCTGGAATCAGGCGAAGTGCGCGCCGGCCAGGATCTGCGCGAAGTCATCAATGATGCACTCCGCCTGCGCAATCTGATGAACGGGCTGCACTCGCGCTACAACCGCTCGATCGTCGAGCAGGCGGCGATCGCCGGCGCCCTGAACGTTGAGCTCAACGGCCAGCGCGACGCCTATGAAGCGGTCGCTGCGGAGGTTGCCCGTCGCCTCGACGTCATCGCCGAGGAAACCGAACGCGGCTGGAGCGGTGCGGTCACGGCAGAAGGCGGTCTTCGCCTCGAGCGCATGGTCCGCGGCGTCAAGGAAGTCGCGGTGCTCGATATGGCGCTGATCGGCTCGTCCGATGCCCGCTACATCGACCAGCTCACCGCGAAGCTCAAGGAAGTCTATGCTGCCCCGCCGGTTCTGCGGCGTCGCGACGGTACCCTGGAGATCAGCGGACCGCGTGCGCTTCTCGATGCGATCTTCGCGGCCGGTCGCAAGGGTCTCTCGATGCAGCGCTACAAGGGCCTCGGTGAAATGAATGCCGAGCAGCTCTGGGAAACGACGCTCGATCCGAACGTCCGCTCGCTGCTGCAGGTCCGCGTCACCGACGCCACCGATGCCGACGGCCTGTTTTCGCGCCTGATGGGCGACGAGGTCGAGCCGCGCCGCGACTTCATCCAGGAAAACGCACTGAGCGTCGCCAACCTCGACATCTGATCTTCTCGGATATCGTGACCACTTGGAATCCCGGTGCCTTGCGGCGCCGGGATTTTTCGTTATTCGCCCTTGAACTGGCCTTCGAAGGCGAACTCGCTGACCGGCTTGCGCTGGCTCGGGATTTCGCGTGCGCGCAGGTCGTCCGGTAGCGTCGAGGGGTCAGCCAGCCGTCCGATCGCCACGGCGGCCTCGACCCGGTGATGCTCGGGAACGTTCAGAACGCGCATCGCCTTGTCGCGGTCGATGCCGGCCATGCCATGGGTATGCCAGCCGCCAAGGGAAGCCTGCAGAGCGAGGCTGTACCAGGCCGAGCCCGTGTCGAAGGCGTGGGTATAGGCCGGCCGCATCTCGCCGTTCTGTGCCTGGTTGTGGGTTCTTGAAATAACGATCAGAAGCGCGGCAGCGTTCTTCGCCCAGCGCTGGTTGCCTTCATCGAGCGTGTCGAGCAGCACCGGAAAGTGCTCCGTTCCGCGACGGGCATAGACGAAGCGCCAGGGCTGTCGGTTGCTCGCAGACGGCGCCCATCGGGCCGCTTCGAAGAAGGAAAGCAGTTCGCGTTCCTCGATCTCCTCGTTGGTGAAGGCGCGGGGCGACCAGCGCTCCAGGAACATGGCATCGATGGGATAATCGGCTTTTCTGTTGTTGGTCGCCGTCATGGACATGCCTCTTCTATGTGTTCTCTATATCCTCGGCCGATCTTCGGTGCCTGATCTGTCACCTGCGCCTATGGCTCGATTCGTTTCGGACGCTACATGAGGACGGGTGTGGATGAAACCGGGTTGGACGCACGGGAACGCGAGCGCGGTCGGTACGCGAGGCGCGCCAGGAAAGTGCAGAAACGGTCGCGTGGGTCATTGCCGTTTCCAAGAAAAAAGTTGTATAAGTTCTGTAGACTTTGAGAGAGGACGGATCATGTCGTTTAAAGACCCATCATTGTTTCGCCAGGCAGCGCTCGTCGGCGGCGAGTGGATCGAGGCGGACGCGGCGAACGCGATCGAGGTGAACAACCCGGCGACCGGTGAGATCATCGGCCGGGTGCCGAAGCTCGGCGCCAAGGAAACCAGGGCGGCGATCGAGGCGGCGCGCGTGGCCCAGAAGGGCTGGGCGGCGCGCACGGCCAAGGACCGCGCCGGCGTTTTGCGCAAGTGGTTCGAGCTGATGATCGAGAATAAGGAAGATCTCGGCCGCATCCTGACGCTGGAGCAGGGCAAGCCGCTTGCCGAAGCAACGGGCGAAATCGTCTATGGCGCAAGTTTCGTCGAGTGGTTCGCCGAAGAGGCGCGCCGCCTCTATGGCGACCTGATCCCCGGTCATCAGCCCGACAAGCGCATCCTGGTGATGAAGCAGCCGATCGGCGTCGTCGCGGCAATCACGCCCTGGAACTTCCCCAATGCGATGATCACCCGCAAGGCCGGCCCGGCTTTCGCTGCAGGTTGCGCGATGGTGTTGAAGCCGGCGGCACAGACGCCGTTCTCGGCAATCGCGATCGCCATTCTCGCCGAACGCGCCGGCTTGCCGAAGGGCCTGTTCAGCGTCATCACCGGCTCGGCCCGCGAGATCGGTGCCGAGATGACCTCCAACCCCGTCGTGCGCAAGCTGACCTTCACCGGCTCGACCGAAGTCGGTGCCGAGCTCTATCGCCAGAGCGCCGCCACCATCAAAAAGCTCGGCCTCGAGCTTGGCGGCAATGCTCCCTTCATCGTCTTCGACGATGCCGATCTCGATGCGGCGGTTGAGGGCGCGCTGATCGCCAAGTTCCGCAACAACGGCCAGACCTGCGTCTGTGCTAACCGCATCTATGTGCAGGACAAGGTCTACGACGCCTTTTCCGACAAGCTCGCCAAGGCGGTCGCCAAGCTGAAGATCGGCAACGGCCTCGACGAGGGCGTGATCCTCGGGCCGCTGATCGACAAGGCGGCGCTGGAGAAGGTCGAGGAGCATATTGCCGACGCCACCTCCAAGGGCGCGCGCGTGATCCAGGGCGGTAAGCGTCACACGCTCGGCGGCACCTTCTATGAGGCGACGGTTCTGGCCGATGTCACCCAGGCGATGGCGGTGGCGCGCGAAGAGACCTTTGGCCCGGTGGCGCCGCTCTTCCGCTTCGCCGATGAGGCGGATGTGGTCGAACAGGCAAACGACACTGAGTTCGGCCTTGCCTCCTACTTCTATGCCAAGGACCTGGCGCGGGTTTTCCGGGTGGCCGAAGCGCTGGAATACGGCATGGTCGGCGTCAACACCGGCCTGATCTCGACAGCGGAAGCGCCGTTCGGGGGCGTGAAACTCTCCGGTCTCGGCCGCGAGGGCTCGCGCTACGGCATCGAAGAGTTCACCGAGATCAAATACGTCTGCCTCGGCGGCGTGGCCTGAAACAGGCGAAAATCCGACTTGCAACAAACCGGCCAACGTTTTGGCCGGTTTTCTTTTGCCAGCAAGGCGTTAGTCTTCGCAGTCGAATCCATCGATGGCGTGAGATTGCCCCTCACCCTAGCCTCTCCCCGCAAGCGGGGCGAGGGGACTTGAGTCGGTGCGGCATCGTCCGTCCTCCTTTTTCCAGGACGAAGGTGCCGGCAGGCGGATGAGGGGCGAAGCTCGATCCCACGCTAAGTTTAAGGAGAGTCAGCATGCCGGCACCGAAGAACCCCTTTAAAGCGGCTCTGCGCGAAAACCGCTTCCAGCTCGGGCTGTGGGTGGCGCTCGCCAGCCCATACGCGGCGGAAGTGGTTTCCGGCAGCGGCTATGACTGGCTGCTGATCGACGGCGAGCATGCGCCGAATGACATTCCCTTGCTGTCGGCGCAGTTTCGCGCGGTCTCGGCATCGGCGAGCCACCCGATGGTTCGCCTGCCGGTCGGCGACACGGTGCTGATCAAGCAGATTCTCGACACCGGTGTGCAGACCCTGCTGATCCCGATGGTCGAGAGCCTGGCGCAGGCACAGCAGCTGGTGCGCGCCACCCGTTATCCGCCGCGTGGCGTTCGCGGCGTCGGCGCCGCCCTCGGTCGGGCCTCGCAATTCGGCCGCATCGGCGACTATCTCCAGACCGCCGGTGATGAAATCTGCCTGATCCTGCAGATCGAGAGCCGCGCGGGTCTTGCTGCGATCGATGAGATTGCCGCGCTTGATTGCGTTGACGGCCTCTTCATCGGCCCTTCCGACCTGGCGGCCGACATGGGTTATCTCGGCAAGCCGGGCCATCCGGAGGTGCGCGCGGCAATCGCCGACGCGTTCGAGCGTATCAAGAAGGCCGGCAAGGCGAGGGGCATCATGACGCTCGATCTCGATCAGGCGCGCGACTACCGCGAGATGGGCGCCGATTTCATGGCGATCGGCACGGATGTCACGTCGCTCGTGCGCGCGACGACGGCGCTGCGCCAGGAGTTTCTCGGCGAGGTGGCGGTGGCACCAAAGAAGCAGGAATCCGGCTACTGATCCGAGATTGCCGTGAGCCCGGGCATTGCTACGCCCGGGCTCCAGAGCCGGAGGTCGCCGATCCGGCGCGCGATCTTTTCGCGGTGATGGTTGGCGATATCGCTTAGGCGATGATTGAGGAACGGGTTTCTGAAGCGCTCCAGCGTCGCGGCGACATAGTCCGTCGCTTCGCTTTGCAGGTCCTTCGCGGCGAAAGCGGGAATGACTTCGGATCGATAGATGCGGTCGAGATATGCTGCTACGCGGGCGTCGGCGAGCGTCTCCCGGACGGTCTCATGCGGGTTACGGCCCTCCCTCAGCCAGAGATCGGCCAGCACGGTGTGGCCGAGATTGAGGATGTGAAGCTTCAGCTTCTCGTAAGGCGTCAGGTCATCAACGAGCTTCACGGACGGATGAATGCACGGAAGGTGCAAGCCGGGCTGGTTTTCGATCGCCCAGAGCGCATAGGGTTCGGCAATCGCACCGGCGGGCTCCAGAGGCTCGGAGACGATGCGGTCGACCAATGTGTTTGCCCAGACGACACCTGTGTTCAGCCAGTTCGTGAAAGCGGTGTCTTTGGCCCGCTCCGCCGCGAGCCCCAGCATCAGCGCCTTCAGCACATCGCCGTTGCGTGACACGAGCTCGCAAGGAAGGATCGTCAGGGCGCGCCCACCCGCTTCAAAGCGGGCCTTCAGGAGCAGGAGCAGCTTGCCGGGAAAGGAACGGGGAATGTCCGTGACCAGGTCGTCGTCGGTGATCCGGTAACCCGTATCGCCGGTATTGGAGATCAGGATTTCCGCTTCCTGGGCAACAATCTCCCGGACCTCGCTCCAGTTTTCAGCGGTTGAAAGCGCCCGCGTCACGCTCGTCACCCGCTGCGTCGCGTCGATCCGCTCCCCGTCTTGGATGCCGCGGATGATGACGGGAAAGCCTTCGGGGCGCGCGAGCGCCGCAAGACGTCCGGAACGCTCGCTGGATCCGGTTGTCTGCACGATCGTGATCGGGCCTGGTGCCTTTCCCGCCTTCAGCGCGTCGCTGACGAAGAGATCGGCATGCGCTTGAAGAAAGCGGCTGGTTCCGAATTGCACGATCGGCGTCGGCATCTGTGGCTCCGGTAGCTGGCTATGGAATGGATTGAAGGAGAGTTTCGCGCGCGGACTGGAGATGCCGCCGGCAGGCCTGTTCGGCCTTTGCGGGATCATGCGAGCGCAACGCTTCGATATAGGCGAGGTGTTCTTCAAGCGCGCGGGCGTTGCGCTGGCGGGCATTCGTCTTGTTCCACTGGTAGTGATAGTGGAAGACGATCGCGATGATATCGTAGAAATCGACGATGAAGCGGTTGCTGGATGCCTTGTGCACTAGCAGGTGGAACTGCTCGTCTAACTCGGAAAACTCCCGGTAGCGGTTGTCGATATCGGCAAGCATTTCCCGGTGCAGGGTCTCGATTTCCCTGAGCTCCTCCCAGGCCGGGTGATCATCCGGAAGCGAGACGAAACGTGCGGCCGAGCGCAGCTCGAACATCTCGCGCACTTCCGTCAGCTCCAGCGCGAATTCACGCGTGAAGCCTTTCAGGATCCAGTGGCTGTTTGGCCGTTTTTCGATCAGGCCGAAGCGGCTGAAGCGGATCAGGAACTCGCGCACACTGGTCGTTCCGGTGCCGATCTCGCGCGCCAGTTCAAGCTCGTTGATCTGCATGCCGGGCTCGGCGCCGCCGGCGAGAATCCGGCGCATGAAACTGCGCTCGATGATTTCGGCGAGCGAATCGGTCTCTTCCGTTGGGAAGTAGTCGTCGGGGCGGGGCTGCCGCAGCACGTTCTTCTTGCGCTTGTCCCAGGCGATGAGCTGCGCCTCCTCGAAGCGGCTGAGGATCGCGCGCACCGTCGTCCGGCTGACGCCGAGCACCTGCCCAAGTTCCGGCTCGGAGGGCAGCGAGGATGTTTCCGCCAGAAGCTTCAGGCAGCGGTTATAGGCATCCTTGAAGACGGTGTTCTGTTTTGCCATGGCAAGATCCGGCCGGTTCGAAATTGTCTGCGCTTGTCAGGGACGCTCCTCTATCGCGGCGATCCGGTTTTGTCTCCGTCTGTCGTCAACATCTGTTCCTCCCATTCACCCGGTCCGGTCGTTGGCACGGCGTCGTCGCCGATGTTTTCGCTATAATACCCATTGACGACGATCTGTCTATTGTAGATAAAAGACAGAACAGACGATAACAATCATGGAGAAATCGGTGTCTGCGCCGTCCACCATCCTGCTCGCACCGGAGGACAACGTCGTCGTGGCGACATTGGCGATTGCCGCTGGTGATGCCTTGCCGAACGGCGCTCGCGCCGCAGTAAAGGTCGATGCCGGCCACAAGATTGCGATCCGTCCCATTCGCGCCGGCGAACCGGTCGTCAAATACGCCCAGGCGATCGGACGGGCGACCGCCGACATCGCGCCGGGCGACCATGTGCATTCCCACAATCTTGCCTTCGACCGGGATCGTCTGGCGATCGGTCCACAAGGGACGCCGGAGGCGGCAAGCGATGCCGACAAGGCACGCACCTTCAAGGGCTATCGCCGCGCAGATGGCCGGGCTGCGACGCGAAACTATATCGGTGTCGTCGCCAGCGTTAACTGTTCCACCACGGTCTGCCGTGCCATTGCCGAGGAGGCGAACCGCCGCATCCTGCCGAAATACGAAGGCATCGACGGCTTCGTGCCGATCGTGCACGATCAGGGCTGCGGCATGTCGTCGACCGGCGACGGAATGGCCAATCTGCACCGCACGCTTGCCGGTTACGCCCGCCATGCCAATTTCGGCGGCGTGCTGATGGTGGGCCTCGGCTGCGAGGTCAATCAATTGACGCTCTATGGCCAGAGCGGCGCTGGCGCGGAGAAACGTCATTTCAACATTCAGGAAGCCGGCGGCTCGCGCCGCTCCGTGGAAAAGGCACTCGGCATTCTCGAAGAAATCGCAGCCGAAATCGGAAAAGAGCGCCGTATTGCCATTCCGGTCAGCGAGATCATCGTCGGCTTGCAATGTGGCGGGTCGGACGGGCTTTCGGGCATCACCGCCAATCCGGCGCTTGGCGCCGCCGTCGATATCCTTGCTGCAGCCGGCGGCACGGCGATCCTCTCGGAGACCTCTGAGATCTATGGTGCCGAGCACCTGCTACGCAGCCGGGCGGTGAATGAGGCCGTAGCGGTGAAACTCGACGGCCTGATTGCCTGGTGGGAGAACTATGTGGCGATGCATGGCGCATCGCTCGACAACAATCCTTCGCCGGGCAACAAACGCGGTGGACTAACCACCATTCTTGAAAAATCACTCGGTGCTGTCGCCAAGGGTGGCCGGTCGCCGCTGAACGCAGTCTATCGGTATGCCGAACGGGTCACCGAGCACGGGCTCGTCTTCATGGATACGCCCGGCTACGATCCGGTATCTGCCACCGGCCAGGTTGCCGGCGGTGCCAACGTCATTGCCTTTACCACCGGCCGCGGCAGCTGTTTCGGCTGTAGGCCGGCGCCGTCGATCAAGCTTACCAGCAACACGGCGCTGTTTCGGGCGATGGAAGAGGACATGGACTTCGATTGCGGGGTGGTCGCTTCGGGGGAGGCGAGCATTGCCGGGCTTGGCCGGGAGATCTTCGACCTGATCGTCGAGACCGCCTCTGGCCGCAAGACCAAGAGCGAGCTTTTCGGCTACGGCGACAACGAGTTCGTGCCCTGGCATCTGGGGGCGACGCTCTAGACATGTGACGACTGGCATCCTTGGAGGAGGAGAACAGGGAATGCAGACGAGACGGATCGGTCGAACCGGACTAGCGGTGACCGAATTTAGCTTCGGTGCCGCCGGCCTCGGCGGGCTCTACCGGGAGTGCACCCGTGACGCGGCCATCGCGACACTGAACGCGGCCTGGCAGTCGGGTATGCGCTATTTCGATGTGGCACCCTATTACGGCCTCGGGCTTGCCGAGCGCCGCGTCGGCGACTTCCTGCGCGACAAGCCGCGCGACGAATTCGTGCTCTCCACCAAGGTCGGCCGGCTCCTCCATCCGGTGCCGGAAGACAAGGTGCCAGACTATTCCTATGTGAAGCCGCTCAATTTCGATGTCAGATACGACTACAGCTATGACGGCATCATGCGCTCCGTCGAGTTCAGCTACGCCCGGCTCGGACTCGGCCGCATCGACATCCTCTATGTCCACGACATCGGCGGCTACACCCACGGTGCCGCCCGCAATGCCGTCTATATCAGGCAGTTGCTGGAGGGTGGCCTGAAGGCGTTGGAGGAGCTGAAATCCTCAGGAGCGATCGCCGCCTATGGTCTTGGCGTCAACGAAGTGCCGGTCTGTCTGGAGGTCATGCGGTGGGCCGATATCGACTGCATCCTGCTGGCCGGCCGTTACACGTTGCTCGATCGCTCGGCCGTCGCCGAACTGCTGCCGCTCTGTGAAAAAAAGCAGACCTCGCTTGTCGTCGGCGGGGTCTTCAACTCGGGAATCCTGGCAACGGGTCCGGTCGAGGGTGCGCATTTCGATTACATGCCGGCAACGGAAGATATCCGGCAAAAGGTCGCTGCCATGGAGGCGGTTGCGCGCGGCATGAACGTGCCGCTTGCCGCGCCAGCCATGCAGTTTCCGCTGAGCCATCCCATGGTCGCCTCCGTGCTGCTCGGCACCGCCAAGCCGGAGAGTCTGAGGCGCAACATGGCGCTCACCGAACACCGGTTTTCAGCGGCCGATTTCGCGGCTTTCGAACCGTTCACGCTGGTCGCGCCGGAGCTCGGCGACGAGGCGGTTCGCGTATAGCGGGCGGGAGCCGCGTTTCGATCTGAAATGCTGTTCCGGCAGCTTGCCAAGCCGGAATTGTCGTATTAGCATTCCAATATGTTTTTTATCGATAAAAGGTCGATAGCTAGCACCTGCGATCGATCTCCAAGAAGTGGAACACGGTGCACTGAGAGGAGAAACCTGGGATGAGCATTCTAAAAAGCAGCCTTACCCGTCGTGCCTTCACCGCTTTGGCGAGCGCTGCGATGATCGCCGGCATGACGCCGGTGGCATCCTTCGCGCAGGACGTGACGATCCCGATCATCGTCAAGGACACCACGTCCTTCTACTGGCAGATCGTGCTGGCGGGCGCGCGCGCTGCAGGCAAGGACCTGGGTGTCAACGTGCCGGAACTGGGCGCTCAGGCCGAGTCCGACATCAACGGCCAGATCAGCATTCTTGAGAATGCGGTGGCTGGCGCTCCGGCTGCTGTCGTCATTTCGCCGACGGAGTTCAAGGCGCTTGGCAAGCCGATCGATGAGGCGGCCAAGGCGGTACCGATCATCGGCATCGATTCCGCCGCAGACTCGAAGGCATTCTCGTCGTTTCTGACGACCGACAACGTCCAGGGCGGGCGCATCGCTGCCGACGGGCTCGCCGCAGCTGTGAAAGAAATGACCGGTAAGGAAGAGGGCGAAATTGCCATCATCACCAACCTTCCGGGCGTCGGTTCGCTCGACCAGCGCCGCGAAGGTTTCCTCGATCAGGTCAAGACCAAGTATCCGGGCTTCAAGGTCGTTGCTGATAAATACGCCGACGGTCAGGCGACCACCGGCCTCAACATGATGACCGACCTGATCACCGCCAACCCCAATCTGGTTGGCGTCTTCGCCTCCAACCTGATCATGGCGCAGGGTGTCGGCCAGGCGATCGCCGAAAACAAGCTCGGTGACAAGATCAAGGTGATCGGCTTCGACAGCGACGACAAGACCGTCGGCTTCCTCAAGGAAGGCGTTCTTGCCGGCCTCGTCGTTCAGGATCCCTATCGCATGGGCTATGATGGCATAAAGACGGCGCTCGCCGTCTCCAAGAAGGAGAAGGTCGAGGCGAATGTCGATACCGGTGCCAACCTGGTGACCAAGGCCAACATGGCGGACCCGAAGATCGACGCTCTCTTGAACCCGAAGATCAAGTGACGATGGCGCGGCGGGCCTCCGGCCTGCCGCACCGCGCTTGCGGCCGGAGCGAGGACCGGCCGCAGCCGATCGCTGTCATGGGAGGAATGCGCAGATGACCGAGTTGCAAGAGGCACGCGACGTCAGGACCGAAGGGCTGCATGTGGCGACGCGCCACCCGGTTCCGAAAGGCGAGCCGATCCTGGAGCTGCGCGCCCTGCAGAAGAAATACGGCGCCGTGGAGGCCTTGAAGCCGGCGTCGCTGACCTTTCTTTCCGGTGAAATTCACGCGATCGTCGGCGAAAACGGTGCCGGCAAGTCGACGCTGATCAAACTCTTGACCGGCGTCATCAAGCGCACGTCAGGCGAAATCGTCTGGTGCGGCAAACCCGTCCAGCTCGGCACGCCACAGGAGGCGATCGAACGCGGCATCAACGCCGTGCACCAGGAGGTCGTGCTCTGCGCCCACCTGACCGTGGCGGCCAACATGTTCCTCGGCGACGAGATCAATCGCAACGGCCTGATGCGCAAGCGCGCCATGACCGATGCGGCACAGCGCGTGCTCGACGATCTCGGCTTCAATCTGCCGGCCGGCGCGGTGCTCGGCAGTCTCACCATTGGCCAGCAGCAGCTCGTCGCCACGGCGCGCGCCGCCATGCGTGGCACGCAGTTCCTGATCTTCGATGAGCCGACCGCCTATCTCACCCGACAGGAATCGGCGCAGCTCTTCCGGCTGATCCAGAGGCTTCAGGCCGAAGGCGTGACCATCGTCTATATCAGCCACCGAATGGAGGAGGTCTTCGAGATTGCCGACCGCGTCTCGGTGCTGCGCGACGGCACCCATGTCGGCACCCGCAAGATTGGCGAGACGAACGAGGCGGAGCTGATCGCGTTGATGATCAACCGCACCATAGAGCAGATCTATCACAAGGAGCATTTTCCGCCCGGCGAGGTCATCGTCGAAACGCGGAACTTGAGTGGCCCCGGTTTTCAGGATGTATCGCTGACCGTTCGCGCCGGCGAGATCGTCGGCCTTTATGGGCTGATCGGAGCGGGGCGCAGCGAGTTTGCGCTCGGCCTCTATGGTCGGCATCGTCCAAGCGCCGGCGAGGTCTATTGGAAGGGGCGCAAGGTCGAGATCGCCAGCGAGCGTGTCGCCATGAATCTCGGCATCGCGCTCGCGCCGGAAAGCCGCCGCGATCAGGGCCTGTGCCTCAATCTGCCGATCGGCCTCAACATCAATCTTCCGGTGTTCAACCGGCTGACGCGTGGCCTGACGATCAACGGCCAGCAGGAGCGGGAGAATGCCGACCGGCAGATCCGCGACCTGAAGATCAAGACGCCGTCGCGACGAGTCCTGGCGTCGGCCATGTCCGGCGGCAACCAGCAGAAGATCGTTATCGGCAAGTGGCTGAGCCATGGCGCCAAGCTCTTCATCTTCGACGAGCCGACCGTCGGCGTCGATGTGGGCACCAAGGCCGAGATCTACCGCCTGTTCGCGCGGCTTCTGGAGAACGGGGCAGGCATCATCCTGATCTCATCCTATCTGCCTGAAGTCTACGAGCTTGCGGACAAGTTGCACGTGTTCCGGCGCGGGCGGCTGGTTGCTAGCCACGACTATCGCGCCGCGAGCCACGAGGAAGTGCTGACGCAGGCGATCGGTGTTTGAACACATAAAAAGAAATCTGAGAGACGCAGGGAGGAAGACGATGAGTGCGGAAACGGTGGAAAGCGGCGCCAGCGCGGCGCCACGCAAGGGCGTGAGCATTCTGTTCGGCCTCACCCTCCTGGGGCTGCTTCTGTTCCTCTGGCTGCTGCTGGGCCTCGCCACCAACAGTTTTTGGACGCCAAACAACATCAGCAACCTGTTGCGCCAGGGGGCGATGACGGCCATCCTCGCGGTCGGCCAAACCTTCGTCATCATCACCGCCGGCATCGATCTTTCGGTGGGGGCGGTGGTCGGCTTCACCAGCGTCATCGTCGCCTGGCTGCTTGCGGCTGGCATGCCGCTCTGGGCCGCCATCATCCTCACGCTCGCCTTCGGGGTGCTGATCGGCGCCTTCCATGCCTTCGGCATCGTGCGCATGGGTCTGCCGCCCTTCATCATCACGCTTGCGACCCTGACATCGCTGCGCGGGATCGGCCTGCTGATCACCAACGGTTCGACGATCTCGATCACCAATGAAGCCTTCACCAACTTCTCTCGCGCGGATTTCCTCGGTGTGCCGAGCCTGTTCTGGATGGTGATCGTGGTGGCGATCCCGGCCTATGTCTTCCTGCACTTGAGCCGCTTCGGCCGTTATCTCTTCGCGGTCGGCTCCAACAACGAGGCGGCGCGCCTCTCCGGCGTCAACGTGCACCGCACCATCTATCTCGCCTATATCCTGTCATCGACCTGCGCCGCCTTCGTCGGCCTGCTGCTCGCCTCGCGCATCGGCATCGGTAACGCGACGCAAGCCGAGGGATGGGAACTGCAGGCGATCGCCTCGTCGGTCATCGGCGGCACCAGTCTGTTCGGGGCCGTCGGCTCGGTCCATGGGCCGCTGCTCGGCGCTTTCATCCTTGCGACGATCAACAACGGTGCCAATCTTCTCAACGTCAACTCGTTCTGGCAGCGCATCATCACCGGCGCGCTGATCATCGTCATCGTCTATTTCGACCAACTCCGGCGCCGCAGCGCCCGCTAGGCGCTGCCACCGAACATTCCGCGGGAACTGCCATGAAAGCCGTGCTCTGCCTCGAACCCGGCCGCCTGGAGGTCGTCGACCGTCCACCGGCTGAAGACGTGCCTGACGGTTGGGTGCGTCTATCCGTCAGCCATGTCGGCATCTGCGGTACCGACTACCATATCTTCGCCGGCAAACATCCGTTCCTCGAATACCCGAGGGTCATGGGTCACGAGATCTCGGCAACGGTCATTTCCGGTGGCCGCGGCACTGAGGTCGCGCCCGGTACGCTTGTGGTGGTCAACCCCTATCTCTCCTGCGGCAACTGCGTTGCCTGTCGCAAGGGCAAGCCGAACTGCTGCACCGCCATCAAGGTTCTCGGCGTGCATACGGATGGCGCCTTCTGCGAAGAGATCATCGTGCCCGAGGGTAATCTTTATCCGGCGCACGGTCTGTCTGCCGAAGCTGCGGCAACGGTCGAATTCCTGGCAATCGGTGCCCATGCGGTGCGCCGAGCATCCACGGATGCGGGTTCACGGGCGCTGGTCATCGGCGCAGGGCCGATTGGCCTCGGCACCGCGATCTTCTCGCGCATTGCCGGCCATCAGGTGACGCTCGTCGATACCAGCGACGAACGGCTGGATTTTGCTGCCGAGAAGCTCGGCTTTGCCAATGGCATCGTCGCGGGAACCCATATGGGGTCACGCATAGCCGAAGCGACGGGAGGGGATGGGTTCGACGTGGTCTTCGATGCCACCGGGTATAGTGGCTCGATGCAGGCCGCCTTCGCCTATGTCGCCCATGGCGGCACGCTGGTCTTTGTCAGCGTCGTCAAGGACGAGATATGCTTCTCCGATCCGGAGTTTCACAAGCGGGAGATGACCTTGGTCGGCAGCCGCAATGCGACCCGCCAGGACTTTGATCACGTCGTTGCATCGATTGCTTCCGGCCTCGTGCCGGTCGAGGCGTTGATCACCCACCGCACGACGCTGGAGGGCGCGGTTGCCGATCTGCCGCGATGGGCGGAAGAAAAGTCGGGTCTGGTCAAGGCAATCGTCAAGGTGGCAGCAGCATGAGCGATGGCGGCTTTGCTGCATTGCCGCAGAGGTCGCGCCTGACGGTCGCTCTTCGGAGTCGCCATTTTCTCTCCGAAAATGCCCGACATCGGCACTCAACGCACGAAAATTGCGGAAAACCGCCAGTTTCGGACAAGCTCGTTTGCAAATCGTCAGGAATCCAGATTCATTCTGGCCTGAGGCCTTGTATCGAGGCGAGACGGGTATATTTGTTGCACTGCACAAGAAAAGTGGTAGTCTGGCAGAGATTGCGGACACCAAGACAAACAATCGCAAGCTTGCGTCCGACCGGGAGCGGCGTTGTCGTCGATTGAACCAAGGGGTACGCTTCCCATGTTCTACCAGCTCTATGAATTGAACCATGCAATGATGGCGCCGTGGCGTACGGCCGCCGATGCCATGCGGCTTGCCTTCAGCAATCCGATGAACCCCATCTCGCACACCTATTTCGGCCGTGCCGCTGCCGCCGGGCTCGAAGTGTTCGAGCGCTCCACCCGCCGCTATGGCAAACCGGAGTTCGGACTTCCCGCGACAGAGGTCGACGGCATGTCCGTCTCCGTCTACGAGCGCATCGTCTGGCGCTCACCCTTCTGCAACCTCATCCATTTCGAGCGCGCCTTGCCCAAGGGGCGTGCCGCCGATCCGAAGGTTCTGGTCGTGGCGCCGATGTCCGGCCACTACGCGACGCTGCTGCGCGGCACCGTGGAAGCCCTGCTGCCGCATTCCGACATCTACATCACGGACTGGATCGACGCCCGCATGGTGCCGCTCAGCGAAGGCACTTTCGATCTCGACGATTACATCGACTACGTCATCCAGATGCTGCACTTCCTGGGCCCGAACACCCATGTGATCGGCGTCTGTCAGCCGGCAGTGCCTGTGCTCGCCGCCGTCGCCCTGATGGAAGCGGCGGACGATCCGCTGTCGCCGGCGACGATGACGCTGATGGGCGGACCGATCGACACCCGCATCAATCCGACGGGCGTCAATCAGCTTGCCGAACAGCGGCCGATCGAATGGTTCCGCGACAACGTCATCATGCCGGTGCCGTGGCCGCAGCCGGGCTTCATGCGCATGGTCTATCCGGGCTTCCTGCAGCTCTCTGGCTTCATGTCGATGAACCTCGACCGGCACCTGATCGCCCACAAAGAGTTCTTCGCGCATCTGGTGAAGAACGATGGTGACGCCGCCGAGAAGCACCGGGACTTCTATGACGAGTATCTGGCCGTCATGGACCTGACGGCCGAATTCTACCTGCAGACCGTGCAGGTGGTCTTCATGCAGCACGCGCTGCCGAAGGGCGAGATGATGCATCGCGGCAAGCGCGTCGATACGACGGCGATCAAGAAGGTCGCGCTGCTGACCGTCGAAGGCGAGAACGACGACATTTCCGGCGTTGGCCAGACGAAGGCGGCGCAGACGATCTGCACCAACATCCCTGATCACATGCGCATGCACTACATGCAGCCGGATGTCGGCCACTACGGCGTCTTCAACGGATCGCGCTTCCGCCGCGAAATCGCGCCGCGCATCGTCGCTTTCCACCGCGAGCACTCGCGGCACGTGAAGCCGGTGAAGCAGCTCATCAAGGGCGGCAAGTTGGCCTAACCTCGCGATCGGGGCCGTTTTGACCGCGTAGAGTCAAGGGTTTGTTCGAATCCGGGGGAGGGCGTCTTGCACAGCCAAGGGCGCCTTCCCACATCGTTTTCATCGGGCCGCATGGGTGGCCCGGATGATTGCGAGGAATCCTGAAGATGAACCAATCTGCAATGATCCGTCCGGATTGGACGCCCGCGACCATCGCCCTGATGGTGCTCGGCTTCGTGGTCTTCTGGCCACTGGGTCTGGCCATGCTCGCCTACATCCTGTTCGGCGAAAAGCTGAAGACTTTCAAGAAAGACGCCAACGACACGGTGGATGGCATGTGCTCTGCATTCAAGCGCAATGGACGCCGTTCCAACTGGACGCATCGCACCGGCAACGTCGCCTTCGACGACTGGCGTGAAGCCGAGCTTGCCCGCCTCGACGAGGAACGCCGCAAGCTCGACGCGATGCGCGAAGAGTTCGACACCTATGTGCGCGAGCTTCGCCGCGCCAAGGACCAGGAAGAGTTCGACCGCTTCATGCGCGACCGCAAGAACGGCGGCTCCGGCCCGGTGGTCGAAGCCCACTAATCCAAAGACAACGCTTCCGGCGTTTCACATGAAACGCCGGATTATCCATTGCGCGCCTTTCGACGCTGTAGGCGAAGCCCCAGCGAATCGGTTAGAAAGCCTGCATGTTCCCTTCATTTAAGCGGCGCATTCAACCTGCTCCACCCGCCATGACGCGGCAGATCGACGTTGCCGGCAAGTCCCTGCCGCTGACGATCAAGCAGAACGCGCGCGCGACCCGCATGACACTGCGCATCGAGCCCGGCGGCCGGGCGCTGAAGATGACGATACCCCAAGGCTTGCCGGAGCGTGAGGTCAACGCCTTTCTCAACCGCCATCAGGGCTGGCTGATGACGAAGCTCGCGCGTTTCTCCGGCGAAAGCCAGATCGAGGAGGGCGGCTCCATCTTGATCCGAGGCATCTCCCACCGGATCGAGCGTACCGGCAATATCCGCGGTCTGACGGAAGCGGTCTTGATCGATGACGAACCGGTGCTGCGCGTCAACGGCGGCGAGGAGCACCTGAACCGGCGTATCGTCGATTTCCTCAAGAAGGAAGCCCGTCAGGATCTTGATCGGCTGGTGGCAATCTATACCGGCCGCATCGGCCGACGGGCGAAGTCGCTGTCGCTGAAGGACACCCGCAGCCGCTGGGGATCCTGTTCGGCCGATGGGGCGCTGAGCTTCTCCTGGCGCATCGTCATGGCGCCGCCGAAGGTCATCGCCTATCTTGCAGCGCACGAGGTCGCACATTTGCAGGAGATGAACCACGGCCCCGATTTTTGGACGCTGTGCGGGAGGCTGTGCCCGGATACGGAGGATGCCAAGCGCTGGCTCCGCCGCAACGGCACGATGCTTCACGCGATCGACTTCGACTGAACCAGGCGGAGAGCGATGGCGCGTTACGCGCGGTAACGCAGAGCGTCGCGGATCTTCTCGTCGGTCTTGTATTGGCTGAGCGCATAGACCGACCAGATCGCTGCCGGAACCCAACCGATTAGGGTGAGCTGCAGGATCAGGCAGACGAGGCCGGCAAAGGGACGGCCGATCGTGAAAAACTGCAGCCAGGGCAGGATTAGCGCGAGCAACAGGCGCATCAGTCTCTCCATTGTGGTAAAATGCATATGGTGAAAGCTCGCCTGTCGCGCAAGGGGCGCAACGGCCGTCGGGCCATCGTTGCAGGGGGCGCTGGCTGGGCCTTGCGCGTCGGTTTTTGGCTCGACTCGCGCGACATTTCATGCAAGGTCGCTTCTCATGAAAACCGAAGTGAAGATATGCGGGCTGAAGACCGCGGAAGCGGTTGAGCGTGCTGTCGCGCTCGGTGCATCCCATACCGGCTTCATCTTTTTTCCAAAGAGCCCCAGGAACATCGAGCCTGACGATGCCGGCCGTCTGGCAGACCGCATTCGCGGTCAGGTAAAGATCGTCGCGGTCACGGTCAATGCCGACAACGACGAACTCGACGAGATCGTTTCGGCGCTCAACCCGGATATCCTGCAGCTTCACGGCAGCGAAGATCCGGAGCGGCTGCTGACGGTCAAGGCGATGTACGGGCTCCCTATCATGAAGGCCCTTTCGGTGCGCGATGCATCGGACCTCGAAAGGATCGACCCCTATATCGGCATTGCCGATCGCTTCCTCTTTGATGCCAAGCCGCCTCAAGGTTCCGATTTGCCCGGCGGCAACGGCGTTTCCTTTGACTGGAACCTGCTCGACGCGCTTGACGGAAGCGTCGATTACATGCTTTCCGGTGGTCTTAACGCCAGTAACATCGGCGAGGCCATGGCGCAGACCCGCGCCCGCGCCATCGATATCTCCTCCGGCGTCGAGAGCGCGCCGGGCGTCAAGGATCTGAAGCTCATGGAATCGTTTTTCAATGCCGTTCGCCAGGCGGAGGCGGGCATGCCACGGTCAGGGAGCAGGACGTGAACCAGGCGCCAAAGTTGAATTCTTTCCGGGGCGGTCCCGACGAGGACGGCCGTTTCGGCATTTTTGGCGGCCGCTTCGTGGCCGAGACATTGATGCCCTTGATCCTCGACCTGCAGGCCGAGTGGAACAAGGCAAAGGACGATCCGGCATTCAAGGCGGAACTGGCGCATCTCGGCGCTCACTATATCGGCCGGCCGAGCCCGCTTTATTTCGCCGAGCGGCTGACGGCTGAGCTCGGCGGCGCCAAGATCTATTTCAAGCGCGAAGAGCTGAACCACACCGGCTCGCACAAGATCAACAACTGCATCGGCCAGATCCTGCTGGCTAAGCGCATGGGCAAGACGCGCATCATCGCCGAAACCGGTGCCGGCCAGCATGGCGTTGCTTCGGCGACAGTCGCGGCCCGCTTCGGCCTGCCTTGCGTCGTCTACATGGGCGCGACCGACGTCGAGCGCCAGGCGCCGAACGTTTTCCGCATGAAGCTGCTCGGTGCCGAGGTCAAGCCGGTAACCGCCGGCAGCGGCACGCTCAAGGACGCGATGAACGAGGCCCTGCGTGACTGGGTCACCAATGTCGACAACACTTACTATCTGATCGGTACGGCCGCCGGCCCGCATCCCTATCCGGAAATGGTCCGCGATTTCCAGGCGGTCATCGGCCAGGAAGCCAAGGAACAGATGCTCGCCGCCGAAGGTCGGCTGCCGAATCTCGTCATTGCTGCCGTTGGCGGTGGCTCCAACGCGATCGGCATCTTCCATCCGTTCCTCGATGATGAAAGCGTCAAGATCGTCGGCGTCGAAGCCGGCGGCAAGGGCATCGAGGGCGACGAGCATTGCGCGTCGATCACCGCCGGTTCGCCCGGCGTGCTGCATGGCAACCGCACCTATCTGCTGCAGGACGGCGACGGCCAGATCAAGGAAGGCCACTCGATTTCTGCCGGCCTCGACTATCCCGGCATCGGCCCGGAACATGCCTGGCTGAACGATGTCGGCCGCGTCGAATACGTGCCGATCATGGACCACGAAGCGCTCGAGGCGTTCCAGACGCTGACCCGCCTCGAAGGCATTATCCCGGCGCTCGAGCCGTCGCATGCGCTTGCCGAGGTCATCAAGCGTGCGCCGAAAATGGGCAAGGACGAGATCATCCTGATGAACCTCTCCGGTCGCGGCGACAAGGACATCTTCACCGTCGGCAAGTTACTGGGAATGGGGCTGTAAGATCATGACCGCACGCATGGACAAGAGATTTGCCGATGTGGCGGCCGAGGGACGGCCGGTCCTCGTCACCTATTTCATGGCCGGTGATCCGGATTTCGAGACGTCGCTCTCGATCATGAAGGCGTTGCCGAAGGCCGGCGCCGACGTCATCGAACTCGGCATGCCCTTCTCTGACCCGATGGCCGATGGCCCGGCCATCCAGCTTGCCGGTCAACGCGCGCTGAAGGGCGGCCAGACGCTTGCCAAGACGCTCGAGATCGCGCGCCGCTTCCGCGAGGACGACCAGCGCACGCCGATCGTGCTGATGGGCTACTACAATCCGATCTACATCTACGGCGTCGACCGCTTCCTGACGGATGCGCTTGCTGCCGGTATCGACGGCCTGATCGTCGTCGACCTGCCGCCGGAGATGGACGATGAGCTCTGCATCCCGGCGCTTGCGAAGGGCATCAACTTCATTCGCCTGGCGACGCCGACCACGGACGACCGTCGCCTGCCGAAGGTTCTCGAAAACACCTCCGGTTTCGTCTATTACGTATCGATGAACGGCATCACCGGTTCGGCTCTGCCCGATCCGTCGTTGATTGCCGGCGCTGTCGGCCGTATCAAGGCGCACACCAACCTGCCGGTTTGCGTCGGTTTCGGCGTCAAGACGGCGGAGCATGCAAGGGCCATCGGAGCATCCGCCGATGGCGTGGTCGTCGGTACGGCGATCGTCAACCAGATCGCGTCGAGCCTGACCGAAGAGGGCAAGGCGACGGACGCGACGGTTCCGGGTGTTGAAGCGCTGGTCAGAGGGCTCTCGGCAGGCGTGCGGTCCGCACGCCTCGCAGCAGCCGAATAATTGCCTATATTAGCGCGCACAACCCGAAGGAAATCTTCAGGAGTTACTAAGTGAACTGGATCACAAACTACGTTCGGCCGAAGATCAACTCGATGCTGGGCCGCCGGGAAGTTCCGGAAAATCTCTGGATCAAGTGCCCGGAAACCGGCGAGATGGTGTTCCACCGCGATCTCGAAGAAAACAAGTGGGTCATCCCGCAGTCCGGCTTCCACATGAAGATGCCGGCCAAGGCTCGGCTGAAGGACCTGTTTGACGGCGGCATCTATGAAGCGTTTCCGCAGCCGAAGGTTGCTCAGGACCCGCTGAAGTTCCGCGATTCCAAGAAGTACTCCGACCGTCTGCGCGACAGCCGCGTGAAGACCGAGCTCGAAGACACGATCGTCGCCGGTCTCGGCCGCGTTCAGGGCGTCAAGCTCGTCGCCGTCGTGCACGAGTTCAACTTCATTGGCGGTTCGCTCGGCATGGCTGCCGGCGAGGCGATTATCAAGGCCTTCGAAAGAGCGATCGCCGAGAAGTGCCCGCTGGTCATTTTCCCGGCATCGGGCGGCGCCCGCATGCAGGAAGGCATCCTGTCGCTGATGCAGCTGCCGCGCACCACGGTTGCCGTCAACCTGCTGAAGGAAGCCGGTCTTCCCTATATCGTCGTGCTCACCAACCCGACGACCGGTGGCGTCACCGCATCCTATGCGATGCTTGGCGATATCCATATGGCCGAGCCTGGCGCCGAAATCGGCTTTGCCGGCAAGCGCGTGATCGAGCAGACGCTGCGCGAGAAGCTGCCGGAAGGTTTCCAGACGTCTGAATACCTGCTGGAGCACGGCATGGTCGACATGGTCGTCAAACGCCATGATCTGCCGTCGACGCTTGCCCGGGTCCTGAAGATCCTGACGAAGAAGCCGGCAGAAGCCTCGAAGCTCAACGGCGGCACGCAGCCGGCTGCCTTGCCGGTCGCGGCAAGCGCTTAAAGGCTATTGCGGGAAAAGCGTGAACCGGTTTTCCCGCAGTTGTGCAGAACAAGAATGAAACATCTCCGCCAGACCGGAGATGTTTGGCAGTCAAGCTTGTCGGGTCGGGGTGAGAGATGACAGCGGTGGAAGCCAGCGAAGCGGGCTATGAGATCGAAAAACTCCTTGCCCTCCACCCCAAGGGGTTCGACCTGTCGCTGGACAGGATCACCCGGCTGCTCGCCGCGCTCGGCAATCCGCAGGACCGCCTGCCACCGGTGATCCATGTCGCCGGCACCAATGGCAAGGGTTCGGCAACCGCGTTTTCGCGGGCGATCCTGGAAGCGGCCGGTCTCAGCGTTCACGTCCACACGTCGCCGCATCTCGTCAATTGGCACGAGCGTTACCGCCTCGGCGTCAAGGGCGGCAAGGGACGGCTCGTCAGCGACCCCGTTCTGGCCGATGCGGTGCGTCGCGTCGCCGAAGCCAATGGCGGCGAGAAGATCACCGTCTTCGAAATCCTGACCGCCGTCACCTTCCTTCTCTTTGCCGAGCATCCGGCGGATGTCGCGATCATCGAGGTTGGCCTCGGCGGCCGCTTCGACGCCACCAATGTCATTGCCCGACCGGCCGTATCCGTCATCATGCCGATCTCGCTCGATCACCAGGCCTATCTCGGCGACCGGGTGGAACTGATCGCTGCGGAAAAAGCCGGTATCATGAAGTGCGGCTGCTCCGTCGTGATCGGTCAGCAGGAAGAAGAGGCTGCGCGCGATGTGCTGATCTCGACGGCCGAGCGGCTCGGCTGCCCGATGTTCGTCTACGGCCAGGACTTCATGGCGCATGAGGAATTCGGCCGCCTTGTCTATCAGGACGAAAGCGGTCTCGCCGATCTGCCGCTGCCGAAGCTGCCGGGACGCCACCAATACGCCAATGCCGCCGCGGCCGTTCGCGCGGTGCGGGCTGCGGGCTTCGACGTTTCGGAGGCGGCGATCGAGAAGGGGCTTGCCGGCGTCGAGTGGCCCGGGCGCCTGCAGCGCCTGACCAGCGGCAAACTTACGCGTTACGGTCCGGCCGATGCGGAAATCTGGGTCGACGGCGGCCATAATCCGGGTGCCGGCCAGGTGATCGCCGAAGCGATGGCGACCTTCGAAGAACGCGAATCGCGCCCCTTGTTCCTGATCATCGGCATGATCAACACCAAGGATCCGGTCGGCTATTTCCGGGCGTTTATGGATCTTGCCGAACAGGTCTTCACCGTTCCGATCCGTGGTTCCGATGCAGGTCTTGATCCGGTGGCACTTGCAAGCGACGCGGCTGCTATCGGGTTTGAGGCTTCGGCTGTCTCTTCCGTCGCCGAAGCGCTGACGATCGTTGCCAATCTGGTCGATGAGGATCCGGCGCCGCCGCGCATCCTGATCGGCGGCTCGCTCTATCTGGTGGGCGACGTTCTCGCCGACAACGGTACGCCGCCGAAGTGATCCGGAGGTGGCGCCGCCATCCCGATAGCAGCCAAGTTCAAGACAAGAAAAAAGCCCGGCATGCCGGGCTTTCTGCTGCGGTAGTCAGCGAAGGTCTCAGGCGACCGCCGTGGAGATCCACGAGGAAAGGGCCGTCTTCGGCGCAGCGCCAACCTTGATGTCGGCCACTTCGCCGGCCTTGAACATGGCGAGCGTCGGGATCGAGCGAACGCCGTACTGGGCAGCCAGTTCCGGGTTTTCGTCGATGTTGAGCTTGACGACCTTGACCTTGCCGGCGAGCTCGTTCGAGATTTCCTCGAGGCTCGGCGCGATCATTTTGCAGGGGCCGCACCATTCAGCCCAGAAATCGACAACCACGGGCTCGGCGGAGTTCAGCACTTCCTGCTGAAAATTGGACGTATCGACCTTTACGGTAGCCATAGGCTGCTCCTTGCGTTCGGAATGGCAGTATCCAGATGTTGTGTCTCATGTGAGATGGCACCGCTGGATTTTCAATATCGGGTATCTCACTTTGTCGCGAGGTCTTCAAGGCTCCTGTCGAGCGCCTGATCCGTAACCACGTGGATTGCCGGTCCTTCGGTGAAGATCAGCACGCATCGGAATGCGTGCCCGGGATAGAGCGGCCGCAACAGCTCGCGATAGATCGCAAGCTGTGCCCTGTAGGCGAAGGGTATGTCACCCTGCGAAGCCGGCACCTGCCGGTTCGTCTTGAAATCGGCAATGGTCACGATCCCGTCGCTGACGGCGAGCCGATCGATACGGCCGGAGACCGCGTGCTCGCGCGTGCCGAGGGTCAGCGTGCCCATGACCGAGACTTCGGCGCGGCTGCCGGCCGAGAAGAGCGCCTGAAGATCGGGATGGTCGAGCACATTCTCGACAGCGTCAATCAGCGCGGCGCGCTGCTCCGGCGACCAGCGGGGCACGGAACGCACGAGGTAGCGCTCGGCCGCGGCGCGGCGATCATTGCCCGCAATGGAGGGCAGGACCTGCAGCAGGCGGTGCAGGATGGCACCGCGCAACATCGAGAGATTTGCCGGTGCCTTCTCAGAAAACAGGGCGGATCCGACAAGCCCATCGCCGTCGTCCTCGTCGATGGCGATACCGACGCCGGAGGGGCTGAGCGGCCGCGGCAGCCGCTTTTGCGGTGGCAGCGGCGTCGAAAGGGCCTTCGGCAGGCCGGTGGCCGGGCGGCTGGCGTCCGGCGTGGGCGCTTGCTTGGAGGGAAGGTCGCGCTCGAGCTGCTTCTCGCGCCAGGCATGGCCGGACCATTCCTCGCCGCCGGTGTGAAAGGTCTTCGGGTGGCCGCGGCCATTTTCGTCCCCGGCGAGGCTCGCCTGAACCATGGCATGCCATGTTTCGGCGACGGCCCGCTGTCCGCGATAGCCACAGACGATCAGGCGGTCGGCGGCACGGGTCATGCCGACATAGAGCAGGCGTCGATACTCTTCCTCGGCGAGCGTCTTCAGGCGATCGCTGTCGGCGGCCACGAGCGTGTTCGATTCCGAGCCCGGTGCGCGCCACACCGGCAACGACAGGACGGCGCCATCCCTTTGAGCGAGCTCGAGGAAACGAAGGGAAGGGACATGCTGGTTGCTGAACGGCGCACCGCCGCCGTCGACGAGGAAGACGACCGGCGCTTCGAGACCCTTGGCGGCGTGCACCGTCATGATCCGGACTTCGTCGCGTTCCTTGTCCTGCTCGCGCTTGACCGTCGGCGCTTCCATTTCGAGCGTCGAAACGAAGGCCTGCAGACCGGGGAGGCCGCTTCTTTCCTGATCGAGGGCGAAGGTGAGGAACTCGTCAAGAATGTCGCTGACCTCGGTGCCGAGCCGCGCCAGGAAGGCCGCCCGGCCGCCATGAACGCCAAGGATGCGGGCATAAAAATCGTGCGGTGCAAGCGCGTTCGCGAGCGCCACATAGCTTTTCAGCGCCCTTGCTGCCTGGTGGAACAGGATGCCCTCGGCCGCCTCGGCCTGGAGCCTCTGCCAGAGGCTTTCGCCTTCTTTGCGCCGCGCCGCGAGCTCGAACAGCGCGTCTTCGCCGAGATTGAACAGCGGGCTTTTCAGCAGCGCGGCGAGTGACAGGTCGTCCTGCGGCAAGAGGACGAAGCGCCCGAGCGCGAGCAGGTCCTGAACGGCAATATGCTTGGTGAGCACCAGCCGGTCGGCGCCGGCGACCGGAATGTTGTTGCGGCGCTTGAGCGCCCGGGTCAGCGCATTGACGAAGGCGTCGCGCTTACGGACCAGCACGATCACGTCGCCCGGACGCATCGGTCGGCGAATACCCTTCTCGACGATCGTTTCCTTGCCGATCCAGCTCTCCAAGACGCCGGCGATCCGGCGTGCGAGGATATTGACCGGTGCGCTCTCAGGCGTTGCGTCGAAGGCTGCGGTCCATTCTTCGTCCGTATCGATCGGTTCGGCGGCAATCACGTCCCAGATATCGACGGCGCCGGGATGGCCGATACGGTTCGAAGCATGAACGACGGGCTCGTTGCGGGCGCTGAGGCCCCGTGCATGCGCCGGATTGGCGAAGACCGTATCGACGGCCGAAAGCACGTCGACGGTAGAGCGGAAGGAGAGCTGAAGACGGATGGGCTCGAAGGCCTTGCCGCCGTCGCGCACCCGCCGTTCAGTTTCCTGGCTCTCATGCGAGAACCGTTCCGGCCGTGCGCCCTGGAAGGAGTAGATCGACTGTTTCTCGTCACCGACGGCGAACATGGTGCGGTTGGCGCCACGGGCGCTTTCGCCGGAGAAGAAGTCAGCCGCCAGCGCCTGGATGATAGTCCACTGCGCCGGGCTGGTATCCTGAGCCTCGTCGACGAGGATATGGTCGATCCCCTGGTCGAGCTTGTAGTGGACCCAGGCGCTGACATCGCCGCGGGCAAAGAGCGCCGCCGTGCGGTTGATCAGGTCCTCGAAATCGAGCTGGCTGCGTCGCCGCTTCAGCTCCTCGTAGTCGACGTTGAGCCTTTCGGCGAGGGTCAGAGCCGCCAGCGTCGCCTCGAACATCCTAAGAATGCTGATGTGATCGATGCAGGCGACGACATGGCGGTAGGCTTCGTCCACCAGGTCTATGAGATCGGGGGCCGCCTGCTGCATCGCCCTGTTGAGGAAGGCCGATTGTGCCCGGGGCTTGCCGGTGCCGGTGAAGAACAAATGCCTGAGACCGTCATAGCGCGCGCCCAAGTCAGTGAGCTTGGAGACGGTCCGAAGTCCCTCTGCAAATTCCAGAACCTTCGTTCCGCCAACGCTCGTGGCGAGTGAGAAGTAGCGTTCCAGGGACGCACCGTTCAGGCCCGCCAACGGCCAGATCGCGGCCAAGGCGCTGTCGACGCTTTCATCCGGCGCCAGCTTCAGGGCGCGGCGCAACTCGGCCTCGGTGCCGCCGAGCGCGTCGGCATGTTCGAGAAAGGACTGGATCGCGGTGCGGTTCTCGACGATCGCCGCGAGCAGTTTTTCAAGCCCGGTATCGTCGGCGAGGTCGAGCACGGTGGCGAAAGCGCGCGCCAGTTCCGGATCGTCCTTGGCCGCCGTCGCCGTCAGCAGCATGCGGCGCGCATCGGCAAGCAGCACGGCGGCAGCGCGGTCGTCGAGAACAGAGAAATGTCCGGCGACGTTGGCTTCCAGTGGAAACTGATGCAGCAGCGCCTCGCAGAAGGCGTGGATCGTCTGGATCTTGAGGCCGCCGGGTGTCTCCAGCGCGCGGGCGAACAGGCGGCGTGCCTCCTGCAGCTTCAGAAGACCAGGCCGCTCGCCCTCGATCGCCTCGATCCGTTTTTCGAGCGTCGCGTCGTCGAGCGTTACCCATTCGGCCAGCCGTTCGAAGACGCGGTTCGACATTTCGGAGGCCGCCGCCTTGGTATAGGTCAGGCAGAGGATCGCCGAGGGTCGGCAGCCCGCAAGCAGCAGCCGAATCACCCGCTGGGTCAGCACATGTGTCTTACCGGATCCGGCATTGGCCGAAACCCAGGCAGAACGCGCGGGATCGGAGGCTAGCGATTGCCGACGCGAGGTCCAGTCGAGCCAGGCTTGCGGCGTCGCCTGTTCGGGGCCGAGGCTGTCATCCCTCATCGCCGTCCTCCTCCTCGCTATCGGCCGTCGACCATTCGGCAACGCGTGCCAAATGGTCGTATTCGCCGCCGTAGTCGCGCTCTTTCTGAACAATCACGCGGGATGCAAAACCATGCTTGCCCGAAAGCAGCGCACTCAGGAGTTTTCTGAGCTCGGTGAGGGATTCGTCCGCAAGCTGGTCGGCGGATTTGGTTTCCTTCGCCTTACTGCCCTCGTTGTTCACGGTCTCCTGCTTGAAACGCGATCCAGGCTTCAGCCGGACATAGAGCAGCGATTGCGGATGGCTCGGCGGCATATCCTTGAAGGCGCCGGCCTTGAGGGCTGCGGCTTCGAGGGCGAGCTGCGGGTCGAGCAGCACTCGGGCTTCCTTGACCGATGGGCTGGAGCCGGTCTTGTAGTCGATGATCTCCACGCTGCCGTCGGTCAGCATATCGAGCCGGTCGGCAATGCCCGTCAGCCGCATATCGGCGACGCCGAGCTCCATCGATGCCGGAGCTTCCGTGCGCGAGCGGCGGATGAAGCGTGCGCGGTCCCGCTCCCATTTGATGAAAGCCAAGCCGACGGCGGCGAAGCGTGGCCGCCAGATCGTGTCGATATGTGTGGGCAGCCGCGCCTCGTCGAAGGCCTCATTCAGCAGCCGATGCATGGCCTCTTCGGCTGCGGGGGACATGAGGTCGAAGCCGCCGCGAACAAAGCGCTCGACGATCTGGTGATAGAGCGTGCCGCGCTCGGCCGGACCGGGATCGCTGTTGAACGGCAGCAGCGGATGCAGGCGAAGAATGCGCCGGGCGTAGATCGCGTAGGGGTCGCGCCTCAGCCGCGATACCTCGCTAAAAGAATATTTGCGCGGCTGCAGGTCCGCCGGCGGCTTGGGCGCAGGGCGTTCGGCAAGCGGCTGCCGCCCTCCGTCGTCGAGCATCCGGGCCCAGGCCAGATAGTCGGCGCCATTGGCCTGCAAGGCCGCAGTCAGCCGTTCGCCGCCAAGCGCGAGCAGCCGCTGCAGCCAGCGCGAGGCAACGGTGGGTGTTGCTCCCTGGCGCATCGAGCGGGTGAAGATCAGCCGCCGTGTGCCGCAGGCCATCTGGAAGTCATGCGCGAGCTGGCCGATGCGCCGCTCGGGGGGCTCGAGACCGATGCCCGTCTTCATCGTGCGCGACAGGAACGGGTCGTTGGCGGTCTGGCCTGGCCAATTGCCCTCGTTCATGGCGCCGAGCACCACGAGATCCATGCTCTGCAGGCGTGATTCCAGCGCGCCGAAGATGAAGACCCGCGGATGGCGCATGGACCGCGGCTTGACCGCTGCACCTGCAGCAAGCGCCTCCATGACGTCGCACCATTGCGGCCCGTCCGCCGTCATCTGGCCATCGGTTTCGATAATGCCGCGAAGCAGGGTCGCCAGCGTATCGGCCGCCTCGCCGGACCAGAGCCCACCGAGATCGCCGCGCTCGTCGGCCGAGGCCGCTTCCAACGCCTGGCCGGTACGCGTCGCCCAGTCGGCAAAGGTGAATTCGTCCGAGAACACGCGGCTGCCGTCCTTGCTGCGCGTGAGCGCGGAAGCCAGCGGCGCCACCGCGAGGCCGATCTTGATCGCCAGATCGCGTGCTGCCTGAAGCTCCTCGGCGCCGATGCCGGCACGCCATTCCGGCGGGTGGCGATCGACCTTGTGGCCGGCAATCGCCGCATCGAGCAACGGCTCCAGGGCGAGGATATCGACGGTTGCGGTGCTGCCGCGCAGCGCCATGCGTTCGAGCGCGTCGGCGCCCTGGCGCATCTCATCACGCGAAAGCCCGAAGCGCGCCAGCGGGTGCTTGAGCAGCGCAACGAAGGGCACGGGATCGCCGGGGCGCAGGCTTGCCTCCAGAAGCAGACGCATGAAGCTGCCCTGGGGCGTCGAGGACAAAGGCGTGCCGGCGGAATCGTCCGCCTCGATGCCGAAGCGGGCGAGCTCGGCGCCGACCCGCCGCGCGAGATTTCGGTCGGGCGTGATCAACGCCGCCTGGCTATCCTCGCTGCCTTCCAGCGCAAGCCTTAGCGCAACGGCAATCGCCGCCGCCTCCTCGCGTTCGTTGGCGGTTTCGATGAGAGCCGTATCGCCGAAGGCAGCGCGGAGCAATTCGCCGTCGAGTTCGCTGCGCATTTCGGTCCAGGCATCGGTGGCCTTTGCCGGCAAAAGGGCGTGCGAGAGGATCGCCGCGCGGAAATCGAGTTCGGTTTGGGCGCCGGCTAGCGCGCCCACATCCGAGCGGATGACGCCCATGCGCTTCAGCAGCCTGTAGAAGCCGTATTGCGGGTGGCTGCGGCTTGCCGGGTCCGGCCTGCCGTCAAAGGCAGCGTCGGCGACGATCATGTCCCATTCGGCATCGCTCATCGTCTGGTCGAGACCAGGCAACACGATCGTGCCGTTCTGAAGCTTCTGCACGGCGGCAATCAGCGCGGCCGTGGCGGGAATGGAACCGGTCGAGCCGGCGATGATGATCGGGCCTTCGATCTTGCCGCCGGCGATGCGCTGCGTTTCGGCCTGAAGGATGGCGTTGCGATGGCGTGCGGGCGAGGATTGCTTGAGTTCCTCGAGCCGTTCCGGCCAGTAGGTTCGGGCGATCTTGAGGAATTCGAGCGTGAGCTGCCACCACAGCGCATGCTCGCCGGCGTCGAGCCGGTCGAGCGCGTCCCAGTCCAGCTCTTCCGTCTCCATCGCATCGATGAGATCGGCAAGATTGCGTGCCAGCCAGATCGCATCGGCAGGACTTGCCGGCGCGATCAGCGGGCTTTCCGCATGGATGTCGAGCACGACCTTTGGTAGCCGGTTGCGCCAGGCGAGAATCAGCCGGCCAAGCTCGATCAGCCGTGCCGTGCCCGGCAGCGGCGGCGCAAGATCGAGGATTGCCGGTACTTCGGCGTCGAAGAAGCCACTGTCATCATCGGTCTCGCCGAGCGCCTTGATGGTGGGCAGGATGGTGGAGCGGCCGTCGAGCAGGTCGACGAATTCGGATCTGAGCACACGGGCCGAACGCCGCGTCGGCACGAAGATCGTGACGCCGGCAAGCGGCAAGGGATCGGCCGGATCGTAGCGGAAGTCCGGAGTCAGGATACCGTCGCAAAGCTTTTCGGCGAGCGTCTTCAGGAAGGGGAGGCCAGGCGGGATCGTGAAGACGTTGGACCGGCGGCCGCGCACGCTCATCCTCCTGGCTGGTGGCGGCGGATCGCCGCTTCCGCTTCGCCGATCGCGTCGGGCGTGCCGACCGTCATCCAGTGGCCATCGAGCAGGAGGCCGTGGAGGCGCCCTTTTTGGGCAGCGCGATCGAAGTAGATGTTGAGGTTGAAGGCATCATCAGGCGCGTCGGCAAAGAGCCGGGAGTGAAGCGCGATCGCGCCGGCATAGACCACCGGGTTTGGCAGACCTTCGGTGTATCGCGTCAGCTTGCCGTCGGCACCGAGCGAAAAGTCCTTCTTGCCGTTGTGACCGGTCGTGTCCTCATCGCGCACGCACAGGAGCAGCATGTCCATGCGGTCCGCATCGAAGGCTGCGGCGAGGCGCGTCAGGTTGCTGGGAACGCCGACCGGTTCCCCGACCCAGAAGAGGTCGGCATTCATCACCAGTACGGGGCCTTCCGGCAGCAGTTTCAGGCCCTTGGCCAGGCCGCCGCCGGAATTCATCAGCGCATTGCGCTCGTCGGAAATCAGGATCTCCGGGCTTCTTCTCTGGCTGAGATGTCCTTCCATCTGGTCGGCGAAATGATGCACGTTGACCGCGGCCTTGGTGACGCCGGCCTCTGCCAGAAGATCCAGTACGTAGTCGATCATCGGCTTGCCCGCGATCTCTACGAGCGGCTTCGGCATGGTGTTGGTGATCGGGCGGAGCCGGGTGCCGAGGCCCGCGGCGAGCACCATCGCATTGCTGATCGACATTGCTTCTCCGTCAGTTCGCTGATTCGGAATCTAGGATTCCGGTCTTCATACACCAGTCGTGCAAGGGTTTCAGCGATTCATGTGTGAGCGCCGCCTGAAGATAGGCGAAAGTGCGGGGCATATGTTTCATGTAGCCGGGTTTGCCGTCCCGCTGCATCAGCCGCACCCAGATGCCGACGAGCTTGCAGTTGCGCTGCGCCGACATCAAATGCCAGTCGCGCAAGAAAGTCGCCTCGTCGAAGTTGCCGCTTGCCTGCCGTTCGGCGAGATAGGTTTCCATCATCCGGTTGGCGAGCGGAGGCGCGACGGTCACGCGCGCGTCCTGCACCAGCGATGCCACGTCATAGGCCGTCGGGCCGATCATCGCGTCCTGGAAATCGATGAGGCCAATCCGGTCCAATCCCTGGCGCTCTCCGCGCCAGATGATGTTCGGCGAGTGAAAATCTCGCAAGAGCAGGTTCGTCTCGGAGGTCTGGAGAAGATCAATCAGCCCGTCCCAGATCTCTCCGTATTCACGTTTTTCGTCATCGCTTGCCGGCGCACCGCGCTTCCACGGCAGGTACCAGTCGGTCAAAAGCCGCGTCTCGATCTTCATCGCCGTCCGGTCGAAATCCGGAATGCGGTGGATGACCGCTCTGTCGAGGTTGATCTCCCTGTCGGTCTGCTTGGCATGGAGGCGGGCGAGCAGTCGTACGCTTTCGATGTAGCGCTCGTCGATCGGCTGGCCGGCCGCGTCGAGAACGCCATCCGACCCAAGGTCCTCGATCAGCAGGATGCCCTGGTCGAGATCGCGGGCGTAGATCGTCGGCGCTGCAAAGCCGCGTGCAATGAGCAGCTGGTCGATCGCGACGAAGGGAACGACGTCTTCGGCGATATGCGCGAGCTGCTGGTAGTATTTTCCGTCCTGGAGGACGGGGTCGGGCTTGTGTCGTGGCGAATCCATCAGAATCCGGCTAACGGAGCCGTCTGCCGGGTAAATGCGCTCATAGGCCCGGATCGAGGCGTCGCCGCTGAGGTGCCGGCGCCGTGCGTTTGGGTGATCGTTCTGATCGAGGAAGTCGCGGATCGCCAGCGTGCGGGCGATGCGCTGCAGCTTTTCGTCCGGACCGGAAATTTCGACGCGGCGACCATCGCCTTCATGGGTGATGCTCAGCGTGATGCGGCTGGTGGGTAGGGCGTCGTCAGCCCGTTCCGGCCATTCGACGAGACAGACGCCTAGCGATAGCGCCTCGTCGAAGCCGAGTTCGTCCAGTTCGCTGGAATCAGCCAGCCGATAGAGATCGAAATGCGCGACCGGAATGCGCAGTTCATAGGATTGGACCAGCGTAAAGGTCGGGCTGGGGACCTCCAGCCCGTCGTCATCGGCAAGCGCCCGAAGGAAGGCGCGCGCCAAGGTCGACTTGCCGGCTCCGAGATCACCCGAGAGCGCGACGCAGTCGCCGGGCTTCAGGGCCAGCGCCAGATCTTCGCCGAGCTCGATCGTTGCCGCCTCGTCCGTCAGGAAGCGCTCGATCGCCGGCATCATTCGGCCGCGACGATCGCCGGCACTTCGGCCGAGGGAATGCGGCAGGTCACTTCCGTGCCTTCGCCTTCCTTGCTGCGGATGGAGACGGTGCCGTGGTGCAGGCTGACGAAGCTCTCGACGATCGAAAGGCCGAGGCCTGCGCCGCCGCGCTGGCCGTAGCTTTCGAAGCGGTTGAACACGGTATCGAGCACGTCCTGCGGTATGCCGGGGCCGCTGTCTGAGACAGAGAAGATGAAGTCGCTGCCCTCGCGGCGGCACTTCAGGTCGATGGCGCTGCCGTCGGGCGCAAAGTTTGCGGCATTGGTGAGCAGCTTGACGAAGATCTGCTTCAGCCGCTGCTGGTCGGCGACCATGCGGCCGAGATTGTCAGGGGCGGCGATCCTGAGGGTCACGCCGCTCTCGAGCAGCCGGTCGGCCATCTGGTGGGCAATATCATCGAGGAAGTCGGTGAGACTGATCTCGGACATGTCGAGCTGGACGATGCCGGCATCGACGGTCGCGAGATCCAGGATGTCGTTGACGATCGTCAGCAGCAGCGACGAGGAGGTGGCGATGTGGTCGACATACTCCGCCTGCCGCTCGTTGAGATCGCCGAAAGCCGGCGTCTTCAACAGGTCGGCGAAGCCGATGATGTTGGTGAGCGGCGAACGCAGTTCATAGGAAACGTGGTGCACGAAGTCGTTCTTCAGCGCATCCGCCTTGCGCAGCGCCTCGTTCTTTTCGGTGAGCGCGCGCTCGACCCGGACGCTGTCGGTGATGTTGACGAAGGTCAGCATCGTCTGCGCGTTCGGCAGCGGGATGACGGCGTAGTCGAGGATCAGTCCGGTTCGAAGCTCAAGGATGCCGCGGCTGGAGGGCCGTTCGTCGTCGAAGCTGGTGATGATGTGGGTGAAACGTTTCCACCCGTCAGGCTGGTCGTAGGAGATGAGGCAGGCCTGCTCGATCGCCCGGATATGGGTGCCGGGCTTGGCCTCCGCCTCGCTGATGCCCCAGATCGCCCGGAACGCCGGGTTCGAGAGACGAATGCGGCCGTCGGGCCCGAACACAGCTACGCCTTCCGCGAGATGGTCGATCGTCTCGCCTTGAACCTGAACGAGCGTATTGTAGCGCGTTTCGAGATCGACCTTCTCGGTCAGGTTCTCGAACACCCAGGTGACCCCGCCCTGTGGGCGGGCGGTCGCGAAGACGCGCAGCGTCTGGCCGTTCGGCAGGTGCCAGAGGTCGCTCTGCGTGTCGAGCGCCTGATAGACGGAAAGTGCGGTGGCCTTCCACTGTTTCCAGTTGAGCTGCTCCGGCAGCTGGCCGCCGGCGCGCAGCCGGTCAAGCACTTCGCCGTTGTCGGGCTTGCGCTCGAGGAAGCCGATGTCGAGGTTCCACAGACGCTGGAAGGCCTGGTTGTAGAACTGCAGGCGCTGATTGCCGTCGAAGATCGCGACGGGGGTCGCCAGATGATCGAGCGTTTCGGCATGGCTCTTGAGCGTCCGGTTGAGTTCCTCGCGCACGGCCTCGATGCCGGATACGTCGACGGCGACGCCGGCCGAGCCGGCAGGGCTGCGGGCATCGACGACTTCGAAGAAGGTGCGGTTACCCCTGACGACGGTCGAAACCTTGTCGCGGAACGGTGTGTCGAAGGTGGAAACCGCGCGGATCTTTTCGCGCGCGACGGTTGCGAGCAGCTCGCGCCCTTCGGCAACCGCGACCGCGACATCAGGAGCCTCGACGGCGTCGGCATAGGCCTCGTTGACCCAGGTGAGGGCGCCATCCGTGCCGCGTTGCCACACCGGCAGATCGATGGCGTCGAGAAGGGTGCGGAAGGACACGAGCGCAGTATTGAGCCGATCGTGCTCAAGCTTCAGCTCAGCGAGTTCTGCGCGCATATTGTTGAGAGCGATGAAGCGTACGAAAGCGCGCCCGCCCGAGACCCGTCCCTGGGCCTCCAGGACTTCGTTGCGCTGCGTTTCGAGCACCAGGTCGAAGCTGCGCGCCTGGGTGCGCAGCGCGTCGATCGCATTTTCCAGTTCCCCGGCGGATTGCGCCTTGATCCAGCGGCCGAAGGCCAGGAACTCGCGGTCGTCTGCCGGCGCGCCGGTTTCGGGCGGCAGCTGGCCGAGCAGCTCAGCCCGCTCGAGCAGCCCGTCCCAGACGACGATCCGGCGGTTCTTGTCGGCCACCAGCGCCTGATAGCGCGAGAGGCGCTGGTTGGCGTCCGACAGATCGGAGCGCAATTCGCGGTTCTCGGCTTCGATATTGCCGCGCTGGCGGATCAGCCAGATCGCCGAAATCATCGCTGCGGAAACGACGCCGATGAGCACGGAGAAGGTGACGACCTCCGACGAGCCGAAGATATTTGCCTTCTGCGGCGCGACCTGGGCGAGCGCATCTGTTGCTGCAAAGAGAGTGGTACCGGCCAGAAGGTGGCGCAGGAACTTCGGGCCCTTGCGGCGGGTGCCCGGAATAGCTGTTTGGTCTCTGTTCATGGCGCTGCCATCCCCGTCTGTCCGAAGGGTGCTGCCGGCCTTGTTGCGCCTTGCACAGTTCCATCGAGGCCCTGGTCAAGGGCCTGCGTCAGTTCCGATTGCATCCCCGGTCTGTCTCCGTCTGTTTGCCGCTTATCGACAAGACATCCCATCCGCGATGTCCAAGGTCCGCACCGACATCACGAATCAATGGGTTAGAGCATACTTCCTAGTCGAATCGTCGGGAAGGGAGAGGCCCAAAAAAGCGGCCGCGCTCTCTTGTCAAGAACGCGGCCACAAGATGTTGTGGATTGCCCGGGTAAGGATTAGTACCGGTAGTGCTCAGCCTTGAACGGGCCCTGCGTCTTCACGCCGATGTAGTCGGCCTGCTCTTCGGAAAGTTCGGAGAGCTTAGCGCCGAGCTTCTTCAGGTGCAGGCGAGCGACCTTCTCGTCGAGCGCCTTCGGCAGGACGTAGACTTCGTTCTTGTACTTCTCACCCTTGGTGAAGAGCTCGATCTGCGCCAGGACCTGGTTGGAGAACGAAGCCGACATCACGAAGGACGGGTGGCCGGTGGCGTTGCCGAGGTTCAGCAGGCGGCCTTCCGAGAGCAGGATCATGCGGTTGCCCTTCGGGAACTCGATCATGTCGACCTGCGGCTTGATGTTTGTCCACTTCAGGTTACGCAGTGCGGAGACCTGAATTTCGTTGTCGAAGTGGCCGATGTTGCCGACGATCGCCATGTCCTTCATCTCGCGCATGTGGTCCATGCGGATGACGTCCTTGTTGCCGGTCGTCGTGATGAAGATGTCGGCCGACGAGACGACGTCTTCGAGTTGAACGACTTCGAAACCGTCCATCGCCGCCTGGAGCGCGCAGATCGGGTCGATTTCGGTGACCTTGACGCGGGCGCCGGCGCCGGAAAGCGAAGCTGCCGAGCCCTTGCCGACGTCGCCGTAACCGCAGACGACGGCGACCTTGCCGGCCATCATCACGTCGGTGCCGCGGCGGATGCCGTCAACGAGCGATTCCTTGCAGCCGTACTTGTTGTCGAACTTCGACTTGGTGACCGAATCGTTGACGTTGATCGCCGGGAAGGGCAGCAGGCCCTTGGCCTGAAGCTGGTACAGGCGGTTGACGCCGGTGGTGGTTTCTTCGGTCACGCCCTTGATGGCGTCGCGCTGCTTGGTGAACCAGCCCGGCGAAGCCTGGAGGCGCTTCTTGATCTGTGCGACGAGGATCTCTTCTTCTTCGGAGCCCGGGTTGGAGAGTACGTCTTCACCGGCTTCGGCGCGGGCGCCGAGCAGGATGTACATGGTGGCGTCGCCACCATCGTCGAGGATCATGTTCGAGACGCCGCCATCGGCCCACTGGAAGATCTTGTCCGTGTAGGTCCAGTATTCTTCGAGCGTTTCGCCCTTGACGGCGAAGACCGGAACGCCGCTTGCGGCGATGGCAGCGGCAGCGTGATCCTGGGTCGAGAAGATGTTGCACGAGGCCCAGCGCACGTCGGCGCCGAGGGCAACCAGCGTCTCGATCAGAACGGCGGTCTGGATGGTCATGTGCAGCGAGCCGGTGATGCGCGCGCCCTTCAGCGGCTTTGCAGCGCCGAACTCTTCGCGGCAGGCCATCAGGCCCGGCATTTCCGTTTCGGCGATCGCAATTTCCTTGCGCCCGAAATCGGCGAGACCGATGTCGGCGACGATATAGTCCTGAGTGGTGGTCATGGAATTCTCCGGGCTGATCTCTTCAAGCCGCATGGCTTCAACCGAACTGCGGCGCGATTATGCCTCCCGCGCCTACCGACACGGTGAGAGTGCGACCGATCTATCAGGAATCAGGGGAGAGGGCAATATCGATATAAAGAAGTCTTTATATCTTTATATTGTCCGTCACATTTCTTCGCCGAACTTGTCGGCGACCAGCGCATCAAGCGCGTTCAATGCTTCTTCGGCTTGCGCGCCGCTCGCGGTCACGCACACGCTGCAGCCGGTGCTGGCAGCCAGCATCATCAGGCCCATAATGGACGTTCCGCCGACCGTCATGCCGTCCTTCGACACGGTAATCTCGGCTTCATAGGCCTCGACCGTCTGTACGAACTTCGCAGATGCCCGCGCGTGCAGGCCTCGCTTGTTGATGATCAGCAGTTCGCGCGTCAGCGACATGTCGGGGCGATGATCCATTACTTACCACTCAGGACGCGGCTGGCGACGTTGATGTATTTCCGTCCGGCTTCCGAGGCCTCGACCAACGCCTTGTCCATGTCGCTCTCGCCGCGCACGCCGGCAAGCTTGATCAGCATCGGCAGGTTGACGCCGGCTATCACTTCAACCGAGCCGCTGCGCATGACCGAGATGGCAAGGTTGGAGGGCGTTCCGCCGAACATGTCGGTCAGGATAATGACGCCGTGGCCCTCGTCGACCTTGGTGACCGCGTCGAGGATATCCTGCCGACGCTGGTCCATGTCGTCCTCGGGACCGATGCAGACGGTCTCTATAGCTTTTTGCGGACCGACGACATGCTCGAGTGCAAGTCGAAATTCCTCAGCCAGCTTGCCATGGGTGACAAGCACAAGTCCGATCATGGGTATCTTCGCTCCAACTGCACGCGCAATTCACTGATGGCCAGATATCGCAATGCAGCAATTTCGTCCACCTGTTGGGGCGGCCATCTTGGCAAGGAAAAGGGGAAGTGCAAGCCAAAAATGCTGAAAAACCAGCCTCGCTGACGGTAAATCGGGCTAGGATCCTATTTTTTCAGCGATGAGCGCATGCAAAATATTGAGAACATACGCCCCCTCTTCAACGGGAACGCGAACAATCGGGAGTACTCGCCCGAGTGGTAAGGGCAACGTCTCGTCTTCCAGCGGTAACCGCGGGTCGAAAGGCGCACTCACGGGCAGCATGGCCCAGTCCATCACCGCGGCAGGCACGGTTTCGATCTTGCCGATTCCGGCGCCGCGTATTTCAATCAGGCCGTGAATGGAGGGCGGACAGCGGGCGACGATCCTGTCATGTTCCAGGCTCAGATCCACCCGATCGTCGGCGACGAGTGCCGCAAAGTGCCCGGCCTGTCGTGCGGCCGTGATGCATGCAAGCGCCAGCCTGGATTTGCCGATGCCGGAAGGGCCCGTGATCAGGAAGCCGCGCGTCCCGAGCACGATGGCAGTGCCGTGGACATTGGCGCCCGTCGTCACGCGTGCGGCTCGGCGGGTAGCGACAGGATGAAGCGCGCGCCGCTGACGTGGCCGTCCTGCGCGACGATGTTTTCCGCCTTCAGCGTACCGCCGTGGGCTTCGGCGATCTGCCTGGAAATCGACAGGCCGAGGCCGGAGTTCTGGCCGAAATCCTCTCCTTCCGGCCGATCGGTGTAGAAGCGTTCGAAAATGCGGTCGATGTCTTCCGCCTGGATGCCGGGGCCGTTGTCCTCGACATAGACGAGGCAGCGCGATCGCGACCGTGTGAGGCGCACGACGATCCGCCCGCTGTCTTCGGGAACGAAGGACCGGGCGTTCTCGATCAGGTTGGTGATAATCTGGCCGATGCGCAGGTCGTGGCCGTTGACGGCGAAGCGGGCCTTGGGACTGTCCTTGCGGTCGATGACGAAATCGAGCAGCACCGTCTTCTTCTTGCTGCGGACCTGGCGCGAAATATCGACGAGGTCGCCCAGAAGTCTTTCGAGGTCGATGATCCTGGCATCGCTGCGGGCAAGTTCCGCGTCGAGGCGCGAGGCGTCCGAAATATCGCTGATCAGGCGATCGAGGCGGCGGACGTCATGCTGGATGACGTCCATCAAGCGCTTCTTCGATTCGTCGGTCCGCGCAAGCGGCAGGGTCTCGACGGCGCTGCGCAGCGAGGTGAGGGGGTTTTTCAGCTCGTGACTGACATCGGCCGCGAAATTCTCGATCGCCGCGATCCGATCGTAGAGCGCGGTCGTCATTTCCCGGAGCGCGACGGACAGGTTGCCGATCTCGTCCTGGCGAGAGGAGAAATCCGGGATCTCCTCGCGCTCCTTGGCACCGCCGCGCCGCACGCGGACTGCCGCCGCTGCGAGCCTTCGAAGCGGGTTGGCGATGGTCGAGGAGAGAAGCAGCGACAGGATGATGTTGACGAGGGCAGCCACGCCGAAGACGCGGATGATGGCGAGGCGCTCGGCCTGGACGATCTTGTCGATGTCGCCGGCTTGCGTCGAAAGCAAGAGAACGCCGAGCACGGCGCGGAACCGCTGGACGGGAACGGCCACTGAAACGATGAGCTCGCCCTTCTCGGTGACGCGTTCGACATAGCCGCGCACGCCGGTCAGCGCGTTGGTGACCTCAGGATAGATCGAGCCGTTGCCACCCGGCGGTTCCTTGTAGAGTGGCAGATTGCCGGGCTGCAGCAGCTTGTTCAGCCAGCTGTTGAGCTTTTCGCCGATGCCCGTCGATTCCGGCTCGATCGGCGGCAGGTCGAAGCGCAGCACCTGGCCGCCGCTATAGAGATGCCGGGAATCGAGCAGCAGGTCGGCATCGGCGTCGAAGAGGCGGGCGCGGGTGCGCGTCGGCGAGATCAGCCGCCTGAGAACCGGCGCAACGCGTTCCTGGATGATCGGGAAATCGAGATCCTCGTCGCTCGGCAGCGGCGTTATGCTCTGGCCGGCCTGCAGTTCGAGCAGTTTTTCGGGATCGATGGTGATCGAGTTGGTATCGACCGAGGCGGAAGCCGAGATGGCACCGGCGATGATTTCGCCCTGGGTCAGCAGGCTTTCGACACGGGCGTCGATCAGTCCCTCGCGGAACTGGTTGAGATACATGATGCCGCCGACGAGGACGACGAGTGCCACCAAGTTGAAGAAGACGATGCGGCGGGTGAGGCTCGAGAAGACGGCATTGCCGAACAGGCGGCGAATCAGCGTGAAAGGATGTGCCCAGCGGCGCTGGCCCATATGTGCCTGCGCACGTCCGTCACTGTCTTCGATGTCGCCCTGCAAGACTTCTACCAAATGTCCCGCTCCCGCGCGGACTTCCGTCACGTTCTCTCGATTGCAACGCTGACACGGCCCGAGTGCCGGGCGCGACGCCGTCGTTCACTTTGTGTGGTTCCGGCCCAGAGGTCCGATGGCGCGGCGGGGTTTCAAAGGCAGCCTTGGCCGTGCTCCCGTCGCGCCGTTTCTGAATGCGCCACAATCGGCGCGATGGCAAGTCCCGCGGCTCAGGCTGTCTCGCGGAAACGATAGCCGACACCGTAGAGGGTCTCGATCATGTCGAAGTCGTTGTCGACCATCTTGAACTTCTTGCGCAGCCGCTTGATGTGGCTGTCGATGGTGCGGTCGTCGACATAGACCTGCTCGTCATAGGCGGCGTCCATCAGCGCGTCGCGGCTCTTCACCACGCCCGGGCGCTGGGCAAGCGAATGGAGGATGAGGAATTCGGTCACCGTCAGCGTTACCGGCTCGCTCTTCCAGGTGCAGGTGTGGCGCTCCTGGTCCATCACCAGTTGCCCGCGCTCGAGCGAGCGCGAGGGCGCGTCGGAAGCCTTGGCGGGATTCGTCGGGTTGGCGGCAGCCGCTTCGCGGTTTGCGGCGCGACGCAGGATCGCCTTGACGCGTTCGACCAGCAGGCGCTGCGAGAAGGGCTTGGTGATGAAGTCGTCGGCACCCATCTTCAGACCGAAGAGTTCGTCGATCTCTTCATCCTTGGAGGTGAGGAAGATCACTGGCAGGTCGGACTTCTGTCTCAGGCGGCGCAGCAATTCCATGCCGTCCATGCGCGGCATCTTGATGTCGAAGATCGCAAGCTGCGGCGGCCGGGCGAGCAGGCCCTCAAGTGCGGAAGCACCGTCGGTATAGGTCTCGACCTTGTAGCCCTCCGCCTCCAGGGCGATGGATACGGACGTCAGAATATTCCGGTCATCATCGACAAGCGCGATGGTCTGCATCGTGTTCAACTCCGTCTTTTGAGGTGCCGGTCTCGTCCCCGAAAACTCCGGCATTCGCGAGTCACGGGTGCGTTAGTGAGTATAAAGGTGGAACAAATTGTGGCGAAGCCCAAAAAGCACCTGTCGTGACGATAGGATAGGTCCTGTCAGATCGGTGTCCGGCAGGCCGAATTCAACCGATTAAAAAAACTATAATTTTCTTTAAATCGATTAATATACTGAAATCATTATTCTTTTTTTGACGCCGCCTTGTTTTTGAGCGAGCATGCAAGTATGGTCCGGCGAAATTCAACGCCAATGGCCAAACACGAAGGAAGCTTGACCATGGAGCAACTCGGCACTCGCAATCTCGCGAACGGCTTGGAAAAACTCGGCTTTACCGACCTGGAAACGGTCCGGTACAACCTCGAAGCCGCGGAGCTTTATGAGGAAGCTCTTCGCCGCGGCGAGGCTGAACTGACGGCACACGGCGCCCTCGTCGCCCGTACCGGTCAGCACACCGGTCGTTCGCCGAAGGACAAGTTCGTGGTTCGCGATGCGAACACGGACGACCAGATTTGGTGGGACAACAACAAGCCGATGTCTCCGGAGCATTTCGCCCTGCTGCGAAAGGACATGCTCGATCACGCCAAGGGCATGTCGCTTTATGTGCAGGATCTAGTTGGCGGCGCCGATGCCGACAACGCTCTTCCGACCCGCGTTGTCACCGAATATGCCTGGCACTCGCTGTTCATCCGCAATCTCCTGATTCGTCCGGCCCGCGAGGCACTCGGCTCCTTCCTGCCGAAGCTGACGATCATCGATCTGCCGAGCTTCAAAGCTGACCCGGAGCGCTACGGCTGCCGCACGGAGACGGTGATTGCCTGCGACTTCACCAACGCTCTGATCCTCATCGGCGGCACGTCCTATGCCGGCGAAATGAAGAAGTCGGTCTTCACGGTTCTCAACTACCTGCTGCCCAAGAAGGGCGTGATGCCGATGCATTGCTCGGCCAATGTCGGCCCGGCCGGTGATACGGCGATCTTCTTCGGTCTCTCCGGCACCGGCAAGACGACGCTTTCGGCCGACCCGACCCGCACGCTGATCGGCGACGACGAGCACGGCTGGGGCGAGCACGGCGTCTTCAACTTCGAAGGCGGCTGCTATGCCAAGGCGATCCGCCTGTCGGAAGCTGCCGAGCCGGAAATCTACGCGACGACCCGCCGCTTCGGCACGGTCATGGAAAACGTCGTTCTCGATGAGCGCCGCGTTCCGGATTTCGACGATGGTTCGCTGACGGAAAACACCCGCTGCGCCTATCCGCTCGACTTCATCCCGAACGCCAGCGCCACCGGCACCGCGCCGCAGCCGCGCACGATCATCATGCTGACGGCCGATGCCTTCGGCGTGATGCCACCGATCGCCAAGCTGACGCCGGAACAGGCGATGTACCACTTCCTCTCCGGCTACACGGCCAAGGTTGCCGGTACGGAAAAGGGCGTCACCGAGCCGGAAGCCACATTCTCGACTTGCTTCGGCGCGCCGTTCATGCCGCGGCATCCGTCGGAATACGGCAACCTTCTGAAGGACCTGATCGCCAAGAACGGCGTTACCTGCTGGCTGGTCAACACCGGCTGGACAGGCGGCGCCTACGGCACCGGCAGCCGCATGCCGATCAAGGTGACCCGCGCTCTGCTCGCCGCAGCCCTCGACGGCTCGCTGAACGCCGCTGAACTGCGCACCGACGCCAACTTCGGCTTCGCCGTTCCGGTCTCGGTCCCCGGCGTCGACGACGGCATCCTCGATCCGCGATCGACCTGGGCCGATGGTGCGGCCTATGATGCCCAGGCCCGCCGCCTCGTCGATATGTTCATCGCCAACTTCGCCAAGTTCGAAGAACATGTTGATGGCAGCGTCCGCGACGCGGCTCCCGGCACCAAGCTTGCCGCCGAATAAACATCGTCAGCTATGATTCACGTGAAACCCGGCCTTCCACGGCCGGGTTTTTCGTTTTCGTGGCGAATGTTTTCAAGAGGTTCGCTCTGTGCCATAGATCGGGGCGAGGTGAACCATGGCTAGCGACACGCTCTACATAAACGACAGCATCGTGATTGCCGGCTGGGAGCTGACGGAGCAATTCGTGCTGGCCGGCGGGCCGGGTGGGCAAAACGTCAACAAGGTGTCGACCGCCGTTCAGCTGTTCTTCAACGTGCTGGCCTCTCCAGCGCTTTCCGATCGCATCAAGGCCAACGCCCTGAAGATTGCCGGGCGTCGTGCCTCGAAAGAGGGCGTGCTGATGATCGAGGCCAGCCGGTTTCGCAGCCAGGAGCGCAACCGCGAAGATGCGCGCGAGCGACTGAAGGAACTGATTCTCAAGGCCGCGGAGCCGCCACCACCGCCACGCAAGAAGACGAAACCGACCCGCGGCTCCGTCGAGCGCCGTCTCAAGGAGAAGTCCGGGCGCGGCGAGATCAAGAAGCTTCGGGGGCGGCCGGCCGGCGACTGATTTCTTTTTTGCCGCTCCTTGCCTTTGGCAGGCGGCGCCCTCTCTTACCGAGCAGTGTTTTCGCAAAAGGAGATATTCATGGGTCTTTTCAGCTTTATCAAGAACGCCGGCAAGAAGCTTGGCATCGGCGGCGACGATGACGCCCCGGATGCCGAAAGCGTTCAGAAGGAACTTGCATCCCACGATCTCGGCACAAAGGACGTGCAGGTCGAAGTGGCCGGTGACAAGGTCGTGCTGAAGGGTGTCGTGAAGGACCAGAGCGTCTTCGAAAAGGCCGTGGTCGCCGTCGGCAACACGCTCGGCGTCTCGGCAGTTGAGGCCTCCGAGCTCAAGGTTGCCGATGCTGGCGCCGCACCGGCACCCGCCAAGGCGCCGGTCTTCTATACGGTCAAAAAGGGCGACAACCTCTGGAAGATCGCCGAAGCGCAGTACGGCAAGGGCAAGGGTGCCAAGCACACCGTCATCTTCGAAGCCAACAAGCCGATGCTGACGCATCCGGACAAGATCTACCCCGGCCAGGTTCTGCGCATTCCGGATCTGGACGCGGCCTGAGCGTGTCGTTCACGCGTCGTCTTGCAATCGCGACGCTGGCGAGCCTTTGGCTTGCCGGCGCTTGTCTGGCGCAACCGTTTCGTGAACCGGCCAAGGGCAGTACTGAGCGTGCCGCCATCCTCGACGCGATCCGTCCGGCGGTGGAGGCCGAAATGCGCGGTCCGGTCGAGTTCGTCGTCACGACGATACGTGCAGCACCCAACTGGGCCTTCCTGCAGGTCGAGCCGCAACGTCCCGGTGGCGGCACTATCGACCTTGCGCAAACCGGGTTGCGTGACGAGGCTGACATGATGGATGGTCTGACGGTGTTTGCACTGGTCAGCTTCCACAATAGCCGCTGGAACCTCGTCGATCACGTGGTCGGGCCGACGGATGTCGCCTATGCCGGCTGGCCGCTTCGCTACGGCGTGCCGGCAGCACTTCTCGGCCTGGAGCAATAGGGGCTTCCAATGCAGGTGCTCCCGAAAGGGATCAGACATATCCCGGGCTATCTCGATCGCACCCGGCAGGAACAACTCGTCGAAGCGATTCGTCGTGTCGTTGCCGAAGCACCGCTCTTCGTGCCGGAAATGCCGAAGACCGGAAAACCCATGTCGGTTCGCATGACCAATTGCGGCTTGCTCGGCTGGGTCACGGATCGCGATCGCGGCTATCGTTACCAGGCTCAGCATCCGGTGACCGGCCGGCGCTGGCCGCCGATGCCGGACATAGTGCTCGAGATCTGGCAGGCAGTTTCCGCCAGCCAAAAGATGCCGGAAGCCTGTCTTGTGAACTTCTATTCCGAGGAGGCCCGCATGGGTCTGCACCAGGACCGCGATGAGCATGATCTGGAAACGGCTGTCGTCTCGATCTCGCTCGGCGACAGCTGCCTTTTCCGCGTCGGCAGCAATCAGCGCGGGGGACAGACCATGTCCTTCCGGCTCGAAAGCGGCGATGTCGTCGTGCTCGGTGGAGAAGGGCGGCTCGCGTTCCATGGCGTCGACCGGATCTATCCGAACACGTCGACGCTGCTGAAGAACGGTGGCCGCGTGAACCTGACGCTGCGTCGCGTCAATCCATGACGGGCTTATCGAGCGCTCAGAGTTTTCTGAGCGCCACCTTTTCCGTCAGGTGGTTCGGGCCCTTTTGCAGGATCAGGTCGGCGCGCGGGCGCGTCGGCAGGATGTTCTGGTGCAGGTTCTTCAGGTTGATGTTGTGCCACAGGCCCTCGGCGATGGCGCGCGCCGCATCCTCGCTGATCGTGGCATAACGATGGAAGTAGGATTCCGGGTTCTTGAAGGCGGTTTCGCGCAAGCGCATGAAGCGGTTGACGTACCAGCTATGGATCAGGCTCTCCTCGGCATCGATATAGATCGAGAAGTCGAAGAAATCCGAGACCATCGGCACGATCTTGCCGTCGGCCGGTAGGTTGCGCGACTGCAGCACGTTGATGCCCTCGAAGATCAGGATATCCGGGCGGTCGATGACGGTGAACTGGTCCGGCAGCACGTCATAGGTCAGGTGCGAGTAGCTCGGCGCCTTGACGTTCGGTTGGCCCGCCTTGATCGCTGACAGGAAGCGCAGGAGCGCGCCCACGTCGTAGCTTTCCGGAAAGCCCTTGCGATCCATCATGTTTTCGCGCTGGAGCACGGCGTTCGGGTAGAGAAAGCCGTCGGTCGTCACCAGATCGACCTTCGGGCTCGATGGCCAGCGCGACAGGAGCTGCGCAAGGATACGGGCCGTGGTCGATTTGCCGACGGCGACCGATCCGGCAATGCCGATGACGAAGGGCGTCTTCGTTTCGGACATGCTGAGGAAGCGCTTGCGCTGCTCGAAGAGCATCTGCGACGATTCCACATGGGTCGAAAGCAGGCGCGATAGCGACAGGTAGATCTGCCGGACTTCACCGAGATCGACGGGGTCGTTCAGCGAGCGCAGCCGCTGCACTTCGTCGGCCGTCAGCGTCAGCGGCGTATCGGCGCGAAAGCGCGACCATTCCTCGGCGGTGAAGAAATGATAGGGGGAATAGTCCCGCTGCTGCAGATTGTCCGGCAGGTCCGCCGCTTCGATGTCTTTGGCCGCTATCGTCATGGGGTCTGCCGATTTGCCTTTTCCTGCAGGCCAGATTGGTTGGTTCGCCGCGCGAGCTCGTTCAGCACATCCTGCAACGGAACGTCGGCGATCTTCAATACGACCATCAGATGATAGATGAGATCGGCGCTTTCGGCGACGAGATTCGCGCGGTCGTTGCTGACGGCCGCGATCACCGTCTCGACCGCCTCTTCCCCGAGTTTCTTGGCCGCCTTCGGCTGGCCGCTCGCGACCAGCTTTGCCGTCCAGGATTCGTCCGGCGCCGCCTTCGCGCGTGTCGCGACGATGGCCTCGAGATCGGAAAGTGTGAAGTCAGCCATGGAAGATCCTGAAGCTCAGTCGAGGCGCATGGCGATGCCATGCTCCGCCATATAGCGCTTGGTTTCGCCAATGCTATAGGTGCCGAAGTGGAAGATAGAGGCGGCGAGCACGGCGGTCGCATGACCGTCGCGGATGCCGGCAACCATGTGGTCGAGGTTTCCGACGCCGCCGGACGCGATGACTGGGGCACGCACCGCATCGGCCACGGCACGGGTGAGCGCGATGTCGTAGCCGCTCTTCGTTCCGTCGCGATCCATCGAGGTCAAAAGGATCTCGCCGGCGCCGAGGTCGACGACGCGGCGGGCAAACTCGATCGCGTCGATGCCGGTCGGCTGGCGTCCGCCATGGGTGAAGATCTCCCAGCGGTCCGCTTCGCCGTCCGTCGACACCTTCTTGGCGTCGATGGCGACGACGATGCACTGGTTGCCGAACTTGTCGGCGGCTTCCGCAACGAAGTCCGGGTTCTTCACGGCAGCGGTATTGATCGACACCTTGTCGGCGCCGGCAAGCAGCAGCTTGCGGATGTCGGAGACCTGGCGCACGCCACCGCCGACGGTCAGCGGCATGAAGCACTGTTCGGCGGTGCGGGCGATGACGTCGAAGATCGTCTCGCGATTGTCCGACGAGGCGGTGATGTCGAGGAAGCAGAGTTCGTCGGCGCCGGCGGCATCATAGGCGCGGGCCGCCTCAACCGGGTCGCCGGCGTCGATCAGGTCGACGAAGTTGACACCCTTGACCACACGACCGTCCTTGACGTCGAGGCAGGGGATAACGCGGGCTTTGAGGGACATGGTCAGGCCTTTCTCGCGGCGCGGATCAGATCCAGCGCTTCCTGCGGGTCGATGCGGCCGTCATAGAGCGCGCGGCCGGAGATGGCACCTTCGAGTTTGTGTGCGTCCGGGGCAACCATGCGGCGGATGTCGTCCATCGAGGCAAGACCGCCTGACGCGATGACCGGAATGGAAACCGCATCCGCCAGCTCCAGCGTCGAGGGCCAGTTGATGCCGGTCAGGATGCCGTCGCGGTCGATATCGGTATAGATGATCGCCGAAACGCCGGCGCCCTCGAACTTCTTGGCAAGCTCGATCACGCCGAGCTCGGAGGCCTCGGCCCAGCCCTCGACGGCGACCTTGCCGCCCTTGGCGTCGATGCCGACGGCGACCTTGCCGGGGAACTTGCGGCAGGCTTCTATGACGAGTGCCGGATCGCGCACAGCGACCGTGCCGAGGATGACGCGGGCAAGGCCGCGCGACAGCCAGTTTTCGATATGGTCAAGCGTGCGGATGCCGCCGCCGAGCTGCACCGGGTTACGGGTCGCCTTGAGGATGGCGTCGACGGCCGCGCCGTTGACCGTCTCGCCGGCAAAGGCGCCGTTGAGGTCGACCACGTGCAGCCATTCGAAGCCCTGTTCTTCAAAGGCGCGGGCCTGGGCCGCCGGGTCGGGGTTGTAAACCGTCGCCTGGTCCATGTCGCCGAGCTTCAGGCGTACGCATTGCCCGTCTTTCAGGTCGATCGCGGGAAATAGGATCATGGGTCTGTCCAATCGAGAGAGGCGAAAGCTCAGGGCTTCCAGCGCAGGAAATTCGAGATGAGGGCAAGGCCGAGGGCCTGGCTCTTTTCCGGGTGGAACTGCGAGCCGGCCTTGTTGCCGTTGGCGACGAAGGCGGTGACCGGACCGCCGTAATCCGCTTCGGCGACAACGTCGCCGGCGTTCTCGGCGGCCAGATGGTACGAATGCACGAAATAGGCGTGCAGGCCGCCTTCGCCAACCCGGATGCCGTCAAACAGCGGATGTTCGCGCTTGAGCGTGAGCGTGTTCCAGCCGATCTGCGGGATCTTCAGTGCGGTATCAGTGGGCGTCATCTCGACGACATCGCCGGGGATCCAGCCGAAGCCGTGGGTGATGGTCTTTTCGAGCCCGCGCGACGACATCAGCTGCATGCCGACGCAGATGCCGAGGAACGGCCGGGCGGCCTGTTCCACCGCTTCGGTCAGCGCCTGCTCCATGCCGTCGACGGCGGCAAGGCCACGGCGGCAGTCGGCATAGGCACCGACACCCGGAAGCACGATGCGGTCGGCGCTCGCCACCCGCTCCGGCTTGTCGGTGAGGTCGATCTCGGCTGAAATGCCGGCTTCGCGAGCGGCCCGTTCGAAGGCCTTGGTGGCTGAGCGCAGGTTGCCCGAGCCGTAGTCGATGATGGCGACGCGCATCAGCGTTCTCCGTAGGAATCAAAAAGGCCGAGGCCGGGTCCGCCGTTTGAGGGCTTGCGCGCGGTCCAATCGGCCGGGGAAGGGGTGGCGGGCTTTGTCTCGCCCGGTGCCACGCTCGTGAAATAGATCTCTTCCGCCGTCTCCAGATTGGGTGCCGGCACGATGGAACGAAGCGTCCAGTCACGAGCCGTCAGGCTGCGTGCCACCAGAACTGGCCCTTCCAGCGCGACGAGCAGCCGCAGCGCGATCTGCACCAGCACCGATGCAAGGAAACCGCCTGCGAGACTCGACAGGGAGATTAACGAAATCTGCAGAACAGCAACTGCGATTCCGATTGCCCATTGCCGCTTGAAGAGAAGCCAGAGCGCCGGGAAGAGAAAGGCGCCCCAGGAGAAGCCGTCGGCAACGAAGCGTGTTCGCTCGTCGTCGGCGCGCGCACCCGGCGGGGTGAGGATCAGGTAAGAAGCCATGGGTTCAGCCAGTGACTGGCCGCTTAGGCAAGGGTCCCCTTGGTCGAGGGAACGCGGCCGGCCTGGCGCGGGTCGATTTCGGTTGCGGTGCGGAGCACGCGGGCGACGGACTTGAAGCAGGTCTCGGCGATATGATGGTTGTTGGCGCCGTAGATGTTCTGGATATGCAGCGTGATCCCGGCATGCTGGGCGAGCGCCTGGAAGAACTCACGCACGAGTTCCGTGTCGAAGGTGCCGATCTTCGGCGCGCTGAAGGCAACGTTCCAGACGAGGAACGGCCGGCCGGAAACGTCCACTGCCGCGCGGGTCATCGTCTCGTCCATGGCAAGGTCGAGCGAGGCGTAACGGGCGATGCCGCGCCGGTCGCCGAGCGCCTTGGCGAGCGCCTGGCCGATGGCAATGCCGGTGTCCTCGACCGTATGGTGGTCGTCGACATGCAGGTCGCCGTCGGTCTTGATCTCCATGTCGATGAGCGAATGGCGGGCGAGCTGGTCCAGCATATGGTCGAAGAAGCCGACACCGGTCGAAATCTTCGAAACGCCGGTGCCGTCGATGTTGACCGATACGGACACCGCGGTCTCGTTGGTTTTACGCGAAACCTGTGCGGTGCGGCTGGACGTGGCTTCTGCCATCGGGCTCTCCTGTATGCGCCAGTGCGGGGGGAGGAAAGTCTGTGCGGTTTCCTCATCTCGCGCTCGCTTGCGATCTCGGCCGCTCCTTATCAGGCAAATGCTGAAATATCCAGAACTTGAGCGTTGATTCGAATCATCCGACACCGGGCCCTGAACGAAGATTGCACCCTCGGGCGGTTGCCATTTGCAAATGTGTCTGCCGTACTTACATAGGCCTCAAGCAACCAGGCTCGTTCAGAGCCGCAACGCCCCAAGTAAACGCCCCCAAGTATCAGGGGCCGACAGGTATCTTCATGAGTGAACACAATCCCTACGGAACGATGCATGCGACGACCATCATCACGGTACGCAAGGATGGCAAGGTGGTGATGGCCGGCGACGGCCAGGTGAGCCTCGGCCAGACCGTGATGAAGAGCAATGCGCGCAAGGTGCGGCGTCTCGCGAAGGGCGACGTGATCGCCGGCTTTGCCGGCGCGACCGCCGACGCCTTCACGCTGCTCGAAAGGCTCGAGGCCAAGCTTGAACAGTACCCCGACCAGCTGATGCGCGCGGCGGTCGAACTTGCCAAGGACTGGCGCACCAACAAGTATCTGCGCAATCTCGAAGCGATGATGCTGGTCGCCGACAAGTCGATAACCCTGGCGATCACCGGCAATGGCGACGTACTTGAGCCGGAACACGGCACCATCGCCATCGGCTCCGGCGGCAACTACGCCTTTGCCGCAGCGCGCGCCCTGATGGACAGCGACAAGTCGGCCGAGGATATCGCCCGGCGGGCGCTGCAGATCGCCGGGGACATCTGCGTCTATACCAACCACAATATCGTGGTGGAGACGTTGGATGCCGAATGAGCCCAAGCATGTCAGCTTCGCGCCGGTGGTTGATGACCATCTGCCGCTGCTGCATGCCTGGCTGAGTGAACCGCATGTGCGGCAATGGTGGGGCGATCCGGACAAGGAAGTGGAACTGATCCGCGAAGGCTGCGCGACCGGAGAGGTGGAGGGCTTCATCTTCCACGTGGCCGGCGAGCCGGCTGGCTACATCCAGTCCTGGATGCCTTTTCAGTATCCGGACGAGGAGCCCTGGGCGAAGGATCTGCCGGCCGATGTGCCCGGTATCGATATCTTCGTCGGCCCCGCGGAATTGACGGGCAGGGGTGTCGCCTCGCTGGCGCTCCGAGCTTTTGCCGAACGGCTCTTTGCCGCCGGCGCGTCCCGCATCGTGATCGACCCTGATGCGGGCAACCGCCGGGCGGTCAGCGCCTACACCAAGGCCGGCTTCGTGCCCTACGCAGAATGGATAGATGTATCTGGTCGCACGCTCCTGATGGAACTGACGCGGACCGAATTTGAGAGGACTACATGAGTACGTTTTCACCCAGAGAGATCGTGTCGGAACTCGACCGTTTCATCATCGGCCAGAACGACGCCAAACGGGCCGTCGCCATTGCGCTACGCAACCGTTGGCGCCGCCAGCAGCTCGGCGACGAGCTGCGCGATGAGGTCATGCCGAAGAACATCCTGATGATCGGCCCGACTGGTGTCGGCAAGACCGAGATTTCCAGGCGTCTGGCCAAGCTCGCCGGCGCGCCCTTCGTCAAGGTTGAGGCGACCAAGTTCACCGAGGTCGGCTATGTCGGCCGCGACGTCGAGCAGATCATCCGTGACCTCGTCGAGGTCGGGATCGGCCTCGTGCGCGAAAAACGCCGCGCCGAAGTCAAGGCCAAGGCGCACCAGAACGCCGAAGAGCGCGTGCTCGATGCACTGGTCGGCGCCACGGCCTCGCCGGCGACGCGCGATTCGTTCCGCAAGAAGCTGCGCGCCAACGAACTCGACGACAAGGAGATCGAGGTCGACCTCGCCGAGACCGGTGCGCCGGGTGGTTTCGAAATTCCGGGCATGCCGGGCGCCAATATCGGTGTGCTCAACCTTTCGGAAATGTTCGGCAAGGCGATGGGTGCCCGCACCAAGAAGGTCAAGACGACGGTCAAGGCCTCCTATGAGCTGCTCATCAACGACGAGTCGGACAAACTGCTCGACAACGAGCAGATCCAGCGCGAGGCAATGCGCGCGGCCGAAGACGACGGCATCGTCTTTCTCGACGAGATCGACAAGATCGCCTCGCGTGAGGGCGGCATGGGCGCCGGCGTGTCGCGCGAAGGCGTGCAGCGCGACCTGTTGCCGCTCGTTGAAGGCACGACGGTTGCGACGAAGTATGGACCGGTCAAGACCGACCACATCCTGTTCATCGCTTCCGGCGCCTTCCATGTGGCAAAGCCCTCGGACCTGCTTCCGGAATTGCAGGGCCGTCTGCCGATCCGCGTTGAGCTCCGTGCGCTCACCAAGGAAGATTTCCGCCGGATCCTGACGGAAACCGAAGCGAGCCTCATCCGCCAGTACAAGGCGCTCTTGGACACGGAAGAGGTGAAGCTCGACTTCACCGACGACGCGATCGATGCGCTCGCCGATGTCGCGGTGCAGCTGAATGCCAGTGTCGAGAACATCGGCGCCCGCCGCCTGCAGACGGTGATGGAGCGCGTACTGGACGAGATCTCGTTCAATGCGCCCGACAGCGCCGGACAGGCGGTGACGATCGACGCGGAGTATGTGCGCAAGCATGTCGGCGATCTCGCTGCCAACACCGATCTGTCGCGCTACATCCTGTGACATTTCGGTCGTCGAGGCGCGCAAACGCCCGCAACCCAGAATAGACCGGGCGCCTGTCTCTCGACAGGCGCCCGCATTTTTTCTAACACGGACACGGAAATTGATCGTGGCCCGGGCATCTTTCCGACATGATCTTGGCGTAGGAGCCGCCCCGCCGACCGAGGCAGCCTCCACGAGTCACAGGAAGAAGAGATCGTGCGTTTTACCGCCTGCATGCTCGCTATCGCCACGTTTTGCCTGACCGCAAGCCAGACAATCGCGGCGACCGCCGTTCCGCCGGGCAACCGCAACGTCGAGCAGCCCGGTATCCCCGGCGCTTCCGTGCGCCGAACCAAGGCCGGCCGCACCTCCTTCGATGCCAAGTTCGAGAAAGTCCGGGATCTGCTGGCGACCGACAAACAGCTGATCAGCAAGATCAAGTCCGTGTCGCGCGCCTATGGCATCGCGCCGATCCACATGGTCGGCGCCATCGTCGGCGAGCATACCTACAATGTCGACGCCTATGACCGGCTGCAGTCCTATTACGTCAAGGCGGCCGCTTACGCCGGCAACAGCTTCCAGTTCGGCTATGATGGCGAAACGGTCGCCGAGTTCGTCGCCCGGCCGCAATTTTCCGAATGCGGTGCCAAGAAGGGTGCCTATGCGCTCTGGAGCTGCCGCGAGCGGGTCTGGGACAACGACTTCCGCGGCAAGTCGGTTGGCGGCAAGTCCTTCCCGAACAACCGCTTCAGCGCCGTTTTCTTCCAGCCGTTCTTTGCCGGCCAGACCTTCGGCCTCGGCCAGATCAACCCGCTGACGGCGCTGATGCTGACCGACATCGTCGCAAAGACGTCGGGCTACGACCGCCTCGATGAAAACAACGCCGCTGGCGTCTATGAGGCGATCATGGATCCGGATGTGTCGCTCGCCTATATGGCGGCCTCGATCCGCCATTCGATCGACGCCTACAAGTCGATCGCCGGCCTCGACATTTCCGACAATCCCGGCATCACGGCGACGCTCTACAATGTCGGCAATCCGGACGGCCGCGCAGCTGCCCTTGCCGCCAAGATCCAGAGCGGACAAGCGCAATGGCCGGAGGAGAATTATTACGGCTGGCTCGTCAACGACAAGCTTTCGGAGCTTGAAAGCCTGTTGTGATTCACGTGAAGCACTTTCCTTGATTGCGCCGTAAAAACCTGAAATCATTGGCGCAATCGAGAAAGGCAATCACCATGGACATGCGTCCGGAGCCCTTCGAACCGCCGGCTCCCGTTCCTCGAGTGGGCATCCCTTCCTACCTGCAGATCATCAGGACGGTCTTACGCAATCCGCTCGAACTGTGGGGCGAGCCATCCTACACCTTGCCCTGGATCGAGACGAAGTTCGTCACCCAGCGCACTTTGATCGTCAACGATCCCGGTCTCATCCGTCACATCCTCGTCGACAATGTCGGCAACTACGAAATGTCGAAGGTTCGCCGGCTGATCCTCAGGCCGATCCTGCGCGACGGCTTGCTGACGGCCGAAGGCGAGGTCTGGAAGCGCTCGCGGAAAGCCATGGCGCCGGTGTTCACACCGCGCCACGCCAAGGGTTTCGCAGGCCAGATGTTGCGAAGCTCGGAAGCATTCGTCGAGCGCTATGCCGGCGCCAAGACAGCTCCGTTCACGACCAACATCGCCAACGACATGACGGAACTCACCTTCGACATTCTTGCCGAAACGCTGTTTTCCGGTGAGGTGGCGGTGGAGCGGGAAGGGTTTGTCCAGAGCGTCGAGGAACTCCTGCACCGCATGGGCCGCGTCGATCCCATGGACATTCTGCTCGCGCCGGAATGGATACCGCGCCCAACCCGGATCGGCGGCAAGAAGGTGATGAACCGGTTCCGCTCGATCGTGTCCGAGACCATGGCGATCCGGCGGCGCAAGATGGCGGCGGATCCCGAGGGCACGCCCAAGGATTTCCTGACCCTGCTTTTGGAGATCGAGGGCAGTCAGGGCCTTTCGACTGCGGAGATCGAGGATAACATCCTGACCTTCATCGGTGCCGGGCACGAGACAACCGCCCGGGCGCTCGCCTGGACGCTCTATTGCATCGCCAACACGCCGGCCTATCGCGAGACGATGGAGGCCGAGATCGATGCCGCGATCGCAAGCGGTGCCGATCCGGTCGAATGGCTCGGCCTGATGCCGCATGTCCTTGCCGCCTTCGAGGAGGCGATGCGGCTCTATCCGCCGGCGCCGTCGATCAACCGGGCCGCGATCGAAGAGGACGAGTGGACTTCCCCCACCGGAAAGCGGGTACGCATCCCCAAGGGCATCGCGGTGCTGATCATGCCGTGGACGCTGCACCGCCACGTTCTTTACTGGGATAAGCCCCGCGCGTTCATGCCCGAGCGTTTCCTGCCGGAGAACCGCGAGAAGCTGCATCGTTACCAATATTTGCCCTTCGGCGCCGGCCCGCGCGTCTGCATCGGCGCCACTTTCGCGCTACAGGAAGCCGTGATCGCGCTCGCCGTGATGATGCATCGCTACCGTTTCGATCTGACCGAGGAGACAAATCCCTGGCCGGTGCAGCGCCTCACTACTCAACCGCGGGGCGGGTTGCCGATGAAGGTGTCGGTTCGCTGAAGGTCTTGCCGGGGATCGGCGACTGTACCGAGCGCACCGGCGAGTCGGCCGGCTTCGGCTGCTGCAGTATCTTCGACGGTTTCTTGATCGTCTTGATCTGGGCGCAGGTGGCGTCGCCGACATTGTCGCACTGTTTGTAGACGACAATCTCGCTTCCGGCACCATCGTCCCACACCGCCTGGATCGTCAGCGTCTTCGCGGTGTCGGCCGGCAGCGAGATATAGACATACTCGGCCGTCTCATCGGCCGGCAGGTTGAACGGGATCTGCGGATTGCACTTCGCCAGCGGAAAGCGCTGATCAAGCGTGTCCGAATTGATCGAATATCGAATTTCCGATAGCCGGCAATGCATCGTCTGCAATGCGGTGAAGTAGATCAGTTGCCGGTCGTCATAGTCGCGAAACTGCACCCAGCCGGTCTGCTTGTTGGCGTCGAGCATCGCCTTGTAGATCGCGACATCCGGAAGTTGCGGCTTGTACTCTTCTTCCTCCGCGTCCTGTGCTTGGGCCAGGTTCAGCGGAAACCAGATGAAAGCGGCAAACGGGAGCCAGACGAAAATAGACGGACGGCGGCCTTCGAGCATGCGCAGGTGTCCCCATCTTTTGACCCGTGTCGCCCAGTTGATCATCTATGTCTGCGGCACGATGGTTTTCTCTTGAAATATGTCATATCACCGCATCGATCCCCATTGAACCCGGGGCCTTGCGCCCCGCGCGAATTCCGGACTGCGCGAATTGACCTCTCATTTTCTTCTCGGCATCGACACCGGCGGCACCTATACCGACGCCGCTCTCTTCTCGGAAACGCAAGGGGTGGTCGCCAAAGCCAAGGCGCTGACGACCCGCCACGACCTCGCAGTCGGTATTTCCGGCGCGGTCGAAGCGGTGCTCGATCAGGCGAAAGTGCCGGTTTCTGCAATCAGCATGGTCTCGCTGTCGACGACGCTTGCGACCAATGCGCTCGTCGAAGGGCAGGGCGGCCGCGCCGGTCTTGTCATGATCGGCTTTGGCCCCGACGATCTGAAGCGCGATGGTCTCTTGGAGGCGCTGGGCTCCGATCCGGTGATCTTCCTGCCGGGCGGCCACAATGTGCACGGCGGCGAAACCCCACTCGACATGAGCGAGCTCGATGCCACGCTGCCGGCGCTTGCCGGCCAGGTCTCCTCCTTCGCCATTGCCGGCTACTTCGCCGTTCGGAATCCGGATCATGAAAAGCGCGTCCGCGACCGCATTCGCGAAGTCTCGCATCTGCCGGTGACCTGCAGCCATGAACTGTCCTCGAAGCTCGGCGGCCCGCGCCGTGCCTTGACGACCCTGCTCAACGCCCGGCTGGTGTCGATGATCGACCGGCTGATCGGCTCCTGTGAAGGCTTCCTGAAGGCGCGCGGCATCGACGTGCCGATGATGGTGGTGCGCGGCGACGGAGCCTTGATCTCGGCGGAGGAGGCGCGGCTGCGCCCGATCGAGACGATCCTCTCCGGTCCGGCCGCAAGCCTTGTCGGCGCGCGGCATCTGACCGGCCTCGACAATGCGGTGGTCTCCGACATCGGCGGCACCACGACCGACGTCGCGGTACTCGAGGGCGGGCGTCCGCGGCTCGATGCCGAAGGCGCCGTTGTCGGCGGCTTCCGCACCATGGTCGAGGCGGTGGCGATGCGGACCTACGGCCTGGGCGGCGATTCGGAAGTGCGCATCAACGACCGAGGCTTGAAGGCGAAGATCGATCTCGGCCCGCGCCGGGTGATGCCGCTCAGCCTCGCGGCCGCCCTGCATGGCGACGCCGTCATCTCGGTGCTCGAAAAGCAGATGCGCGCCCAGCATACCGGGCGCAACAATGGCCGGTTTGCGGTCCGCACCGGCCTGCCGGATCATCTTGCCAGCGGCCTGCAACCGCAGGAGCAGGCGCTCTATGAGCGCATCGGTGCGGTTCCGCTGGCGTTGGAGACCCTGTTGGTCTCGACCCCGCAGAAGGCGACTCTCGATCGGCTGGTGGGGCGCGGGCTCGTGCATATCTGTGGCCTGACGCCGTCGGACGCCATGCATGTGCTCGGCCGGCAATCGCAATGGAACCTTGAAGCGGCTCAGCTTGGCATTCAGCTTGCAGCGCGCACCCGCGACGGCTCCGGTCAGCCAATCGCTTCCTCCCCGGAAGCCATGGCGCAGATGATCGTCGACCGGCTGACGCGGAAATCCTCGGAGGTCATCCTGCAGGCCTGTCTCGGCGAGGATGGTGCCGGTGCCATCGATCCAGCCGTTTCGCAGGCCGTCGACCGGGCGCTCACGCGCACGCCGGGCATCGTCCGCTTCTCGCTTGGTCTCGACCGTCCGCTCGTCGGCCTCGGCGCTTCGGCGCCGGTTTATTACCCTGATATCGCCGAGATGCTCGGAACGGATGCCGCCATTCCCGAAGAGGCCGGCGTCGCCAATGCCGTTGGCGCCGTGGTCGGCCAGGTCAGCGCTACGGTCACGGTTTTCGTGACGATGCCGGAGGAAGGCATCTTCGTCGTCAACGGTGCCGGGGCCAGCGAACGGTTTCTCGACCAGGAACAGGCTTTCGGCGCCGCCCGGCGGCGAGCCGAAGCCGTGGCGCTGGAAACGGCGCGCACCAATGGAGCGGACGATCCCGCTTCGATGCTGCGCGAGGAAATCGATGCGCCGGAAGTCGAGGGCAGCCGCAAGCTGATCGAGGCCCGGTTCATCGCGTCCGCCAGCGGACGTCCGCGCATTGCCCACGACTGATCTTTTCCATTTCGGAAACAATTCTTCGCATCCTTGCAGAATTGACAGGGAATGAATTGGTGAGAAACTGCGGCCGTTTCACGCGCGCGTTGCGCATGGGCTGGTCCGCGATCGGCTACAGGCGCAAGATCAACATGTTGGGGCGTTCTCATCGCATCCGTCCGGATCGGTGACGCTCCTTACGTCTATTTCAAGGAGTTGGCAGATGGACCGCATTGAGAAGTTTGGGTTGAAGATAGATGCGGGTCTCCATCGCTTCCTGGTGGAAGAGGCGATGCCGGGCACCGGCATCGATGCAGAACATTTCTTCGAGCAGCTTTCCGCCCTCGTGCACGATCTGGCGCCGAAGAACCGGGCGCTGCTCGCCAAGCGCGACGAGCTGCAGGCCAAACTCGACGCCTGGTACAGGCAGAACGGCGCCCCCAGCGACATCGAGACCTACCAGGCCTTTCTCCGCGATATCGGCTACCTGCTGTCGGAAGGTGGCGACTTCAGCGTTTCGACCGCCAATGTTGATCCGGAAATCGCGACGATCGCCGGTCCGCAGCTCGTCGTCCCGGTCATGAATGCGCGCTATGCGCTCAACGCTGCCAATGCGCGCTGGGGTTCGCTCTATGACGCGCTCTACGGCACGGATGCGATTTCGGACGCCGATGGTGCCGAGAAGGGCCGCGGCTACAATCCAAAGCGCGGCGCCAAGGTCATCGCCTGGGCCCGCGACTTCCTCGATGCCAGCGCGCCGCTCGCGAAGGGTAACTGGGCAGACGTCACCTCGCTCAAGGTTGCGGGTGGCGCGCTGGAGATTGGCCTTAAGGACGGCTCGAACACGACGCTGCGCAACGCCGCTCAATTCGCCGGCTATTCCGGCGCCGAAGGCACGCGGTCGGAGATCGTTCTCCGGCACAACAATCTGCATGCGATCGTCGTCCTCGACGCCTCGACGCCGATCGGCAAGGAAGATCCGGCCGGTATCTCGGACGTCATCCTCGAATCGGCGATCACCACGATCATGGATTGCGAAGATTCGGTCGCGGCCGTCGATGCCGAAGACAAGGTCGTCGTCTACGGCAACTGGCTCGGCCTGATGAAGGGCGACCTCGAAGAAGAAGTCGCCAAGGGCGGCAAGACCTTCACCCGCCGCCTCAATGCCGATCGCACCTACGAGGCCGCCGCTGGCGGCACGCTGTCGCTCCCCGGCCGCTCGCTGATGCTGGTCCGCAATGTCGGCCACCTCATGACGAATCCGGCTATCCTCGACCGCGACGGCAAGGAAGTGCCCGAGGGTATCATGGACGCCATGGTCACCGCGCTGATTGCCCTACACGATATCGGCAACGGCGGCCGCCGCATGAACTCCCGCGAGGGATCGATGTATGTCGTCAAGCCGAAGATGCACGGACCGGAAGAAGTCGCCTTTGCCTGCGAGATCTTCACGCGCGTCGAAAAGGCGCTCGGCATGCCCGCCAACACCATGAAGATGGGCATCATGGACGAGGAGCGCCGCACCACGGTCAACCTCAAGGAATGCATCCGCGCTGCCCGCGAGCGCGTCGTCTTCATCAACACCGGCTTCCTCGATCGCACCGGCGACGAGATCCATACCTCGATGGAAGCCGGCCCGATGATCCGCAAGGGCGACATGAAGCAGGCTGCCTGGATCGGCGCGTACGAAAACTGGAACGTCGATATCGGCCTCGAATGCGGCCTTTCCGGCCACGCCCAGATCGGCAAGGGCATGTGGGCCATGCCCGATCTGATGGCAGCGATGCTCGAGCAGAAGATTGCCCACCCGAAGGCCGGCGCCAACACCGCCTGGGTTCCGTCGCCGACGGCCGCGACGTTGCATGCGACGCACTACCACCGCGTCAATGTCGCCGAGGTCCAGGCAAGCCTGAAGAGCCGCACCCGCGCCAAGCTCTCCGACATTCTGTCGGTGCCGGTTGCGGTCCGCCCGAACTGGACGCCGGAGGAAATCCAGCGCGAACTCGACAACAACGCTCAAGGGATCCTGGGTTACGTCGTGCGCTGGGTCGACCAGGGCGTCGGTTGCTCGAAGGTTCCCGACATTAACAATGTCGGCCTGATGGAAGACCGCGCGACGCTGCGCATCTCCGCCCAGCACATGGCCAACTGGCTGCAGCACGGCGTCGTCACCGAAGCCCAGGTCGTCGACACGATGAAGCGCATGGCCGCCGTCGTCGACGGCCAGAACGCCGACGATCCGCTCTATGTCGCGATGGCCGGCAACTTCGACGGCTCGATCGCCTTCCAGGCGGCCCTCGACCTGGTTCTCAAGGGCCGCGAGCAGCCGAACGGCTACACCGAGCCGGTCCTGCACCGCCGCCGGCTGGAGCTGAAGGCGCGCAACGCCGCCTGATTCATCCCTGACGTCTGAATATTGGTGCAGGGCCGTGTGTTCGTCTGAACGCACGGCTCTGTTTTTTCAAGCGCGGTCCCAGCCTCCATGCGCCCGCCAGTCGTCTCCGCCGGTGGCCTAAAATTCGGCCCAGCCGTCTGTGGCGAGTGCGGCGTTGCCCTGTGTTGCATAGACGGCTGGTCGCCGGGCTGCCTGGGCAACAGTCCGCCCCTGGTCGCGGGTTGCGGTCGCAACGGCTGCCGGGGCAGGGGCCCTTGATCCACCCTGTGCCTGGGTTTCTCCGGCGAGGATGAAGCGTCCGATCAAGTTGCGCAGATTGGTACCTTCCTGCGCCAGGGTGGCGGAGGCGGCATTGGCTTCCTCGACCATTGCCGCGTTCCTCTGCGTCACCTGATCCATCTGGTTGACGGCGGTGTTGACCTCGCTCAAGCCCACGGACTGTTCTCGGGCGGAAGTGGCGATCGCGGCCATATGTTCGTTGATGGTGATTACATGCGCCTCGATCGTTTGCAGCGCTTCGCCGGTGTCGCGCACCAGGCGCACGCCGTTTTCGACCTCCTGGCTCGATGTGCGGATGAGATCCTTGATTTCCTTCGCGGCCTTGGCCGAGCGCTGGGCAAGTTCGCGCACTTCCTGGGCGACCACGGCAAAGCCTTTGCCCGCTTCGCCGGCCCGCGCCGCCTCGACGCCGGCGTTCAGCGCCAGGAGGTTCGTCTGGAAGGCGATCTCGTCGATGACGCCGATGATGCTGGATATCTGGCTGGAGGATTCTTCGATCCGCCGCATCGCCTCGACGGCATTGGCGACGACGACGGCCGACTGGGCCGCGCTGGTCTTCGCCTCGCCGGCGACGTCGCGCGCCTCCTCCGTCCGTCTCGAAGAGTTGCTGACATTGGCGGTGATCTGGTCGAGCGCGGCGGCTGTCTCCTCGAGCGCCGCGGCCTGCTGTTCGGTCCGCTTGGAGAGATCGTCGGCGCTCTGGCTGATCTCGCGCGTGCCCATGCCGATGTTGCCGGCGCTGTCGGCGACAGCCAGCAGCGCGTCGTTCAACTGTCCGGCGGCCTTGTTGAGGTCATGCCGCAGCTGTTCGAACTCGGCGGCGAAGGGCTCATGCAGCCGAACGGCGAGATCGCCATTGGCAAGCCGCTGCAGCCCGGCGGCAAGACCGGCGGTCGCTTGCGTCAGCCGCTGCTGTGCGTCCTGTTCCGCCTGTCTCTGCACGCGAACGCGCTCGGCCTCGCCGGTTTGGCGAGTCTCCTCGGCCTCCGCCTGCAGCCGCAGATTCGATCGCGCGGCCTCCCGGAAGGACTGGATGGCACGGGCCATGTCGGCGATCTCGTCCTTGCCGTTTACCGGCTCGTCGGCATCTTCGACGTGGCCGTCGATCAGCCGGCGCATGGCGGCGATCTGGCGCCCGAGCGGTCCGACGACGCCGCGCAGCACCACAAGGAAGGTGCCGCCGGCAAGCGCCATGACGAGAACGATGATGGCAATGCTGAGCGTCTGCACCGTTTCGAACTCGCGATGCTTGGCTTCAAAGGCCGTGCCGGAAAGTTCGACCTGCAGGTCCGAGATCTCGGAGATCGTCGCCGTCAGCGGATCGATTGTCGCATAGAGCTTGTCGCGCACGAAGGCATCGAGTGCCTTCTCGTCCTTGGCTGAGAGAATTTGCGTCAGCGCCATGATCGAATCCATCGCAACGACCATCTGGCTCCGCGCATTGTCGACGAGCCGTCGTTCCTCATCGGTCATCGAGGTTGCCGCATAGGCATCCCAGTTGGTCTTGATCGTCTCTCGCGCGGCATTGACCGAGGCAAGCCCGCTCTCCATCGTTTCGTTGCCGTTGCGGACCTTGTGTGCAGCATCGACGATCGAGACTGCAAAGGCATCGGAAGTCGCCTTGAGGTTCTTTAGCGGCACGATGCGATCGGCATAGACCGCATCCATCATGTCGCCGGTTTCCGACAGCGTGCTCTGACTGTAAATGGCGATGCCGATGGCTATGGATGACAGAAGCGCAATCGCGCCGATAAGCTTGGTCTTGATCAGCATGCCAGTCCCTCCCGAGCGGAATTTCTGGGCACACTCTTTCGTTTGTTTAGATAACGCTTACTTAATAAGCGGCTGAATTTAAGTCGAATTTGAACTTTTCCGCGTCACGCAGCCGGTTTTCGCGACCCTGATTTGAGGGTGTTTTCGAACGGCAACTGTGCGTGGTTGAAGCGCTCCGTTGCAGCATCGCATCACCGGCAAATGGTGGTTGAGTAACGACGTAAAAAAAGCCGCCGACTGGTGTCGGCGGCTTCGGATGGCTGATGCAGCCCGGTTACTGCTGGACGACGACGCGGGCGTTCTTGCCGGGGCGAACGCGCGAATAGAGATCGATGATGTCCTGGTTGATCAGGCGGATGCAGCCGGACGAAGCGGCGGTGCCGATCGACGACCATTCCGGCGTACCGTGCAGGCGGAACAGCGTGTCCTTGCCCTGGTCGTTGAAGAGATAGAGTGCGCGGGCGCCGAGCGGGTTCTTGAGGCCGGGACCCATGCCTTCCTCGACATACTTGGCGACTTCCGGCTTGCGCTCGGCCATTTCCTTCGGCGGATGCCACATCGGCCATTCCTGCTTCCAGGCAATGTAGGCTTCGCCTTCCCATGCAAAGCCGGCCTTGCCGACGCCGATGCCGTAACGAACGGCCTTGCCGCCGGGCAGCACGTAATAGAGGAAACGATTCGGCGTGTTGACGACGATCGTTCCAGGGCGCTCGCTGGTGGTGTAGTCGACGATCTGGCGATGGAACCGGGTATCGACCTTGTTGATCGGAATGGCGGGCAGCGCGTAACCGTGATCCTCAACTGCGCCATAATCGCCGTTGAAAATCTGATTCGTAGCGACCGTTTGCGCTACGGGAGCGGGTTCGTTCGCAGCCGTTTCGGGCTTGGACGACGTCGTCGAGCAGCCGGCAACAGCGAGTGTCGCCGCGAGGCCGCACAAGAGGAAGGCATTGCGGAAGCGCATGGGAGTCTCTTAAAAAAGAAGCGAAGTAAAAACTGGGTCGCCGCGACCGTCAGTGACTACGGTTATTTTCGATTAGTCTGTGCTATGCAAGAGATTGCGCGGCCACAATTTGGCTGGAAAGTGCAAATTCCATGACCCTTGTTTTTTTGCAACAAAATGACCGGCCCAAAGGGACACCGGGCGCATGACCATCCTCTCCATCCATGACGACAACCCGCTGATCGACGGCCGACAGTCGAATCGCGCGATGATGGTGCGTCGCGGCGTGCAGCGGCTTTTCGCCGAACTGCGCCATTCGGTGCTGCCGGAACTGACGCTGGCGAGCGGGAGGCGCGCCGACCTGATCTCGCTGTCGGTCAAGGGCGAAATCTGGATTGTCGAGATCAAGACCTCGATCGAGGACTTTCGCGTCGACCGCAAATGGCCGGATTACCGGCAGCATTGCGACCGGCTGTTCTTCGCAACCCATGCCGGCGTGCCGCTCGATATCTTCCCCGAGGAATGCGGCTTGCTGCTTTCGGATGGTTATGAAGGGCACATCGTTCGCGAGGCGCCCGAACACAAACTGCCGCCGGCGACGCGCAAATCGGTCTTGCAGCTCTTTGCCCGCACGGCGGCGCAGCGCCTGATGCTTGCGGAGTGGGCAGCCGAGCGCAACGGCGAACTCGGCGATCAGATCGGCGACATCCTCACGGGCAACCGCGACAGCGGCGGCTGACGCCGTTACTTCGGCGCGCGCTTTGCAAGAATGCGTTGCAGCGTCCGGCGATGCATGTTGAGGCGGCGCGCCGTTTCCGAAACATTGCGCTCGCACATCTCATAGACACGCTGGATGTGTTCCCAGCGAACCCGATCGGCCGACATCGGGTTTTCCGGCGGCTCGACGCGCTCGCCCTGGCGCTGAACGAGCGCCGCAAAGATGTCGTCGGCATCGGCCGGCTTGGCAAGATAGTCGACGGCGCCGAGCTTCACGGCGTTTACGGCGGTGGCAATATTGCCGTAGCCGGTCAGCATGATCATCCGCGTGTCATCGCGCCGTCCGCGGATCGCCTCGATCACGTCGAGGCCGCTGCCATCACCGAGTCTCAGGTCGATGACGGCGTATTTCGGCGGATTGCCCTTGGCCTTGGCAATGCCTTCAGCGACCGATTCGGCAATGTCGACTGAAAAGCCTCGGGCTTCCATGGCGCGGGCAAGGCGCCTGAGGAACGGTGCGTCGTCGTCGACGAGCAGCAGGGTGCGGTCCGGTCCGATCAGTTCGGCGTCCTGTGCGGGTGTGCTGGGCGAAGCTGTCGATTTGTCGGTCATTCTGGAATCCTTGAGCGAAAACCTGCGCTTTCGCCGAGATTATAGGTTTCTTCTGGTCTCGTTCAATAAACTGCGAAATGTCATTTCGCCAGTTTCGTATCCATCAGGGCGCGCGGCCATTCGACGCTGACCCGGGCGCCTGGCCTGTCGGGTCCGCCATTTTCGAAGCGCAGGCGCGCGCCCGAACGTTCAAGCAGGGTCTTGGCGATGAAGAGGCCGAGCCCGAGGCCACCGGCGCTGTCGTCCTTCTGCCGCCGCGTCACATAGGGCTCGCCGATGCGCTGCAGGATATCCGGGGCGAAGCCGTCGCCATCGTCCTCGATCGTCACTTTCACGCGGTCCGCGGTGTGCTCGACCGTCACGGCAACTTCCTTCTTGGCATAGTCGACAGCATTTTCGAGCAGGTTGCCGAGCCCATAAAGGATGCCGGCATTGCGGTTGCCGACCGGCTCGGTGGCGCGGTCACCTTTCTCGACGAGATTGATGTGGATGCCGAACTCGCGGTGCGGCGCCATCACCTCTTCGATCAGCGACGACAGCGGCAGCATGCGCATGTGCTCCTCGCTTTCGGAGGAGAGCGTCGTCAGCCGCTTCAGGATATCGCGGCAGCGTTCGCTCTGGCTGCGCAGCAGATGCACGTCCTCGCCGAAGCGTGGATCGTTGCCAAGCTCGCGCTCCATCTCCTTGGCGACGACACTGATGGTCGCCAGCGGCGTGCCGAGTTCGTGAGCGGCTGCGGCCGCCAGTCCATCGAGTTGCGACAGGTGCTTTTCCCGCTGCAGCACGAGTTCTGTCGCCGTCAGAGCCTCTGACAGTTCGCTCGCTTCCAGCGAGACGCGGTATGTATAGAAGGCGGCGAAGGCGGTCATCGAGACGATCGCAAACCAGATGCCGGCGGTCAAAACCCGCGGCATCAGGAGAACCGTGCCCGGATACCAGGGCAGTGGAAAAGGCGAGAAGGCAAGTGCTGTGATCGCGATCACCGCAAGGCCGGCAAGGATGATGCTGTGCGATTTCGGCTGCGATGCCGAAGAGATGATGACGGGGACGCAGAGCAGCGGTGCGAAGGGATTGGTAAGTCCGCCGGTGATGAACAAGAGCCCGGTGATCTGCGCGAGATCGAGGCCGAGAAGCGCGAAAGCGGCAGGAGGCTGCAGCCGGTGGGTTGGCGGATAGCGCAGCGTCACATAGGAGTTGACCAGCGCCAGGCTGGCGATCAGCACCAGGCAGGAAATCAGCGGCAGCGGAAACTGCAGCCAGAAGGCGGTGGTGAGGACGGCGATCGACTGGCCGCCGACGGCAAGCCAGCGCAGCCGGACGAGCGTCTGCAGGCGCAGGCTGCGGTTGCTGGTCTGGTCGTTGTTGTGTTCGAGCGCAACTGTGGTCATTCGTGCTTGCATTCCAGTCATCGAGGATTTCGTCTCATGTACCACGCGGCTTTGCCCGTGTCGTCGGCGCCGCATTGGCCGGATCCTCGGGCCAGGGGTGCTTCGGGTAGCGCCCGCGCATGTCGGCCCGCACATCTCGCCAGGAGCCCGCCCAGAAGCCGGGCAGGTCGCGCGTCGTCTGGATCGGGCGATGGCCCGGCGAGATCAGCTCGAGTAGCAGCGGCAGACGGCCGTCGCCGATCGCCGGGTGGATCTTCAGGCCGAAGAGCTCCTGCACCCGGATCGATAGAAGCGGCTCGTCGCCGTCGTAGTGAATTGGGTGCCTTTGTCCGGTCGGCGCCGCGAAATGCGTCGGTGCAAGCCGGGCAAGTTCCCGCTGCCGCTCGTGCGGAATGAGGGAGAGCAACCCGTCCGAGAGGTTGGACGCCTTGATGTCGGCAATGGCGGTGACGCCATGCTGGAAAGGCACGAACCAGTCGTCGAGACGATCGAGCAGCGCCTGATCGGAGACATCCGGCCAGGGCTCGCCGATCGAGCGGTTGAGGAAGCCGATGCGGTCGCGCATCTGCATCGCCTCTTTCGAAAACGGCAAGACGGTGAGGCCGAGCTGGCGCACGCCGTCGGCAAGCG
>NZ_CP184569.1:3707500-4024228 GCF_049905105.1 Ensifer sp. R-19
TTGGTGTTGCCTGACCGCGCATCACCGGACAGATCTCGAGAAGCTGGTCTTAAGATATGGCGCAAGTGAACCGCTCGGCGTGGTTCCAATAAAGCGACCGTATCGAACACGTCGATGGCATCTCATAAGGATTGGGTTGTAAAAGGTAACCCTTTCTGCCGCGTCCCTTCGGGACGACGGCTAATGGATGAGCATTGGCAATGAGAACGATCAAGTGAAAGAAGGGCATTTGGTGGATGCCTTGGCATGCACAGGCGATGAAGGACGTGATACGCTGCGATAAGCCGTGGGGAGCTGCGAATGAGCTTTGATCCATGGATCTCCGAATGGGGGAACCCACCTTAAATGCTTGGAAAATTTAAGTCGTACGCAAGTACGGCTTAGGTTTCCAAGTATTGTTTAAAGGTATCTTACTCTGAATACATAGGGGTAAGAAGCGAACGCAGGGAACTGAAACATCTAAGTACCTGCAGGAAAGGACATCAACCGAGACTCCGCAAGTAGTGGCGAGCGAACGCGGACCAGGCCAGTGGCACTGAGGAATAAAGTGGAACGACATGGAAAGGTCGGCCGTAGAGGGTGATAGCCCCTTACACGTAGAACACTCAGTGTCCTTGAGTAAGGCGGGACACGTGAAATCCTGTCTGAACATGGGGAGACCACTCTCCAAGCCTAAGTACTCGTGCATGACCGATAGCGAACAAGTACCGTGAGGGAAAGGTGAAAAGCACCCCGACAAGGGGAGTGAAATAGAACCTGAAACCGGATGCCTACAAACAGTTGGAGCCCGCAAGGGTGACAGCGTACCTTTTGTATAATGGGTCAACGACTTAGTGTGACGAGCAAGCTTAAGCCGATAGGTGAAGGCGCAGCGAAAGCGAGTCTGAACAGGGCGTTCAGTTCGTCGCATTAGACCCGAAACCGAGTGATCTAGCCATGAGCAGGTTGAAGGTTGGGTAACACCAACTGGAGGACCGAACCCGCATCTGTTGCAATAGATTGGGATGACTTGTGGTTAGGGGTGAAAGGCCAATCAAACTCGGAAATAGCTGGTTCTCCGCGAAAACTATTTAGGTAGTGCGTCGACCGAATACCCTCGGGGGTAGAGCACTGGATGGGCTATGGGGACTCACCGTCTTACTGATCCTAACCAAACTCCGAATACCGAGGAGTACTAGTCGGCAGACACACGGCGGGTGCTAACGTCCGTCGTGAAAAGGGCAACAACCCTGACCTCCAGCTAAGGTCCCCAAGTCATGGCTAAGTGGGAAAGGATGTGAGGATCCCAAAACAACCAGGATGTTGGCTTAGAAGCAGCCATCATTTAAAGAAAGCGTAACAGCTCACTGGTCTAATTAAGGGTCTTTGCGCCGAAAATGTAACGGGGCTAAAGCCATGCACCGAAGCTGAGGATACGTCGCAAGACGTGTGGTAGCGGAGCGTTCCGTAAGCCTGTGAAGGGATACCCGTGAGGGGTCCTGGAGGTATCGGAAGTGCGAATGTTGACATGAGTAACGATAAAGAGGGTGAGAGACCCTCTCGCCGAAAGACCAAGGGTTCCTGCTTAAAGTTAATCTGAGCAGGGTTAGCCGGCCCCTAAGACGAGGCGGACACGCGTAGTCGATGGGAACCACGTTAATATTCGTGGGCCTGGTGGTAGTGACGGATCGCTTAACTTGTTTGGACTTATTGGATTGTCCAGGCGGGGACGCGGTTCCAGGAAATAGCTCCACCATTATAGACCGTACCCGAAACCGACACAGGTGGTCAGGTAGAGTATACCAAGGCGCTTGAGAGAACTATGCTGAAGGAACTCGGCAAATTGCACGCGTAACTTCGGAAGAAGCGTGACCCTTTTTGACGCAAGTCAGATGGGGTGGCACAGACCAGGGGGTAGCGACTGTTTATCAAAAACACAGGGCTCTGCGAAGTCGCAAGACGACGTATAGGGTCTGACGCCTGCCCGGTGCTGGAAGGTTAAGAGGAGGGGTGCAAGCTCTGAATCGAAGCCCCAGTAAACGGCGGCCGTAACTATAACGGTCCTAAGGTAGCGAAATTCCTTGTCGGGTAAGTTCCGACCTGCACGAATGGCGTAACGACTTCCCCGCTGTCTCCAGCATAGACTCAGTGAAATTGAATTCCCCGTGAAGATGCGGGGTTCCTGCGGTCAGACGGAAAGACCCCGTGCACCTTTACTATAGCTTTACACTGGCATTCGTGTCGGCATGTGTAGGATAGGTGGTAGGCTTTGAAGCAGGGACGCCAGTTCTTGTGGAGCCATCCTTGAAATACCACCCTTATCGTCATGGATGTCTAACCGCGGTCCGTTATCCGGATCCGGGACAGTGTATGGTGGGTAGTTTGACTGGGGCGGTCGCCTCCGAAAGAGTAACGGAGGCGCGCGATGGTGGGCTCAGACCGGTCGGAAATCGGTCGTCGAGTGCAATGGCATAAGCCCGCCTGACTGCGAGACTGACAAGTCGAGCAGAGACGAAAGTCGGTCATAGTGATCCGGTGGTCCCGCGTGGAAGGGCCATCGCTCAACGGATAAAAGGTACGCCGGGGATAACAGGCTGATGACCCCCAAGAGTCCATATCGACGGGGTTGTTTGGCACCTCGATGTCGGCTCATCGCATCCTGGGGCTGGAGCAGGTCCCAAGGGTTTGGCTGTTCGCCAATTAAAGCGGTACGTGAGCTGGGTTCAGAACGTCGTGAGACAGTTCGGTCCCTATCTGCCGTGGGTGTAGGAATATTGACAGGATCTGTCCCTAGTACGAGAGGACCGGGATGGACATATCTCTGGTGGACCTGTTGTCCTGCCAAGGGCATAGCAGGGTAGCTATATATGGAATGGATAACCGCTGAAGGCATCTAAGCGGGAAACCAACCTGAAAACGAGTATTCCCTTGAGAACCGTGGAAGACGACCACGTTGATAGGCTGGGTGTGGAAGTGCGGCAACGCATGAAGCTTACCAGTACTAATCGTTCGATTGGCTTGATCGTTCCCATTGCTTGTGCTCATCACGTTCGGACGAATGCTTTTGCATTCGCCTTGAGATGAGTGACGTGTTCAAAACAACTGAAGTGAAAACTTCAACCAGCTTCTCATTCGGTTTGCGCCAAGCTAGGCGCAAATCTTGCGCTTTGCCGACCTGGTGGTTCTGGCGGGGTGGCTGCACCCGTTCCCATTCCGAACACGGCCGTGAAACGCCCCAGCGCCGATGGTACTTCGTCTTAAGACGCGGGAGAGTAGGTCGCTGCCAGGTCTGCAAAACGCAAGAGAAACAAAACCGAAAACGATCTTCTTCTCTTCTGTCTCGGCCCTGCCGAACACGGGCCGCCACCAAGCGGCCCTTTTGTTTTGCTAGGCTGAAAATAATCAGTGCGTCCCTTACGCGAGACAAATCCTCACGGATTTGCTCGGCAGAGACAAACAACGAGATTTTGCTTCGCAAAACTCGGACCGGATTAAACGGGATTTTGCCTTCGGCAAAACCCGGAAAGAGCGGATAAATCCCATAGGGATTTACCGCGATGACGGATAAACCGCTTAGCGGTTTACCTAGATGGCGCGGGGTGGAGCAGCCCGGTAGCTCGTCAGGCTCATAACCTGAAGGCCGCAGGTTCAAATCCTGCCCCCGCAACCAAACACTCAAAAGCCCGCGCGGAGAAATCCGCCGGGCTTTTTTGGCGTTTCTCAACCACCAAAACCACCGTCACCACGCGAAACCACCACGCCCGCAAGCATAAAGCGCGCTGAAACGGCAAACCGCGACGCGATGCCAGACACTTGACCAACCCCTTCTAGCCAGCGGCGATTGGTGAGCATCCGGTGAAGGCCGCAGGTCATGCGGCCTGAGCGTTCAGAGCCTTTGGTGTCCAATTCCACGGAAGCAATTGCTGCAGCCTGCTGACCGGCGTGTCCGCAATGTTGGCGAGGACGTCGGCAAGCCAGGCCTGCGGATCGATATCGTTGAGCTTAGCACTCATGATCAGCGTCGCCATGAAGGCGGCACGCTCAGCACCACGATCCGATCCGGCGAAGAGCCATGACTTCCTTCCAAGTGCAAAGCCTCGCAATGCCCGTTCGGCTGCATTGTTGGTCAGGCAAATCCGGCCGTCGTCGAGGAAGGACGTGAAGCCGTCCCAACGCTTGAGCATGTAATCGATCGGCTCAGAGACTGGGGAACTGCGCGACAGTTTTGCCCGCTCGGTTTGAAGCCAGTCGCGCAGGTCGCCGACGAGCGGCAGGCTGTCCCTGCGTCGACGCTCCAGGCGTTGGTCGGCGGCAAGTCCGTTGATCTCCCGCTCGATGTCGAACAGGGCATCCATCCGTTTGACGGCTTCAAATGCCATCGGCGAGATCGGCGCGGCGTTCTTTCCGCGCTTGGCATTCGTGGCGATGTCGGCCAGCACGAAGAACTTGCGCCTCGCGTGCGACCAGCAGAGCGCCTGCGTCAGCGGACCGGGATCGCGATCAACCTTGAACAATGGATTGTAGCCGCCATAGGCATCCGCCTGAAGAATGCCGGTGAAGGTCTTCAAGTGACGTTCGGGGTGCTCCTGTCGCCGGTCTCGCGAAGCATAATAGAGTGCCGCCGGCGGAGACTGCCCGCCGAAAGGCCGGTCATCCCGGACATAGGTCCATATCCGGCCGGTATCGGTCTTGCCCCTCGCTAGGATCGGCACTGTCGTGTCATCGCCATGCACCCGCTCGGCAGCCAAAACATGCGCCTCGATCAGTGAATGAATGGGCTTGAGCGCTGCCGCACAAGCGCCGACCTGGTCGGCCAGCGTCGACAGGCTAAGATCAACCCCTTCGCGGGCATAGCGCTCACTCTGCCGGTTCAGCGGCTGATGTTGGGCGAACTTCTCAAACAGGATCATTGCCAGCAAGTTTGGCCCGACAAAGCCGCGCGGCGTCACATGGAAGGGGGCTGGTGGTTGGGTAATCTTCTCGCATTCGCGGCAGGAGAACTTCTCCCGCACTGTCTGGATCACTTTCCACTGGCGCGGGATGACCTCCAGCGTCTCCGTGATGTCCTCGCCGAGCTTCGACAACCTGGCCGAACCGCAGCAGGAGCAGCTTGTCGGAGCCGCGATAACGACCCGTTCGCGCGGGAGATGTTCGGGAAACGGCTTCCGTGACGGGCGCTTGCGCTCGAAGGCCCGGACTGCCGAGGCCTTGGCTGCGATCTCCGCCGCCAGTTCGTCTTCGCCAGCGTCGGCTTCGAGTTCCTCGAGCTGCAGCTCCATCTGTTCAAGGAGCCGCGCCTTGCGTTCTGAGCGGCTGCCGTAAAGTTCTCGACGAACCTTCTCGATCTCCAACTTCAGCCGCGCGATCAGTGCTTCGGAATGCGACACGAGCGCCTTTGCGCTGGCGGCTTGCGCCTTGGCGGTCGCGGCTTCTGCCTCGGCAGCGACGCGCCGGGTACGCTCCTCAGCCAGCAGTGCAAGCGCCCTGGCAAGGTCGTTCGTAAGTTCATCAGGCGCGCCGTTCATGGCAGGATGGAATCATATTCGATCCCGCCATGCCAGTGGTTTTGCTTATCCTGCCGACGTCGGACGCCAAGTCTTTTGCGGCATCCGCCAGTCGATGCCTTCCAACAGATAACCGAGCTGCGCCGGCGTAATCACCACCGTGCCGTCGGCTGCCGACGGCCAGATGAAACGGCCGCGTTCCAGCTTCTTTGTGAACAGACAGGCGCCTTGCCCGTCATGCCAGATCACTTTGAGCAGACCTCCACCGCGACCGCGAAACACGAACAAATGGCCGCACATCGGATCGCGCTTCAGCGTCTCTTGCATCAGCGACAGACCAGGGAAGCCTTTGCGCATGTCGGTATGGCCCGTCGCCAACCAGACCTTCACACCAGTCGGGACCGCGATCATCGCCGAGCCAGCACGACGTCGAGAATGCGACCCAGCGCCTCGGTGTCGATGTCGCTGTCTACCCGGACACGTCGACCTCGTCCCAGTTCAATCGTCACATCGCTGCGCTTCCGACGAGAATGCGATGGGACCGACGGTTCCGAGACAACGGGTTGGGTTGCAGGTGTGGCCTCCGACACGATTACAGGCACCAACGTGTTCGCCGTCTGCATGGACGGCTCCTCAATACGACAAAACTCCTTGCGCCAACGGAAGAGCTGACTGACGTGGATCCCGGCGGCGCGGGCGATCTCGGAGAGCACTGCGCCCGGTTCAAGGCAGGCAGCGACGAGGCGTTCCTTGTCGTCGCGGGACCAGCGCCGCCGGCGCTCGACGGACGTGATCACTTCAATCGGATGCTTCGTCATATGACTACTCCTAGTGCTAGCACTAGGACTTCCGATGTTTGGTATCACCTCACAAGACGGCCTTCACCGGAGGCTTACGGCGATTGTTGTGTTTTGACCAATGAAACCTGACGTCGCTGGGTGGCCAAGCAAGTAGAAGCAAGCGTATGGGCAGAGTGCACGACAGCGAAGCACATCCTGCTGATCGGCCCCTCCAGGCACCCGCTCTGCGCGATGCAGCTGGACAAGCTCTCGAAAATAGAAACTATCGCCATAATCAAAAGGGAGTCGCACCAGGCTCCGAAAATGGCGGGGGGATTCGCGAGCATGGCCTATCAGGGGACTTTGGGTATCGAGCGAACCCGACTGGTCTACGCACTCTTTCTCGTTTGCGCCGGGCTGGCGATCCTCGGCAGTCTGCTTGCCGCTTCAGACGAGTCCCCTTGGCGCTGGTTGCACTATCTGACGAAGCCGACGGCGGCCTTGTTGCTTTTCGTCGTGGTCCTGCGCAACAGCCCGGCCTCGTCACGCACCTACGGCATGGCAGTCGCCATCGGCCTGCTTTTTGCCGCGGCCGGCGACACGTTTCTGATGCTGCCCGGCGATTATTTCCTCGCCGGGTTGATCTGCTTCCTGCTGACCCATTGCGCCTACATCTTCGCACTCACCCGCGATGCCAAATTTGCGGCCCATCCCGGGCTGTTCGGTGCTTTCGCTCTGATCGCCTTTGCCGTCGTCGCTGGCCTCTGGACGTCCCTGCCGCCGGAGATGCGCATCCCAGTCATCATCTACGCATTGGCGCTCGGCGCCATGGCCGCCCAGGCCATTTGCCGCCTAAGGCAGTTCTCGGGAACGCCGGCGCAGGCAACCGCGCGGTTTGCCGCCTATGGCGGCCTACTGTTCATGATCAGCGACACGCTGCTTGCCTATGGCCGCTTCCGCTGGCAGATCCCCTACAACGCACTCTGGGTGCTCGGCACCTATTATGCCGCCCAGTATTTCTTCGCCCGTTCGACGCAAGCCCATGACAGCAAACGATAACTCATCCGCGCAGCTTCGCTCCACCTTGGACCGGCTGCGCGGCGCATGGCTGGAACAGCGTCCAACCACCGAGCAACGACGTGACGACCTGAGCCGGCTCAAGGATCGGCTGCGCGCCCGCAAGGACGAGATGTGCGAAGCGATCAATGCGGATTTCGGCCATCGCGCCCGGCATGAAACGCTGCTGGGCGAGGGCGGCGTCGTGCTTTCCGAGATCGATCACACGCTGGCGAAACTCAAGCGCTGGGTCCGGCCGGAGCAGCGGAAAGCCGGATGGAAGCTCTGGCCGGCCAAGGCAGAAGTGCGCTTCGTGCCGCTTGGCGTCGTCGGCATCATCTCGCCGTGGAACTACCCGGTCAATCTGGCGCTCGCGCCCCTGGTCGCGGCGATTGCTGCCGGCAACCATGTCTACCTGAAGCCCTCGGAGCATACGCCGAAAACGGCAGAGTTCCTGCGGTCGCTGCTTGCCGAGGTCTTTCCCACGTCGCGGGTGGCGGTCGCGCTTGGCGGCCCCGAGCTTTCCGCCAGTTTCTCGGCTCTTCCCTTCGATCATCTGTTCTTCACCGGCTCGACCGCCGTCGGGCGCAAGGTGATGGCGGCAGCCGCGCAAAACCTGACGCCGGTAACGCTCGAGCTCGGCGGCAAGTCGCCGGCGATCATCGGAGAAACCGCCGATCTCGCAAAAGCCGCAAGGCGTGTTACGACCGGCAAGTTCTTCAATGCCGGACAGACCTGCATCGCGCCCGACTACGTTCTGATTCATGAGAGCAGACGCGATGCCTTCGTGGACTTGCTGAAGCAGGAAATCGCCACGCGTTATCCGGCAAAGCGTCGCTTCGACGATTACACGGAGATCGTCAATGCCGGCCAGCACGAACGTCTGAAACGGCTGATCGCCGATGCCGATCGGCGCGGCCACAGGGTGGTCCCGCTTCTCGATGGGACACAGGACGCGCCCGGACGCCCACGCTTTCTCCCGCCGACAGTCATCCTCGATCCGGATCGCGACAGCGCCGTCATGGGCGAGGAGATCTTCGGCCCGATCCTGCCTGTTGTCAGCTACGCTTCGATCGACGCGGCGATCGGCCATGTGCTCGGCCATGACCGTCCGCTGGCGCTTTATTGCTTCACGCGCAGCGAGGCCGAAATCGAAGCCATGCTCTCGCGCGTCGTCGCCGGTGGCGTCTGCATCAACGACACGCTCTACCAGTTCGGCTGCAACGACCTGCCGTTCGGCGGCGTCGGCGCCAGCGGAATGGGACACTATCACGGGCGCGACGGATTCCTGACATTCTCCAAGGCAATGCCGATCTTGCGGAAATACGATCCGGCGCCGAGCGACCTGGTGAAACCGCCCTATAAAGGCATCGCCGACTGGGTGATCCGTTTCCTTTCGCGATAGCTGCCAAAAAAACTGCATGCGCGCTGCAATTTCGCCTTGTAGCTCTAGTTGCTAGAGGTCGTAGCCTTGCTTCAAGATTGCAAGGAGCAGGTCATGGCGAGCACTATTCGAGAAGCCCGTTATCGCGTCGAAGGCATGGATTGCGCATCCTGCGCGACCAAGATCGATACGGCGGTACGCAGGCTGTCAGGCGTCGAGGACGTTTCGGTCTCCGTATCGGCAGGCACGATGTCGGTAAAATTTGCCGATGAGAATGATCTCGCGACATCGATCGTCAGCAAAGTCGGAAAGCTGGGATATCGTCTGCATCCGATCAATGCTGGCCAGACGCTGGAACGGAAAGCAGCGCATGTGTGCTCCGGCCATGACCATGGCCACGATCATGACCACGACCGCGATCATGGGCATCACCACGACCGCCACGATCATCACGATGAGGGCCACGCCGCACAGAAGGGCGAAGACGCAGCGGCTGCGGCAATGGGCCTTCATGGCCATGACCATGGCCCGGCGAGCGGCCCGTGGTGGAAATCGGGTAAGGGCAAGCTGACGATCGCCAGCGGCCTGGCGCTGATCGCCGCCTACGCGGTCGGCAAGATGGTTCCGGCCACAGAGCCCTGGATCTTCACGCTGGCCATGCTGGTCGGCCTGTTGCCGATCGCGCGCCGCGCCCTTGCCGCTGCCACCATGGGCACGCCGTTTTCGATCGAGATGCTGATGACGCTCGCTGCCGTTGGCGCGGTCTTCATCGGGGCGACCGAAGAAGCGGCGATGGTGGTGCTGCTCTTCCTGATCGGCGAGTTGCTGGAGGGCGTAGCGGCCGGCAAGGCGCGCGCCAGCATCCAGTCGCTGACAGCACTCGTTCCAAAGACCGCCTTCGTCGAGCGGGAGGGCCGGCTGGACGAAGTTCCCGCCGAGACGCCCAGTGTCGGCGCTGTCATTCTCGTTCGTCCCGGCGACCGGATTCCGGCCGATGGTGTAGTACTGTCAGGCGAGAGCGCCGTTGACGAGGCGCCAGTGACCGGCGAGAGCACGCCGGTGCGCAAGGAGGTCGACGACACCGTCGTTGCGGGCACCGTCAATGGTTCCGGTGCGCTGCGCGTGCGAGTGACGGCCGCTGCTGCGGACAACACCATCGCGCGGATTGTCCGCCTGGTGGAGGAAGCACAGGAAAGCAAGGCGCCGACCGAGCGCTTCATCGATCGCTTCTCGCGGTACTATACGCCAGGTGTCGTCGTGGTTGCGGCGCTGGTCGCCGTGCTGCCGCCGCTTCTATGGGGCGGCGCCTGGGACGAATGGATCTACAAGGGCCTCGCGATCCTCCTGATCGGCTGCCCTTGCGCTCTGGTTATCTCGACGCCGGCTGCGATCGCTGCCAGCCTTTCGGCTGGCGCCCGGCGCGGCCTGCTGATGAAGGGCGGCGCAGTGCTCGAGAATGTCGGCAAGGTGACCGCCGCCGCCTTCGACAAGACCGGCACGCTCACCGAAGGCAAGCCGAAGGTGACCGACATTGTCGGCTTCGGCCGATCGGAGACCGAGGTTCTGTGCCTGGCGGCGGCACTCGAGCAGGGATCGAGCCATCCGCTTGCCCGCGCCATCTTGGAGCGGAGCGCAGCTGACGGCCTTGTCGTCCCCAATATCGCGACCGTAAATGCGGTCGGCGGCAAGGGGCTCGAAGGGTCAGTCGAGGGCGTCGCATTGTTCTTCGGCTCGCCAAAGGCGGCCGCTGAGCGGGCACCGATGACGGCGGCTGAGACGGCGCGTGTTTCGGCGCTCAACGACGAAGGCAAGACGGTTTCGGTGCTGGCGGCCGGTGGCGTGATTGCTGGTGCCATTGCCATGCGCGACGAGCCGCGGCCGGATGCGGCCGCCGGCGTGAAGGCGCTGACCGATGCTGGTCTGCGCGTCGTCATGCTGACCGGTGACAACCGCCGCACGGCGGAAGCAATCGGCCGCCAGTTCGGCATGGAGGTTCGCGCCGAGCTCCTGCCCGAGGACAAGCAACGCATCGTCCGTGAACTGAAGGCCGAGGGCTTCAACGTCGCCAAGATCGGCGACGGCATCAACGACGCGCCGGCGCTGGCGGCGGCCGACATCGGCATTGCCATGGGCGGCGGCACCGATGTTGCCCTTGAGACAGCCGATGCAGCGGTCCTGCATGGCCGGGTGGGCGATGTGGCGGCGATGATCCGGCTGTCCCGCGCCACCATGCGCAATATCGTTGAGAACATCACCATCGCGCTCGGCCTGAAGGCGGTCTTCCTGGTGACGACGATCATCGGTGTCACCGGCCTTTGGCCCGCCATCCTGGCCGACACCGGCGCCACAGTGCTCGTTACCATGAACGCTCTGCGTCTGCTTCGGCCGTTGCGAGCCGCTTGAACAGCTAAAATGCCTCAAAAAGACGACCGGCGGCACATGGTGTCGCCGGTTTTTCGCGTCCAGGCGCCTGTGTATATTCACGCTGGACTCTCACCAGCGATCTGATGAGAGTATAGAGTATAAGGAGAACTCGATTGAGGGCTTCCGCCCCGAAAAATCGATGATAAACTTATACCAAATGGTAAAAAAATCGCCGGCACGGTTTCTGGGAAGAATGCCGAAGCGGGCCAGTTTGGGGATCGCAAGGCCAATATGGACAATATTGCCATCGAACTGCGTGGGATCGACAAAAGTTTCGGCCCGGTCCACGCCAACAAGAACATCAATCTGAAGGTCCGCAAAGGGACGATCCACGGCATCATTGGCGAAAACGGTGCGGGGAAATCGACCCTGATGTCGATCCTCTACGGCTTCTATCAGGCCGACAGCGGCGAGATCCTCGTCGACGGCAAACCCGTTGCCATCCGTGATCCGAACGCGGCGATCGCCGCCGGCATCGGCATGGTCCACCAGCACTTCATGCTGGTCGAGAACTTCACTGTTCTGGAAAACATCATGCTTGGCGCCGAGGACAGCCAGATCCTCAACAAGGGCATTGCCAAGGCGCGCGTCGAGTTGAAACGGCTGGAGCGCGAATACGCGTTGGAAGTCGATCCGGACGCCGTCATCGAGGAGTTGCCGGTCGGTCTGCAGCAGCGCGTCGAGATCCTGAAGGCGCTCTATCGCCGGGCCGATATCCTGATTTTGGACGAGCCGACGGGCGTCTTGACGCCGGCCGAGGCCGATCACCTCTTCCGCGTGCTCGAGCAATTGAAGAGCCAGGGCAAGACCGTCATTCTGATCACCCACAAGCTGCGCGAGATCATGGCGATCACCGACGAGGTTTCGGTCATGCGCCGCGGCGAGATGGTGGCGACCCGCACGACGGCCGAAACGTCGGTCGAAGAGCTCGCCGAGCTCATGGTCGGGCGCCGCGTGCTCTTGCGTGTGGAGAAAGGCGAAGCCAAGCCCGGCGAGGTCAAGCTCGCCGTCGAGGGGTTGACCGTCAAGGATGGCCGTGGGGTTACCATGGTCGACAATGTCTCGTTCAATCTGCGGGCTGGCGAGATTGTCGGCATCGCCGGTGTTGCCGGCAACGGCCAGTCGGAACTGCTGGAAGCGATCTCCGGCATCCGCCGCGCCGTTTCCGGCTCCGTGCTCCTGAACGGCAAACCGATCGATGTCACCGGGCGCGCCGACCCCTCCGAGCTGCGTGATCGTGGTCTCGCCCATGTTCCGGAAGACCGCCACCATGTCGGCCTCGTCCTGAAGTTCGAAGAATGCGAAAACGCCATCCTCGGCTATCACCATGACAAGCGCTATCTCAACGGCGTCTTCCTCGACGTTGATGCGATTCGCAAGGACGCCGAGAAGCGCATCGGCGAATACGACATCCGCCCGCCGAACCCACGCTTGAAGACCGCGAATTTCTCCGGCGGCAACCAGCAGAAGATCGTGCTGGCACGCGAGATGGAGCGCGGGCCTGACGTGCTGATCATCGGTCAGCCGACGCGCGGCGTCGACGTCGGCGCCATCGAATTCATCCATAAGCGGATCATCGAGATGCGCGACCAGGGCAAGGCTGTCCTTCTGGTCTCCGTCGAGCTCGATGAAATCCGCGCCCTGTCGGACCGCATTCTGGTCATGTTCGCCGGCCGTGTCGTCGGCGAGCGCGATCCTGATGCGACCGAGGGCGAACTCGGCCTCCTGATGGCCGGTGTAGAAGGCCGCAAGGAGGCCGCAGAATGAGCACCCCTTATGCTAAGCTCCCGGGCTGGGTCGAATATGGCCTCATCCCGCTGATCAACCTCGCGGTCGCCTTCCTCGTTGCCGGCCTCGTGGTGCTGCTCGTCGGCGAAAATCCCCTGGAAGCGGCCTATCATCTGATCAACGGTGCCTTCGGCCGAGGCGAGTATTTGGGCTTCACGCTCTACTACGCCACCACCTTCATCTTCACCGGTCTTGCCGTCGCCGTCGCCTTCCATGCCGGCCTCTTCAACATTGGCGGCGAAGGCCAGGCCTATGTTGGCGGCATTGGCGTGGCGCTCGCCTGCCTCTGGCTCGATCAGACGATGCCCTGGTTCGTGGTGTTCCCGCTGGCGATCCTTGGGTCCGCCTTCTTCGGCGCGGCCTGGGCCTTCCTGCCCGGTTGGCTGCAGGCCAAGCGCGGCAGCCACATCGTCATCACCACCATCATGTTCAATTTCATCGCGTCGAGCCTGATGGTCTATCTCTTGACACGCGTCCTGAAGCCGCTCGGCTCCATGGCGCCGCAGACGCGGACCTTCGCCGAAGGCGGGCAATTGCCGAAGCTCGACTGGCTGCTTGCGATCTTCGGACTGAACGTCGGTACGGCGCCGTTCAACGTCTCGTTCCTGCTGGCGCTCGTTGCGGCCTTCTGTGTCTGGCTGCTGATCTGGCGTACCAAGCTCGGATACGAAATGCGCACTATGGGCCACAGCCCGTCGGCGGCACGCTACGCGGGCATGAGCGAGAGCCGCGTCACCGTTATCACCATGATGATCTCGGGTGGTCTCGCGGGCATGATGGCGCTGAACCCGATCATGGGTGAACAGGCGCGCATGCAGCTCGACTTCGTGCAAGGTGCAGGCTTCGTCGGCATCGCCGTGGCGTTGATGGGCCGCTCGCATCCGGCCGGCATCATCCCGGCCGCGGTGCTCTTCGGCATGCTCTATCAGGGCGGGGCCGAGATCTCCTTTGAAATGCCGTCGATCTCGCGCGACATGATCGTCATCATCCAGGGCCTGGTCATTCTCTTCGCCGGTGCACTCGAAAACATGTTCCGGCCGGCAATCACCCGGCTGTTTACGATGCAGAGCCGCCGTGCGGCCGTCGTGACGCAGACCAAGGGAGCTTGAAGCCATGGATTTCTTCCACGTCATCGTGGTGCTCCTCGAGTCCACCATCCGTGTTTCCGTTCCGCTGATCTTCGCAGCCCTTGCCGGGCTGTTCACCGAACGCGCCGGCGTTTTCGACATCGGCCTTGAAGGCAAGATGCTTGGTGCGGCCTTTGCGGCCGGCGCCGTCGCTGCGGTCACCCAGTCCGTGTGGATGGGGCTGCTTGCGGCGATCCTGATCTCGATCGCGCTGTCGTTGGTGCACGGCTACGCCTCGATCACCCAGCGCGGCAACCAGATCGTCTCCGGTGTCGCGATCAACTTCATCGTCGCCGGCTCGACCGTCATTCTCGGTGAAGCCTGGTTCCGCCAGGGCGGCCGCACGCCGGCGCTCGGGGAAGGTTCCCGTTTCCAGACGATCACCTTTCCCTATGCCGACAGCGTCAGGGAGATCCCGATCCTCGGCCCGATCTATTCTGACCTGCTTTCCGGCCATTTCCTTCTGACCTATGTCGCCTTCGCGATGGTGCCAATCAGCTGGTGGATCCTTTACCGCACCCGCTTCGGCCTGCGCTTACGCGCCGTCGGCGAAAATCCGGGCGCGGTCGATACCGCCGGCATCTCGGTTCTCTGGCTGCGTTATCGCGCAGTTATCTGCTGCGGCATCCTCTGCGGCTTTGCCGGTGCCTATCTGTCGCTGGCGATGACCGCCGGCTTCGTCAAGGGAATGACCGCTGGCAAGGGCTACATCGCGCTCGCAGCGCTGATCTTTGCCAAATGGCGGCCGTTCAACATCATGCTGGCCTGCCTGCTCTTCGGTTTCCTCGATGCGCTGGCGATCCGCCTTCAGGGCAATCCCCTGCCGCTGATCGGCCAGGTGCCGGTGCAGTTGATGCAGGCGCTGCCCTACATTCTGACCGTGATCCTGCTCGCCGGGTTCATCGGCAAGGCCATCCCGCCGAAGGCCGGCGGTGTCCCCTATGTCAAGGAGCGCTAGAACCATGGAAAAGGAACTGTTCGAGGCCGCGCGTGACGCGATGGCCAAGGCGCACGCGCCCTATTCGAAGTTTCCGGTCGGCGCGGCGATCCGTGCCGAGGACGGCAAGATCTATACCGGCGCCAACATCGAGAACCTGTCGTTCCCTGAAGGGTGGTGCGCTGAGACCACCGCTATCAGCCATATGGTCATGGCAGGCCAACGCAAGATCATGGAAGTGGCCGTCATCGCCGAGAAGCTGGCGCTCTGCCCACCCTGCGGCGGCTGCCGGCAGCGGCTGGCGGAATTTTCCGGTGCCAGCACGCGGATCTTCCTGTGTGATGAGACCGGGGTGAAGAAGACCCTGGCGCTGTCGGACCTGCTGCCGCACAGCTTCGAGACCGAGATCCTCGGATGACCGCGGCCGCTGAATTGCTGAAATCCAGGCTCGGCGGCCTTTCGCCGCGCTATGGCATCGTGCTCGGTTCCGGGCTCGGCTCGCTGGTCGATGCCGTGGACGAAACGCTGCGGCTTTCCTATGCCGACATACCAGGGTTCCCGGTCAGCAGCGTCTCCGGCCATGCCGGCGAACTCGTCGCCGGAACGCTCTCGGGCGTTCCTGTTGTCATGCTCTCCGGCCGAGTCCATTATTACGAACAGGGCGACGCCAACGCGATGCGCCTGCCGCTGGAAACCCTGAAAGCGCTCGGCATTGAGTGCCTGGTGCTGACCAATTCCGCAGGATCGCTGCGGGAGGATCTGCCGCCGGGATCGGTGATGCGGATTTCCGATCACATCAACTATTCGGGCTTCAACCCGCTGATCGGCGTGGAAAGCGACGATCGCTTCGTCGGCATGACCAATGCCTATGATGCCGAGCTCGCCGGAAGAATGCAGGAGAGTGCCGAACGCCTCGGCATTCCGCTTCTTGGCGGCGTCTATATGTGGTTCTCCGGCCCGAGTTTCGAGACGCCGGCCGAGATCCGCATGGCCCGCATCCTTGGCGCCGATGCCGTCGGCATGTCCACGGTTCCGGAGGTCATTCTCGCCCGTTTCTTCGGGCTGAGGGTCGTCGCCGCTTCGGTGATCACCAATTTCGGCGCCGGCATGACCGGGGGCGAGATCAGCCATCACGAGACGAAGGACATGGCGCCGGTTGGTGGCAAGCGGCTTGCCGCGATCCTCGCCGACATGATCGCAGCCGACGCGGTGCGCGGGTGACGATGCTTCCGCAGGAAACAATCAGGCGCAAGCGCAACGGCGAACGCCTCGCTCCAGCCGAGATCGCGGACTTTGTCCGCGGCCTTTCGGATGGCTCGATCTCCGAAGGGCAGGTCGCCGCTTTCGCCATGGCGGTCTGGTTTTCCGGCATGAGCCGCGACGAGACCGTGGCCCTGACCCTCGCGATGCGCGACTCCGGCGAAACACTCGACTGGAGCACCATCGGTCGCCCGATCGCCGACAAGCATTCTACCGGCGGCGTTGGCGACAACGTCTCGCTGATGCTGGCGCCGATCGTCGCCGCCTGCGGCCTTGCCGTGCCGATGATTTCGGGGCGCGGGCTCGGGCATACGGGCGGCACGCTCGACAAGCTCGAATCGATACCCGGCTACGATATCCAGCCGTCGGCGGCGCTATTCCGCAGGACAGTCGACGAGATCGGCTGCGCAATCATCGGCCAGACGGCGAACCTCGCTCCGGCCGACAAACGGCTTTATGCGATCCGCGACGTGACCGCGACCGTCGATTCCGTGCCGCTGATCACGGCCTCGATCCTGTCGAAGAAGCTGGCCGCCGGCCTTCAGTCGCTGGTGCTCGACGTCAAGCTCGGCAATGGCTCCTTCATGAGCGATGCCAAGGAAGCGGAGGTGCTTGCGCGCTCGCTGGTCGATGTCGCCAACGGCGCCGGCGTTCGTACCTCGGCGCTTCTGACCGACATGAACGAACCGCTGGCCGATGCCGCCGGCAACGCGTTGGAGATCGACAATTGCCTGGCCTTCCTCCGGGGCGAGAAGAAGGGCACTCGGCTCGAAACGGTCGTCCTGGCCTTTGCTGCCGAAATGTTGGTGGCGGGGGGCGTCGCTGGTGATGCCGAACAGGGCGAAGCGCTGGCGCGCAAGGCGCTTTCAAGCGGGGCGGCGCTCGAATGCTTCGGAAAAATGGTGCACGCGCTCGGCGGCCCGACGGATTTCGTCGAGCGCTCGGTGGCCTATCTCGGGCGTGCGCCGGTCATCTTGCCGGTCGAAGCGAAGCAGTCCGGCTATCTTGCAGCCTGTGAGACCCGCGAACTGGGCATGGCTGTCATTGCGCTCGGCGGCGGACGGTCGCATCCGGATGACAGGATCGATCATCGGGTCGGCTTCGATGCGCTGAAGCCGCTCGGTACGCAGATCGAGAAGGGCGACCTGATTGCCTTTGTTCATGCGGCCGATCGGGATGCTGCGGACGTAGCCCGTCGGCGTCTGCACGAACTCTATACGATCGATGATATCGAGCCGACGAAGCGTTCGCCGATTCTCGCGAAAATCACCTGACGAGGTGCAGGGCACCGTCCTCGACGCGGAAGGATGACAGCCGGTTCAGGAACGTCATGCCGATAAGCGTGCCGGAGAGCGCCTTGTCCGGCAGCACCAGTGCCTGAACGTCGCGTACCGATATGCCGCCGATCTCGATCCGGTTCAGCATCGCCGGAGCCGCTTCGACGACACCATTGGCAGTATTGACGCGAGCCGTGAAGGAAAGCGTGCTTGGTGCAATGCCGAGCCGGCGTGCGGTCGAAAGGTTGATGGCGATGCTGCTGGCGCCGGTGTCGACCAGGCCGCGCTCGCTGCGGCCGTTGATGCGGAAAGTGCCAAAGAAGTGGCCCCTGCCATCGGCGTCGAGCACAACGCTCCGCCCCGCCGCATACTTTGCCGTGGTCGTCGGCGGGGCTGCAGCTTCCTTGGCAGCCGTCTTGTTACCGCCTTGCGTCAAGGCGGTCGTTGCCAAGTGCGGAACCACCATGGCTGCAAGTGCGGCCAAACCTGCCAATGCGAGCAAACGGACGAGCATGGACATCACCCTTCAATGGCATCGGATGCAGCAAACGCAAATTGCTGCGGAGACCGGTCTGCACGCCCGAAAAGGAGGCGCGATCGCTATGGAGCAGTAGACCGCATGACGCCTAAGACGACATAAAAAAGCCGCCGGATACCGGCGGCTTTCTCACGGATTTGCAATCCTGGTTAAGGATCAGGAAATCATTTGGTGCCGTACATGCGGTCGCCCGCGTCACCGAGGCCGGGCATGATGTATCCGAGTTCGTTGAGGTGGCTGTCGATCGAGGCCGTGTAGATCGGCACGTCCGGGTGTGCACCCTGGAAATTGCGGATCCCCTCGGGGGCAGCCAGCAGGCAGAGGAAGCGGATGTTCTTGGCGCCGCGCTCCTTCAGCTTGTCGATCGCTGCGATCGACGAGTTGCCGGTGGCGAGCATCGGGTCGACGACGATGATGAGGCGTTCGGACAGGCTTTCCGGCGCCTTGAAGTAATACTCCACCGCTTCCAGCGTCTCATGGTCACGATAGACGCCGATGTGCGAGACGCGGGCCGAAGGCACCAGCTCGAGCATGCCTTCCAGAAGCCCGTTGCCGGCGCGCAGGATCGAGGCGAACACAAGCTTCTTGCCCTCGAGGACCGGCGAGTCCATTTCCTCCAGCGGAGTCTCGATCCGCTCCATCGTCAGTTCGAGATCGCGCGTGACCTCGTAGCAGAGCAGCGTCGAGATCTCCCGGAGAAGCCGGCGGAAACCCGCGGTTGAGGTCTCCTTCTTGCGCATGATGGTCAGCTTGTGCTGCACAAGCGGATGATCGATCACTGTAACGCCGTTCATGGCTCACCTTTCCGGATTTTTTGTATCCGTCCTTTTTCCATGGAATGCGTCGTCGCCGCAAGGGTATTGGCCGGCCGGAGAACGTCATCCCCAGCCGACGGACGGCAATCCGGCGTCGCGGTTTCCAGAGCATCCCGCTTTCAAGCGTAATCGCTTGAAGCGGGAAGATGCTCTGGCATCATAGGCTAGAGCCAAGTGCGTTCACCTGAACGCACGGCGCTCTAGATCCGCGCGAGCAGCCGCTGGCGCGTCGGCTCGTCGACGAAGGCGGCCTCGATCGCCGTGCGGGTCATGCGGTTGATCTCCTCGTCGGTGAAGCCCATCACCGCAGAGGCGATGTCGTATTCCTGAGCGAGCGACGTATGGAAGAACGGTGGATCGTCGGAATTGAGCGTGACGCGCACGCCGGCCTCGTAAAGTGCCCGCAATGGGTGCGAGGCGAAGTCCGGGAAGACCTGCAGCGAGATGTTGGAGCCGGGGCAGACTTCGAGCACGACTCCGGCATCGGCAAGGCGCCGCACCAGATCCATGTCTTCGATCGCCCGAACGCCATGGCTGATGCGCGAGGGGTGCACGTGGTCAAGCGCGTCGCGCACACTAAAGGCGCCGGAGAGCTCGCCCGCATGGATCGTCAGGCCAAGGCCTGCGTCCCGTACAATGTCGAAGGCGCGGGCAAAATCGGCCACGTTGTGCATGCGTTCTTCGCCAGCGAGGTTGAAGCCGGTGACGAGCGCATGCTCCCGCCTGGCCGCGAATTCTGCGGTCTTGATTACGGACTCCGGGCCGAGATGGCGAATGCCTGTGATCAGCATGCGCGATTCGATCCCGGTCTTCTGCCTTGCGGCTTCCATGCCGGCGGCAAGGCCCTCAAGGTAAGCTTTCGCGCCCAGGCCGATCGTGTTGCCGTGGTCGGGCGAAACGATGATTTCACTGTAGATTGTGCCGGCTTCGGCAAGCTCCGTCAGATAGGCTTCGGCGAGCAGTGCGTAGTCTTCCTCGGTCCGAAACAGCGAGGCGATGGCGTCGTAGCATTTCACGAAGCTGGTGAAGTCTTCCCAGACATAGGCCCTGTCACGGATGATCGCGCTGGTGTCGATGCCATACTTCTCGGCCTGAGCTAAAGCCAGCTCAGGCGGCGTCGCGCCTTCGATGTGGCAATGCAGCTCCGCCTTCTTCAGATGCGCGGTCAAATGAGGCTTCTCCCATGATGGCCCGGCGCGATGCCGAGATGTTTGGCGACGGATTCGCCGATATGCGCGAAGGTGTTGGCGACGCCGAGCGAGCGGCTGCGCAGCGACGGTCCGAACATCAGCACCGGCACCCGCTCGCGCGTATGGTCGGTGCCGCGCCAGGTCGGGTCGCAGCCGTGATCGGCCGTGAGGATGACGATGTCGGTGGGCTGCAGGCGGCGGTCGAGATCCGGCAGGCGCGCATCGAAGGCTTCGAGTGCTGCCGCGTAACCGGCGACGTCGCGGCGATGGCCGTAGAGCATGTCGAAATCGACGAAATTGGTGAAGACCAGGCTGCCGTCTTCGGCCTCGTCGATGGCCGCGAGACTTGCGTCGAAGAGCGCCATATTGCCGTCGGCCTTCGTCAGCTTCGTCACCCCCTGGTGGGCGAAGATGTCGCCGATCTTGCCGATCGCGTGAACCGTGCGCCCCGCTTCCGTCAGCCGGTCGAGGATCGTCGGCTCCGGCGGCAGCACGGAATAGTCACGGCGATTGCCGGTCCGGGTGAAAGTCTGCGGGCTGGTGCCGACGAAGGGGCGGGCGATCACGCGGCCGATATTGTAGTCGTCGACCAGGCGGCGGACCGTCTGGCAAAGCTCAAGCAGGCGATCGAGCCCGAAGCTCTGCTCATGCGCCGCGATCTGGAAGACCGAGTCCGAAGAGGTGTAGCAGATCGGCTTGCCGCTGCGCATGTGCTCCTCGCCGTGGCGGGCGATGATGTCGGTGCCGGAAGCATGGCAATTGCCGAGGATGCCGGGAATGTTGCCTTCGCGGCAGATGGTTTCGACGAGCTCGGGCGGAAAGGCATCGCCTTCAGCCGAAAAGTAACCCCAATCGAACATGACCGGCGTGCCGCCGATTTCCCAGTGCCCGGAGGGCGTGTCCTTGCCGCGCGAGACTTCGCTGGCGGCGCCAAAGGCACCATAGACCCGATTGGGCACCGGCATGCCCTTGGGAATCGTGCCGTTGGCGAGCTTTGCTGCGTGAACAAGGCCAAGGGCGGACATGTTCGGCAGATTGAGCGGCCCTTCTCGCAAACCAACCCGATCTGCGGCGCCGGCGGCGCAGAACTCGGCGATGTGTCCGAGCGTGTTGGCGCCCAGGTCACCGTAGGCTTCGGCATCCGGCGCGCCGCCTAAGCCGAAGGAATCGAGAACGAATAGAAACGCACGCGCCATGATGCACCTGACAGCGGAAGCGCTCGCATCGCGCTCCGAAAGCTTCTGGAAGAACGCGACGACGCCGGAGGCGCGCGCCACGCACAATCCCGAAGGGATAGCGCTGCGCACGGCGCAATGCAATTGCGCCGGATCAGTGCCCGATCAGCAATCAGTGCATTTTATTGTTTGGGCGAGACGCGAATGGAAGTAGGCCGTCTTGGAGAGGTCTATCGTCTTCGCCGTGGCCTGAAGGCTCGGAGCGTAGAGCAGCAACTCGTGCGGCACGGTCAGCTCCGTGCGAATGACAAAGGACTTGTTGGCCGTGAATTGGCCGGGCAGGGTGACCTTCGAATTCACGCTGTAGGGAACCCCGCCGGCCTGATCGCGCGACCAAATGACGGTCCCCTCATTGGTGCTTGAGACCTCGATACCGGTGATCTTCAGTGTGTAGTTCGCGTTCCCATAGGGTTCGAGAATACTCTTTGCGATATTCGGCACCTTGGCGAGGAAGGCTTTGTTGACTTCCGATTGCTGTGCGATGATGTCGGCGACGGCGCTCGCGGCGCGGGCCGTCTTGCCTGCGACCGTAAAACCGACCGAAAGCTCGAACGCACCGAGATAGGTTATGATCAGCAAGGGTGCGACGATCGCGAATTCAACGGCTCCGACGCCGCGTTTGTCCCGCCGCAGTGCGTGAAACATGGCAGAAACCGCCCGAAGGCGCAGGATCGTTTGCTTCGCAATCTGCTTCACGGCAAACCTCACTCGCTCTCGTTTCGGAAGGTGGCGGTTGCCACCATGAGATAGTCCTTCGGCATGCTCGCGCCGGCGGGCCGCAAATTGGTGACGAACGGCCTGACGAGGTCGGTGATCACGCTCCACCGATAGTAGGCACGCACCACGTTGAAGGTACCCGGACCGCCGGGGGCAAACTTGAAGTCGCCCGTATCAATATCGGTCGAATCCGCCTTGCGCGGGATGTTCACAGGAAACGTGCTGAGATCCGAGACCGCCCGGACATCCAGGTAGAACTGCGAGGGCTGGTTTGCTTCGGTGGCGGAGCATTTCATCAGGACTGAGATTTCATTGCAGAAGGCCTGGCGAAACTGCGCCTGAGTCATATCCGTGGCCTTCCCCCGCTGGAAGGTAATCTGGCCGGTACGGACCTTGCGCGCCATCGTCTCCGTTGCGTTCGCCAGGAGCTGGTCGCCGTAGAAGGCGGCAAAGGTTTCGAGTGAGGCGAAAATCACCACGAAGAAGGGCAGCGCGAGGATGGCGAACTCGATGCTCGTCGTGCCTTTGCGGTTGCGGATGAAGCGGCGCAGAATGCCTTTTCGCCTGATATCAGGCCCGCTCGCACGTTCGATTGCCTGCTCGCTGCTCATTGTGCCGTCCCATCATGTTACGCCAGACGGGCGGAAGATTATGGAGCAACCGTTGATATTTCGTTCCCGCAAATCATGTGCATTTTAACGAATCGCGGGTCGAAACCCATAAAATTCAGTTGGTGCTACCTGTGGTTTTACGTTCCGCGTGTCGTTCACAATTTGGCGTACAGGAGAGCACGGTGCGCGACGTCTGTTTGTAGACGCGCACGGTGTTGCCTTCATCGATCGACACCAGAATCCGCTCATCGACAATGGCGTTTCCATCCTGGTCGAGGATGACCAGATTGGTCGTGCCAAAATTGCGGCCGGTGATGACGATGGTTCGGGCATCGGCAACCGTGGCGTCTGCCACTTCGGCATTGCCGATGATGACCTTGCTGACCGGACGGTCGAGTTTGAGCACGCGCGCGTGATCCATATAGACGCGCATCATGTCGTTCTCTGCAGCAGCGGCGACCACCGGGAGCGATGCGATCACGAAAGCAAACAGGGCGGCTCGGCCGGTCGCGAATGGCATGGTCATGGCGGGTCCTTGAGGTGATGCTCACGCCATACTCCCTCGTCTTGGTGAATGAACCGTTAAATCCATGATTTCGAGACCGGATAGGCGCCCCGCGCCGTTTTCTGTTCGTTTACCCAAAAATCAGGGATGCATCGTTAACCTGTCGGTAACCGCCTTCTTTAAGTCGATGGAAATGCGCCAGGACTAGTTTGAGGCCATCCGATCAACGGCAACAGTTGGCGGAAGTGCTGAACAACAAACGCGAAGTAGGAGAATCATCATGAAGAAGATTTTTGCCCGTCTGATGAAGGACGAGTCCGGCGCGACCGCGATCGAGTACGGCCTGATCGCCGCCCTCATCTCGGTTGCCCTCATTGCTGGCGCAAGCACCCTGGGCAACGCGCTCGACGACACATTCAGCAAGCTGGGCACGAAGCTGACGACCGAAACGAACGGTCTCTGATCTGACTGCTTTAAGCGAGGAAAAATTCGCATGACGAAGATTTTCCATCGCCTGAAGCGGGATGAAGGCGGTGCGACCGCGATCGAGTATGGCTTAATCGCGGCGCTTGTTTCCGCAGCCCTGATCGCCGGTGCATCCACGCTTGGCAACACGCTCGATTCCGCGCTCAGTAAAATCGGGTCGAGCATTGCGACGAGCGGCAAGATCTGACGAACGGGTCCCGCAATGACCTGAAATGGAGCCGCTCCAAAGGCGGCTCCATTGTTATCTGGAGTCCTGCGGGGCATCGGAGATTGCATACCCTCCTTCGGAAGACCGGAACATGACTGAAGCCGCCATTTTCGTGATCTTTCCCTTCTGTCTGGGATTTGCAGCGTTTTCGGACCTGCTGACCATGACGATTCCCAATCGCGTTTCGGTGATCCTTCTGGGCAGCTTTCTTGTCGTGGCGCCGTTGGCGGGGCTCGATTTCACGGAGATCGCCCGGCATATGGCTGCGGCCTTGGTTGTCTTTGCCGTGTGCTTCGGTCTGTTTGCCGCAAACGTGATGGGCGGCGGAGACGCCAAGCTCTTAACCGCCAGCGCCATCTGGTTCGGGTTCACCCCATCGTTGACCGCTTTTCTGCTCTACGTCTCGATTTTTGGAGGCTTGCTGACGCTTGCCATCCTGATGCTGCGCCGGCATGAAAACACAATACTGGCGAGTGGCATCCCTGTTCCGCAACTCTTGCTGACGGCCAAGAAAATTCCCTACGGCGTTGCAATCGCGCTTGGTGGCTTTGCCGCCTATCCGGCTTCGCCGCTCATGCAGGCGGCCTTTGCGCGCCTTTCTTAAGGCCCGGGCGCGGGGCATCACCTTTCGTTAACTCTCCTCATAAGCAATCCGTTAACTATAATTACACCAATTCCTGATCAATCTGACCCTGGCATTTTTCGGGGCTCGGAAACGATCATGAAACCGGTTCGCATCATCATACTGGCGGTGGCCGTTCTATCGGCTGCAATGGCTGGTCTATTGGCGATGAAACTGACGCGCGCACCTGCGCCGTTGGCCGCCGAGCCTCTGATCGAGCGGGCGCCGACCGTCAACGTCCTGGTTGCCAGCAAGAGCCTGCCTGTCGGTTCGCGCCTGGGCGGCGATTCCATCCAGTGGATGGCCTGGCCGAAGGACGGTTTGGTTGACGGCCTGATCACCGACGAAAGTCAACCGTCGGCAATCGACGACCTCACCGGAGCCGTCGTTCGCTTGCCGATCTTCAACGGCGAGCCGGTCCGTCACGAAAAGGTCGCAGACTCGTCCAACCGCATCATGTCGTCGCTGTTGCCGGCGGGCAAACGCGCCGTCGCGACGGAAATCACCGTCGCTACCGGTGCCGGCGGCTTCATCCTTCCGAATGACCGTGTCGACGTCATCATGGTCCGCAAGGGCGATGGCGAACTCTACCTGACCGAAACCGTGCTCAGCAACGTGCGTGTTCTGGCGATCGACCAGCAGGTCGAGGAGAAGGAAGACGGCACCAAGGCCGTGGTCGGAACCACGGCCACGCTGGAGCTGACGCCCGACCAGTCGAAAGTAATGACAGTGGCGCAGCAGATGGCCGAGCGCATTTCATTGGCGCTCCGAAGCGTCGCCGATGCACAGGAATCCGACACCGACGCCGCAGACTATCTATTGAGCGGCGACGGTCAGCCGAGCATTCAGGTCATCAAATCCGGGTCCATCGTCAAGAGCGATGGCGCCCTCGGCCAGACACAGCAGTAACCAGGCTAGAATGGGGCATAAGGTGAAACGGAGCGGAAACACATTTCGGGCGTCTGTCGCAGCCGGCCTATCATTCTGCCTGGCGTTTACCGGCATGTATCTGCCGGCGCCGACGGTCGCACTCGCCGCTGCTTCCTCCGTCGTGCGGATCGTTGAAAGCGGCCCAGGCGTCAAGAAGAAGGTCAGTCTCGGCTTAAACAAGGCCGTGGTCGTCGACCTGCCGGCGGACGCGCACGACATTCTCGTGGCGGACCCGTCGCTGGCGGACGCAGTGACGCGCACCTCACGGCGTATCTATCTCTTCGGCAAATCCGTCGGCCAGACCAACATCTTCGTCTTCGGCCCCAATGGCGAGGAGATCGTCAGCCTCGACATCGAAGTCGAGCGCGATATCGCCAATCTCCAGTCCAATCTGCGTCGCTTCATTCCGGACGCCGACATCAATGTCGAGATCATTTCGGACAACATCGTCTTGACCGGAACCGTGCGAACGCCGCTCGATTCCACCCGTGCCGTAGACCTTGCGAAGGCCTTCCTCCAGGGCGGCGAGGCGACCACGCGCAACATCACCGCCCAGGGCAACAATGGCGATGCCGACATCTTCGCTGAAGATCGCCAGGTTTCGCAGATCGTCAACCTCCTGACGATCGACGGCGATGACCAGGTCAACCTCAAGGTCACGGTGGCCGAAGTCAGCCGCCAGGTGCTGAAGCAGCTCGGTTTCAACGGCCGTGTTAGCGACGGCGAAAGCGGCATCGGTTTCCGCAATCCGGCCAACCTCGGGGATGCGATCGGCGTTGGTGTCAACGCGGTGATCAACAAGTCTGTCGGCGGCACGATGATCTCCAGCTACATCAACGCGATGGAGCAGGCGGGTGTGATGCGGACACTGGCCGAGCCAAGCCTGACGGCGATTTCTGGTCAGGAGGCGAAGTTCTATGTCGGCGGTCAGTTTCGCCTGTCGGGAACCCAGGAAGTCACGACCGACGATCAGACCGGCGAAAACAGGGTCACGCGCGAAGTCAACGACGTCGAATACGGCATCCGCCTGAACTTCAAGCCTGTTGTCCTGGGACCGGGACGCATCAGCCTGCAGATCGAGACGAATGTCTCTGAGCCCACCTATGAGGGATCCGTCGTCACTGGCAACGGCACGAGCAAGATTCCTGGCAATACCTTTCTCGGCATCCGCAGGCGCGAAGCTTCGACCAGCGTCGAGTTGCCTTCCGGCGGCTCGATCGTGATCGCCGGCCTGGTTCAGGACAATATTCGCCAGGCGATGTCCGGCCTGCCGGGTGCTTCGAAGATCCCGATCCTCGGAACGCTCTTCCGCAGCAAGGATTTCGTGCGCAACGAAACCGAGCTCGTCATCATCGCGACGCCCTATCTTGTCCGTCCTGTCGCCAGAAGCGCGATCTCCCGGCCTGACGACAATTTCAATCCGGCCAATGATCTCGACAGCTACTTCCTTGGCCGCGTGAACCGCATCTACGGGCGGCCGGAGGCGGCCGCTCCGGCAGGGCGTTACCACGGCAATGTCGGCTTCATCTACAAATAGGTCGGATCATGACGCTTCGAACCGGTTCCCACCAGAATTCTGAAAGGCCGACTGCCATGCCCCTGAGCACATCCAGCGCCTTCATGCGATGCACGAGCCGCGTGGCCATGCTGGCCATCGCTGGTATCTTTCTTGCGAGCTGCGGGACAAAGGACAATCTCGCTACTGGCTCGATTCCGGACGACTATCGCACGAGACATCCGATCGTGCTCGCCGAAGGCGAACGCGCCATCGACATCCCGATCGCATCGGGCGACCGTCGCCTGACCCAGGGCACGCGCGATGTTATCGCCGGGTTCGCTTCCGACTATCGCAATTCGGCAAGCGGCGTCGTGCAGATCATGATGCCGCGCGGCGCGGCCAACAGCCATGCTGCGCAAGCGATGCGCAGGGAAATCCGCGGCGTCCTGGTTGCTGCGGGCATTCCCGCCAAACGTCTGCTCGAAACGAGCTACGACGCCGGACCTTATGGAGACGCGGCACCGATCCGCTTGAGCTACGTTGCGATTACCGCCCAGACCGCGCCTTGCGGCACCTGGCCGGAAGATCTGAACCTCAACACACTGGAAAACAAGAACTATTACAATTTCGGTTGCGCCTCGCAATCGAACCTGGCCGCCCAGATCGCCAATCCGACAGACCTGCTCGGCCCGCGCCAGACGTCGCCGATCGACGCGGAACAGCGTGGCCAGGTGATCAAGGACTGGCGTGGAACCGACAAGAGCGACGGCCCGGTCGTCATCTTCAACTGATAGCGGCGGGATGAAGAAATGAACACGATCGATTATAAGATCGGCACCGGCGGCGAGGGGGACGATCCTTTCTCCGACCAGGTGCGCACGGGCGATCTGGAGCAAGTCCGCCCGCTACCGCGGATCTCGATCCACGCATTCTGCGAAACCAATGCAATGCAGCAGCTGATGGAGCGTTGCGGGCGGGACCGGCGCATGGCCAAGGTCAGCTTGCGCATCAACAGCGGCAGCATCGACGCGGCCGCAAACATGTTCGCGACCGTGTCTACCCCCAATCTCATCATCCTTGAAACATCGACCGAACCACGGTCGCTACTGGCCGAGCTTACGCCGCTTGCAGAGGTCTGCGACCCGAGCACCAAGGTGATTCTCGTCGGCAAACACAATGATATCGGGCTCTATCGCGAGCTCATCCGCAACGGCATTTCGGAATACATGGTCGCACCGGTGTCTATGCCGGACATTCTCACCGCCGTTTCGGCGATCTTCGTCGACCCGGATGCCGAGCCCCTGGGCCGAAGCATCGCCTTCATCGGTGCAAAGGGCGGTTGCGGTTCGTCGGTGATCGCGCACAATTGCGCCTGGGGCATCTCCAGCCTCTTCTCGACCGAGACCATTCTCGCCGATCTCGACCTTCCCTATGGCACGGCCAACATCGATTTCGACCAGGATCCGCCGCAGGGCATTGCCGAAGCGGTGTTTGCGCCAGAGCGCCTGGACGAGGTGTTCCTTGACCGGCTGCTGACCAAATGCTCCGACCACCTGTCGCTGTTGGCCGCCCCCTCCATGCTGGACCGCGCCTATGATTTTGAGACCGGTGCGTTCCACCCGATCCTGGAGATCCTGCAGCGCAGCGCCCCCGTTTCCGTTCTTGATATTCCGCATCTGTGGACGGACTGGACCCGCGCCGTGCTCGGAGAAGCCGACGAAGTAGTGATTACCGCGATCCCCGATCTCGCCAGCCTGCGCAATACCAAGAACCTGCTCGATGCAATGAAGAAGCTGCGTCCAAACGACAAACCGCCCCACTTGGTTCTGAACCAGGTCGGGATGCCGAAGCGTCCGGAGATTACGGCGAGCGAGTTCTGCGATTCGCTGGAAACCGAAGCGGCGGCCATCATTCCCTTTGACGCGGCCCTATTTGGCAACGCTTCGAACAGCGGACGGATGATAGCGGAAATCGACAAGAAGGCGCCGGCGGCTGAAACGTTCTCACAGCTCGCGCATCTTTTGACCGGCCGGGTAACGATGAAGAAGGCTCGGCGCGGCGGACTTGGAAAGGTGCTTGCCGCGCTCGGCAGGAAATAGACTGGACATAGGATCACGCAAATGTTTGGCAAACGCGGAAACGAAGGCTTCGGCAAAAGCGGCACCCCGGGTCCCGCCGTTCCTCCGCCCGTGGTTGCTGCGCAACCGATGGCGACCGAGCGGTCCGCGGTTCCGGTTCTCGGCGAAACGACGTCCGCGATCCCGAAGATCCAGCCGGCCGCCCCATCGACGACCCGGCGTCGCACCGCGCGAACGGAAGACTATTACGATACGAAGTCGCAGGTATTTTCGGCGCTGATCGACACGATCGACCTGTCGCAGCTCGCCAAGCTCGACACCGAGAGCGCGCGCGAGGAAATCCGCGACATCGTCAACGACATCATCACGATCAAGAATTTCGCGATGTCGATCTCCGAGCAGGAAGAGCTGCTCGACGACATATGCAACGACGTGCTGGGGTATGGTCCGCTCGAACCGCTGCTTGCCCGCGACGACATCGCCGACATCATGGTCAATGGCGCCGGTCAGACCTTCATCGAAGTCGGCGGCAAGGTGCAGGAATCGGAAATCCGGTTTCGCGACAACGCGCAGCTGCTGTCGATCTGCCAGCGCATCGTCGGCCAGGTCGGCCGTCGCGTCGATGAATCGAGCCCAATCTGCGACGCCCGCCTGCCAGACGGATCCCGTGTCAACGTCATTGCCCCGCCGCTCGCCATCGACGGCACGGCGCTGACCATCCGCAAGTTCAAGAAGGACAAGCTTACGCTGGAGCAGCTCGTGCGCTTCGGTTCGGTAACGGCGGAGGGTGCCGTCCTTCTGCAGATCATCGGCCGCGTCCGCTGCAACATTGTCATCTCCGGTGGCACCGGCTCGGGCAAGACGACACTTCTCAACTGCCTCACGCGCTACATCGACGCCGACGAGCGGGTTATCACCTGCGAGGACACGGCCGAGCTGCAGCTGCAGCAGCCGCATGTCGTGCGCCTGGAAACGCGCCCGCCGAACATCGAAGGCGAAGGTGAGATCACCATGCGCGACCTCATCAAGAACTGCCTGCGCATGCGCCCCGAACGCATCATCGTCGGCGAAGTGCGCGGACCAGAAGTTTTCGACCTGCTTCAGGCGATGAACACCGGCCATGACGGCTCGATGGGAACGATCCATGCCAACACGCCGCGCGAATGCTTGAGCCGTATGGAATCGATGATCGCCTTGGGTGGCTACAGCCTGCCAGCCAAAACCGTGCGCGAGATCATTGCCGGATCGGTTGATGTGATCATCCAGGCATCGCGTTTGCGCGACGGCTCCCGGCGCATTACCCACATAACCGAAGTGGTCGGCATGGAAGGTGACGTGATCATCACGCAGGACCTGATGCGCTACGAGATCGATGGCGAGGACGCCGGCGGACGTATCATTGGCCGCCACACGTCGACCGGCATCGGCCGGCCGCATTTCTGGGATCGCGCCCGCTACTTCAACGAGGATAAGCGTTTGGCCGCCACCCTTGACGCGATGGACAAGAACTAGGAGCTGCGATGTTCGGCATAGACATCACCGTTCTGGCGCTGGCCGCCCTTGTCGCAATATCGGCGGCGGCGCTCGCCTACGGCCTTTTGTTCTCGCGTATCGAAAGCGAAAAGAAGGCGGAAGGCCGCGTGCGTAAGGTCAGCGCGGCTGAAACGGACCGCGCCAAGGTGAAGGCCGCGCGGGACCGCGTGAGCGAACTGTCGAAGCGGCGCAAGTCCGTGCAGGATTCGCTGAAGGAACTCGAGAAGAAGCAACAGGAGCGCTCGGCCAAGTCTTCCCCTTCGATGAAGGTGCGACTGACCCAGGCGGACCTCTCAGTTTCCTTGGGGCGCTTCTATCTGTTCAGCGCGCTTTTCGGCGCCTTCGCCTTTCTCGTCGCCCTGATCATGGGAGCCGGGCCCGCTATAGGCCTCGGCATAGCAGTGATCGCCGGCCTTGGCCTACCCCGTTGGTTTGTCGGCTTCCTGATCAAGCGACGCTGCAAGAAGTTCCTGGAGGAGTTTCCGAACGCTCTCGAGACCATGGTCCGCTCGATCAAATCGGGCCTTCCTCTCAATGACGCGCTCCGCCTCATTGCCGCCGACGCGCAGGAGCCGGTGAAGACGGAGTTTCGCCGCGTGGTGGAATCACAGCAGGTCGGGTTGAGCGTCACTGATGCCTGTGCCCGCATGATCAATAGCATTCCCTTGCCGGAGGTGAACTTCTTCGCGATCGTGATCGCCATTCAGGCGCAGGCGGGCGGCAACCTTTCCGAAGCCCTCGGCAACCTGTCGAAGGTTCTGCGCGAACGTAGGAAGATGAGGGCGAAGGTCAGCGCGATGTCGATGGAGGCCAAGGCGTCGGCGTGCATCATTGGTGCCCTGCCGTTCATCGTTGCCTTGCTCGTTTATCTGACGTCACCCGCATACATGATGGTCCTGTTCACCGACCCGCGCGGCCACTTGATTATCGGTCTCGGCCTCTTCTGGATGAGCGTAGGCATCATGGTGATGCGCAACATGATCAATTTCGATATCTGAGGGGGCATCGATGAGCACGGGCCTGATCAAGACACTGACCGATCCGAACGTTGTCCTGGCCGTTCTGGTTTCGCTCGCCGTGCTCGCGACTTTTTATTCGCTGATCGTGCCGTTCTTCGAACGGGGCGACCTCGGAAAGCGGATGAAGTCGGTTGCGAGCGAGCGGGAACAAATCCGAGCACGCGAACGGGCGCGGCTTGCTGATATGCAGGGCGGCAGGGCGAGCCTGCGTGGCCAAAACAACGCCTCCATTCGCCAGATCGTCGAACGGCTCAATCTGCGCACGGCGCTCGTGGATGACAAGACGGTCAACCGTTTGAAAATGGCCGGCTTTCGCTCACAGAATGCCCTCAATACCTTCCTGTTTGCGCGTTTCTGCCTGCCCTTCCTGTTTCTGCTCGTCGCCCTCGTCTACATCTTCGGGCTCGGCAACTTTGCCGAGAAACCGCTGATGGTACGTCTCTTCTTTGCGATCGGTTTCGCCTATCTGGGCTTCTACGCGCCGAACATTATCGTCGCCAATGCCGTCTCCAAGCGTCAGGCTTCCATTCGTCGCGCCTGGCCGGATGCACTCGACCTTCTCTTGATCTGTGTCGAATCGGGTGTGTCGATGGAACTTGCCATGCGGCGTGTCGCCGACGAAATCGCAGCCCAGTCGCAGCCATTGGCGGAAGAACTCGTGCTGACGACGGCAGAACTTTCCTTCCTGCCCGAGCGTCGCGCAGCACTTGAAAACCTCGGTCTTCGCACCGGCCTCGAAGAGGTCAGGTCGGTGGTCCAGGCACTCATCCAGGCGGACCGCTACGGCACCCCGATCGCCCAGGCCTTGCGCGTCCTTGCGCAAGAAAGCCGCGATCAGCGCATGAACGCGGCGGAGAAGAAAGCGGCGGCGCTGCCGCCCAAGCTGACGGTGCCGATGATCCTGTTCTTTCTGCCCGTGCTGGTCGCCGTCATCCTCGGACCCGCCGGCATTCAGGTGGCCGACAAGTTCTAGACCACCCTGCGCTCAGACGAACGCACGAACGACGCTCTGGAACCTTGATTCCAGAGCGTCTTTTTTGCTTCCAGCGATTCCGCTCGAAGCGGGCTGCTCCAGCGAATTTCGGGGTGTAACTGAAAATCGTGTCGTCCGTTGCGCCCACTGTTTGGGGGACAGTGCCGGCTCACGACGCCGCGCGGTCTGACGCGCGTTAACGCATGCGTTTCTGAGGTGAAATACACCGGAGGAGGGGAGAGCCGCCTGACTGTGCCTTGACTGTAAGGTGCTCAGTTGGTCTTCGCTTCGTCAGCCTTCGCCAGCTGCTTCCACGCTCCCTGCTGGGAGAGCATTGAGCGCAGATAGGCGACGTTCGCTTCTGCCTGCTCGCTGGAAAGTTCCTGCCGGGCGATGGTCTCGGCCTCCTGAAAGCGGCCCTGAAGCCCGACGGCCAGCGCCAGGTTCTGGCGCACGCTGCTGTCAGCACCGGGCTGGGCCGCCGCCGATTTGAGATAGGTTTCGGCGGTACGGAGATCCTTGGTCAGAAGATAGGACATGCCGAGGTTGGAGAGCACCGACGGTTCGGTCGGCCTGAGTTCGAGCGCTTCGCGGTAGCGCGTGCGCGCCTCCTGCGGGCGTCCGAGTTGGTCGAGGATCGCGCCCTCGGCCGATTTCAGCTTCCAGTCCGGACGGTCCGGGGTCTGGGCGCGGCTGATCGTCGCCAGCGCCTGATCGAGCTGGCCGGCCGCGGCCTGCGCCTTGCCATAGGCACCGAGCACTTCCCGGTCCGACGGATTGTTGATCGCGACCTGCTGCATGACCGCGAGGGCCTGCTCGTTGCGGCCGGTCATACGCAGGAGGTTGGCGTAGTTGAGCCCGGCTTCGCGATCCTTGGGGTTCTTTTCATAGGCCTGGCCAACGCTTTCGGCCGCCGCCGAAAGCTCGGTCGCGGTCATCGACTGAACCGGCGTCGACGTTCTCGAAATCGAGCCCGTGGTCAGCTCCTTCTTCGGCTGATTGGCGCAGCCTGCGAGCGAGAGCGCCACCAGCGCAATCGCCGCGCCCTGGAAGAAGTGAGCGGCTTTCAACGGTGAAGTCGTGCGTTTGGCCATGAGTGTCCCCAGCATGCATTCGCGCACCTGAACTTCAGACAACACCGGCGCAACTTTCACTCCAGCAATAATCTGTTAACCCTAACGGAGCGTTAATGGCGCGATTCCATCTCTGTCAGCCGAGGACTTTCATGGCTCCCTATCAGTTCATCGAGCGGCCGTCGCCGTTCAACACCAGCGCCGGCAAGACCCTGCCGATCTTCGCGGTCACGCCGGCGCATATTGAGACGGGGACGATCGATCCGATCGCTTTGGACTGGGCGCGCAAGGCTGGCTTCACGGCCGAATCCGGCGCGGTGCTGTTGATCCCGTCCTCAGACGGCCATCTCGGCGGTGCGCTCTTCGGTCTCGGCAGCAACCCGTCGGAAGCGCCGTTTCTGGCCGGCAAGCTTGCGCGAGCACTGCCGGCAGGCAAGTGGCACATCGAAACCGCGCCGCTCACCGCCAACCGGCTGGCGCTCGGCTATGGCCTCGGTTCCTATCGCTTCGAGCGCTACAAATCCACCAAGGGCGAGCCGCCGACACTGCTGATCCCCGCCGACGCCGATGCGACCGATATCAAGCGGCAGCTCGCCGGCGTCTTCCTTGCGCGCGACCTGATCAACACGCCAACCAACGACATGGGTCCCGAGGCGCTCGAAGCGGCATTCCGCGCGCTTGCCGCCCACTACAAGGCCGATGTCTCGGTGATATCGGGCGAAGCGCTGCTGACGCAGAATTTCCCTCTGGTCCATACCGTTGGACGCGCCAGCGCCGAAGCTCCGCGCCTGCTTGAGCTGCGCTGGGGCAAGAAGGGCCACAAGAAGGTAACGCTGGTCGGCAAGGGCGTCTGCTTCGACACCGGCGGTCTCGACATCAAGCCGGCCGCCTCGATGCTCTTGATGAAGAAGGACATGGGCGGTGCCGCCAATGTCCTCGGCCTCGCGTTGATGATCATGGACGCCAAACTCAAGGTCGATCTGCGCGTCATCGTGCCGGTTGTCGAGAACTCGATCTCCGCCAATGCCTTCCGCCCCGGTGACATCTATCGCAGCCGCAAGGGGCTGACAGTTCAGATCGACAACACCGATGCCGAGGGCCGGCTGATCTTGGCCGATGCGCTCGCCTATGCCGACGAGGAGAAGACTGATCTTTTGGTCGACATGGCGACGCTCACCGGTGCCGCTCGCGTCGCGCTCGGCCCGGATCTACCGCCCTTCTTTACCGACGACGCCGACCTTGCCCATGATCTCTCGGAAGCAAGCCTCGAGGTCGACGATCCGATGTGGCGCATGCCGCTTTACAATGGCTACGACAAGGATGTCTCGGCACGGATCGCAGATCTCACCAATGCGCCGGCGGGTGGTATGGCCGGTTCAATCACTGCAGCGCTCTTCCTAAGGCGTTTCGTCACCAACACCAAGAGCTGGGTGCATTTCGACATCTTCGGATGGGCACAGTCCGAGCGGCCGCATTCGCCGGTTGGCGGCGAGGCGCAGGCGATCCGGGCGCTCTACCATCACGTCCAGAAGATGGCGAAATAGCCTATCGGAACGATTGGCAAGAAAGAAACGCTTGCGTAACGATCCGCCGCTATCGTGGCGGATCATCTTTCTGCGCAGGAGCCGCCATTGCCGATCGAGCTTACGCCTTCCCAGGCCCTCGGGCTTTGGCATACGGTGTCGCTCGCCCAGGTGCGCGTCGACAGCCGCGACCTGACCCTGCGGCAGCTGGCGATCCTTCTGCACATCTACCTCGTGCCACCGCCCCACACGGTGCGCGGACTGGCGGCGACGCTGGGCGTTACCAAGCCGGTCATCACCCGCGCGCTCGATACCATGGGCGCTCTTGGTCTCGTGGACCGGGTGCGTGACGATATCGACCGGCGCAACGTGATCATAAAACGCACCGTCGAAGGTGCGCTTTACCTTGAAAAACTCGGCGATCTGATCATTCTTCATGGTCGCAAATTGACCTTGTGAGTCTCAGCCATGTCGCAACTGCCGGACCGTCGTCTCAACGCCTATCGCAGCGATCTCGCCGAAATCGCGCTTCGCGGCCAGGTCGAGGCGGAGCGTTATGTCGAGGGAGAGGTGGCGACGCTCGCCGTGCCGGTCGCGCCGCTGCGTGCTCGCCCGGACGCCGCCTGCGGCACGGACACCGAGGTGCTCTATGGCGAGGGCGTGCGGGTGCTTGATACGGCCGAGGGCTGGGCCTGGGTCAAAGCCGATCTCGACGGCTATGTCGGCTATCTGCCGGAGACGGCTCTTCTGCGGCAGACGACCGTTCCGACCCATATCGTCACCGTGCCGCGCACATTCGTCTACAACGGTGCCGACCTCAAGTTTCCGCATGCCCTCGCTCTCTCGATGGGAAGCCGTGTCGCGGTCATCGGCGAGGCGGAAACGCGTGGCACGCGCTACTTCCTGCTTGAGGGCGGCCGCGCGATCGTCGCCAATCATTGTGCGCCCGTTGGCCACGCCGTCAGCGCCGACTACGTCACCGTCGCCACCCGCTTCCTGGAGACGCCCTATCTGTGGGGCGGCCGCTCCGGCTTCGGCATCGATTGCTCAGGCCTCGTCCAGACGTCGATGTTGATGGCAGGCCGTGTAGTCGAGCGCGATTCCGACATGCAGGCGGCTCGGCTCGGCATGCCGATCGCTCGTGAAGAGTTGCGGCGCGGCGATCTCGTGTTCTGGAAGGGCCATGTCGCGATCATGGAAGACGAACGCACGCTGATCCATGCCAACGGCCACACCATGTCGGTCGCGCATGAAGGATTGGAAGAGGCGATCGCTCGCATTGGCTGGCTCTACGACCAGCCGACCGGCTATCGACGGCCCTGAAGCAAGCCACGTGCAGGCGGGTTGATTCCGCCGCACCTCGCTTCCGCTAAATCAATAGCCGGCTACTTTGTCGACCACGTGTTCGAGCGATTGACCGCTTTCGAAGCGGGCGATCTGCTGCTCGACATGGCGGAACAACGCCTTGACGTCGGAGGATGCCGCCACATGCGGTGTGACATAGACGTTCGGCATGGTCCAGAAGCGGCTGTCGCTGGCAAGCGGTTCCTCTTCGAAGACATCGAGCGAGGCGCCGCCGAGCACGCCATTGTCGAGTGCCTGAACGATATCGGCTTCGACCTGGCTGCCGCCACGGCCGGCATTGATGAAAACAGGCGCACCGAACGGGCCGTTGCGGCTGAGCTTGGCAAACAGGCGCAGATTGAAGATGCCGCGCGTGTCCGGCGTCAGCGGCAGCAGACCGACGAGGAAATCCGTGCGCGCCAGGAACGTGTCGAGCTCGCTGCCGCCGAAGGTCTCGATGCCTGCGACGTCTCGCTTGCTGCGCGACCAGCCGACGACCTTGAAGCCCATGGTGGAGAGCTTGCGGGCGGCGTCCTGGCCAAGCACGCCCATGCCCATGATGCCGACCGTGATGTCTGCGGCTTCCGGCTGGGTCAGATCGCGCCATTCGCGCTTCGCCGCTAGCGCCTCATAGGCGCGGTGCTGGCGCAGATGCAGAAGACATTGCATGACGACCCACTCGCTCATGCGCGTCGTCAGCGTCTGATCGACGAAGCGCACGAGCGGCACCTCGGGAAGCCCGGGAAGCGTCAGCACGTGATCGACGCCGGCGCCGCCGGAGAAGACCACCTTGAGATCCGGCGCCCGCTCGAAGAGATCCGGCGCCGATTTCCACACCACTGCATAGTCGATCCCCGAGAGATCGCGGTTGTGGTGCACGACGTCGGCGCGATTGATCACCTCGCGATCGGGAAAGGCGCCGCGAAGAGCCGCCTCGACCTCCTCCGGAATGAACTTCAGATCGACGATGACGGGGCTCTTTGCGGACATTGCGGGCACTCTACTGGCGGATCGCGGTGAGATTGACGGCTTCGAGGTTGAAGGCCGCTGCCATCAGCGCCTTCGTGTAATCTTCGCTCGGCGCATTGAAGATGCGCTCGGCCGGCCCCTGTTCCACCACCTTGCCCAGGCGCATCACGATCATCTCGTTGGCAAGCGCCCGCACGACCTTCAGGTCATGGCTGATGAACAGATAGGCGAGATCGTGTTTGCTCTGCAGGTCGCGCAAGAGATCGACCACCTGCGCCTGCACGCTCATGTCGAGCGCCGAGGTTGGTTCGTCGAGCATGACGAATTGCGGCTTCAGCACCATGGCACGCGCAATGGCGATGCGCTGGCGCTGGCCGCCGGAAAATTCGTGCGGGTAGCGCCAGCGGGTCGAAGGATCGAGGCCGACTTCTTCGAGAGCGGCGGCGACGCGGGCATCGCGCTCGTTTTCCGAAAGCGAACGTTCATGGATCTTCAGGCCTTCGGCGATGATATCGGCCACCGACATGCGCGGGCTGAGCGAGCCATAGGGGTCCTGAAAGACGATCTGCATCCGGTTTCGAAGCGGCCGCATTTCGTTGAAGCTGTAGCGGTCGATGTCCTTGCCGATAAAGGCGATGCGGCCCTTCGACGAGATCAGCCGCGTCAGCGCCAGGCCGAGCGTCGTCTTGCCGGAACCGGATTCGCCGACGACCCCGAGCGTCTGGCCGGCGCGCAGCTTCAGGTCGATGCCGTCGACCGCCTTAACGTGGTCGACCACCTTGCGCAGAAAGCCGGCCTTGATCGGGAACCAGACCCTCATGTCGGAGGCTTCCAACACGAGCGGCTTCGACGCGTCTGACGGCGGCGGGTTGCCCTTCGGTTCGGAGGCGAGCAGATGGCGGGTATAGGCGTGCTGCGGATTGGCGAAGATCTCGGCGGTCGGGCCGGTCTCGACGATCTTGCCCTTGGTCATCACGCAGACCCGGTCGGCGATCTTGCGCACGATGCCGAGGTCGTGGGTGATGAACAGCATCGACATGCCGTGCTCGTCCTTGAGCGTCTTCAGAAGCTCGAGGATCTGCGCCTGCACCGTGACGTCGAGCGCCGTTGTCGGCTCGTCGGCGATCAAGAGCTCGGGCCGGTTGGCAAGCGCCATGGCGATCATGACGCGCTGGCGCTGGCCACCGGAGAGCTCGTGCGGATAGGCGCTGAGGCGCTTCTCCGGCTCGCGGATACCGACCTGATTGAGAAGCTCGAGAATGCGGGTGCGCGCAGCGGCTCCTTCGAGCCGCTGGTGCAGTTCGAGGATCTCGCCGATCTGCCGCTCGATCGAATGCAGCGGGTTGAGCGAGGTCATCGGCTCCTGGAAGATCATGGTGATGTCGTTGCCGCGCACGTTGCGCAGCTCCGCATCGCCGGCCTTCAACAGGTCCTTGCCGTTGAAGACGATCTCGCCGCTCGGGTGGCTCGCGGACGGATAGGGCAGCAGCTTCAGGATCGAATTGGCCGAAACCGACTTGCCCGAACCGGATTCGCCGACAAGCGCCACGGTTTCCCCGCGCTTGATCTCGAAGGAGATGTGGTCGACGGCGATCGAGGTGTTGCCGCCCTGGTGAAAGGCGACCGAGAGGTCGCGGACGGAGAGGATGGGATCTGTCATCGTCGCGCTCACCGGAATGTCTTTCTCGGGTCGAAGGCATCGCGCGTTGCTTCACCGACGAAGATCAGCAGCGATAGCATCAGCGACATGACGCAGAAGGCCGTCAGCCCGAGCCAGGGTGCCTGCAGGTTGGATTTGCCCTGCGCGATCATCTCGCCGAGCGAAGGCGAGCCCGGTGGCATGCCGAAACCGAGGAAGTCGAGCGATGTCAGCGTCGTGATCGAGCCGGAGAGGATGAAGGGCAGGAAGGTCAGCGTTGCGACCATCGCGTTCGGCAGCAGGTGGCGGTACATGATCGTGCCGTTGCCGACGCCGAGCGCCCGCGCCGCATTCACATACTCGAAATTGCGCGCCCTCAAGAACTCGGCGCGCACGACGCCGACGAAGCCGACCCAGGAAAACAAGAGCATGATGCCGAGCAGGATGAAGAAGCCGGGCGGCAGAATCGCGGCAATGATCAACAGGATGTAAAGCACCGGCATTGACGACCAGATCTCGATGAAGCGCTGCATCAGGAGATCGGTCCAGCCGCCGAAATAGCCCTGGACAGCACCGGCGGTCACGCCGATCACCGCCGAGGCAATGGTCAGCGTCAGGCCGAACAGCACCGAGAGACGGAAGCCGTAGATCATGCGCGCAAACACGTCGCGGGCCTGATCGTCGGTGCCAAGCCAGTTGAGATTGCCGACGATGCAGTTGCGGTCATTCCGCCCCTCCGGATAGGCGGAGCAGCGCTCCTCCTTGTCCATCAGCCAGAAGGGTTTGGTGGGCGCCGAATGTGGGATGTTGGAATTGACGGTCTGATAGGAGTAGCGGACCGGCGGCCAGACCATCCAGCCATTGGCCTCGATTTCGTCGCGGATGAAGTCGGAGCGGTAGTCGGTCTCGGCAAGGAAGCCGCCGAACTTTTCCTCCGGGTAGTCGATGACAACAGGGAAGAGAAGCTCGCCCTTGTAGGAGGCGACGATCGGCCTGTCATTGGCGATGAACTCGCCAACAAGGCTCAGCCCAAAGAGCGCAAGGAAGATCCAGAGCGACCAGTAGCCGCGTCGGTTCGCCCTAAAATTCTGCCAGCGCCGCTGGTTGACCGGAGACAGCCAGCCGCGCGGGGGCACCTCCACGCGGCTTGTCGGAGAGGTCGTCACGTCCACCATCAGACGTCCCTCCGCTCGAAGTCGATGCGCGGATCGACCCAGGTGTAGATGAGGTCCGACAGCAGGCTGACGAGCAGACCCATCAGCGAGAAGATGAAGAGCGTTGCAAAGACGATCGGGTAGTCACGCTTGACGACCGAATCATAACCGAGGCGACCGAGGCCATCGAGCGAAAAGATGTACTCGATCAGCAGCGACCCGGTGAAGAAGGCCGAGATGAAGGCGCCCGGGAAGCCGGCGATGATGATCAGCATGGCGTTACGGAACACGTGGCCGTAGAGCACCTGGCGATCGTTGAGACCCTTCGCCCGCGCCGTCGTCACATATTGCTTCTTGATCTCGTCGATGAAGGAATTCTTGGTGAGCAGCGTGGTGGTCGCAAATGCCGAAAGCAGCAGCGTGATCAGCGGCAGCGTCATGTGCCAGATGTAGTCGAGTGGCTTCTGCCACCAGGGCAATTGCCAGAAATTGTCGGAGACAATGCCGCGGAGCGGGAACCAGTCGAAGAACGACCCGCCGGCGAAGATGACGATCAAGAGGATGCCGAACAGGAAGCTCGGCACGGCATAGCCGATGACGATGATGCCGGAGGTCCAGACGTCGAAGGCCGAGCCGTCGGAAACCGCCTTCTTGATGCCCAGCGGGATGGAGATTGCGTAGGAAAACAGCAGAATCCAGAGGCCGAGCGAGATCGAGACCGGCATCTTCTCCTTGATGAGATCGATGACCGAGGTGTTGCGGAAGAAGCTCTCGCCGAAATCGAAGCGGATGTAATTCCACATCATCGTCGCGAAGCGCTCAAGCGGCGGCTTGTCGAAGCCGAATTGCTTCTCGAGCTTGGCGATGAATTCCGGATCTAGCCCTTGCGCGCCGCGATAGCGGCCGCCTTCATCCCCCCCCGACGGCATCAGGTCGCCGCTGCTGCCGCTCAAGCGGTCCGAGCCGCCGCCAGCATTGGTGAGATCCGAAATCACCTGCTCGACCGGGCCGCCCGGTGCGAACTGTACGATGGCGAAGGAGATCGCCATGATCCCGAAGATCGTTGGTATCATCAGAAGCAGGCGGCGCAGGATATAGGCACCCATCAGGCGAGCCTTTCGATCGACGTGTGGGCGATGGCCCGGACCGGCGAAGCGTCGGCATGCCGTCTATGGTGTTTCAATCCCTGTGTCTCCTTGCGGCTGTCAGGCCCGGATCGGGGCTTGTTTCAGTGATTCGTTTTTTTGCATTTGGAATCGAGACGCCATCCGAGTGCAAGGACTTCATTTGGGGGTGGCGTTTTTCGACCACCAGGCATCCGGGAAGCCTGTGCCGTAATAGGGAAGTTCCTTCGTGTGGGCGAGGTGGTTCCAATAGGCGACGCGCACCGACTTCGAATAGAAGAGCGGCACGACGTAGTGGTGGGCGAGAAGGACGCGGTCGAGCGCCCGCGTGGTCGCGACCAGTTCATCGCGGTTCGGCGCGAAGATCACTCTGCGAATGAGCTCGTCGATCGCCGGATCGGCGATCCCGGCATAGTTTCTCGACCCCTGCTGGTTGACCGAGGATGAGCCCCAATAGTCGAGTTGCTCGTTGCCGGGCACCAGTGTCTGCGCCCAGATGCCGTAGATCATGTCATAGTCGAAGCTTCTGACGCGATTGGTGTACTGGGAGTCATCGACGGTGCGGATGCGGGCATCGATACCGATCTTCTTCACACTGTTGATGAACGGGGTGACCGTGCGCTCGAAAGACGGGTTGGACAGAAGCAGTTCGAAGCTGAAGGGTTCGCCAGTCTTCACGTTGACGAGGCGGTTGCCCTTCAGTTCGTAACCGGCCTCCTTGAACAGCGCGAGCGCCTTGCGCAGGTTGTCGCGCACCTTTTGCGGGTCGCCATTGATGGGGTTGGTGTAGGGCGTGGTGAAGACCTCGGCCGGAACCTTGTCCTTCAGCTCCTCCAGGATGGCCTTTTCCCGGCCTTCAGGCAAAGCGGATGAGGCAAGCTCGGTGCCCCAGAAGTAACTGTCGACACGCTGGAAGGCATTGTAGGCGAGATTGCGGTTGAGATCCTCGAAGTCGAAGGCGTAGTTTAGCGCCTCGCGCACGCGCTGGTCCCGGAATTTTTCTCGGCGCATGTTCGGCACAAAGGCCTGCATGATCCCGGCCGCGCGCAAGGGGTTCTCGATTTCCTCGCGGATCACGCGGCCATCCTTCATGGCCGGAAAATCATAGGCCGTCGCCCAATGGCTGGCGCTGTTGTCCTGGTAGAAATCGACATTGCCGGCGCGGAACGCCTCGAATTGTACGTTCCGGTCGCTGAAGAAGGCGTAGGTGATCGTACCGAAATTATACTGACCGACATTCACGTTGAGGTTTTTGCCCCAATAGTCGTCCCTGCGTTCGAAGCGGATGGAGCCGCCGGCCTGGAACGAAGCGATCTTGTAGGGGCCGGAGCCCATGACCGGTTCAAGCGTCGTGCGGCTGATGTCGCGTTTGTTGCCTTTCTCGTCCTGTCCTTCCCACCAATGCTTCGGCAGGATCGGGAACTGGCCGAGAATGTTTGGCAGTTCGTGGTTGTTCTTCTCGTCGAAGCGGAAAGTAACGTCGCGCTCGCCCGTCTTTTCCGCCGAAACGACGTGGCGGTAGTAGTTGGACAGGAGCGGATTGTGCTCCTTCACCTTTTCAAACGAGAAGACGACATCCTCAGGCGTCACTGGCTTGCCGTCCGCCCACTTCGCCTCGGCGCGAAGACGAAAAGTGGCGGAGGAAATATCATCGGGATAGGAGACGCCCTCGGCTAGCAGACCGTAGGCCGTGGTGATCTCATCCTCAGCGGATTTCAGCAGGGTGTCGAAGACGAGGGAGGTAACACCGCTCGCCGCCTCGCCCTTGGAAAGGATCGGATTGAACGTGTCGAAGGTGCCGCTTTCGGAGAGGTTCAATTCGCCGCCTTTGGGCGCATCCGCATTGACATAGTCGAAGCGGGCAAAGTCAGGCTTGTATTTCAGTTCACCGATTGACGACGTGCCATGACGCCAGACGGGCTGATCTTCGGCGTTCGATGCAGGAGGAAAGAGAAGAAACGCTGCTGTCAGAAGCGAGGCAGCGAGGCCAGGTTTCACGGTCCTGCAGAAGTTTGGCATCCAGCCGGTACCCCTTATATTTCAATCTTCTTTTGCGAGAGCATAGGCGAAATCCGGGCAATTGACAGGCACCGCCGCAAATCAGGCAAAATTTTTGAGTCACATCCCGGTGATTCACAAGCGCGTGACGCGTAAGGCTGAGGCAAACACGGGGCCTTAGGATCGGGGTTCGTCGGCCAGGGAATGCCGCGTGCTGGCGCTTCTGTCCGCGAGACAAATGGGACGAAATTCAATGATTGCTCCACTTCGACGTTGCGGCTCGGCGTTTCTTGCGTTGCTGCTGGGAACAAGCCTTCTGATTGCCGACAACGCGGCGGCCGAGGATGTGCCGGCAAAGGCGCTGTTCGGTGCCAAGGCCCTGCCAGCCGAAATGGCCGCGAACCCCTATGGTTTCTACGCGAAGGGCTGCCTTGCCGGCGGTGTCGCGATCCCGACCGACGGGCCCACCTGGCAGGCGATGCGGCTGTCGCGTAACCGACGTTGGGGTCACCCGCAGATGATCGCGCTGATCGAGCAGTTTTCGCACGATGCCGCCGAAAAGGTCGGCTGGCCGGGCCTTTTGCTCGGTGACATCTCGCAGCCGCGCGGCGGCCCGATGCTGTCGGGCCACGCGTCCCATCAGATCGGTCTCGACGCCGATATCTGGCTGACGCCGATGCCGCAGCGCACGCTCAGCTACCGCGAGCGCGAAGATATCTCCGCGACCTCGATGCTGCAGAAGAACAAGTTCCTGACGGTTGATCGCTCCATTTGGACGCCAAAACACGCGCAGCTGATCATGCTGGCCGCCAGCTACCCGCAGGTGGAGCGCGTCTTCGTCAATCCGGCGATCAAGAAGAAGCTCTGCGACACCTGGACCGGGGACCGATCGGCGCTTGGCAAGGTCCGGCCGATCTACGGTCATGACTACCACTTCCACATCCGCATCAAATGCCCTGCGGGTGCAGCGAGCTGCAAGGACCAGGCGGCGGTGCCGGCCGGCGATGGCTGCGACAAGTCGCTGGCCTGGTGGTTTACCGACGAGCCCTGGGCAAAGCCGAAGAAAAAGCCGGGCGAAAAGCCGGTGAAGCCAAGGCTCACGACCATGGCCGACCTGCCGAAAGCTTGCGCGCTGGTGCTGAACGGTCCCGCGCCCGCCTCGGAAGAGGCCGCCACGTTTGGCACGGCCTATCGGGCGGCGGCACCTGCCCCGGCGACTGAAGGTATCGAGCAGGTGATCGGCGCTGCCGCCGGAGACGTTCCGCCGACCGATATTCCAGTGCCGCTGGCCCGTCCGGCCTTGCAATGATCATGAACGCGTGAGCGGGGTGGGCGGGCTTCAACCTTCCCATTGCCGCGGCGTTCATGTATAGGGCGATCAAATCGATTTAAAGATTGATGCGAGGCCCGACATGGCGGATCGGAAATGCATTGCCCTGATCGCTCACGATCAGAAGAAGGACGATCTTGCGGCTTTCGCCAAGGTGCATGAAGCGGTTTTGTCCCAATGGCGCATCGTTGCGACAGGCACGACAGGCGGCCGTGTCCTCGATGTCTGTCCGGGGCTCGATATCACGCGCCTGAAAAGCGGTCCGCTCGGCGGCGACCAGCAGATCGGCGCGATGATCGCCACCGGCGAGGTGCAGCTTCTGATCTTCTTCGTCGATCCTCTGACGGCAATGCCGCATGACGTGGACGTCAAGGCGCTGATGCGTCTCGCGATCGTCTACGACATTCCGATGGCCCTCAACCAGGCGACAGCCGAACGGTTGATCGACTTCAACCCAAAATCATAAACGTGATCGCTTCTCATGAGTTAGGCGGCTGCGGGCGGAAAACCGGACACACTTTCCCTTATCCCGCTCTAGCTGATAGACAGCGATATACCTGCCACGACCCTCAGGATGGATCTTGCGATGCCCGGCACCAGTGAAAACGCCTTCCCCTTTCCGATCCTGATCGGTGATATCGGTGGCACCAATGCCCGCTTTGCCCTGCTCCTCGATGCTTTTGCCGAGCCGAAGCAGTTGCCGCCGATCAAGACCGGCGATTTCGAAACGATCGAGGAGGCGATGCAGAAGAGCATCCTCGACAAGACCTCGGTGCAGCCGCGTTCGGCGATTCTGGCGGTGGCCGGTCCGATCCGGGGCGATGAAATTCCGCTCACCAATGCCGGCTGGGTGATCAGGCCGAAAGACATGCTCTCGAGCCTTGGCCTCGAGGACGTGCTGATCATCAACGATTTCGAGGCACAGGCGCTCGCCGTGGCTGCTCCGGCGGACGAGGATCTCGTGCAGATCGGCGGCGGTAGCGTTCGTCCCCTGACGTCGCGTGTGGTCCTCGGCCCGGGCACGGGTCTCGGCGTCGGCGGACTGGTCTTTGCCCAGCACACCTGGATCCCGGTACCGGGCGAGGGTGGCCATGTCGACATCGGCCCGCGTAGCGAACGCGACTTTCAGATCTGGCCCTTCCTCGAACCGATCGAGGGACGCATGGCCGGCGAGCAGATCCTCTGCGGGCGCGGCATCATGAATCTCTATCGCGCCGTCTGTGCCGCCGATGGCGTGGACCCGGTGCTCATCGATCCGGCGGAAGTGACGACGCACGCTCTGGCCGAGAGCGACAGGGCGGCGATCGAGACGATCTCGCTGTTCTGCACCTATCTCGGCCGCGTTGCCGGTGACATGGCGCTAATTTTCATGGCTCGCGGCGGCGTGTTCTTGGCGGGTGGCATCTCGCAGAAGATCCTGCCGGCGCTCATGAAATCGCCGTTCCGTGCCGCCTTCGAAGACAAGGCGCCGCACTCGGCGCTGATGAAGACGATCCCGACCTTTGCCGTCATTCATCCAATGGCGGCGCTCTCCGGCTTGGCCGCTTTTGCCCGCACGCCGAGGGATTTCGGTGTTGCAACGGAGGGACGCCGCTGGAGAAGCTGAGCAGTCGGCGCGCGCAAAGACTCGCCAAAGCGATACCAAACTACTATAGAGCCCCGGGAAAGGTCGGGCCGGAAACCGGCTCGCCACATTGGGTCCAGGGAAGACGGGCTTTTTGAGCGCCAGCAATAGAAAACAGTACGCGGTCGATTCCGATACGATCAGCGGAATTCTGAAACGGGTCATTGCGGAAAACGGTCGCGACCACATTCGCGGCTATGCTTTTGCCATTGCCTGTCTGGCCGTCGTCGCTGCCACAACCGGTTTCACGGCCTCGATCATGGAGACCGTGATCAACGAGGCTTTCGCCAACAAGCGGGCAGATATCGTCCTGCTCGTCTGCGGCGCGATCCTCGCAGCCTTCATTCTGCGTGGCTTCGCCACCTACGGCCAGGCCGTTGCCCTGTCGAAGATCGGCAACAACATCGTCGCGCGTTACCAGCGCCGGCTCTACGCCCATCTGATGGCGCTGAGCGTCGGCTATTTCAACGAGACGCGATCGGCACAGCTTGCAGCCCAGATCAGCCAGAATGTCAGCGGCATCCGCGACGTGCTCAACCTGACGGTCACGTCGATCGCCCGCGATCTCTTGACCCTGATTGGTCTGGTCGGCGTCATGTTCGCCAAGGACTGGTTGCTGTCGATCATCGTCTTCGTCGCGGCGCCGCCGTTGCTGCTCGGCCTGCGCTACGTTTCCAGGCGCCTGCGTTCGGCGACGCGCGAATCGATCGAGGTCAATAGCCGCGTTCTCGGCGCGATGCAGGAAACGATCCAGGGCATCACCATCGTCAAGGCCTTCACCATGGAAGGCGAACTGCGCGGCAAGGTCGATGCGATCATCGATCGGGCCGAGAACCGGGCGAACCGCATTGCGCGGTTGAGCGAGCGCACGGCGCCGATGACCGAAACCTTCGCCGGCCTCGCGATTTCTGCTGTGCTTGCCTATTCCGCCTTCCGCGCGATCTATGCGGACGTGCCGCCCGGCGCCTTCTTCGCCTTCGTGGTGGCTCTCCTGATGGCTTACGATCCGGCCCGCCGACTGGCGCGGCTGCAGGTCTCGATGGAGCGTGCTGCCGTCAATGCCCGCATGGTCTACGAAATCCTCGACACCGTGCCGCATCAGCGCGACAAGGCGGACGCCAAGGAACTGGCCTTCACGAACGCCGCAGTCGAGCTGCGCGACGTCCGCTTCCAGTACGCTAACGGCGACGAGGTTCTGAAAGGCGTCAGCTTCGTTGCAGAAGGCGGCAAGACGACGGCGCTCGTCGGCCCCTCCGGTGCCGGCAAGTCGACGGTCATCAGCCTTATCCCGCGCTTCTACGATCCGGCTTCCGGCCAGATCCTGATCGATGGGCAGGATATTGCCGACGTCACCAAGCAGTCGCTGCGCAAGAGCATCGCCTATGTGTCGCAGCAACCCTATCTCTTCGAAGGGTCGATCCGCGACAACATCCGCTATGGGCGCATCGATGCGACCGACGCGGAGATCGAGGAAGCCGCGCGGCTTGCCTATGCGCATGATTTCATTCTGGCGCAGCCGCAGGGATATGATACCCCGGTCGGCGAAAACGGCATGACGCTTTCCGGCGGCCAGCGCCAGCGGCTGTCCATCGCCCGTGCACTCGTGCGCAATGCGCCGATCCTGCTGCTCGACGAGGCCACCTCGGCGCTCGATACCGAATCGGAAGCCGCCGTGCAGAAGGCGCTCGATTACGCCATGAACGGCCGTACGGTGATCGTCATCGCGCATCGCCTTTCGACCGTCGTCAATGCCGACAAGATCATCGTCATGAAGGATGGTTCCGTCTTCGAGGAGGGCACGCATGCCGAGCTTGCACGGCGACCGGACGGTCTCTACGCTCGGCTTCACAATCTTCAGGGCCAGTCGCCTGAGGCCAAGGCGCCCGAAGCGCCGGCCGGCGCCGAAATCTAGAACATTTCCAGCAAAAGCGCGTAGCGGTTTTGCGTCCGGAAATGCGTAAGAACAATGAGATAGAGCGTTTCCCGACGCCGTTTTGACTGGGAACGCGCTAACAGCGGACGAGAAGGAAATCACCGATGGGCGAACCCGATATGAAGCTCGTGGTGGTGGGTGCTGCAGGCCGTATGGGCCAGACGCTGATACGCACGGTCCACGCGATGGACGGCGTGCGCCTGCATGCCGCCATCGAACGCCCGGGTTCTCCCTTCATCGGCCGTGACGCCGGCGAAGTGGCCGGTCTCGGGCCGATCGGCGTGCCGGTCACCGACCAGCCGCTCGAAGCGTTCGTCGAGGCGGAAGGCGTGCTTGATTTCACAGCACCCGCGGGCACCGTCGAGTTTGCCGGCCTTGCGGCCCAGGCCCGCATCGTCCATGTCATCGGGACCACCGGCTGCTCGGCCGACGACGAGGCGAAAATCCGTGCTGCTGCGCGTCACGCCCGGATCGTCAAGTCGGGCAATATGAGCCTCGGTGTGAACCTGCTCGGCGTGTTGACGGAAAAGGCGGCGCGTGCGCTCGGCCCCGCCAATTGGGATATCGAAATCCTCGAAATGCACCACAAGCACAAGGTCGATGCGCCCTCGGGCACCGCATTGCTTCTCGGCGAAGCGGCGGCGACGGGACGCGGCATCAGCCTTGCCGACAATTCGGTGCGCGTGCGTGACGGTCATACGGGCCCGCGTCCGGCCGGTACGATCGGCTTTGCGACGCTGCGCGGCGGCTCGGTCGTCGGCGAACACTCGGTCATTCTCGCCGGCGAAGGCGAGCAGGTGACGCTCTCGCACAGTGCCACGGATCGCTCGATCTTCGCGCGCGGCGCCGTCACGGCGGCGCTTTGGGCACGCAGCCAGAAACCCGGCTTCTATTCCATGCTCGACGTTCTCGGGCTCAACTGACCTTTCCACTCTCAAGTCTCAAGGGGAATTCGACATGAGCGGTACTCTCGTCCTCGTCCGGCATGGCCAGAGCGACTGGAACCTGAAGAACCTGTTTACCGGCTGGCGTGATCCGGACCTGACGGAACTCGGCGTCGCGGAAGCCAGGGCCGGCGGCAAGGCGCTTGCCGAATATGGCATCAAGTTCGACATCGCCTTCACCTCGGACCTCGTCCGTGCCCAGCGCACCTGCCAGTTCGTGCTCGACGCCGTCGGCCAGTCCTCGCTCGAAACGATCCGCGACCAGGCGCTCAACGAGCGCGACTACGGCGACCTCTCCGGCCTTAACAAGGACGACGCACGCGAGAAGTGGGGCGAAGAGCAGGTGCACATCTGGCGCCGCTCCTACGACGTGCCGCCTCCGGGCGGCGAAAGCCTGCGTGACACCGGTGCCCGCGTCTGGCCCTATTACCTGACCGAGATCCTGCCGCGCGTGCTGTCGGGCCAGAAGGTTCTGGTCGCCGCCCACGGCAACTCGCTGCGCTCGCTGGTCATGGTGCTCGATCATTTGACCAAGGAAGAGATCCTGAAGCTCAACCTCGCGACCGGCGTGCCAATGGTCTACAAGCTCAAGGCCGACTCGACGGTCGCTTCCAAGGAAGTGCTGGGCGACATGTCCGGCGCCCACTGAGCGCTGACAAAGATGGAAATGAAGAAGGGGCGCCGAGCGCCCCTTTTTTGTTTTTCCAAGCAGTTCCAGGAAAGGTGCGAAGCGGCTTTCCGTCCGGATCTGCGTGACTTGAAAGCATCAGATCGTGCCGTCCGCCGCCTTGCCGGCTTCCCAGCCGAGGATCGCGCGCTTGCGCGTCAGGCCCCAGTGGTAGCCGGTGAGATCGCCGCTCTTGCCGAGTGCGCGATGGCAGGGAACCACGAAGGAGATCGGATTACGCCCGACCGCGGCACCGACGGCGCGCGAGGCCGTCGGCTGGCCGATCGTCCCGGCGATGTTCGAATAGGTGGTGGCGCAGCCGAGCGGGATCTTCAACAATGCCTGCCAGACCCGGATCTGAAAATCGGAGCCGATCAGGAAGATATGCAGCGGCTCTTCCTGGCGCCAGCGCGAGGGATCGAAGATGCGTGCCGCATAGTAGGCGGTGGCCGCACTGTCTTCGATATAGCTGGCGTTCGGCCAGCGTTGCGCCATGTCCTCGAAGCTCGCCTGTTCGCCGCCGCCATCGTTAAAGGCGAGGCCTGCCAGGCCGCGGTCTGTGATCATCACCAGCGCCGTGCCGAAGGGCGAGGGATGGTAACCGTAGCGGATCGTCAGGCCGGTGCCGCGCGCCTTCCATTCGCCGGGCGACATCGCCTCGTGGGTGACGAACAGGTCGTGCAGGCGGCTCGGCCCTGACAGGCCGACCTCGATGCTGGTTTCGAGCAGCGGCATGTCTTCCTGGCGCAACAGGCGCTTGGCATGGTCGAGCGTCACCGCCTGGAGGAAGGCCTTCGGCGAAAGCCCGGCCCAGCGGGTGAAGACCTTCTGGAGTTGCGTCGGCGACTGCTTCAGGCGGTGCGCCACCGTTTCGAGCGACGGCTGGTCGCGATAATCCTCGGTGAGCATTTCGATCACGCGGCTGACCGTATCGTAATCGGTGCCTTTCGGCGTGATGTCTGTGGGTACGGATGTCGCAATGTTCATGGCTCTTCTCCTGTCATGTCACAGGTAATCCCTTGCTGGTCCAGGAAACCACCCGAAACTTGAACGAATGCGCGGATTTGCGTCCCATTGGTCGTTCGGCGAGCGTCAGCGGCGGCGAACGGTCGCAAGCGCACCCGAGAGGGCGAGCGCGAAGGTCTCGCGATCGTCGCGATTGAGAAACGAACCGATGTCGGTCCGGCGGCCACCACCGCTGATCGTCATCGAGATGATGCCGATTTCCTGATGGCGGGCGACATTGAAGCGGGCCCAGAACGGATTGAAGCGGTGTTCGGTGATCTGGCCCGACGGCGTGAACTTGCGCACGGAAACATCGGTTCTGGAAACGCTGACCTCTTCGCGGCTGAGCGCCGAGCGGTAATTCAGCCAGAAGGCGCCGAACAGCAGCAGGTAGTCGAGCCCGAAGAAGAACACGATCGGCCAGGCGCCGATGACGAGGAAGACAAAAGCGTGCACCAGGCTGAGCAGTCCGGCGATCAGGAAGACGATCCTGAAGCCTTTTCGCCCGAGCGAACGATAGGGCGTAAGCTCGGCGGTGAAGACCGGCGCATCCTCGGGCGGGGTGGTGACGTTGCCATTGATCATGACCTTTGACTATAGATGCATCATGAAAAACGTGAAGCCGAAATTCCCCGTCAGCGCCGCAAAACCCAAGACGAGCCGCCGCGCAACGCCGCGGGTGAAGAGCCTCTACAGCCAGGACGAGCTCAAGGAGATTTTCCGCCGCTTCTCGATCCAGCGCCCCGAGCCGAAGGGCGAGTTGGAGCACGTCAACCCGTTCACGCTCGTCGTTGCCGTGGCGCTCTCGGCGCAAGCGACCGATGCCGGCGTCAACAAGGCGACGCGCGCGCTCTTCGCCATCGCCGATACGCCGGAGAAGATGCTGGCGCTTGGGGAAGAGAAGGTCCGGGACTACATCAAGACCATCGGTCTCTACCGCAACAAGGCGAAGAACGTCATCGCGCTCAGCGAAAAGCTGATCCGCGATTTCGGTGGCGAAGTGCCGCGCACGCGGGAGGAACTGGTGACCCTTCCGGGGGTCGGTCGCAAGACCGCCAATGTGGTGTTGTCGATGGCCTTCGGCCAGTCGACGATCGCCGTCGACACCCACATCCTCCGCATCGCCAACCGCCTCTGTCTGGCACCGGGCAAGACCCCAGACGAGGTGGAAGACAAGCTGATCAAGATCATCCCGGATGAATACCTCTACCACGCGCATCACTGGCTGATCCTGCACGGGCGCTACTGTTGCAAGGCGCGCAAGCCCGAATGCGAGCGCTGCGTCATCGCCGATCTCTGCAAGTCGCCGGAAAAGACCTGCGATATCCCGGCGCCGCTCGTCGAACTGCCGCCGCAGATCATCTCCGCCGCAGGCTGAGGCACCCTGGTGTTGTCTTGACGGTCGGCGTCAGGCCGACACCAGCCGGTCGATCAGCGTGCCGATCGTCTCCGCGTAAAGCTCGGCCGAAGCACCATCGGCGATGTCGAGCGCCGCGCGATCGAAGGCGGCCGAAAGCAGCGAGGCCATGGCCGACAGCCTTTCCGGGCCCGGCACTGCCGGCGCCATCGCCTCGGCAATGCCCTCCTCCAGGGTTCTCTGGGCATTGGCCGCGTCGATCGCGGCCATTTCCTGCTTGCCGAGCACCGCCGGCCCGTCGAGCAGCAGCAGACGGATTCGGCCCGGCTCGCGCATCGCGTCGAAATAGGCGCGGGCACCGACTTTCAGTGCGTCGCGGGGCGTGAGGTCGTTGGCCGTTGCCTGCTCGATCGATATCGCCACTGCGCCCGCCTCCCGCTCCGCCACGGCACGGAACAATGCCTTCTTGTCTTCGAAGTGGTGATAGAGCGCGCCGCGGGTCAATCCGGCGGCGGCAACAATATCGGGCGTGGAGGTATCGGCATAACCCCGGGTGACGAAAAGGCCACGCGCGGCATCGAGGATCGCGGTGCGCGTCGTGTCGGATCGCTCGCGATTGGAGCGACGGGAGACTTCCTGTTGCATACATGCAGCCTGTATGTTAATTAAAGATACATACAGATTGTATGATATTGCCGGAGCGAGGGAAAGCCATGAAATCGACGAGCTACTATCCTGTCATCATGACATCAGATGTTGCCGCCACCGCCGCCTTTTACATCGAGCACTTCCGCTTCCAGGCGCTCTTCACCAGCGATTGGTATGTGCATCTGCAGTCGGTCGAGGACGAGCATGTGACGCTGGCGGTGCTCGACTACCGCCACGAGACGATCCCGGAGGAAGCACGTACGCCCACCCGCGGTCTTCTGCTGAATTTTGAGGTCGAGGATCCGGATCGCATTTACGCGCAAGCGGTTGCCGCCGGGCTTCCGATCCTGAAGACGTTGCGAGACGAGGTCTTCGGTCAGCGTCATTTCATCACCGCCGATCCGAACGGCGTGCTGATCGATGTCATCAAGCCGATCCCGCCGAGCGCCGAATTCGCCGCAGCTTACGACGAAAGCGCGCTTCCGACGGCCTGATGCGATGGCCCCACGTCTTTTGTCTTCCAAATGGCCGGAAAACCGGTATTAACGAACACCGGCCATCACGGAGACCGGACGAGGTTCATGACAAAATACGACGTGCTGACGATCGGCAATGCCATCGTTGATATCATCGCGCGCTGCGACGATGCCTTTCTCAATGAAAACGGCATCATAAAGGGCGCCATGAACCTCATCGATGCCGAACGAGCCGAGTTGTTGTACTCGCGCATGGGCCCGGCCGTCGAAGCGTCCGGCGGCAGCGCCGGCAATACGGCAGCCGGTGTCGCCAGCCTTGGCGGTCGCGCCGCCTACTTCGGCAAGACCGCGAGCGACCAGCTCGGCGAGATCTTCGCGCACGACATCCGCGCCCAGGGCGTTTACTTCCAGACGAAGCCGCTCGAAAACGTGCCGCCGACCGCGCGCTCGATGATCTTCGTCACCGAGGATGGCGAGCGCTCGATGAACACTTATCTCGGCGCCTGCGTCGAGCTTGGCCCCGAGGATGTGGAGGCCGACGTCGTCGCTGAGGCCAAGGTCACCTATTTCGAAGGCTATCTCTGGGATCCGCCGCGGGCCAAGGACGCCATCCGCGAGACCGCGCGGATCGCCCACGAAAACGGCCGCGAAACCGCGATCACGCTGTCCGACAGCTTCTGCGTTCACCGCTATCGCGAGGAGTTCCTCGAACTCATGCGATCAGGCACGGTCGATATCGTCTTCGCCAACAGGCAGGAAGCGTTGGCCCTCTACGAGACCGAAGACTTCGATCTGGCGCTGGAAAAACTCTCGAAGGATTGCAAGCTCGCTGCCGTGACTCTCAGCGAAGAAGGCTCGGTGGTCGTGCGTGGAGAGGAGCGGGTTCGGGTCCGCGCAACGCCGATCGCCCAGGTCGTCGATACGACCGGTGCCGGCGACCTCTATGCCGCGGGCTTCCTGCACGGCTACACGACCGGACGCTCGCTCGAAGACTGCAGCAGGCTCGGCAATCTCGCCGCCGGCATTGTCATCGGTCAGATCGGCCCGCGGCCGATGGTCTCGCTGGAAACGGCCGCCAAGCAGGCGGGTCTCGCCTGATTCGTCCTGATTGAATTTTGTGAAAAGCAGGCGTGGCCTTACTTGAAGGCCTCGCCGGGATAGGCGCCCCAGATCTCGCTCTGGGCGATCCAGCCTTCGACGCCCTGCGTCTCGGCATGGCACCAGTCGCCATTGCATTCGCCGACATGCACGATGACCCCCGGCTCCATGCGGGCGACGATCGGGGATGTACCCTGCGGATCGCGGCGCATGTTGACGAAGACGCCTTCGCCCTTGCCGCGCATCCAGGGCGCTGCGACGGCTGTACGGTCGCCGGAAAGCAGCGCCTGGTTGACCCAGCCTTCGGTGCCGTCGGCGTCGCGGATACGGCGCCAGTTATCGTATTCCTGGATGATCTCCACGGGAACGCCGGGCTTCATGTAGCGGAAGGCGACCGCGTAATCGACGCTCGGGCCGATCCGGAGATTGACGCTCTTCGACTTGAGGCTCACGAAGCGCGGCAGCGGCAGTCCGCTGGCGCCCTTGGCAGCTTGAGCGTAAGCCGCCGACGCCATGATCCCGGCGCCAAGGCAGGCGGCGATCAACGAGAACGAGAATCTGGAAATGACATGACGCATGACGAAGCTCATTTTCCGTGGCACTAGCTTTTGCGGGCGCAGTTCACCTGGGGCCCAACACACGGGCTGAAATCGCGGGGACGAACGCGCGAGTTTTGTTTGTCTTCCCGGTGGGGTCTGGTAGAAATTGCGGCTACAGGGAGAAAGTATCGCCCAACTTGGTTAAGGACCCGTCAACAAGGCCCGTCGCAGCAATGACAAGCAAGAAGAAGCCCACGGTCTACATCACCCGTAAACTGCCTGATATCGTCGAGACGCGCATGCGCGAACTTTTCGATGCGGAGTTGAACATCGACGACACGCCGCGCAGCCAGCCCGAGCTCGTCGCGGCGGTGAAGCGCGCCGACGTGCTGGTGCCGACAGTGACCGATCGCATCGATGCGGCGCTGATCGAGCAGGCCGGCCCACAGCTGAAGCTGATCGCCAGCTTCTCGAATGGGGTCGACAATATCGACGTCGACGCCGCAGCGCGCAAAGGCATCACCGTCACCAACACGCCGAACGTGTTGACGGAGGACACCGCCGACATGGCGATGGCGTTGATTCTCGCAGTGCCGCGCCGGCTTGCCGAAGGTGCGCAGATCCTGACCGATCGCAAGGGCGAATGGGCCGGGTGGTCGCCGACCTGGATGCTCGGCCGGCGCATTGCCGGAAAGCGCATCGGCATCGTCGGCATGGGCCGGATCGGCACCGCGGTCGCACGCCGCGCCAAGGCCTTCGGCCTTTCGATCCACTATCACAACCGTCACCGGGTGAACGCCGAAACCGAAGAGATGCTGGAGGCGACCTACTGGGACAGCCTCGACCAGATGCTTGCCCGCGTCGATATCGTCTCGGTCAACTGCCCGTCGACGCCGGCGACCTATCACCTGCTCTCGGCCCGGCGCCTGGCGCTGATGCGGCCCGACAGCTATATCGTCAACACAGCCCGCGGCGGCATCATCGACGAGACGGCGCTGATCAAGTCCCTGCGCGAAGGCAAGATAGCCGGTGCCGGCCTCGACGTTTTCGAGAACGAGCCCGCGGTCAATCCGAAGCTGATCAAGCTCGCGGGCGAAGGCAAGGTCGTGCTCCTGCCGCATATGAGTTCGGCGACGCTCGAGGGCCGCATCGACATGGGCGACAAGGTGGTGATCAACATCCGCACCTTCTTCGACGGCCATCGCCCGCCGGACCGCGTGCTTCCGGGCCGCGACTGATCGCGGAGCGCCGCACGGTCCTGCCGTGCGGTTGTCCGTCCGTCCTGCTCAAAGTCAGAAGCTAGAGCGTCTTGCGCATCTCGATCGCCGTCGGCCGGGTAAAGCCGGGGTGGCACATCGTACCGGTTTTGACGAAGCCCCAGGCGGCGAACGCCCGGTGGTTTTCGGTGAGTTCGATGCGGGTGAGTAGCCGCAATGCGGAAAGGCCGAGCGCTCGCGCTGTCGCCTCCGCTTCCGCGAGCAGCAACCGGCCGATACCCTTTCCCTGTGTCTGCGGGGCAACCGCGAGCTTGCCGATATAGAGACAATCGGCTTCAGGCTTGCAAAAGATGCAGCCGACAAGCCGCGCGCCGTCGCTGACGCCAAAGGCGATCTCGTCGGCAATCTTTTGCCGGAGCGATTCAATGCTCAAGGCATGTGCTGACGACGGTGGGTCGATCCGTCCGTCCATGTAGGAGAAGGCGCCAAGGATCAGCTTCAGCAGCTCCTCGTGCCGGTCGAAGCTTTCACTGATGCGGAAGATCTGCACCATGATCGGCCTACGCTCTGCGACGGTAACGGATGGTGTTGAACTGCGCCGTCAGAGCATCATACATCAACAGGCGCCCGACCAGCGGTTCACCGAAACCGGCGATCACTTTGATCGCCTCCATCGCCTGCAATGTACCGATGACGCCGGTCAAGGCGCCGACGATGCCCGCTTCGGCACAGGAGGGCACGACGCCGGCCGGCGGCGGTTCCGGGAACAGATCGCGATAGGAGGGGTTCGGCCGCCCATCGCTGCCTGCCTTGTACGGCATCAGCACCGTCAGCGATCCGTCGAAGCGGCCGACGGCGCCGGTTACCAGCGGAATGCCGACCGCCGCTGCCGTATCGGCTGCGAGATAGCGCGTGTCGAAATTGTCCGAGCCGTCGATCACCAGGTGATATTGCCGGAACAGGGCCTCGGCATTGTCGGGGTTGAGCCGCAGCCTGTGTTCGTCGACGCTGACATGCGGGTTGAGTGAACCGATCGCTTCGGCTACCCGTTCGACCTTGGCGCGATCGATGTCCTCGGTGCGGTGAATGATCTGCCGCTGGAGGTTCGAGAGCGCAACGATGTCGTCGTCGACGACGCCGATCCGGCCGATGCCAGCGGCCGCGAGATAGACGAGCACCGGGGCGCCGAGCCCGCCGGCGCCGATCACCAGCACACGCGCCGCTTTGAGTTTTTGCTGCCCCGCGCCGCCGATTTCCGGCAGCACGATATGGCGGGCGTAGCGGGCGATCTCCGATTGGTCGAGCTTGTTCTCACCGGTCATGCAACATCCTCCTCATCCGGGCGGCCGATCGATTCTCAAGCGAGAGCGGATGCGGGCGGAAAACCGCACACACTTTTCCTCATCCGCTCTTGCTTATCCCGTAACGCTCCCGTGCGAAACGGTCAGGAAGCGACCGCGTTCGCCAAGCGCCTCGAACATGGCCTGGTCGGTACCGGTCATGAAGGCCTGGCCGCCAAGACCATCGACGAGGTCGAACAGCGCCGCACGCCGGTTGACGTCGAGATGCGCGGCGATCTCGTCAAGCAACAGGATCGGCGCGTGGCCAGTCATGTCGCCGACGAGGCGCGCATGCGCCAGCACCAGTCCGACGAGCAGCGCCTTCTGCTCGCCGGTCGAGCAGCGTGCGGCTTCCATGTCCTTGTCCCGATGACGCACCAGCAGGTCGCTTCGGTGCGGTCCATCGAGCGTCCGGCCCGCCGCTGCGTCGCGCGGCCGTCCGTCGCGCAGCATTGTCAGATATTGCTCTTCGAGATCATAGGCCGGGCGATGACCCTCGTCGTCGAGAAAGCCGGACAGCGCCAGGCGGGCGGACGGAAAAACGCTGTCATCGACATTCCGCTCGACGAGCGCGGTCAAGAGGCCGAGCATTTCCTGCCTTGCCAGCGCCATGGAGACGCCGAGACCGGCCATCTCTCGCTCAATCGCCGTCAGCCAGGACGGATCCGGGCGAAACTCGCCGAGCAGCCGGTTGCGGCTGCGCATCGCCCGATCGAATTCGCTGGCGCGTCGGCCATGCTCCGGATCGAGCGAAAGCACCAGCCGATCGAGGAACCGCCGCCGGTCGGCCGAAGGCCCGGTGAAGAGCCCGTCCATCGATGGCGTCAGCCAGAGAACGCGCAGGTGATCCGTCAGTTCGTCGACGGTTGATGCCGGCGTTCCGTTGAGCCGCAGCCGCCGGGATTGGCCCTCGGTTACCCCGGCGGTGCCGGTGCCGATTTCGACCGGCCCCTCCATGCCCTCGACCTCCGCAAAGACGGAAAACCCGTCGCTCGCGCCGACACGGGTGACGTCGGCATAGGCCGCGCGCCTCAAGCCCCGTCCTGGTGAGAGGAAGGAAACCGCTTCCATCAAATTGGTCTTGCCGGCGCCGTTCTCTCCCGTCAGCACCACATGGCGCTGGTCGAGCTCCAGCGAGAGAGCCGCATAATTGCGGAACTCCGTGAGCTTCAAGCGGTTGAGAAAGACCTTGTGGGGCATGGGCAAACCGGATTCGACGTTGGGCGCCAGCTACAGCGCCGCGCGTCTTATGAGACGCGCAAAGGTCGCTGTAGCACTTTGAATTGCTGCATGTCTTCGTCCTTAAATCGAGGTCGATTTAAGGAGACATGCAGTAGGACGAAAGCGTTGGCCAAGGCAAGGCGAAATGGCCAGCGCGTCGATATCGCCTGGGATAGGTCGATATCGGCAGGGGATAGGCGACAAACCCCTTGAATCAGGTGCTTTTCTTGAGCGCCTCGGTCAAATATGACAGTTTCATGACAATCCACGGATGGATATATTTGTAATGCTGGCTTGGTTCCGCAAACTGCTTCCCCGCGAAGACCGCTTCTTCGACCTTTTCGCAAAACACGCGCTCACCGTTGTCGGTGCCGCCGAAGCGCTCGACAGGCTGCTTGCCGGTGGCGACGACATGGAGAAACAGTGCGACCGGATCGTCGCGCTTGAGGATGAAGCGGATCATATTACTGGCGAGGTGCTCCTGGCGGTGCGCCGGTCCTTCATCACGCCCTTCGACCGCGGCGACATCAAGGACCTGATCCAGTCGATGGACGATGCCATCGACATGATGCACAAGACAGTCAAGACGATCCGGCTCTACGAGCAGAAGACATTCGATCCGGGCATGCGCGAGATGGCGACGATCATCGTCCAGGCCGCGCATCTGATCGGCGAGGCCATTCCGTTGCTCGACCGTATCGGCGCCAATCACAATCGCCTTATCGCCATCGCCGAGGAAGTTACCCGCATCGAGGGGCGTGCCGACGAATTGCACGACCTCGGCCTCAAGGATCTCTTCCGCCGTCACGGCGCCAGCAACCCGATGGCTTATATCATCGGCAGTGAGATCTATGGCGAGCTCGAAAAGGTGATCGATCGCTTCGAGGACGTCGCCAATGAAATCAGCGGCATCGTGATCGAGAACGTCTGATGGATGCGACGCTCGCCTTTCCGTTGCTCGTCGGGCTGATCGGCATCGCGCTGTTCTTCGACTTCCTGAACGGTTTGCACGACGCTGCCAACTCGATCGCGACAATCGTCTCGACGCGGGTGCTGAGACCGCAATACGCGGTCATCTGGGCAGCCTTTTTCAACTTCATCGCCTTCCTGTTCTTTGGCCTGCATGTGGCCGAGACGCTCGGCAAGGGCATCATCGATCCCGGCATCGTCACGCCGCTGGTGATCTTTTCGGCCCTCATGGGGGCGATCGTCTGGAACATCGTCACCTGGCTCTTCGGCATTCCGTCGAGTTCGTCGCATGCGCTGATCGGCGGCCTCGTCGGTGCCGGCCTTGCCAGCACCGGCTTTAGTTCCATCGTCTGGACCGGTCTTCTGAAGACCGTCGGCGCCATCTTCATGTCGCCGGCGATAGGCTTCTTCCTGGCCTTGCTCCTGGTGTTGATCGTCTCCTGGATTTTCGTGCGGCAGACGCCCTTTGCCGTCGACCGCACCTTCCGCGTGATGCAGTTCGTTTCCGCGTCGCTCTATTCGCTCGGCCACGGCGGCAATGACGCGCAGAAGACCATGGGCATCATTGCCGTTCTGCTCTTCTCGCAGGGCTATCTCGGTTCGGAGTTCTACGTGCCCTTCTGGGTGGTCATAACCTGCCAGGCGGCAATCGCGCTCGGCACGCTGTTCGGCGGCTGGCGCATCGTGCACACCATGGGCTCGAAGATTACCAGGCTCAATCCTATGCAGGGCTTCTGCGCCGAAACCGGCGGGGCGATCACGCTCTTTGCCGCCACCTGGCTCGGCATTCCCGTCTCGACGACGCACACCATCACCGGTGCGATCATCGGCGTCGGTGCGGCGCGGCGCGTCTCGGCGGTCCGCTGGGGGCTTGCCGGCAATATCGTGATTGCCTGGTTCATCACCATGCCGGCCGCGGCGGCGATTTCGGCGCTCGCCTATTTCCTGATCGATCTGATCTTCTGATCGAAGCGAACAGCGTCTCCCGCTTCAATCGGCGGGAGACGTGCATCATTTCTCGATCCGAGGCGCGGGGCTGTCCCGTCCGCCCTGATGCAAGGTCAGGCTCCCGGCGCGGGTGCCGGTTACGGTGAAGCTGATCTGCGCATCGATAAGCTTCGCAAAGAAACGGTGCTCGGCCTCCGGAAAGATTTCGATCCGATCCTGTCCTGTTGCCTGGGCAAACAGCCGATCGCCATCGCGGAAGATCGTCAGATCGAAGCCGGGCGCCAGCCGATATGTGCCGACATAGGCGTCATAGCTCGTCGGATCGACGGTTATCGCAGTGCGCCTGACAGTTGCCGGCGCAAGCGGAGCGTTGCGGTTGAGCAGGTGGTGGCCGATATCGTCCACGCCGACCTCGGTCGACGCATTGGAGAGAGCGACGACGCCGACACCGGTCGACGGTCGGTAGCCGACGAAGGATCGGTAGCCGCCGGTCCCGCCGTTATGCCAGATAAACTGCTCGTCGCCCTTGCCCGAGATCACCCAGCCAAGCGCCTGCTGGTCGTCGTCGCCGTTGCCGAGCGGCTGCCGGGTCGCAAGTAACGTGGTGAAGGCCGGTGCCAGCGGCGATGGCGTTTTCCCCATGGCCGCCTCCAGGAATGTCAGAAGATCGTTCGCCGTGGAGCGGAGCGCGCCGGCTCCCTGCAGCGCGTTGAGATCCCAGTCTCTCACCGGCTCCAGCGCCGCATTGTGGCCCGTCGCCCGCCTTTCGGCCCAGCCGGGCTGCGACGAGATCGCGGTGTCCTTCATGTCGAGAGGCGCTGTGATGCGGCTGATGACGAGCTCCTCGTAGGAAAGACCGGCCTTCAAGGCGAGCGCGTGGCCGAGAAGCCCGGCGCCGAGATTGGAGTACTCGTGCTCGACGCCAGGGCGTCGCAGCGGCTTGTGATGGGACAGGAAGGCATAAAGCTCTGCTGTGCCGTAGTCCGCATACGGATTGCTTGTGTCTGTCGGGTCCAGATTGCTGGGTAGCCGCGGCAGACCGGACATGTGCGTCGCCAGGTCCTTCAGCGTGATCGGCTCCTCCTTGTCGTCCGGCATCGCCACACCTGGCGGAAGCAACGTCGAGACGGGCGTGTCGAGGCGCAGCGTGCCTTTTTCAATCGCGTCCGCGAGCAACAGCGCGGTGAAGACTTTGGTGACCGAGCCGATCTCGAACACGGTCCGCCCTTCGACCGGGCGCGGGTCACCTTTGGCCGGATGGCCATGCGCTACGATGCGTCGTCCATTGGCATCGATGATTCCGACGACAATGCCGATCGACTGCTGCTGCTTGTCGATTCGATCGGTCAGAATATTCAGGATTTCGGCATCGGTCGGAGCCGCGGAAAGGTTGTCCGCATGGGCGGCGGTGCCAAGCGTCATGGCGACGATCCAGTTCAGAAAGAAGGTCCGCATGATGAGAAGATAGGAAACCAATCTTTGGTTGCGATGGGTGCGAAGCGCATGCCAGCCGATTTCGATCAAGCTTCTGTCGAGACTCGATCGGCAATCGGCGAGACGCCGACAGTGATTACGCCAGGGTTGCGGAAACGGGTCACGGATCCCAATAGGGCGGATCGCCAAAAGCTTCCTTCAGATGTTGGGCGATGGCTCGGAGCTTGGCGGAGACGCGTCGTCCTTCCGGATGCGCCATGTAGATGAATTCGGGCTCCGGACGCAGCCCGACATCGATCTCACGCAATTGCCCTTCGCGCACCGCGGGGCCGGCGATGAAGGCGGGCAACAGCGCGATGCCGAGCCCGGCGACGGCGGCGTCGTGCATCATGTCGCCATTGTTCATGCCGAGGGCCAGGCGCGCCCTGACGATCGTTGCACCGGAAGGTCCTTCGAACCGCCAATCGGCCGCACCGCGATTGGTGTAGAAGACGCCGCGATGGCCTTCGAGCTCGGTAAGCGACGCCGGTGTGCCGTGTCGTTCCAGATAATCGGGCGAGGCGACGAGCAAGCGCCGGCTTCTGGCAAGTTTCCAAACCATCAGGCGGGAATCGGCGATCACGCCGTGGCGGACAATCGCGTCGTAGCCTTCCGAGGCCGCATCGACCCGCCGGTCGTCGAGATCGAGCGTCAGTTCGATTTCCGGATGGCGCGCCAGGAACGGATAGAGCGCCGGGCCGAGATGCCGGCGGCCAAAGCTGACGGGCGCGGCGATCCGAAGCGGCCCCGTCAGCTGTCCGCGCCGCTCGGCAAGGTCGCTCGCGGCCGCCTGCACCTCGCTGACGATCCTGACGGCGCGCTCGCGGAAGGCGATGCCGTCCTCGGTGAGCGTCAGCTTGCGCGTCGTGCGATGGAGGAGCGTGGCGTTGAGCCCGCGCTCCAGTTCCGCCACGCGTTCGCTGACGACGGATTTCGACAGGCGCAGGCGCCGCGCCGCTTCACTGATCGAGCCAGCTTCGGCGACCGCGACAAAGGCGGTTATTCCCTCGATCTTCACCATCGTTCGACTTTTCCGAATTCGAGTTCCACAATTGGAAGACTAATCCGAACGATCGTTTTCCGCCATATCTGTCTGCATTCGAGGATGACGGTTCCAGCCAACCGAGCCGATCTCCTCTTCAACCCAACAAGAGGACTTTCATCATGTCACGTTTGCAGAACAAGACGGCACTCATCACCGGCGGCACCAGCGGCATCGGTCTCGAAACCGCACGCCAGTTCATCGCCGAAGGCGCAAGGGTCGCCGTCACCGGCACCAATCCGAAGAACATTGCCGAAGCACGCGCCGTCCTTGGCGAGACAGCTCTGATCATCGAGGCCGATGCCGGCAATGTCGCCGGCGATCCGCGCCGCCTTGGGCACGCTCGATATCCTGTTCATCAATGCCGGCATCGCCAAGCTGCAGCCGATCGAGCAGTGGGACGAGGCAAGCTTCGACCGCTCGCTCGCCATCAACCTCAAGGGACCGTATTTCCTGATCCAGGCCTTGCTGCCGGTCTTTTCCAAACCGGCATCGATCGTGCTCAACACCTCGATCAACGCCCATATCGGCATGCCGACCTCAAGCGTCTATGCCTTGACCAAGGCGGGGCTGCTGTCGCTCGCCAAAACGCTCTCCGGCGAACTCATCGGCCGCGGCATCCGGGTCAACGCCGTCAGCCCCGGCCCGATCCGCACGCCGCTGCATGACGGCCATGCCCCGACGGTGGAGGAAAACAAGCAGGTTGTTGATGCGATCGCTGCGCAGATCCCGCTTGGCCGCTTCGGCAACGCAAGCGAAATCGCCAAGGCGGTCGTCTTCCTCGCCTCCGACGAGGCTGCTTTCACTGTCGGCGCCGAACTGATCATCGATGGCGGCATGGCGACGCTCTGATCACGGCTTAACTCTAACGAACAGACAGAAGCGCCGCGTGTTCAATCGGATGCGCGGCGCTTCCCGTCGTCTTCGGCCGGCCGTTGGCATCGCTGGTTGGGAGGAGTATATTTCTGCAATCTAATGGAATGCATCCAGTCGCAAGAAATCGACCTACAGCGCCGCGCGTCCAGACGCGCAAAGGTCGCTGTAGCACTTTGAATTGCTGCATGTTTTTGTCCTTTGGTCGGCTACGATGAAACGAACATGCAGTAGACCGAACACCGATCAGATCCCAGGAGGAGACGATGACGAGTGTGAGATGGATGATGAAGGGGCGCGAATTCATACATTGCAACTGCGCCTATGGCTGTCCTTGCCAGTTCAATGCATTGCCGACACAAGGCCATTGCAGCGCCGTCGGCGCATTCGAGATTGAGGAAGGCTATCACGGCGATACGCGGCTCGATGGGCTTCGTGGCGGCCTGATCGCCGCCTGGCCGGGCGCCATCCACGAGGGGAGGGGGCAGGTTGTGCCGATCGTCGATAGCCGCGCTTCGGCCGAACAGCGCGGTGCGTTGCTGCGCATCATGAGCGGCGAGGATACGGAACCGGGTGCTACCTTCTTCCAGGTCTTTGCGACGACCTTCGAAACCATGCACGAGCCCGTCTTTGCCGAGATCGATTTCGAGGTCGATGTCGGCGCGCGCACGGCGCGGCTGAATGTGCCGGGCTGGCTCGTCGCTCGCGGCGAACCCATCCTCAATCCGGTGACCGGTGCCGCCCATCAGGCGCGCATCAATCTCCCTCAGGGGTTCGAATACGACGTCTGCGAAGTCGGGCGCGGATGGGCCGATACGAAGGGGCCGCTGACCTTGGCACTGGCGGACTCGCATGCTCATTTCGCGCGCATGCACCTGACCGAAAGCGGCGTGATCCACTGACGTCGATGAAGGATACGGCGCTCGAAACCCTGCTCAGACGTGATCGCGCCATCGTTGTGGCGGCGCTGATTACGCTGACGGTGATCAGTTGGATTTACGTCCTGTGGCTGGCTTCGGCCATGGACATGACTGCGCCCCCGGCAGCCTCCGACACCATGGATATGGGTTCGGGCATGGACATGGAGATGCCCATCGACATGCCGATGAACATGCCCATGGAGGCGCAAGGGGGATCGATGACATCGATGGCGACTGCGGCCGCCGGTCCCTGGACCGCGGCAACCTTCGCCTATGCATTTGTCATGTGGGCTGTCATGATGATGGGTATGATGGTGCCGTCGGCAACGCCGATGATCCTGCTCTATGCCCGTGTCGGAAGACAGGCGGCGCAGCAGGGCAAGCCCTTCGCCGCGACCGGATTCTTCGCTGGTGGCTATCTGCTGGCCTGGACCCTGTTCGCGCTGGTCGCCGTTCTCGGGCAATGGCTCCTTGATCGCGCCCTGTTGCTCACTCCGGCGCTCTCAAGCGCCAACGAAGCCTTGAGCGGTGCGGTCCTCGTCGCCGTCGGCCTGTTTCAGTGGACGTCGCTCAAGGATCGTTGCCTCAGGCAATGCCAGTCGCCGCTACTTTTCATCCAGAACCACGGCGGATTTCGCCGCGAGGCGGGTGCCGCCTTCGGCCTCGGCCTGCGGCATGGCCTTTATTGCGTCGGCTGCTGCTGGGCGCTGATGGCGCTTCTGTTCGTCGGCGGGGTGATGAACGTGTTGTGGATCGCGGCGATCGCCATCTTCGTGCTCGCCGAAAAGGTGGTGCCCGGCGGCCGGCTCCTGTCCCGGGTCGCTGGGGTGGTGCTCGTCATGGCCGGGCTGTGGCAGCTTGCGGCCATGACGTGAAGCTTACAGCACTGCGCGCCCTATCCGGCGCGCAAGATCGCTGTGGGAATGCCGGGCGCCTTAGTCGCTCAGCGTATCGAAGAAGTCCTTCATCCGGGCGAAGAAGCCCGTCGATTCCGGATTGTTGTCCTTCGAGGAGATCTGTTCGAATTCCTGCAGCAGTTCGCGCTGGCGCTTGGTCAGCTTCTGCGGCGTTTCGATCTGGATCTGGATGTAGAGGTCGCCGGACTGGGCCGAGCGCAGCACCGGCATGCCCTTGCCCTTGAGACGAAACTGCTTGCCCGCCTGGGTGCCCTCGGGAACCGTGACGCGCGACTTGGTGCCGTCGAGCGTGGTCACATCGAACTTGCCGCCAAGAGCTGCCGTCGTCATCGAGATCGGCACGCTGCAATAGAGATCGGCGCCGTCGCGCTGGTAGAACTCATGCGGCCGGACCGAGAGGAAAATGTAGAGGTCGCCTGCCGGTCCGCCGCGAAGCCCCGCTTCGCCTTCGCCGGAGAGGCGGATACGCGTTCCGTCCTCGATGCCGGCCGGAATGTTGACCGAGAGCGTGCGCTCTTCGGTGACACGACCCTGGCCATGGCACTTGCCGCAGGGATCGGTGATCGTCTGGCCGCGCCCGCCGCAGGTCGGGCAGGTGCGTTCGATCGAGAAGAAGCCCTGGGCAGCGCGCACGCGACCGGAGCCGTGACAGGTGCCGCAGGTCTTAGGGCTCGTGCCGGGCTTGGCGCCGGAGCCGCTGCAGACGTCGCAGGTGATCGAGGTTGGAACGCGGATCTGCGCGGTCTTGCCGCTGAAGGCTTCCTCGAGCGAGATCTCCATGTTGTAGCGAAGATCGGCGCCGCGTTCGCGGCCGCCCGAGGAACGCCGCTGGCGCCCGCCACCCATCATCTCGCCGAAGATGTCTTCGAAAATGTCCGAGAAGCCGCCGGCCCCCCCGCCGCCGAAGCCGTTGCCCATGCCGCCCTGCTCGAAGGCCGCATGACCGTAGCGATCGTAAGCGGCGCGCTTCTGCGGGTCCTTGAGGGTCTCATAGGCCTCGTTGATTTCCTTGAAGGTCTTCTCCGCTGCCGCGTCGCCGGGGTTCTTGTCCGGGTGATACTTCATTGCGAGCTTGCGGAAGGCGCCCTTTAGCTCCTTCTCGTCGGCGTTCTTGGCAACGCCAAGCGTTTCGTAGAGATCACGTTTCATTCGTCGAAGATTATCCTGTTGGCATGCCAGCGCGAGGGCTCGGCGGCTGCCCGTTTACCTTGCCACCGATTTAGTAAACCTTGAAGCGCGATACCATAGCCCGAACGACGCTAGATGCGGTTTTTTGTCGGAAAAGTAACGTTTGCGGCGGCGTCCGCATGAACGGCCCCTCCGGCCAACAAAAAAGCCCGGGCGAACCCGGGCTTTTCGTCTGATCGAAGGGACGGATTAGGCCGAACGCTTGCGGTCGTCCTCGTCGTTGACTTCTTCGTAGTCGGCATCGACGACATCGCCGTCGCGCGCTGCGTCTGCTGCGGCATCCGCATGGGCGGCTTCCGTCTGCTGCGCTTCGTAGATCGCCTGGCCAAGCTTCATGGAAACTTCCATCAGCGTGTTGGTCTTGGCCTTGATGTCTTCGGCGTCCGGCTCGGAGGCTTCGACGGCAGTCTTCAGCGCGGCAATCGCATCGGAGATCGCCTTGCGGTCGGCTTCCGAAACCTTGTCACCGTAATCCTTCAGCGACTTCTCGCTGGAGTGGATCAGGCTTTCGGCCTGGTTCTTGGCTTCGACGCCCTCGCGGCGCTTCTTGTCGGCCTCGGCATTGGCTTCGGCATCCTTGACCATCTTTTCGATGTCGGCGTCGGAAAGACCGCCAGATGCCTGAATGCGGATCTGGTGTTCCTTGCCGGTGCCCTTGTCCTTGGCCGAAACCTGCACGATGCCGTTGGCGTCGATGTCGAAGGTGACTTCGATCTGCGGCATGCCACGCGGTGCCGGCGGAATGCCGACGAGGTCGAACTGGCCGAGCAGCTTGTTGTCGGCGGCCATTTCGCGTTCGCCCTGGGAGACGCGGATCGTCACGGCCGACTGGTTGTCGTCGGCGGTCGAGAAGGTCTGCGACTTCTTGGTCGGGATCGTCGTGTTGCGTTCGATCAGGCGGGTGAAGACGCCACCGAGCGTTTCGATGCCGAGCGACAGCGGGGTGACGTCGAGCAGAAGAACGTCCTTGACGTCGCCCTGCAGAACGCCGGCCTGGATGGCGGCGCCCATGGCGACCACTTCATCCGGGTTCACGCCCTTGTGCGGCTCCTTGCCGAACAACTGCTTCACGGTTTCCTGAACCTTCGGCATGCGGCTCATGCCGCCGACGAGAACGACTTCGTCGATCTCGGCAGCCGAGACGCCGGCATCCTTGAGGGCTGCCTTGCACGGCGCAACGGTGCGCTGGATCAGGTCGTCGACCAGGCTTTCGAACTTGGCGCGCGACAGCTTCATCGTCAGGTGCTTCGGACCGGAAGCGTCAGCCGTGATGAACGGCAGGTTGATTTCGGTCTGCTGCGACGAGGACAGCTCGATCTTGGCCTTTTCGGCAGCTTCCTTCAGGCGCTGAAGGGCGAGCTTGTCGTTCTTCAGGTCGATGCCCTGTTCCTTCTTGAACTCGCCGGCGAGGTATTCGACGAGACGCATGTCGAAGTCTTCACCGCCGAGGAAGGTGTCGCCGTTGGTCGACTTCACTTCGAAGACGCCGTCGCCGATTTCCAGAACCGAGATATCGAAGGTACCACCGCCCAAGTCGTAGACGGCGATCGTCTTGCCGTCCTTCTTGTCGAGGCCGTAGGCAAGGGCTGCCGCGGTCGGCTCGTTGATGATGCGCAGAACTTCAAGGCCCGCGATCTTGCCGGCATCCTTGGTTGCCTGGCGCTGGGCGTCGTTGAAGTAGGCCGGAACGGTGATGACGGCCTTTTCGACCTTTTCACCGAGGTAGGATTCGGCCGTTTCCTTCATCTTCTGAAGGATCATGGCGGAGATCTGCGACGGGGAATAATCCTTGCCGTGCGCTTCGACCCAGGCGTCGCCATTGTCGGCCTTGATGATCTTGTAAGGAACCATGTCCTTGTCTTTTTGCGTGGTCGGGTCCTGGAAGGTCCGGCCGATCAGGCGCTTGATCGCAAAAAGCGTGTTTTCCGGATTGGTGACGGCCTGGCGCTTGGCCGGCTGGCCGACGAGACGTTCGCCGTCGTCGCTGAATGCCACCATCGAGGGGGTCGTGCGCGCACCCTCGGCGTTTTCGATCACCTTCGCGTCTTTTCCGTCCATGACGGCGACGCAGGAGTTGGTCGTTCCCAGGTCAATACCAATAACTTTAGCCATGTCGTTCTCTCCTTGCAGCGGACTGTCGGAACCCGGTCAGGCATTCGTAAGACAGCCCCTAACGGGATGGTCTCAGGATTTCTTCGCAGTCGAGACTGCGCCGATGCGGCGTATATAAGGACCGGCGTTTCGGACTGCAAGGCATTCTGCGGGGCGTTTGGGGGCAAATGCAAGTCCGGGATTTGCCTAGCTAGAAATGGGCTATGCGCGGCTGGTGAGAATGGCACCAGTCGCACGCTTGCAGCGCCAGTCGCGCCGGCTCAACCGCCGGTCAAAATGTCGAAGAGGGTCGTGCGGCGCGTGGCACCCGTCGTCTGGCCGACATCGGCCGGTGGCACGAGACCGCCATTGCCCTGATCGGCGCTCTGGCCATCCCATTCGCCCCCCTGGTCTACCGGGCGCTGCCCCACTGCGACCGCGCCATTGACGCCCACGGGTGCTTCCGGGAAGGCTTCCGGATCGCCGGAGAGCAAGTCGCCGGCCGGTGCGCCCACGCCTTCATCGAAGACCGGCTGCACGCCCGTCGTGCCGAAGAGCGGCGAGGGCGAGAGGCCCTCATGGGCCGCCATCATGAAATCGTGCCAGGCCTTGGCCGGCAGGCCGCCGCCCGTGACCTTCTTCATCGACTTGCCGTCGTCGTTGCCGAACCAGACGCCGGTCGTCAGGTTCGAGGTGTAGCCGACGAACAGCGCGTCGCGGAAGGATTGCGTGGTACCGGTCTTGCCGGCCGCCTCCCAGCCCTTGAGCTGCGCTTTCTTGCCCGTACCCTTGGTCAGCACACGCACCATCATCTGGTTCATTTCGCTGACGATCGCCGGGTCGAGCACACGCGGCGGGTTGTCGTAGGTGTTTTCGTAAAGCACCGTGCCGTCGGCCTTGGAAATGCGGCGAATGACATGCGGCGTCGCCTTGAAGCCGCCATTCATGAATGGGGCATAGGCCGACGTCAGTTCGACGAGGCTGACTTCGGACGTGCCGAGCGCGATCGAGGCGTTTGCCTGCATCTCGGAATCGATGCCGAGGCGATGGGCGACCTTGACGACGTTCTGCGGCCCGACCTCCATCACCAGCTGTGCGGCGATGGTGTTCAGCGAATTGGCGAGCGCATCGGCGATTGTTACCTCGCCGCGATATTTCTGGTCGTAATTCTCGGGCGTCCAGTTGCCGATCCGGACCGGGCCGTCGTTGCGGATCGACATCGGCGTGCGGCCGATCTCGAGTGCCGCGGCATAGACGAAGGGCTTGAAGGCGGAACCCGGCTGACGCTTGGCCTTGGAGGCGCGGTCGAACTGGCTCTCTGCGTAGTCCTTGCCGCCGACGAGCGCCCGGATGGCGCCGGTGCCATCGATCGAGACGAGTGCTGCCTGCGAAGCGTCGAGCTTCTTGCCGTCGGCGTCTAGCGTGGCAGCGATCACCTCCTCGGCCTTCTTCTCGAGATTGAGGTCGATCGTCGTGTCGATGATGAGATCTTCCTTGATCTCGCCGATCATGCCGGGAAGCTGGTCCATCACCATGTCGGCGACGTAGTGCTCGGCGCCTGACCAGTAGCTCTTCGCCTTGGTCGGGGTCTGCGACATCGCCGTCTTGATCTCGCTATCGGTGACGTAACCTTCCTCGCGCATGGCGCCGAGAACCACCTGGGCGCGCTCTTCCGCGGCCTGCGGATCGCGGGCCGGCGACAGGCGGGAAGGAGCCTTGAGCAGGCCTGCAAGCAGTGCGGCCTCGCCGAGGTTCACGTCGCGCGCCGATTTGTTGAAATAGCGCCGCGATGCCGCCTCCACGCCATAGGCGTTGGAGCCGAAGAACACCCGGTTGAGATACATCGCCAGGATCTGGTCCTTGGAATATTTCTGCTCGAGCCAGAAGGCGAGCAGCACCTCCTGCACCTTGCGTTCGAGCGTGCGCTCGGGCGAAAGGAACAGGTTCTTGGCAAGCTGCTGCGTCAAGGTCGAGCCACCCTGCACCATGCGGCCGGTGGTGAGGTTCGTCAGCATGGCGCGGGCGAGACCCAGCGGATCGATGCCGAAATGCGAATAGAAGCGGCGGTCCTCGATCGCGATGACCGCCTGCGGGATATAGGGCGACATGTTTTCCAGCGACAGCGCTTCGCCGCCGGTGGTGCCGCGATTGGCGATGACGTCGCCGCTGACCGCAAGGATCTTGACGTTCGGCGGTCGCTCGGGGATCGACCAGCTCTCGGCGCTCGGCATGCGCGCGCCGTAGTAGAGCACCAGGCCGCCGACGCCCATGGCGCCCCAGATGCCGAGCACGATGCACCAGTAGAACAGCGTGCGGACAAGGCCAACAAAGCCGCCGCCGCCAGAGTTGCGCCGTGCGCTGCCGCGCTTGCCGGCTGCCTTCTTCTTGCTGCTGCCCTTCTTGCCGCTGCCCGAAGATTTGCCGCGGGGTGCCTTGCGGCTGGCGGTCACACGATCGCTGGCCTCGACGCGAAAATCGTCATCATCGTCCTGGTTTCCGCCGAACGATGGCTCGATCCGCTCTCCTGACCTGCCGTTTGTTGCCATGCCGTTTGGATTTGTCCCTCTGCCGTCTGCGGGGCCGATTGGCTCAATCACGACGGTGACTTCGATCTCGACGGCGGTACCGGCGCTCTGCGCCCATCCGCCACGGCGACCGGGTGAACTTTAAATGCGGCAATTTAAGGGGGAGTTAAGAAGCGCATCGTGAAATACGCATGGTCTTCAACAACTTGCGTTTAAGCGACGCGCTGCGCGTGGCAGTGGGTGAGACGTCCACTCCGTTGTGCTAACGAGCCCAATATGGTCGCAACTACTGGATGGAGCTGCGCAGTGGCGTATCTTCGACCGCCACGTTCGATGCGGCAGCACCGGGCTCGGTAAAGTCGTAGAGCCATTGGCTATAGGGAAGCCGAAACAGAACCCGTTTCCCCAGGTGGTTCATCGCCACTTCCTCGCAGTCCTTCGCCTGGTAGGCCTGTCGGTCGCACATGGCGCGCGGGCTGTCCACCAGCCGGTAGTCGTGCCCTTGATAAACGAGCGCCGTCATCGCTCTTAACTTGAAGGAGCCCGGTGGCAGCACGACGAGGCGCAGGCTGGCGATCCAGGTGGCGAGGATCAGGACAACGATGATTGCGGTGGGGACCTGGAGCAATAATTTCATCTGAAAGCCTGCAATTATGGAGAGTGAATATATTTCTTCTAATATTGCTGGTCGTATATCAGGAAAGCTGAAGTAGAGTAAAAAGCTATCAAAGGTTGTGGTTTCCGGCTGGTTACCGCGCCATGCATGGCTTTCGCGTGCCGGCCCGGCGACGAGTTGTTCCCTGGCTCAGGCTCCGATCAGCGGGTCAAGATGGCTCGACCTGACGCTCCGCCTTCACGATTTTGTGCAATGCAAAAAACACGTCTTGAAATTGCTGCGACGCACGATTATTATATGACTTATCGAAGCGCTGCACCTCCTCCCGCGGCGCCCGATGCGGGTCGGTGGCACTCCTCCTCCCAGTCACCGATCAAGTTCGAGAGCCCCGTGTACCTCCTCCCACACGGGGCTCTTTTCATGTCTCGAATACGGCCGTGTTTCCCTGTATGTGGCACCTGTCGTGCGCAATTGGCGGCGCGGCGGGTTCTCGCAGGTATCGGCGCGCCATGACGTCCACCGTCTCACAGGCTTCCAAGGCAAACGGCTACATCTTCACGCTTCTGGCGATCGTCATCTTTTCGATCCAGGACGGGATCTCCAAGCATCTGGGCGCGATCTATCCGCCGGTCTTCGTCGCGATGATCCGCTATTGGGCCTTTGCACTTTTCGCGATTGCGCTGGCTGCGCGTACCAGGGAAGGCCTGAAGATCACGGCGACAACCAGGAGACCGTGGCTTCAGATCCTGCGCGGCGTGTTGCTGCCGACCCAGATCGTCATGGTGATCACGTCTTTCACCTGGGTCGGGCTCGCCCATTCGCAAGCGATTCTGGCGGCGACGCCTCTCTTCGTTGCCCTCCTGTCCATGCCGCTTCTCGGCGAGCGCGTCGGCTGGCGGCGATGGCTGGCAATCTCCGTCGGTCTCGGCGGCGTGCTTCTGATTCTGAAGCCCGCAGACGGCTTGTTCGACCGGACCTTCCTCTTGCCGCTCGGGGCGGCTCTGCTGTTTGCGCTTTATGTCATCGTCACGCGGCTCGTCAGCCGGCAGGATTCGGCGATGACCAGTTTCTTCTACACCGGCGTCGTGGGCGCTGCCGCGATCAGCCTGGTCGGCCCGTTCTTCTGGGTCACGCTCGCGCCGGCGGACTGGGGCTGGATGCTGTTGCTCTGCATCACCGGATCCTCCAGCCACTACTTCCTCATCCGGGCCTATGAGGTGCTGGATGCGGTGGCCGTTCAGCCGCTCACCTACCTCCAGCTCGTCTTTGCCTCGATAATGGGCGTGACGATTTTCAGTGAGACGCTGACGGTCAACATGATCGTCGGCTCCCTGCTGGTGGTCGCCGCCGGCATCTTCACCGTGTGGCGCGAGCGCGTCGTCGCCCGCCGTCGTGCCGGCTTGCCTCCGGCCTAAGCTCAGCGCAGCGCGTCGGCGACGACTTGGGGAAACATGCGGGTAGCGAATCCTGCTATGGCTTCGCCTTATTGTTGTGCTCGGCTGGCGCACGACAAAAGGAGGACTGCCATGAAGCTTCGATCCACCGTCTTCGCCCTCGGCGCATTTGCAGCGTTGAACGGCGAGGCTCTGGCACAGGAAGGCGTCGCCTATGTCGACGACCGCTCCGACGGGGCAGCTCTCGTCCGTTCGCTCTACAATGCCATCAACCGCAAGGAATATGCCCGCGCCTACGGCTATTTCGGCGAATCGAAGCCCGTCGGCGGCTACAAGTCCTTCACCCGCGGCTATGATCGCACCGTGTCGGTCGAGGTGAAGATCGGCAAGGTGAAAACGGAGGCTGGCGCCGGCAGCATCTATTCGGCGGTTCCGGTTGCGGTGAAGTCTATCGAGAAGCGCGCGCGGGTCCGGTTCTTCGCCGGCTGCTATGTCACGCGCATCATCAACCCGTCGCTACAGGTGCCGCCCTTCACGCCCTACCAGGTCGAAGCGGCGCGGCTCAAGGAAGTGAAAGGGCCGCTCGAGCAGGCGCTGCCGACGGTCTGTAACGCGCCCTGAAGTGGTCGAGGGAAGCGTGTCGTTTCCCCCGCGCCGCAATTCCAGCCAAAGTGAAGCAGGCAATCCCCCCTAAAGCGCGTCGCAATCTTTCAGATTCGCTCAATGCGCTTTAAGCTTTTGATATTTCGCATGTCGTTAGCGCAAAACCGCTGCGCACTTTTGCGCGACAGGCTTTAGGGAAGGTCGGTCCCTCCTGGGGGAGGGCGTTGTGCCAAGAAGCGTGCCCGCTCGAAGACGAGGATCACCACCAATGCCAGGACAAACGGGATGACCAGGTAGAGCAGGCGGAAGATGGCCAGCGCCGCCAGAACGTCGGCCGGGTCCATCTCCGGCAGCGCGGCGATGAAAATCAGCTCGAGAACGCCGAGCCCGCCCGGTGCATGCGAGAGCAGCGCTGCCGAGAAGGAGGCGAGAAAGATTCCGAGGATGACGATGTAGCCCGGGTTTCCGGCTTCCGGCAGTGCGAAATAGATGATCCCGGCAGCGCCGATCAACTCCACGGGAGCGATCACCAATTGCCTGAAGACGATCCTTGGCTTCGGGTAGTGAAGGTGGAACCAGCGCGTGCGGAACGATGGCAGCCCGACGAGGCTGCCGATGACATAGAGCCCGATAACGACGAGGATGAGCACGCCTGTGGTCAGCGACATTTCCACCGGCAGGAATTCGGCGAAGCGCTCGATGATGTCGGGTCGCACCAGGAGGACGATGGCCGAAAGCACCAGTGTGCCGAGCGTGAAGGTGAAGGAGCAGAAGGCGACGAGCACGCCGACTTCACCTGGAGAAAGCCCCTTGGAGCGATAGGCCCGGTAGCGAACGACCGCGCCGGAAAAGACCGAGGCACCGAGATTGTGCGACAGCGCGTAGGTCGTGAACGAGCAGAGCGTGATGAACCAGATCGAGATGCGGTGACCGAGATGGTCGAGCGCCAGCCGGTCGTAAGCCGCAAGCGCCGCATAGGCGACCAGTGTCGAGCAGATCGCCAACAGCCAGCTTTTAAGCGAGATCGCGTTGAAGCTTGCGAGGAACTCGTCGAGCGAAAGGCCGCGGAGCTCGTGATAAAGCGCATTCACCGAAAAGAGGATCGCGAGAAGGCCGACAACGGGCCAGAAATAGGTCTGCAGCCTCTTCATACAGGCGCCGCGATCGGTGTGAGGACGTGGGCGAGGCGTTCCGAGGACACTTCTGTTGCAGCTGCCGGAGTGGTTCTCCGAGCGGAGACATCCTGTTTTCTAAGCTGCTTTGTCGTAGCGTCACGCCCGCAGCGCGACGCTTCGGTCCTTACCCTTGCCAATGATCCGATTTCCCTTTGTGATTTGTTTCACAAAAAGGAAGCACCTGAGACCCCTGAGGTCAAGGATTGAGGGTCTGCCGAAACCGGAGAAACCGCCGGGAAACGGTGAAGGGGAAACGGTAAAGCGCGGACACCGCGTCGATCGTTTGGAAATGCGCGCGTGTCGGTTGATGCACTGCGCGTGAGAGCTGCGTGATTGGCGTGTGTGCAACCGCAGTCGAAGGCCGCGGCGAAGCACTTCGCCGCGGATCTGATGATGTCAAGCGGCGAGCGCGTCCAGGATACGGATCCAGGAGCGGATGCCCTTGTGGTAGGACTGCAGCTCGTACTTCTCGTTCGGCGAATGGATACGGTCGTCGGAAAGGCCGAAGCCGACCAGCAGCGATTCCATGCCGAGCATCTTCTGGAAGTCGCCGACGATCGGGATCGAGCCACCCATGCCGATGATGACGGCCGGCTTCGGCCACTCGTCGGAAAGCGCCACCTTCGCCGTGTTGAGCAGCGGCGATTCATAGGGCAGGTGGATGGCCGGAGAACCGCCGTGGGCGTGGAACTCGACCGAGCAATCCGCCGGAACCTTGGAGCGGACATAGGCGCGGAACGCTTCGCGGATCTTCTCCGGGTTCTGGTTGCCGACGAGGCGGAAGGAAACCTTCGCCGAAGCCTCGGCCGCAATCACCGTCTTGAAGCCTTCGCCGGTATAGCCGCCGGTGATGCCGTTGACTTCGGCGGTCGGGCGCGCCCAGGTCAGTTCCAGCACCGAGCGGTTCTTTTCGCCCGACGGGATCGACAGGCCGATTTCGCCGAGAAACTTCTCCGCCGTCTGGCCGAGCGTTTCCCAGGCAGCCTTGATCTGGGCCGGGGTCTCTTCGACGCCTTCGTAGAAGCCTGGGAGCGTTACGCGGCTGTTTTCGTCGTGAAGGCCGGCGAGAATGGTGGTAAGGATGCGGATCGGGTTGGCTGCAGCGCCGCCAAAATAGCCGGAATGCAGATCGCGGTCGGCAGCCCTCACGATGACCTCTTCGCCGACGAGGCCGCGCAGGCCTGCGGAGATGGCTGGTGTATCGCGGTCCCACATGCTGGTATCGCAGACCAGCGCATAATCGGCCTTGAGTTCGGCGGCATTGGCTTCCAGGAACGGCTTCAGCGACGGCGAGCCGGATTCCTCTTCGCCCTCGAACAGAATGGTGACGCGGCAGGGCAGGGCGCCATGGACGTCCTTGTAGGCGCGTACCGCTTCGACGAAGGTCAAGAGCTGCCCCTTGTCATCAGCCGTGCCGCGACCGGTGATCACCTTGCGGCCGGGTTCGATTTCCTTGATGCCCGGCTCGAACGGGTCCGTGTCCCAGAGGTTCAGCGGATCGACCGGCTGGACGTCGTAGTGACCGTAAAACAGCACATGCGGCGCATCTGGCTTGGCAGCATCGTGATGAGCGACGACCATGGGATGGCCGGGGGTGTCGCGCACCGAGGCGGTGAAGCCGAGGCCGTTGAGTTCCGCCACCAGCCATTCGGCTGCCTTGCGGCATTCCGCCTTGAAGGCCGGGTCGGTGGAGATCGACTTGATCCGAACGAGATCGAACAGCCGGTCGAGGCTGTCAGGCAGGTTGGCGTCTGCGCGTTCGAGAACGGGGGTGATATCTGCCATCATGCATATCCTTGCTTCAAGTTTTGCCGGAACCTACTGCATCAATCGCCAAATCGAAATCGATTTGCGCACGAAATCCGTGGGGACGTTCCACTGCATGTCTCCTTTAATCGACTTCGATTTAAGGACAAAGACATGCAGCAAATCAAAGTTCTGCAGCGACCTTTGCGCGTCTGATAAGACGCGGCGATGTAGAGTGGCGGCGACTGACGAGCATTCGACGCTGCGCCTTCAGACACGCAAAGGCACTGGACGCGCTCGCTCTGGTTTTAGAGCCTAAGGTCATTCGCTTTAAGCCAAATATTTTGATGGATCGATCAGGGGAGGTGCGAAGCTTCAGGCGCGGCCGTCGCCACGTGCCACGCTGGCAAGCGCCATGCGCATATATTCGAGCATCAGCTCGCGCTCGAAATTCCTGAGGCCGGAAAGCAGCGACTGGTCGGCGGCAAGGGCTGCTTCCTTGGCGGCTGCCTCCATCTCCTTTGCCCGTTCGGTTAGGAAGATCTGCTGCGAGCGCTTGTCCTGAGGGTGCTTGCGTCTGACGATGAGCCCGTCCCGCTCCATGCGGGAGAGCGTGTTGGCCATCGTCGCCTGCTCGATGTCGAGGCGATCGAGCAGTTGCTTCTGCGTCAAGCCTTCCTCGGCCCAAAGTTCGAGCAGAATCGGAAACTGCCCGGGTGCGAAACCAAGCTTCTGGCCGCGCTCGTGAAGCGCGCGCGAAAAGCTCTTAGCCAGCAGGCTGGCCAGATAGGTCGCAGATTCCATACGATTGAAGGCCATGCCTATCGGTACGCCCGAAGCGTCATGAAGACAAGTTACAATGCAGGCGATGAACCTTGGGAAGCGCTGAGCTCACTTCGATTTGAGCGGACATTATCGAAAGCCTTGGTGCCAAGTAAAAAACCGTCACGGCGCGGAGGCGGCGCCGTGACGGTTTCTTGAAAACGGGACAAAGGCCCGGAGAGGGGGATAAGGCCTTTGTCCTCATCTGGTGCGGGCGGGGGACAGGCCAATCACCAGAAGACGGCATCACTCGGTGCCGTTGACTAAGATTTGAGGAGTCAAATGTGGCTTTTCAAGGATAGCCGGTGCGATTCCGACATTACAAATGCGTAACGTTTGCGTGAAAGCTCACGCACCTCTCAGCGATCCGTCGAGGCCCGGTTTCGCAAGGCAAAAATGAATTCCACAACGCCGATCGCCATTGCAACCATCATCGCCGTTTTTGCCATTTCGCCAGCTGTTTGATCTGGCGTGATCGAGATGACGACAATGAAGGCAACGTTGAGTGCGGCGCGAGCGAGCGCATATTCCACCTTCTGCCAACGCGGCCAGGGCGTGCCATCCGCTCGCCTGAAATGGGCATCGAGACCTGCCATGGCAAGCACATAGATGGGCGCAAAGACTGTCTTGATGATGACGAGGAATGTCGGATCAGCCGACAGGAGCCAGGAAATGAGGAAGCAAAAGACGGCAAAGCCTGAAAAAAGGAGATACTGTTGCAGGGCGTAACGCACGTCATGCGGCATGGCTGGCCTCCTCTGTGGCAAGTGGAGATTGTAGTGCCCGGCGGGAAAACCGCAATGGACCTTTGCCTCACCCCGCGCTATCCATTTGCCCATGAAAAACGGTGATCATCTCTTCCTCGTCGACGGCTCCGGGTTCATCTTCCGGGCGTTCCATGCCATCCCGCCTCTCAACCGCAAATCCGATGGCCTCCCGGTCAATGCGGTATCGGGTTTCTGCAACATGTTGTGGAAGCTGCTCACCGATGCGCGCGACACCTCGGTCGGCGTCACGCCGACCCATTTCGCGGTCATCTTCGACTATTCCTCGAAGACGTTCCGCAATGCGCTCTACGATCAGTACAAGGCGAACCGCACGGCGCCGCCGGAAGACCTCATTCCGCAGTTCGGCCTGATCCGTCACGCGACGCGCGCCTTCAACCTGCCTTGCATCGAAAAGGAAGGCTACGAGGCGGACGATCTGATAGCCACCTATGCGCGCCTTGCCGAGGCGGCCGGCGCGGGTGTCACCATCGTCTCGTCCGACAAGGACCTGATGCAGCTCGTCACGTCGAATGTGTCGATGTACGACAGCATGAAGGACAAGCAGATCTCGATCCCCGAGGTCATCGAAAAATGGGGCGTGCCGCCGGAGAAGATGATCGATCTCCAGGCGATGACGGGTGACTCCACCGACAACGTTCCCGGCATTCCCGGCATCGGCCCGAAGACGGCGGCGCAGCTGCTCGAAGAATACGGCGATCTTGAAACGCTGCTGGCGCGTGCCGGCGAGATCAAGCAGGCCAAGCGCCGCGAGAACATCATCGCCAATGCCGACCTCGCGCGCCTGTCGCGCCAGCTCGTGGAGCTCAAGACCGACACGCCGCTCGATGTTCCGCTGGAAGAGCTGAGCCTGGAGCCGCAAAACGGGCCGAAGCTGATCGCTTTCCTCAAGGCGATGGAATTCACCACCCTGACGCGTCGTGTCGCCGCGGCGACGGGCACGGACGCGGACGCCGTGGAAGCCGCAAGCGTGCCGGTGGAATGGGGTGCGGATGCGCGCGGCCCGGATCTCGACAAGGGAGACGCGGCGACGGCTGTCAGCGAAGGATCCACCGCCAAGGCAGCGGTCCGCGGTGAGGCCGCCGAGGCCGCCGCTGTCCTGTCACGTGCCGGCGAAACGGATGCGGCAGACGCCACGCCGCAGGCGCTGGCCGCAGCTCGCGCCGAAATCTTCGCCAAGGCACCGTTCGATCACAGCGCCTATGTCACGATCCGTGATGTCGCCACTCTCGACCAGTGGATATCAGCCGCGCACGATGCCGGCGTCGTCGGCTTCGACACGGAAACGAACTCGCTCGATGCCATGCAGGCCGATCTCGTCGGTTTCTCGCTGGCGATCGCCGACCATCGGGCCGACCCAACGGGCACCGCCATCCGGGCGGCATACGTTCCGCTGATCCACAAGACCGGTGTCGGCGATCTCCTGGGCGGCGGGCTCGCCGAAAACCAGATCCCGGTCGGGGAGGCGCTGAGCCGGCTGAAGCGCCTGCTCGAGGACCCCTCCGTCCTCAAGGTCGCGCAGAACCTGAAATACGATTACCTCGTGATGAAACGGCACGGCATCACCGTGGAGAGTTTCGACGACACGATGCTCATGTCCTATGTCGTCGATGCCGGCAACGGCACGCACGGCATGGATGCTCTTTCCGAGCGCTGGCTGAACCACAAGCCGATCGCCTACAAGGACATCACCGGCTCCGGCAAGTCGTCGGTGACCTTCGACTTCGTCGATATCGACAGGGCGACGGCCTATGCCGCCGAGGATGCGGACGTCACGCTGAGACTCTGGCACATCCTGAAGGCGCGGCTGGCCGCCAAGGGGCTGACGCGCGTCTATGAACGGCTCGAGCGGCCGCTGGTCGCCGTGCTTGCGCGCATGGAAGATCGCGGCATTACCATTGATCGCCAGATCCTGTCGCGGCTTTCGGGCGAGCTCGCGCAAGGTGCGGCGGCTCTGGAGGACGAGATCTACAAGCTCGCTGGCGAAACCTTCACCATTGGTTCGCCGAAGCAACTCGGCGACATCCTGTTCGGCAAGATGGGCTTTGCCGGCGGGTCGAAGACGAAGACCGGGCAATGGTCGACCTCGGCGCAGGTGCTGGAAGATCTCGCCGCCGAAGGCCACGAGCTGCCGCGCAAGATCGTCGACTGGCGGCAGCTGACCAAGCTCAAATCCACCTACACCGATGCGCTTCCGGGCTTCGTCCACCCGGAGACAAAGCGTGTTCACACGTCTTACGCGCTGGCCGCCACCACGACCGGTCGCCTGTCGTCGTCCGATCCGAACCTGCAGAACATCCCGGTGCGCACCGCCGAAGGCCGCAAGATCCGCACTGCCTTTGTCGCGACGCCCGGCCACAAGCTCGTCTCGGCCGACTACAGCCAGATCGAACTGCGCGTGCTCGCCCATGTCGCCGACATTCCGCAGCTTCGCCAGGCCTTCGCCGACGGCGTCGACATTCATGCGATGACGGCCTCGGAAATGTTCGGCGTTCCAGTCGAGGGCATGCCGGGCGAGATCCGCCGCCGCGCCAAGGCGATCAACTTCGGCATCATCTACGGCATCTCGGCCTTCGGGCTCGCCAACCAGCTGTCGATCGAACGCTCCGAGGCCGGCGACTACATCAAGCGCTATTTCGAGCGCTTCCCGGGCATTCGCGATTACATGGAAGGCACCAAGGTGTTCGCCCGCGAGCACGGTTACGTCGAGACCATCTTCGGTCGCCGGGCACATTATCCGGATATCCGCTCGTCGATCCCGTCGCATCGCGCCTTCAACGAACGCGCCGCGATCAACGCGCCGATCCAGGGCTCGGCCGCCGATATCATCCGCCGCGCCATGGCGAAGATGGAGCCGGCGCTGGCCGAGGCGAAACTCTCGGCCCGCATGTTGCTGCAGGTGCACGACGAACTGATCTTCGAGGTTGAGGACGCCGAGGTGGAAAAGACCATTCCGATCGTCGTCTCGGTGATGGAGAACGCCGCCATGCCGGCGCTCGACATGAAGGTGCCGCTCAAGGTCGATGCGCGCGCCGCGACCAATTGGGACGAGGCGCACTAATCCGAGCGGCCCTGTGCCTGGTTTTCTGATGGAATTCCCTCAGAAAACCTCAAAAGTCAGATGCGATGAATCTTGCAGCGCCCGGGGGCATTTAATGCCCTCGGGCGTCTTTCCATCAGGATGATAGAAAGCGTCGGCCGTCGCAGCCGGAACGATTGCCGGCGCGTTCAACTCCCCATAGGCAGCGGTTGGGAGGGGGCTCGAGGCCTCATCCGGAACCGCCGCAATCGGAGGAGATCATGGCGCCGAAGACCTTCATTCTTGTGCTTTCCTGCGACGACAAACCCGGCATCGTCGCGGCCGTCACCACCGAGCTTGCCGCGCTCGGCGCGAACATCGCCGAAAGCAACCAGTTCTGGGACACAAAGACCAACAGCTTCTTCATGCGCATCGCCTTTCAGGTTGCGGCGAGCGTTCAGGCTGGTGATGTCGAGCGGGCCTTGCGCCCGGCCGTCGAGCGTTTCCAGATGCGGACCGTTCTTGCGGACGCCACGGTGAAGCCGAAGATCCTCATCCTCGTCTCCAAATTCGATCATGCGCTCCTGCATCTAAACTACCAGATCCGTGTCGGCTGGCTGAACGCGGAGGTCGTCGCCATCGTCTCCAACCACGAGGACAGCCGACGCACGGCCGAGGCCGAGGGGCTCGCCTACCACTGTTGGCCGGTATCGAAAGACAACAAGGCCGAACAGGAGGAGAGGCTCTTGCGCCTGGTCCAGGAGACCGGCGCCGATCTCGTCATCCTTGCCCGCTACATGCAGGTCTTTTCGGACAATCTGTCGAAGCGCCTCTATGGCAAGGCGATCAACATCCACCATTCCTTCCTGCCGAGCTTCAAGGGCGCCAAGCCCTATCATCAGGCGCATGAGCGCGGGGTGAAGCTGATCGGCGCGACGGCGCATTACGTCACGCCCGATCTCGACGAGGGTCCGATCATCGAGCAGGAAACCGAGCGCGTCAGCCATGCGCTGACGGCCGAGGACTTCGTCGCCACCGGCCGCGACATCGAAAGCCGCGTGCTTGCCCGGGCCGTCAAGCTGCACCTGGAGCGGCGCGTGATGCTCAACGGTCACAAGACGGTGGTGTTCAGCTAACAGGGTCCGAAAGCATCTGAGCCGGTACCCGCACGGGCGCCGGCTAAGGATGTCAGGGGCGTGCGGCAACGGCGGTTGCCGTGATCGCCGGCGCGCGGAAGCTCGCGAAGAGCCGGCTCAGGCCTTCGCGTCCCTCGGCCGTCAGATCGAAGGGACGGCCGAAAAGCAGCCATTCCGTACAGAGCCCGAGCATCATCCAGTGCAGCGTCCGCGTCGCCGAGGCCGGCGTCCAGCTCTCGTGCATCTGCCCCTTGGCGAGCGCTCGCGAAAAGGCGAGCTCAAGCAGAACGTTGTGGCGCTCGTCGAGTTCTTTCTGGCGGGTCAGGACCTCGCTCATGTCGCCGTCGTAATTGGTACGCAGCATGATCGTCAGAATGCGCTGGCGCTGCTCGTCGGCGGCGAGAACATCGAGCCAGTCGCCCATGGCGCTTTCGAGAATGGAAAGGGTATCGGCGGCTTCCGCCTCGATCTCGCGGGCGACCATGTCTTCCTGCGGCAGGGGCACGGCGTCGTGCAGTGCGAGGAACAGGTCGGTCTTGTTGGCAAAGTGCCAGTAGATGGCACCGCGCGTCACGCCGGCGGCCTTGGCGATTTCTTCCAGCGTCGTGTTCGAGACGCCCTTTTCGTAGAAGACGCGCTCGGCGGCGCACAGGATTTTCTGTCGGGTTACTTCTGCGTCGGCTTTTGTTCGGCGCATTCATTCCTCCTCATCAGACGGCCCGCCGACAGTGGTGTTCAGCGGGCCGTCTGTTGTCGTTTTACTCGGCGGGCGTCGGGTTTTCTGCGGCTGCCGGTGTGTTTTCCACTTTCTTTCGACCGAAGAGCTTCGTGACGAACACGAAGAAGACCGGAACGAAGAAGATGGCGAGCACCGTTGCCGAGATCATCCCGCCCATGACGCCGGTGCCGATGGCGCGCTGGCTGCCGGAGCTCGCACCCGTGGCGATCGCCAGCGGCAGAACGCCGAGCGTGAAGGCCAGCGACGTCATCAGGATCGGCCGGAAGCGAAGATGTGCCGCCTCCAGCGTCGCGTCGATCAGCGACTTGCCCTGCTCGCGCAGTTCCTTGGCAAACTCGATGATCAGGATCGCGTTCTTGGCTGACAGACCGATGATCGCAATCAGGCCCACCTTGAAGTACACGTCGTTCGGCATGTCGCGCATCATCACGGCGAGCACGGAACCGATGACGCCGAGCGGCACCACCATGATCACCGCCACCGGGATTGACCAGCTCTCGTAGAGTGCGGCCAGGCACAGGAACACCAGAAGGCACGACAGCGCGATCAGGAGCGGCGCCTGGGTGCCGGACTGGATTTCCTGCAGGGACTGCCCTGTCCACTCGTAACCGAAGCCTGCAGGCAATTGTCCCGCCAACCGTTGCATCTCTGCGATCGCGTCACCCGAGGAGTAGCCGTGGGCGGCTTCGCCGCTGATACGGACCGACGGGTAGCCGTTATAGCCGATCGTCTGGGTCGAGGCCTTGACCCATTCCACGGTCGCGAAGGCCGACAGCGGGACCATGCCGCCATTGGCGTTGCGGACGTTCAGGTTCAGGAGGTCGGCGGTCTGCATGCGCTGACCTTCATCCGCCTGCACCGTCACGCGCTGCATGCGCCCGGCATTGGGGAAGTCGTTGACGTAGGACGAGCCGAGGTTTGTCGAGATCGTCGAGTTGATGTCGGCGAAGGTCACACCGAAGGTGTTGGCCTTCTCGCGGTCGATGGTGACGCTGACCTGGGCCGCATCCGGCATGCCCTCGAAGCGGACGCCGGCAAGCACCTTGCTTTCGGCTGCCATGCCGAGAAGCTGGTCACGGGCCTGCGACAGTGCCGCCTGGCCGAGACCGCCGCGGTCCTGCAGGCGGAACGAGAAGCCGCCCGTGGTGCCGAGGCCCTGGATCGCCGGCGGCGACAGCGCGAAGCTGATCGCGTCCTTGATCTGGCTCATCGCCATCGTCGCGCGCATCGCGATCGACTGTGCGGCGTTGTTGGCGTCGCGCTCCTTCCAGTCCTTGAGCGTCACGAAGGCAAGCGCCGCGTTCTGGCCGGTACCGAAGAAGGAGAAGCCGTTGATCGCGATGATGCGTTCGACGGCGGGCTCCTGGCCGAAGATCTTCTCGGCCTGCTCCACCACCTCGGTCGTGCGGTTTCCGGTCGCTTCCGACGGCAGCTGCATCATGACGATCACGAAGCCCTGGTCTTCGTCCGGCAGGAACGACGACGGCAGCTTCATGAACAGCCAGCCGAGGCCGGCGAGCACCGCGACATAGACGATCATGTAGCGGCCGGTCCGGTGGACCAGGCGCTTCACGATGCCGCTATAGCCGTGCGAGGTCTTGTCGAAGCTGCGGTTGAACCAGCCGAAGAAGCCGCGCTTGGCGTGGTGATGGCCCTTCGGCACCTGCTTCAGGAAGCTGGCGCAGAGCGCCGGTGTCAGCGACAAGGCGAGAAGCGCCGAGAACAGGATCGAGACGACCATCGTCAGCGAGAATTGGCGATAGATCACGCCGACGGCGCCCGGGAAGAAGGCCATCGGAATGAACACGGAGGCGAGAACCAGCGTGATGCCGATGACGGCGCCGGTGATCTGCTTCATCGCCTTGCGGGTCGCTTCCTTCGGCGTCAGCCCTTCCTCGGACATGATGCGCTCGACGTTTTCGACGACGATGATCGCATCGTCGACGAGAATGCCGATCGCCAGCACCATGCCGAACATGGTCAGAACGTTGATCGAGAAGCCCATCGCCAGCATGACGGCGCAGGTGCCGAGCAGGGCGACCGGCACGACGAGCGTCGGGATGATGGTGTAGCGGATGTTCTGCAGGAACAGGAACATCACGATGAACACCAGCGCGACCGCCTCGACCAGCGTCGAAAGCACCTTCTCGATCGAGACGGCGACGAAGGGCGAAGTGTCGTAGGGGACCGAGTATTCGAGGCCCTGCGGGAAGAACTTCGCCAGTTCGTCCATGCGTTCCTTGATGGCCGCCGAGGTCGACATGGCATTGCCGCTCGGTGACAGCTGGACGGCGATAGCCGCCGACGGCTTGCCGTTGAGCCGCGTCGAGAAGGCATAGCTTTCGCCGCCGATTTCGATACGGGCGACGTCGCGCAGGCGAACGGACGAACCATCCGGATTGGCGCGAAGGACGATGGCGCCGAACTCTTCGGCGCTCTCCAGCTGGCCCTTGACGACAACGGGCGCGCTGATCTGCTGGCTGATCGGGTTCGGCTGGGCGCCGATCGAACCGGAGGCAATCTGGGCGTTCTGCGCCGTGATCGCGTTCGTCACGTCCGCCGCGGTCAGGTTCAGACCGAGCATCTTGTCCGGGTCGAGCCAGACGCGCATCGAGCGTTCGGTGGCAAAAAGCTGCGCACGGCCGACGCCGGGCACACGCTGGATTTCGCTCAAAACGTTGCGGCTGAGATAATCGCCGAGGCCGATGGCATCCATCGAGCCGTCGGTCGAGGTCAGGGCCACGATCATGAGGAAGCCGGAACCGGCCTCATCGACCTGAACACCCTGGCGCTTGACCGAATCGGGCAGGCGCGGCTCGACGCGGCGAACGCGGTTCTGAATGTCGACCGCCGCCTGTCCCGGATCGGTGCCGGGCGCAAAGGTGGCGCTGATTTCAACCGAACCGGAGGCGCTGGAGGTCGATTCGAAATAGAGCAGACCTTCGACGCCGTTCAACTCGTCTTCGATCAGTCGTGTGACGCTCTGATAGGTGTCCTGTGACGAGGCGCCGGGGTAGCTCGTGTTGATAGAGATCTGCGGCGGTGCGACGTCAGGATATTGCGATACCGGCAGAAGCGGGATCGCAATGACGCCGGCGACCATGATGAAGATCGCCACCACCCAGGCAAAAATAGGCCTGTCGATGAAAAAACTGGGCATCAATCAAACTCACTTTGTAGCTTCGGCAGGCTTTTCGTCGGCAGAGGCCGTCGTCTGGGCTGCTTCTGCCGCAGGCTTGGCATCCGGGTTCCAGTCCGTCGGCTCGACCGGGGCGCCGGGGCCGATCTTCTGGAAGCCTTCGACGATGACCTTCTCGCCGGCCTTGAGGCCGGAGGTCACCTGCCAGCGGGTGCCGATGGTGCGGCCGAGCGTCACATTGCGGAACTCGACCTTGTTGTCTGCGGCAACGACGTAGACCTGCGATTGGCCGGCATTGTTGCGCTGGACGGCCTGCTGCGGGACGGTGATCGCATCCTTCTCGACGCCCTGCTGGACGAGCACGCGCACATACATGCCGGGAAGCAGGTCGTTTTCGGGGTTCGGGAATTCGCCACGCAGCGTCACCTGGCCGGTCGTCGCATCGACGGCCGCTTCGGAGAACAGCAGCTTGCCTTTGTGTTCGTAGGCCGTGCCGTCGTCGAGCACGAGCTGGACTTCGGCTTCTTCGTCGCCGCTCAGCATCTTGCCGTCCTCGAGCGCCTTGCGCAGGCGGATGAGGTCGGTCGCCGACTGGGTGAAGTCGGCATAGAGCGGGTCGAGCTGCTGGATCGTCGCGAGATTTTCCGAGCTGTTGGTGCTGACGAGCGCGCCTTCGGTGATCATCGCGCGACCGATGCGGCCGCTGATCGGTGCCGTCACGTCGGCATATTGCAGGTCGAGTTTCGCTGCCGCGAGGCCGGCCTCGGCGATCGCAACATCGGCGTCGGCGGTCGCGAGCAGGGCCGCCGCATCTTCCAACTGTTGCGCGGCGACGACGTTCGCCTTCTTCAACTGTTCCTGGCGATCGGCCTTCTGCTGGGCCTGCAGGCGCACGGACTGGGCGCGCCGAAGCGTTGCTTCGGCCTTTTCGACCTGCACGCGGAAGGGCGCCGGATCGATGCGGTAGAGCACGTCGCCTTCATTGACCTTGGAACCCTGCTGGAAGACGCGCTCGACGACGATGCCGGAAACGCGCGGGCGGACCTCGGCGACGCGTGTCGCGGTAATGCGGCCGGGGAGCTCGTTGGTGATCGGCAGCGTTTCGGTCTTGGTCGTGAAGACCGCGACCGCGGACGGTGGGAATGCGGCGGCGGCCGGCTGCTCGTCCTCTTTCTGGCAACCGGAAAGAAGAATCACAGTTGCCAAGGCGGCGGCCAGTGTCGGTCGGTTCATGCGCATAGCGATGTCCATATTCGGTGACCGCAGGCAACGGCTGCATCTCGCAAGGTGCCCGTGCGGTCCGGAAGTGAAGGGGAGCGGAACCGGTATCAGGTTCGGCAAATACCGGAAAGCTAATATACAAACACAAATGTATGTTAATTCGCTTTGCAGTGCAACAGCGTGATGCGGTGCGTAGAATCAAAAAATAATTCAGCCGCCACAGGGATTTAGTCCCTGTGGCGGCTGGTTTTCACGCAGCTGTGATGGGGCGTCGGCCCCAAAATGGGGTCAGGCGAGAACGCGATCGTCGTCGCCGAAACGGTGCATGCTGCCCACCATCGGTGTCGCATAGACGATATCGTCAGGTGCATAGCGATGCTCGCCGAAGAGGCGGACGGTGATCAGGCCCACCTGCTCGGAATCGATGTAGACGATGGTGTCGGCGCCGAGATGTTCGACGTGCACCACCTTGCCCTTCCAGTCGCCGCTCTCGCGCGAAAGCGCCATGTGCTCGGGGCGAATGCCGATCGTCTTGGCGCTGATATCGCCGAGCCGCGCGCCCTCGATGAAGTTCATCTGCGGCGAGCCGATGAAGCCGGCGACGAAGACGTTTGCCGGCCGGTTGTAGAGGTCCATCGGCGAGCCGATCTGTTCGATCTGGCCGGCGTTCAAGACGACGATCTTGTCGGCGAGCGTCATCGCCTCCACCTGGTCGTGGGTCACGTAGATCATCGTCGCCTTCAGGCTGCGGTGCAGCCGGGCGATCTCGAGCCGGGTGTTGACGCGCAGCGCCGCATCGAGGTTGGAGAGCGGCTCGTCGAACAGAAAGAGCTTCGGTTCGCGCACGATCGCACGGCCGATCGCCACACGCTGACGCTGGCCGCCGGAGAGTTCGGCCGGGCGCCGGGCAAGATAGGGATCGAGCGACAGCATGTTCGCCGCCTTGCCGACCTTGTCGTCGATCTCGGTTTTCGGCTTGCCGGCCTGCTTGAGGCCAAGGCCCATATTGTCCTTCACCGTCAGGTGCGGATAGAGCGCGTAGGACTGGAACACCATGGCGATGCCGCGCTTGGCGGGCGCCACATGGCCGACTTCGGTGCCGTCGATCTGCACGCTGCCGGAGGTCGCGTCTTCGAGGCCGGCGATGGTGCGCAGCAAGGTCGACTTGCCGCAGCCGGACGGGCCGACGAAGATGACGAACTCGCCGTCCTTCACCTCGAGGTCGATGCCCTTCAGCACTTCATGGCTGCCATAGGCCTTGCGGATGGATTTGAGTTGAAGCGATCCCACCTGGTTGCCCCCTTTAGAGTTTGACTGGTCTGCCGGTGCGCACGCTTTCGTCTGCGGCAAGGCAGATGCGGAGCGACTGGACGGCATCGTTCATGTGACGGTCGAGGTCGATGTCTTCGCGAATGGCTTTCAGGACATAGGCCTGCTCGCGGTCGCAGAGTTCCTGGTGCCCGGGCTCGCCATCCATCTTGAGATCCTCATCGGCCCTCAGGAAGCGACCATTGGGACCGGTTTCGGCGTTGTGCAGCCGGATCACCGCGGTCTTGGTATGCATGTCGATGTCGTCCGACTTGGCGTTCTGGTCCATGACGATCGACACGGAGCCCTTGGGTGACATCACGTCCTTCACGAAGAAGGCCGTTTCCGAGATCATCGGACCCCAGCCGGCTTCATACCAGCCAGCCGACCCATCCTCGAAGATCACCTGCAGGTGGCCGTAATTGTACATGTCGGGGGCGATCTCGTCCGAGAGGCGAAGTCCCATGCCGCGCACTTCCACCGGCCTTGCGTCGGTGATCTGGCACATGACGTCGACATAGTGCACGCCGCAGTCGACGATCGGCGACGTCGTCTTCATCAGCGACTTGTGCGTCTCCCAGGTCGGTCCGCTCGACTGCTGGTTCAGGTTCATGCGGAAGACATAGGGGCCACCGAGCTTGCGGGCCTCGGCGATCAGCCGGATCCACGAGGGGTGGTGGCGCAGGATGTAGCCGATCACCAGCTTGCGACCGTGCTTCTTTGCAGCCGCGACGACGCGCTCGGCGTCGGCAACGGTGGTTGCCAGCGGCTTCTCGACGAAGACGTCGGCACCGGCTTCAAACGCCATGACGGCAAAGTCGGCATGGCTGTCGGAATAGGTGCAGATCGAGCAGAGATCCGGCTTCAGTTCGGCAAGCGCCGATCTGAAATCGGGATAGATCGTGTAGCCGCTGAGCTCCTCCGGCAGCGGCACCTTCGAACGGTTGACTAGACCGACGATCTCGAAGCCGGGGTTGTTGTGATAGGCGAGCGCATGGCTGCGCCCCATGTTGCCGAGCCCTGCGACGAGGACCCGGACGGGTTTGCTGCTTGCACTCACTTGACTGCTCCTGCCGTGATGCCGCGGATCAGCTGCCGCGAGAAGATGACGTAGAGAACGAGGACCGGAAGGATGGCGAGCGAGAGGGCCGCCAGAACCGCATTCCAGTTGGTGACGAACTGGCCGATGAAGATCTGCGAGCCGAGCGTCACGGTTTTGGTCGCTTCGGCCGGCGCGAGGATCAGCGGGAACCAGAGATCATTCCAGATCGGGATCATCGTGAAGACCGCGACCGTTGCCATTGCCGGCCGCACCAGCGGCAGCACCAGGCGGAAGAAGATCGAGTATTCCGACAGTCCGTCGATGCGTCCGGCATTCTTCAGGTCATCCGAGACCGTGCGCATGAACTCCGAGAGGATGAAGATCGCGAGCGGCAACCCTTGCGCCGTGTAGACCAGGATCAGCGCCGTCAGCGTGTTGACCAGGTTGGCGGCGACCATGCCCTGGAGAATGGCGACGGTGCCGAGACGGATCGGGATCATGATGCCGATCGCAAGATAGAGGCCCATCACCGTGTTGCCGCGGAAGCGGTATTCCGACAGTGCGAAGGCGGCCATCGCCCCGAAGAGCAGCACCAGCGCGATCGATACGATCGTGACGATGAAGCTGTTCTGGAAGTAGGTGGCGAAATCGCCCTGGCCGAGGACAGTTTCATAGCCGATCAGGCTGAAGGTCTGTGGCGTCGGGATCGTCAGCGGCGCCCGAAAGATTGCATTGCGGTCCTTGAACGAGTTGATGATCGTCAGGAACACCGGGAACAGCGACACCAGCGTGTAGGCGATCAGCGCCACGTGGACGAAGCCGGTGCGGAGAAAAGAATCGCGTGCTTTCGACATCTCCGGTCTCCTCAGAACTGGTAGCGGCGCATGCGGCGCTGAATGACGAAGAGGTAGAGCGACACGCCGGCGAGGATGATCAGGAACATCACCGTGGCGATCGTCGCGCCCATGGAGCGGTCACCGAGCTGCAGCTGGAAACCGAAGAAGGTGCGGTAAAGCAACGTGCCGAGAATGTCGGTCGAACCATCAGGCCCGGCGAGCGCGCCCTGCACCGTGTAGACCAGGTCGAAGGCGTTGAAGTTGCCGACGAAGGTCAGGATCGAGATGATGCCGATGGCCGGCAGGATCAGCGGCAGCTTGATCTTCCAGAACTGGCTCCAGCCGGTAACGCCGTCGCATTCGGCAGCCTCGATCACCTCGTCGGGAATGTTGAGCAGCGCCGCGTAGATCAGCATCATCGGGATGCCGACATATTGCCAGACCGAGATCAGCGACACGGCGATAAGCGCGGAACCCGGCTTTCCGAGCCAGGGCGCAAACAGCGACTTCAGGCCAACGAGGTCGAGTATCCAGGGCGACACGCCCCAGATCGGCGACAGGATCAGCTTCCAGATGAAGCCGACGATCACGAAGGAGAGCAGCGTCGGCAGGAAGATCGCGGTGCGGTAGAAGGTGACGAAGCGCAGCTTCGGGATCGACAGCATCGCGGCGAGGGCGACGCCGATCGGGTTTTGCACGCACATATGGATGATGAAGAAGATGACGTTGTTCTTCAGCGCGTTCCAGAAGTCGTGGGCCCAGCGCTCTTCCCCGAACAGTGTCTGGAAATTGGCAAGGCCGACGAAAGCTGGCTGTCCGTCAACCGTGTTGTACAGAGAGAGCCTGAGCGTCTCGATCAGCGGCAGGATCATCACCGCCGAATAGACCAGGAAGGCCGGCAGCAGGAAAACGAGGATGTGCCAGCGCTTCGGCCGCCTTGCGGTCGGCTGTCCGTCTTGCACTGAAAGAGCGTCACTCATTGGTCCATCCGTTTCTAGAAGACCGGTCCCCAGACAGTCACGATGCGCATCGACGCCACACGGCCGGTCTCGCCGCATGCCATCTGCCCTTTTTGCGAGGGCTCATGACGAAGGTTAAGTCTATCGCGTTCTTTTGCAAACGACTGCGTCGGTGGCCTCCCACGATGGGAGGCCTGTGACGCGACGGCTGGGGGAGTGCCTCATCGGCCAATGTCGCCCCGCCCGGCCTTGCTGCAACTGTCCCAAGGACAAAACATGCAGCAATTCAAACTGCTACGGCGCCCTTCTGCGTCCGACAGGACACGGGTGCCGTAGGGCCGACCCTCCCCAAAAAGGGGAGGGAACCTGTTGCGCTTACGTCTCTTCTCACTTCGCCGGCTTGTACCAGGAGTCGAGGCCCTTCTGCAGCTTCTCGGCGGCAACCTCCGGCGTATCCGTGCCGTTGATTACGTTGGCCGACTCGACCCAGGTCTCGTTTTCGAGGCTCGGCGTGCCGCGCGCCAGGATCTGGTAGGTCGAGCGGATCGTCGGCTTGCACTTTTCGCGCCAGGAGACGAATTCCTGGGCGAGCGGATCGGTCATCTTCACCGGGGTAGAGTTGAGGCTGAAGAAGCCCGGCAGTGCATTGGCGTAGATGTCGGCGAACTCAGGCGAGGCAACCCAGCTCAGGAAGGTCTTGGCCTGTTCGGCATGTGCGCTCTTGGCATTGAGGCCGATGCCGATGTCATTGTGGTCCGAGATGTAGCAGGTGTCGCCGGCGGTTTTGACCGGCGGCGGGAAGGCGCCCATCTTGAACTGTGCCTGGGTGTTGAACAGGCCGATTTCCCACGAGCCGGCCGGATAGATCGCGGCGCGACCGAGCGTGAAGAGGTTCTGGCTGTCCGGATAGGTCTGGGCTTCGAAGCCGTCGCCGAGATAGTCCTTCCACTTGGCGAGGACGCGGTAGGGCTCGACCCACGGCTCGTCGGTCAGCTTCTGCTCGCCCTTGATCAGCGCAGCGCGGCCTTCTTCGCCCTTCCAGTAGTTCGGGCCGATGTTCTGGTAGCCCATGGTTGCGGCTTCCCAGAGGTCCTTGGTGCCCATCGCCATCGGGATGTAGTTGCCGTCGGCCTTGATCTTGTCGAGGGCGGCGAAGAATTCGGCTTCCGTCGTCGGGATCTGGATGCCGAGCTGGTCGAAGGCGTCCTTGTTGTAGATGAAGCCGTGGATGACCGATGCCATCGGCACGCAGAAGGTGGACTTGCCGTCGTCGGTGGTCCAGGCGGACTTGGCGACCGGCGAGAAGTTTTCCATGCCCGGCAGCGCCGTCAGGTCGGCAAGGTGCTTCTTGTTGTAGAGTTCGAGCGAGACGTCGAACGGACGGCAGGTAACGAGGTCACCCGCGGAGCCGGCATCGAGCTTGGCGTTCAGCGCGGCATTGTATTCGGTCGGCGCCATCGGGGCGAACTTGACCTTGATGCCCGGGTTCTTCGCTTCGAAGGCAGGGATCAGTTTTTCCTGCCAGATGGCCAGGTCGTCGTTGCGCCAGCTTTCGATGGTCAGCGTCACGTCCTCGGCGTGCGCCAGCCCGGCCGTGCCGAGAATGCTCGAAGCGAGCAGCAGGCCTTTGATTGTTGTACGGGTCATGCAGGTTCTCCCTTTTTATAGGCGCCGCTTTGGCGCGGTTTGGATCCCAGAATTGTTTCAGGCCGAGACGATATCGATCGCCCGGCGCAGGTTCTGCTTGGCCTCTTTCAGAGCGGCATCCGCGGCTGCAACGTCCTTCGCGCCCGAGGCGAGAAGGATCGCGACCTTGACCGAGCCGGAAGCCTCGTTGATCAGCCGGCCGGCCTCAGTGGCGCTGATGCCGGTGATGTCGGTGACGATGCGGATCGCGCGGCCGTGCAGCTTGATATTGTCGGCGCGCAGGTTGACCATGTGGCCGTCGAGCACGTGGCCGAGATGGATGCCGACCAGTGTCGAGAACATGTTGAAGGCGATCTTCTGTGCGGTGCCGGCGCCCATGCGGGTCGAGCCGGAGACCACTTCCGGCGGCGTCTGCAAGAGGATCGAGACGTCCGCGTCCTTGAAGAGCGCCGCACCCGGATTGTTGGCGACGGCGATTACCTTGGCGCCGCGCTTGCGGGCCTCGTCGGCAGCGGCAAGCGCGTAAGGGGTGGAACCGCTTGCGGAAACGGAAACGAGACAGTCGCCCGCGCCGATGCCCGCCTTGCGCACGTCCTCTCGGGCGAGGTCCATATCGTCCTCATAACCGCCCGCGAGGTCGCTGAGGCTGGCAGCGCCGCCGGCAAGCAGGATGACGATCTGATCCTGCGCAATACCATAGGTGCCGGGCAGCTCGAGCGCATCGGCCATCGCCATGAGACCGGAGCTGCCGGCGCCCGCATAGGCAAGACGCCGCCCGGAGCTGAGCGCTTCGGCGGCAATCGAGGCGGCGGCGGAGATCGACTCAATCGCCGCATCGACGGCCTTGGCCGCTGCCTGCTGGCCGGCGGCGAGCAGTCGCAGCGCCAGCGCCGGATGCATAAGATCCAGGCCCTTGGCGTTGTCGTGACGCTCTTCGGTCTTTGCTGACGGCATGGGTCATGTCTCCTCTCGGTTGAAATTAATGCCAAAAAAATACCAATTGTCCAGCAGAATTTAACTTTCGGCGTCCGAAAAAACCGATCGTCTAAATTAGTCTTTAAATTTCAATGAATTGCAACGAAATCGAAAGCGTGGGCGGATTCAGACTTGGTTATTGGTATTTTTTTGGTATCCTCAATGGCCGGAGGTACTCATGACAAATTACCTGATAGGAATCGACGGGGGCGGGACTAGCTGCCGGGCTGCCGTGGCAACGGCAGATGGGCGCATTCTCGGGCGCGGCAAGGCCGGCGCCGCCAATATCCTGACCGACCCGGAAACCGCGCTCGCCAATATCGGCGGAGCCGCCCGCGCAGCCTTTGAAGAGGCGGGCCTCGATCCTGAGGGCATTGCTGCCGCCAAGGCGATCGTCGGTGTGGCCGGACATAATGTCGGCGATGCCGTGCATTACGTAAAGCGTCGTCTGCCCTTCGCCGCCGCCGATATCGAATCCGACGGGTTGATCGCGCTGCAAGGTGCGCTCGGCAACCAGGACGGCGCGGTCGCCATTCTCGGTACCGGCACCATCTATATTTTGCGCCAGGGAGATACGGTCAGCTATGTCGGCGGCTGGGGTTTCACCATCGGCGACCATGGCAGCGGAGCCCGCATCGGCCACGCGCTTCTGCAGGAAAGCCTGCTTGCCTTCGACAGTATTCATGCAGCTTCCGCGGTCACGGACAGCGTTCTGGCCGAATTCAACAACGACGCGCGCGATGTCGTCGATTTCGCCCGTCTTGCGAAGCCCGGCGAGTTCGGGCGCTATGCGCCGCGTGTCTTCGAAGGGGCTGCCGCAGGCGATCCAGTCGCCGTGCGGATACTGAAGGCCGCCGCACTTACGGTGGATGAGGCGCTCGATGTCGTGGTTGCACGAGGCTGTGAGAGGCTTTGTCTGCTTGGCGGATTGGCGCCGCTCTATCGCCCCTGGCTTGCCGAGCGCCATCAGGCGTTGCTCGTCGAAGCCGAGGCGGACGCATTGACCGGGTCGGTCGCTCTGGCCGCGCAACGGTTTGGCTCACAGGCGAGGGCGAGTGCATGACGCACCAGCTCGCTTCCATTCTGCCGCTTGAGGGCCTGCAGTCCGGAGGATCGGGGCCGCTCTATCTCAAGCTTCGGCAATCGCTCGAAGACGCAATCCAGTCGGGCAAGCTCAACCATGGCGACGCCTTGCCGCCAGAGCGCGATCTTGCCGACTATGCCAACATCAGCCGCGTGACCGTGCGCAAGGCGGTAGACGATCTCGTGCGCGATGGGCTGCTTGTTCGCCGCCACGGTTCCGGCACCTTTGTCGTCAAGCCGGTCTCCAAGGTGCAGCAGTCTCTGTCGCGGTTGACGTCGTTCACCGAAGACATGGCGCGCCGCGGGTTGAACACCCATGCGCGCTGGCTGGAACGCGGCCTGTTTCATCCTTCGCCGGATGAGATGATGGCGCTTGGCCTTCCCGCTGACGCGCTGGTTGCCCGCCTCGGGCGCCTGCGAATCGCCGACGACATGCCGCTTGCGATCGAGCGCGCCAGCATCTCCGCGGAGTTCCTGCCGGACCCGCAGGCCGTTACCTCGTCGCTCTATTCCGCGCTGGACAAGACACGCTCGCGTCCGGTTCGTGCCGTCCAGCGCATCTCCGCCTGCAACATCAAGGACCCGGATGCCTCGATGCTCGGCGTTGCCGTCGGCTCGGCCGGCCTTTCCATCGAACGCGTCTCCTATCTCGCATCGGGACGCGTCGTCGAATTCACCCGCTCGCTCTACCGGGGCGATGCCTATGACTTTGTCGCGGAACTGACGCTGTCGGAATCCTAAGGCGACCGCCCGCAGAAAGGAATTGACCATGCAGACCAATATGCGCCGAGAAATCGACGAGATCCCCGAAGCCGCCCAGCGCCTGCTGGAACGCTCGGCCGATCAGCTCAAGGCCGCCGGCGCGGCACTCCGCGCCAAGGATCCGGCCTTCCTGGTCACGATCGCCCGCGGCTCCTCCGACCATGCCGCGCTTTTCCTGAAATATGCGATCGAGCTGCAGGCCGGCCGGCCGGTCGCCTCGCTCGGCCCGTCGCTCGCCTCGATCTACGGCGCCAAACTGAAGCTCGGCGGTGCCGCGGCGATCGCGATTTCGCAGTCGGGCAAGAGCCCGGATATCGTCGCTATGGCCCAGGCCGCGACCGATGCCGGCGCCGTCTCGATCGCGCTCACCAACACGCTGCCCTCGCCGATCTCCGAGGCCTGCACCAACCCTCTCGACATTCTCGCCGGTCCGGAAATCGCCGTTGCGGCCACCAAGTCCTACGTCAATTCGATCGTCGCCGGCCTTGCCGTGCTCGGCGAATGGACCGGTGACGCAGCGCTTAAGCGGGCAGTCGCCGATCTGCCGAACCAGTTTGCGAAGGCCGTCAAGCTCGACTGGCAGGCCTTTGCCGACGATCTCGGCGAGGCGGAATCGCTCTATGTGCTCGGCCGTGGCCCGGCGCTTGCGATCGCCAGCGAGGCGGCGCTGAAGTTCAAGGAAACCTCCGGCATGCATGCGGAAGCCTATTCCGCGGCCGAAGTTCTGCACGGGCCGGTGGCGCTCGTCGGCGCCAAGTTCCCGGTGCTGACGCTTGCGGCCCGTGATGCAGCCGAAACTTCGGTCGCCGGCATTGCCGACGGTATGGCCGAAAAGGGCGCAGTGGTTCATGTTACATCGAGCCTTGCCGGCAAGGCCAAGCGCCTGCCGTTCGTCGAGACGGGCCACCCGATCACCGACGCGCTGACCTTGATCCTGCCGTTCTATGGCTTCGTCGAAGCCTGGTCGCGCTCGCGCGGTCTCAACCCCGACGCACCGGCGAGCCTCAAGAAGGTAACGGAGACGAGATGAGCGAGAGGAAAGCAATCACCGGCGCCCGCCTGTTCGACGGCGTCGAATGGCATGACGGCTGTGCTCTCGTGATCGAGGCCGGCCGCGTCAAGGCGATCGTGGCAGTGGCGGACGTCCCCGCCGATGCCAAAAAAATCGATGCGCATGGCATGCTGCTGGTGCCGGGCTTCATCGACCTGCAGGTCAACGGCGGCGGGGGTGCGCTTCTGAACGAAGAACCGTCCGTCGAGGGTATCCGGCAGATCTGTTCGGCGCATGCCAAGTTCGGCACAACCGCACTGCTGCCGACGCTGATCACCGACACGCGCGAAATCAGAAGCGCCACCATCAAGGCGGGTCTCGACGCCAAGGCCGCTGGCGTGCCGGGTTTCCTCGGGTTGCATCTCGAAGGTCCGCATCTCTCGGTCGCACGCAAGGGCGCCCATGATCCGACGCTGATCCGTCCGATGGACGATGCCGATCTCGCCGAAATGCTCGATTGCGCCAAGGCGCTCGGCGTGCTGATGGTGACCGTGGCGCCCGAAAACGCCACCCGGGAACAGGTGCGGGCGCTGGCCGAAGCCGGCGCCGTCGTCAGCCTCGGCCACACCGATGTCGGTTACGAAACCGCCGTCGCCTATGCCAAGGCGGGCGCAAGGACGGTGACCCATCTCTTCAACGCCATGAGCGGCCTTGGCCATCGCGAGCCGGGCGTGGTCGGTGCGGCACTTGCCACCGGCACGCTGCATGCGGGCCTGATTGCCGACGGCTACCATGTCGAGCCGGCCTCGATGGGCGTGGCGCTGCGCGCAAAAGTCGGCCCGGGCCAGATCTTCCTGGTGACCGACGCGATGTCGCCGATCGGCACGGACATGACCAGCTTCCAGCTGAACGGCCGCGAGATCCTGCGCGAGGGCGGTCGCCTGACGCTTGCCGACGGTACGCTCGCCGGCGCCGACATCGACATGCTGTCGTCGGTCCGTTTCGTGCACGACAAGCTCGGCCTGCCGGTGGAAGAAGCCTTGCGGATGGCCTCCGCCTATCCGGCCGATGCTATGGGTCTCGCCACCCACAAGGGACGGCTGAAGCCCGGCGCCGATGCGGATTTCGTGCTTCTGACGCCGGAGCTTGGCATGGGCTCTACCTGGATCGGCGGCACGCAGGTCTACGCCGCCTGATCATAACGCATCAAGCAAAAGCCCCGGACAGCGCAAATGTTGTCCGGGGATTTTCATTTCGGGCAACGTTGTCTCAGCGCGCTGAAAGTCTCGCCTTCATCGCCCGGACCGTTTCCGCATCGGTGCGGCGCCGGTCGGCCGAAACGAAGCCCATTTCGACCAATCGCGGATCCTGAGCCGGCTCACGAACGGAGCAGGAGGAGTGCACTTCGCTGACGGTCACCCGGTCGAGAAGGGCATCGACCGTATCGAGGGTGACGCCGGACCCCGGCATGATCGACAGCCGGCCCTTGGCGAGATCGACGATTTCGGCCAACCGATCGATCGCCTGCGGTGCGCTCATGGCACCGCCCGAGGTCAGGATGCGTTCGAAGCCGAGCTCGACCGCCACCTCCATCGCCTCGGCGAAATCCGGAACCAGATCGAAGGCGCGGTGCAGCGTCATCCTGAGTCCGGCCGCATGGCCTGTGAGCTTGATCAGCATCGACTTATCGAGGCGACCGTCGGCAAGGGAGGCGCCGAGCACCACGCCGGCGAGACCTGCCGCCCGCGCCGCGTCGATATCGCGACGCATGACATCGAGGTCCGCGGCGGAGAAGACGAAATCGCCCGGGCGAGGGCGGATCATGGCGTAAACGGGCACCGGCGGCGGACCGGCCAGCGCCATCAGTCCGGGATTGGGCGTCAGGCCACCGACGGACAGGGCGGCGCAGAGCTCGATCCGGTCTGCGCCGCCCTCGATCGCCGCGTAAAGCCCGTCGGCATCGTCGACGCAGACTTCCAGTTTGATGTCGCTCATATCTTCTCCTCGCCGAGGCCAAGCAGCGCCGCGCCGATCAATCCGGGCTCGACCCGGCATTCACCACGCACCACCAGCGGCCGGTCGAACTGCCGGAGAATCCGGCTACGCACTGTCCTGTCGATTTCGGCGAGCAGTTCCTCGGAATTGGAGAGTCCGCCGCCGACAGGCACGATCGTCGCGCCGGTGATGTTGATGACGAGTGCCAAAGGCGAACTCACGAGATCGACGAGCAGATCGACCGTGCGCTTTGCCTCTGCATCCCCAGCCTTCCAGGCCTCGATGATCTCATGGCTTGAAAGCGTCTTGCCATGGGCGGTCTGGTGCAGCCGCTCCAACCCGCGGGCGCCGCCAACGGTATCGACGCAGCGCTTCTGGCCGCAGCCGCAGTCATAGGCGGGAATGGCGATCGGCGGGTTGCCGGCCTCGGCCGCGATCGCCGGGCCGTGTCCCCATTCGCCGGCAAAGCCGCCATCGGCGTTGATCAGCCGGCCGTCGATCACCAGGCCGCCGCCGACCCCGGTGCCGAGAATGGCGCCGAAGACGATACGGTGGCCGCGCCCGGCGCCGGCACCTGCTTCGGCAAGCGCGAAACAGTCGGCGTCATTGGCGATCTTCACCGGCAGGTGCAGCGCCGCTTCGAGTTCGGCGACCAGGTCACGTCCGTCGATGCAGGGGATGTTGGCGCATTTGATCCGCCGCGTCTCGGGATCGATGACGCCGGTGATCGAGATCGCCACGCAATCCGGGTGTCCGCCCGCTTCGTCCAGGACCGATTCGAGCGCCTCAATGAACTGGCGGAAGTTGCTGAGCGGCGTCGTCCGTCGCGGCAGCGGAAAGATCCGGTCGCGCGAATGCACGATCGCGCCCTTGATCGCCGAGCCGCCGATGTCGAAACAGACGATCATGCCTCACCCCGGATGATCGCTTCGGCGGAAAGGGCGACCGAAAGCAGCCTGTCGTCCTGGTGATGTGGCGCTGCAAGCTGGAAGCCGACGGGCATTTCCGCCGCCCCGGTACCGCAGGGAATGGAGATGCCGCAGAAATCCAAGAAGTTGCCGATCGACGTGTTGCGCAGTGTCTTGGCGTTGGTCTTGAAGAACAGCTCGTCGTCCTCGATCAACGGCGCGATCGGCGGCGCTACATGTGGCAGCGTCGGGTGGGCGATGAGCTCGTTCGGCTTCAGGCTGTCGACCGTTTCATGGATCAGTTGGTCGCGCGCGTCGAGCAGGGCAATGTAGTCGGGCATGGTGATCTTCTCGCCGAGCCTGGTGCGGGCAACGACACGGGGATCCATCTCATTGGCCTCGTGCCCGGCCAGCCGCTCGCGATGAAGCGCATAGGCCTCGGCCGTCACCAGGGCGCCGTGGCGGGCCATCAGCCCGAAGACCGCCGAGAAGGTCGGGAAGGCGCGGCGGCTGACGGCAACGCCGGCTTTTTCAAGCCGCCTGATGGCATCCTCGAACGCCTCGACGACTTCCGTCTCCGCATCGTCGAAGACCACCGTTTCCGGGATCACCAGCGCGACGCCGGAAAGATCGGCGCGGCGCACGGTCGGGGCCGTCAGCCCGTGCATGGCAGCGTCCACCCAGACTGCGTCCTGCACCGTGTGGCAAAGGGGGCCAAGCGAATCCAGGCTTTCAGCCAGGGGAAAGACGCCCTTCATCGCGTAGCGGCCGCGTGTTGCCTTGTAGCCGACGATGCCGGTCATCGCCGCGGGAATGCGCACGGACCCGCCGGTATCGGTGCCGATGGCTGCTGGCACCAGCCCGGCCGCGACCGCGACCGCCGAGCCTGACGACGAGCCGCCGGGAATGCGCTCAACGTCGGTGGCCGCGGGGTTCCTCGGCGTGCCGTAATGCGGGTTGATGCCAAGGCCCGAAAAGGCGAACTCGCTCATATTGGTGCGGCCGACGCTGACCATGCCGGCTGCGGCAACGGCGGCAACGACCGGAGCGTCGCTCCTCGCCGGGGCGTGCGTCTGCAGCACCTTCGAGCCGGCGGTCGTGACGCTGCCGGCCACATCGAAGAGGTCCTTCCACGCGACCGGCAGGCCGTCGAGCAGGCCGAGCGAGCGTCCCGCCCTGAGGCGTTTCGAGGCGGCCTCGGCATCCCGCGTCGCGCGCTCAGGCGTCAGTTCGACGAAGATGGCATAGTCGCCGTGTGCGTCGATCGCCGCATAGGTTTGCTTGGCGAGCTCCACGGGGTCCAGCTTGCCGCTCTGCACCAGCACGGAAAGGCTGGCGAGTGTCTTTTGTTCTGTCATGTCATCCTCCGCGGAATGCTGTTCTTGCCTGCGGCTGCTGTCCGCTACGTCTACAATATCGCCGCCCTTGGCGTTTTCCATGCTTCCCTTAGACGAGGCGCGTGAATCTTGCATAAAGACTGGCTTCCGCCGCGTGTGTCTTGTCGCTGGTGGTGCCCCTGCCTACATGCATCATCGAACCTTGGGCCATACTGGAGAGCGATGATGATCTTGGACGCGGCGCGACTTTCGCTTGCCAATCTCCTTGCGCCCGAGACCCGATCGGTTTTCTGGAAGGTGCTGGGCCTGACGATACTGGCGCTCGTCGCGCTCTGGTTTGCGGTGCGCGAAGTGTTTATCTGGCTGGCGCTGCCGTGGATCGATACGCTGATGCCGGGCACGCCCGTCTGGGCCGGTTGGCTGACCTTCGTCGTCGGCATCTTCGCGAGCCTCGGGCTGGCGCTCGCCTTGGCTTTGCTTCTGGCCCCCGTCACCGCGCTGATCGCCGGCTTCTTCCTCGACGATGTTGCCGAGGTGATCGAGAAGCGGGACTATCCGAGCGAGCCGCAGGGCCGGCCGCTGCCGCTTGGCGAGGCGATCGCCGGATCGCTGAAGTTTCTCGGCGTTGTCATCCTCGGCAACCTGCTGGCGCTCTTCCTGCTGCTCGTTCCGGGCGTCAATCTCGTCGCCTTCTTTCTGGTCAACGGCTATCTGCTCGGCCGCGAATTCTTCGAGTTCGCGGCAATGCGCTATCGTGCACCGGCGGAGGCGCGGCTCTTCCGCGAGAAGCACCGTTCCACCGTTTTTCTCGCCGGCCTTCTGCTCGCGGCCTTTCTGGCGGTGCCGTTCGTCAACCTTTTGACGCCGCTCTTTGCTGCCGGACTGATGGTGCATCTGCACAAGCGGCTTTCGGCAAAGGATCCCGGATTTTCGCTCTCGGGCAGTGCGGCGGCGAAGGCCTGAGAGGCTCTTGCTTGACATGATGCCGGCTATGGCCAATCTGCCGGCAAGATCCCATTGTGCTGCGCGGGCGCGCCGGCGCGTGGCAGGACGGAGTTGGCGGACATGAACAAGACGGACGAACGGATCACCCACCTCGAGGAAACGGTGGCCCACCAGGCCAAGACCATCGAGGAACTTTCCGATCAGCTTGCCGAGCAATGGAAGGTGGTGGAACAGACGCGCGCCAAGCTCGACCGGCTGACCGAGCGTTTCCTGTCGCTCGAGGAGCAATCGCTCGATGCGCCGGCGATCACCCGGCCGCCGCACTACTGATCGAGCGCCACGGCAAACGGAAATTAAAAGGCCGCCGGTCCAACGAACCGGCGGCCTCTCTATTTACATAAGTGCTGCTCTTAGTAGGGGCAGGACTCGTCGCTCATGTAGTCGTGAACTTCGACCTTGCCGGCAATGATTTCGGCTTTCACCTTTTCCACTGCGTCGAGCATCTCAGGCGTGATCAGTGCCTTGTTGTTGTCGTCGAGCGCATAGCCGACGCCATCTTCCTTGAGGCCGAGGTTGGAAATGCCGAACTCGAACTTGTCGTTCTTGGCCGCCGTGAAGGCTTCATAGACGGCAACGTCGACGCGCTTCAGCATCGAGGTCAGGACCTTGCCCGGCTGCAGGCCGTTCTGGTTGGAGTCGACGCCGATGCCGAGCTTGCCCGCATCTGCTGCTGCCTGCAGAACGCCGACGCCGGTGCCGCCGGCTGCGTGGTAGACGACGTCCGAGCCTTGGTCGATCTGCGACTTGGCGATTTCGCCGCCCTTGACCGGGTCGTTCCAGGCGTCCGGCGTCGTTCCGGTGTAGGCTTCCAGAACCTTGACGTCAGCGCCGGTCGACTTGGCGCCGCCAACGTAGCCACAGGCGAACTTGTGGATCAGCGGAACGTCCATGCCGCCGATGAAGCTGACGGTCTTCGACTTCGAAGCGAGGCCAGCGAGAACGCCGACGAGGTAGGAGCCTTCCTGTTCCTTGAAGACGACCGATTTGACGTTCGGCTTCTCGACGACCATGTCGATGATCGCAAACTTGATATCAGGGTATTCCGGCGCGATCTTCTCGAGCGAAGCCGCCCAGTTGAAGCCGGCCATGACGATCGGGCTGTTGCCGTCGCTCGCAAAGCGGCGCAGCGCCTGTTCACGCTGGGCATCGTTGGCGATTTCGAACTCGCGGTATTCGACGCCCGATTCCGTCTTGAACTTTTCGGCGCCGTTGAAGGCAGCCTCGTTGAAGGATTTGTCGAACTTGCCGCCGAGATCGTAGATGATCGCTGGCTTGATGTCGGCGGCCAGTGCCGTCGCGGACATCATCGAAAAGGCAAAGAGACCGAGAATGGTTTTTTTCATCGTGCAGCCCTGTTGTCGCTATTGATCTTATTGGGTCCTCCCGCCGGCTCCCTGACGGAACCTGTCTGCGGAACCCACCCCCTTCTCCTTGGGGCTAGGGTGGCGCATCCTTGCACGGTCACGGCAAAAAAACACTCAAAATTTTTCAGATGGTAAAAATACAAGCCACAGAAGCCGGTACCCGTAAGGCACCGGTTCTGTTGCGCTTTTGAGATCGCCGGCAAGTGTGCGCGCCCATCCGGCGCGACCTCTGGGTTGTGGGTATCGCGCTTGCTTTCGAGAGGCCAAAGCGGCCCCCGGTGTCGGAGCGGGATGAGGAATAGTGTGTGCGGTTCTCCGCCCGCATCCCGCGCTTGTTTACACGAAACGATCACGTCGATGGTTCGGGTCGATTGAGGCCAAGCACATCGGCCTGCCTGGAACATCCCGCTCTCGGGTGGAACCACCGGAGGCGGAAAGACGCTCTAGAATCAAAGTGCTAGAGCGTCCTTCGTGCATTCAGTCGAACGCACGGCGCTCTAGTACCCGATCGGGCAACTCACCCCGGTGCCGCGCAGGCCGCAATAGCCGTTCGGGTTCTTCGCCAGATATTGCTGGTGGTAGTCCTCGGCGAAGTAGAATGGGCCGGCCTTGCCGATCTCGGTGGTGATCGTGCCGCCATGGTTGGAATACTTCAGCGCCGCCTGGAAAGTGGTGCGCGCGGCCTTGGCCTCCGCCAGCTGCTCGTCGTCATAGGTGTAGATTGCCGAGCGGTAGGTGGTGCCGATATCGTTGCCCTGGCGCATGCCCTGGGTCGGGTCGTGCTCCTCGAAGAAAGTCTTGAGCAGGGTCGCAAGCGGAACCTTCTCGGGATCATAGACGACCAGCACCACCTCGGCATGGCCTGTGAGCCCGGTGGTCGTCTCCTGATAGGTCGGGTTCCGTGTCAGCCCGCCGGCGTAACCGACAGCCGTCACGTAGACATCGGGGATCTTCCAGAGCAGCCGTTCGGCGCCCCAGAAGCAGCCCATCCCAAGCAGGATCTGCTTCGTGCCGTCGGGGTAGGGGCCCCTCAGCGGCCGCCCGGAGACGAAATGCGTCTCGGCCGTCGGGATCGCCTCGTCGCGACCCAGCAGCGCTGTCTGCGCATCGGGCATGATCGTCTTCTTGTTGAACATGTCGATCAGGAACATCAGCATACTCCTCGTCGGTGCGGAGACGGGCTCCGCTAAAAATCAGGCGGCGAAGCGGCCCGCCGCCGGCCGCTTCTTGTAACCGACCATCCACAGAACGAGCGCGAGCAGCGCCAGCACGGCGAAGGCCGGCTGCATCAGCAGCCAATGCAGCACCGAATGCCAGATCGTCTGCGCCGTATCGGAACGCTGCGCAAACTGGATCCAGCTCGCCGTGTCGGCGCCCAGTGCCTCCAGGTCGTCGCCAAGCGAGGTCATCACCAGTTCCGATGCGGCGACCGACTGAATCGCATCGACGGCACCGGCAAGTACGGCGGCAAACAACACGACGGCGCTCGCCAGCCTCAACAGAAACCGCATTGGTCCAATTTTCCCTTCATGTCACTGGCTAGCGCCTTGCCATGGTCAAGCGCAACGCCCCGGCGGCATCTTCTTCGATCGCGGGGGTCTCGGACAAGGCCCAGTGGCGAAATTATGCGGTGATCGCAGTAGAGCCGAGCTGGCATCTGGACGCTGCCGGGAGCGTGACGCTCGTACCGGCGCAAGAGATAAGCGTGCCGCCTGGTATGCACAATGGGGACGACGGGCCACTCGTTTCACAAGATGTCAACAATCTGTCAGAAAGCAGTTGATCCCAAGCAAATCATCGGTATATAGACGCGCGTCCGCCGGTTTACACCGGTCGACACCGAAGGGCCCCGCCCTTCCCATCCAGCCGGATTAACCATCGGCTGCTGACGGATGGACAGGTGGCCGAGTGGTTGAAGGCGCACGCCTGGAACGCGTGTATACGTGAAAGCGTATCGAGGGTTCGAATCCCTCTCTGTCCGCCATTCTCCTCCCTTGCCACAGCGATCAATATCGAGACGTTGCCAACCCGCTTGGCGCCATCACGCAAGAAATCTTCTTCGGCGCGATCCGTTTCGCCTCTCCGTTTCGTCTTCGCTGTGTCCGTAGCAAAGGAGACACGCTGATGACCACCGAACCTGTCACACTCGTCAATCTGCTGAAGGTCGACCCCGGCAAGCAGGCGCAATTGATCGCGCTCCTGAAGCGCAACATCGAAACCGTGATCAGCACACTCGGCGGTTGGCGCACAAGCCGGTTGATCGCCGCCAAGGACGGCGCCAGCGTCATCATCTATTCGGAATGGGAGACGCCGGCGGCCATTGAGGCGATGCGGGCCGATCCCCGGATGAAGGCCTACTTTCCGCAGATCCTGGAACTGGCAAGCCTTGAGTCGATCCTGGGCGAGGCCGTGTTCAGCGACAACAGGTGATGTCGATCCGCCGCCGACGCCCGCCGAGAGTGGCCGGAAGGCGGCGGACATTTTCTTGGAGCCGCGTTATCGTGCCGTCGTCGCCCGTGGGCTGACGCCTGGAGATGCGCCCATGGAGCTCGATACATGAACGTGGAAGATTTCGAGGATCGCCTGCGCGAGTTCAGGCCGCGGCTGCATCGCTATTGCGCGCGCATGACCGGCTCGGCCGTGGACGGCGAGGACGTGCTGCAGGATACCTTGATCAAGGCCCTGCAGGCGCGGGCGGACGGTGTGGTCGTGGACAATTTCGAGGGCTGGTTGCTTCGCATCGCCCACAATACCAGCCTCGATTTCCTGCGCCGGCGGTCCAGGCACAGGGTCGTTCCGCTGCGCGATGATCTGGAGGACGCACCGCTGCCCCAAGCGGACATCGTTGCGGTCGGCTTTCACACCTTCCTGCAGCTGCCTGAATTTCAGCGCTGCGCCGTGATTCTCAAGGATGTGCTCGGACATTCGATCGAAGAAATCGCGGATATTGCCGACTGCACGCCGGCGGCTGCCAAGTCGGCGCTCCAGCGCGGACGCGCGTCGCTCCGGCAACTGGCGGACCGCCCGGACGATGTGCGGCTGCCGCTGATGTCCGATGCCAACCGGCAGAAGATGGCGACCTATGTGCGCCTGTTTCAGGGGGGCGATTTCGATGCGATCCGCGCCATGCTGGCCGACGACGTCAAGCTCGAGCTGGTCAACAGGCTGAGGCTGGAGGGCCGTGAGGGCATTGGCCGCTACTTCACCCGTTATGCCGGGGAGACGAGGTGGCGTTTCGCGCTTGGAGCGATCGAAGGGCGTCCGGTCATGCTGGTTTTCGACAGCACCGGTGCCATGGAGAAGCCGGCGCATTTCGTCCTTCTCGACTGGCACGAGGACGAGATCGCTGCGATCCGCGACTTTCTCTTCGCGCCCTATGTGCTTGAAACCGTCGATTGGGTTCGTCTGGCCTAGCGCGAAGGGGCCTCCGTTGATTGACCGTCCGATCTCCGCCGATACCGTTGAAAAACTCGGCATTGCGGGCACTTGGGACGCGTGATTCAATCCTCTGAGTGATTTGGCAGGGGATCAGGCGAATGATGGGAACGCAGGCGGCTCCGGCGCAGCTCTTTTACGATTTCAGTCTCGATGAGCACGTGCCAGCCGACCATCTTCTCCGCCGGATCGACAACCACCTGGACCTCGATGGCGTCCGCGCGCAGTTGAAGCCCTATTACAGCAGCACCGGCCGTCCGTCGATCGATCCGGAACTGATGATGCGGATGCTGATCATTGGCTACAGCATGGGCATCCGGTCGGAGCGCCGGCTGTGCGAGGAGGTTCATCTCAATCTCGCCTATCGTCTGTTTTGCCGGCTTGGACTGGACGGCAAGGTGCCGGATCATTCCAGCTTCTCGAAGAACCGCCACGGACGTTTCCGGCAAAGCGATATCCTTCGGCATCTGTTCGAGACGGTGGTTGAGCGCTGCCTGGTACAGGGTCTTGTCGGTGCTGAAGGCTTTGCCGTCGATGCCAGCTTGATCGCCGCGGATGCCAACAAACAGCGCTCGGTATCTAGTGCAGAATGGAGCGCGCAAGAAGCGAAGGAGAATGCAGGCCGCTCCGTTCAGGAATATCTGGCGGTGCTTGATGACGCTGCTTTTGGTGCGGCTTCGCCGGTAACGCCGAAGTTTATTTCCCCGTCAGACCCGGCAGCCCAGTGGACGGGTGCCCATAAAGGCCATGCCTTCTTCGCCTACGCCACCAACTATCTGATCGACACCGACCATGGCGTCATTCTCGATGTTGAGGCCACCCGTGCCATTCGACAGGCTGAGGTTGGCGCTTCGCGCACCATGATCGACAGAACAGAGAACCGCTTTGGCCTGAAGCCAGGCTATCTGGTCGCCGACAGTGCCTATGGCTCCGCTGACAATCTGGCCTGGCTTGTGAAGGAAAAGGAGATTGCTCCGCACATTCCTGTGTTCGACAAGTCCAACCGGACAGACGGGACTTTCTCGCGTGCCGACTTCAATTGGGATGGCGAGGCAGATCGCTACATCTGCCCGGCGGGCAAGGAGCTGGTTCAGTTCCGTCGCACCTACGCGACGCCCCGATCGGGCATCACCAGTGAGGGCACCCGGCTCTATCGGGCCAGCAAGAAGGACTGTGATGTGTGCGACCTGAAACAGCGCTGCTGCCCGAATGCAGTTGCTCGCAAAGTCCCTCGTGATCTCAATGAGGATGCCCGTGACGTCGCCAGAGCCATTGCCGGCACGCCCGATTACGAGCGTTCACGGCATCGTCGCAAGAAGGTCGAGATGCTCTTCGCTCACCTCAAGCGCATCCTGCGGATGGCCAGGTTGAGACTGCGTGGTCCGTGTGGTGCTCGCGATGAATTCCTGCTCGCAGCAACGGCACAAAACCTCAGAAGGCTGGCAAAGCTTAGACCTTCTCGCCTCCCATCCGCCGTTATGGTGGCATAACGGCCGGTTGCCTGGAGCCATCCCACCGCATCACAACGAGAGACACCTTGCCAACTCTTCGAAAAACCGCGTGGAGAGCGTCGCGGATGCTCAAACTACGAGTTTTTCAACGATATCCGCCATTTGTTGACGGTTGCGCGGTAGCCGGAATCCCTTGACCGGCGTGGCTCCGGCCTCGACCGTGCCGAGGAGATCTGGTCGCGCTCTGGGGAGCAGGCAGCATGAAGACGGCGAGTGACGCGCGTTTCTGGGACCGGACGTCGCAGCGATACGCCAAGGGGGCGATCGCGGACCCGGCCGGATATGAGCGCACGCTCGACCGTACCCGCTCTCTGCTTCTGCCCGATGACGGCGTGCTGGAACTCGGTTGCGGCACGGGGACAACGGCGTTTCGGCTCGCAGGCGATGTCCGGGACTATCTTGCGACCGATTTTTCCAGCGAGATGATCGCAATTGCCAGCGAGAGATACGCCGTCGACCTGGTGCCGAACCTCGTCTTCCGCGCCGCAACGGCCGAAGCGCTGGCCGCCGAGCGCGTGCAATACGATGCGGTCCTGGCCTTCAACTATCTGCATCTGGTGCGCGACCTTTCGGGCACGCTCGGCAGCATCCATGCCCTGCTCGCATCGAGCGGGCTGTTCATCTCCAAGACGCCCTGCGTCGGGGAGATGAGCCCCCTGATCCGTTTGGCGCTGTTGCCGGCGATGCGCGCGTTCGGAAAGGCACCCTATGCAGGAACCTTCGGCTTGATCGAGCTGAGCCAGGAGATAACGGCTGCCGGCTTCGACATTCTGGACATCGAAAACCACGCGACCAAAGGCAACGACAACCGTCCCTATATCGTTGCTCGCAAGCGCTGAGGCAGGCCGCGGCAGCATGGGTTGTCCGCCTCGGCCAAACTCAACTGCCCTAAACTGACTCGGCCGGCTCTGCGGCATGCGCACGGTGCAGCAGATCCAGAAACGCCTTTGCTTCCGGGATTGCCGTCGAACCGATGGCGCTGACGGCAATGCCTGGCGTCCATGAATTCATGACGGCCGCACCGGAGAGATCCTTGAGCCGGCTAAGGGTGATTTCCTCCCGGCGCTGCGGCACGGCCAGGCGTTCGAGTTGTCGCTGGACCGTGCCCATCATCGTGCCGGTCAGCATCTCGGCCCTGGGCCAGATGACCGCTTCGCCGTCCCAAAAGACGAGGTTCCAGATGCTGGCTTCGCTGAGGTGCCCCTGCCGATCGATGAAGGCGGCGTCGTCGAAACCCGCCCTGATCGCCTGATGCAGGTAATAGGTCTTGCCGGATTCGCCGACGTGCTTGATCGTGGCATGTGGCCGTTCGTGCTCGATGACGGCGAGCCGCAACGGACCCTTCGGGCCATTGGAGGGTGGGCCGTTGCGCACGAGGACGGCGAGGTCTCCCTGCATGCTGTCGGCGGTAAACTCGCCGTCCGGCGAAAAGATCGTGACCGCCAGCGACTGGTCCGCCGGACCGGCGTCGATTGCCTGTCTGATGTGGGCGCGCAATTCTTCGTCGCGCAGCGCGCGGCCGAAGAAGGCGAGAGAGGCGTTGCTGAGGCGCTTCAGATGCAGGTCCAGACCTCTGATCTTGCAGTCCCTGACCTGAATTGCGGTGAAGTGGGCGAAGCCGGCAAAAGCCAAGGGGATCAGATCGGCAGCGCTGGCCGGGCGGCCGTTGAGCGCTGCGGGATAGAGGCTTGTTTCGTTCGGCATGGTCTTGCTCCTGGGTGTGTTCACATGAAGGAGCCAATAGGTCTAAGGTCTGACAGCGCTGTCAGAGTCAAGGGCGAGGCGAAGGGACCGGAATGAAAATAGGCGAGCTGTCGAAACGCACCGGCGTCAGCATTCGGATGCTGCGCTACTATGAAGCCGAAGGGCTGTTGAAGCCTGGACGCACCGAAAGCGGCTATCGCGACTATGATCTGGCGGAGGTGAGAACCGTCGAGCGCATCAAACTCCTGGGCGCCGGCGGCATGACCCTTCCGACGATCCTGCAGTTCCTGCCGTGCGTTCGCGGAGAAGGTCCGATCTTTGAGCCCTGCGACGAACTGCGCGTCACCCTGCACGAGCAGATCCGGCTTGTCGAAGAGAAGACGGAAAAGCTGGCGCAGAGCCGCAGCGTCCTGGAGACTTTTCTGCAGGAGATAGGCGAGCGCTGATCTTCTGCCGGATCGAGCTACCGCGTGCTGCGGCGACCCCTTGCTGGCCTCGTCAGCGCTAACGCGACAGGATTGCGACCAAACCCGCTCTGGCCATCAACCAGAAGTCAGGGCGCGCGGCAAACCGTATGCACCTTTCCTGCTGCCGCTCTAATAGACGTCGGTCTTCGATCGACTGATGTAAAAACCGTGGCCGTCACTGCGCTCGCAGCTGAGCCCGGTCTTGCTGGACCGACAGCTAAACGGCCCCTTCTTCCAGCTGTTGCCGTAGCTCAGGATATGGGAGCCGTCGCAGCATGCTGTATCGCCCGCGTTCTGGAATCGTCGGGCCTTGCCCGCCTTTCCCAGAATGAACCTCTGATAGGTCGGTTCGATGCGGTCACAGCCAAGTTCCGGGCCGCCGTCCTCCGGGACATAAACATCGGAGCCACCGGCTGGCGTGTATTGGCAACCGATGTTGCCGGTCGGCATGTTGAAATAAATCAGACCGCCATCGGCGGGGAAATTCTGCTCTGCTGCATTCCCGTCGAATGCGATGAGCGCGGCGACCGCGAATACAAAAAAGCGCATCATTCGAGCTTTGGCCCCTGACCTTTGTCGATCCCGCAAAGTGCAGCAAGTAAAACATATCAGCGGGAAATGGGGAAATGGTCTCGGCTCTCGACCTGCGGTCGACGGCACGGCGCCGTGAGACAAAGTGGCTCGAGCCTGTCGGGGAGGACTTCAATAGTTAGCTGTTGCGCTAAGTGTTTGGTCATGATACTTAGCCTTATGGAACAGTATTCAGGCCGATTGGACGTGATCTTTCAGGCGCTCGCCGATCCCACCCGGCGCGCCGTGCTTTCGCGGCTCGGCGGCGGCCCGGCGAGCATCAGCGATCTCGCCAGACCCTTCGACATGGCCCTGCCGTCCTTCATGAAGCACATCCACTTCCTGGAAGGCAGCGGCCTGATCCGCACGCACAAGCAGGGCCGGGTGCGGACCTGCGCCATCGAGAAGGCGCAATTCGCCGTGGTCGAGACCTGGCTTTCGGCGCAGCGCGCGCTCTGGGAAGGCCGTGCCGACCGGCTGGAAAAATTCGTCACTGAACACGAGGAGGAATGACATGATCCGCTCTCCAGATCCCGAACTCGACCTGACGATGGCACGCATCATCAAGGCGCCGCGCGCGACCGTCTGGCGCGCCTGGAGCGATCGGACCCGGCTTGAGCAATGGTGGGTCCCGGCGCCGGCAATATGCAAGGTGATCGATATGGACCTGAAGCCGGGCGGCGGCTTCGTGACCCGGATCAGCGAAGGCGGCGGCGAGTTCGTGCCGCATATCAATGCCTGCTTCCTCGCGGTCGACGAACTCTCGCGCATCGTCTTCACCGATACGCTCGTTGCCGGCTGGCGGCCGGCCGAGAACGCCTTCATGACGGCAATCATCACGCTCAGCGACCATCCGGCCGGCACTGAGTACGCCGCCCACGTGATGCACCGCAACGGCGCGGACCGGAAGATGCACGAGGAGATGGGTTTCCACGACGGCTGGGGAACGGTGGCGGAGCAACTGGCCCGGCTCGTCGAGCAAGCCCATTAAGGAGGCGAAGACATGCGCAACATCGTCCTGCAGATGATGACGACGCTCGATGGCCGCCTCGACGATCCGCTTGCCTGGATGGGCACGGTGGTCGATGAGCAGTACCGGGCGATCGACCGCCTCTATGCCGGCTACGACACGGTACTCGTCGGGCGCACCACCTACGAGGAGATGGTCGGCTATTGGCCCGGCGCGCTGAACGATGAGGTCAACGGCGAGACCAATCGCGTGATGGCCAAACGCATGCACGACTCCCGCAAGATCGTGTTCTCCCGCACCGGTGAGCAGGCAATCAGCCCCTGGCACAATGCCGAACAGGTCGTGGCTGCCGACGACGCCGCACTTTCGCGCTACCTGATGGAGCTGAAGGCTGAGCCCGGCGGCGATATCCATCTCTCGGGTGGCGCCAGCCTGGCGCAGACGGTGATCGGCCTTGGGCTGGTCGATCGCTACCACTTCTTCGTCTATCCCGTCGTCTCGCCGGGTGAACCGTGGTTCGCCCGGCTGAGGGATAAGAACGAACTGCAGCTGATCGGCAGCGAACACTACGACAACGGTGTCGTCGGACTTCACTACGCAACCGTACGCGACGCCAAGTCGGAGCGGCCGAATCAGCACCCGCTCCTCGTCGAGCGCGAGGACTACGACATAGTGGTCGGCCTCGATCGGCCCGGTCATGCCGGGCTGATGGCGGAGATGTCCCATTTCCACCGGGCCGACCCAGACCGGGCCATCCTTGAGCGTCGACCGGAGGCGAGAAAGCGCGTCCTCGGCATCGTCACCCTTGCTGACTTCCGAGGTCCAGCCGAGCGCAGCAAGCGCGCCGTCGAACCCGGCTTCCGGGTCCCAGCCATAGGGGTCGAAGAACGGCAGCGAGCCGCCGATGAGCTGCATTCCGAACGGGCTGCTTGTGGCAAATTCGATGACGGCGGGCGAGGGCGCCGCCTCGCCGAACATCATGGCGAAGGAATTGGCGTAGCAATAGGGGCCGGAGCCCACATAGGGAACGTGCTGCATCGGATGGAACCCTTGAGCGATTGAGGGGGGATGTGAAGGGAGGCTTGTTAAGGCACGATGGGATAGGCGACATCGAAACGGGCGTCGCCGCTGCCGGGGTAGATTTCGTAGGGGCTGCCGAAACAATTGAGATCGTTGCTGTGCTCGAACCAGGCCTCGATCGCGTCGTAGACACGCAGCACCGCCGGAAAGGTCTCGAACGTCTCGGACACCGGCAGGAATGCTTCGCGCCCAGCCGGCTGAAGTCGCATGCGCAGATCACCTGACGGTTCGAGGCTGCCGGTGTAGCCGATCGCGACCTCGACGAGGCCCTTGCCATGGTTCACGGGCTCGTGGAAATGCAGCGTCATCGGCCCATCGTCGTCCTTGCCGCATAGTGCCAGGTAGCTGCGGATCGCCGCTTCGGCGCTTTCCGTGAAAGCGTCGAGCGCATCGACCGTCACATGACCCTGCCGATAGACGATCTTCGAAGGGGCAGTGTCGCGGACGCGGACGGCTTTGATCAGCGGATCATCGCCGCCGGACGATTGCCGGAAGATCGCCTGCACCAGCTCGCTCTGCTCCTCGAGCCGTTTGGTCTGTACCTCCAGCCAGGCGCGTAGTTCGGCGAGGCGCACTTCGGGCTGAAGCTCGATCAGGCGGGCGATTCGGGCGATCGGCAGGCCCAATTGCCGCAGCCTTGCGATAAGCGGGCGCGGCCCGCCTGCTCGGCGGCGTAGTAGCGGTAGCCGGTCACCGGATCGACGTGGGCGGGCACGAGCAGGCCCTGCTCGGCATAGAGCCGGAGCGCCTTCGGTGACAGTCTTGTGGCAGCGCCGAAACGGCCGGCGAGGAAAAAAGAATCGGTCATGAGACAAGTCTGGGGCCTGCCCCAGGGGCGAGGTCAAGAGGCATCTTGCCGTCTTGCTGGCAGCCGCCGGACCGGTTGGCTGAATACCTCCCGGAGCAGGCAACCGCTCCGGGAGGTACATGGCAGCTATTGCCTTCCACGTCGGCTCAGGAGCGCCAGCGCCAGGAGCGTGACCGTCGCCATCACCAGGCAGTAGCCGACGAGCGGCCAGGCCGTATCGCCCTTCAGAAACAGCACGGCGCCGGTGCCGACGACGGCGACGATCAGGCTCTGGATGCAGAAGTAGAGCGCCACCGCCGTTCCGGCGATCGCGTCAAAGGCCTTCAGCGCGCCGTTCGCAGTCACCGAGGCGCTCATGACAATGCCGACGGCGATCACCCACATCGGCAGCACGAAGCTTGCGAAGGAGGGTGTCGTGAAGACTTCGCCGGCGGCAAGCAACAGCCCGCCAAGGATCAGCGCTGCCATGCCGCGCATGAGGCAGCCGGACATCCCGTAGCGGCCGACGAAACCCTTGGCGAAGCGCGTGGTCAGGATCATCACCACTGCCGCCGTCGCGAAGGCGAGGCTGAAGCCGAACTGCGAATAGCCGGCGCGATCGATGAGCAGGCGCGGCGCGGTCGAGAAGAACACGAAGAACGCGCCCATCGCCGTGCTGAAGCCGAGCGTATAGGTCCAGAACGCGCCGTTCCTGAGAATGGGCTTAAAGCTGGGCTTCCCGTTGCCGGAAGGGATTGGCCGGGTTTCCGACCAGCGCAGCAGCGCCTGGCCGAGCGCGGTAAGACCGAGCACGCCGAGCGTCAGGAAGATCGCCTGCCAGCCGAAAGCGCCTGAGATCAGCGCGCCGGCAATCGGTCCGAGCGCCGGAACGAAGGACAGCATGGCGCTGAAGAGGCCGTATATGGTGACGCCTTCCGGACGTGCGCCATAGAGGTCCCGCACCGTCGCGAAGGTCGCGACCAGCGCCGCCGAGGCGCCCGCCGCCTGCGCAAGCCGGAGTGCCACGAAGACCGGCGCTGAGGTGGTGACCGCCAGCAGCAATGACGTCAGTGCAAACAAAGTCGCGCCTCCGAGAAGCACCGGACGGCGGCCGAACCGGTCGGAGAGCGGGCCGAAGAGCACCTGTCCCAAGCCCAGCATGAGCATGTAGAGGCTCAGCGTCAGCTGGACGATTGCCGGCGACGTGCCGAGAATGCCGGGCATTTCCGGCACGACAGGCAGATAGATGTCCATGGCGAGCGACGCCAGGATATCGAAAGGCGCCATCAGCAGCAGAGCCGCCGGCAGCGTATAGGGCCAGGTGGGCAAGTTATGATCGGGCATGATGAAACATCCGCGCAAATGGGTAACATTCGGCGGCGATCTGCCACTTCATCAAATCTTGGGAGTGTGAGCCGACAGACGCCGCAACAACTTTTTCAAACCGTTGTTGCGGCTTACCTGGTTGCTGACTCGTCGGTCCTCATCTGCGGCTCCTGCAGGCTGACGGCAATGCCAGGCCCATATCGACATCAATAGTGGCGCATGTCCTATCATTCGGCTTTTGACGCGGCAACCCGTCGGATCACCGCTCAGGCATGCGGGTCGGCGTCGCCCGGCTTCGCGTTCAGCCGGTTCTCGACGCTGGCAACACCGATCACCGATGCCGCCGCATCCCCGGCGCAGGCGACGTCCGTTTCGCTCGCGACCTCACCGGAAAGAACGACGAGCCCGCCAAGCGCCATCACCGAGATGCGGCTCGTGTCGACCAGGGCGGCATACTGGATGAAGCGCAGCACCTTGTCGGCGAGCGCGTCATCCGTCAGATGCGGATCGTCGTCTCCATGGGCATAAATGGGCTTATCTGGCGGCATGGCATGTTCCTCATGCTCTTCCCGAACGCCTGCGGTCTGCGAAGGTTCCCTTGAAAGTGCTCTGCCGCGCCGCGCTTGCGATCCTGGCGTGAACGCGGTTATTGCTGGCAGTCCCATCCCAAGGCCTGCGCATGTCCGACATCTTCCAGAACGTTCTGCCCATCTTCGTCCTGATCCTTGCCGGCTGGCTGTTGGTTCGGTCAGGCTATCTGAAACCGGCTGTCGGCGAAGCGCTCGGCGACTTCGTCTTTCGTGTTGCCGTTCCCGTTCTATTATTTCGCACGATTGCCGAAGCGGATTTCAAAGACGGTTCGCCCTGGCCGCTCTGGGTCGCCTACTTTTCCGGCGTTGCCGTCACCTGGGCGGCCGGGCATCTGGCTGCAACGCTCATCTTCCGGCGTGACCCACGCATGGGCGTTCTTGCCGGCGTCTCCTCGGCCTTCGCCAACACCGTGTTCATCGGCTTGCCGTTGGTTTCACGCATCGTCGGCGAGGAGGGAATAGTGGCGATTTCGATCCTGCTGTCCGTCCATCTGCCGGTCATGATGATCGCCGGCACGCTGCTGATGGAGCGTGCCGAGCGCCGTGCAAGCGGCAAACCAGGGCAAAGCCCGTTGCATCTTCTCGCCGGCGTCGGCCGCAACCTGGTGCGCAATCCGCTGGTCATCGGGCTTGCTTGCGGCGCAGCGTTTCATCTCGTCGGCCAGCCGCTTGGCGGACCTGTGAAGACTGTCGTCGATCAGCTTGCCTCGATGGCGGCGCCGGCAGCGCTGATCTCGATCGGCATGGCGCTAGACAAATACGGCCTTGCCGGCAATCTCGGTCTTGCTTCCTTTACGAGTGTGCTGAAGCTCCTCGTCATGCCCGGGGTCGTGTTCACCAGTTGCCACCTGCTTGGCCTCAACGACAACTGGACGACGGCGCTGGTGCTGACATCGGCCGTTCCAACCGGCGTCAACGCCTGGCTGATCGCCAACCATTTCAACGTCGGCCACGCACTCGCCTCCTCGACCATCACATTGACGACCGCGCTCGGCGTCGTCAGCGTTTCGGTCTGGGCCTATCTGCTGGTGTGACTGCTTCGGAACTTCGGGAAGTGTTTCCTCGGGAGGAGCGAAATCCCGTCTATCGATTCGCGTGGATGTGTCGCGTCACCGTGCCCCGCAAATGCAAAAGGCCCGGCGCGAGCCGGGCCTTTCGAATGGGTTGTTTCCAACCGCTAAGCTTATTGCGCCGGTGCCGGCTGGCCTTCGGCAGGCTTGGATTCCGTCGCCGGAGCGGCCTGGCCTTCAGCCGGCTTGGTTTCGGTTGCCGGAGCCTCTGCCGGCTTTGCGCCTTCGGCGCCAGCAGCCGGTGCCGCTTCGGCAGCGCCGCCAGCCGCATCCGGCAGCGGAGCCGGAGAATCGGCCTGCTCGCGCAGCCACGCGATCAGGTTGGCGCGCTCGTCCGGCTTCTTGACGCCGGCAAAGCCCATGGCGGTGCCCGGAACGTGCTTCTTCGGCGCTTCGATGAAGAAGCTCAGGTGGTCGTAATCCCAGACGACCTTGCTGCCCTCGGAGAAGGTCTTCATGCCGGCCGAATAGCTGAAGCCTTCATGCGAGGCGATCGGACGGTTGACGAGGCCCCAGAGGTTCGGACCGACTTTGTTTGCGCCGCCCTTGTCGGCGGTGTGACAGCTTGCGCACTTCTTGAACACGGCTTCACCGGCAGAAGCATCGGCCTTGAGAAGCAGCGGCTTGATATCGACTTCGACTTCTGCGGCGCCGCCGGCACCGGCTTCAGACGTGCCCTCTTCGGCAACGATCGCGAAGCCTTCCTTCTCGGGAGCCTCGGAGTGGAAAATGCCTTCCGATGCAATGGACACGGACATCAGAACGAAGACCGTCCCCAGAAAGGCACCCACGCCCATGTTCACATATGAATTCATCTGCAAACGCTCCCTTTGCCACCGGCGCAAACAAAAACCCGGCCTATCTTGAAATCGCGCGGAACCTATGTCTTTTGGCTCTGCGTTGCAACAGTGATTATCGGCCCCTAACTGAGACTTATTGACACTTTCAGCGGGGTTTTTGAAGGCCAGATCATGAATCGCGAAAATTCAGGTAAAGCCATCGTGCTCATTCCGGCGCGCATGGCCTCGACTCGCCTGCCCGGAAAGCCGCTCGCCGACATTTGCGGCCTGCCAATGATCGTCCAGGTGGCGAAACGCGCCGAGGAAGCGGACGTCGGCCGCGTGGTCGTCGCCGTCGACGACCAGCAGGTCTTCGACGTGGTGCGGGAGGCCGGCTTCGAAGCGATCATGACCCGCATCGATCACCAGTCCGGATCCGACCGGATCTATGAAGCGCTGCAGAAGGCCGACCCGACCGGCGAAGCGGAGATCGTCATCAACGTGCAGGGCGATCTGCCGACGGTCGAGCCGGCATCGATCCGTGCCGCGCTGAACCCGCTTGAAAACGCCGGCACCGATATCGCGACGCTGACGGTGGCGATCACCGAAGAGAGCGAAAAGACCAACCCGAACATCGTCAAGGTCGTCGGCTCGCCGCTGAGCGACACGCGCCTGCGCGCACTTTACTTTACCCGCGCCACCGCGCCCTACGGCCAGGGCCCGCTCTACCATCACATCGGTCTCTACGCCTATCGCCGCCAGGCGCTGGAGCGCTTCGTATCGCTAAAGCCCTCCGTGCTCGAGCGCCGCGAGTCGCTGGAGCAACTGCGCGCGCTCGAGGCCGGCATGCGCATCGATGTCGAGATCGTCGATTCGGTTCCGCTCGGCGTCGATACGCCGGTGGAGCTGGAAAAAGCCCGCCGTCTCCTTTCCGCCCGCCATCCCGAATAAGCCTGAGAAGGAAGCTACCGTGACCGTCAAGACCAACAGGATTTCCTTCCAGGGCGACTACGGCGCCAATTCCGACATGGCCTGCCGCGACATGTTTCCGTCGATGGAGCCGCTGCCCTGCCAGACCTTCGAGGATGCCTTCGTCGCGGTCGAGAACGGCGATGCGGACCTGGCAATGATCCCGATCGAGAACACGATCGCCGGCCGCGTCGCCGACATCCATCACCTCCTGCCGGAATCGCGGCTGCACATCGTCGGCGAATACTTCATGCCGATCCGTTTCCAGCTGATGGTTCTGCCCGGCGTCACGCGTGACGAAATCCGCACCGTGCACAGCCACATCCACGCGCTCGGCCAGTGCCGCAAGATCGTGCGTTCCAATGGCTGGAAGCCGGTCGTCGCCGGCGATACCGCCGGCGCGGCGAAGCTTGTTTCCGAAAAGGGCGACCGCTCGATGGCGGCGCTTGCGCCGCGCCTTGCCGCCGATCTCTACGGCCTCGAGATCGTCGCCGAAAACGTCGAGGACACCGAAAGTAACGTCACCCGCTTCGTCGTGCTTTCCCGTGAAGAACAGCGCATAGGGCGTTCCGCGGACGACGAGTTGATCATCACCACCTTCGTCTTCAATGTCCGCAACATTCCTGCGGCCCTCTACAAGGCGATGGGCGGTTTCGCGACCAACGGCATCAACATGACCAAGCTCGAGAGCTATCAGCTCGGCGGCAAGTTCGTGGCGACGCAGTTCTACGCCGATATCGAAGGCCATCCCGACGATATCGGCGTGCTCCACGCCATGGACGAGCTGCGTTTCTTCTCCGAGAAGGTCCGCATCCTTGGTACCTACAAGGCGCACCCGATGCGCGGCGTGCTCTGACGCTTGCCTCAGACCCGCTCGAAAGCTCCTCGAAAGGGAAAGTCGGGCGAGACGAGCCGCCACACCTCACCGGACGCAAGGTGCCGATACCACTTTTCGTCCGGTAAGCTCCCCGCACGAGATGTCCTCACCGGGACCTCCAGGGCGATCCCCGCGCTCACCTGATCTGCAATCCAGCGCTCGAAGCGATCGAATTCCGATGGCATCTGAAAGGCTGCGATCTTCTCCCATTCGCATGTCGTCATCTTCGTTTATCAAAACTGGCCAATAGAATTGGCTGTGGCAACACCCGTTCGTTCCGGCCGTGATCCAAGGCGGTTTTGCAACGGGAATCATCAGCTTAACGATCGTGTCGCGGCGTAAGAAAGTGGCAAAAATTCGTTAACCGGCTACGCGTCTGGCGCATGCCTAATCTGCAATCGCGGCGGTACACAAATTTTAGGCAAATGCCTATCTAACGCTCGTTCACGTAAGGAGTGTTAAAGATGAAGATCCGTCAGAAGATCATGGAATATGCGAAGACCCGCCGTGCGATCCGCGAGCTGAACGCTCTCGACGATCACGCACTGAGCGATATCGGTCTGTCCCGTTCGCAGATCCAGGCCGCCGTTTACGGCCGCTAATCCGCATCATTCGCGTATCCCGCCGCGTCTGCATGTGTCCTTTGATCGTTCCGATCAAAGGACAAAAATATGCGGCAATGTAAGTGCTGCAGCGACCTTTGCACGTCTGCTAAGACGTGCGGCGCTGTAGGGCTGGCGGGATACGCGCCGCTGTCCTCTCGATCACGAATCGAAGAGGCAGACGCGCAGCCGGTGACCATCCGGATCGAGCGCGACGAAGGTCGGACCGAAATCCATCTCGGTCAATTCCTGCGCAATCTGCAGCCCTTCCGCCTTCCATTTCTCGTAGTGCGCGCGCACTGCGCCCTCATCCTCCACCATGAACGCCAGTTCCGAGCGATGGCCTGATGCCGTCGGCTCCGGCGCGACCGTATGTTCGGCCCAGAGCCCGAGGGTGAAGCCGCCGGGCAGTTCGAAGGACGAAAAGGTCTGGTAGGTGACGCTTGGTTCCTGCGCGAGGACATCGCGGTAGAACGCCACGCTCGCCAGCGGGTCCTTGACATAAAGAACGATGAGATTTGCCTTGGCCATGTTGTTTCCTCCTTGTTGCGGGGAAATGCAGGCTAGGCGTGGTGGCTGCCAACTTCTGTCAGCATCGAGAGTTGTCAGGAGCCGACCGTCTGGCGCTTGGATGCGGCGATGTCCTGGCTGGCGCGCCAATCCTTCATCAGTACCTGGCGGCGACGAGGATAACGCGCTTCGGTCACGGTCATCCGGCGCATGCGGTCAGCGCGGAAGTGCCGGAAGTCCAGGCGCAGTTCACACCACGCCATGACCATGCGGACGTTCTCGAAGAAGCCGAGCGCAAAGGGCCAGATCGTGCGCTGCGTGGCACTGCCATCATTGTCCACGTAGTCGAGTTCCACCTTGCGCTCGTTGCGGATCGCCCGCCTGAGTGCGGCAATGTCGATGCCGTTGGTGGCCGGCGGGCTCGGCCCGACGAGCAGGGTCGAGCTGTCCAGCTCCTCGCGAAGCTCGGCCGGAAGCACCGCGGCGATCTTGGCAAGGGCGTTTGCTGCAGCACCTGCGAGATCGTCGTCGGTACGCTTTGAAACCCAGCGCGATCCGAGCACCAGTGCCTCGATTTCCTCCGCGGAAAACATCATCGGCGGCAGCATGAAGCCGGGTTTCAGCACATAGCCGAGCCCCGGTTCGCCCTCGATATGGGCGCCCTGAGCCTGCAGACTGGCGATATCGCGATAGAGCGTTCGGAGGCTGACACCGGTCTCTTCCGCCAGCCGCTGGCCGCTCACCGGCTGGCGGTAGCGCCGGAGCACCTGCAGAAGATCCAGCAGCCGTTCGGAGCGGGACACGGTCGGCCCTCCTCGTAACCCGTCGCCCTCAGGCCCGCTCGTCCCAGGCGAGCCAGTCGCGCATCAGCTGGTGCGCGATCGCGCCCTTCGGCGGCGGAATATGCTCGTCGCCGGTATTGGCAACGCCGGTCGAGCGTTCGAGCATCGCGATCGTTTCCTCGCGGGTGAACCAGCGCACGTCTTCCAGCTCCTGCTCGTCGCGCTTGATGACGGTCGATTTCGCCTCGGCGTAACAACCGATCATCAGCGTGTGCGGCATCGGCCAGGGCTGCGAGGCATGGTAACGCACCCGGCCGATGTGGATGCCGGACTCCTCGTGCGTTTCCCGGCGCACGGCATTTTCGATCGTCTCCCCCGGCTCGACGAAACCGGCAAGGCAGGAATACATGCCCGGCGCGAAATGTGGGCTGCGGCCAAGCAGGCAGAGGTCGCGCTCAAGGTCGATCGTCATCATGATGACGACCGGATCTGTTCGCGGAAAGACCATGTGGCCGCAGGCGGTGCAGACCCGGCGATAGCCGCCGGCCGTGCCTTCCATCGGCCCGGCGCAGCGGCCGCAGAAGCGGTTGTTGGCGTTCCAGGTAATGAGGCTCGAGGCCTGGGCGAATTGGCCGAGCAGTTCCTCCGGCAGCATCTGCTGCCGGTAGAGCGTGCGGCCATCGGCGATCTTGAAGGGTTCAGTGATCGTCTCTTCGGTCAAGCCCGTCGGCACGGCAAGCCGTGGCTCGCCGTTCGGCAGGTAGCCGAGCAGGATGGTCTCGTCGAGCACGGGTTCGAGCCCTTCGAGTTCGTAAGGGGCAAACAGCGGGTCGATGATCTTCTCGTCGTGCTTGACGATCAGCTTCGGTCCCGAGAAGGCCAGGAAATGGGCGCCCGGGTGCTTGAGCGCCAGCTCGACGCAATCGTCGCTGCGGTGCTCCGACTGGCGGTCCAGATGGTTTTCGGAAAAGGCGACGAGAGTGCTTGGCTCCGGATGCGGGCTACGAAGGTCAAAGATCGATTTCGTCATGTTCAGAGGTTTTCCAGAATGCGCGCTGCGAAGTCCCGATGTTCTTTCTCGTCCCACGGCTCCGGCTTGCCGAAGCCCCAGACCGGCCCCGGCCAGTTCGGGTCGCCGTCGTTGCGGGCGATGATATGCACATGTAGTTGCCGAACGATATTGCCCAATGCGCCGACGTTGATCTTTTGAGCGCCGGTGACCGTCTTCAGGGCGATTGCCGCCATGGTCGTCTCGAAGGTCAGCATCGTCTGGTCGAGTGGGGTCAGGTCGAAGATTTCCGAAATGCCTTCACGCTGCGGAATGAGCACGAGCCAGGGCCAGCGGCGGTCGTTCATAAGCCGCATCTGACAGAGGCCGATCGAGGCGATCGGGATGCCGTCGCGTTCGAGCCGCTCGTCGAGAGTGAAGGTCGCCAAGTCATTCTCCTCAGGCAAAGACAACGGATTCGCCTTGTTTTGCATATCGATATCAGTTTTTTGATGGCTTGGCTTGCATTTGCTTTCGATATTGCCGATATGGAAGCCGGGAGGTTGGTGGTGGACGAGCCACTCGCCAACCGGGTCAGGTCCGGAAGGAAGCAGCCCTAACGAGCCCCGGCACGGGTCATCGTGCCAGCCTCCCACCTTTTCCGTCCTGTCGGGACAAGAGTTCGAACAGCGGCAGGGTCGATGAGCGACGACACGTCCATTTCATCCGTTGAGAAACCGGCCGCCTACCGTGTTCTGGCGCGCAAGTATCGCCCCAAGGATTTCTCCGACCTGATGGTCGGCCAGGAACCGATGGTGCGCACGCTCACCAACGCTTTTGAAACGGGTCGCATCGCGCAGGCCTATATGCTGACCGGTGTGCGCGGGGTCGGCAAGACCACCACCGCCCGCATCCTCGCCCGTGCGCTGAACTACAAGACCGCTGAGACCGACAGGCCGACGATCGACCTTCGTGTGCCGGGCGAACACTGCCAGGCGATCATGGATGGCCGCCATGTCGACGTCATCGAAATGGACGCCGCCTCGCATACCGGTATCGATGACATCAGAGAGATTATCGAACAGGTTCGCTACCGCCCGGTATCGGCGCGCTATAAGGTCTACATCATCGACGAAGTGCACATGCTCTCGACCCAGGCCTTCAACGGCCTGTTGAAGACGCTCGAAGAGCCGCCGGAACATGTGAAGTTCATCTTCGCCACCACCGAAATCCGCAAGGTTCCGATCACGGTTCTGTCGCGCTGCCAGCGCTTCGATCTGCGCCGCATCAGCGCCTCTGATCTCGTCGGCCTGTTTTCGACGATCCTCGGCAAGGAAGGCGTTTCCTTCGATCCGGAAGCGCTCGCCATGGTCGCCCGCGCCGCCGAAGGCTCGGCGCGTGACGGCCTGTCGCTGCTCGACCAGGCCATTGCGCATGGCGGCGGTGCGGTCGAGGTCGAGACCGTGCGCTCCATGTTGGGCCTTGCCGACCGCGCCCGCATCGTCGATCTCTTCGACCATGTCGTCAAAGGCGATGTTGCGGCCGCGCTCCAGGAGTTTGCCGCGCAATACGGGGCCGGCGCCAACCCGACGGTCGTTCTGACCGATCTCGCCGATTTCACCCATCTTGTCACTCGCATGAAATATGTGCCGGAGGCGGTCAACGATCAGTCGCTGAGCGAGATCGAGCGCACCCGCGGTGCCGTCTTCGCCGAAAGCGTTGCGGTCACGGCACTCTCGCGTATCTGGCAGATGCTGCTCAAGGGCATTCCGGAAGCGGAAAGCTCGTCGCGCCCGGCGGGAGCTGCCGAAATGGTGCTGATCCGGCTGGCGCATGCCGCACACCTGCCGGCGCCGGAAGAGGCTGCGCGACGCGTGCTTGAGCTTTCCGGCGGTGAAGGCGGCGGCGCCCGTTCCGGGCCGGTTGGCGGCAATGGCGGCGGGGCACAGGCCTCCGCCTCAGGATCGATTTCGGCGCAGGCAACGCAGGCGATGCCGGTGCAGCGCCCGACGAGCAACGGCGCGACGATGCTGCGCGCCGTGCCGGATGCAGCACCCCAGCCGGTCACCGTCGGCCGTATCGAGGAGCGACCCGCGGTAGCCCCAGCTGCCAAGCCGCAGCCGTCGGTTCCGGTCAATTCGATCGCAGATATCGCCGAACTTTGCGCCAAGAACCGCGACATCAAGCTGAAGACGCTGGTGCGCGGCTTCCTGCGTCTGGTGCATATCGAGGCCGGTCGTCTCGACGTCAATGTTTCCGACGATGCGCCGAAAACGCTGCTTGGTGAAGTCGCGGTCAAGCTCAAGGAATGGACCGGCATCCATTGGATCGTCAGCTACAGCCGCGAGCGCGGCGAGCCGACGCTGATCGAGGCCGAACAGCGGGCGCAGGAACAGCGCGTCAACGACGCACGGCAGGACCCCGATGTCGCTGCCATTCTTGCCCGCTTTCCGGGTGCCAAGATCACCGACGTGCGCATTCGCGCCGTCGAGGAAGAGGCCGAGAGTGTTGCTCCGGCTACAGCCGAATCCGCCGACGGCGATATCGTCCCTGGCGACGACATCGAATAGTCCCGTCTGCGAGCAGAAACAGAAAAACAGGAGACGACGATGCGTGACATCATGGGGATGATGGGCAAGGTCAAGGAAATGCAGGCCAAGATGGAGAAGATGCAGGCGGAGATCGCCGCACTCGAAGTCGACGGCACGTCCGGGGGTGGTCTGGTGACCGTCCGCCTCGACGGCAAGGGCACCCTCAAGAGCCTGAAGATCGATCCTTCGCTCTTCAAGGAAGATGACGTCGAGATCCTCGAAGACCTGATCGTCGCGGCTCACAAGGACGCCAAGGACAAGGCCGAAGCCGTCCAGGCGGAAAAGACCGCCGAACTGACCGCCGGCCTGCCGATCCCGCCCGGCATGAAGCTGCCGTTCTGACCGGTTTGAACGAGTTGGAGCGCGGTGCGTTCGGAAAACCGCACGCATTATTCCGCATCCCGCTCTATTGATTGGGCGCCGGTGGCGTGTCCGGCCGCGGAGGGTTCGTCCCGCGTGGATTGGTATCCATGCTGGCGGTGATCCTGAGATCCACCTTCTGGCTGGAAGGTGGAGGAATCGGGCGCCGATCGAGTTCGGCGCCTATGGCTGCGAGCTTCTGGGTAAGCTCGTTCAGCGCTAGGCGATCAGCCTTTGTAACGCCGACGAGGCCGGTCGGATCGTATTCCGTCAGGATCGCCGGATAGTCGATCCTGCGCTCGGTCGCCGGTTCCATGTAACGATTGGACAGCTTGCGCAGCGACTCGGAAAGTGTCGGCAGCATCGTCATCGCCCGGCGCCATCGATGTTCGTTGAAGTCGAAATTCTTGAGCACGACGTCGCCGGCCTTGCCGCCGAGCATACTCAGGAAATTCACGGTTTCTCCATCCATGTCGAGATTGAGCCCGCCTTCCTTGGCATCGTCGAGCCTCACCTCGACAATGCGTTCGCTGTAGCCATGGAGCTGGCTCTGTAGCGTGTCCTGCCAGTTGCGGGCTGTGTCGAGGATAGCGCCGACGAAGGCGAAAAGTCCCTCGACCGGATAGACCGGCGTCGCCTTGCCTTCGGCCGTACGGCGCGGCAGGTGCACGCGGCTGCCACCTGATCCGTCCTCATCCTCTCCATGGCGCCTCGGATCGTAACTCGCCAGCGAAATACCGAAGGTCGGGCGACCGGGCAGCAGTCCGTCGAACAAATGGATCGGGAAATTGCTGGTGATGCCGCCATCGGAAAACAGGCAGCGGATATGGGTTGACGGATCGCGCCGGGCTGCCGCGCGCAGGGAATAATCGTAGCGATAGAGTGGAACGCCGCGGATCAATCCGGGGAAGCTGAGACTCATGCGGGCGATGATCGCCACCGGTAGCTTCTTTGCCGGCGGTAGCTGGTAGAAATCCCGTACGCCGTCCGGCCCCACGATGTCGCGTGGTTTGCTCTCCTTCAGGAGGTAACTCATGGTGGACGGCGGAAACAGCCTCTCGAATTCCGACTTGCGGTAATTGTGCACCCGGTCGCCAAAGGGTAGCTCGTAAGGCCGTCGCGAAGAGAGATCGGTGGTGACGCTCTTCAACGTGATCTCGAAGCGATCGAGATCGCCGATCGTCAAAGGCCGCGCTTCTCCGTCGGGACGAACCGGGCCGGCAATGGCTTCGATCCGCTCCGCGATCCAGTTGGTGAATGCAGGTTTCTTCGCGCCCGGTTGGGTCAGGCCGCTGCATAGGCCGAAGTCGTGGGCCGGCAACACCACCGCGACCGCGCGATAGAGCTGATAGGTCAACATCGCCATCGCGCCGATCAGGACGACGAGCGCCCCCAGGATGCCAAGCGCCCAGTCGGTTGCGGCGATGCCGGCGACGATCAGCGCGAGGCCGGGGAGGGCGGCAAGAAGCAACGCCAAGTGAAAAACCCTGAGGGCCTCCAGGCCTGCCGCCGCCACCTTGCTTCCCTGCGTTCGCACCATCGCCATCCCGACGCGAAAGAGCGGCGCTGTTTCCGCCGATGGCTGGAAGAAGGTCGGGAGATTGGCGGCCAGCTCCTTCGGCATCGCATCGATCAGCGCGAAGCCAGCGTTCTTTTCGTCCGCCGTTGCGGCACTTTGGCGTCGGTATTCGGCAGCGGCTGTCATGACGGCGGCAATCGCACCGGCCGATGTGCCGCCGATGTGCATGAAGCGGTAGCGGGTCGCGAGTTCGGTAATGGCGCGCGGGAAGACGACACCCGAAGTGATGCCGCCTTTCATGATCAGATCGCATTCATCGCTGGGGGCTGCATAGCGGAAAGGCGTATCGGTCATCGGAGCCTCCATCTGCTGCGATCAACAATAGATTGCGCCCTCGTCGAATGCACGCCGATTTCTCCTGCGCCCTTTGCGATGGCCCATTGCAGTGTGCGAAGTCGATTCCGTTCGGGCTCGATATGGGCTAAAAGCGCCGCATGGCAAAACGAGTCACCGGCCCCGAAATCGAAAAACTCATCCAGCTCCTGGCAAAAGTCCCGGGGCTCGGGCCGCGTTCGGCACGGCGCGCCGCCCTCCATCTCGTCAAGAAGAAGGACCAGTTGCTGGGGCCGCTCGCCGACGCGATGGGCGAGGCGCACCGCAAGGTCCGCATTTGCTCCTGCTGCGGCAATGTCGATACGATCGATCCCTGCACCGTCTGCTCCGACGAGCGTCGCGACCAGTCGGTCATCATCGTCGTCGAGGATGTTTCCGACCTCTGGGCGCTGGAGCGCGCCGGCGCGATGAACGCCGCCTATCACGTGCTTGGCGGCACGCTCTCCCCGCTCGACGGTGTCGGTCCTGAAGACCTCAACATCAAAGGACTTGTTCAGCGCGTCGCCAATGGCGGCGTCCGCGAACTGATCATCGCCGTGAATGCGACGGTCGAGGGCCAGACCACCGCGCACTACATCACCGACCAGCTCGAGGGCATGGAAGTGAAGATCACCCGGCTTGCCCATGGCGTGCCTGTTGGTGGTGAACTCGACTATCTCGACGAAGGCACGCTGGCGGCCGCCCTTCGCGCCCGCACGTCGATCTGACGCTATTTTCGAACGCCGCGATCCAACCGATAGGGAAGCCTTATGCTGAGACTTCTTTCACTTTCGACCTTGTTGCTCTGTGGCTGGCTGGGGTTCGCGCATGCCGCGACGAAGGCGGATGTCGAGGCGGAGTTTCGCGCCTGGCTCCAGAGCGATCTCTGGCCGGAAGCGCAGAAGGCGGGCATTTCCGCCGGTTCGTTCAAGGCCGCCTTCGCCGACGTGAAGCTCAACTGGGACCTGCCGGATCTGGCGCCTCCCGGCTTCCCGAAGCCGAAAGAGCAGAAGCAGAGCCAGGCGGAGTTTTCCTCGCCCGGCAGCTACTTCTCGGAGAAGCGCCTGCAAGGACTGGCGGCAACCGGCCGCAGCCTTGCTTCCACCCATGCGTCGACCCTGAAGAAGATCGAGCGCACCTATGGCGTGCCGGCGTCGGTGGTTGTGGCGATCTGGGGCCGTGAGTCCGGCTTCGGCCGCGCCAAGATCCCCTATCCGGTCGTCGACGTGCTGGCGACCAAGGCCTTCATGTCGACGCGCCCCGACCTTTTCAGACGCGAGCTGATCGCGGCGCTGCACATTCTCGACAGCGGCGACGTCGACGAGGCGGCGATGCGCGGTTCCTGGGCCGGCGCCATGGGCCAGCCGCAGTTCATGCCGTCGAGCTTCCTGCAATATGCGGTCGACTTCGACGGCGACGGCCGCCGCGACATCTGGAATTCGGTGCCGGACAGCCTAGCCTCGATCGCCAACTATCTCGTCAAGAAGGGCTGGCAGCGCAACCGGGACTGGGGCTTCGAGGTGTCGATCCCCGACGCCGTCTCCTGCGCCCAGGAAGGCCCGGACCTCGCACGGCCGATTTCGGACTGGGCCAACAAGGGCATCACGCGGATTTCCGGCAAGGCCTTCCCGTCGCATGAACTGTCGGCGTCGTCGATGATGCTGGTGCCGGCCGGCCGGCATGGGCCGGAATTCATCGTCACGCCGAACTTCTATGTACTCAAGGAATACAACAACTCCGACCTCTATGCGCTGTTCATCGGCAATCTCGCCGACCGCATCGCCACCGGCGGCGGTGCGTTCCGCGGGAGCTGGGGCGACGTCGGCAACATGCTGCGCTCGGACGTTCTCGCCATGCAGAATGCGCTCGTCGCCAAGGGCTATGACGTCGGCAAGGTCGACGGCCTTCCCGGCTACAAGACGCGCCGCTCGCTTGGCGACTGGCAGGCAAAGAGCGGGCTTGCCGCCACCTGCTTCCCCGATGCCTCGCTGAAGGCGAAGCTGCGCTAAGGCAATTTCCAACCAGAGGCGTCGACGCTCTCTCAAGCTGAACCGCTGAACCGAAAGAGGCCCTACGTGACGGGGCCTCTTTCGTTGCATTGGTCGATGTCAGCGTTGGGGGCGACAACGGCATTTAGAGCAATTCCAGGAAAAGTGTGAAACGGCTTTCCGTCCGGAATTGCGTAATTTCAAAGACTTAGATCACTTCAGTGTTTCGATGAAACAATGAAATGATCTAGTGCATGTCGACATCGACCTGGCGTTTGTAGCGCTCGTAATGCGTCGGCACGATCGTCTGGCGTTCGATCATCCGGTGCACGCGCGGTGGTGCCACACCGCTGTGCAGTGCCGTCAGCTTGTCGCCGACGGCGGCGTCGGCCTGGGTGCGCCGCTGGTTGTGGCGCACATATTCGACCCAGGTCGGCACGTGATAGGTCTCGGTCCAGGTCGTCGGGTTCTCGAGGTCGCGCATCAGCGCCCAGTGGCCCGCACCGTCGCGGATGCGGATGCGCCGGCGTTCCGCCATGGTCGTGAGGAACTCGGGGATATCGTCGTCCGCGATCTCGTAATCGATCATGATGACGATGGGGCCGCTGCGCGGCTTCAGGTCCAGTTCGAGCGGCGGTTCGTTGAAGCGGTTGAGCGGATCAAGATTGAGCGAAGTGAACTCCGGCAGGGGCAGCCGGAAGCCGACCACGACGCCAGCGAACATCAGCAGACAGGAGCCCATCAGCGCATTGGCGGCACCATATTGTTCGGCCGCCGTGCCCCAGAGCCAGCTGCCGCCAGCAATGCCGCCGAAGGTCATAGTCTGGTAGAGCGATAGCGCCCGGCCAACGACCCAGCGCGGTGTCGAGAGCTGTACTGTCGTGTTGAACAGCGACAGCGCCAGCACCCAACAGGCGCCGGAGACGAGCAGCACGAGACAGCTGAGCCACGCATAGGTGCTCCAGGCCGTGATCGCGGCGCTGGCGGCAAAACCGGTGAAGGCGATGCGCACGATCGCCTCGCTCGACAGCTTCTCCCTCAATCGCGCACTGAGCAGCGCCCCGCCGATCGCGCCGAGGCCGAAGGCGCCGAGCATCAGGCCGTAGGTGAGCGGCCCGCCTTGAACGAGGTCGCGGGCGACGAGCGGCAAGAGTGCGAGGATCGCGCTTGCCGAAAGACCGAAGAGAAAACCGCGCAGCAGAACCTTGCCGATGTTCGGCGACATCGCGACATAGCGCAGGCCCGCGGATATGGCGCGGCCGAGCGTCTCACGCGGCAAGGTGTTCGTCGGCACTTCCCGCCGCCAGCGCACCAGCGCAAAGAGGATCGCGAAATAGCTGAGCGTATTGGCGAAGAAGGCGGCGGCAGCCCCCGCCGCGGCGACGATCGCGCCGCCGATCGCCGGGCCGACGCTGCGGGTGATGTTGAAGCCCATGCTGTTGAGCGCGACTGCCGCCGGCAGGTCGTCGCGCGGGACCATGTCGCCGACCGAGGCCTGCCAGGATGGGTTGTTGAGCGCCGTGCCGCAGCCGATGAGGAAGGTGAAGAGCAGGAGCAGCCAGGGCGTGATCAGTCCGACATAGGCGCAGATGGTCAGAAGCGCCGAGACGGAGAGCATGAAACACTGCGCCACCAGCATGATCCGCCGCCGATCGAAATTATCGGCAAGTGCGCCTGAGACGAGCGAGAAGAGCATGATCGGCAATGAGGTCGATGCCTGTACCAGTGCCACCATGTTTGCTGAAGGTGAGATCGAGGTCATCAGCCAGGCGGCGCCGACCGATTGGATGAGGCCGCCGAAGTTGGATGCGAGGCTCGCGATCCAGATCGTGCGGAAGATGTCGTGCTTGAAGGGCGCCAGCGGCGAATTACGGTGAGGCACCTCGTCTTCTCTCTTGTCCTTGATTGTCGTCTCGAAGCGGTTCTATCCCTGTTATAGGCCTGAGGACGCGAAGTGCCACCCGCTGAAATTGACCTTGTTGTCGAAGATCGTCGGCTGCGAGCGGATCGGCGCATTTGGAGCGGACGGCCCAATGCCTTGCAATTTGCGGCGATGAAGCGTATATGAGCCTCAAATTCTTGATCGGTAGATGAAGAGTGGGCCCGTCAGGACCCGCTCTTTTTTATTAGCCGGTCCGATGAGGAGATGATCGTTTGTCCGATACGACAACGGCTGAAAATGCAAATGAACCGCGCCTGATCACCGAAACCGGTCTCGACCAGCGCATCGCCGACATCATCGAGCCGGTCATCGTGCCGATGGGTTACCGCCTGGTGCGCGTGCGCATGTCCGGCCAGAACGGCCTGACGTTGCAGATCATGGCCGAGCGCAACGACGGCACCATGACCGTCGAAGACTGCGAAGAGATCTCCAAGGCCATTTCGCCGGTGCTCGATGTGGAAGATCCGATCGACAAGGCGTATCATCTCGAAGTGTCGTCGGCCGGCATCGACCGTCCCATGGTGCGCAAGTCCGACTTCTTCCGCTGGCAGGGGCACCTGCTGAAATGCGAGACGTCGGTTCTGGTCGATGGCCGCAAGCGGTTCCGCGGCAAGATCGTTTCCGTCGATGACGATGGTTTCCGGCTTGAGCGCGACCAGCCCGCGTACGGCGAGGAACCTGTCGTCGTCATCCCGTTCACCACGCTTGCCGAAGCGCGGCTGATCCTGACCGACGATCTGATCCGTGATGCGCTGACGGCCGACAAGAAGGCGAAGGCCGAGCGCGCCGCGAACGAGAATTTCGAAGACGAAGATTCACCTATTGAGGAATAAGTCGGGCGGAGCGTGAAGCCCCCTGCAACCCAACGGAGATAAGACATGGCAGTCAGTGCTAACCGGCTCGAGCTTCTGCAGATCGCGGATGCCGTCGCGCGTGAAAAGGTGATCGACCGCGAGATCGTTCTGGCCGCAATGGCCGATGCGATCCAGAAGGCCGCCCGCTCGCGCTATGGGTCGGAATCGAACATCCGCGCCGACATCAACTCGAAGACCGGTGAAATCCGCCTGCAGCGTCTTCTGGAAGTGGTCGAAAAGGCTGACGACTATTCCACGCAGATCCCGCTCGAGCTTGCTCGCGATCGCAATCCGGACGCCAAGCTCGGCGATTTCATCGCCGACCCGCTGCCGCCGATGGACTTCGGCCGCATCGCCGCCCAGTCTGCCAAGCAGGTCATCGTCCAGAAGGTTCGCGAAGCCGAGCGTGATCGCCAGTTCGACGAATTCAAGGATCGCGTCGGCGAGATCGTCAACGGCACGGTCAAGCGCGTCGAATACGGCAACGTCATCGTCGACCTCGGCCGTGGCGAAGGCATCATCCGCCGCGACGAGATGATCCCGCGCGAAAACATGCGCTACGGCGACCGCGTCCGCGCCTTCGTCTACGACGTTCGCCGCGAACAGCGCGGCCCGCAGATCTTCCTGTCGCGTACCCATCCGCAGTTCATGGTGAAGCTCTTCACCATGGAAGTGCCTGAGATCTACGACGGCATCATCCAGATCAAGTCGGTTGCCCGTGACCCGGGTTCGCGCGCCAAGATCGCCGTTGTCTCCAACGACTCGTCGATCGACCCGGTCGGCGCCTGCGTCGGTATGCGCGGTTCGCGCGTTCAGGCCGTCGTCGGCGAACTGCAGGGCGAAAAGATCGACATCATTCCGTGGTCGCAGGATCCGGCATCGTTCATCGTCAACGCGCTGCAGCCGGCGGAAGTGGCCAAGGTCGTTCTCGACGAAGATGCGGAGCGCATCGAAGTGGTCGTTCCGGACGAGCAGCTTTCGCTCGCCATCGGCCGTCGCGGCCAGAACGTTCGCCTCGCCTCGCAGCTGACCGGCTGGGACATCGACATCCTCACCGAACAGGAAGAGAGCGAGCGTCGCCAGAAGGAATTCACCGAGCGCACCAACCTGTTCATGGACGCGCTCGACGTCGACGAAATGGTCGGCCAGGTTCTGGCGTCCGAAGGCTTTGCCGCCGTCGAGGAGCTTGCCTATGTCGACCTCGACGAAATCTCGTCGATCGATGGCTTCGACGAGGAGACCGCTACCGAAATCCAGACCCGTGCGCGCGAATTCCTCGACAAGCTCGAAGCGGAAATGGATGCCAAGCGCAAGGAACTCGGCGTTGCCGACGAGCTGCGCTCGATCGACGGCCTGACGAGCCAGATGCTCGTTGCGCTCGGCGAAGAAGGCATCAAGACGATCGAAGACTTTGCCGGCTGCGCCGCTGACGACCTCGTCGGCTGGAGCGAACGCAAGGACGGCGAGACCAAGCGCTTCGAGGGCACCTTCTCGAAGTTCGACGTTTCGCGCGCCGAAGCCGAAGCCATGATCGTTCAGGCCCGCCTCGCGGCCGGCTGGATCACGGAAGAGGACCTGGCAAGCGATGAGGTCGAAGGCGAAGAGCCGATCGACGTTGCCGAAGGCGCCGAGCAGGACGCTTAAGGACGATGACCGCCTCTGATGATGCCGACAGCCTGCCTTCGGACACATTGCCCTTGGATGGGGGCCCGAAGGATCGGAGCGGCAGCACGCGGACGTGCATCGTCACCCGCGAAAGCGGTTCGCCGGATGAGTTGATCCGCTTCGTTGCCGGGCCCGACGGTCGCGTCGTTCCCGATCTGAAGCGTCAGCTTCCGGGACGCGGCTGCTGGGTGAAGGCCGAGCGGGCGCTCGTTGAAAAGGCGGTGGCGAAGAAGTTCTTCGCCCGCGCCCTGAAGGCGGACGTCAAGGCCGACGCGACGCTCGCCGACGACGTCGACCGGCTGCTCGCCGAGCAGTTGGCCGGCATGATGAACATGGCGCGCAAGGCGGCCCAGTTCATCTCCGGCGCGACGAAGACGGAGCAGGCCGTGCGCGGTCTTGCAGCGCTTGCCGTGTTCCATGCGGCCGACGCTGCAGCCGACGGTGTGCGGAAGATAGACCAGGCCCGCAAGGCGATGAGCTTCGTGGCCGACGATGAAATGGAAATACCTTCGTTCCGTCCCTTCACCGGGGCGGAAATGGAGGGCCTTTTAGGAAGTAATGCTTTTATCCATGCCGCAGCGCTTGCAGGGCAGGCGGGTGAGGGTGTAGTGAAGCGCGCAATCATGCTCGAAAAGTACCGAGGATCCGTCCCGGTCCGGGCCGACGGCGGCGCTGGCAAGCCACAGCAATGACCCGCGTCACCAGCACAGTCTGGCATCGCGTACATTGTTTGAGACAATTTGGAAGACAGGGTCAGGTGATACGCATCCGGCCCTGATCGCTAGGAACGGAACGGAATGACCGACAACAACGACGACAAGACAGGCAGCGCAGCAGGCAAGAAGACGCTGACCCTGAAACCCCACGGGGTTTCGCAGGGGACCGTGCGTCAGGACATGGGCCGTGGCCGCACCAAGGCGGTCGTGGTCGAAACCAAGAAACGCCCCTTCCATCGCCCCAAGGACGAGCGTCCGATCACGCCGGTCGCCGCGGCTCCCGCAGCACGCCCGGTCGAACAGCGTCCGGCTCAGCCGCAGCCTTCCGGCCGCCCGGCCCCGCAGCCGCAGCAGCACTCGACGCGCCAGGAAGCCAATCAGGCCAACCGTCCGCGTGTGGGTGTCGTTCTGAACCAGCTTTCCGCCGGTGAGATCGATGCGCGCCGCCGTGCTCTCGCCGAAGCGCAGATCCGCGATGCCGAAGAAGCGGTCATCCGCGCCGAGAACGAAGCACGCCGCAAGCGCGAGGAAGAAGCCCGTCTCCTTCAGGAGAAGGAAGAGGCCGCACGCCGCGCCGCTGAAGAAGCGGCCCGCCCGGCTGTCGAGCCTGAAGCAAAGGCCGAAGAGGTTGTCGAAGAGCGCCCCGTGGCAGCTCGCGCACCGGCTTCCACTGAGCGTCGCGTCGACAACCGCCCGCAGGCTGCACGGCCTGCTGAAGCGGCAACTGGACTTCCGACCCCGGCTCCGGCCGGCGCTCTGCGCGGCCGTAAGGTCGACAACGAAAAGGATGACGATCGTGGTCCGCGTTCGGGCGCAGGCCCGGCACGCGGCAAGGTCGTGCGTCCCGAGCCTGCCAAGGTTCCTGCCCGCCCGAAGGCCGACGACGGTCGTCGCCAGGGCAAGCTGACGCTGACCGCTGCCGTCGACGAGGATGGCGGCCAGCGCGCCCGTTCGCTGTCGGCCATGCGTCGCCGCCAGGAGAAGTTTAAGCGCAGCCAGATGCAGGAAACCCGCGAGAAGATCTCGCGCGAAGTCATCCTGCCTGAGACCATCACCATTCAGGAACTGTCGCAGCGCATGTCCGAACGCGCCGTCGACGTCATCAAGTACCTGATGAAGGAAGGCCAGATGATGAAGCCCGGCGATCTGATCGACGCCGACATGGCTGAACTCATCGCCGGCGAATTCGGCCACACGGTCAAGCGCGTCTCGGAATCCGACGTCGAGGAAGGCATCTTCAACGTGACCGATTCCGACGAGGAACTGCTGCCGCGTCCGCCGATCGTCACGATCATGGGGCACGTCGACCACGGCAAGACCTCGCTGCTCGATGCGATCCGCCACGCCAACGTGGTGGCCGGCGAAGCTGGTGGCATCACCCAGCACATCGGCGCCTATCAGGTCGAGCAGAACGGCAACAAGATCACCTTCATCGACACCCCCGGCCACGCGGCGTTCACCGCCATGCGTGCCCGCGGTGCCCAGGCGACCGACATCGCGATCCTGGTGGTTGCGGCCGACGACAGCGTGATGCCGCAGACGATCGAATCGATCAACCACGCCAAGGCGGCCGGTGTTCCGATCATCGTGGCGATCAACAAGGTCGACAAGCCGACGGCGAACCCGCAGAAGGTTCGCACCGAGCTGCTGCAGCACGAAGTCTTTGTCGAATCCATGGGCGGTGAAGTTCTCGACGTGGAAGTCTCCGCGAAGAACGGCACCAACCTCGACAAGCTGCTGGAAGCGATCCTGCTGCAGTCCGAAATCCTCGACTTGCGCGCCAATCCGAACCGGACGGCCGAAGGTACGGTGGTTGAAGCCGAGCTTGACCGTGGTCGCGGTGCGGTTGCAACCGTCCTCGTCCAGAAGGGCACGCTGCGTCCTGGCCAGATCATCGTCGCCGGCGACCAGTGGGGCCGTGTGCGCGCTCTGGTCAACGACAAGGGTGAACACGTCAAGGAAGCCGGTCCGTCGATGCCGGTCGAGGTTCTCGGCCTGTCCGGAACACCGGCTGCCGGCGACAAGTTCGCCGTCGTCGAGAACGAAAGCCGCGCCCGCGAGATCTCCGAGTACCGCCAGCGGCTCGCCCGTGAGAAGCAGGTTGCCCGTCAGTCCGGCTCGCGCGGCTCGCTCGAGCAGATGATGACCCAGCTCCAGACCTCCGGTCTCAAGGAGTTCCCGCTGGTCATCAAGGGCGACGTGCAGGGTTCGATCGAAGCGATCGCCGGTGCGCTCGACAAGCTCGGAACCGACGAAGTGCGTGCGCGCATCGTGCATTCGGGTGCCGGCGGTATCACCGAGTCCGACATCTCGCTCGCCGAGGCGTCGAATGCTGCGATCATCGGCTTCAACGTCCGCGCCAACGCGCAGGCCCGTTCGGCAGCCGAGCGTGCCGGCATCGAAATCCGCTACTACAACATCATCTACGATCTGGTGGATGACGTGAAGGCAGCGATGTCCGGTCTGCTCTCGCCCGAGCGCCGCGAAACCTTCCTCGGCAACGCCGAGATCCTGGAGGTGTTCAACATCACCAAGGTCGGCAAGGTCGCGGGTTGCCGCGTCACCGAAGGCAAGGTCGAGCGTGGCGTCGGCGTCCGTCTGGTTCGCGACAACGTCGTTATCCACGAAGGCAAGCTCAAGACCCTCAAGCGCTTCAAGGACGAAGTCTCGGAAGTCAACGTCGGTCAGGAGTGCGGTATGGCCTTCGAGAACTACGAAGACATCCGCGCCGGCGATACGATCGAGTGCTTCCGCGTAGAGCACATCACGCGGACGCTTTAAGAACCGTCCGATTAGAGATTATGCGGGCGCCGGGTTGTCCTTCGGCGCTCGCATTTTTTTGAGGTACCGTCCATGACCAAAGCCACATCCTCTGCCCCTTCACAGCGCATGCTGCGCGTCGGCGAACAGGTGCGCGCTGCCATCACCCAGGTTCTGCAGCGCGGCGAGGTCCGCGATCCCGTGATCGAGAAGACCGTCATCGCGATCTCGGAAGTGCGCATGTCGCCGGATCTGAAGATCGCCACGGCCTATGTCACGCCGCTCGGCGTGCCCAATCATGACGAAGTCATCGACGCGCTGAACCGCAATGCCAAGTACATCCGCGGCCGTCTCGGCCCCCAGCTTCGGCAGATGAAATACATGCCCGACGTTCGTTTCCGCGACGATACGAGCTTCGACAACTACAAGAAGATCGATGAGCTGCTGCGCTCGCCGGAAGTCAGCCGCGATCTCGACCAGTCCAGCGAAGACGAAGAATAGTAGATTTCATGTCCAAACCGCGTAAGCCCAAGGGCCGCCCGATCTCGGGCTGGCTGATCCTCGACAAGCCGCTCGACTTCGGCTCCACCGAAGCCGTCTCGAAGATCAAGTGGCTGTTCAAGGCCCAGAAGGCCGGCCATGCCGGCACACTCGACCCGTTGGCCTCCGGTATGCTGCCGATTGCACTCGGTGATGCGACGAAGACCGTTCCTTACGTGATGGACGGTCGCAAGATCTACGAATTCACCGTTGCCTGGGGCGAGGAACGCTCGACCGACGATCTCGAAGGCGAGGTCACGCATTCCTCGACCGAACGACCGAACGAAGAGGCGATCCGCGCGCTGCTGCCGAAATATACCGGCGTCATCAGCCAGGTGCCGCCGCAGTTCTCTGCGATCAAGATCGACGGCGAGCGTGCCTACGACCTCGCCCGCGATGGCGAAACGGTCGAAATTCCGGCTCGTGAAGTCGAGGTGCACCGCCTGACGCTCTTGGGTGCCGCTCCCAATCTCGCGCATTTCGAAATCGAGTGCGGCAAGGGCACCTATGTGCGTTCGCTCGCGCGTGACATGGGCCGCGATCTCGGTTGTTTCGGCCACATCGCCTCGCTGCGCCGCACCTTTGTCGCACCGTTTGGTGAAGAGGACATGGTGCCGCTCGCCGATCTGGTGGCGCTGGAGAAAATCGAGAGCGACGTAGAACGCCTGGCGGCGCTCGACGCCTATCTGATCGAGACCGGTGAAGCGCTTTCTAACCTTCCGCATGTTGCCGTCAACGATGATCAGGCGCACCGCCTGAGAATGGGCAATCCCATCATCCTGCGCGGCCGCGATGCGCCGCTTGCGACGCCTGAAGCCTATGCGACGGCACGCGGCAAGCTGGTCGCCATCGGTGAGATCGCCGAGGGTGAGTTCCGCCCGAAGCGTGTTTTCGCCACCGGCTAAGCGCCCGGAAGCGTTTGCCTTTGCCCCATCCTTGACGCATGATCCCCGGCATGGGCTTCCAATCCATCCGAGGTGATTCCGTTTCCGTCCCGTGCTCCGGAGCCGATTGGCGATCGCACCGTCTCCCGCGGCGCGCGCCGAAAGCGGCTGTGTGCCGGCGCGGAACGAAGAAGGGCGACTGAGGTGACGGGCGTGCTGGACGAAGAAAAGCGGAAGGCTGCGAACGGTCTGGCGACGATCGTCGATCTCGTTCGTCATCGCCTGACCCGGCCGTTCAGTTTTTATCTGACGTCGCTGCTCCTGGTGGCCATCGTTCCGGCCTTCATTTTTTCGCTCGTCGTGCTGAAGCGCAGCGTCGACCAGCAGGAACAGGTGATCACGGCGCTGCTGCAGGCTTCGACCGGGTCGGTGACGCGCATCGTCGAACGTGACATCGAGGGCATGCTGACGACGCTCAAGGTGCTGTCGACATCGCAAGAGATCGAAGACGGCAATATGGAGGCCTTCTACCGCAGGGCCGCCACGGCGCTCGCCGAAACGGACTCCTACCTGATCGTCATCGACCGCAAGCACAACCAGCGGCTCAACACCAGGGTGCCTTTCGGTGCGCAACTCAGCAAAGCCTCGGATACGGGCTCGGTCGAGCGGGCCTTCACCAACAATGGTGCGCCGCTCGTCTCCAACGTCTTCTTTGGCCAGACCGCTGGAAAGTGGGTTTTCAACGTCTACCTGCCGGCGAAATTGGCGACCGGTGAGGAGTATCTGCTGACGCTGACGCAAAACGCCGAGAACATGGCCAAGGCCGTCAACCGCGACACGCTTTCTCCCGGTTGGAACGCGGCACTCGTCGATGGCGCAGGCAAGGTCATCATCTCGTCGGATGCGGCCGTCAAGGCCGGGGAACCATTCTTCCTCGACAAGGTGCCGGCGATCAGCATCGGTGTCCGCAACATCAAGGAAAACGGCACTAAATATCGCGTCGCGACCGAGTTTTCCGTCGTCACGGGATGGCGGATCATCGCCTGGGCGCCTAGCGCGACCGTCGATGCACCGGCCGTCTGGTCGTTCCTGTGGCTGTCGCTCGGCGGCATCATCTTCGCGGGCATCGCGATTGCCGGCTCGCTGGCGATTGCGCGGCTGTTGTCGCAGGGCGTCAAGCTCGTGGCGCAGGATGCGCGCCGTCTCGGCGCCGGCGAACGGATCGAATCGCGGCCGCACATGATCTCGGAGGTCGAGCAGGTCTCGGCAGCGCTCGCACGGGCAGCGGCGGCGCGCGGCAAGGCTGAAAACGAGATCCGCTTCCTCATGCGCGAGGTGGCGCATCGCTCGAAGAACCAGCTTACCGTCATCCAGTCGATGCTGAACCAATCGGTCTATTCGGCCGAGAGCGCGTCGGACTTCGCCGACAGCTTCCGCAAGCGCATTGCCGGACTCGCGCGCTCCACCGACCTGATGATCACCAACGCCGCGCAAGGGGTCGATTTCCGCGAGCTCGCCCAGAACCAGTTGCAGCCGTTTACGCCTGACGATCCGAAGCGCGTGATCTTCTCCGGCCCGGCTCTGAGGCTCGACACGCAGATCGCCCAGACCCTCGGCATGGCCCTGCACGAGCTCGCGACCAACGCCACCAAATACGGAGCGCTCGCCAACACCACCGGGGTCGTCAAGCTGAGCTGGTCGCTGGAGGATGAAGGCATTGCCATTCGCTGGCGGGAGGAGGGCGCGGATCTCGCCGACAAGCCCTCCGATCCGGTCCGCAAGGGCTTCGGAACACTGGTGCTGGAGCGCATGCTCGGCATGGCGCTGAACGCCGCGCTGGAGCGGGTGATGCATGCCGATGGCATCGAGTGGCGGATCACCATTCCGCGCGAGGCGAAGGACGAAGATTCGTGAATGCGGATGGGCCCCTTTAAAAACGGCGCGAAGGTCGGCCGGAGCGTCGATCGCGACCGTCGGAAATCGGCCGCGACCGACAAGCTTCCGAGGCCCTCCGGAAGCCCATCGGGGTGCAGGTCCATGACCCTTTCCTTTTTCATCCAATTCGTTTATAGGCACGCCAGCAAAAGGCGCATGCCCGTTGCATTCACGGCTGCAGCTGGACGACATCCCGGCTGACGGCGTCCCTAAATCCTCGAAATCGAAAGGATCATCCGATGTCGATTGCTGCAGAGCGTAAGGCTCAGCTCATCAAGGAATTTGCAACCGTTGAAGGCGACACCGGTTCTCCGGAAGTCCAGGTTGCTATCCTGACGGAACGGATCAACAACCTGACCGAACACTTCAAGGGCCACAAGAAGGATAACCATTCCCGCCGTGGTCTGCTCGCAATGGTTTCCAGCCGTCGTTCGCTCCTCGACTATCTGAAGAAGAAAGACGAAGCGCGCTACACCAAGCTGATCGGTGCCCTGGGCATCCGTCGCTAAGCGACTTATCCGGCGGGTCTTTGCGGCCCGCCGGCTTTTTTATGGAGCGTTCAACGCTCAAGCAATGATCTCTCCGGCCGCTTAGGAAGCGTGGCACCAGGAGAGAATCCAGCGAACCGGATGGGCCGGTATCGCGGATCAACCGATGGCCCGTCATGGGGCAGGATTGCAGGATGCTTCGGCTCTGCTTGCCGGAACGCCGCAGATAAGCGGCGCGGGAAGCGGAAACAAGCCGATTTCAAGCGTGAAGCCTCCCGTTGTCTTGCCCGTGATGCGCCATTTCATGCGGCCCCTCGACCACCCGCGCTGCAACAGCCGCGGAAAGGTCCGCCGCACATGAAGGACAGAACATGTTCGATACCCACAAGGTTGAAATCGAATGGGCTGGGCGTCCGCTCAAGCTCGAAACCGGCAAGGTCGCCCGTCAGGCTGACGGCGCCGTCATCGCCACCTACGGCGAAACCGTCGTTCTCGCCACCGTCGTTTCGGCCAAGTCGCCGAAGCCGGGCCAGGACTTCTTCCCGCTGACCGTCAACTACCAGGAAAAGACCTACGCTGCCGGCAAGATCCCGGGTGGTTACTTCAAGCGCGAAGGCCGTCCGAGCGAGAACGAAACGCTCGTTTCGCGCCTGATCGACCGTCCGATCCGTCCGCTTTTCCCCGATGGCTACAAGAACGATACCCAGGTCATCGTCACGGTCATGCAGCATGACCTCGAAAACAACCCCGACGTTCTGTCGATGGTTGCCGCTTCCGCAGCGCTGACGCTGTCGGGCGTCCCGTTCATGGGCCCGATCGGCGGCGCGCGCGTCGGCTACATCAACGGCCAGTACGTGCTGAACCCGCATCTCGACGAGATGGACGAATCGACGCTCGACCTCGTTGTCGCCGGCACCCAGGAAGCGGTGCTGATGGTCGAATCGGAAGCCAAGGAACTGGCTGAAGACGTCATGCTCGGCGCCGTCGTCTTCGGTCAGAAGGGCTTCCAGCCAGTCATCGACGCGATCATCAAGCTCGCTGAAGTCGCTGCCAAGGAGCCGCGCGAATTCGAACCGGAAGATCATTCCGCGCTCGAAGCCGAAATGCTCGGCATGGCCGAAGCCGAACTGCGCGACGCCTACAAGATCACCGAAAAGGCTGCCCGCTACACTGCCGTCGATGCCGTCAAGGCGAAGGTAAAGGCACACTTCTTCCCGGAAGGTGCGGAGCCCAAGTACACCGCTGAAGTCATCGGCGCCGTCTTCAAGCACCTGCAGGCCAAGATCGTTCGCTGGAACATCCTCGACACCAAGAGCCGTATCGACGGCCGCGATCTGGAAACCGTTCGTCCGATCGTCTCGGAAGTCGGCCTTCTGCCGCGTACCCACGGTTCGGCGCTCTTCACCCGCGGTGAGACGCAGGCGATCGTCGTTGCCACGCTCGGCACCGGCGAAGACGAACAGTACGTCGACAGCCTGACCGGCATGTACAAAGAACGCTTCATGCTGCACTACAACTTCCCGCCCTTCTCGGTCGGCGAAACCGGTCGCATGGGCTCCCCGGGCCGTCGCGAAATCGGTCACGGCAAGCTCGCCTGGCGCGCTATTCGCCCGATGCTGCCGGAAGCCGAGCAGTTCCCCTACACACTGCGTGTCGTATCCGAGATCACCGAATCCAACGGCTCGTCGTCGATGGCGACGGTTTGCGGCACCTCGCTCGCTCTCATGGACGCCGGCGTTCCGCTGGCAAAGCCGGTTGCCGGTATCGCCATGGGCCTGATCAAGGAAGATGAGCGCTTCGCCGTTCTCTCCGACATCCTCGGCGACGAAGACCACCTCGGCGACATGGACTTCAAGGTTGCCGGTACCGACGCTGGTATCACCTCGCTCCAGATGGACATCAAGATCGAGGGCATCACCGAAGAGATCATGGGCATTGCGCTCAACCAGGCCAAGGGCGGCCGTCTCCACATCCTCGGCGAAATGGCCAAGGCCATTTCCGAAAGCCGTGGCCAGCTCGGCGAGTTCGCTCCGCGCATCGAAGTCATGAACATCCCGGTCGACAAGATCCGCGAAGTCATCGGCTCCGGCGGCAAGGTCATCCGCGAAATCGTCGAGAAGACCGGCGCGAAGATCAACATCGAAGACGACGGCACCGTGAAGATCGCCTCCTCGTCCGGTAAGGAAATCGAAGCGGCCCGCAAGTGGATCCACTCGATCGTCGCCGAGCCGGAAGTTGGCCAGATTTATGAAGGTACCGTTGTGAAGACCGCCGACTTCGGCGCCTTCGTCAACTTCTTCGGCGCCCGCGATGGCCTCGTCCACATCTCGCAGCTCGCTTCCGAGCGCGTTGCCAAGACGACCGACGTCGTCAAGGAAGGCGACAAGGTCTGGGTCAAGCTCATGGGCTTCGACGAGCGTGGCAAGGTTCGCCTTTCCATGAAGGTCGTCGACCAGGCCACCGGCAAGGAAGTTGCTGCCGAGAAGTCTGAGAAGAAGGGCGACGGCGAAGCCGCCGAATAAGCGAGCTTCACCCGAATGCATTCGGGGCGCGGGGCGGAACGCTCCGCGCCCCTTTCTTGTAGGAAGATGACGGATAGACCGATGAGCCGAGATGCGTTGAAGACCCTGTTTTACCCGTTCGATAGCGGTGTGATCGACCCCCCGGGCGAAGGCGAGCGTGTTCTCTTTCTCGGCGCCGAGGCGGGCTACAGGCTGCCCAAGGGCTTCGAAGCCTCGATCGCCGCCGTTCAGCCGTTGCGGCCGCTCTATCGCGCCCTGGAGGCCATGCGCGCCGATGTGACGCCCGAGATCACCGGCGAGGACTACGACGTTACGCTGGTGCTCTGTGGCAAGCACAAGGGCGAGAATGAGGACCGGATCGCCGAGGCGCTGAAGCGCACCCGCGAGGGCGGCCTGATCGTCGTTGCCGGCGGCAAGGAAGACGGCATCCAGTCGCTGAAGAAGCGGATCGCCAAGTTCGAATGGGACGGCGATCATCTGCCGAAATATCACGGCGTCGCCTTCTGGTTCACCCGTCCCGAAGACGTCACCGACGCGGTGCACAAGCTCGCCAAGGTGCCGGTGCGCGTCGATGGCCTGTTCGAGGCTTCGCCGGGCATGTTCTCACACGACCGCATCGACGCGGGTTCGGAACTGCTCGCCTCGCGCCTGCCGAACGATTTTCACGGCCATGCCGCCGATTTCGGCGCCGGCTGGGGCTATCTCGCCGTCAAGCTCGCTGAAGCCTCGCCGGGCCTCAAGGGCGTCGATCTCTTCGAAGCCGACCATGAGTCGCTCGAAGCCGCGCGCGTCAACATGATGGCAAACGCGCCGTCGACGCCGGCGCGCTTCCACTGGTTCGACCTGACGAGTGAAGAGCCGCGCGACAAGTACGATCTCATCGTCATGAATCCGCCCTTCCACGAGGCCCACGCCGCCGAGCCGACGCTTGGCATTGCCATCATCAAGACGGCGCTGAAGGCGCTGAAGCAGGGCGGAAAGCTGATGCTGGTCGCCAACCGCGGCCTGCCCTACGAGCAGGTACTGGCCGAGAACTCCAAGGAATACGGCGAAACCTGCCGCAACGCCCGTTTCAAGGTGCTCTGGGCGAAGCGCTGAAGCCCATCAAGGATTAAGCAAGGAGCCGGGCAATCGCCCGGCTTTTTTCGTTCCGGGTCTACAGCGCCGCGCGTCTTATCAGACGCGCAAAGGTCGCTGTAGCACTTTGATTTTCTGCATGTCTTCGTCCTCAAATCGAGGTCGATTTAAGGAGACATGCAGTAGCGCCCCGGCCAACGGGCAGCGACAGTTTGCCTGTTGCCATCGCCCCTGTTCGGGCTCACCATGACGTCGTCGGTATTTCTCGTCGGAGGATGAGTGCCATGACGTGGGGAGTGAACAGGCCGCCCTTGACCGAGGATGCGGCCGAGGCTGTTGCCAAGGACATCAAGCATGCCGAGGGACATGGAGCGACCTCCGAGGTACCCATGTCGTTCCTGAAGAGCCTCTATCACCTGCCGCTGGAGCCGGGGCGGCGCACGCACACGGGGTTCATCGTGCTGGCGATCGTCGTCGCCGTGCTCGCACTGTTTCTATTTCCCTGAGCGGCTCAATGAATGACAAAGCCCGCGGATCGAGGCCGGTCCGCGGGCTTTGTTCTGTTTTCCGGTAAGTTGAGAGTGTTACTCGACGTCGGCCGTCCGCAACGTGTCGAGTGCCGGCATCGAGGTGATGTTGTAGCCGGAATCGACGTAGTGGATTTCGCCGGTGACGCCGCGCGACAGGTCCGAGAGCAGGTAGAGCGCGGAATTGCCGACGTCGTCGATGGTGACAGTGCGACGCAGCGGCGAATTCTTCTGCTGCCAGGAGAGCATCGCCCGGGCGTCGGAAATACCGGCGCCGGCAAGGGTGCGGATCGGGCCGGCGGAGATCGCGTTGACGCGAATGCCGCGCACGCCGTAGTCCGCCGCGAGGTAACGCACGGAAGCCTCGAGCGCCGCCTTGGCAACGCCCATGACGTTGTAGTTCGGCATGACGCGCATCGAGCCGCCATAGGTCAGCGTCAGCATCGAGCCGCCGTCATTCATCAGCTCGGCAGCACGCCTGGCGATTTCGGTGAAGGAGAAGCAGGAGATCACCATCGTGCGGCTGAAATTGTCGCGCGAGGTGTCGGCATAGAGGCCCTTCAGCTCGTTCTTGTCGGAGAAGCCGATGGCATGCACGATGAAGTCGAGATTGCCCCAGCGTTCCTTGATCGCATCGATCACGGCATCGACGGACGCAATGTCCTCGACATCGCAAGGCAGCAGGAAGTCCGAGCCGAGCTCGCCGGCAAGCGGCTTGACGCGCTTGCCGAGCGCTTCGCCCTGGTAGGTGAAGGCGAGTTCCGCCCCTTGCGCCGCAAGCGCCTTGGAAATGCCCCAGGCAATGGAATGGCTGTTGGCCACACCCATGATGAGGCCACGCTTTCCGGTCATCAGTCCCGTCATGGTGTTATCCGTTGTAGCGCTGGAAGACGAGCGTCGCATTGGTGCCGCCGAAGCCGAAGGAGTTCGACAGAACCGTATCGATCTTGGCATTGTCGATGCGTTTGCGAACGATCGGAACGCCCTCGAATTCGGGGTCGAGTTCGGTGATATGCGCACTTTCGCCGATGAAGCCGGCCTGCATCATCAGGAGGCCGTAGATCGATTCCTGCACGCCGGCAGCGCCGAGCGAGTGGCCGGTCAGAGACTTCGTCGACTGGATGTGCGGCATCTTGCTGCCGAACACTTCGCGGATCGCGCCGATTTCCTTGCTGTCGCCAACAGGCGTCGAGGTGCCGTGGGTGTTGATGTAGTCGACATCGCCCTTCACCGTCGAAAGCGCCTGGCGCATGCAGCGGATTGCGCCTTCGCCCGAGGGAGCCACCATGTCGTAGCCGTCGGAGGTCGCGCCGTAGCCGACGATTTCGGCGTAGATCTTCGCACCGCGGGCCTTGGCGTGTTCCAGTTCTTCGAGAACGAGAACGCCGGCGCCGCCGGCAATGACGAAACCGTCGCGGTTGACGTCATAGGCACGGGACGCGGTCGCCGGCGTCTCGTTGTATTTCGAGGACATGGCGCCCATGGCGTCGAAGAGGTTGGACATCGTCCAGTCGAGATCCTCATGGCCGCCAGCAAACATCACGTCCTGCTTGCCCCACTGGATCATCTCGGCAGCATTGCCGATGCAGTGCGCCGAGGTCGAGCAGGCCGAGGAGATCGAGTAGTTGACGCCGTGGATCTGGAACCAGGTGGCGAGCGTCGCGGACGCCGTGGACGACATCGCCTTCGGAACCGCGAATGGGCCGATGCGCTTCGGGCTCACATTCTTGCGGGTGACGTCGGCGGCTTCGACGATCGTGCGGGTGGACGGACCGCCCGAGCCCATGATGATGCCGGTGCGCTCGTTGCGGGCAACGACGGTTTCTTCGAGGCCGGAGTCGGCGATTGCCTGTTTCATCGCCACGTGGTTCCAGGCGCCGCCCTGCGACAGGAAGCGCATGGCGCGACGGTCGACGAGCTCGGTCGGATCGAGCGACGGGGCGCCCCAGACCTGGCACTTGAAGCCGTTCTCCGCGAAATCGGGAGAAAACGTGATGCCCGACTTTGCATCGCGCAGCGACGCGGTGACTTCGTCCGCGTTGTTTCCGATCGAGGAAACGATGCCGAGGCCCGTGACAACAACCCGTCTCATGATACTGACCTTTTCTTTATTTCGTTCGGTGCAGGTAGGCCTGGACTACTCGGCCTTATCCTTGGACAGACCGACGCGCAGGTCGGTTGCCTGATAGATAGTCTCGCCATCGGCCTTCAGCCAGCCGTCGGCGGTGCCAAGCACGAGCCGGCCGCGCATGACGCGCTTGAAGTCGATGCCGTATTCGAGAAGCTTGGTGTGGGGACGAACCATGCCCTTGAACTTCACTTCGCCGGTGGAAAGCGCCATGCCGCGGCCAGGCTCGCCGAGCCAGCCGAGGTAGAAGCCGGTCAATTGCCACATGCCGTCGAGGCCGAGGCAGCCCGGCATGATCGGATTGCCCTGGAAGTGGCAGGGAAAATACCAGTCATCGGGGCGCACGTCGTATTCGGCGCGCAGATAACCCTTGTCAAAGGCACCACCCGTTTCGGAAATCTCGGTGATGCGATGAACCATCAGCATCGGCGGCAGCGGCAGCTGCGCGTTGCCAGGGCCAAACAACTCGCCACGGCCGCAGGCCAGGATTTCCTCGTAGCTGAAGCTGGATTGTCTGGTGGTCATGAATGGATGCTTCCCCGAATGACTTAACGTGTTGTCCGATCTGCTTTAGAGCAAGTTCGGCTTGAAATGAAGCGTGGCGAACCCGAACCTTCTCGTTTCCGGCCAGGTTACCGCCGCCTCAGATGGCATTTTCGTTCCGCCGTCGCTTACAGGATCAATGTGGGCGCGACCAGAGTTAATTGCCAGCCTTCCCCGAGTTTGACCGGTTTTTCGGGCTTTGCAACGCATGTTTGACCGAGAATCTATTGAAAGCGCGGGGCGCAAAAGTTATATCGCAACGGAAGTATTGTGAATTTCGCCGGGATACATGGAACGACCCTTGATGACGAAAGCAACAGAAGTGAGTTCGGAAGAAAGGCTGCGTCACTCAGGCCTGCGTCCGACCCGTCAGCGCGTTGCCCTCGCCGATCTGATCTTTGCCAAGGGTGACCGTCACCTGACCGTCGAGGAACTGCACGAGGAGGCTGTCATGGCCGGGGTGCCTGTTTCGCTCGCAACCGTCTACAATACGCTGCACCAGTTCACCGAGGCCGGCATGATCCGTGTCCTGGCGGTGGAAAGCGCCAAGACCTATTTCGACACCAACGTGTCGGATCACCATCATTTCTTCGTCGAGGGCCAGAACGAGGTACTCGATATCCCCGTCAGCAACATCCAGATCGACAATCTCCCGGAACCGCCCGAGGGCATGGAGATTGCGCATGTCGACGTGGTGATCCGCCTGCGCCGCAAGAACGGCCGCTGATCCGACCGAGGTCGATCATCAAGATAAATTGATTGCAGATCTTGCGTCTGTCGGCGTGTGAGCCTTCACATCACGTCGTCGGGATCGCGACCCGGCAACGCCTTGCCCGTCGGCAGGGTCCAGCCAAACTTGAGCGCGCCGCCGCGCACGGCAAAGGCGGAGAGAACACCCAGTGTCGACGTTGCCACAAGCGGCAGGCCCGCGACCGTTGCAAGCACGAAGGCGCCGGCGCCGACGAGCGCCGCCGTAACATAGATTTCCGGCCTCAGAAGCACGGAAGGCTCGCCGGCGAGCATATCGCGTAAGACCCCGCCGAAGGTGGCGGTCAGCATGCCGGTGACAAGTGCCACCGTCGCCGAGCCGGTGGCAGCATACCCCTTCGCAGCGCCCATGACGCAATAGGCTGAAAGGCCGATCGCATCGAGCCAGACGAGCACCCGGTAGCGCGAGCCGAAGAGATGGGCGGTGAAGAAGAGGATGACCGCCACGGTGGCGCAGACCAGCAGATAGGTCGGGTTGGTGACCCAGAAGACCGGTGTCGCGCCCAAAACGACATCGCGCATCGTGCCGCCGCCGATCCCGGTCACCGAGGCGAGGAAGAGATAGCCGATGATGTCGAGCTGCTTGCGTGACGCCGACAGCGCTCCGGTCGCTGCGAAGACGGCCACACCGGCGTAGTCGAGAATTTCGAGGATCGGCATGGACGCTCCGGGCAAGATTCGGCGGTTCGCTTTGAAGCTGGGCTATCTCGTGCCCCGCCGTCAACTCTCAGGGCGCCGGCAGGATCGAGGGTGTCCGCCCGGCGAGGTGATAGGCGAGGAGGCCGATCCATTCGCGCACCGCCGTCGTCGTCAATTGTGCGTTGAGCGACGGCTGGGTGAAGTCGAAGCTAAGGCCAAGCTTGCCGCTGGTGCGGTAATCCGTCGGCCAGGGAATGACCGGGATGTCGAGCGCGCGGAAGAGCCCGACCGAACGGGGTATATGGAAGGCGGAGGTGACGAGTGCGCAATTCGAGAGCCCATTCGCCGCCAGCAATTCCTTGGTGTTACGGGCGTTCTCGAAGGTCGTGCGCGATTGTTCTTCGCGAATCAGCCGTTCGCCGCCGACGCCGAACGCGGCGAGGAAGCCCTGCGAGGCCTCGGCGTCGCCGGCATAGGCGCCGCTGAAGGAGCCGTCACCGCCGGAAACCAGAATACGCGCCTCGGGGTAGCGCTTGGCGAGCGCCACCGTCTCGATGAAGCGGTCCGCCGCCTGGTTGAATTCCATGCCGCCGCGGCCTGCCATCACCTCGTTCTCGAAGGCGCCGCCGAGCACGATAATGCAGGAGAGCGTTGCAGGTGATGGCGAGGGGCGCGCGAAGCGGTCTTCGAGCGCCTGGAGGGCGTAGGGGCCGGCGGTGGTGAACAGGCTGACGAAGAGCACCAGCGCGCCAAGCCCGCCGAGGAAGCCGCCGGTGCGGCGCAGGCCCGCCGCCGTCGCCAGCAGCCCGGAAAAGGCGGCGAAGAACGAGAACGACAGCGGCTGTGCGGCCAGCCAGAAGATTTTCGAGATCAGGAACATGGCATCAGCTTCTGCGTTCCGATGCTTAACAAATTATAAACGCGCGCTGGAGGGGCCGGCTGCACCGATGTGTGACTGTGCGGTTTGGCCGCCTCGTTCGCCTTCGCGCAAGGTCTCTCGCGTAGACTATTCATCCGAACGTTGCACGGGTGGGGTCGGCCACCACTTTCATTTGAAGCCGAAAGGAGTATCATCCGGGAGATGACCACGATATCGGGCTTCAGATCCCAGCTGTTTCGTGCCGCCAATGAGGTCCATGAGCTCACCCCGGTGCAGGCACAACGGCTGCTCGAAGGCGCAGTGGCGCTGATCCGCTGCATGCGCGAACAGACCGGCATGGAACCGAACACCGATGCCCCTGATGTCACCAATATTCTGCTCGACATTGCCGCCTCCGCGCCCAACCGATCGGAACGCGAAATCCGCAACGCCCTGCTCGAGTCGGCCGACATCATCCGGTTGCTGACGATGATCCTGGATTCGCTGGACGAGTTGGAAAGCAGTGAGGGACCTTGAAGGTCCATCGGTCATCAATCGAAGAAGAAGTTTGGTGGAGCTAAGCGGGATCGAACCGCTGACCTCTTGCATGCCATGCAAGCGCTCTCCCAGCTGAGCTATAGCCCCATATCGGGTTCCGGCTAGGCCGGTCCGGGAAATTCGTCGGGCTGTTGTGTCCGGCGAGTGGCGGCTTATTACTTCCCCTTTTTGAGGATGGCAAGCCGAAAAATGCGTGGCCTGTGGATTTATTTCCAGTCCGGGCCGATTTTCTCCCGTCCGGGCCCTATAGGCCGAGGACGGGAGCATTCCCATGTCATTTGAAGCGCTTAGACGTCTTCTTCGTCATCGGAAACGCCGATGAGGCCGCTCATGTCGTCGTCGTCTTCGTCTTCGTCGGCTTCGAGGAAGGTGTCGTCGTCGTCACCGTCGATCTCGACATCGTCGTCGCCGAGATCCGGCAGGTCGTCGCCGCCCGCTGCCTCATCATCGGCATCCTCGAGCGAAACGAGTTCGACTTCGGTGTTCTCTGCATCGACTTCCGTGACGTCTTCTTCTTCTTCCTTCTCGAGCACCTTGGCGACCGAGGTTTCTTCGAAGAAGTTCAGCGGATAGGACTTGCCGGTGTAAGGCGAAACGATCGGATCACGGTTCAGATCGTAGAATTTGCGCCCGGTTTCCGGGTCGATGCGCTTTGTTCCAAGTTCCGGTTTTGCCACTGTCAAAGCCTCTTGAATGGCCGGCCGAGCCGGCTCTTGCCGAAAACCGGCGGGTGGAAAGGGTATCAAGCTTATGATGATTAGCCGGTCCCCATAATCATCTTGACCGCATCTGTCAAAGGCAAAACTTGCAAGGCCCTGTGTCACGGGCGTTCCGGCGTGCGCAAGCATGGCCGCTCGCCGCGATTTAAGGAAGTATGCAGCAGGGGTTGTGGCAGGAGTGCTGCCGACAGCAGGCCGGCCTGCAAGGACGCCATACGAGTTGCATTGTCTTCTTCAACTCTATCCGGTCTAAGAATAAAAACAGTCAGCCATTCAGCTGCCGCCGCGACTTTGGCGCGTCTTGAGCGCGACACTGTCTTGCATGTTTCGAGGATTCCGCATGTCGCAAGGATTGGGCCAAAGCCCTGCCACCGCCCGCAAATCAGACGGCCTTAAGGGGACGGTCCGAATTCCCGGCGACAAGTCGATCTCGCATCGGTCGCTGATGCTGGGCGGGCTTGCCGCCGGCGAAACGCGTATCACCGGCCTGCTCCAAGGCGCGGATGTGATCGCCACCGGCCGGGCCATGCAGGCGATAGGTGCCAGGATCCGCAAGGAGGGCGACACCTGGATCGTCAACGGCGTCGGCAATGGTGCGTTGCTTGCGCCGGAAGCGCCGCTCGATTTCGGCAACGCCGGCACCGGTTGCCGCCTCATCATGGGTCTCGTCGGCGTCTATGATTTCGAAACGACCTTCATCGGTGATGCCTCGCTCAGCCGGCGGCCGATGGCGCGCGTGCTTGATCCCTTGCGTGAGATGGGCGTGCAGGTAGAGGCTGCTACGGGTGACCGGCTGCCGGTGACCCTTCGCGGACCGAAGACGCCGACGCCGGTCACCTACCGCGTGCCGGTCGCGTCCGCCCAGGTGAAATCGGCGGTGCTCTTCGCCGGTCTCAATGCGCCCGGTATCACCACCGTCATCGAACCGGCGATCACCCGTGACCACACGGAGCGCATGCTGCGCGGATTCGGCGCCGAACTCTCGGTGGAAACCGATGCCACCGGTGTCCGCACCATCCGGCTCGAAGGCCGCGGCAGGCTCGTCGCCCAGGAGATCGATGTGCCCGGCGATCCGTCCTCGACGGCTTTCCCGCTGGTCGCGGCGCTCGTCGTTCCGGGTTCTGACATCACCATCCGGAACGTGCTGATGAACCCGACCCGTACGGGGCTGATCCTGACCTTGCAGGAGATGGGCGGCGACATCGAGGTGATCGACATCGGGCAGGTCGGCGGAGAAGACGTGGCGGATCTGAGGGTACGCCATTCCGAACTGAAAGGCGTTACGGTCCCCGAAGAGCGTGCCGCCTCGATGATCGATGAGTATCCCATTCTCGCCATCGCCGCCGCCTTTGCCGAAGGCGCGACCATCATGCATGGTCTCGATGAGCTGCGCGTGAAGGAGTCCGATCGCCTCGCCGCCATCGCCGCGGGCCTGAAGCTCAACGGTGTCGACTGCGAGGAGGGCAGATCCTCGCTCGTCGTGCGCGGTCGCCGCGGCGGCAAGGGCCTCGGAAATGCCTCAGGCGGAGTGGTGAAGACCCATCTCGACCACCGTATCGCCATGAGCTTCCTTGTCCTGGGTCTTGCCGCGGAGCACCCCGTCAAGGTGGATGACTCGACGATGATTGCGACGAGCTTTCCGGGGTACATTGATCTGATGGCGGGGCTCGGGGCGAGGATCGCGTGAAGCCGACGGGCGAACCGGCCGATATCCGCTCAGGTTCGTCGGCGGAGGATGCTTCTTTGATTGTGTGGATTAAGATAGTCGCTGTTCAAGCATGGAAGCCAGCATCGCTTTCAGTTACAGGCCAGTAACAACATCGATTGCAGGAAACTTATGATCACCATCGCCATCGACGGGCCGGCAGCGGCCGGCAAGGGCACGCTCTCGCGCCGGATCGCCGAGGAATACGGCTTTCATCATCTCGATACGGGGCTGACCTATCGTGCCACCGCCAAGGCGCTGCTGGATAGCGGGCTGCCGCTCGATGACGAGGCGGTCGCCGAGAAGATGGCGCGCGAGGTCGAGCTCGCCGGGCTTGATCGGTCGGTGCTTTCCGCCCACGCGATCGGCGAGGCGGCATCGAAGATCGCCGTCATGCCGGCGGTGCGCCGGGCACTGGTCGAGGCGCAGCGCGCCTTTTCGCTGCGCGAGCCCGGAACGGTGCTCGACGGACGCGACATCGGCACGGTTGTCTGCCCGGGTGCGCCGGTAAAACTCTATGTCACTGCGTCGCCGGAAGTACGGGCGAGACGCCGTTACGACGAGATCATCGGCAGCGGTCAGCCGGCCGACTATGCGGCGATATTCGAGGATGTGAAGAAGCGCGACGAGCGCGATATGGGCCGCGCCGACAGTCCTTTGCGGCCGGCCGAAGACGCGCACTTGCTTGATACGTCTGAAATGAGTATAGAGGCGGCGTTTCAGGCCGCGAAGACTTTGATCGATGCGGCCCTGATCAAGAAGATCTGAAGAAGAGCCCTTTCACAACCCTCGTTTGAAACGCTCTTCTTGCATAGCCTGAAATTCCGTCCACGCGCCGGATTGCCCCTTCGATGGGGCGGACTGGGTTCAGGCCTGTTCAACACCAGCCCCCGGCGCATGTGCGTCTCGAATGAGATGCATGCAGGAGATTCCATGTCTGCTACCAATCCTACCCGTGACGATTTCGCCGCTCTTCTCGAAGAATCCTTCGCGAAGACCGATCTCGCCGAAGGCTATGTTGCCAAGGGCATCGTTACGGCCATCGAAAAGGACGTCGCCGTTGTCGACGTCGGTCTGAAGGTCGAAGGCCGCATCGCTCTGAAGGAATTCGGCGCGAAGGCCAAGGACGGCTCGCTCAAGGTCGGCGACGAAGTCGAAGTCTACGTTGAGCGCATCGAAAACGCGCTCGGCGAAGCTGTTCTGTCGCGCGAGAAGGCTCGCCGCGAAGAAAGCTGGATGCGCCTGGAAGTGAAGTTCGAAGCCGGCGAACGCGTCGAAGGCATCATCTTCAATCAGGTCAAGGGTGGCTTCACCGTCGATCTCGACGGCGCCGTTGCCTTCCTTCCGCGCTCGCAGGTCGACATCCGTCCGATCCGCGACGTCACCCCGCTGATGCACAACCCGCAGCCCTTCGAAATCCTCAAGATGGACAAGCGCCGTGGCAACATCGTCGTATCGCGTCGTACGGTTCTGGAAGAGTCCCGCGCCGAACAGCGTTCTGAAATCGTTCAGAACCTTGAAGAAGGCCAGGTTGTCGAAGGCGTCGTCAAGAACATCACCGACTACGGTGCGTTCGTCGACCTCGGCGGCATCGACGGTCTGCTCCATGTCACCGACATGGCATGGCGTCGCGTGAACCATCCGTCGGAGATCCTGAACATTGGCCAGCAGGTCAAGGTTCAGATCATCCGCATCAACCAGGAAACCCACCGCATCTCGCTCGGCATGAAGCAGCTCGAGTCGGATCCGTGGGATGGCATCGGTGCGAAGTACCCGGTCGGCAAGAAGATCTCCGGTACCGTCACGAACATCACCGACTACGGTGCGTTCGTCGAGCTGGAGCCGGGCATCGAAGGCCTGATCCACATCTCCGAAATGTCCTGGACCAAGAAGAACGTACACCCCGGCAAGATCCTGTCCACGAGCCAGGAAGTCGACGTTGTCGTTCTCGAAGTCGATCCGACCAAGCGTCGCATCTCGCTCGGCCTCAAGCAGACGCTCGAGAACCCGTGGCAGGCATTCGCGCATAGCCATCCGGCTGGCACCGAAGTCGAAGGCGAAGTCAAGAACAAGACCGAATTCGGCCTGTTCATCGGCCTCGACGGCGATGTTGACGGCATGGTGCACCTTTCCGACCTCGACTGGAACCGTCCGGGCGAGCAGGTCATCGAAGAGTTCAACAAGGGCGACGTTGTTCGCGCCGTTGTTCTCGACGTCGACGTCGACAAGGAGCGCATCTCGCTCGGCATCAAGCAGCTCGGCAAGGATGCAGTCGGCGACGCCGCTGCTTCCGGCGAACTGCGCAAGAACGCCGTTGTTTCGGCTGAAATCATCGCGATCAACGATGGTGGCATCGAAGTGAAGCTCGTCAACCACGAAGACATCACCTCGTTCATCCGCCGCGCTGACCTCGCGCGCGACCGCGACGAACAGCGTCCGGAGCGTTTCTCGGTTGGTCAGGTTGTCGACGCCCGCGTCACCAACTTCTCCAAGAAGGACCGCAAGATCCAGCTGTCGATCAAGGCTCTGGAAATCGCTGAAGAGAAGGAAGCCGTTGCTCAGTTCGGTTCGTCCGACTCGGGCGCTTCGCTCGGCGACATCCTTGGTGCGGCTCTGAAGAACCGCCAGAACAACGAGTAATCGTTGCCTGACACCTGAACTGAAAAACCCGCGGAGAGCGATCTCCGCGGGTTTTTCTTTGGCCGAATTCTTGCTCGGGTCGCGCCCTCAGCCGAGGCCGCCGAGCCTGCGATAAAGATCATAGGCGTCGGGTGCTTCCGGCGTCTCGCCCTCGAGCATGGCTTCGTCCGTTGGCTCTGCTCCATCCCCTTGATCGTGGCCGTCGCCTTCTTCTGCGCCCTGCTCTTCGTCCGATGCCTCGTCTTCAGATCCGCCAGGCATTTCATGGCTGAGGTTTTCGGTCTCCGCCGCATCCTTGGCGGCCGGCGGGTAGGGGATCATGGCAAAAGGAATGGCTTCGCGCGGCAGGCCGTTTTCGACCAGCCTGGCGATGACCTGCTGCATCGTCTGTTCATCGGTTGCGCGCTGCGGCCGCATGTCCGCAGGCGGGCGCAGGGCAGCCTTTGTGTCCTCGGTCTGGTCGTCGAGCAAGGACGGCAGGGCGTTGCCGCCGTCCGGGATCTCGCGCTGGCGCGCCGCGGCGTCGATCGCGCGCACCGGTGTGGCGATTTCTTTTGCCGGAACCGGCGCCGGCGCGTCGGTACCATCGGCGTGCTCAGCCGCCGGCTTGGTCTCGGCGCCGGTCGCGCTCCCGGGCAGGGTTACGCTGTCGCGAATGAGCGTCTTGATCGCCTCGAAGAGCACCCGCACCGGCCGGGCCTCGGGATTGCCGCGACCGGCCGCCGTTGCTGTCTTGGCGTCCTTCTCCTCCGCATCAGGCATTGGGCCATAGGTGCCATCGGGGTCGGCGTCCTCAGCGGTTTCGGCAGTCGTATCGGCTTCGGCCGGCGCCGCCGTGCTCTCGCTGGCCGGGACCTCGGTTTCGGCATGCCCGCCATCGGGCGGCGGCCCGGTTTCCTCAGGCTCAGGTCCGAGGGCCGTTTGCGGCGCTTCCTCGACTTCGCCTTCGCCTGCCAGCAGGGCGGCGGCGGTTTCGACCGGCGTGCTTTCCGGTGGCGTGGGCTTGCCTGTGCTCGCACGCGTTTCGCTTCGCTCCGGTGCGGCGTTTCGGGCTTTTGAGGGCGCCTCTGTCGTTCCGGCCTGGTCCAGGTCATCACCCCGCGGTTCGAGCGCGTCGGTGTCGTTGCCGACCCCAAAGGTCTTGCGCAGCACCGCCTGCAGCAGCGCGACTTCGCCGGCAACCGGGGTACGCGCAGCAACCGGGTTGAAAGGCATTGCCGGCTGGAGAGAGGGGTTACGCAGGATGACGTCGCGCGCTTGAGTGGGCATCGGAGTGACGGTGCTGCTCGGGGCACTCGTGCCATTGCGGATCGCGGGCAGTTCGGCAAGCAGGCCGACCCGGACGGCGAGGCTGCGCCCGCCGAGCTGGCGCTCGAGCAACAGCCGATCGGATGCAGGCATCGTTTCGAGGAAGGCCACCAGGCGCCGAACGAAATCGCGCCCGCCTTCCTGAGGCAGGGGTGGGAACTTCAGGATGCGCGCCAGATCCTCCATCAGCCGCACCAAAGCGTCCTTGGAGAGGATTTCGCGACCCGAGAGGTGTCGGGTCAACGCGTCCAGGATCTTTTGAATGGCTTCGCCGCGTTGGCCGGCGGGCAACAGCGCTGCCGGCTGCTGTGCCTTGGTGTTCGTGTCTTCTGCGGTAGCGGCCGCGGCTCGGGCCGTCTGGATGGGTATCAGCATTCTGGTCTCCATCTCGCTTGACCTCAGGTTGACCAATCATCGGTGAGCGACGAAACGCGGGTGCACGCTTGGGCACGGACCGATTTCCGGCTCGCGTGCGAACTGTTTTCTTTGTCACTTACGGGTTGGCGCCTCATGCGCGTCTACAGCGCCGCGCGCCCTATGAGGCGCGCAAAGGTCGCTGTAGCACTTTGAGTTGCTGCATGTTTCTTAAAGAAACATGCAGGGGTCCAATGGCCGGACAGCCGCGACCAGGCCGCGGATAAGGGAATCGGCATGATCACTGAGGCTAGGTGAAAGAGGTTTATGAAATCTTAACCAAGTTTCGATCGCTGCGGCAGCCGACCGCCCTTGCCTGCGGGCTTCGACAGCGCCATCTTCTGGACTTCTGAGGAGTTTCGGATGAGCGTTCGTCCCCCAAAAGCCCTGAGCCCGACCTTCTCGACCACCGGCGCCTTCAACGTGCTCGAATATGAACTCATGTCCGAGCGGGCCGATGCGCTCGGCCGGCATGGGCTGAAGGTGGAAAAGGCGCTTGCCGCACTGTCGGAACTGAAGGCGGAGGCGGCCCCGGATTTGCGCGAGCGGCTTCTCGATGAAGCAGCCGATGTCGTCTGGGCCTTTTTCATCCAGCGCGAGATCTGCGGGCTGCGTGACAGCCGCGATGCCGTTCGCCGCTACGGCATTCCCAAGGAGGTCATGGCAAGGCTCGGTATCGTGCGGAGGAAATGATCAGAAGCTCTGCGCCGTCAGGCTGTACAGGCCGTTCTCGTCGAAGCGGACCAGGTTTTGCAACTCGGCTTCGCGGCGCTCGGCGACATTTTCCATCTCGTCCTTGAGTTGGAGCGCACGAAGCTGCTCGTTTTGTTCGACCAGCGACTGCTTGTCGGTTCTGCGCGTGGGATCGTTGCGCAAGCTGTCGACTTGGGCTTCCTCGAGCGACCCGGATTCCGTTGTGCTCTTCAGCCGATCCACCGCGTTGGCAGCCTGTGCCTGGCTTTGAGAACTTTTGCCGCTCGTCTCTCCAAGCGCCGCCTTCAGCGTCTCGTTTTCCCGGCCGCCTGGATTTTTGAGTGCCTCAGCCAGTTCGGTGAGGGAGAGGCCGAGTTTATCCAGCCCAAGCTGCTCCTCGACCTTGGCGATATTGCTCGGATCCAGATTCTTGATCTGGTTCTCGAGCGCTCTGGCGAAGGCGGCGTCGGATGTGAATGTCTCGCGGTCGAGGTCGAAGAACTCTCCGACTTGGCGAACGAGAGCCGCGCGATTGCTGTTGGGGTCGTTCTGGGTGCGATCGAAGAAGTGCGCGTTGATCTTGTCGTTGGCCTCCCTACGGGCATCGTCGGACTGGACCTGCGCCTTCAGGACCTTGTCGTCCTTGGTGCCCTTGGCCTTTTCTTCTTCTTCCGCCTGCCGCTTTTCGATGTCCTTGAGGATCGAGCCGACCAGGCTGGTCGTTGCGGTGGCGGTCGATTGCTGGGTCGGAAGCAGCATGTATGATCCCCGGACAGCATCGTGGAGCTTTCCGAAAAGGTAGGTCGTCGCGGTTAATGCCGGCTTAACCGACGTTTCCCACAAATCGGGACCGATCGGGCAGACGAAGCCATCTGCTCCGCGATTGCGCACGGAGAAATGCGTGAGGCAGCATCGCCTTTGCGCGGCGGCGCGTCAGTCTCGCCTATCGGTAAGGCGAGTAGCAGACCCTGTAGGCACCACCGTAGCTTAGGAACCGGTTGGTCGCCGGATTGTAGGAGCGGTAGCGCGACATGCACCAGCTCACATGTGAGCCGCCGCCAACATATCGGTCGCGATAGTAGTAGTTATTACCATAATAACTATTACCGTAATATCGGTTACCGTAATATCGACGCGGATAGTATCCGCCATAGTAACGGGGATAGTATCCACCGCCATAGTAGCTGCCGTAGCCGCCGCCATAATAGCCGCCGGAGCCGAAGTAGAAGCTCAGGCCCGAACCACCATAATATGGGCCACCCCATCCTCGCCGGTAGTAAGGCCCTCCTCCCCATCCTGGACCCCATCCGCGACGCCAGCCGTACCCGCCATATCCGCCGTAGCGCCGGTGGTAATACTGCACATTCTGGACGTCGCCCTGTGCCTTGATCTGGAGATCGGGCGCCTGGATCGGCATTGCCTCAACAGGTCCGATGGGGGTGATCAGGGAGGTGGCGGCTAGGCTGCAGCCGATAACGAAATTGCGAAATCCCGTCATTTTATCCTCACTTTCAGAAGGCCATGCCTTCCGTTTGTGTCCCTGCCTGTATTACGTTTGTTTTTCTTGGTTTATTCATGGCGCCGGACGCTGTGTGTGGTTGCGGGAACCACTGGATTTCCGCCCGTTGCTCTCTTCAGTACGATGCGCCGATCCGTCGGTCGTGTCACTGTGGTTCTTGTCCGGTCCCTTCCCTTCCTCAGCGAGGTACGCGATGCAGTTGAAGTTTGGCACCAGTGGTTTGCGCGGGCTCTCCGAGGAACTGAAGGGCGAACCCTCGGCCCGCTATGCGACGGCTTTCGCCCGGCATCTTGTGGAGTCTGGGCACAGCAAGCCCGGCGATCCCATCCTCATCGCCCGCGATTTTCGCGATTCGAGCCCTGAGATCGCGGCCGTTTGCGCCGCGGCGCTGTCGCGCGAGGGGCTGCGTGTTTTTGACTGCGGCACGGTGCCGACGCCCGCACTGGCGCTCTACGGCCTCGCCAACGGGGCAGCGGGCTTGATGATCACCGGCTCCCATATCCCGGCCGATCGCAACGGCATCAAGTTCTATCGCCCGGATGGCGAGATCGACAAGGCGGACGAGGTGGCGATCAGCCGCATCGCCGACGGCATTGCACACCAGATCGCGCCGGTCGCCGATGCCGGGACCGGTGAGGACCACGCCGCCAGGGCCGCCGCCCTCTTCATGGAACGGAACCGGCAATTGCTGCCGGCCGGGGCGCTGTCCGGGCTCAAGGTCGGTGTCTACCAGCATAGCACCGTCGCCCGCGACCTGATCGCCGACCTGCTGACCCACTCTGGTGCCGATGTCGTGGCCCTTGGGCGCTCGGAACACTTCATTCCTGTTGATACCGAGGCGGTTTCGGCGGAGACGATCGAGCGGCTTCAGGATTGGGCGCGCGAACATCGCCTCGATGCGATCGTGTCGGCGGATGGGGACGGCGACCGGCCCCTTGTCGCCGACGAAAATGGGCTGCCCCTGCGTGGTGACCTGCTGGGCCTGATGGCTTGCGGTTTCCTCGGCGCCAGACTTGCGGTCACTCCGGTCACGTCGAATTCCGGCCTTGAGGGCAGGGAAGGGCTTTCCGTCCTGCGCACCCGCGTCGGCTCGCCCTTTGTGATCGCCGGCATGCAGCAGGCGCTGAAAGAGGGTACGCAGAAGGTCGCCGGCTTCGAGGCCAATGGCGGTACGCTGACCGCGAGCCCCTTTGAGATCAATGGCGCAACGCTGGAAGCGCTACCCACCCGGGATAGCTTTCTGCCGATTGTCGCGGCACTGGCCGCGGCGGCTGAGGCCAAGCTTTCGCTTTCCGCGCTCGCCGCTTCCTACCGGTTGCCTGTGGCGCTCAGCGATAGGCTCGAAAATTTCCCGGTGGAAACAAGCGCCCGGCTGATGGCCTATCTGCGCGGAGACGAGGCAAATCTTGCGGAATTCCTGGCGCCGATCGGCGGCGTCGCTGCGGTGAGCGACATCGATGGGCTGAGAGTGACGCTGGATGATGGTCGGATCATCCATTTCCGACCCTCGGGCAATGCGCCGGAGATGCGGTGCTACGTCGAGGCGGAGTCGTCTGAGGCTGCCGAAGCGCTGCTCTCAAGGGGGCTATCCACAATCCGCCGGTGGGCAGAATCCGCTTCGAACTGAGTTTTTTGCAATCCGACACGAAAACTTCAAAAACCCTGTTGACACTTCAGCTCGGGCCTTTTACACCCCAGCCCGTCGCCCAGATGGCGGAATTGGTAGACGCGCCAGCTTCAGGTGCTGGTACTCGCAAGGGTGTGGAGGTTCGAGTCCTCTTCTGGGCACCAAATTCCCAACCAAGTCTTTGATTTGGTTTTGAAAAACCCCGGTTAGCCGGGGTTTTTTCGTTTCTGGCGTTTGCCCGCAAATCGAGGCGATTTCCTGTCGCGCGGCGCGCTCTTTCCGTCGATATGGTTGCGCGTCGCCGTTATTTTCGCGCGACGCGCCTTGAAGCTTTGACCGGCAGCATTGATATTCTATTCGCAACGAAGTGGCGTGCAGACCGCACGAACGCGGCACCATGCAATCGTCCGCCGGGGCGGCGGAACTGAGCGAGGACGAGGCGATGTCTGAGACGCGTCGCAAGCTGACGACTATCCTATCCGCGGATGTTCAGGACTACACCCGGCTGATGCGTGCCGACGAGGAGGGCACGCTCGCCACGTTGAAGCGCTATCGCGATGCCATGGGACGGCTCATCGAGGCGCATGAGGGCCGTGTCGTCAACACCTGGGGCGATGGCCTCATCGCGGAGTTCCCGAGCGTCGTGGAAGCCGTGCGCGCGGCGATCGACGTGCAGAACGAATTGGCCGGTCGCAATGAGAAATGCCCTACGGACGAACAGATGCTGTTTCGCATCGGCATCAATCTCGGCGACGTGATCGCCGAGGGCGATGACCTCTATGGTGATGGCGTCAATGTCGCGGCGCGCCTGCAGGCTTCAGCACCCGCCGGTGGCATCGTCATTTCGAATACGGTCTATGACCAGGTGCGCAACAAGGTCGCCGTCGGGTTCGATTTTCTGGGGCCGCTGGAGGTGAAGAACATCGATGGTGGTGTTCCGAGCTACGCCGTGCGCATCGGCACGGCCGATCCCCGCCCGGCAATCGGCATCCAAGGCTTCGGACGTTCCGCTGGTCAAGCGAGCGGGAATGGCGGCCGATCAGGGGCTGAGGCAAAGGGGGGCGGCGGGGCGGTCGCCGCGGCGAAGCGAGGATCTCTTCCCGTGCTCGCCGTCATCGCCGCAGGACTGGTCGTGCTGAACCTCCTCACCTGGAACGGGGTGCTCTGGTCCGTTTGGCCATTGCTCGGGCTCGGCATTTTGTCGGGCCTTGCGTGGTTCAAGGCAAACCCGTGGGTGGATCGCGGCATCGGTGTGCTGGCCCTTTCCGGGCTGGTGCTCTTGACGATCAACGTGCTGACGTGGCATGGAGTGTTCTGGGCCGTCTGGCCGCTGCTCGCCTTTGCTGTCGTCGCCGGTATCCGCTGGGTCACCCGATCGCGCCGCAGTGTTGGTCACTGAGGCCGCCTATACGCTTTCCCCGCCTTGCGTGCCTTCCGGCTTGGTTGCCGGCATGTCTGCGGCTGCCGGCTCTGCGCCCAGCACCTCATAGATCTCCAACGCAGAGGCGCGGCCCTTCGCCTGCGCCGAGCCGAGGGGCCGGAAGCGGATAGCGGTGCCGGCATGGGCGACGACGGCGCCGCTCGCCATGATCGTGGTGTCGTAGTTCTTGTTCATGCCTTCCAGGCGGGAGGCGACGTTCACCGTATCGCCCATCGCCGTATATTGCAGTCGCTCCTTCGCGCCGACATTGCCGACGACGGCGGTGCCGGTATGAATGCCGAAACGGGTGCGGAACTCCGGAAGACCCTTTTGACGCTGCGCCTCGTTGAAGACACGCAAGCGTTCCTCGACCGCCAGCGCGCACCGACAGGCATGTTCTGCGTGCTTTTCGTCCGCCGCCGGTGCGTTCCACATCGCGAACACCGAATCGCCGAGGAACTGGATGATCGTTCCGTCGTGTTCTCCGACGGTCTCGCTGAAGATGTCGAAATACTCCGACAGCATCGCCACTACATCTTCCGGCGGATATTTTTCGCTGAGCGTGGTGAAGTCGTAGATGTCGGTGAAGAGCGCCGTCACCTCCTGTCGCCAGGCGGAGCGTCCGCTGAACTGACCGGACTCGATGCCCTTGCGCACCAGTTCCTTGGGCACATAGAGCGCGAAGGTGAAGATCGCGTCTCGCGCCCGGTTCATGGCCCCGCCGAGCGTGGAGATCTCGCTGACATGCGACGAGACGTCGATGGGCGTCGTGAAGTCGAGATCCTGCAGCCGGTTGGCGCTGGCCGTCAGCTGGTTGAGCCCCTTGGTGATCAAATGCGCAAGCACCAGCGAAGCGAGCACCGCGAGCGCCACGACCGATCCGGAAATCGCCAGCCCTTGCACGAGCGTCTGGTTGGCCTCCGCCATCAACTCGTCCAGCGGCGCCGCCACCACGGCGCGGTTGCCGGAGAGAAGCAGCGCGGATTCGAGCGGCGTCACCATGACGAGATAGGTTCGGTCTCCGACCTCGACGAAGTCGGCCTTGCCGGGCTTAGGCGGATTGAGGCGGATGCTCTGGATCAAGGGATCGCTCTCGGCCTGCACGATCGGGCTATCCTTGTCCTTCGCCGCCATGATGCGTCGCATCATCACCAGGTCCGAGTGGATGATCGGACGCCCGACGGCATCGAGGATGAAGGAGACGGACCCGGCCGTCAGCCGCTCGCGGGCCAGGAAATCGGTGATCGTATCGAGAATGACGTCCGCGCCGATGACGATCTCCGGATTGCCCCGATGCGCTTGCGAGATCGTCATGCCCAGCGTTTCGGTGGTGGCACTTTCATAAGGGCCGGTCGAGACCGCGGCCTTTCCGTTGACCGCCGCGCGATACCACGGCCTGGTCCGCGGGTCGAAGCCGGTAGGTGGCAGCCGCCGCTCGGAAAACTGCGTGCCGTCCTTGTCGAGGAAGAGCACGCGCTGCAGAGACTTGCCGCTCGCATCCTTTTCCATCGAGCGCACGGCCATGGCAGCACCACGTGGCGCGTCCAGCGCCATGCGCCAGGCGACCTGCTTGAGATCGACCACCTGAAAGAAAGCACCGTTGGGATAGCCGACATAGACCCCGTCAATATGCGGCGAGCGGGTGATGCCCTCGCGCAGCACCGCCACCTTGTCGTTCATGCGCTCCGGCGGCGGCACGAGGAAGGAGTTGGCGACCGAGGAAACGAGGTTGACGAGGGCCGAGGTATCGCCCGAGAGCACGCCCAGTCGATCCACGAGGCGGTTCATGAAGCCGCGCATATTGGCCTCGGCGTCGGCGATCGCGGCGTTGCGCGAGCGATGATAATCGAGCCCGACGAGTGTGGCCGAGACGACAATCAGCATGGTGACGATGACCAGGCTGAACAGCGACCGCAGCGAGCTGTTCCAGCCATCGCGTGTTCTGCCTTGTCGAGCACCGGACGCCGTGTCTGCCATTGCGGTTCTCTGCTTCCGTACCGATCAACTGGCGACGACCTTAGCGTGCAAGGATGGTCGCATGTGCAAGGAAAGTTAAATGCGATTCCCATAAAACACGTTAACCGGCGGGATGCACGCCCCGCCGACACCCGCCTCAAAAAATCGCTGGGTCAGTTCGCCGTCACCGGTTTCGAGCGCATGCGCGCGACGGTTTCCCGCTCGGCCCGCTTGCAGCGCATCGGCGGCAGGTTGCGGTCCATCAGATCCATGTCCTCGAGCACCATGTCGCCCATCTTCTTGAAGGCGCTGTCGAGCGCGCCGGCGCGGTGGGCGGAGCGCAGGAAACCTGGCAGGCGGCGAACCGGATGATCGAGCGGTAGCGGCTCTTCCGGAAAGACGTCGCTGGCCGCCACGATATGGCCGCGTGCGACCGCCGCCATCAGCGCATCGAAATCAACGACGCCGGCGCGGCTCAAGAGGATGAAGGCAGCGCCAGGGCGCATGCGGGCAAAGGCCTTTTCGCCGAGGAAGCCTTCGTTCTCGCTGGTGACCGATGCGACGACGAAGACGAAGTCGCTGTCGCCGAGGACCGTATCGAGCGATGCCGGCTCGACGCCGTTGTCCCTCAGGATCGAGGCAGGCATCCAGGGATCGAAGACGCGGATCCTGGCGCGGAAACCGGAGAGCACGCGGTTCAGCGCCTTGCCGAGATCGCCGAAGCCGATGATGCCGATGTCGGCGCCGGCGAGAAGCCGCGCCGATCGGTTGCCGTCGCCGCCCCACAGTTCACGGCCTTCGCGGAAGGCAAGGTCGGCGTCGACGATGCCGCGGGCGATGTTGAGCGCCATGGCAAGGCCGAGTTCGGCGACCGGTTCGGCAAAGACCTGACCGGTGGTCACCACATGGATGCCGCGCGCAAACAGCACCTCGTAGGGCATGTTGTTGATCAGGTTGCTCTCGACATTGAGGATCGCCCGGAGTTGTCCCATGCGCTGGAGCGTTGCATGATCGAGCGGCGGCTGGCCGATGATGTAGCGCGCTTCGGACAGGATATCGTCGCTAAGCCCGGCGATATCGTCCGATTCGGCTTCGACGATCCGGTAACGCTGGTGCAGGTCCTTCAGCGCCTGCGGCGTGAAGATCAGGTCAAGCGTGCGTGGAGCGGGCGCGCTGATGGCAAGCGGCCGATTGTTGGCCATAATATCGGGCATGGTTCCTCCCACTGCATGTTTCCTTTGATCGTAACCGATTCAAGGATGAAAACATGCAGCAATTCAAAGTGCTGTAGGCGGAGGCAGTCCCGCTTCCGTACCGTCAGGCTAAGCGGCGTGGTCGTCGAGGAGGCAAGCTTGCGAGCAACGCGACGGGCGCCGAGGCACGCCTGCTTCAATAGCCGAGGCCGCGTTTCTGGCGATAGAGCGACGGCGGCAGGTCGCTGCCCTGGAAGACCGGTCCATCACCGCGGCGGCAATTGTAGATCGTGTCGTAGACGGGGCCGCCGCGGGCCGTCGATTCGAACGGATAGTTGCGGTCGACGAAGGTCTGTTCGCAGACGGTATGGTCTCCGCCGCCATTCAGCGGATCCATCTGGCGCACGCCGGGCAGGTCCCGGTAGGTCTGTGCCGTTGCCGGGACGATGGAGAGCCCCAAAGTCAGCGCGAGGGCCGAAAGGGCGAGAGCGGAGCGAAAAGACGTCATTGTCAGGACTTTCGAACGGGCGACCGTCTGGCGGGATACGGTAACGGTATCGCCGGCGCCAAACTTGCGCTATAGGCCACACCACTTCGTTTGATCTGGGGATTTTCGATGGCGAATGCAATACGGGTCCATGAAGGCGACATTTCCGCAGCCGATGCTGCGCGCTATACCGGTGCGATCGCCATCGACACTGAAACGCTTGGTCTCATCCCCCGCCGTGACCGCCTCTGTGTCGTACAGCTTTCGCCGGGCGACGGCACCGCCGACGTCATCCGCATCGCCGCCGGCCAGAGGCAAGCGCCGAACCTCGTCGCCATGCTCGCCGATCCGGCCCGCCAGAAGATTTTCCACTTCGGCCGCTTCGATATCGCCGTGCTCTTCCACACGTTCGGAGTGACGACGACGCCGGTTTTCTGCACCAAGATCGCCTCGCGGCTGACCCGGACCTATACCGACCGCCACGGCCTCAAGGACAATCTCAAGGAAATGCTCGACGTCGACATTTCCAAGCAGCAGCAGTCGTCCGATTGGGCGGCGGACATCCTCTCGCCGGCGCAGCTCGAATATGCGGCTTCCGATGTACTGCACCTGCATGCGCTGCGCGACAAGCTGACGGCCCGCCTGCTTCGCGACGGCCGCATGGAGCATGCCGACGCCTGCTTTGCCTTCCTGCCTACGCGCTCCAAGCTTGATCTGCTGGGCTGGGACGAGACGGATATCTTCGCTCACAGCTGAGCCGTGATCGCAACGTCTGATCGCTTTGCTTGGCGTCAGGGCGTCAGGTACAGGACGACGGCATAACGTGCCGCCTTGCCGATGGCGACGAACAGCAGGAATAGCGGCAGCTTCATGCGCAACAGGCCGGCGACCAGCGTCAGCGGGTCGCCGATGACGGGCAGCCAGGAAAGCAGCAGCACCGGCTGGCCGTAGCGGGCAAAGAGCGCCTCCGCCTTCTGTCGGCTTGCCGGAGAAACCGGAAACCAGCGTCGACCTTCGAAGCGGATCAGGAAGCGCCCCAGCGCGAAGTTGACGACGGCGCCGAGCACGTTGCCGAGCGTTGCCGCAACGAACAGGGCAGGGCGGCTTGTTTCTCCATGCAAGGCGGCGGCAACGACTGCAGCCTCCGACATGCCAAAGAGCAGCGTCGCCGACAGGAACGCAGCGGAAAAGACGCCGGCAAGAATTCCGAAATCCAGGATCAGCTCCTGTCCGTATGGCCGAGATCGCGCTCCGGCTCGATGATGTCGCGGATGCGCTGTTTCAGTTCCTTGGGACCGGGGAAGCCGCCGTCGCGCTTGCGTTCCCAGACGAGCGCGTCATCGACGCGGATCTCGAAATTGCCGCCGGTGCCGGGAATGAGCGCCACTTCGCCGAGCGATTGCCCGAAGGTCTGCAGCAGTTCCTGTGCCATCCAGCCGGCGCGCAGCAGCCAGTTGCATTGGGTGCAATAGAGGATGGTGATACGCGGTTTCGGATCCATCGGCCTGGTCTCGGACGTGTGTCGGGGCGGCGACCATACCGGCGGCGCCAGGTGGAAACAACTGCGTCGCTCCGCCTCAGATGCTCACGTCCTGCTCACATAATTGTCAACAAATCTAGTCATGTTTTTATCGGGGGATAGCTTGCTTTGCGCTGCCGTCGCGGCGAGACAATGCGGCATTGCACAAATTGTCGCACCCCAACCGCCGGAGAGGCCATTCATGACCGACGTCACCGCTTCCAGTTCCCGCCCGCGTACCATCCTGCCGGCTCTGGAAAAAATTTATCTGCCGCTGGATACATCAGCCGAGACGCTGCTGCGTGTTCTGGCGGGTGCCCTGCTCGCGGTCCACGGCTTCGGCAAGATCACCGATCCCTTCGGCGCGATCGGCATGGTTGAAGGCCTCGGCTTCTATCCGGGTGTCTTCTGGTCGCCGCTTCTTTCCGCCACCGAATTCTTCGGCGGCATCCTGATCGCGATCGGCCTGCTGACGCGCCCGGCTGCTTTCGCCGGCATGATCGTTCTGCTCGTCACCGTCTACTTCCACGGCATCGTGCAGGGCGAGGGTCTCTTCGGCGCGGAGAAATCCATCCTCTGGGCGGCGATCCTGTTCTTCTTCGCCATCCGTGGCGCCAACAGCCAGTCGGTCGACGCAAAGCTCGGCAAGCAGTTCTGATTGATCGAACGATGACCAGGGAAACGGGGAGGCGGTGAAGACCGGCCTCCCCGTTTTCGTTTGGCGACACGTAGTGCCCATGCCGCCGGCCTGCCTTCAGGGAATACGCAATTCCGGATGGAAACCGTTTCACACTTTTCCTGGAATTGCTTGGGGCGTCACGCTGCGAATGGTCATGCGGTGGACCTTGCCCGACCGATCCTGCCAGTCGATCGACTGACCGACGGAAAGGCCGATCAAGGCCGCTCCAACAGGTGTCAGCACCGAGATGCGTCCGGCCTCGATGTCGGCCTCGCCGGGATAGACGAGCGTCACCCGCTTGGCAAAGCCGTTATCCGCCTCGAAGGCAACGGTGGAGCCCATCTGCACGCTGTCGGCAGGCAGCGCCTCCGGTGCGCCGATGCGGGCGCGGTCGAGCTCGCAGAGCAGCGCTTCGGCCACGTCGGGCACGCGGTCGAGCGCGGAGGACGCCAGCGCCGTCAGCCGCTTGTGATCCTCGGCATTGACGATGATGGGGGGAAGTTTCTTGCGGGATGCCGCCATGATGTGACCTGCCGTGTTCGGCCTTGGCGCCCACGGGCGCACTCGGAATCAATTTTCTGGGATTTCGGCGCTCGTTCAGCCGCGTCTAAAATTTCTTCTGCCGACGCGAAAGGCTCCCCTTACCCGGAGAGCGCAAGCATCCGGGCTGGGGTCAGGTTCCTGCGATCGGGCACACCCGGAAGCAGTGATAGGAAGAAATCGTCGACATCATGATGCCCCAAAGGTCGGAAAGTTTGACCGGGAAGTCAAGGCCCGTGGCGGAAGCGCAAAGCGCAGGGCGGATCATCGCGCCTCTTGAACAGCGGCCACGCTCGTGTTCAATCTCGGTTCGCGACGGCGAAGGGAAGGTGACGATGCGGGTATTGGTGGTTGAAAACATGGCGAAGACCGAGCTCGGCCAGGTGGGCACGGCGCTTCGCGAGGTCAAGGCGCAGATCGAGATCCACCGCGCCTATCTGGGCGAAACCGTTCCTGCAACGCCCGAAGGTTATGATGCGCTCGTCGTCCTTGGCGGCGAGCAGAGCGCGCTTGACGATGCCACCTATCCCTATTTGCCTGAACTCGCCGCACTGATGCGCGCCTTCGGGGACAGCGGACGCTCCGTGCTTGGCATCTGCCTCGGAAGCCAGCTTCTTGCGCGCGCCTATGGCGGGGAAAATCTGCTGGGCGCCGCCAAAGAGTTCGGCTGGTGCCAGATCCAGGTGCGCGGCGAAGGCGCTGAGGACCCGGTGCTGTCCAGCGTCGGTGAGAGCTTCCCGATCTTCCAATGGCACGGCGATACCTTCACCCTGCCCGAGGGCGCCGTGCATCTCGCCGAAAACGCCGTCACCACCCATCAGGCCTTCCGCATCGGCCGCGCCGCCTATGGCACCCAATTTCATTTCGAGGCGGACACCCATCTCGTCGAGGACTGGAACCGTGCGTTCCCGGATACGATCAACCGGCTCGATCCCACCTGGCTTGCCCGCTATCGTGAGCACGCCGCCCGCCATGGCCGGGAAGCCGATGCTGCCGGCCTGACGCTGGCGCGCGCCTGGGTGGCGACGATCGGTCGGCGTGTGGGCGCCGCCGCGATCGCGGATCCGGTATTGGAGGAGATGGACAGATGAGCGAGACACTAAACGGCGGTTGCTTCTGCGGCAGGATCCGATACCGGCTGAAGGCCGCGCCGATGTTCGTCAATTGCTGCCATTGCAGCGATTGCCAGCGCCAGGTCGGCAGCGCTTTCGTTGTCAACGGCGTTATCGAGCGCGAAAATATCGAGCTCACCGAGGGCGAGCCCGTCATGGTGACGCTCCCCACCGACAGTGGCCGCCCGCACGACGTTTATCGCTGCGCCGAATGCCAGACGGCGCTCTGGAGCGACTATGGCCGGCGCGGCTGGCTCTCCTTCCTCCGCATCGCGAGCCTCGACCGTCCCTCGGACTTCTCGCCGGATGCGCACATTTTCACTCGCTCCAAGGTGGAGGGGCTGTCGCTCGAAGGCGGCGCTCCAGCCTTCGAGATCTATTACGACATGAAGACGATGTGGCCGGCCGAAAGCCTGGCCCGGCGCGAAGCGGCGGAAGCAAAGGCAAGAGCATGACCGCCAGCGAACGCGACAAGATGGCCGCAGGTGAATGGTACTCGTGCCTCGATGCCGAGCTCGATGCGCTTCGACTGACGGCACGCGAAGCGGTCCACCAGCACAACACCATGTCACCGGCCGCGCGCGGAAGCATGGCGCCGGCTTTGCGTGCACTGTTCGGTGCGGTTGCCGATGACGTCTTCATCGAAGCACCGTTCCATTGCTCCTACGGCATCAACACAAGTCTCGGCGCCCGCGTCTATCTCAACGCCGGCTGCACGATCCTCGACAGCGGTCGGGTGACGATCGGCGAGGGCACGATGCTGGGACCGAGCGTGCAGATCTATTGTGCCGAGCACCACAAGGACGCGGTTCTGCGTGGCCAGGGCCTCGAAGTCGCCCGCCCGGTGACGATCGGCGCGGATGTCTGGATCGGCGGCGGCGCCATCATCCTGGGCGGTGTGACGATCGGCGATGGTGCGATTGTCGGCGCCGGCGCGGTGGTGACGAAGGATGTGCCCGCCGGGGCGACCGTCGCCGGAAACCCGGCACGCCCGCTGCCGCGTGCAGGAAACTGAATACTTTAGACCTTTTCAAGGAGTGTTTTTCTTATGGTCGATGCGACGAAAACGATCCATGTGCGCCCGGCGCGGCGGGACGATGCGCCTGTTCTGTGCGCCTTCCTCAACGAGATCATCCGGATCGGCGGCACCACCGCCCATCAGACGCCGTTCACGCCAAAAAACTTTGCGGAACACTATCTCGAAGGTCCCGGCTTCGTCAGTTGCTTCGTTGCGGAGGATGAGAATGGTGAGCCTTGCGCTTTCCAGGGACTGGAGCGCTCGGACGGAATACCCAAGGATTGGGCCGATATCGGCACCTTCTCCCGCCCCGGCAACAAGGTCAAAGGCGCCGGCACGGCGCTTTTCGAGGCCACCCGCGACCACGCCCGTTCCATCGGCTTCAAGGCGCTCAACGCCACCATCCGCGCCGACAACGTGGGCGGCCTCACCTATTACGGCAGGATGGGCTTCACAGACTACAAGATTGATAAGGCGGTGCCGCTGAGTGACGGGCGGCTGGTGGATCGGACTTCGAAGCGGTATTTGCTCGACGCGGACTGACGCGCGTCTTAGTGGCAAACCAAAAAGGGCGACCCGAGGCCGCCCTTTTCAAACGTAGAAGCATGCGGTTCTGCCGCTTACTCGTCGCCCATCTTGAGTGCGGCGATGAACGCTTCCTGCGGGATCTCCACCTTGCCGAACTGGCGCATGCGCTTCTTGCCGGCCTTCTGCTTTTCCAGAAGCTTGCGCTTGCGGGTGGCGTCGCCGCCGTAGCACTTGGCCGTCACGTCCTTGCGCAGCGCGGAGATGGTTTCGCGGGCGATAACATTGCCGCCGATTGCCGCCTGGATCGGGATCTTGAACATGTGCTTCGGGATCAGTTCCTTGAGCTTCTCGCACATCTCGCGACCGCGCTTTTCCGCCGCCATCCGGTGTACCATCATTGACAGGGCGTCGACCGGCTCGCCGTTGACGAGGATCGACATCTTCACAAGGTTGCCTTCCTTGTGGTCGGTGATCTGGTAGTCGAACGAGGCGTAGCCCTTGGAGATCGATTTCAGGCGGTCGTAGAAGTCGAAGACGACTTCGTTGAGCGGCAGGTCGTAGGTCAGCATCGCGCGGGTGCCGACATAGGTCAGCTCGATCTGGATGCCGCGCCGGTCCTGGCAGAGCTTCAGGATGCCACCGAGATAGTCGTCGGGCGTCAGGATCGTCGCACGGATCCACGGCTCGTGGATCTCGGCGATCTTGACGACGTCGGGCATGTCGGCCGGGTTGTGCAGCTCGCGTTCCGAGCCGTCGGTCATGAACAGCTTGTAGACGACCGAAGGGGCCGTCGCGATCAGGTCGAGGTCGAACTCGCGCTCCAGCCGTTCCTGGATGATTTCAAGGTGCAGCAGACCGAGGAAGCCGCAGCGGAAGCCGAAGCCGAGAGCTGCGGACGATTCCATTTCGAAGGAGAACGACGCGTCGTTGAGGCGCAGCTTGCCCATGGCCGAACGCAGGTCCTCGAAATCGGCGGCGTCAACCGGGAAGAGGCCGCAGAACACCACCGGCTGTGCCGGCTTGAAGCCCGGCAGCGCCTTGGCGGTCGGGCGCTTGTCTTCGGTGATGGTGTCGCCGACGCGGGTATCGGCCACTTCCTTGATCGAGGCGGTGATGAAGCCGATCTCGCCCGGGCCGAGCGCATCCATCGCGACCATCTTCGGCGTCAGCACGCCGACACGTTCGATCGTGTACTTGGCGTCGGTGCCCATCATCCGGATGGTCATGCCCTTCTTGAGCGTGCCGTCGATGATGCGCACGAGAACCATGACGCCGAGATAGGTGTCGTACCAGCTGTCGACCAGCAGCGCCTTCAAGGGGGCCGCATCGCCGCCGTCGCTCTTCGGCGCCGGCAGCTTGGTGACGATCGCTTCGAGCACGTCGGGAATGCCGAGGCCGGTCTTGGCCGAAATCAGCACCGCGTCCGAGGCGTCGATGCCGATCACTTCCTCGATCTGTTCCTTGATGCGGTCCGGTTCGGCCGCCGGCAGGTCGATTTTGTTGAGCACGGTGACGAGCTCGTGGTTGTTGTCGATCGCCTGGTAGACGTTGGCGAGCGTCTGGGCTTCGACGCCCTGCGAAGCGTCAACGACGAGCAGCGAGCCTTCGCAGGCAGACAGCGAGCGCGAGACTTCATAGGCGAAGTCGACGTGGCCGGGCGTGTCGATGAGGTTGAGCACATAGGTTTCGCCATCATTGGCCTTGTAGTGCAGACGCACCGTCTGGGCCTTGATGGTGATGCCGCGTTCGCGTTCGATATCCATGCTGTCGAGCACCTGCTCGGACATTTCCCGCTCGGCGAGACCGCCGGTGGACTGGATCAGCCGGTCGGCAAGCGTCGACTTGCCGTGGTCGATGTGGGCCACGATCGAGAAGTTGCGGATATGCGAAAGGGGCGTCTTCGAAGATGTTGTGCTCATGGGCCGCATATAGCAGTGCCTTCAACCGCCGCAAAGCGGGAAATGAAGGCTTCGTTCACTATAAATCCGGCTATTCGGCGCCTGCCTCAGCATCGACCAGCGCGCCGGCATTCGGCACCTGTGCGCTCCTGATCTCGAAGCTTTCGCGCTCGGCTGCTGGCACCTCGTCGCGTTTCCTCAGTCGCATGAGCACGAAGAGCGCATAAAGTGCTGCGACCGCCATCGCCGCATAGATGAAAGTGCGCTGGCCGAACACAGGTGTCAGCAGCGTCACCAGCATCGGCACGACGGTCGCGGCGATCGACCAGGCGACCAGCATGGTGCTGGCAAGCGGCACGAAATCGGCGGGATCCGTACGGTCGTTGGCATGGGCGTTGGCGATCGAATAGACCGTCTCGACCGCGCCGGCAAAGAGCGCAAAGACCAGCATCAAGAGGATCAGATTGCTGAAGGAGGCGGAGAGCGCGAAGAAACCGGCGACAAGGATCAACAGGCAGGTGCCGATCAGCACAAGGCGTCGGTCGATCCGGTCGGACAGCGTGCCCATCGGATACTGGATGGCGATGAGCCCAAACTGCATGACGAACATCAGATTGGCGACGTCGCGCTGGCTGACATCATTGGCGGCCGCATAGATCGGCGTGAAGCCCTGCACCACCATCGACAGGCCGCCGGCGGCAAGCACGCCGATGAAGGCAACGGGGGAATTGCGCCAGACCATCGGGATATCGATGCTGACCTTGGCCGGTGCCGGTGGTGTTGGCAGCCGTGTGAGCCCGATCGGCAGAAGCGCAAGGGCGGTGAAGAAGATGGTCACGAGTGGCGGCAGGTTGCCGTCGGCCGGGATCTGCCCGAACAGCCAGGCGCCGGTTCCGAGCCCGATGACATAGGCCATGTAGAACAGCGCCATCGCCTTGCCGCGCCAGTGGTTCTCACTCGCATGGTTGAGCCAGCTCTGGGCGATAATGAAATTGGTGTTGCCGGATGCGCCATAAAGGCCGCGGGCGAGTACCCAGAGAAGCGGGTGCATGCCGAGCGCGATCGTCAGTGCCGAGAGGATGACAAGGGCCATCGAGCACGAGAAGGCGCGGGCATGGCCGACGCGGCGGATCATCGGCCCGGCGATGACGCAGCCGACGAGCCCGCCAAAGGCAATCATCGTCACCGCAGCGCCCGGCACCCAGTCCGGCGCGTCCGAGCGCGTCAGCGCAAACGGCACATAGGCGAGCATCATGCCGTTGCCGATCGCGACCGAAGTCATCGAGGCAACGATACTGGCGATCGAGGTCAGCGAAGAGGGCTGCGTTGTCATGTCCAACCTGTCGATGGAAGGCCGCGCCTTGGGGCGCGCTGGATGAGAACTATCTAAAGTATTGAAGTGTAAGCTTTTCTCGTTTCTGCTCACGAAGCCGCCACCATAGCCGAAAGGCTGTCGATGCGCTGTCGCCAAAGCGGCATCGCATGCCCGTATTTTCAGTCTTTCCAAGTCTTGACTCTACTATATGAGAAATGCAATCTCAAATAATGGAAAACATCACCGACCCCCTCGAACATGCCATCGGCGAGCGCATTCGCACCCTGCGCACTGAGCAGAACCTGACGCTCGATGAGCTTGCCGCCAGCTCCGGCGTCAGCCGGGCGATGATCTCGCGTATCGAGCGTGGTGAGGCGAGCCCAACGGCCCAGCTTCTCGCCAAGCTCTGCAGCGCGCTCAGCACCACGCTGTCAGCGCTCTTCGCCTTCGAGGCCAAGGAGGCATCTCCGCTTGCAAAGCGTGCAGACCAGCGCCTCTGGCGCGATCCGGAATCCGGCTATCTGCGCCGCTCCGTCTCTCCGGATGGCCTCGGCTCGCCCGTCGATATCGTCGAGGTCGAGTTTCCGCCGGGTGCGCGCGTCGTCTTCGAGCGGCAGCCGTCTGACCGAGGGATTACCCAACACCTCTGGCTCTTCTCCGGTCGGCTGGAACTGACAACCGAATCCGGCTCCCATTCGCTGGAAGCAGGCGACTGCCTGTTCATGGGGTTGGGGGCTGGTCACATCTTCCACAATCCCCACGATGAGCCGGCTCACTATGCCGTCGTCCTTTGCCGCACGAAGGTTTGATCATGTCCGATATCCTGATCCGTCTGCTCGATGAAACCCAGGCCCGCGCCGCCATGCCGGCGCTTGCCGAGGTACTATCCGATTGCGTCGAGGGTGGCGCCTCGGTCGGCTTCATGCAGCCCTATCCGCCGGAACGCGCGGTTGCCTATTGGCAGGGCGTCGCCGAGGCCGTCGCTGCGAACGAAACGCTGCTGATGGTGGCGGAGGAAGCGGGCCGCATCCTCGGCACCGTGCAGGTCGGCGTTGCACAGATGCCGAACCAGCCGCACCGCGGCGATCTCAAGAAGTTGCTCGTTCATCGCGCAGCCCGCGGCAAGGGCCTGGCGCGGCGGTTGATGGAGGCTGTCGAACGCGAAGCGGCGGCGCGCGGCAAGACGCTGCTGGTGCTCGATACGGCGACCGGCAGCGAGGCGGAGGCGATCTATCCGCGCCTGGGTTGGGAGCGCGTTGGCGTCATTCCCGATTATGCGATGTGGCCGGAAGGCGGGCTCTGCGCCACCACGTTCTTCTACAAGCGGATCGCGCTTCGCGAGTGATTGCTAATTCCCGAGATTGCCCCTCACCCTAACCCTCTCCCCCGCAGGCGGGGAGAGGGGACGCGGAAAGGCCGCTGATGTCTCAGCTGCCGCACCTGTCACCCAGGAAGTGCTGAGAGTGGAGATTGCGGGCGAGCAGGTGCCGCAACGTCCCTTCGCCCCGCAGGCGGGGAGAAGGTGGCCGGCAGGCCGGATGAGGGGCGGCCACCGTGATAGCCAACAGCCTGAATCTTGGGTTAGGTTGCCCGCGCCACGCCCGTTGCACCCGATCAGGATTCTCGTCATGCGCGTTTTTTACACAGAAGACCACAAGCTCCGCGACGCCAAGACCGAGCTCTTCGGCGGCGAACTCGTACCGCCCTTCGAGGCGCCGTTCCGTGCCGAATGGATTCTCGCGGCGGTGAAAGAGGCGGGCTTTCATGATGTCGCAGCCCCTGAGCGTCGTGGTCTCGAGGTCGCCCTTAAGCTGCACGCGCCCGATTATCTCGAGTTCCTCGAAACCGCCTGGTCGCGTTGGGTCGCCGACGGCTATCGCGGCGAAGCGATCGCGACCTGTTTCCCGGCCCGACGCATGCGCCAGCACCCGCCGAAAGATATCGACGGTGCGCTCGGCTTTTATTCCTTCGCGGCGGAAACGGCGATCACCGAAGGCACCTATGCAGCTGCACGGGCGGCGATGGACTGCGCCATCTCGGCTGCCGACCACATCCATGCGGGCAACCGCGCCGCCTTCGCGCTCTGCCGTCCGCCCGGTCACCATGCGGCGATCGATCTTTATGGCGGCTATTCCTTCATCAACAATGCCGCCTGTGCCGCCCAGCGCCTGCGCGATCACGGCGCCCGCAAGGTTGCGGTGCTTGACGTCGATTTCCACCACGGCAATGGCACCCAGGATATCTTCTACGAGCGTGGCGATGTCTATTTCGCCTCGCTCCACGGCGATCCCGTCGATGCCTTCCCCTATTTCCTCGGCTTTGCCGATGAGGAGGGTGCCGGTGAGGGGCTTGGCACGACGAAGAACTATCCCTTGCCGCGTCGTACCGGCTACGATGTCTGGTCGGATGCCATGGCCGACGCGCTGTCACGCATCGCCGCCTTCGGTGCCGAGGCGCTGGTCGTCTCGCTCGGCGTCGACACCTTCGAGCGCGACCCGATCTCGTTCTTCCGGCTGACGTCTGAAGACTACATCCGCATGGGCGAGGCCCTGAAACGCTCAGGCTTGCCGGTCGTCGTCTGCATGGAGGGCGGCTACGGCGTGCCGGAAATCGGGCTCAACGTTGCCAATGTGCTGACGGGCCTCTCCGGCTGAGCACTCGTTGTTGAAAAACAGCAGTGCCCTCTATTGACCTCAACTTTACTTGAGGTCGTACGACTGCTCCTGTTCAAAAGAGATCAGAGGAAAAGAGCAATGAGCAGCCTATCGAATACGTCCGTTGTCGCGCCGCTTTACCGCATCAACAAGTACACCGTGCCGGTCGAGGCGCGGCAGCAGTTCGTCGAACTGGTGGACAAGACGCTGGCCGTCATCCGCAAGCAGGATGGCTATGTGAAGGACCTGTTCCTGGAACAGCATGCCGGCCCGGGCCAATTCGATTTCATCACCATGATCGAGTTCGCCAATGCCGACGTCGCGCCCAAGGTCGCCGCTGCACTCGGCGAGTTCGACCGCCAGCTCGGCCTCGATCGCGAGGCAATGATGAAGACGCTCGGCATCCGCACCGACTTCGCCAGCTACCGGGCCTTCGGCGGTCTGGCTGCTTGAAAAACGAATGGCCCGGCAGTCAGCCGGGCTCACCCAATGTCACGGAACGAGTTTCGTCAGGAGACGAAGAAAGACGACAGTCCCTGACCGGCGGCGAAGGCCATGTAGGCAAGCACGGTGAAATAGACAGTCGTTGCGATCAGGAATAGGTAGCCGCCGGCGACCATCAGCCCGTCGCGCTGGATGATGCCGAGCGAGAGCAGCAGGATCGCGATCCCCGGCAGTGTGTTCGACAGCGGGATGAGACCGAGCGGAAACATCAGGAGAACGCCGCCGGCCATGATCATCAGACCGTTGAAGCGGTTCATCACTGCGCCCTGCGTCAGGAAGCCCAGGCGTGGGCGGACGTAGCGGTCGAGCTTGGAGACGATGCTCGCCCCCTTCTGCAGGGTCGGCACCAGCTTTTCGGTCTCGATCTTGCGGTCGAGAATACGCCGCGGCACCCAGGGCAGGCGGTTGAGGGTGATCGATACGGAGATCAGGATGATCGCGGCGCCGAAAACCGTGCTGACGCCCGGTATCGACACCGGCAGCAGAAACGGCAGCGTCAGAAGCGCGCAGAGCAGCAGGAAACCCTGTTCGCCGATCTCGGTCATCAACTCGCGCAGCGTGATCGTCTCGCCGCGAATCGAGGCAATCATGCCGTTGAGCGTGTCGCTGAGACTGCGTTGCGTGTCGCCGAACTCGATTGCCATCAAATCTTGCCTCGTCTTTATCAATGAGCGGCGGCGGAAAGCCGCACACATTTATCCTGGTCGCTAGATGTCCGTCCTATCAAGGGCATGTGAAGGATCGGTTATAGTGTGGCCCGACCGGCACACCCGGCACGAGCGAGACGGCATTTGCCGGTAAACCATGGCGTGATTGGGACGCCTCTTCATCTTCCTGCCGCAATCGCTAGTATGAAGCACCTTTGAGCACCAATGGGGACAACTGATTCCATGATCAAGAAATGCGCCATTCTGGCTGTTGCGGCCATCTATCTTTCGGGATGCACGACCACCGATCCCTATACGGGTGAGCAGAAGATGTCGAACACCGCCGGTGGCGCGCTGATCGGCGCAGGCCTCGGAGCAGCGACCGGTCTGCTCGTTGGCGGTAGTGCTGCAGGACGGCGCGACTCGGCGCTCGTCGGTGCCGCGATCGGCGGTCTCGGCGGCGGCCTGATCGGCAACTACATGGACAGCCAGGAAGCGGAACTGCGCGCCCAGCTTCAGGGCACCGGCGTTTCGGTCACCCGCGCCGGCGACCGCATCATCCTCAACATGCCGTCGAACATCACCTTTGCGACCGACCGCGACCAGGTGATCCCGGCCTTCTACGACACGCTGAACTCGGTAGCGATCGTGCTGCGCAAGTTCAACAAGACGATGATCGACGTCGACGGTCACACCGATGCGACCGGCAGCGCCTCCTACAATCAGGGTCTCTCCGAGCGCCGTGCTGCTTCCGTTGCCAACTACCTGGCCGGCCAGGGCGTCGACCAGCGCCGCATGTCGGCCATGGGCTATGGCAAGGAGCGTCCGATCGCTTCCAACGCGACCGAATCCGGCCGCGCGCAGAACCGCCGCGTCGAAATCTCGATCGCGCCGATCAAGGCCTGATCGGCAGACATCGACTACTTGCTATCAAGGGGCTGCGCCGCGAGGCGCGGCCCTTTTTCATGTCTGCTTGAAGCGGTAGCGCAGCACGCGCCCCATACGGCGCAGCATGGGGACCGCGCTGAAGAACTGGATCGCGATCCGCGCCATCGGTGACATGCGCGCGATCTGCGCGGCATCGTAGTTGTAAATGTCCTCGAGCAGGGTCAGCCCGGGCACGCCCCGTTCCAGCGCCCGTGCGTCCTCGATCCCCCAACGAAGCTCAGCACCTGTTGCGCGCAAGGACGGGTTGAAGCGCAGCAGTTCGATGCCGAGATGGCTGTAGGCGTCGAAGACGATCTCGCCGCCGGCAAGGCAGGTTACGAGGCGCCGCAGGAGGTCACGTACTTCCTGATCGCGAAGATAGGGCAGCACCCCTTCGGCGACGACGATCGCCGGCCTGTCATCGGGGATGCGGTCGATCCAGTCCCGCTCGGTAATGGAGGAGGCGATTGCAGTGCAGCCGACGCGATCGGGGAAGAGGCGCTGTCGCAAGGCGATGACGTCGGGAAAGTCGACGTCGAACCAGGCGACGGAGGAAGGCGGATCGAGCCGCAGGATCCGCGTGTCGAGGCCGCAGCCGAGGTTGAGCACGACCGCATCCGGGTGGCTCGCGATGAAAGCCCTGGTCCATCGGTCGAGCAGATAGGCGCGCATCGCGATGCCGATCGTCATGTCGTGACCGACATCGGGCGCTTTCGCCTTGCCGTCGAGGCGCCGCAACAGCTCGGCGGCAAAGCGATCGTGCAGAAGAGAATCGGGTAGTGCGCTCTCCGCAGCCTTCGCTCGGAGCGTGATCAGCAGCGTTTCGCGCACGCCATGAAGGCCGATGCCCTCGGCTTCCATCTTTTCCTCCTGACCGCGCTCCGTCGAATGAGTCGGGGCGCCGCAGTCTTTTCGTCGCGGCCCGCCGTCGTTTCGGCGGGCCGCATTGTCCGATAGGGCTCACGCCACCTTGCGTCTCGCGCGCCGTACGCGCCTGGCGGTCAGCACTGCCAGTGCGGGCAGCAGCGCGAAGAGACCGAAAAGCCAGGTCGTCGCGAGCGCCACGCCACCCTCCGACGATGCTTCGATCCCGGCGAGGTTGGCAGTCAGTCCGGCAAGCGCTGCGCCGATTGCAGCGGCAAAGAGCTGGACAGTGGTGATCGAGCTCGATGCCTTCTCCGCTTCGCCCTCCGGCGCGAATTCGTAGACGGCGGTAACGATATGGGGCCAAGCAAAGCCCATGCCGAAGCCGACCGCGATGATGCCGACGCAGAGCGGCGCGGCGATAACCAGGAACTCTGCGCCTGCCATCGGCATGAACAGGGCGATCAGGGTCAGGCCGATAAAACCGAAGGCCGGACCGGCAAAGATTGTCTGTTTCGCCCGTTCTCCGTGCCAATGGGCACTTGTCATCGATCCCGCCGTCCAGCCGATCGACATCAGCGCGGCGATATAGCCGGCCACCAGCGGCGATAGCTCATGCAATTCCTGCAGCAGGTACGGCACATAGATCTCCGGCTGCAGGCCGACCATCAGCAGGGTGATCGTAGCATAAAGGGCGGCCAGCGGGGAGGTGAGTGTGAAGCTGCCGGAGGGCAGAAGCTTGCCCGTCACTCGACGTTCGACGAACAGGAGGCTCAGGAACAGGAGGATCGCAACGCCGACGCAGCCGATCTGCTCCAAGGCCATCGTGCGCGTGCTCGCGACCGAAAGCGCAAGCACGATGCCGACGAGGAGCAGGAGTTGCAGCAGCGGGAGCGGCGTGCGCTCCTCTTCGCCGGTGGCCTTGCGCGGCAGCGTCGAGAAGGCGAGTGCGGCAAGCAGCGCCGTCAGCGGCAGGAGAGACCAGAAGGCAACGCGCCAGGTGGAGAACTCAGCAAACATGCCGCCGATCGCGGGCCCGATCAAGGTCGCCGTTCCCCAGGTTGCCGAAATCAGCCCGATGGCGCGGGTCCAGAGTTCGGGCCGGAAGACCTGCCGGATCACGCCGTAGGCGAGCGCATAGAGCAAGCCGCCGCCGAAGCCCTGGATCGCGCGGCCGGCAAGCAGCATCGCCATCGAAGGGGCTGTGGCGCAGAAGAGCGTCCCCAGGCCGAAGACGAGCGCGCCGATCGCATAGGCGCCGCCGGCGCCGACTGCGCCGAGCAGCCGCGCCGACAATGCGGCGCCGAGGATCGAAGTCGCGACGAAGACGGTGGTGCTCCAGGCATAATATTCGAGCCCGCCGATCTCGCGCACGATCGACGGCATGATCGTCGTCACCACGTAGATGTTGAGCGCATGCAGCGCGACGCCGCCGCTGAGCACCAGCGAATGCACGGCGTTTTCGCCCGTCAGCAGCGCGCGCCAGCCGGCTTCCTGTGGGGGAGCGGGAGTTTTTTCAAGCATGTCAGTACCTCACGCAGGACATCGCAAGCGAACGCGCACCGGCTCATCCGGTATCGGAAGATCGCGTTCGCTTCGGCGGTGCCGCTATGTCAGTGGAGCGCAGCCTCGCCAAAATGCGTGAGCTTGTCCGGGTTGCGCATGATGAAGATGTCGTTGACGTTTCCGTCACGGTCATAGCCGAAGGCGACTGTCGCGGCGATCTCGTTTTTGGCCTCGTCCCGAAGCACGATGCCGCGACCGCCATTGATGTCGCCGATTTCCCAGACGTAATGCGCCCAGTATTCGGTAAGCCGATCGATGATGAAGGCGAGCACGGTCTCCTTGCCGGAGAGCACGCCAAGCACGGTCGCCACCTTGCCGCCGCCGTCGGCCGTCAGCTTCACGTCGGCCGAAAGAAGCGTCGTAAGTCCGGCGACGTTGCCGCCGTGGATTGCCTGGTGGAACGCGGATAGCAGCTCATCCTGGCGCTCGCGCGGGGTCTGGTGCCGGGTTTTCTCCAGGCCGATATTCGTCTTGGCGCGCGATACCAGCTTGCGGGCGGCCGTCTCCTGCATGTCCAGGGTTTCCGCCACCTCGTCATAGGGCTGGCCGAAAATCTCGTGCAGCAGATACGCTGCGCGCTCCTTCGGTGTCAGCCGCTCGAGCATCAAAAGGAATGCGGTGGTGAGCGAGGAGGTCAGCGCCAGCTTCTCCTCGGCATTGTCGTCGCTTGTCGTGTGGATCGGCTCGGGCAGCCACGCGCCAACATAGTCGACGCGTTTGCGGTGCGCGGCCTTCAGCAGATCCAGGCAGCGGCGCGTGCAGGCGGTCGTCAGCCAAGCCGCCGGCGTTTCGATCGATGCCCTGTCGACCTCCTGCCATTTCAGGAACGTGTCTTGCACCGCGTCTTCTGCATCGGCGCGCGAGCCGAGGATGCGGTAGGCAAGGCCGAGGAGGCGCGGGCGCGCCTCCTCGAAGATCTGCATGTGCTGCCTGTCATTCATGTCAGTGCCTCGAAATCTGGATGCGGTTCCAAAGGTTGATCATCGCCACCGTCGAGGTGATGACGCTGATCTCCTTCTCGCTGAAGTGCTGGCGCAGCTCGGCGCGGAGCGGTGCGAAGTCGGTGCGCGGTTCGAGTTCGGTCAGCGCTTCGGTCCAGGCAAGCGCTGCCTTCTCGCGCGGTGTGAAATCATTCACCTGGTCCCAGACGATGATTCGGTCGAGCCGTTCGTTGCTCTCGCCCTCGGCGCGGGATTCCTTGGTGTGCATCTTCACGCAGAAGCCGCAGCGGTTGATCTGCGAGGCGCGCAGCTGCACGAGATTGTGGATCGTCCGGTCGAGCCCGTGCAGGTCCATGGTCTTGTGCACATCGGCGAGCGCGCCGAGCACATCCGGGATTTCCTGTTCGTAGCGGACGGCTTTCGTATCGGTCATGGTCTCAACTCCATCGTTGTTGTGTTGCCTATGACCATGTGACGATTGACGTCGAAAGCCTGTGACGCGGCTCTACGATTTTTCTCGAAAATCGCCAAGAAAAATACAGGTCCGCAATATTTAGATGAAATTTCAATGTGTTGGCGAGACGCGATTTCTCGCGGCGTATCAGGCTTTCGGCGGGTAGCTGTGCTCGCCGCCGCGAAAATCGGTGACCGTGTAGCAGCCGCCGCCATCGGCCGCGATCGTCGCGGCGCTGATGACCGCCTTGCCGTGACCACCTGGAATGTCGAGGATGTAGGTCGGCTGGCAAAGGCCGGAGACCCGGCCGCGCAGGGCTGCGACCAGCGCCTGGCCTTCCTCGATCGACAGACGGAAATGGCTGGTGCCGGGGGCCAGATCCGGGTGATGAAGATAATAGGGCTTGATCCGTGTCTCGACGAAAGCGCGCATCAGGCTAGCCAATACCTCCGCGTCGTCGTTGACGCCCCTCAAGAGCACCGACTGGCTGACCATCACGATGCCGGCATCGATCAGTCGTGCCGAGGCGGCGCGCGCCTCTTCAGTCAGTTCGCGCGGGTGGTTGGCATGCAGCGCCACATAGGTCGCCTTGCCGCTGGCTTTCAGCGCCGCGATCAATTCGGCGTCGATGCGCGACGGCTCGACAACCGGCACGCGGGTGTGGAAGCGGACGATCTTCACATGCGGGATCGGTTTCAGCCGTTCCATGAGCTCGGTGAGCCGCCGCGGTGACAGCACCAGGGGATCGCCGCCGGTGAGGATCACCTCCCAGATCTCCTCGTGTTCGGAGATATAGGCGATCGCCGCATCGAGTTCGGCCGGCGTCAGTGTGCCCAGACCCTGCGGCCCGACCATCTCGCGGCGGAAGCAGAAGCGGCAATAGACCGGGCAGACATGCACGGCCTTCAAGAGCACGCGGTCCGGATAGCGATGAACGATGCCGGCAACGGGACTGTGCGGCTTGTCGCCGATCGGGTCTTCGCGCTCTTCGGGAAGCAGCGTCAGCTCGGCGGCATCGGGCACAAACTGCCGGGCGATCGGATCGGCGGGATCGGTGGGATCGATGAGGCCGGCGATGACAGGGCTGATCGCAACGGCATAACGCTCGGCGACCGCGGCAACCGCGGTTTCATTGCTGCGGTCGACGAGACCTGCCTCAACGAGCTCTCGCGCAGTCTTGATCGGGCGATGTACGTTCACGGCTGCGTCTCCGCCACCGGTGCCCAGAGCACCTGGTCGATACGCGACGCACCGGTTGCAAGCATCACCAGCCGGTCGAAGCCAAGCGCAATGCCGCTCGCTTCGGGCATGATCGCGAGTGCTGCCAGGAAATCCTCGTCGAGCGGGTAGGTCTCGCCGTAGACACGCGCCTTTTCCGCCATTTCGATCTCGAAGCGCCGGCGTTGTTCGGCGGCATCCGTCAACTCGCCGAAGGCATTGGCGAGCTCGACGCCGCAGGCATAGAGCTCGAAGCGCTCGGCGACGCGCCGGTCGCGCGCGGCCGGTCGCGCCAGCGCCGCTTCGGCAGTCGGGTATTCGTCGAGGATCGTCGCACGGCCGAAGCCGAGATGCGGCTCGACCTTTTCCACGAGCACGCGGCTGAAGAGATCGGCCCAGGTGTCGTCGGAGGCGACCCGAAGTCCGGCTGCGGTCATAGCTGCGGCGAGGCGCTCGCGGTCGGTCTCGCCGTCGGCGGCGACCGAGGTCAGCAGGTCGATGCCGGCAAAGCGCTCGAAGGCGTCCGCGACGCTCAGCCGCTCGGGCTTGGCGAAGGGGTCGCAGATGTGTCCCTGGAAGGTGAATTGTTTGGCCCCGGTGGTCTCTGCCGCAAGAGCGAGAATCTCGGCGCAGTCGCGCATCAGCGCCTCGTAGCTTTCGCCGGCGCGGTACCATTCGAGCATGGTGAATTCAGGGTGATGCAGCGGTCCACGCTCGCGGTTGCGGTAGACATGGGCGAAACAGGCGATGCGCCGTTCGCCGGCGGAAAGCAGCTTCTTGCAGGCAAATTCCGGCGAGGTGTGCAGATAGAGTGGATGGCTCGATCCGTCGTGATGGAGAGCCTCCGTCGCGAAGGCGTGCAGATGCGCCTCGTTGCCGGGCGAGACCTGCAGCGTCGCCGTGTCCACCTCGATGAAATCGCGTGTCTCGAAGAACCGGCGCAGGGCCGATTGGATCCGGTTGCGGCCGAGAAGAAACGGGCGCCGGTCGGCATGGACATCGGGTGTCCACCAGGGTGAGGCATGCGACATGATCGGTTCAGTCCAGGCTTTCTTCGCGCAGACAGCGGCTCAGGCTGGCTATTTGCACGAAATTAGGGTAGTTGCGGCGCGAAATCCTTCTTTCCGCGTCCTTCAGGGCCAGTGTTTCCGGCCCGCGGTGTCGCGCATACCTCTGTTACAAGGAAGACTAATGGTCAAGGTCATCGCTTCATCTGTCCGTAAGGGCAACGTTCTCGACGTCGACGGCAAGCTCTATGTCGTGCTTACCGCCCAGAACTTCCACCCGGGCAAGGGCACGCCGGTGACCCAGGTCGACATGCGCCGCATTTCCGACGGCGTGAAGGTCTCCGAGCGCTACCGCACGACCGAACAGGTCGAGCGCGCCTTCGTCGAAGACCGCGAGCACACCTTCCTCTATGAAGATGCCGAAGGCTTCCACTTCATGAACCCGGAAAGCTATGACCAGCTGGTCATGAGCACCGACGACATCGGCGACCTGAAGGCCTACCTGCAGGAAGGCATGGCCTGCATTCTTTCGGTCCACGAAGGCCTGGCGATCGCCATCGACCTGCCGCGTCACGTGACGCTCGAAATCACCGAGACCGAGCCGGTCGTCAAGGGCCAGACGGCATCGTCGTCCTACAAGCCGGCGGTTCTCTCGAACGGCGTCCGCACGCTGGTTCCGCCGCACATCCAGGCCGGCACCCGCGTCGTCATCGCGACGGAAGACGGTTCCTACGTCGAGCGCGCCAAGGACTGAGGCTAACGCCGAATAACAGTTGAACGGGGACGGTGGCGAAGGCTGCCGTCCCCGTTTTCGTTCCGGGAAGAGCTTGATGAGCAACCAGAAATTTAAGGGGAGCATTTCGAAAAACGGGTGCTAGGATGCCGGCGCTGATACGACAGTTGTCTCAAGAGGGCCTGCATGTTTCCATTGTCGCATATGATGAAGTCGTTCATTCGCAAGGGTCGCCTGACGGTGATCGACGCCGACGGCAAGCGCCACGTCTTTTCCGGCACGCCCGGACCGGAGGTGACGATGCGGCTCACGGACAAGAAGCTCTACCGCAGCCTCGTCTTCAACGCTGAACTCGCCGCCGGCGAAGCCTATATGGACGGCACCATGCGCTTCGAGGAGGGCTCGACGCTCAGGGACTTCCTGACGCTTTTCTCGATCAATCGGCTGTCGCTCGGGTCCTATCCGATCCAGAAACTTCTGCGGGCGGTGAAGATGCGGTTCCGCAAGCGGCAGCAGGCCAATCCCAAGGGCAAGGCGCAGCAGAACGTCGCGCATCACTACGATCTCGGCAACGAATTCTACAAGCTGTTCCTCGACGAGAACATGCTCTACTCCTGCGCCTATTTCCGCGAGCCCAACGAGACGCTCGAAAAGGCCCAGCGCAACAAGCTGAGGCTGCTCGCCTCCAAGCTCTGCCTGGAACCCGGCATGAAGGTGCTGGATATCGGCTGCGGCTGGGGCGATCTCGCGATGTACCTTGCCGAGCTCGCGGATGTGCAGGTGCTCGGCGTGACGCTTTCCAAGGAGCAGCAGGCGCTTGCCACCGAACGGGCGCGGAAGGCAGGTCTAGGGGACCGGGTGCGTTTCGAGCTTAAGGATTACCGCGATGTCCAGGGGCCCTTCGACCGCATCGTTTCGGTCGGCATGTTCGAACATGTCGGCGTGCATCACTATGACGAGTTCTTCAAGAAGCTGAATGCGCTGATGCCGGATGACGGCCTCGCGGTGCTGCATTCGATCGGTCACATGAGCCCCCCCGGCATGGCGAGCTCCTGGCTTCGGAAATACATCTTCCCGGGCGCCTATTCGCCGGCGCTCTCGGAGGTCTTCGAGGTGGTCGAGCGCAACAGTCTTTGGGTCACGGATCTCGAATTCTTGCGGGTGCACTACGCCACGACGCTCGCCCATTGGGGCGCGCGCTTCGAGGCCAACCGCGACAAGGTGATCGGGCTTTATGACGAGCGCTTCGCCCGCATGTGGGAGTTCTATCTGATCAGCGCCGAGATGATGTTCCGCACCGGCAGCCAGCTCGTCTTTCACATGCAGCTCTCGCGCTCGCGCGATGCGGCGCCGATCGTGCGCGATTACATCACCGATCGTCAGCGCGATTTCATGGCCCGCGAACAGGCGCTCGCCCTCAACCTTTGAACGGGTGATCGCCGTCGCCGTTCCAGCGCAGCCGCTTGTAGTCGAAGCCGAATTCGAGCGTCGGCTTGACGATCGCGAAGAAGGGCGAGAGGTCGAAATCCCTGGGCGTATAGAGCGAGTGGTGCCGGATGTGCAGGATCTCCTCGCGCGAATAGGTCGAGGTCGCCGCCGCCCGCCCGGGCGCGCGTGTGACTTCCGGCAGGATCGGATAGCGGATCTGCTCGAAGGCGGCAGCAATCAGCGTCGAGCAGATCGCCCGCGTCGGATCGCCGGAGCCGAAGGCAAGCAGGCGCCGCCGCCAGCGCACCGGCACCGGCGGGGTCGGCATGAAGTAGCGCAGCATGTCGAGGATGTTCTTCAGGTCGTACTTCATCCCGAGCCGCGAGATCATGAAGCCGACGAGCGCCGTGCGATCATCCGGCGTCAGCGCGATCGGCCGGCAGATGCGCGTGTTGAACGACGCGTATTTCTTCAGCGGCACCGCAACACAACCCTCGCCGATATTGACCTCGATGAGTTGTGGCCGCTCGATGACCGGCAGCGTTGCCTGGTCGAGCGTCAACGGCATCTGGTCGCCGGCAAAGAACGCGGCGTGTGACCAGGTCGATTGCGTCAGATACTTGATCGCCGCCGAAACCCTCTGGTTGCCCTCGATCAGGAGAACGTCGCCCGGGCGCAGCGTGCGCGCCAGGGTTTCCTGATCGGAAGGGGTGTAGGGCTCGTAGCCGGATGTCTGCGCTTGCAGCCGCGCGGCAAGCCTGGCTCCAAGCCGATCCAGTAACGTGTCCTTGCTTTCGGAAAGCGGATAGATGGTCCTCATCGAGGCGATCGCTCCGGAAATGAAGGGAATTCGCGAGAGCCTTCATCGTGGCTCAGCCGCAACACTCTGTCGAGAGATTGTCGCATGATTGCATGGCTTTGGCCTTGACGGTGCCGTCTCGGTTTTCTATTTTTAGAATTATTCTAAAGAAGGTTTTCTCCCAATGTTTTCGCGCCTCTTCGCCCGTTCCAAACGTCCCTTTCTTTCCTTAAGCGAGCAGGAAATCCTGGCGCTCGCGATCTCGTCCGAAGAGGACGACGGACGCATCTATCTCGCCTATGCCGATGCGCTCCGGCAGCAATATCCCCACTCGGCAAAAGTGTTCGAGGAGATGGCGGAGGAAGAAAGCCACCACAGGCAGTGGTTGATCGATCTGCACGTCCAGCGCTTCGGCAGCCGCATTCCCCTTGTCCGGCGCGAACACGTGCGCGACTTCCCCGAGCGCAAGCCCGACTGGCTGATTGCCGAAATGCCGATCGAAAAGGCGCGCGAGGAAGCCGAAGCGATGGAGGAAGCGGCGCACCGTTTCTATGTCGAGGCCGCGGCGAGAACCCAGGATGCAGCCACCCGCAAGCTGCTCGGCGATCTCGCGATCGCGGAAAAATCGCATGAATCGCTCGCCCGGCGGCTTGGCGAAGAGCACACGCCCGAAGACGTGCGCGCCGAAGAGGACCAGACGTCGCGCCGTCAGTTCATCCTCACTTACGTACAGCCCGGCCTTGCCGGCCTGATGGATGGTTCGGTTTCGACGCTGGCGCCGATCTTTGCCGCCGCCTTCGCCACCCAGGATACCTGGCAGACCTTCCTCGTCGGTCTCTCGGCCTCTGTCGGCGCCGGCATCTCCATGGGCTTCACCGAGGCGGCCCACGATGACGGCAAGCTTTCAGGCCGCGGTTCGCCGATCAAGCGCGGCCTTGCCTCCGGCATCATGACCGCACTCGGCGGCCTCGGCCACGCGCTCCCCTATCTGATCCCGCATTTCTGGACGGCGACCGCCACGGCGGCGGTGATCGTCTTCTTCGAACTCTGGGCGATCGCCTTCATCCAGAACCGCTATATGGAAACACCGTTCCTGCGGGCGGCATTCCAGGTGGTGCTCGGCGGTGGCCTGGTGCTCGCGGCCGGCATCCTGATCGGCAACGCGTGACGGGTGAGCGGCAAATACGAAAAAGGGCCGGTCTGACCGGCCCTTTTTGAAACTCTTTACTTTGCTTTGGATCAGTTGCCGACCGAGCCGACGACGACTTCGGCGCCGTTCTGGATGGTGACCCAACGGCCGCTGTGGTTCGAGGCCTGGCGCTTCAGGTAGCGGTAGGGCGTGTTGGTCCAGAGCCTTACGCCGTTTTCGAGATTGTCGAGAATGAAGTCGCCCTGCGCCGTGCGCACGGTCAACACCGCATGGCCTTCGCCATCGGGCTTGCGAACGACGGTGATCAGGAGATCGCTCGCCGGGAAGCCCTTGCTCATCAGGCGCTTGCGCTTCTCAAGCACGAAGTCCTCGCAGTCGCCGGCGTTGTCCGGATAGGACCAGACTTCGTCCCTGCCGTGCAGTTCCAGGTCGGTGACCGGCGTGATCTCGCGATTGACCGCAGCATTCACCTGCCGGATGGCGGCCCAGCCGCGTTCGGTCACGCGCGGAGCAACCGTTCCCTTGGAGCGCACATTGCATTCGCTCTTGTACTTCTGGCAGAATTCGTAGTGGCCGATCGGCTGCGATGTCGCCGAGCCGGTCTGCATCCATGGAGAAGAACCTGCCTGTGCAGGAATTGCCGTGTTTGCTGAAATGAAAAGTGCGCAGAACGCCGCGATACTTCCCTTAACTCCAGTCCAAGACGCCATACAAGTCCCCTGCAACGCGGTATGCCGGGCTCTTCCTGTCCGGACGTATTCGCGCAATCCTGAGTTGAAGGCAGCTTCTTTAGGTTCGTCCCCGTCGCTGCTCTAATCGTTAATAAAGAGTTAATAGCGTCGGCGCGGCAGAGTCAATCGCCGGAATCGGGACATCGGATTTTATGGTTAAAAGCGAGACCACGCGCACGAAAACCCTTGCATCGTGGGCGGTCCACGGCGCTCGGCGGTTTTTGGGCAATTTGCGGCGGAAGGGGCGGGGCGTTCTCCCGCCCGGGCTCAGGCGAGCATCGTGCCGATGGCCTGCTTCATTTTAGCGATATCTTCTTCGCGCGAAAGGCGATGGTCGCCATCGCGGATGAGTGTCATGACGACATCGTCGGAGGGCAGGTGCTCCATCAGCCGCAGCGCATGGGTATAGGGAACGTCGGGGTCGCGCATGCCTTGCAGAATGTGCACCGGACAGCCGGTGGTGATCGTGCCCTCAAGCACCCGGTTCACGCGCCCGTCTTCGATGAGGACGCGGGTGAAGATGTTCGGCTCCGGGCTGTACTCGGAGGGTTCCTCGAAAAAGCCGCGTTCGGCAAGCGAAGTTTTCTCCGCTTCCGTCAGATTGGGTTCGATCAGTTCGGCGGTGAAATCCGGCGCCGGCGCAATCAGCACCAGGCCGGCGACACGGTTTCCGTCGCCACGCTGCCTGAGCTCCTGGATGACCCGCAGCGCAATCCAGCAGCCCATCGACGAGCCGATCAGCACGACGCGGCCCGGCGCCGCCCGATCAATGACCGCAAGGCTCTCCTCGAGCCAGCGCGAGATCGTGCCATCGGTGAAGGCGCCGCGGGAGGCGCCGTGGCCGGAATAGTCGAAGCGCACGCAGGCCGCGCCCCGTTCCATGGCATAGCGCTCGACCTCGACCGCCTTGGTGCCGGTCATGTCCGAACGGTAGCCGCCGAGCCAGACGAGCGTCGGCTGTCCCGATGGCTTCTCCGGGTGGCGCACGCGCATCGCGATCCTGCGCTGAGCCGCATCCGTGCCGACCTCGATGAAGCTGATTTCCGTCTCGGCTGGCGTATTGTGCATGCCCGTAATCTCCAAAAGCCCGTTTAACTGGCGATTTTCTTTCTAAAACAGATTCGCCTTGGTATCGACAGGTGGTGATTTTCCTTGAAAGCCGTGCTATTGACTCTCGCGCCGCAATTCACACATTGCCGTCGGTGACAGATTCAGGCGCTTCGTTTGTGATCGCGCCGGCGAACGAATTAAACAACATTTCGGAAATAGCTCGAGGAGAGTACGACCATTCGCAGACCGTTCAAAACGGACGCCCCCGTCAAGGAGGGACCGCGCTCAAACAAGGAAATCCGGGTGCCCCGGGTTCAGCTTATCGATGCCGAAGGCCAGAATATCGGTGCCGTCCCGATCGACCAGGCGCTCCGCATGGCGGAAGAAGCAGGTCTTGATCTGGTAGAGATCGCACCGAACTCCGAACCGCCGGTGTGCAAGATTCTGGATCTTGGCAAGCTGAAATACGCCAACCAGAAGAAGGCGGCCGAAGCGCGCAAGAAGCAGAAGATCGTCGAAATCAAAGAAATCAAGATGCGCCCGAACATCGACACGCATGACTATGACGTGAAGATGAAGGCGATGAACCGGTTCTTCGAGGACGGCGACAAGGTCAAGGTCACGCTGAAGTTCCGCGGCCGCGAAATGGCCCACCAGGAACTGGGCATGAAGCTTCTGCTCCAGGTCAAGGATGATACCCAGGCGATCGCCAAGGTGGAGGCCGAGCCGAAGCTCGAAGGCCGCCAGATGATGATGGTTCTGGCGCCGCGCTAAGCCGCCGCTGCCGTCAGTCGTAAGACCAAATTGATGAAAGCCGCCTTCCGGGCGGCTTTTTTCTTCGAGGCCGGCGGCGGCCGCCGCAGATCGCGCTCCCGCCTGGAGCATGCGCTGACGAACGTGCTAGAGGTGTATGGGGAAGCGTTCGGCCACCGCTTGCAGCGCCATCTTCGATTCCCCAGTTGCGCTTTTCGGCATGTGCGGTTATAAGCCCCCGTCCGAACGGTCCGGCAGGGCATGCCGTGGCCGTTCTTAACGCTGGAAATGGACCTCGTCTGTCCGTTTCGAATTCTTAAGAAAAATGGAGTAGCAAAATGCCCAAGATGAAGACGAAATCGTCTGCCAAGAAGCGGTTCAAGATCACCGCTACTGGCAAGGTTCGTGCAGCAGCTGCTGGCAAGCGCCACGGCATGATCAAGCGTTCCAACAAGTTCATCCGCGACGCACGTGGAACCATGGTTCTCGCGGAGCCTGATGGCAAGAAGGTCATCAAGAACTACCTGCCCAACGGTCTCTAAGACTTTCAGGCATTTTGGACACGTTAAGGAGATCATGACATGGCACGTGTAAAACGCGGCGTAACCGCTCACGCCAAGCACAAGAAGACACTCAAGGCAGCCAAGGGCTTCTACGGCCGCCGCAAGAACACCATCCGCGCTGCAAAGGCTGCGGTTGATCGTTCGAAGCAGTTCGCTTACCGCGACCGCAAGGTCAACAAGCGCAACTTCCGCGCTCTCTGGATCCAGCGCATCAACGCTGCCGTCCGCGAATTCGGCCTGACCTACGGCCGCTTCATCGACGGCCTGAACAAGGCTGGCATCGAAGTCGACCGCAAGGTTCTGTCCGACATGGCTATCCATGAGCCGGCAGCATTCGGCGCCCTCGTCGAAGCTTCCAAGAAGGCGCTTGCCTACCTCAAGGAAGCCGGCACGACAAACGAGTTTGAAAGCGCTGTCCGTTAAGCCAGCGTTTTCCCAAAACCGTACTTAAAATTCGTTGGGAAACCCGCGCTGGCAGGGCTAGCGCGGGTTTTTCTTATTTCGCGAGATGAACGTGCGAGACGATCGAAAGGAACTGCCCCGGTTCCACCTTCCGACGACGCTTCAGCCGGGCCTCCGGCTTCGTCGTCCCTGCGTCTTTGCACTGGCATTCTTTGCGACCGCGGCGCGATCACATTCCTGAAGACTTGAGCCGATATAGAACCGAACCCATTCCCGCATCGAGGCAGGACAGAATGAGCGAACTGGAAACACTGGAACGGATACTGCTGGCGGACATCGATGCCGCAGGTGATGAGGGATCGATCGAGGCCGTGCGCGTCAACGCGCTCGGCAAGAAGGGCTCGATCTCCGAGCTCCTGAAGACACTGGGCACTATGACGCCGGAAGAGCGCCAGACCCGCGGTGCGCAGATCAATGCGCTGAAGACCACGGTCGCAGACGCGATCGCCGCCCGCAAGTCGGCGCTGAAGGATCAGGCGATCGCCGAGCGCCTGGCACGTGAGACGGTCGACATCAGCCTGCCGGTCCGCTCCTCGCCGGCCGAGCGCGGCCGCATTCATCCGATCAGCCAGATCGTCGACGAGATCACCGCGATTTTCGGCGACATGGGTTTCTCGATCGCCGAAGGTCCGGATATCGAGACCGACTACTACAATTTCACGGCGCTGAATTTCCCGGAAGGGCATCCCGCCCGCGAGATGCACGACACCTTCTTCTTCAATCCGGATGAGAAGGGCGACCGCAAGGTGCTGCGCACGCACACCTCGCCGGTGCAGATCCGCACCATGGAAGCGCAGCAGCCGCCGATCCGCATCATCATCCCCGGCAAGACCTATCGCCAGGATTCCGATGCGACCCATTCGCCGATGTTCCACCAGGTCGAAGGCCTGGTGATCGACAAGGCGGCGAATGTCGCCAACATGCGCTGGGTTCTGGAAGAGTTCTGCAAGGCCTTCTTCGAGGTCGACCAGGTGACGATGCGCTTCCGTCCGTCCTTCTTCCCCTTCACCGAGCCGTCCTTCGAAGTCGACATCCAGTGCGACCGCTCTGGCCCGATCGTCAAGTTCGGCGAAGGCACCGATTGGATGGAGATCCTCGGCTGCGGCATGGTGCATCCGAACGTGCTCCGGTCCGGCGGGCTCGATCCCGACGAGTATCAGGGTTTTGCCTGGGGCATGGGCCTCGACCGCATCGCCATGCTGAAATACGGCATGCCTGACCTGCGTGACTTCTTCAATGCCGACGTTCGCTGGATGACCCATTACGGCTTCCGCCCGCTGGACATGCCGACGCTGTTCGGTGGTCTCTCGGCCTGATCGCGCAGCTGATCAGAGCGGATGCGCTCACATTCGTTCGCGCTTCCGCTCCTTCTTTTTGTTTTGCCGCATTTGTGCGACGTCAGGTGATGCCACCTGACTGCAAAATGCTCTAGGACACAGGTGAAATCATGAAATTCACGCTTTCCTGGCTCAAGGACCACCTTGATACCGACGCTTCGCTGGAAGAGATCTGCGCGCGGCTGACGATGATCGGGCTCGAGGTCGAGGACGTCGACGACAAGGCCGCCTTCAAGCCCTTCGTCATCGCCAAGGTCGTCTCGGCCGAGCAGCATCCGAATGCCGACAAACTCCGCGTACTGATGGTCGACACCGGCTCGGGCGCCCCGATCCAGGTCGTCTGCGGCGCGCCGAATGCGCGCACCGGCCTCGTCGGCGCCTTTGCCGCTCCCGGCACCTACGTGCCCGGCATCGACGTGACGCTCGCCGTCGGCACCATCCGCGGTGTCGAAAGCCGCGGCATGATGTGCTCGGAAAAGGAACTGCAGATCTCCGAGGATCACAACGGCATCATCGACCTGCCGGCTGACGCGCCGGTCGGTACGAGCTACGCCGCCTATGCCAGTCTCGACGATCCGATGATCGAGATCAACCTGACGCCAAACCGCCCGGACTGCACCAGTGTCTACGGCATTGCCCGTGACCTCGCGGCCTCCGGCCTCGGCACGCTGAAAGCACGGCCTGCGCCCTCCTTCGCCGTCGAAGGCGAAACGCCGGTGAAGCTGACGCTCGACCTCGGCGAAGACAGGCACTTGTGCCCGGGCTTCTCGCTGCGGCTCGTGCGCGGCGTCAAGAACGGCCCGTCGCCGAAGTGGATGCAGCAGCGGCTGCTGGCGATCGGCCTTCGCCCGATCAACGCTTTGGTCGACATCACCAACTACATGACCTTCGACCAGGGCCGACCGATGCACGTCTTCGACGCCGCCAAGGTCAAGGGCAACCTGACGGTCCGCCGCGCCAGGGACGGCGAGACGGTGCTGGCGCTCGACCAGCGCGAATACAAGCTCGGCCCCAACAACGTCGTCATATCGGACGAAAAGGCGATCGAATCGATCGGCGGCGTCATGGGCGGCGAGCATTCCGGCTGCGACGAGAACACCACCGACGTGCTGATCGAATCGGCGCTCTGGGATCCGATGAACATCGCCAAGACCGGCCGCACGCTCGGCATCATCACCGATGCGCGTTACCGTTTCGAGCGTGGTGTCGACCCGGAATACATGGTGCCCGGCCTTGAGCGCACCACCGAGCTCGTGCTCGAGCTCTGCGGTGGCAAGGCCGCCAAGGCGGAAGTGGTCGGCTATGCCGGCTATCAGCCAAAGATCGTCGATTTCCCGGTTTCCGAGGTGAAGCGCCTGACCGGTCTCGAGGTTTCCTCCGAGGAGAGCATCTCGATCCTGAGGAAGCTCGGCTTCGGTGTTGAAGGCTCGGGTGAACGCTTCAAGGTTTCGGTTCCGTCCTGGCGCCCGGATGTCGACGGCAAGGCCGATCTTGTCGAAGAGGTCATGCGCATCCACGGCGTCGACAACATCGTTGCGGCCCCGCTGCCGAGCCATGGCACGGTCAACGGCAAGATCCTGACGACGCTGCAGATCCGCACGCGCCTTGCCAAGCGTACGCTTGCAAGCCGCGGGATGCTGGAAGCGGTCACCTGGTCGTTCATCTCCGAGGATCAGGCAAAGCTCTTCGGCGGCGGCGCGCCGGCGCTGAAGCTCGCCAATCCGATCGCCTCGGACATGTCGGACATGCGCCCGTCGCTGCTGCCGGGCCTGCTGACGGCCGCCCGGCGCAATGCCGACAAGGGTTTTGGCGACGTTGCGATCTTCGAGGTCTCGGGCACCTATGAAGGCGATACGCCGGACGCGCAGCGCCGCGTTGCCGGCGGCATCCGCCGCGGCACGGCCGCGCTGAACGGCGCCGGCCGTCTCTGGTCGAACGCGGCCAAGGGCGGTGGCAAGCCGGTCGACGTTTTCGACGCCAAGGCTGATGCGATTGCCGTGCTTGAAGCCTGCGGCGTGGCGATGGGCAACGTCCAGTTCGAGCCGGGCGGTCCCGCCTGGTACCATCCCGGCCGCTCCGGCACGATCAAGCTCGGCCCGAAGATCGTTCTCGGCACCTTCGGCGAGTTCCATCCGAAGACGCTGGAAGCGCTCGACGTCTCCGGCGCGCTTTGCGGCTTCGAGATCTATGTCGACGCCATGCCCGAACCGAAGAAGAAGGCGACCCGCACCAAGCCGGCGCTCGATCTCTCGCCGTTCCAGGCGGTCAAGCGCGACTTCGCCTTCGTCGTCGACAAGGCGGTCGAGGCCGGCGCCATCCTGCGCGCCGCTTCCGGCGCCGACCGCAAGCTGGTCACCGGCGTCAGCGTCTTCGACGTCTTCGAGGGCGCTTCGCTTGGCGAAGGCAAGAAGTCGATCGCCATCGAGGTCACCATCCAGCCGGTCGAGCGCACGCTGACCGACGAGGATTTTGAAGCGCTCACCGCCAAAATCGTCGCCAATGTGACGAAGTCGACGGGCGGCGTTCTGCGGGCGTAACCGGCTCAAGCACGTATCAATCGAAAGGGCCGCTGCGATCCAGCGGCCCTTTTCGTTTTGCGGTTCAATCCACGCGCTGCATCAGTTCGATGCGGTTTCCGAAGGGATCGTGGACATAACATCTGCGGTAGCCGGCAAGCGGCTCGTCCTGGGCGATCGTCACACCGGCCGCTTCGAGCCGCAGCGTCAGGCGGTCGAGATTGTCGACGAGAAAGGCCGGGTGGGCCTTGCGTGCCGGCCTGAAGTCTTGGTCGATGCCGAGATGCAGGCGGATGCTGCCCTGTTCGAACCAGCAGCCGCCACGCGCGAGAAGATTGGCCGGCTTGCTCACCTCCGAGAGGCCGAGGAGACCGCTGTAGAAGCCGCGTGCCGCCGGTTCGGCACCCGCCGGCATGGCAAGCTGGATATGGTCGATGCCGATGAGCCTGCCCGTCGGCTCGGGTTTCTCTGGGGGTGCCGTCATCACGCGTGCTGATGGAAGACCTTGTTGACGATCACCCAGCGCCCGTCGATCTTCACCAGCGACAGATGATCGGAATAGCGTTCGCCGGCGAAACTGTCGACCACCCTCACGGTTGCAGTGTCACCGGTGATATCGATCTTCTGCACGTCCATCTCCGGCTGGGTTCCAGGGGGGGCTGCACCCGTCTCGATGATCGTCTTGATGAAGCCGTCGCGCGTCGTCCATTCGAGCGCGCCCTTGTAGTTGCCGATAATCGCCGCATCGGGGTGAAACGCCTTGCGCAGCGCGCCCTCGTTGGCAAAGGCCATGCCGTCGACATAGAGGTGCACCACCGCGCTGATCGCCTGCTCGTCGGACATTCCCGCTCCTCCGGATTTGTTGCCGTTGGTTGAGAGGTAGTGCGTCCGGCGTGAATTTCGATGGCAAATCTCCCCGCCCTTCACGGAAGGCGGGGAGAAATGGAGCATTTACAGGAAAAGTGCGAAGCGGTTTTCCGTCAGGAAATGCGGTGAAATCACGGAGATAGAGCGTTTCCAAGACTCCGTTTCTCCTGGAAACGCTCAAGGTCAACGGTTGGTGAGCGCCAGCGATGCGTCCGTGTAGCGATTGCCAGCGACAAGTGCCGGCGACAGCGCTTCGGCAAGGCGGCTGGATTCCTCGGCACTGAGCGAGATGCCTGCCGCGGCGGCATTCTGCTCCAGATGGTCGAGCTTGCGGGCGCCCGGGATAGGCACGATGAAATCACCCTGGTTGATGACCCAGGCGAGCGCGAGTTGAGCCGCGGTCACACCCTTCTCCTCAGCCAGCGCTTGAAGCGTTTCGACCAGCCGGACGTTGGCGTCGAAATTCTCCGCCTGGAAACGCGGTAGCGAGCGCCGGAAATCGTTGGCTTCCAGATCATCGGCCTTGCGCAGCGCGCCGGTCAGCATGCCGCGCCCGAGTGGGCTGTAGGGCACGAAGCCGATGCCGAGTTCGCGGCAGGTGGCGAGCACGTCCGCTTCCGGGTCACGCGACCACAGCGAATACTCGCTCTGCACGGCGGCGATCGGATGAACCTTGTAGGCCCGACGGATGGTGGCGGCACTCGCTTCGGAAAGGCCGAGCGCCCGTACCTTGCCCTCGCGCACCAATTCGGCCATGGCGCCGACGGTATCCTCGATCGGAACCTCCGGGTCGACACGGTGCTGGTAATAGAGGTCGATGACATCGGTGCCGAGCCGCTTGAGCGAGGCTTCGGCCACCGCCTTCGCGTGCTCCGGCCGTCCGTCGACGCCCTTGATCGCTTGGGCCGCCGGCACCCCGGCTTCGATGCGGAAGCCGAATTTGGTGGCGATCGTCACCTTGTCGCGCACGGCACCGAGCGCTTTGCCGAGCAGTTTCTCGTTTTCGAACGGACCATAGACTTCGGCCGTGTCGAAGAAGGTGATGCCGAGGTCGACGGCGCGGTGAAGGGTGCGTATCGATTCCGCCTCATCGGCTGCGCCATAGGCGAAACTCATGCCCATGCAGCCGAGGCCGATGGTGGAGACGGTAAGGTCGTTCCCGAGTTTGCGGGTCTTCATGTCGTTTCCTTTGTCTGGCTGCCACGCGTCGGAACTAGCACGCTGGGAGGGCGCGTCTATCGTCCGAGGCATGAATTGGTGGCTGGACACCGCCGATGCGCCTGAATGGCGGCCGACGGTTCCTCGTTGCCATCGCAGACGAGCTCCTCGCTTCGTCCAGACGTTGGCGACGATTGAAGAATAGGGCCATGCGCGGCGGCTGAAAATCACTGTCAATTCTCACGGGCTGTTCTATTATTTCGATCAATGAACAGAACGCAGCTCTCTCAACTCGCGGTATTGGCCGCCGTTGCCGCCCATGGCAGTTTTCGCGGGGCCGCCCGAGAACTCGGCGTGGCGCCGTCGGCCGTCAGCCACGCCGTCGGCAGCCTCGAGGCGAGCCTTGGGATTCGCCTGCTGGCGCGCACCACACGGAGCGTCGCGCCGACCGAGGAGGGTCGCCGGCTGCTCGAAAGGCTGGCACCGGCGCTGGACGAGATCGCCCATGCGTTGGAAGCGGCCGCGGACGCCCGCGAGCGTCCCGCAGGCAATCTGCGCATCACGGCGCCGCGGTTTGCAGCAGATCTGATCGTCGCGCCAAGGCTCGGCGCGTTCCTGAACCTCTATCCGGAGATCGTCCTGGAAATCGCCAATGAGGATGGCTTCACCAATATTGTCGAAGAAGGCTACGACGCTGGCATCAGGCTCGGCGAAAGCCTGGAAGCCGATATGATCGCCGTCAAAGTTGGGCCTGAGTTGGAAAGCGCCGTCGTCGCTTCGCCCGACTACTTCGAGCGCCACGGGCGGCCGCAGCATCCGCGCGACCTGGCGGAGCATCGTTGCATCCGCCGACGCTTCTCCAACGGCACGCTTTATCGCTGGGAGTTCGAGAAGGGCGGTGAGGAGCTGACGGTATCGGTCGAGGGCCCGCTGATCCTCGGCGAGGACCGGCCGATCATCAAGGCGGCGATGGGCGGCGCCGGGCTTGCCTATCTCTTCCTGTCGCGGGTGGAAACGGCGATCGCCGAAGGACGGCTGGAGCGTGTCATGGAAGACTGGTGCGCACCCTATGCCGGCCCCTATCTTTATTATCCAAGCCGCAGGCAGATGCGGCCGGCACTGCGCGCCTTCATCGATTTCTTCCGGCACAGATAGCCGCGGTGTGGAATTGGGTGGCGCCGTTGGGCCGGATTTGGAATGCCATTGGTCTCGCACTCCGTTTGTTCGGATGAGAAAGGAAAACGATGAAGAAGCCCGGTTCGATGAAGGGTCTCGAAGATCTCGGCCGGGTACGGTTGTCCAGGAATTTCTTCTTCCGCGACTTTCTGCATTCGGAGATCGCCGATTTCTATCGCATCCCGAACATTCCTGACGATCCGGATCTCGCGATCGAGGCCGGGCGCCGCCTCTGCGAGGAGCTGCTGGAGCCGCTAGAGGCGACCTTCGGTCGCCTCGTCATTCGCTCAGGCTACCGCAACCGCGCCGTCAACGGCTTCGGCAATGCCAATGGTCTCAACTGCTCGACCAATGCCGCTTCGGCCGCCGACCATATCTGGGACATGCGCGATGCCGACGGATGCATCGGCGCCAGCGCCTGCATCGTCATCCCCTGGGTCTGGGATCGCCGCGGCGATATCGGCGGCTGGCAGTCGATCGCCTGGTGGATCCACGACCATCTGCCCTATGCCTCGCTTTGCTTTTTCCCGAAGTTATGGGCCTTCAACATCCAGTGGCACGAGCGGCCGGCGCGTCGGATATCGAGTTTTATCCAACCGCGCGGGCTGCTGACGAAGGCCGGCATGGCAAATCAGGCCGGTAGCCATGCCGAGGCCTATGCCGGATTTCCGGATTTGAGGAACGTGCCGAAATTGACCTTGTAGCGCACGTGCTCGTCGGTCCCGGAGTAGCGGTCGTAGAGCCGCCGCGCCATGGCATTGTCGGCCTCGGTGTACCAGTAGAGCCGGTCCCAGCCTTTCTCCTGACAATGCGCGATGAGATCGTCGATCATTGCCCGTGCCACGCCCTGGCCGCGTGCGGCGGGATCGACATAGAGATCCTCGATGTAGCAGATCGGTTGCCGGAAGAAGGTGGCGAGTTGCTCCTGGCAGATGGCAAAGCCCACCGTCTTTTCGTCGAGGATCGCCAAGCGCGCGAAAAGCGGCGTCGAGGGATCGGTCAGCCTCTTCCAGGTGAGGTCGATGATGTCCCCGGCGAGATCGGTGCCGGAAAAGGCGACATAGCCGGCCCAGAGGCGGCGCCAGTCCGCCTCGTCGCCGGCTGTCGCAGCGCGTGTCGTCAATGCCATCGGGTTGGTTTTGCTCCCGTCATTCGCCCACATCGTTGAGCTTTCGGATCGCTTCATCCGACAGCTCCAGTGCGGCAGAACGAATGAGGCTCTCCAATTGCGCGAGGCTGGTGGCGCTGGCGATCGGCGCCGTGACGCCCTTGCGCGTCCGGATCCAGGCGAGCGCGATTTCCGCCTGGGTCGCTCCGGTGTCGGCGGCGATGTCGTCGAGCACGCCGAGGATGCGCATGCCGCGCCCGTCAAGATATTTCTCGACGCCGCTGCCGCGTGCCGAGCCTTCGAGGTCCTTGTGCGTCCGGTACTTTCCCGAGAGAAAGCCGCGCGCCAGCCCGAAATAGCTGATGACGCCGATCTCCTCGGCAATGCAGAGATCGCGCAGCGGCCCTTCGAACGCGTCGCGGTCGTAGAGATTGTATTCCGGCTGCAACACCTGATAGCGCGGCAGGCCCTGGTTTGCGGATACGTCGAGCGCCTCGCGCAGTTGCAGCGAGTTCAGGTTGGAGGCGCCGATGGCCCGGACCTTGCCCTCGGTCAGCAACTGGTCGTAGGCCGTCAGCGTCTCCTCGTAGGGCGTTTCCGGATCGGGCCAATGGGAGAGATAGAGATCGATATGGTCGGTCTGCAGCCGCTGCAGCGAATCCTCGACCGCCTGCAGGATCCAGCGGCGCGAAAGCCCCTTGCGGTCGGGCCCGAGTTCGGAGCCGACCTTGGTGACGATGACGGCCTTGTCGCGCGACCGGCCGGACTGTTTCAGCCATTTGCCGATGATCGTTTCGGATTCGCCGCCCTGATTGCCCGGCGCCCAGGAGGAGTAGACATCAGCCGTATCGATGGCGTTGAACCCGGCATCGAAAAAGGCGTCGAGCAGCGCAAAGGAGGTCTTTTCGTCGGCGGTCCAGCCGAAGACATTGCCGCCGAAGACAAGGGGCGCGATTGTCAGGTCGGTACGGCCAAGTCTCAGTTTTTCCATGGTTTCGCTCCATTGGACTGGATGAAAGCATATCGCGATCGGGAGGATTGCGAAGGGAAAGATAGGGCAGAAAAGCTGACATTGTCACCCGTCTGCCGGCTTTTTTCTGCGAAACGCGAATCTCGGCCGGAACGGTATCAATCGCTTGATAGGTACGTACCTCGGCGCTAGTCTCGGCCGCAAAATCAGGGAGCTTCACCATGTTACGTTTCGGAATTCTGTCCACGGCCCGGATCGGCCGCGACCTCGTCGTGCCGGCCATTCAGGACGCGGAAAACTGCGTCGTTTCGGCTGTAGCCAGCCGCGACTTCGCAAAAGCCCGGGCGATGGCCGATCGCTTCTCCGCACCGCATGCCTTCGGTTCCTACGAGGAGATGCTGGCGTCCGACGTGATCGATGCGGTCTACATTCCGCTCCCGACGGCGCAGCACGTCGAATGGTCAATCAAGGCGGCCGACGCTGGAAAACACGTGCTGTGCGAAAAGCCGATTGCGCTACGCGCCTCCGAGATCGATACGCTGATTGCGGCGCGAGATCGCAATGGCGTGGTGATCGCCGAAGCCTTCATGGTCACCTACAGCCCCGTCTGGCGCAAGGTGCGCTCGCTGCTGGCCGAAGGCGCGATCGGCCGGCTGCGCCACGTCCAGGGCGCCTTCACCTATTTCAACCGCGACCCCAACAACATGCGCAACATTCCAGCGCTCGGCGGCGGCGGTCTGCCGGATATCGGTGTGTACCCGACGATCACCACCCGTTTCGTCACCGGCAAGGAGCCGGTGCGGGCGCAGGCAAGCACCGATCGCGATCCGGAATTCGGCACGGACATCTATTCGAGCGTGCGGGCAGACTTCGGCGATTTCGAGCTGAGCTTCTATATCTCCACCCAGCTCGCCGCCCGCCAGGTCATGGTCTTCCATGGCGACAAGGGCTTCATCGAGGTGAAGTCGCCCTTCAACGCCGATCGTTACGGCCGTGAGGAGGTGGAATTGACGAACCAGAACCACGCCCAGTCCCAGCTCTTCCGCTTCCAGGATGCCCGCCAGTACAAGCTTCAGGCGGAAGCCTTCTCGCGCGCCGCCAAGGGTGAGGACGAGGAAGTGGTGACGCTCGAGAATTCGCGTCTCAATCAGAAATTCATCGACGCGATCTATCGCGCCAGCGCCAAGGATGGCTGGGAGACCATCTGAGACGATCGAAGAATACGAGAAGGTCCGCCGGCATGACCGGCGGACGCCTTTCGCGATCTCTTGAGACCATCCGTCAGGCGATCGCCCCGCGCTCCTGCGCCAGACCGCGCAGCTTGAAGAACAGGAAGTCGGCGACGCCGATCATGCCGATGACGACGAGGGCAATGCCGGCGGCGGAAAGGGAGGCATAGGCGGCGAGCAGCAATGCCAAGCTTCCTACCTGCCAGAGCATGTCGCCGGCGATGCTGATGCGCGCCGAAGCCGTCACCGGGCCGCCATTGCGCGCCGCCGAGAGGTGGAATATCCCCCAGATCAACAGACCGGCACCCAGCGCCTTCAACATGACAGGCGTGATGAGGGGCGTCGCGGCGGCGTTGACCAGTGCAGCCAGCGGCACTGCTGCGAGGATCAGCGCGGCGCCGGAGACGAGCGAGAAGGCGCCGTCGGCGAGGAAGGTCTTGTTGAGCGGGCTGCGGTTCGAGAGGGTCATCTTCGGCTCCATCCGTTTGTCGATGGCCGGATGTTGCGCCGATGACGTCATCAAACCAATTACCTCTGAGGTAATGGATTTTACTCGGCCCGCGCGCCAGTCTGCCGGGCAAATGGAGAATCACGACACATGCAGTTTGGCGAACATCTGAAGGAGTGGCGCGGACACCGCCGCATGAGCCAGCTCGACCTGGCGGTCGCCGCCGGCATTTCGGCGCGTCACCTCTCGTTCCTCGAAACCGGCCGCTCGAAACCGTCGGAAGGCATGATCCTGCGGTTGGCCTCGGTGCTGGAAGTCCCGGCCCGCGACCAGGGGACGCTGTTTTCGGCAGCCGGCTATCGACCGCGCATGGCGACACGGCCGGCCGCGGGCCTGGACGCCATGCCGCCGGCCGTCGCCAATGCCATCAGGCTGATCCTGGCGCGCCACGATCCCTATCCCGGCCTGGTGCTCGACCACGAATATACGTTGCTGGTGGTCAACCCGGCGCTGGCGAGCCTGGCCGTCGCCGCCGACATTCCGTTCCAGCCGGGAGAAAATTTCCTCGACACCTTCCTCGGCAATGACAATGTGCGCAAGCTGGTCGTCAATTGGGAGCCGGCGGCCGCCGATCTCGTGCAGCGCGTGCGCACGGAGGCCTGGCTGCAAGGACCGCGCAGCCGCCTCGGCAAACGCCTGGAGAAGGCCGCGTCCAATCCCGCAGTGGCGCGCGCGGTCGAGAATCATCCGGACACTGACCGGCTGCCCGTTCTGCCGATCGAACTCGATGTCGGCGGCTTGCGGCTGAGCTTCATCACCACGCTGCAGACCTTCGGCTCGACCCAGGATGCGCTGGTGGAGGGTGTGCTGATCGAATCCTTCTTCCCTGCGGACGAGGAGACCAAGGCGTTTTTCGAGCGAAAAGGATAAGTGCTAAAGCGTCCTTTGTGCGTTCGTCTGAACGCGCGGCGCTCTAGCGGCTGTCGCGCTGCAGGCCGACTGCGATGGCGCCGCATAGCATCAACGCGACGCCCATATTATAGGCGCCGATCGCTGCCGCCGCTTCGACCCAGCTGCCGCTGACACCTGCCAAAGCCAGCAGCACCGCACCGACCAGCACGCAGACACGCGCAGAGCGCAGACCGCATGTGATGATGCCGAGAAGGAAGGAGGCGGTGACGATCATGGTCCCGGTACCCTTACGAGTTGATGATGATCATGCCGCTGATGATCAGCGCGGCACCGAGCGCGTAGCGTAGCGTCACCGCCTCGCCGAGAAAGACGACGGCAAGCAGCGGCACAATGCAGAAGGTGAGCGCCATGAACGAATAGGCGATCGTCAGCGGCACGGACTTGATCGTGAAGATCCAGATGATCGTGCCGATGCCGTAGACGGCCAAGGCGGTGAGCAATGTCGGGTTAAGGGCCAGCGCCAGCAGCCCTTGCGCGTTGGCGTCGCCGGTCTTGGCGCTTGTCAATTTGAAGAGGATCTGACCGGCCGAAATCAGCACCGGCGTGAAGAACAGTCCGAACCAGACGGCGGGCTGAAGATTGAGGTTCATCGCCACGTCTCACACCGCCAGAGCTTTGTCTTCGCGATAGTAGATGTCGCGGCCGATATCGATGCACTCGTGCTCGGCTGGCACCGGATGCACCGCGCGAAGGAAGGAGTGGGTATAGGGGAAGAAATTGAAGTGCGGATTGAAGGTGTAGCGATACTCGCGCTCGCGTGGCACGACAATGATCAGGCGCCGGCGGGCAATCCGTCGAAGTTCGGAGATCGCTTTGCGATAGTCGAGGATATGTTCGATGACATGGGTGCAGACGACGGTGTCGAACTCGCCATCCGCAAATGGCAGGTCCTCGATCATCGCCGCGTGATATTCCACGCCCTCGATCCGGGCCGCGTCGTCGATGGCGAAGTCGACGCCTGTCAGGCGCTTGACCTCGGGATTGGCAGCGCGGATGCGTTTCAACAGAACGCCGGTTCCGCAGCCGACGTCGCAGACGCTGTCGCCGACGACGCTTGCGGCGATCTTGCGCACGCAGGCTTCGGAATTGTCCGTTCCCTCGTGAACCCTCGGATGGCGCCGATAGAGGTCTTCGTATTCGCGTGCCGACAGGAACGGCGCCCGCGCGCGAAACTCCGCGAGATGCGCGATATGCTTGCCCCAGGCGAGGCTCGCCATGCCCTTGAACAGGCGCGAATCCCTGAGGATCGGCGGTATGACGTCTTCGATGATGAAGCGTATGCGGTTGGTTGTTTCCCGGTTCATCCGTGACGTTCCCGAACGATCCGTGCCTGCGTTCCGATCACCAAGTCCTCGGTCTGGGACAAAGCGAGGCCGCCCTTCGCGCTGTCGAGGGGAGCGGCCCGTGCGGCGGTTGCGATATAGTGAAGACGAAGCTGCTCGGTCCGGGCCCGTGAGACGGAATCGAGGATCAGGCCCGCCGTGAACATGATGATCGACACCATCAGCATGGCCAGCGCGAAGACCCAGGTCGGCATGCGCGGCACGAGCCCGGTGGCGAAATACTCGAGCAGCACCGGCATCATGAAACCGACGCTCGTCGAGAGGAAAGCCATGCCGATCAGTCCGAAGAACGTGAAAGGCCGCGTTTCTTTCATGAGCATTGCGAAGGTCCAGAGGATCTTGGCGCCGTCCCTGTATGTCGACAGCTTGGAATGGGAGCCGTCGGGTCTTCGGCCATAGTCCAGTTCAAGCTCTGCGACCGGCAGTTTCAGCCGCGAGGCATGGACCGACATCTCCGTCTCGATCTCGAAGCCGTTCGAAACGGCAGGGAAGCTCTTGGCGAACCGCCGCGAAAAGACCCGGTAGCCGGAGAAGATGTCGTTGAAATCCGTACCGAACATCGATCGGTAGAGAAGGTTGAAGAGCCTGTTGCCGAGCGCATGACCCTGTCTGCCCGCGTCGTTGTGGACGCCGCGCCGCGTCCCGACGACCATGTCAGCGCGCTCTGTGATCAAGGTGCGGATCAGATCTTCCGCATCCGTCGGACAATAGGTGCTGTCGCCGTCGGCCATCACATAGATGTCGGCATCGATATCGGCGAGCATCCGGCGCACCACGTGCCCCTTGCCCTGCCGGCGCTCGCGCACGACGGTCGCACCGGCAAGCATGGCCTTCAGCGCCGTGCCGTCCGTCGAATTGTTGTCGTAGACATAGATCTGCGCCGTCGGCAGTGCCGCCTGGAAGCCCTGAACCACTTGCCCGATGGTCGACGCTTCGTTGTAGCAAGGCAGCAGAACGGCGATGTTGAAACGGTCGAACATCCGGGTGGCTCGGCTCATGTTGGGTCGGCGTCATCATAGGCATCAGGGTGTTAACAAGACGCCAAGGGCCGCGTCCGTGCGCGCAACCCCCCAAATTGTCGTGGGCTTTACGCTTTTTTGAGCGCTCGTCGTTAGGTTGCGATGTGATCGAGACGGGCGAGGATCCATGGCGAACGGGACGGCGACGCTTTCTGAGGCGATTTCGAAGAACGCGCCGAGGCCGTTCTGGTCGAGCCTGCGTTCGATGGTGTTCGTCTACGGCGCTCCCACCATCCTCGTCCTTGTCGCCCGGTTCCTGATGGCGTCCGACTATGTTGGCCGCGACAATGATGATGTCATGCGTCTGGTTCAGGTCCGCGATCTCCTCGCTGGCCAGAGCTGGTTCGACCTGACGCAAGCCCGCCTCGGCCTGGAAGGCGGCACGCTGATGCACTGGTCGCGCCTCATCGACCTGCCGATCGCCGCACTCATTTCCGTCTTCAGGCCTTTCGTCGGGACGGCGCAGGCTGAAACTTTGGCCTTGGGGTTCTGGCCGATTTCGCTTGCGATCCCGTTGCTGGCGGCCATGGGCCTGGCCGGCCGTCGTGCCGGTGGCGTGGCGGCGATGCATTTCTGCCTGGGACTCACCACGATCTTCATCGTCACCACCAATCGCTTCCTTGGCGGCTCGATCGATCACCACAACGTGCAGTTGGTACTCGTCGCAGCCATGGCAGCAACGCTGGTCGATCGAGAGTTTCGCGCGTCGAGCTACGCCATTGCAGGATTGGCGGCGGCGCTGGCGATTGCCATTGGTGCGGAAACGACGCCGTTTGTGGCCGTGGTCTGCGCGGTCGTTGCCTGCCAGTGGGTTTGGGTCGGCCGACAGGCTTCGCAGGCTACCGTTGCCTTTGGCCTTTCGCTCGCTGCAACCCTGAGCCTCTTCTTCTTCGTGACGGTACCGCCGCGCCTCTACCTGGCCGCAACCTGCGACAACCTCTCGATCGCCTTCTACTCGCTGGCGCTGACCGGAGGCGGCCTGCTGGCGCTTGCCGCCGCCACGCTAAGCCGTCGGTCGACTGTCGTGCGGTGTTTTGCCCTTGGCGCTTGCGGCCTGGGGGTCATTGTCGTGGCACTGTGGGTGGCGCCGCAATGCCTGGGCAATCCCTTGGCAGCGCTTGACCCGTTGCTCCGCGAGCTGTGGCTCGACAACGTCACCGAAGCGCGCTCTTTCGCAGCCGTTGCAACGGGGGAACCCGCGAGCATCGGCGCCTACTACTTCACCGGTGCCTTTGCCGCGCTTCTCTGTGCCTGGCGCATCTGGCGTCGCGACAGGGTCGATCTCAACCTCATCCTCTTCGCGCTTGTGTCTTCGAGCCTGATGATTGCGCTCATCCAGGTACGCGGAATGGCCTTTTCCAATCTCCTGGCGATCGTACCGATCGCGTTGCTGCTCTCGAATCTGCGTGCCCGCTCAAACGGCGGAACGGCAGGCGTGGGCGCGTCTCTGCTCTATGTCGGCACGCTTCTCATTTCGGTTCCAGCGGTTTGGGCCATTGCCGGGGTTCTTGTCGACAAGGGAATCGGAGGAGTTGTGGCGGGTGAAACCGCAACCTCGAACGGTAAGGCGTGCCTGACAACGTCATCGCTGACCGATCTGGAAGGCTTGCCGCCGTCGTTCATTGTCGGGCCATCGGATATCGGTGCAACCCTGCTTCGCCGCACCCAGCACCGCGTGCTGAGCGCACCCTACCATCGCAATGCCGCCGGCATGCTCATGGAGCTGAAGATCGGTCTGGCACCGGCCGAGGACGCGGCGGCCATGTTGCGCCAGCTCGGACATCCGGTCCTGGCCTTCTGCGCTGCGGACGTGCAGGCGCGAATGATCGCCGCGCGGGCGCCACAAGGCTTCTATGCTGAGCTTGCCGCCGGGCGCGTGCCGGCGTTCCTTTCGCCCCTTCCGGTTTCCGAGGGTTCGCCCATTCGCCTCTATGCGCTGAAACCGTAAGCGGCGTCGGCCGCTTGGGGCGTTGGAAAGCGCAACGGATGTGCTGGCCTTCGGCGAAGGGTGCGGTAAAAGAAGCCATGGCTTCTTTCTTCGACAGCGATTCTCCGAGCAACCTCACCGAATATTCGGTGTCCGAGCTTTCGGGCTCGATCAAGCGAACGGTCGAGCAGGCCTTCGATCAGGTGCGCGTGCGCGGCGAGATCTCGGGCTATCGCGGCCCGCACTCGTCGGGCCATGCCTATTTCGCGCTCAAGGACGACCGGGCGCGCATCGATGCGGTGATCTGGAAGGGTACTTTCTCGCGCCTGCGCTTCCGCCCGGAAGAGGGCATGGAAGTGATCGCGACCGGCAAGGTCACGACTTTCCCGGGTTCGTCGAAATACCAGATCGTCATCGAAACGATGGAGCCGGCCGGTGCCGGCGCGTTGATGGCGCTCCTCGAAGAACGCAAGCGCAAGCTGGCTGCGGAAGGGCTGTTTGATGCCGACCGCAAGCGGTCACTGCCCTATATGCCCAAGGTGATCGGCGTGGTCACTTCGCCGACGGGCGCTGTCATTCGCGATATCCTGCACCGCATTGCCGACCGTTTCCCCGTGCATGTCGTCGTCTGGCCGGTGCGCGTCCAGGGCGACGGCTCTGGCGACGAGGTGGCGGCGGCGATCCGCGGCTTCAACGACATCGCGCCCGGTGGGCCGATCGCCCGGCCAGACGTGCTGATCGTTGCCCGCGGCGGTGGCAGCCTTGAGGACCTCTGGGGCTTCAACGACGAGGCGGTGGTCCGGGCTGTGGCGGCCTCCGAGATCCCGCTGATTTCCGCCGTCGGTCACGAGACCGACTGGACGCTGATCGATCACGCCGCCGACCAGCGGGCGCCGACGCCGACGGGTGCGGCGGAAATGGCGGTGCCGGTCAAGGCCGATCTCGAAGCCGGTGTCTCCGGCCTTTCGGCGCGTCTCAAGGCGGCGGTCGGGCGGCAGATGGACAATCGCCGCCAGGCGGTGCGTTCACTGGCACGCGCCCTGCCGTCTCTCGATCAGCTTCTGGCGCTCCCGCGCCGCCGCTTCGACGAGGCCGCCCTCGGCCTCGGTCGTGGCCTGCAGATGAACACCGCCAACAAGCGCCGCCAGTTCGAGCGCGTCTCGTCTGAGCTGCGTGCCGATCTTCTCAAAGGCAAATTCTCGGAGCGCCGCCAGCGTCTGGTCGATGCCATGAACAAGGCCGAGCGCATCGTCGAGCGGCAGGTGCATCGCGGCGAGGCGCGGGTCCAGGCGGCGGATGCTGCGCTGCGCGCGCTGCCCTCACGCCTCATCGGCCAGATCCATCGCGCCTCCGATCGCGTCGGAGGCCTTGCCGCCCGGTCCGACGTTGCCGTGCGCGCCGACGTGCGCCGCCTTCGCAGCGTCATCGTCGCCCAGGATCGCATCCTGCAGTCGCTCTCCTATCGCAACGTCCTGCAGCGCGGTTTCGCGCTGGTTCGCGATGCCGATGGCGGTCCTGTGCGCCAAGCGGCGGCCGTCTCCGCCGGCATGGCACTCAGCCTGGAATTCGCCGATGGCCGCGTTTCGGCGATTGCGGGCGAGGGGGAGAGCGAACCGGTTTCTCCGCCGTCGGCGCCGCGCAAGAAGCAGCAGAAGCCCACGGAGCCGGCGGCAGACCCGCCAAAGCAGGGTAGCCTGTTCTAGAGCGTCCTTTGTGCGTTCAGATGAACGCACAAAGGACGCTCTAGCGCGTTTCATCCTGCTGTCACGGAGGTGGCATAACGCCAGCGTTCGCTCCCTCGGAGATTGAGTCGGATATGGTCGAACGAGCCAAGATCATCTTCATCCATGGTGCCTCCAGCAGCGGCAAATCCACGCTGGCGCGCGCGGTCCAGGCGCAGATCGGCGAACCGTTCTGGCACGTCTCGATCGACCATCTGCGCGACTCGGGCATGCTGCCGATGGAAAGATTTCGGCGCGGAGATTTTCGCTGGAGGGACCATCGTGCCCGTTTCTTCGAAGGGTTCCATCGCTCGCTGGTTGCCTATGCTTCGGCCGGCAACAGTCTCCTGCTGGAGCATATTCTCGAGGAGCCCGGCTGGGCGGCTGATTTGGCGGTGATGTTCGAACCCTTCGATGTCTACTTTGTCGCGCTTCACTGTGAGCTTGCGGAACTCGTGCGACGAGAAACGCTTCGGTCCGATCGGCCAATTGGCAGCGCCGCAGACGACTTTCACCGCATTCATGAGGGGCAGCGCTACGACCTTCAGCTTCATTCGCGAGACGCGGCCGAAGACAACGCGGCTAAGCTCATCTCCGCCTGGACGTTGCGCCGGTCGCCATCCGTCTTCGATGAACTCGCTCTCAAGGCTCGATCGAAAAAGGCCGTTCCGCCTCGTTAGCCGGGCAAAAGCTTGCCTTCGTTTTCGGCCCCAGCCTACGAATGAGGAACAACAGATGCATATTCTGCTCGTGCTTGCTCACCCGCTCGAAGACAGTTTTGCCGCGAGCGTGGCGCGTGAAGCGCGTGCTGCTTTGGAGGCGAGCGGCCATTCCGTCGACCTGCTCGATCTCTATCGCGAGGATTTCGATCCGCGCCTGAGCGTGGCGGAGCGCGGCAGCTATTTCAGCGACGCCTATGATCGATCGGCAGCCGCCGACTGGATAAAGCGGCTGCAGGCAGCCGATGGAATGGTCCTCGTCTTTCCGCAGTGGTGGTTCAATTTCCCGGCGATCCTCAAGGGGTTCTTCGACCGGGTCTTCGCACCGGGCGTCGCCTTCGACAATGACCCAGCCGGTGGCCGCATCATCCCGCGCCTTCACAACATCAAAGTCTTCTGGGCGCTGACCACGACCGGCTCGCCCTGGTGGGTGGTGCACCTCTATATGGGCAATCCGGTGAAGCGGTTGTTGAAGCGTGGCATCGCCGCCTTCTGTGCCAAGGGGCTGAATTTCCGCATGCTCAGCCTGCACGACATGGACAGGGCGACTGACGCCAAACGCAAGGCGCATCTGGCGCGTGTGCGCCGGCTCGTCGCCCGTATCTAGCCGCGGCTACTCGAAGGCAGCAAGATATTTGCGTAGCAACCCGTCGAGCGCCGCGCGCTCCTCCGGCGAGAGCTCGGAAACAACGCGATGCTGGTTCGCCACATGGGCGGTTGCCGCCTCATCGACACGGCGCAACCCTTCTTCCGTCAGTGCGATGATGACGCTGCGCCTGTCCTCGGGATTGGCGATCCTCTCGACCAGTCCCGCCTTCTCCAGCTGGTCGATGCGGTTGGTCATCGTGCCGGAACTGACCATGGTCGTATCCAGAAGTTCGCCGGGCGAGAGCCGGTAGGGTGCGCCGGAGCGGCGCAGCGTTGCCAGCACGTCGAAGCTCGACGCGCTGAGGCCGCGTTCGGAAAAGCTTTTCTCGATCTCCCGGGCGACATGGGTCGAAAGCCGCGAGAGGCGACCGAGCAGGCCCATGGCCGACACGTCGAGATCCGGCCGTTCGCGATGCCATTGGGCCAGTATCCTGTCGACGCGATCCATTCGAAGCCTCCATCGTTTCGCCAGCTATAGGGTATCTTGACGTAGAGATAAACTATGGTAGTCTCGATTTATCTTGATATAGAGATTCTTGAGATAAAGATATGAGCAAAAACCGTAACGTCGATCTCGCCTTGACCGCACTCGCGCCGGCCATCTGGGGCAGCACTTACCTCGTAACGACCGAGTTTCTGCCATCGGGCTATCCGTTTACGGTCGCCATGCTGCGGGCGCTGCCAGCCGGGCTTCTCTTGTTGCTCATCGTCCGGCGTCTCCCTGAAGGCATCTGGTGGCCGCGTACTTTTATCCTGGGCGCTCTCAACTTCTCCTTCTTCTGGGCGATGCTGTTCGTCTCTGCTTACAGGCTACCGGGCGGCGTCGCCGCAACTGTAGGCGCCGTCCAGCCGCTGATCGTCATCCTGCTGTCGCGCGTCTTTCTCGGCTCGCCGATCCGCGTACTCAGCGTTGTTGCCGGTCTAGCGGGCATCGCCGGCGTTGCCCTTCTGGTGCTGACACCCGGCGCCACGCTTGATCCGCTCGGCGTTCTTGCTGGCCTCGCCGGTGCCGTCTCCATGGCCTTTGGCACGGTGCTGAGCCGTCATTGGGCGCCACCGGTGCCGCCGCTCACCTTCACCGCCTGGCAATTGGCGGCGGGTGGTCTGCTGCTCGTGCCGGTGGCGCTGTTCTTCGAGCCGTCGCTACCGCCGCTGACCACGGCCAACGTCCTCGGGCTTGCCTATCTCGGCCTGATCGGCGCCGCCTTCACCTATCTGCTCTGGTTCCGCGGCCTGTCGCGCCTCGAACCGTCAGCCGTATCGCCGCTCGGCTTCCTGAGCCCGGTCGTTGCCATCCTGCTCGGCTGGGGCGTGCTTGGCGAGCATCTGACGTCGATCCAGGCCCTCGGTATCCTCGTCGTCTTCGCCAGTGTCTGGCTCAGCCAGCGCGCACAATTGATGCCGAAGGTACGACCGGCCCGCGCCTGAGCGTGGTCTTGCAACCATAGGGCAAGCGCTTCACATTGCCGGGAACCTCAATCCCTGAGCCCTGATGACCGAGCACCTGACGCCGGCGCACTATTTCGATCTCCTCCGCTTCGCCAAGCGCCAGACCCGCCGTGCGGCCGAAGCGGAGGATTTGCTGCATGAAGCGTTGATCGTGGCGCTCAAGGCAAAGCGCTTCCCCACGTTGGTGATCGCGCCTGGTTCCGCGGTGTCATTCGCAAGCTCGCCGCGATGCAGGCGCGCACGGCCGCTCGTCGTCTTCGGCGCGAGCGACAGGCGCCTGAGCCGGAAACGCAGGGCGCGGCGGCGTCGAGCGATCCTCTAAGCTTTGCGGCCACGCTCGCGCCCAGTCTCAGGATCGTGATGCTGCTCGCCATTGCCGGTCATAACCGACTGGAGATCCGCCATCTCCTCAAGATTTCCGACGAGGCGCTGCGTCAGCGCATCCTGCTGCTGCGCCGAGCCTGGCGCGATGCCGGCCACCTCGAGACCAATCTGGAACTGACCGGGCTGCGTTATCCGCTGGAAAGCGGCTGCATCCGCCAGGCATTGCTGCCGGTCACCCGCAGCGGCCGTGCCGCCTTTGCCAGCCACGATCCCGATGGTCACCTCTTCGCGGTCAATTTTTCTTCGCGTGCGTCTCACGAAAAGGCGGCCGGCGGCAACAAGCCGGCGTAACCAACAGAAACGGAGCAACCAATGCTGTCGAAACCACGTATCGGAGCCATGTGCTACTATGTCCAGGAGATCTCCCGGACGGAAGCCTTCTATCGCGATGTGCTTGGTCCTGAGGTGCAGCGGATGGATGACGATGAAGCCGGCGTCTGGCTGATGGCCGCCATCGAAAACAACGTCGAGCTGATCTTCTTTGTCACCGAAAGCAATCCGGCAATACGCCGATCGTCGTCTTCGATCTCGCTGAAGGCGGTATCGACGACGTGGTCGGTGGTCTCGCTGAAAAAGGCACCACGATCGTCACGCCTGTGAGCCACGCGCCGGGCGGTTGGTCGGCAGAATTCGCCGATCCTGATGGACACGTCCTGTCACTCTATCAGTCGGCGGAGATGCCGCGCCTCAAGCGTGCCGCCAACGGCTAAGCGGCCACGCTTGTTGAAGAATGGCCGCCGCATTTGCTGCGGCGGCCGCAGGCCCGTCAGAAGGGACCACTCCGGGAGGGAGGCCTCAGGCCCACTCGCCCTGGCGCATGACCGGGACGCGGCTGCCGTCGGCGCGCACGCCGTCGATATCCACCTGGCCTGAGCCGATCATCCAATCGATGTGGATCAGGCTCGAATTGCCGCCTTGGGCGCGGATCTGTTCCGGCGTCAGCTTGGTATCGTCGACGAAGCAGCCGGAATAGCACTGGCCGAGTGCGATGTGGCAGGAGGCGTTTTCGTCGAACAGGGTGTTGTAGAAGAGGATGCCGCTTGCCGAGATCGGCGAGGAATGCGGCACCAGCGCCACTTCGCCGAGCCGGCGTGCACCCTCGTCTGTATCGAGCACCTTGTTCAGCACTTCCTCACCGCGCGAGGCCTTCGCCTCGACGATCCGGCCGCCTTCGAAGCGCACCTGGATATTGTCGATCAGCGTTCCCTGGTGCGACAGCGGCTTGGTCGAGGAGACATGGCCCTCGACGCGCAGCGCATGCGGCGTCGTGAAGACTTCTTCAGTCGGGATGTTCGGGTTGCAGGTCACGCCGTTCTTGGCCTCCGATGCGCCGCCGCACCACAGGTGACCATCGGCCAAGCCCACGGTCAGGTCGGTGCCGGGGCCGGTGAAGTGCAGTGCTGCGAAACGCTCGCCATTCAGCCAGGCCGAGCGCCGGGCGAGATTGGCATTATGCTCTTTCCAGGCGACGACCGGGTCGGCGACATCGACGCGCGAGGCGGCGAAAATGGCGTTCGCAAGCTTCTCGACAGCAACGTCTTCCGCATCGTTCGGGAAGACGAGCTTTGCCCAGGACGGGTTCGGGTAGGAAACGATGTTCCAGTTGATGTCGAAGTTCGAGATCTTTTCGAGCGCCGGCTTGTAGGCGATCGAGTTCGCCTTGTTGGCGCGCGCGACCTTGGCCGGGTCCTGCGTCGACAACATCATCGGATTATCGCCGGAGATCGCCAGGCGCGCCGCACCGCCGGCAAAGGCCTTGGCCATGCCGTCGAAGAGCCAGTCGCTCGCCCGGTCGAAGCTTTCGTCGGGAGCGTAGGCATAGCGCGCCAGCGTCGTGTCTTCATCGGAGTAGAGGGTCGTCACCAGTCCGGCACCCGCCTTGTAGGCGTGCTTGGTGATGAGGCGGACGAGTGGCATTGCCGCCACCGGCGCGGTCATCACCAGGTCCTGGCCGCGCTGCAGCTGCAGGCCGACCTGGATCGCGACTTCCGCAAGCTTGTCGAGTTTCACCGGATCGATGGGATTGGGCGTATTGGCGGGATAGGTCATGATCTGCCTGTCTATTGAATCGGAAGAAGAAGATTTAGAGCGCTTTGCGGCGAAAATGAAGGTTGGTGGTCATCATGCGATCCCAAGTTAATCCGTCCTGAGAGCGGCCTGCATCCGTTCGACATTGCTCCGGTGCACCGCCTCGTAGGGTTCGAAATGGAGGATCGCGCCTGAGGCGATCTCCTCGGCGGCGAAATCCTTGAGCGTGCCGATAGGGGTGCCGGCCGCGATCGCGTCGGTCAGCCGTTCGATGTAAAGGCGATTGGCATCGATGAGCTCCGGCCCGTAGCCGCCCGCGGCGATGCGCTCGCGGTCGCCGTGAGCGGGCAGGATCCTTTCGATCGGCCATTGCCGCAGCCGCTCGAGTTCGGCGACATGCGTCGCCGTCTGGTCAGCCTCGCTGATATAGGTTGTTGTATCCTCGAGCGTATCGCCGGCGAGCAGCAGTTTTTCCTCGGGCAGCCAGATGACGTTGCCGTCGGCGCTGTGGATGGCGAAGTGGTGCAGCTCGACCCGACGTTCGCCGACCGTAAGCGCGAGCGTCCGTTCGAACAGCCGGTTCGGCATGACGAGGGGCTGGATCGGTGGCGTCGCCGCCTCGATCTTTTCGCGGTTTTCGTGAAGTCTCTCCGCCGTCAGCTTCAGCGCGATGATCTCGCAATCGGCAAAGACCGCGTTTCCGGCCACGTGGTCCTTGTGCCAATGGCTGAGCACGACGCGGATCGAGGTGACGCCGAGGCTTTCGAGGTGATTGCGGATCGCCCGGGCATGGTCGAGCGAAATATGCGTGTCATAGACCAGCGCCTCCTTGCCGTCGACGATGGCATAGGAGGCGATGCCGAGTTCATAGGCACCGTCATCAAGCCAGTTCGGCGCCTCTGAATGAAGCCGTACGCCGGCGACACGCCCGTCGTAATAGGCATAGACGCCGGGGTAGGGCTCAAGAATCATCAAGGTCGAAGTCATGTCCGTCACGTTGCGCTCCTCCAGCAGGGCTTGGGCACTGTCATAGGGCAGTCCCACGCCAAACTGAAGGACGACATGACTAGACTTATCGGCCTACGCCCGGCGGGCACGCAGCAGATAGGCGTCGTGATCCCTGAGGAAGGCCATCAGCCGCTCGCTGTAATCGGCCGTTACCGCCGCCTTGACGCTCGGCCGTTCGGCAAGCGCCTTGCGCCAGGCGCTGATACGATCGAGCCCGTCGAAGATGCCGTGATCGGCAAGCGTGTCGAAAAGATCGAAATAGCGGAAGATCGGCGCGAAGACCGCATCGACGAGCGAAAACTTCGTGCCGGCGAAATAGGGCCCGTGGCCGAGCGTCGCTTCGATGGTCGCAAACTTGTCGGCGAGCGCCTTGCGCTTCTGCTCGTAGGTTTCCTGGTCCTTGGCAGTCTCGAAGCCCCAGAGATCCGAAAGGATCGACGAACCAAACTCCATCCAGCCGCGATGCCGGGCGCGCTCCAGCGCATCTTCAGGGTGAAGCTTCGGGCCGGCTTGGCTTTCCTCGACGTACTCGGCGATAACAGAGCTTTCGAACAGCACGGTTTCGCCGCCTTGCTGCGGCACCTGCAGCAGCGGCACCTTGCCGAGCGGTGAGATCTTCAGGAACCAGTCAGGCTTGGCTTTGAGGTCGATATAGGTCCGCTCGAACCGAACGCCTTTTTCGTCGAGCGCGATCGACGCACGTTGCACATAGGGGCAGAGGTGGTGGCTGACGAGGGTAAGCATGGCAGTCTCCCGGTTGAGCAAGTAGATGCATTTGCATGTATGTGGGCTTGCTTCGATTTTCAAGATGGATGTAATTGCATCTATGGCAGATGAGACAAAAAACGACCGAGAGCGTCCCCGACCGGAAACCACGGAAGCCTGGATCGGGCTGATGCGTGCGCGTGAGCGGGTGCTTGCGCGGATCGAGGCCGATTTCAAGGCTTCAGGCTTGCCGCCGCTCGGCTGGTACGACGTGTTGTGGGAGCTGGTGCAAGCGGAAGGTGGCCGGCTGCGTCCCTTCGAGATCGAGGCGCGCACGTTGCTTGCGCAATACAATCTCTCGCGCCTGATCGATCGGCTGGTGAAGGAAGGGCTCGTCCGCCGCGAAACCTTCGACGCCGATGGTCGGGGCCAGTGGGTGGTGATCACCGAGGCCGGACGGGCGATGCGGGCGCGCATGTGGCTGACCTATGGCCCATCGATCGAGGCCCATGTCGGCGCCAGACTGACCGAAGCGGAGGCGCGGCAATTGGCCGGGCTGCTGGCGAAGCTCAGGTAAGGCGTTTCAAGCGTGCAACGGCTTCGCGTCTCCGCAATGCCAGGTAATCGGACTGCCGCCTGTGCGCAAGTTTGCCCCTCACCCTAGCCCTCTCCCCGCAGGCGGGGAGAGGGGACGTGCCCCGCTCGCAACGCTGTCGAACGGAGGCACTGTGAGGAGGAAATCGAGGGAGATACTTGCTGTTGAGGTGAGCGGTTGCCGCGAGTCTCCTTCGCCCCACCTGCGGGGAGAAGGTGGCCGGCAGGCCGGATGAGGGGCAGCAAGCGCCAATCTATGACGCCTTCGTCCTCAACTATTGAGACCAAAGGATTTTTCCAGGGCTTCCCAGGTTTCGTCCATGGCGAAGGTGCCGGAGAGATAGGGGAGCGCGACATGGCCATAGAGCGGCGAAAGCTGCCACTCGGCCGTCTCCTCGTCGACGCCGGCGATCTGTTGCAGGTAGATCGTCGAGACGAGCCCGGTGCGGTCGGCGCCGGCCTTGCAGTGGATCAAGAGCGGCTTCGGCGCGTCCCGGAGGATCGCCATCAGCGCGTCGGTTTCCTTGGCGTCGATCTCCACCGAGGCGGACATGGGAAAGTTGATGAGCCGGATACCGTTGCGCTTGGCGGCGGCAACCTCGTCGCGATACCAGCGCTCGTCCGGTTTCTCGCCACGCAGGTTGAGAATGGTGCGGATACCGTAGCCCTTGGAATCGGCGGCGATCGCCTCAGGGCTTGGCTGCGCCGAGCGATAGACCTCTCCAGCGACGAGCGTGTGGAAATTGCCGGTCCATTGCAGGCCGACGAGATAGAGCGCCAAAGCTGCACCAAGCGCACCTGTGACGACGACGAGGCGTTTCAAAAGACGCTTCGCGGTGAGAAACCCTGCAGATGCCATGAGACAGACCCGACGCCGTTCGTGAGCGGTGCGCATGCGAAAGTTGCACAGTTTTCATCCCGCTTCTGCGGCACGTATAAGGCATCTGTGATATTTTGATGGCGGGCGTTTCAGGCGATCAGCGGTGCGGCGATCGCCCTCAGTGCGGCCTGTGCGTCGCGCGGCGCGAGCCGCACTTGCAGCCCGCGCTGGCCGCCATTGATATAGACCTGCGCCTCGGCAAGTGCGGCCTCCTCGATCGCCGTCGGCACGAGCTTTTTCTGACCGAACGGGCTGATGCCGCCGACATGGTAGCCGGTCAGCCGCTCGGCATCGGCCGGCTTCATCATGGCGGCCGACTTGCCGCCAAAAGCGCTGGCGAGCTTCTTCATGCTGACTTCGCGGTCGGAGGGCACGACGCAGCAGACTGGTTTCCCGTCGACCTCGGCCATCAGGGTCTTCAGCACCCGGCTCGGATCTTCGCCGAGCGCTTCGGCCGCCTGCAGGCCGACGCGCTCGGCATTGGGATCGTAGTCGTAGCTGTGCACGCTGAAGGCGACGCCGGCCTTCGAAAGCATCTGCGTGGCGCGCGTGGTCTTCGACATCGTTTGGCTCCGGCTCAGGCGCTACAGCGCTGCCTCGTAGAGGTCAGGCTTGAAGCCGATCAAGAGATTGCCGTCGGCCTCGAGCACCGGGCGCTTGATCATCGAGGGTTGCGTCAGCATCAGCGCAATTGCCTTTTCCTGGTCAAGGTCTTGTTTGTCGGCGTCGTCGAGCTTGCGGAAGGTCGCGCCGGCGCGGTTCAACACCGTTTCCCACCCGGCTTCCTTGCACCAGCGTTCGAGGTGCGGGCGGTCGATCCCCTCGGCCTTGTAGTCGTGAAAGCGATAGTCAATGCCCCGGCCTTCGAGCCAGGTGCGCGCTTTCTTCATCGTGTCGCAGTTCTTGATGCCGTAGATCGTAACCGTCATTCCATGCCCCAACATCGTCGTGAGCAACTCCGGGAAACCATCCGGAATCGCACAATTTCAAAGCGTGGCAGGAGTGATAGCGTCCCGGCGAGCCCGAGGGAAGACGCCGACCTTGCTTCAGGTCACGCCGGCATAGCGGCCGGGCCTGTGGTTGATCGCGAGCGTCATGTTGACGACGGCTGCACCCACGACCGAAAGCACGAGGTTTGCGGGCGGCAGCACGAAGTAGGCGGCGGCAAGGATGGCGAGATCGACCGCGAGCTGGAAGTAACCGGCGCGGACGCCGAACTTTTCCTGGAGATAGATCGCTACGATGTTGATGCCGCCGAGCCCGGTGCGATGGCGGAAGAGGATGAGCAGGCCCGTGCCCATCAGTCCGCCGCCGACAACCGCCGCATAGATGGGATCGAGCCGGGCGATCTCAACCCACCCGGCCGTCAGCCGCGAAAACAGCGAGACGAGGCTGACGGCGATGAAGGTGCGCAGTGCAAACATCCAGCCGAGCCGTTTGACCGCCAGGACGTAGAAGGGCAGGTTGACGAGGGAGAAGACCAGCCAGAACTCGGCCCCGGTTGCATACTGCAAAAGCAGCGCCAGGCCCGATGTGCTGCCGGTCAAGAGCATCGCCTTGCTGTAGATGATGACGCCGAGCGACATGATCAGCGTGCCCATGAGAATCGCCAGCGCATCCTCATAGAGGCGATGGCGTTCTACCGGGGCTTCGGACACGTCGATGCTGCGCTCGGCCATCTTATCCTCAGAGGCTTTTGAACTTGGCGATGACGCCCTCGACTTCGGCCGTCTTCAGGCCGGCGATGTTGATGCGGCCGGAGCCGGGCATGTAGATGCCGTGCTCGTTCCGGAGCCGCATCACATCGGCCTCTGCGAGTGGCAGCAGCGAGAACATGCCTTCCTGGCTGGCGACGGCGCCGAGCGCCTGCCAGCGATCGCGCAGGCCCTCGGCCAGCGCCCGTCGGATGTTGGTGATACGCAACCGCATGGTTTCGAGTTCTTCCTTCCAGTCGCGCTTAAGGTCGGCGTCGGAAAGGATCAAACGCACGATGGCGGCGCCATGATCCGGCGGCATCGAATAGCTGGTGCGCGCGAGGCCGGCGAGGTTGGAGCGGACCGTATCGGCCGAGGAGGACGAGGTCGTCACCGCGAAGATCGCGCCGGCGCGCTCGCGATAGAGGCCGAAGGACTTGGAGCAGGAGACGGCAACCAGCGCCTCGGGCACGACGCCGATCAGGTGGCGAAGGCCGGCGACATCCTCGTCGAGGCCACGGCCGAACCCCTGATAGGCGAGATCGACGAGCGGCAGTAGGCCGCGCTCGGCGATGACGGCGGCAAGCTCCATCCACTGTGCTTCGGCAATCACGCCGCCGCTCGGGTTGTGGCAGCTCGCATGCAGCAATACGGCGTCGCCGGCAGAGGCTCCCTGCAGCGCGGTGATGATGTTGTCGAAGAGCACCGTCTGTGTTGGTACATCGAAGAACGGGTAGCCGGCGGGTTCAAGGCCGGCCGTCTTGAAGATGCTCGCATGGTTCGGCCAGCTCGGCAGGCCGATCCAGATGCGCTTGCCGCCCATCTGATGGATGAGGTCGGCCGCGAGCCTGAGAGCGCCGGACCCCCCCGGCGTCTGCACGCCGGCAATGTGGCTGCGATCGATGGTATCGCCGCCGACCAGCGTCCAGAGATGATCGATGAAGACGAGGTCGCCTTCCGGGCCGACATAGGCCTTGCTGTCCTGGGTTTCGAGCAACCGCTTCTCGGCCGCCTTGACGGCGCGGAAGATCGGCGTGTGGCCGGTTTCGTCGCGGTAGACGCCGACGCCGAGATCGACCTTTCCGGGGCGTTCGTCCTTGCGGTAGAGCCCGATCAGGGCCAGCAACGGATCGTCGGGTTGGCGGGTCAGTGCGTCGAACATGCCGGAAAATCCCCCTTGAATGGCAGCGATGCGTTATCGGTCGAGAATGCCTGCCGGCCGCCGTTCCTCCGGCTTGCCCTGCGGCTTCCTTCTTAAGTCAGGATCAGCGCAAAATCGATGCGATTTTTGCCGCAGAAGCAATATCGACAGCGTGCTATTTGCGCAAAACTCTGCAATTGATTTGCTGATTTGCGCGTTGGAGCTTGGTGATGGTTGAAAAGGTGGTGATGGAACTGGATCAGGTTGACCGACGCATCATCCGTCTGCTCGTCGAGGATGCGTCGTTGAGCAACAACGAGCTCGCGGCCCGGGTCGGTCTCTCGCCGGCGCCGCTGTCGCGCCGCCTCGCCAGGCTCTATGCGACGGGTGTCATCCGCCAGACGGTCGTGGTCGATCCCAAGGCCGCCGGTGTCGGCTTTCAGGCCTTTGTCGAGGTCACGCTGGAGCGCACTGCGAGCAAGGTCGGTCACCGTTTCATCGAGTTGGTTTCGCGCATGCCTGAGGTGGTGGAATGCCACACGGTTGCCGGCGACTTCGATTTTCTCCTGAAGATCGCCGTGCGCGATGTCGCCGACTACAAGCGCCTGCTATGGAGCGAGTTCGAGCAGATCGCCGAGATCAAGACGCTGCGCTCGACCATCCTTCTCGATAGCCCAAAGATGACAGCCGCCACCTTGGGTGACGGCCGCTGAATGAGGCGATTGGGGACGGCTTCGCGCTTCCTCGGGATTGCTTAGGCTTCGAGTGGTCCCGGCTTGCGCGCGGCGTTAGAGGGCTGAGCGCAGGCGATCTTCATCAGGTCCGAACGTCGGCGTGCAAGGCGGGTCGAGACGCGGGTGACGATCAGCCCATCCTGCGGCGCGTGCACGTCGACGGTCCCGCCGGCCTGGCCCGGCCGCGCGAGAATGGTGGCGAGCAGGTCGCCCGCCTTCACGCTTTCGCCGATGTCGCGATGAAACAGGATGGCGCCCGCCTCCGGCGCGCGGATCATCTCGATGTTATCGAGGGGGGCGACGATGCCGGCGAACGGCGCGATCGCCTCTTCGTCACCGGTAACGACGCCACGGGCGACGAGGAAGCGGAAGACACCCTCTGCGTCCTTACGGGCAAGCTCCGGATAAACGTCGCGCGTGCCGCGAAGCTCGACCGTGACCGAGAGACGTCCCGGCACACGCGCCTTCTTCTGCCCGGTCTCATATTTCCAGGCATAGGCGACAGCCTCCTCGAAGGCGGAACTTTCGCCGTCCGAGAGGAAGACCGCTTCCATGTCGAGCGCAGAAGCGAGGTCGCCCGCCTCCGGCCAGAAGGCATCGTCGATATAGGCGTATTGCAGCGCCTCGTCGTCGCAGTGAAGGTCGAGCATCAGGTCGGCGCCGAGCGCCATATGCAGCAGCTGGCGCTTTAGCCGGTCGGTCGCCGAATAACGATCGAGATCCTCGATGAGGTAGTCCCGGTCGGCAAGCGAGATCAGCGGGAAATCGCGGTTGAAGTTGGTGCGTGAGCCGAGGTCGAAGCGGCCCTGCAACTCGCCGAAATGCGATTGCGCCGTGCCGATCGGATTTGCCTGCGGCACGACTGTGATGTCGCCGAGGATGGCGCCGTCTTTTTCTGCCTGCTGCAGCTTTTCGAGCAGGAAATGCGCCAGCGCGGTGCCCGGCAACTCGTTGGCGTGCAGCGCCGCCTGGATATAGGTCTTCGGTGCCGCGGCATTCCTGCCCTTGAAGCGGTAGACAGGCAGGCGCCATTCGATGCCGGACGTATCGCCGGCGATGATGATTTCGGAAATGTCCATGGGCTCCTCCCGTATCGTTTTGTTGGTGGCGCTTATCGGCATTCCAACGGCGCTCCGCAAGTCGCTAAGAACTGGGGTGCGGAATCGGGTTGCGCCGAAGTTGCTCTGGCTTTGACATCCAGGGCAGGCCTATTGTTCCTGGAGACCGCTAGCACAGGCAGGAGACGGCAAAATGATCCTGATCGGCCAATACGACTCTCCGTTCGTTCGTCGCGTGGGCATCGCGCTCACGCTCTACGGTATCCCCTTCGAACACCGCCCCTGGTCGTCCTTCGGCAACGCCGACGCACTTCGCGCCCACAATCCGCTGACGCGCGTGCCGACCCTGGTGCTGGACGATGGGCTGGCGCTGACCGACAGCCACATCATCCTCGACTATCTCGATAGCCTCGTTTCCGACGATCAGGTCATGTTCCCGCGAACCGAGCCGGCACGACATCGGGCACTCCGGATCGCCACGCTCGCGACCGGCCTTGGCGACAAGGCGGTCAGCCTGTTTTACGAGAAACGCCTGCACGGTGAGGTCTCGGCCCTTTGGGTCGATCGCTGCCGCCGCCAGATCGAGGAAACTCTCGGCGTGCTCGAGGCGAGCCGTGCGCAAAGCCAGAGCGAATACTGGTTCTCGGAGCGCATCGGCCATGTCGATATCGCCGTTGCGGTCGTCCTGCGGTTCCTTAACGACGTGCATACCGATCTTGTGGCGATCTCGAACTACCCTCATCTACAGGCACATGCGCAGAAGCTGGAAGCGCTCCCCGTGTTCCAGACGATCAGCCAGCCTTTCATTCCGCCGGCTTGAGGCTTCAGCGCGATCCGGCGAGCGGCAAAAGTGCAGCAACGCCGCGCGTCGGAGAGGACGTCCGGCGATCTCGATCGGCAATGCTGGCTGGCTTCAGGCGCTCCGGCTACTCGGCGTCGAGGAAGCTGCGGATCGCTTTCACCGTGGCCTCTGGTTGCTCTTCCATCAGCCAGTGGCCGGATGCCGGAACGACCACTCCCGTGACGTTTTCGGCAGCCGCGCTAGCAACGACGGCCATCGTGGGTCCGAAGGACTTTTCGCCGCCAACGGCCAGAACCGGCATGCCGAGCTTGCCCTGCTTCAGGAAGGCCTGGTTGTCGGTCGCGTCCTGGTCGAAGGCTGCGAACTGGGCGAAACCGGCGCGCATCGCCCCCGGCTGGGCATAGAGCTTGGCGTAGTGTTCGCGCGATGCTTCGTCCCACTTCTTCGGGTCGGCGGAGAATTCGTTCCAGAAGCGATCGAGATAGATGCGCTCGCGGCCGGCAACCAGGCGCTCCATGTCAGGCCCGCCAAAACGGAAGTGCCAGAGCAGCGGGTTCTTGAGGATCTCTTCCCAAGGGCCGATGCCGGGAAGCGGCGCATCCATGAGCACAAGTTTTGTCGTCCGGGACGGGTACTGCGCGGCAAATTGGTAGCCGACCATGTTGCCGATGTCGTGCGCGACAACGTCGACTTTTTCCGCCTTCAAGGCGTCGAGCACGCCGGCGATATCCTTTGCTTCGTTCTTCTTGTCGTAGCCGGTTGCCGGTTTCTCAGAGAGCCCCATGCCCCTGAGGTCGGGCACGATGACGCGGTGGTTGCGGGCAAGCTCGGCGGCAAGCGGCGCCCACATGTCGCCCGTCTCGCCATAGCCGTGCAGCAGCACGACGATTGGCCCGGACCCGCCGATGCGGACGTGAAGGGTGGTGCCGTTGGTGGCGATGTCCTGGGTGGTGAAGGTCGCCGGATAGGGCTGAACGTCGGCTAGGGCCGGGGCGGCAATGGCGATGGCTGCGCTGGCAATGAGGGAACGGAGCATTCTGTCTCTCCTGTTTGTCGGTATGTGCCAAAAGGCGTTTCGATAAGCAGAAGATGACATTGGACCGTTGGTCGAACTAGTAGCCGAAAAGCGGAGCTATTGTTCGTTTTTGCCGAACGCTGTGCGGTCTTGTTCTCGTTTCCACCGGGGTAGTGACCAGATGGGTGTGGACGGGCACTCCAAGGCCCGCCCCGCGAAACCTTCGATTGGCTGCCCTACGCCGGCGGCATCTTCTCGAATTTGGTCAGTGCCGGATCGAGATGGTCCCAGTCATGCCCGCGTATGCCGTAGGTCACGACCTGAGGCTTGTAGCGGCTGGGATCGTCGAGGCTTGCCGCGCGCACGCTGAAGAACTCCGGCATGGCCGAGAAGGTCATGTAGACGGGCGAGCCGCAGGTGGGACAGAAGCCGCGCGTCTTCACATGGCCGCTATCGGCGACCATGTCCCAGTGCTTGGCTTCGCCTTCGAGCTTCACCCCGTCGCGGCGGAACGTCATATGTGAACCATGCCCGGTTCCGCTCTCGTGCTGGCAGTCGCGGCACTGGCAGTCGTTGGAGAAAACCGGTTCTCCGGAGATTTCGTAGCGGATCGCACCGCAGGCGCATCCGCCGATATAGGACTTGCTCATACATTCCTCCTGTTTCGGGCACGGCAAAGCCTGGCGCGCGGCCGTAAGGGCGACGCTGACCATTCTCTTTGCTCGTTCGGGTTGGTGAGGTGCCGGGTCGCCGTGACGATCCGGCTTTAGCATTTAGTGCTGTTCGTCGGTGACAGAACCGAGGCGCGACAGGACCTTCGTCCAGCCCTCGCTCATGTTCTTGTAGGCGCTGTCGTTCTTCGGCGTGACGAAGCCGGAATGCACAAGGCGAAGACGGGTGCCGTTGTCGACCTTTGCCAGCGTCCAGGTGACGACCGTATCGAGGCGGGAGCCGTAGCCGGTATTGCCCTCGTGCCCGCCCTGCCAGGAGTAGACGAAGCGCTCATGCGGACGCACCTCCAGCACCTGGCAACGGATCGTCCCGTCCCAGGCGCCGGCCGGCGTCGTCTTGAAGGTGAAATGCGTGCCCTCCACGGGTTGAAAGCCCGTCGGCGGCATGATCCAGCGGCCCATCAGGTCGCCGTTGGTCAACGTTTTCCAGATCGTCTCGGGCGTATGCGGAAATACCTCGTCGACGACGATGTCTTGCGTCTCGGACTTCAGAACTGCTGCGTCGGTCATGGATCAATCTCCTTGAGAAGTGTGCGTAGGTCGGCAAAGCGCTCGTGCCAGAAGCTGCCGTAGTGGCTCATCCAGTCGACGAGCGGCGCCAGGCCTTCGGGCTCGGCGCGGTAATAGACGTTGCGGCCCTCCGGACGCTCGGCGACGAGACCCGCCTGCTTCAGCGATTTGAGGTGCTGGGAAATCGCGCCCTGCGTCACGCCGCTGCCGCGGGTGAGCTCGACCACGGTGATTTCCTCGGCATTGGCGATGCGCTCGAAGACGGCGCGTCTTGTCGGATCGGCAAGGGCGCGCATGACGGCGGTGATGGGGGCGGTTTCAATCATCATGGCTAAATCATTAGTGTAGGCTGATTGATTAGTCAACACTATTTGTTTTCGCCAGCGCTCCTGAAACGATAAGGCTGTCGTCCGAGTTTGGGTTCGAGACGAGAAAAAGGGGCGCCACCCAAGGTGCGCCCCTTTGTATTGTTGTCGGTTGAGGTTGCTTATTCGCTGGCTTGAGCGGCCTGTTCGATAAGCGCTGCGACAGCGTCCGGCTTCGAGACGTAGACGGCGTGGCTGCCGGATGTTTCGACGACGGTGGAGCCGGCGCGTTTTGCCATCTGGCGCTGGGCGGCCGGCGGGATCATGTGGTCGTCGGTCGCAACCAGGTAGAAGCTCGGCTTTTCCTTCCAGGCCGGAGCGGTGACGGCACCGGCTGCCGCTTCCACGCCCCACGGCACCTGGGAGTCGGCCATGAAGGCTGCAATCTCGGGATCGACGTCGGCCGCGAAGGCGGCGGCGAACTTCGCCTTGTCGAGCGCCAGGAAACCATCGACCGGCGGCAGGATCGGCGGAACGGAGGCGCCGGCCGGCGGGTTGGCGATCAGCGTGGAAACGGACTCGCCCTTATCCGGCGCGAAGGCGGCGATATAAACGACGGACTTCACCTTTTCGTCGGTGCCGGCTTCCGAGACGACCACGCCGCCATAGGAGTGGCCGACGAGCACGACCGGGCCGTCCTGCGCGGCAATCGCGCGCTTGGTGACGGCGACGTCGTCTGCAAGCGAAAGGGTCGGGTTCTGGACGATCGTGACGTTGTAGCCGTCCTTCTTGAGGATGTTGTAGACGCCCTGCCATCCCGAGCCGTCGACGAAGCCGCCGTGAACGAGCACGACATTCTTGGTGGCGGGGGCGGCCTCAGCCGGTGTGAGCGCGCTTGCGGAGAGGGCGAAAGCGGCGGCAGTGATGAGGGTCTTGATCATTTTCGGGTCTCCTTGGTTGAGTTGGTTTCCGCGAAAATCGTTATCGCGATAATCATCGTATACGCCGACTCGATTTCGTTGTAAAGATACTTTTTATCGCGATATTGATTTTCGCAGCACAAGGTTCGAACTGCGCCAAGGAGACTACGATGTCTGATGCACCCACCCTGCCACTGGACAGCCAGCTCTGTTTTTCGATCTATTCGGCGTCGATCGCCATCAACCGCGTCTACAAGCCCATGCTCGATGCGCTGGGTGTGACCTACACGCAGTATCTCGTCCTGAGTACGCTTTGGGAAAAGGACGGCCTGACGATCTCGGCGATCGCCGATCGGCTGAGCCTTGAATCCAGCACCATTACGCCGGCGGTCAAGCGGTTGGAGGCCGCCGGTTTCGTCGGCCGGCATCGCAGCATGGTCGACGAACGCCTGGTCGAGGTTCACCTCACCGCCAAGGGTCGGGATCTCCACGTGAAGACCGGATGCTTGACGGCCTCTCTGCTGGAGCATTCGGGTTTCACCGTACCGGAGATGATCGATCTGAACGAAAGGGTCCAGAAGTTGCGCAACGGAATGCGGGACGCGGCCAAGGCGTAGAGGCGGGCGAGCATTGCGACGCGGTTCGGCGCCGGGCTATGTCTGCCTTCTCGATGGTGGCGGGCGCTTCCAGCCCATCACCGCGTTCGCGCTCCAACGCGCGTCCACCAGCTCGGCGATCAGGAAATCAGCGAGGGCAGAGACCTTGGCGGGTCGCGCGCGGGCCGTCGGCGTCACGAAGTACAGTCCGCCTTCCGGTAGACGCCAGTCGGTGAGAACAGGTTCCAACCGTCCGTCCGGAAAATACTGGGTGGCGATGAACTCGGGGAGCTCGGTCATCGCCAGCCCTTCGAGTACTGTCGGCAGCAAGGCCTCCGCGCTCGTCCCTCGCAGCAAGCCCCTGGGCGCAACCGCCACTTCCTCGCCGGTCTCGTGATGGGTGAAGCGCCAGACGTCCCGTTTCGACCGGTTGGCGTAGCTCAGACACTGGTGGGCGACGAGGTCGTGCGGGTGCTGCGGGCGGCCATTTGTTTCAAGGTAAGCCGGCGAAGCGACGACGAACCGTTGGACAGGTGCGATCAGCCGCGCGACGAGCGATGAATCCTCCAGCACGGCGATGCGCAGCGCAGCGTCGAAACCATCGCCGATGAGGTCCGTCTGCGCATCGGTCAAGTGAAGGTCGACTGCGATTTCGGGGTAGCGCCGAAAGAATTCCGGCAGAAGCGGGGCGACCCAGCGCGTGCCGAAGGACAGCGGCGCGGCTAGCTTCACCAGCCCTCGCGGACGGCTGGCGGCGTCGCGCGCCAGGTCCTCTGCCTCTTCGGCATCCGCGAAGATCCTGGACGCTCGTTCGGCCAGCATGTGGCCGTAGTCGGTCAGGGCAAGTCGGCGCGATGTTCTATTGAACAGACGACCGCCAAGTCGCTCTTCGAGACGGGTGACGGCGCGCGATACGGTTGCGACCGAAACCCCCATCGTCCGTGCCGCCGCAGCGAAGGAACGCTCCTCCGCCACCTTGGCAAACATCGCCAGCGCTTCGAAATCGGGCAGCTTGGACATCGACAATTCTGCAATTATAACTTTCAACCATTTCTATTTCGAAAAGAGCGGAGTTGCAACATCATGGCCTGGTCCGCAACGAATTGCGGAGCCCACGTCAAGGAGACGTTCAATGTCTGCGACCCGTTATCTTCCCTTTGTCGGCCGGCTGCTGATCGGCCTTCCCTTCGCCATGAGTGGTTTCAGCAAACTCGGCGCCTACAGCGCCACGACCGGCATGATCGGTGCCGTCGGGCTGCCCTTTCCACCGCTGGCCTTCACCGTGGCAGTGCTTGTCGAGCTTGGTGGAGGTCTGCTTCTCATTGCCGGCTATCGCACCCGCTACGTAGCGGCTGCTCTCGCGCTGTTCTCCCTCGCAACGGCCTTCTCGTTTCATAGCAATTTCGCCGATCAGAACCAGATGATCCATTTCCTCAAGAACGTCATGATGGCGGGTGGGCTTCTTCAGATCGCTGCATTCGGCGCCGGTGCTTTCAGCATCGACAATCGGCACCAGGCCGGCGAGCCGGGCACAGGCGCGGCGGTTGCCGCCCATTAGTCAGCCGATGCCGGATCGGCGGATGTTGCGACCGGGCTGAGCTATCCAGACCTGAACCTGTGCCCTGTCCTCATGCTTCCGGCAATCGCCCGACCCCAACCGGAGAAAAGTGATGTCTTTCCCCGTTTCGACCTTGTTGCTTCGCAACCTCCACGACGTGTTCGGTGAGATTGACGCTGAGCGCCGGCGTGCCGCGATCGACGAGATCTTCCATGAAGACGCCGTGTTCTATGACCCCAATGGCGGTATCTTCCGCGGCCGCGACGAGATTGATCGGATCGCGGGCGTGATCAAGGCCACACATCCCGACTTTCAATACCAGCCGATCGCCCCAGCTGAGGAAATAGGCAATGGCGGCCGGGTCCGGTGGGTGTCAGGCAGTCCCGGCAAAACAGCGGCCTATGCCGGGACCGATTTCATCATCGCCCGGGGATGGCAAGATCGCCGCCGTCTATCTCTTTTTTGATGCGCTTCCATAGATCAGACGCATCGCGATCGCTTTCCGGGCACCGGGCAAGCGGCTATCTCAGCCGGCCGATCGGAATAATCTCGGGCGCGGAAGTTTCGAACGAACTGCCGTCCCAGCCGCCGAGCCACTGTTCGACGACGAGCCCGGCCTCGTCCATCATCGCGACGAGGTCTTCATGGGAAGGGAAGGCGATTTTCGACTGGGCCGCGTAAGTGCGTCCGTCGGCTGCGATCCGATAGAAAGTTCCGTATTCCACGATACCCGTCGCCGGATCATGCTGCACGTCGTTCCAGGCGAGAACCTGGCCTAGGACCGGATGAACGATGTCCCGTTCGGATTCGGCCGCGGTCCACTCCCGCCATTCTTCGACCAGCGGATTGCGGCTGTCGAAAATGAAGCGCCCGTCGGGAGCCAGATGCGCTGCGATGGTCTTGAGTGCGGCGAGCTGATCCTCCCTGGTCAGGAAGACCTGGAAGGCATGGCCGCTGAGCAGCACCATATCGAAGGTCTCGTCGAGGCGGATGGTCCGCCCGTCGCCCTCGACCCAACGCACCCGGTCGCCGCCGGGTCGTGACCTCGCGACATCGAGCATCGCGGCCGCCGGATCGACGCCGACGACCCGTTTGCCACTCACAGCAAGAGCAGCAGCCAATAGGCCGGTGCCGCACCCCAGATCGAGGATCGAGGTGCGGCTAGCGGCCATGGTCTTCAGATATTCGGAATCAGCGGTCCAGCCGTTCTCGATGTCGTAGAACTCTACAAGGCTTGGATCGCTATAGAGCTTGTCTGACGGCATCGAGATGACTGCTTATTCCCACTCGATCGTGCCCGGCGGCTTCGAGGTGACGTCGTAGACGACACGGTTGATGCCGCGGACCTCGTTGATGATGCGCGTTGCCGCGCGGCCGAGGAATTCCATGTCGTAGTGGTAGAAGTCGGCCGTCATGCCGTCGACCGAGGTGACGGCACGCAGCGCACAGACGAACTCATAGGTGCGGCCGTCGCCCATGACACCGACGGTCTGCACCGGCAGAAGCACGGCAAACGCTTGCCAGATGGCGTCGTAGAGGCCGGCCTTGCGGATCTCGTCGAGATAGATCGCATCAGCCTCGCGCAGGATCTCGAGCTTCTCGCGGCTGATGCCGCCCGGGCAGCGGATGGCAAGGCCCGGGCCCGGGAAGGGGTGGCGGCCGATGAAGCTGTCGGGCAGGCCGAGCTCGCGGCCGAGCACGCGGACTTCGTCCTTGAACAGTTCGCGCAGCGGCTCGACGAGCTGCATATTCATGCGCTCCGGCAGGCCGCCGACATTGTGGTGCGACTTGATCGTCACCGACGGGCCGCCGGTAAACGAGACGCTTTCGATCACATCGGGATAGAGCGTGCCCTGGGCAAGGAAGTCCGCGCCGCCGAGCTTCTTCGCCTCTTCCTCGAACACTTCGATGAACAGGCGGCCGATGATCTTGCGCTTGGTCTCGGGGTCGCTGACGCCTTCGAGTTCGCCGATGAAGCGGTCGGACGCGTCGACGTGCAGGAGGTGCAGGTTGTAATGCTCCTCGAACATCGCAACGACGTTCTTCGCCTCGTCCTTGCGCATCAGGCCGTGGTCGACGAGGATGCAGGTGAGCTGGTCGCCGACAGCCTCATGGATGAGGAGTGCCGCGACCGAGCTGTCGACGCCGCCCGAAAGCGCGCAGATCACCTTCTTGTCACCGACCTGGTTGCGGATCGCCTCGACCGCCTTGGCGCGGTAGGCCGACATCGACCAGTCGCCCTTGATGCCGGCGATCTTGTGCACGAAGTTGGCAATCAGCTTGGCCCCGTCGGGGGTGTGCACCACTTCGGGGTGGAACTGCACGGCGTAATATTTGCGCTTCTCGTCGGCGATGAAGGCGAAGGGCGCGTTGGCCGAGGTCGCGACGACCTCGAAGCCCTCGGGGATCGCGGTGACGCGGTCGCCATGCGACATCCAGACCTGGTGGCGCGAGCCGACGGACCAGAGGCCTTCAAACAGCGGGCAGTCCTTTTCGACTTCCAGGAAGGCGCGGCCGAATTCGCGGTGATGTCCGCTCTCGACCTTGCCGCCAAGCTGGGCGCACATGGTCTGCTGGCCATAGCAGATGCCGAAGACCGGCAGGCCGGAATCGAAGATAACCGAGGCCGCGCGCGGCGAGCCGATGTCGAGCGTCGAGGCGGGGCTGCCGGAGAGAATGACGGCCTTCGGCTTCAGCTGGCGGAAGCCTTCCTCCGCCGACTGGAACGGCACGATTTCGCAATAGACACCGGTTTCGCGCACGCGCCGGGCGATGAGCTGCGTCACCTGGCTGCCGAAATCGACGATGAGGACGGTATCGGGATGGGCTGTCTGGGTCATTGGGGGCCTTCAAACAAGCTTGATCATGGCGAGCCTTTAATGAAAGGCCGTCATCAGCGCAACGATTCAATTGCACCCCGACAATTCCGGGGTTTCAGAGCGGGATGAGGAAAAGTGTGTGCGGTTTTCCGACCGCATCCCGCTCTGACTTACGATCACATTTAGAGCCGGATCGCGCCGCTTGAGATCGCATTCTCCAACCGGTCGATCACGGCTGCAAGCTTCTCGTCGATGACGTGCAAATATTCCGTCCAGTCGCTGACGTGCTTGAGCTCGGCCTTGCCGTCGGAAATGCCGCGAAGCGCAATTAGCGGAACCCCGAAGGACTGGCAGGCGCGCAGGACCGCAAAGGTCTCCATCTCCACCATGTCGGCGTCGATCGTCTCGTACGCCGCGCCCGAGACGATGTTGGCGCCGGTCGAAAGCCGGGCCTCCGGCACGCCGGGAATCCTGAGCGGCAGCGGCACCACGGCCGGCAGGTCGAGAAACGGCGTTGCGCCCTTCTCGAAGCCGAGCGGCGAGGCATCCATGTCGCGATAGCCGACGGAAACGGCCTGGTAGACCTCCGTCTGTTCCAGCCTGGCGGCACCGGCGGACCCGAGCGAAACGACCAGATCGGGCAGGGCTCGCTCCGCGGCGAGCTCCGCGAGCGTTCGCGTCAGCACCACGGCGGCCTCGACCGGGCCGACGCCGGTCATCAGCGGTTTGATCCGCTGCTTGAGGTGCGTCCCGTATTCGGCATCCACGGCCATGACGTAGAGAACCCTGCGTCCGGCAACGGTTTTGACGGCAAAACTCATCCTTCGATCCCCTGGCGTCCGCGTACCACCATCATCGTCCCGGTCATCGAGGCGATCAGCTTCGCCGGCCCATCGGCGCGGATCGCGTAGCCGCGCCCGTCGGAGACGATGATCGTCGAGCCGGGTTTGGTCACTTCACCGCGAAACAGGAAACGCTCGCCGCGCCCCGGCGAAAGCAGGTTGACCTTGAACTCGATCGTCAGGATCGAGGCATCCGGGTCGATCACCGAATAGGCGGCATAGGTGCCGGCCGAATCCAGCGCCGCCGAGATCACGCCCGCATGCAGGAAGCCATGCTGCTGCGTCAGCTTGTCGTCGAACGGCAGTTCGATCTCGACCGTGCCCTGTTCAACGAGCGTCAGTTCGGCGCCGACCGTGCGCATTGCCGCCTGCCGCGCGAAACTCTCACGGATGCGCTTTCGGAAATCGGGGGGATCACGGTCGTCCATCAGTCCACATGGCCTTTTTTGTCGGGTGGCATCATTATGCCTGCGGGACAGTGGCACGCTCGTGAAGGTCCGACAAGTTCAATTCATGAGCAAAATCGAGCTGTTGAGCGTCGTCGCAAACGCAACCCAGGCGAGATATGGCAGGAACAGCAGGGCCGAAACGCGATCCCGCCGCCGGCTTGCGACGACGAAACCGGCGACTGCAATCAATAGCGCGGTGATGACGATCTGGGCTGGGGAGATGTCCTGCATCCCGAAGAACAGCGGCGACCAGAGGAAGTTGAGGAACATCTGCGCCAGCCACAATCGCATGGCGGCGCGAGACCGAGACCAGTGGCGAATAGGACTGCGCACACGATCGTTCTGTTCATGGCCTCGACAGATAAAACAGACTTTCTGGCTTTCCATGGGGGCTGCCGTTTTGAAGCCGTGATCTGCCACCTAAATCATGTGCCATGAAGAGCTTCAGACGCATCGACATCCGGCCGGCCGGTCCGGATGACATCATGATGATCGCCTCCGTCATCGTCGAAAGCTGGCAATCGACGTTCCGCGGACTGATTTCCGACGCCTTCCTCGATGGGATGAGCGTCGAAGAGCAGGCGCTGCGCCACGCAAGGCGCATGCGCGTCGCCGATGTCTTTCATCTGGTCGCGGTCGACATGAGCACGAACAAGGTGATCGGTTTTGCCAATTATGGAAAAGCCCGATCGATGCCGCCGCGTTTCGATCGCGAGCTCTATGCGCTCTATATCCTCAAGGAATTCCAAGGCGCCGGCATCGGCTCGGCACTGGTGCGCAGCGTTGCCGCCCATTGCCGGGAACTGGGCGGCAAGTCCCTGTTTGCCTGGGTGCTTTCCAGCAATCCGAACAGGGCGTTCTATGAGCATCTGGGTGCGGTTGCCGTCGGCCAGGGCCAGGTAAGCCTCGGCGGCGAAAACCACGACCAGATGGCCTATCGCTGGGACGACTTGGCAAAGCTCTCCGGCGCCGGCCGCTTTTCGGCCTGAGGCATGTCTCCGGCCTATGCCAAACGAACGATGTGCTGATCCCAGGCGACCCGGCTTTGGCGCTCCTTGAAGTGGCCGTCATAGGACGAAACGGCAAAACCGTGGTCGGCGGTGGCGACCCCTGCTGCATCGACGACGCGCTCTTCCTTCAAAACAGCGCCGGTGCGGGCATCGAGCGTCACGGCCACGTTGCCCTTCGGCGAGGTCAGGCCAACAAGCCCTTCGTGCCGGTTGACGGCGATCGCGCCGACATAGTTCGCCAGCGCTTCCGTCGTGCGTTCGGGCAGCGACAGGAATTTCAGGTCTTCGCCCTTGGAGAAGGATCCGACCAGCGGCGGCAGATCGTTGCGCGCGCCTTCGTACTGGCAGGCAAACCAGATCTCGCCCTTTGGGCCGATATCGACGTGCCGCGTCGAAAGACGACTGAGTTCAGCAGGCAGACCGTGCCTCTGTACGAGCGCACCGGTTTTCGTGTCCACCAGCGTCAGGCTCGGCTCCATATGGTCGAGATTGAGCTTGGTGCGGCCGAAGTCGGGATGGGTTTCGATGCCGCCATTGGCGATCGCGAGCAGGCGTCCGTCGGCAGCGAGCGTCATGTCGTGCGCACCGATGCCGTAGGTCGGGAATTCGCCGATGCGGGTGAAGTTGTCGGTGCCGTCATAGATGCCGACCATGCCGCGATTGCCGGCAAAGTCGTTCTCGGTGGCATAGAGCAGCTTGCCATCCGCCGAGAAACAGCCGTGACCGTAAAAGTGCCGGCCCTCTGCTGCAGCGATGACCACTGGTTCCGCCGAGCCGTCGGTCGAAAGGATCATCGCATAGGTGCCGGGCCGGCGGGCGAAGGCGACCGCCCGATGGCTGACGGGCGAATAGGCCATGCCATGCGCTCGCGCCGGAAGCGTCGTACGTTCGATGATCTCGCCGGCTTCCGTCAGCGTTGCAACGCCATAGCTTCCATCCGGCGCCATGAATGCCGAGGCGAAGACGGCATCGGCTCTGCCAAGGGCGAAAGCCCGGTCGGGTGCGAGGCTTGCTACCCAGGCCGCGCCCGCCATTTTCAGGAAACTGCGCCGGTCGATCAGACCCGTGGCGACTGTCATGCCATCCTCGCTCGTCGTGGAAATCTGCAGCCCTGAACGGAGGTGCCGCTCAGGGCTGCGATATAGCAGGTTGCGGGGTCAGAGCCAGCCCCGGCGCTTGAAGTAGAAATAGGGCACGATCGCCGACATCACCATCAGCATCAGTGCCGCAGGATAGCCGAACTCCCACTGCAGCTCCGGCATCACGCCGAAGTTCATGCCGTAGATCGAGGCGACCAGCGTCGGCGGCAGGAAGACGACGGCGGCGACCGAGAAGATCTTGATGATCTGGTTCTGCTCGAGATTGATGAGGCCGAGCGTCGCGTCGAGCAGGAAGTTGATCTTGTTCGACAGGAACAGCGCGTGGTCGCCAAGCGAAGTTGCATCCCGCTGGATCAGCTTGATCCGCTGCCGGCTTTCCTTGCCTGCTTTACGTGGCCCCATGCCCTCGAGCGCCACATGATAGGCAACGAGCCGACCGATGCTGACGAGGCTTTCGCGGATGACCGTCAGGAGGTCGCCCTTCTGGCCGATCTGCTCGATCAGCGACTGCAGGTCGCGCGTCTTCTTGGTGGCGCTGGCATTCGTCCTGCGGAACACTTCGCGCGAAATCGCGTCGACCTCGCTGCCGGCGCGCTCCAGCGCGTCCGCCGTGCGATCGATGATCGCTTCCAGCAGGCCGAGCATCACCAGTTCGCCGCTTTCGCAGATCTGGCCGTTCGCCTTCTGGATGCGGTTGGAAAAGGTCTGAAACGGCTTGGGGTCGGCATGGCGTACCGTGACCAGCGTCGTCCCCTTGAGGATGAAGGTCACCGGCACCTTGACCGGATAGTCGCTGTCAAGCTTGGCGGTCGCCGTCATCGTCATGAACTCGGCACCGTTCTCCTGGTAGAGGCGGTCGGAAAGCTCGATTTCCTGCATCTCGTCACGGGTCGGGATCTCGATGCCGAGTTGGCCCTCGACGAGGCGCGTTTCCTCGACGGACGGATTGAAGAGGTCGAACCAGATCGCGGGCGTCGGCGAGGCGATGCCGTCAAGCATGTCGACGAGCACGAGGTGGCTGTTCTGGCTTTTGTAGATGCGCAGCATATTGGGCTCCATAGGGCGAGTCATCCGACCGCCACGGAGCCCTGATCAAATCAGGACCGGACGGCCGTGAGCGTGAAGGCTCGACTTCGACTGTCGGGGTTCATTGTGAGTTGGTCCTTGTGGTGAAACGTGCCCGCGAGAGCGGACACGGGAAGCGCTTTGCGCCTAAAAGCCTTGATTGTCAACACTCTGAGTTTGAGCGGGATGCGGGTGGAAAACCGCGCAATCTTTCCTCATCCCGCTCTAGTCACCGTCGGCGAAGGAGAAGCCGGCGCCAAGCCCGATCGCGCCGCCGAAATCCTTGTTCAGGCGGTTGAGGAGGTCGTTGGTGTTGAGCGACAGGAAGGCGAGCTTGGCGCGCTTGTCGTCGTCAGTGAGCGCGGCATCGATCGGTCCATCGATGTTGCCGGCCATGCTGATCACCGACTTGAAGACGAAGTCGGCCGAACCCGCCACGGAGCGGCTGTCTTCCGGCAGCAGGCTTTGCATGTCGGCGACATCGAACAGCGTCTTGAGCCCGCGCACGTTGCCGGCGATCGAGGCCATGGTGTTGCCGGAGCGCCAGTAGATCGCAAGCTTCGGATGCCCCTTGTCGTCCTTGCCTTCGTAGAACGGCTTCAGCCGCTGGTCCTTCACCGTCTCGACGCCATGGACGAGAATGCCGAGCAGTTCGGTGGCCGCTTCGCGGCTGTCGCGGAATTCGGGATTGTCGGGGCCCGGGTGTTTCCAGGCGGCCTGGATGCCGTCAGGCTTCTGCCAGGCGGCCAGAAACTCGTTGGCGATCGTGTCGAGGTTCCCAGTGATCGCCAGGCCATAGCGGCAGCGGAAGTCACCCTCCTTGCCCGAAAGCGCCTCGGCGCCGGTGCCATAGAGAACATATTCGAGGGCGCCCAGCCCTTGCGCCGCGACGCTCTTGCCCTTGAGCTTGGCTTCGTCCGTTGCGCTTTCGTCCGCCTTCGAAAGGATCGCCTGCACCTGCTTGAGCCCGGTGCTCTTGCGATCGGGGTAGAAGAGGAAGCGTTCGAAGCGGTTCTGTTCGAGAGCCGGACCAAGCCTCACGACCTCGATCGCCGACCAGGCGCCGACCAGGTCGGAGAAAGCACTCTGCGCGTTCTTGAGTGCCGGCTGCGACGGCGCCTCGCAGAGCTTCGCGGTCGCTTGCCTTGCAGCGGCGGTCTTTTCCGACAGGTTGCGGTAGCCGGGAATGATGAAGTCGTCGACGGCCTTGGCCATGACGGCGGGCACGGCGGCCTCGTTGACGACACGCGGCGAGAGCGCGCTCCCCTCCTGAGCCATTGTGGGCAATGCGGTCGTCAGCGCCAGGGAGAGTGCGAGGGTGAGCGTATGCGTAGAGAGCATCAGAGTGACTCCAGGAAGGCAAGGAGATCGCGGCGATCGCTTGCGGCAAGGGCGGCGAAAGCATCGCGGGCCTTCTGCCCTTCGCCGCCATGCCAGAGGATCGCTTCGGTGAAATTGCGGGCGCGTCCGTCGTGCAGCAGGAAAGTGTGCCCGCTGACGGTCTTCGTCAAGCCGATGCCCCAAAGCGGTGGCGTGCGCCACTCGCGACCGGTGGCGACGCCCACCTGCTGCCCGTCCGCGAGACCTTCGCCCATGTCGTGCAGCAGGAAATCGGAATAGGGCCAGATGAGCTGGAAGGACTGCGCCTTGTTTGTTGCATCCCGGCGGGTGACGAATTTCGGCGTGTGGCAGCTCGTGCAGCCGAGGTCGTAGAAGACCTTCTTGCCACGAAGTGTTTCGGCAAAGCTCGCCTTGCGTCGCGCCGGCACGGCGAGGTTCTCCGAATAGAAGGTCACGAGGTTAAGCACCGGATCGGGCGCTTCGGTCGGACCAAGCCGTTCCTGCACACCGGTCGCCATGGTGAGGCATTTCGCTTGGGCGGCTGTGCAGTCGCCATGCGGCCGGTCGGCGTCGGGGGCGGAGATGCCGATATCGGTGGCAAAGGCATCGGCGCTCTGCTGCCGCACGGTGGCATTCTGCGCCTTCCAGCCGAAACGTCCGATGGTCAGCCTGCCGGACTTCGCGTCACGTCTGAGCGCCGGGCGGCCGCTGATCCCGTCGCCGTCGGCGTCGTCAGGATCGGCAAGCGCGAGGATGTCCGCCTCATGGATCGCCTCGATGAGGCCGAGCCCGATCATCGGCTGGGCCACGCGCGGCGAAAGGGTCGTCTGTGGATCGAGTGGTCCGTAGGCAAGGTCGGCCACCGAGTAGCGCGGCCGGCGCAGCGAAACGGTCTCGCCGTCGGGGAAGGTGAACGGCTCCTCGGTATAGCTGACCTTCAGATGGCCTTCGGCAGCAAGGCCCGGCACAGCGCTGTCCTGAAGCTGGGCGCCATAGACCGGATCGGGGAAATTCACGGCCTGATGTGCCTCGATCGACCGGTGCTCTTTGTCGTCGCGCGGTGGGCGCGCCAGACGGAAGAACATCGAGGTCGTGTCGACGGCGCCTTCGGGCGGTCGGCCGCGCCCGTCCTTCAGGTGACAGCTCTGGCAGGCGCGCGCGTTGTAGAGCGGGCCAAGCCCGTCGGAGGCCTGGGTCGAGGAGGGCGAGGAGACCCAGAGCTTGCGGAATAGTGCATTGCCGAGCTTGAAGCCTTCCTCTTCCTGGAAGGTGAGATTGGCCGAAAACTGCGAGAAGCTGTCGGCATTGACGGGCGCGATCGAGGTCGCAGCACCACCGGACATGGCCTCGAAGCTTTCCGCCTTGGAGAAGTCATCGGTCGGCCGTGTGACTGTCTGGACGCGCTGGCGGTCCTTGATGTCGAGGTCGCTGCGTTCGATCGGAAGGCCGTCGCCGGCAAGGGCGGGCAAGGCGAGAAAGAGCGCCTGCGCAAAAAGAAGCGCGAAAAGGCGAGGAGCGCCAGTTTTCATCAGTAGAGGATCGGGCCGCACCGGTTTCGATGCGGCCCGCCTTTTCAGCTTATTGGAAGACGGCGTTAGGATTGTCCAGGCTGTCGGAACCTTCAAGCTCGATCGTGCCGAGATCCAGCGACGCAATGACGCGCTGAACGGTCTTTGCCTGGGCGATCAGGCCGTCGATCGCCGCCTGCACGGTGGCGTTGCCCTCGGCATTGCCTTCGCCGATCATCTGGTCGTAGGCCTCGGTGGTCTCCGCGCGCTTGGCCATCGCCTGCATCTTCTCGACCGTGGTCGAAAGATTGCCGGTCATTTCCTTGTCGAGCGCTGCGTCCTTGGCGGCAACGAGTTCCGAAAGCGACGGGCCGGTCATCTTGGTGCCGTCGACGCGGGTGTACTCGCCCGTATAGGCCGACTGGATGCCGATCGCGTCGTGCAGGTGCGAGTTGTGCGTGTTGTCGGAGAAGCAATCATGCTCTTCTTCCGGATCGTGCAGCAGCAGGCCGAGCTTCATGCGCTCGCCGGCAAGTTCGCCATAGGAGAGTGAACCCATGCCGGTGAGGATGGCGACGAGGCCAGCCTTCGGGTCGGCCTCGATGGCCTTGCTTGCGGCACCGTCCGGTGTCCAGTTGGCGACCATTTCCTTGAGGTCGGAAACCAGGAGCTCGGTCGCGGCCTTCAGATAGGCGGCGCGGCGGTCGCAATTGCCACCGGTGCAGGCCTTGGTGTCGTAGTCGGTATAGGGGCGGTTTCCGGCGCCAGCCTTGGTGCCGTTCAGGTCCTGGCCCCAGAGCAGGAATTCTATCGCGTGGTAGCCGGTGGCGACGTTCGCCTCGATGCCGCCGGCTTCCTGCAGCGTGCCCGCCAGGAATTCCGGCGTGATGTTGCTGGCATCGACGTCCTTGCCGTCGATCTTGATCGTCTTGTTGGCGATGACGTTGGCGGTGAACAGCGCGTTCTCGTCGCTTTCGCTGCCGTAGCTCGGGTCGACATAGTCGATCAGGCCTTCGTCCAGCGGCCAGGCGTTGACCTTGCCTTCCCACTCGTCGACGATCGCGTTGCCGAAGCGGTAGACTTCGGTTTCCTGGTAGGGGTTGCGGGCCTTCCGCCAGGCGTCGCGCGCGGCCTTCAGCGTTTCTTCGCTCGGCGTCGCGATCAGCGCGTCGACCGCCTTGTCGAGTGCCTCGGCCGTCGTCAGCGCATCTTCGAATTTGGCATGGGCGACAGCGGTGTAATGCTTCACCACGGCGGCGGCATCGGTTGCGGCGTGGGCCGGCTGCAGGGCCAACGCCGACGTCGCCGTCATGAACGCCAGCGCGGCGCCGCGGATGAATTTCTTGGTCATGACCCTCTCCTGTTGCTTCCTTCGGCGCAGCCGAGCGAGTGCGCAAACGCGGCATCGTTCAGGCGTCGGGCCATGAGAAAAGGCCCCGGCCGGGCCTGCCTCTCATGAACCAAAAGCAAACTTGTGTCAAAGTGTATAGTTTAGAACGTTTTCAATCTCATGCGCGTGTTCTGACCATTGTCAAAAGGCGTCAGCCCTTGCGTTGCATCAGGCAGAAGAAGAAGCCGTCCGTGCCGGTCGAGGCGGGCGTCAGCGTCACCGTCTTCATGTCGGCCGACCAGGGTTGCGGCTTGTCGGTGCCGAAGAGCGTCGCCCAGATATCGGCTGCCGACAGGATCTCGAATTCCGGATTGTCTTCGCAGAAGCCGTAGACCTGGGCCTCGTTTTCCTCAGGCAGTACCGAGCAGGTGACATAGATGAGGTGGCCGCCCGGGCGGACGAACTGGGCAGCGCTCGCCAGCGCTTCCTCCTGCTGGGAGATGCGCTCTTCAAGATTCTTCTGGTTGAGCCGCCACTTCGTGTCCGGCCGCCGACGCCAGGTGCCGGTGCCGGTGCAGGGCGCATCGACCAGCACGCGATCGAAGCGGCCGGCAAGCGGCGCGAGGCTGTCGGTGGATTCGTGCACCTGAACATTGCGGGTGCCCGCGCGCTTTAGCCGCTCGATGATCGGCGCGAGACGTTTGCGGTCGGTGTCGTAGGCGTGCACCTGGCCCTTGTTGTTCATCGCCGCCGACATGGCGAGCGTCTTGCCGCCACCGCCGGCGCAATAGTCGAGCACCTGTTCGCCTTCCTGCGGAAAGGCGAGGTCGGCGACGATCTGCGAGCCCTCGTCCTGGACTTCGAACCAGCCCTTCTGAAAGGAGAGTTCCGCCGTCACGTTCGGCAGGCGCGAGGCGCCTTCGCCGGCCGGAATGCGAATGCCGTTGCGGGCGATCGTCGCCGGTTCGGCGCCGCTTCGCTCCAGCGCTTTCAGCACCTTGGCGCGCGAGGCCTTCAGCGTGTTGGCGCGCAGGTCGAGCGTCGGCCGGCCGGCGAGGGCCTTCGCTTCATCGAGCCAGTCGTCGGAGAAGTTTTCCTCGAAGGAGGCCTGGACCCATTCGGGAATGTCGCCCTGGATGTGGGCTGCGGCGTCTTCGAGGCGGCGCGTGGCGAAGGCTTGCGCCATCTCGGCTGACGGCATCTCAGGCGCAAATTTGTCGCCGTCGAGTTCGGCAGCGAGCGCTTCCGGGGTGAAGCCCCATTGCCGGTACATCACGGCATGGCCGAGCGCCGACGCGCTGTCGCTGTCCATCAGGAAGGCGTGCGAGAGTTTCATGCGAAGGGCGTCGTAGACGATGTTGCCGATCGCCGAGCGATCGCCGGATCCGGCGAAGCGATGGGAGAGGCCCCAATCCTTGAGCGCGTCGGCGACCGGGCGCTTCCGCTTTTCGATATCCTCAAGAACCTCAATGGCTCCAGCGAGCCTGCCGCCCAAACGCATCTTCGATCAACTCCTTTTTCGCCGTGGTAACGGCGATGGCATCGAAGAGCAAGACGGCGGAGAAGATTAACCGCCGAGAACGGTCTTTCTCAAGTAAACCCACCCGACGATCCGTCGGATGGCAGTATTTCAAAAATCAGGAATTGATGACGCGATAACAGATGCTGGCGTGGCCGGAGCGGATCATGCCGATCTGCGAGGCTGCAGCCTTGGAAAGGTCGATCACGCGGCCACGAATGAATGGCCCGCGGTCGTTGATCCGAACGATCACGCTCTTGCCGTTGCGCTTGTTGGTGACCTGAACCTTGGTTCCGAACTTCAGGCTGCGGTGGGCGGCGGTCAGGCGGGCGGCATTCATGCGCTCGCCGGAGGCGGTCTTGGAGCTCAGCGCGTACCAGGACGCGCCGCCGCAGCCGGCGCCGGCTGCATGGCTATCGGAAACGGAAACGAGACCGATAGCGGTCGTGAACAGCGCTGCAGCGGCAGCAGCCTTGATCTTCGCTGGCGTCAACTGGCGATCCCCTCGGTCAAATGGTTGAATAAAATCTTCTGGGAACCGCTAATTGGGGCGAAAAATGGCGAAAACGTGCTTCAACCATTTACGATCTATTAGGATTTATTAAAAAATGACGAAAATTCAAAAACGAAGATTGTTTGAAATAGTTTAAATGGAGCCAGGAAGTTCTTTGGAATCAGCGGTTGAACGCTCACAGCCTTCCGCACGCAGGCGCAACTCAGTGGTAAACGAAAAATTTCATTAAAAATTTCGAATTGGACGAAATTTCCGGAATCCGGATGGTCGAAAACTCGTTACTAGCGCGCAGGTTGTATTCAATTCGTCAAGTATCGAATGAATATCCAGAGAAAGTCACAATTCTGGCGGCGCTGCCGCCGCCATTACTGATGGACTGACTATCGGCTTTCTATAAGCATTTCGGGTTATGTTATTGATTGAGCGCCGAGTTGCGTTTCAGGCGTTGCGCCATGTGCCGGATTGCCAGAGCTGCGCAAGCGAAACGCGATAATCCGGATACGCGAACTCGAAACCGGTGGCGCGCATGCGGGCGTTCGATACCCGCTTGTTCTCGCCATAGAAGGAGCGGGCCATCGGTGACAGCTCCGCCTGCTCGAAGGGAATTTCCGGCGGCGGTTCGACGCCCATCAGCCGCGCGGCCTCAAGCACCACGTCCTGTGGTGGCGCCGGCTCGTTGTCGGTGATGTTGAAGACGCCGCTCGTGCCGTTGTTGGCGAGGAACAGGGTGGCCGCGCCGATATCTTCGACCCGGATGCGGTTGAACACCTGCCCAGGCTTGATCAGGCGCCGGGCCGTGCCGTTTGCGAGATTGCAGAAGGCGTTGCGTCCGGGGCCGTAGATGCCGGCAAGCCTCAACACGGCAACCGGAATGCTCTGCTTCGCGCCGAAGGCGATCCAGGCATCCTCCGCCTCCACCCGCTCGACCGAGCGGGCCGAGACCGGTTTGCGCAGCATGTCCTCGGTGACCCATTCGCCGCCGTGGTCGCCATAGACGCCGACGGTCGAGAGATAACCGATCCACTTGAGGTTCGGCGCCAGTTGCGCGAGATCCGGGCTGGAAGGGCGAAACATTGGATCGCCGTCGCGGCCGGGCGCGATCGACTGGATCAGGTGCGTCGCCTGGCCAAGCGCAGCAGCGAGTTCGCCGGAGACCGTTTCGCCGTCGAAGAGGATCGGGCGGATGCCGGCCTTTTCAAGCTTCGTTGCCTTCTCCTCGGTGCGGGTGGTGCCGACAACGCTTGTCGCGGTCGGGGCCATGGTCCGCGCGATTGCCATACCGGAGTAACCGGCGCCAAGGATCAGGACTTGCATCGGCTCACTCCCGCCATTTGCCATTCGTTGAGGACGTCTTCGTCGGTCTCTGGCTCGCATTGTTCGGCAAATTCCGCAAGCGCCGCCGGCGCGACCAATCGTGACAGCGCCCAGACCGCCATCGCCCGCACCACGGGCGAGGTATCGCCGATGCGCGCCCTGACCGCAGGCACGAGCGCCTGGTCGCCGGAGTTTCCGGCGGCGATCAGCACGTTGCGCACGAAACGGTCGCGGCCGATGCGCTTGACCGGCGAGCCCGAGAACAGGCTGCGGAAGGCCGGGTCGTCGAGGCCGAGCAAAGCTTCCAGCGATGGCGCCTTCAGGTCTTCGCGCGCCTTCAGCTTCATTTCGGAGGCTGCCTGCGCGAACTTGTTCCAGGGGCAGGCGGCGAGACAGTCGTCGCAGCCATAGATGCGGTTGCCCATCAACGGGCGCAGCTCCGGGTCGATTGGACCCTTGTGCTCGATGGTCAGGTAGGAAATGCAGCGCCGCGCGTCGATCTGATAGGGCGCAGGAAAAGCGCCGGTCGGGCAGGCATCGAGGCAGGCGCGGCAGGAGCCGCAATGGTCGCGCTCCGGCTCGTCGATGACGAGGTCCGCCGTGGTGAACAGGCTGCCGAGAAACAGCCAGGAGCCGAATTCGCGACTGACGAGATTGGTGTGCTTGCCCTGCCAGCCGAGGCCGGCCTTCTCCGAGAGTGGTTTCTCCATCACCGGGGCGGTGTCGACAAAGACCTTGACGTCCTCGCCGGCGCGCGCGGCGAAGCGGGTCGCGACTTCCTTGAGCTTGCCCTTGATGATGTCATGATAGTCGCGGTTCTGGGCATAGACCGAGATCGCGCCGCGATCGGTCTTTTCGAGAATCCCGCGCGGATCGTCTTCCGGCCCGTAATTCATCGCGAACATCACCACCGAGCGCACGTCGCTCCAGAGCGTGCGCGGATCGGAGCGTCGCTCGGCAGTCTCGGCCAGCCAGTCCATCGTGCCGTGGAAGCCGTCGTCGAGGAAGTCCTGGAGCCGAGCCGGCGCCTCGGGAATGGCGTCCGGGCGGGTGATGCGACAGAGATCGAAGCCCTTGTCTGCCGCCTCGGCTTTCAGGAATTCGGTCAGCTTCAGCCGCCGTCGATCCCCATTGTCAGCCTTGGCAGCGATGCCGGGCACGGATTCATCCTCAGAAGTCGAGGTCCGCATAGTGCGGAACCGGAGTCACGCCGCGCACACGCTCGGCAAGCAGCGGGCGGAAGGAGGGGCGGGACTTCAGCCGCTGGTACCACTCCTTGGCGGTCGGGGCATCCGACCAGTCGATCTCGCCGAGATAGTCGAGCACGGACACCGTCGCGGCCGCGGCGAGATCCGCATAGGAGATGCGGTCGCCGGCAAGCCAGGTGCGCGAACCGGCGAGCCAGGAGAGATACTTCATATGCTGGCGGATATTGGCGCGCGAGGTGCGCAGGACCTTGCTGTCGGGCGCGCCGCCGCCCTGGTCCGGTGTCATTTGCAGCTTGAAGATCCGCTCGCGCACCAGCGGCCGCGTCACGTCCGCTTCCATCTTGTGCAGGAACCACTCGACCAGGCGGCGGATTTCCGCCCGCTGGAACGGGTCCTCGGCCAGAAGCCGGCGATCCCGCTTCATGATTCCGTTCGTTTCGTCGAGATATTCCGAGATGATCGTGGCGCCACAGAGCGCTCTCATACTGTCGTCAACATAGACCGGTAGCGTCCCGGCCGGGTTCAAGGCCAGGAAGTCGCGCCGGTTCTCCCAGGGCTGTTCCTCGGACAATTCCGTCTGATAGCCATATTCCGAGAGGATAAGGCGAACGAACCGTGAAGCGGAGGACATGGGGTGATGATACAGTGTCGGCATCGATGATCTGGCTTCTCAGAGTCTTTTTGCTGGGGGCGTCAGCGTGGCGGCGCAAGCGTCTGGCCACGGCTCCTGTGATAGAGCTATAGAAATTTGTGGTGGCAAACACAAGCGAATCAGCCTTTTCCTCCCACTCCAAAACTTGTCAGGAAAATCTCATATATGGCGGATCAATCGATCATCAGCGCGCTCGTCCTCGGGCTCATCGAGGGCTTGACGGAGTTTATCCCTGTTTCGTCGACGGCGCACGTCCTCCTTGCCGGCCACTTCCTCGGCTTCAGGTCGCCGGGCAACACCTTCGCCGTCCTGATCCAGCTCGGCGCCATTCTGGCGATCCTGCTCGTCTATTTCCAGAAGCTTCTGTCGATCGCGCTGGCGCTGCCGACGAGCATCAAGGCGCGCCGCTTCGTCCTGTCCGTTCTGATCGCCTTCCTGCCGGCGGCCGTCATCGGCGCCATCGCCCATGATTTCATCAAGACGGTGCTGTTCGAAACGCCGATGCTCATCTGTGTCGTGCTGATCATCGGCGGCTTCATCCTCTACGCGATCGACCATCTGCCGCTGAAGCCGCGCTACACTGACGTCATGGACTATCCGCCGTCGCTGGCGCTGAAGATCGGCCTGTTCCAGTGCCTGGCGATGATCCCCGGCACCTCGCGGTCGGGCGCAACGATCGCCGGCGCCTTGCTGATGGGGACCGACAAGCGCTCGGCCGCGGAGTTCTCGTTCTTCCTGGCGATGCCGACCATGCTCGGCGCCTTCACGCTCGACCTCTACAAGAACCGCGACGCACTCTCCTTCGACGATTTCACCCTGATCGCCGTCGGCTTCATCGCGGCGTTCGTCGCCGGCATCTTCGTCGTGCGTTCGCTGCTCGATTTCGTCTCGCGGCGCGGTTTCACGCCCTTCGCCATCTGGCGCATCGTCGTCGGCACGGCCGGCCTGATCGGCCTCTGGTTGCTCGGCTGATCTCGGGATCAACGATCTCAAATGAAAAAGGCGCGTTCTGGACGCGCCTTTTTCTTTGACCTCAGTCTTCTTCGAACTCGGATAAGGCCTCAAAAACAAAGCCGCGTGCGTCTCAAGGTGAAACGCACGCGGCCACTGGCCCCCGCCAATAACTCTAACTATGCCCTTCCAAAGCAATTCCAGGAAAAGCGCGAAGCCGCTTTCCGTCCGGAAACGCCTGATCTAAAGGGCGCCGGCCTTAGTTGCCGGAAAGATCGATCGATGCCGTCGTGCACGGATCGACGCCATAGGCCGGCGCGCAACCCTTGCCGCTGCTCGCGACCGTGTTCGGCGCGATGAATGAGCCAGCCAGAATGATCAGTGCCGCACACGCAAAAAAGATTGCGATCGACTTGCCCATGGACGCTATGCCTTTCGAGATTGCTGCTGCCGCCCGCCGTCATGCCTTGCGATCGGGGCGCGAGGCGGTGTTTAGTCGCTGGATATGACATGATCAATATCAGGACATGTTGAATTTGCGGTAAATGCCATTCGCTTTCTTAACTGCGGCAGAACTGCAACGCTGTTGCCTGGATACCACAGCAAACGGCCGCCCGTGGGTACCGGCGGCCGTTCAAAATAAGATGGGCTTTGCGGCGATCAGGCGCCGCGGCCGCTGCGCGTGTACTGGCCCTGCGGGCGATAGCGCACCAGATAGGTCGGCAGGATCGACTCCAACATGGTCGGATCGATGCCAATGCCGGCGAACGTACGTCCCTCGGAAACCGCCTTTGCCGAGACGACATTGTCGGATTTCAGCAACACCACCTGGTCGGGGGTGAGCGGCGGCGTGATGAAGGGGACCATCGACGCGATGCTGCCGATGAAGGATGCGACGCCGAAGGGCAGCGAGACGAGCGTGCGCTTGCGGTCGATCGTGTTCAGCATGATCTCGAGACAGTCGCGGAAGCTTAAGACATCCGGGCCGCCGAGTTCGTAGATCTTGCCCTTGGTGATCTTGCCGTCGACGGCGCGCGCCACGGCCTCGGCGACATCGGTCACGTAGACGGGCTGGAACTTGGTGTGGCCGCCGCCGATCAGCGGCAGGACCGGCGAGAAGCGGGCCATGTCGGCGAACTTGTTGAAGAAGCCGTCCTCGGGACCGAAGACGATCGACGGACGCAGGATGATCGCGTCAGGCTTCGTTTCCAGGATCGCCGCCTCGGCGCGGCCCTTGCTGCGGGCGTATTGCGACGGCGAGGAAGCGTCCGCGCCGATCGCCGAAATGTGCGTCAGCGTGGCGCCGACGCTACGTGCCGCTTCCGCCACCGCGCGCGCGCCGAAATCCTGGACGGCGTCAAACGTGTTGCGGCCTTTTTCAAACAGCACGCCGACGCAGTTGATGACGTGGTCGGAGCCTTCGACGGCGCGATCGACGGATTTCCGGTAGCGCAGGTTCGCCTGGACGAAGGAGATCTGGCCGACATTGCCGAGCGGTTGCAGGTGACCGGCAAGGTCGGGCCGGCGAACGGCGACGCGAATGCGGTAGCCGCGCTTGGCGAGTGCGCGCACGACATGACGGCCGACGAACCCGGATCCGCCGAAAATCGTCACCAGCGGCGGAAGGTTGGACAAGGTCATGGGAAACGCACTCCTGATCGCAGAGGAAAGAATTGATTGCTACATAGCCCAACAGCCGCGAGAGGTGAAGGCCAATCCACGCGGCTTGTCGGGTCTGTCGGAAGATGGGGATGCCAGGTCGTCAGACGCCTTCGACGACGACCATCTCCGCGTCGGCGACTTCCTGGCGGATCGCGGCGGCAATCTGGTATTCGGGCGAGTTGTAACAGTCGACCGCTGCCTGCAGCGACGGAAATTCGATGACGACGTTGCGCGCGCGGACGCCGCCCTCAAGGCGATGATGTTCGCCGCCGCGCGCAAGAAAATTCGCGCCGTATTTCTCGAAGGCCGGCTTTGCTGCCGTCACATAATCCTTGTAGCGCTCGGGGTCGCGGACATCGACCCGTGCGATCCAGTATCCCTTGGCCATAGTGAGCTCCTCGTCTTACACCGCTGAAGGCTGACGGGAGACTTACTTCCGGCAAATTTTGATCGAGGTCAAGCGGATCGCGATGGGTTCCTGGCGCCGCCCGCATCAGCGGGCAAGCGCGCCGTTCATTTCCGCGAGAATGGCGCGGGCGGCCGCAAGCGGCTCGGCGGCTGCGACGATTGGGCGCGCGACGACGAGGTGGCTGGATCCGGCCTTCAAGGCTTCGGCCGGCGTCATCACCCGCTTCTGGTCGCCCCTGTCGGCGCCGGCAGGGCGGATACCCGGCGTCACCAGCGCCATGTTCGGTCCGATGATCTTGCGGACCGCTGCGGATTCTTCCGCCGAGCAGACGATGCCGCCCATGCCGGCGATGCGTGCCTGTTCGGCCCGACGCAGCACCAGCGTGTGCGGATCGTATTCGTAACCGGCATCGATCACGTCCTGCTCGTCCATCGAGGTGAGCACGGTGACGCCGAGCAGGCAGAGATCGGACCCTCTAGCGGCTTCGACGGCCGCCTTCATCGCCTTCGGATAGGCGTGCAGGGTCAACATCGACATGCCCATCTTGACGATGTTCTCGACACCCTTGGCAACCGTGTTGTCGATATCGAGCAGCTTCATGTCGAGGAAGACGTTCTTGCCGCTGGCGGCAAGGTCGCGCGCGAATTCGAGCCCGCCGGCAAAGACCAGCTGATAGCCGATCTTGTAGAAGGAGACGTCGTTCCCGAGCGTCGACACGATCCTCTCGGCATCGGCGATCGTCGGAAGGTCGAGGCCTACGATCAATCTGTCGCGCGCGGTTTCGGTCATCGTCTAGATCCCCTGCCAGTTTTCCATCGGGGTCCAGTCGCATGCGACGGCGCGATCCGCAAGGCGGAAAGCGAAGACGTTGCCGCCGCCACCGCCCTTCTGGTCGGAACTGCGGGCAATCGGCGCGCCGAGCAGCCGGCACTTCAAAAGGGTGCCGACGCCGCCATGGCCGACGAAGGCGATTGGGATCCTGGGGTCGTGCCCATCGAGGACACGGAACACTGCGTCCGAGATCCGCGTCTGGGCGTCGATCGCGCGCTCCCAGCCCTTAAAGCTTTCCGCCGGATGGGCGAAGAACCAGTCGGCCGCCGTCTCGAATTCCGGCGGCGGCAGGAAACCGGTGGCGGAGCGATCGTTCTCGCCCATGTCGTGGTGAATTTCGACCGTCAGGCCGGCGGCATCGGCAAGCAGCTGGGCCGTCTCGATCGCCTTGGTTTCGTCGCTCGAGACGATCCTCCCGAGCGAACGCACCCACGGCAATGCCGCCGTCAGGGCCGCACGATCGCGGCCAACAGCGGAAAGTCCCCATTGCGGGACGGGCACGTCCGGGTCGATCTGGACCTGCGGATGGGTGACGTAGACGCCGAACATTCCGTCAGTGCGCCCGACGATAGACCCAAAGCTGTGCCGGCGGGATGTTGCGCACGACGAAGTCGAGATGCTGGATGCTGTAGCGGTCCGGCATGGCGACGACCGGCGACAAAGGTCCGTACGAAATCTGCACGACCGGCCGGCCGGCCGGAATGCGCGAGAGCAGATCGTCGATCAGTTCGACGCGCCGATGCATCGGGAAGTTCAAGAGCGGCACCGCCGAGACGACGCTGTCAAAGGTCTGACCCTTCAGCTCGCCGAGCGTATGTTCCAGATCGAAAGCATCGCCATTGACGAAATTGACGCCGGCGAAGTTGGCCCTGAGCTGGTTATAGAAGTCGGTGGAATATTCGACCGAGACCAGGCTCGATGCGGGCAGGCCGCGCTCCAGAATTGCCTTTGTGATGACACCCGTGCCCGGGCCCAGCTCAAGAACCGGCAGGCCCGAAGCGGGATTGATGACGCTCGCCATTCGGCGCGCGGTTATGGAAGAGGTCGGCAGGATTGCGCCGACAGCCTTGGCATTGCTCATCCATCCCTTGAAAAAGCGAATTTCCTCATCGAACTTCCGTCCGAGCCGTTCCTTCACCTTCACGCGCAAATTCATTGAACCCCTCAAAACCGTCGTCCTCTCCTCATACGGGCCGCCCGCTGTGATCCCGGCTCGCTGATTCGAGCCGATCCGGGCGGCGGCAATCATAATGTGTCCCCATCTGCGGCAAAAACAAGTCTGTCTGCGCCTGAAAGCGTCGCCTTATCAACAGCCGCCGGATGGATCGATCAACAAAAAACCCGTCACGAGCGGGCGTGACGGGTTGGTATTTCGCGCCGCGTCAGGCCCGGTTACACGCGCATCGGCATCAGCACGTAAAGCGCATCCTCGGCAGCAAGATCGCGAACGAGCGTCGGCGAGCCCGGATCGGCCAGCATGAAAATCGCATCGGTGCCGGTCAGCTGCGAGGTGATGTCGAGCAGATACTTGGCGTTGAAGCCGATTTCGAGCGGGTCGTGGTCGTAGCCGACGGGCAGTTCTTCGGTAGCACTGCCTGAATCCGGATTGTTGACCGTCAGCGTCATCTGGCCTTCGTTCAGCGCCAGCTTGACGGCGCGGCCGCGCTCCGACGAGATCGTAGAAACGCGGTCGACGGCCTGGGCGAAGGACTGGCAATCGACGCGCAGTTCCTTGTCGTTGTTGGCCGGGATCACGCGCTGGTAATCCGGGAAGGTGCCGTCGATCAGCTTCGAGGTCATGACGATCGAACCCATCGTCAGTCGGATCTTGGCGTCCGAGACTTCGACGGTGACGACGAGGTCCGGGTTGTCGAGCAGCTTCTGCAGTTCGCTGACGGTCTTGCGCGGGATGATGATGCCCGGCATGCCTTCGGAGCCGGACGGCGCTTCAACGTCGGCGCGGGCGAGGCGGTGACCGTCCGTGGCGACGGCGCGCAGCTTCAGTCCGCCTTTGCTCTCGACGGTGTGCACGAAAATGCCGTTGAGATAGTAACGGGTTTCCTCGGTCGAGATCGCAAACTGGGTGCGATCGATCAACATCTTGAGGTCGGTCGCCTTGAGGCGGAAGGAGTGCGAGAAGCTGCCGGCGGTGAGATCCGGGAAGTCGGACTGCGGCAGGCACTGCAGCGAGAATTTCGAACGGCCCGAGGCAACGGTCATCGCCGTGCCCTCGGCATTGGTGGCGAGCAACACTTCCGAACCGTCAGGCAGCTTGCGCACGATGTCGTACAGCAGATGCGCCGGCACCGTGGTCGCGCCCGACTGTTCCACCTGCGCCGGTGTCGCCTCGGTGATTTCGAGGTCGAGGTCGGTCGCCTTCATTTCGAGGCTCGCACCGTCGGAACGCAAGAGCACGTTCGAGAGGATCGGGATCGTGTTTCGCCGCTCGACCACGCGGTGCACGTGGTTCAGCGATTTCAGGAGGTTGGACCGCTCGAGAGTAATGCGCATGGGATGCCGCTTTCAACCATTGCCCGGCAGACGAGGCGTCCGCCTGAGCGTCAACTGCGAGTGTCCCGGCCGACCGACCGGAAATATGTGGACCGGCAAAATGGCAGAAACAGCGCCCGGAACGCAAGGGGTTTAAGGGCTTCTGTCCCCAGATGCAGCGCGCTGGACCATTGCCTTGCCCTTGCCCTGCCCTGCCGGCTCACTCATAAAGACCGGACCGGCGCATCGGTGAGCACGATCAGGACGTTACAGGTGGAAAAGCAGAAGACATCGGAAGCATCGGGCGGGCAGAGAGAGCGTAGCTATCGCCTGCACAATGTCAGCGTTCCGGCCCGGCCCCTCGATGCGGCGCTCTATCTGGTGGCGACCCCGATCGGCAATCTCGGCGACATTACGCTGCGCGCACTGGAAACGCTTGCCGGCGCCGATGTGCTCGCCTGCGAGGACACGAGGGTTACGCGCGTGCTGCTCGACCGCTATGGCATCGTGAACCGGCCCTACGCCTATCACGAGCACAATGCCGACGAAGCCGGCCCCCGGCTGCTTGCAGCACTCGCCGAAGGGCGATCGGTGGCGCTCGTCTCCGACGCCGGAACGCCGCTGGTTTCCGACCCGGGCTACCGGCTGGGGCAGCTTGCGATCGAAGCCGGTCATCGCGTCGTGCCGATCCCGGGCGCCTCGGCGCCGCTTGCAGCGCTCGTCGGCTCCGGCCTGCCGAACGATGCCTTCCTCTTTGCCGGTTTCCTGCCGACCAAGGACAAGGCGAAACGCGATCGCCTCAGGGAATTCGCGGCCGTGCCGGCGACAATCATGTTCTTTGAATCGCCGCACCGGATTGCTGCGACAGTGGCGGCCGCAGCCGAAGTGCTGGGCGAGGGTAGGCGGGCTGCCGTCTGCCGCGAGCTCACCAAGACCTTCGAGGAGTTCCGCCGCGGCACGCTCGGCGAGCTTGCCGCCCATTATGGAGAAGCTGGCGCCGTCAAAGGCGAGATCGTGCTCGTCATCGGGCCGCCGGATGCCGCACCCGAGCCGGAAGCGGCCGATGTCGACGCCCTGCTGCTGAGCCTTGTCGCCGACATGCCGGCCGGCAAGGCGGCGACCGAAGCCGCCCGCCAGACGGGCGTGCCGCGCAAGGAGCTCTATGACCGGCTGCTGCAGCTGAAGGAGCGCCATGACGGCTGACGGCAGCGACCGGCGGAAGCTGAAAGCGCTGAGGCGGGGGCAACTCGCCGAATACCGCGCGGCGCTCTGCCTGCTGCTGAAGGGCTACCGCATCGTCGCCATGCGCCATCGCACCAAGCTCGGCGAGATCGACATCATCGCCCGGCGCGGCGATCTCATTGCCTGCGTCGAGGTCAAGGCGCGCCGCTCGGCCGAGGACGGCGTATTCGCGGTGACGGCCACGGCGCAAAAACGCATTCGCGCTGCGAGCGATCTCTGGCTGGCCAGGCAACCGGACTTCAACAGGCTTTCCGTGCGCTACGACATCGTCACGGTGACCCCTTGGGGCTGGCCGCGGCATCTACCGGATGCCTTCTGAACCGGCGCGGGATGAGGGAAAATGATTGCGTTGTTCCGCCCGCATCCCGTCTTGGAACAAAATCGCGAATTTGTAATCGTTCCGACATAAAAGCGTTACGGGCCTGTCATTGAACGTCACTAGTCCAAGCCATCCGCAACCCGGTGGAGAGGGACTAAGTCATGTTCAAGAAGTTTTCATTCGCAGCCCTTAGCTTCGCTTTTTCCGCGACGTCATCATTTGCCGCGACCAATATCACCTGGTGGCACGGCATGGCCGGCCGCAACGGCGAAGTCATCAATGAAGTTTCCAAGAAGTTCAACGAAGCCCAGAGCGCCTGCGCACTGACCCCGGTTTCCAAGGGCACCTACGAGGAAGCGCTCGCTTCCGGCATTGCCGCTTTCCGCTCGGGCGAACAGCCGAACATCCTGCAGGTCTTTGACGCTGGCGCTGCTACGATCATCAACGCCAAGGGCGCGGTCATTCCGGCCGAAGACCTGATCATCAAGGCTGGCCACAACTTCGACCGCAACGCCTTCATTGACGGCGTGCGCTACTTTTACGCCGACAGCGAGGGCAAGTTCGTCGGCATGCCGTTCAATTCCTCCGCGCCGATCATGTACATCAACGACGAGGCCCTGAAGAAGGCCGGCGTCGAAGCGCCGAAGACCTGGGAAGAGTTTGAAGCGGTTGCCCCGAAGCTGAAGGAAGCCGGCTACATCCCGCTCGTCCAGTCGCAGCTCACCTGGCAGTTCACGGAGAACTTCTTCTCCCGCAACAACATCCAGTTCGCCACCAACAACAACGGCTATGACGCCGTCGTCGACACGCAGCTGAAGGTCACCGACCCGAACCTCATCATGATGTTCGACAAGCTCAAGGCCTGGAAGGACGAAGGCTACTTCGCTTTCTACGGCGCCGGCTGGAACGACAACCAGAAGGTCTTCGAAGAAGGCAAGGCTGCGTTCTGGATCGGTTCGTCGGGCTCCTTCGGCGGCCTGCAGAAGACGGCGCAGATGCCGTTCTCGGCAACCTTCCTGCCCTATTGGGGCTCGATCAAGGGTGCCGGCACCAATTCTTTCATCGGCGGCGCGGCACTGTTTGCCATGTCCGGCAAGTCGGATGAAGAGAACAACTGCGTTGCCGACTTCTTCCAGTTCCTGACCTCGCCGGAAATCCAGTACTTCTACCACAAGGCCACCGGTTACGTTGCCATCACCAAGGCAGCCTACGAGCTCGCCCAGAAGGACGGCTACTACAAGGAAAAGCCGGTTGCTGAAGTCGGCATCAAGCAGCTGCTGCTGCCGGCCGGTGACTGGTCGAAGGGCTACCGCCTCGGCTTCTACCCGCAGATCCGCGAAATCATGGAACGCGAATACGGCCGCATCTTCTCGGGCGAAACGACCGTCAAGGACGCTTTCGACACGATCGAAAAGGAAGGCAACGAGCTGCTCGCTCGCTTCGCCAAGACGGCCGGCTGATCTCCATGTCGACCGCGACAGATCTCCTCCCCGCCTCGCGGGGAGGAACCGGAACCCAAACCGGCGGGCGTCGCTTCGGCGCCTTCCGGTTTTTCGGTGGCCAGTCGAAGAGCGGAGGAGAAGGCGTTGCCAAGCGCGTTCAGTTCTCCTCGCCGTTCCTGCCCTACCTCTTCCTCGCGCCACAGCTCGCGATCATCTTCATCTTCTTCTACTGGCCGTCGGTTCAGGCGATCCAGTCGTCCTTCTATCTGGAAGACCCCTTCGGCTTCGGCTCGACCTTCGTCGGCATGACGAACTATACCGACGTGCTGAAATCGGGCGAGTATCTCGGAATCGCCCGCTTCACTGCCGTCTTCACGGCGCTCGTCACCTTCTTCGCGCTGTCGATCGGCTTGCTGCTCGCCGTCAAGGCCGATGGCGTCATCCGCGGCAACGCCGCCTACAAGACGCTGCTCATATGGGTCTATGCCATCGCGCCGCCGGTCGCCGGCCTCATCGGCATGATGTTCTTCGACCAGCATATCGGCCCGATCGTCGAACTCGCCCGCTGGTTCGGCTGGGACATCAAGGTCGGTCTGAATTACTTCGACACCGCCTTTTCCATGGTGGTCGTCTCCGTCTGGAAGCAGATCCCGTATAACTTCATCTTCTTCCTCTCGGGCCTGCAGGGCATCCCGGTCTCGGTGCGCGAGGCGGCGGCGATCGATTGCCGCTCCGGCTTCCGCCGCTTCTGGACGGTGATCCTGCCGCTCTTGGCGCCGACCGCCTTCTTCCTGTTGATCATCAATGTCACCTATGCGCTGTTCGATACCTTCGGCGTCATCGACGTGATGGTGAAGGACAAGGCCGCCAACAACCCGATCACCCTTGTCTACAAGGTCTACATGGACGGTTTCCGCGGCAACGATCTCGGCGGCTCTTCGGCCCAGTCGGTGATCCTGATGCTGATCGTCTTCGTGCTCACCATCTTCCAGTTCCGCTTCATCGAGCGGCGCGTGCACTACAACTGAGGTGAGGCCGATGTATCGCACCAAGATTTTCGATCACATCATCCTGCTCTTCGGCGTCTTCATCATGGTGGCGCCGGTCGTCGTCGCCTTCATGACCTCGACCCATGATGCAGCCGACATTCACCGCAACGGCCTGTCGCTGTCCTGGGGCGGCCATTTCGTCGAGACCTACGAGACGGTTCTCACCCGCCAGGGTGGCTTCACCGGCAAGATCACCGGCTTCAACATGATGCTGAACTCGATGATCCTGGGCTTAGGCTTTGCCGTCGGCAAGATCGTTCTCTCGATGCTCGCGGCCTATGCGCTGGTCTATTTCCGCTTTCCGCTGGCGACCTTCTTCTTCTGGGTGATCTTCACCACGCTGCTCCTGCCGCTCGAAGTGCGCATCCTTCCGTCCTACGAAGTGATGAACACGCTGAAGCTGACCAACACCTACACCGGCCTGATCGTGCCGCTCCTGGCGTCTGCGACGGGCACGTTCTATTTCCGGCAGTTCTTCAAGTCGGTGCCGGACGAGCTTCTGGAGGCGGCGCGCATCGATGGTGCCGGCCCGTTCAAGTTCTTCATCGACGTTCTGGTGCCTTTGTCGCGCACCATGATGGCGGCGATCTTCATCATCATGTTCGTCTACGGCTGGAACCAGTACCTCTGGCCCACATTGATGACCACCGACGAAGGCTTCTTCACCCTGGTTCGCGGCATCAAGCAGATCCTGCTTGTCTGGGTCGGCTCGAACATCCCCGACTACAACGAGGCCTTTGCACTGGCGATCCTCGCCATGCTGCCGCCTGTGATGATCGTCGTGATCTTCCAGCGCTGGTTCATCAAGGGCCTGACCGAAAGCGACAAGTAAGCGGAGTGGAGGCGGGACAACTGTCCCGCCCGCTTCTGAAACGGTACCATTTTAACGGAGGCAGCCATGGCGGCCATTACCATCGCCGAGGTCTCGAAGATCTATCACGGCAATGTCGAGGCGGTGAAATCCGTCTCGATCGATATCGAGGACGGCGAGTTCATCGTGCTGGTCGGCCCGTCCGGCTGCGGCAAGTCCACGCTTTTGCGCATGGTCGCCGGGCTCGAGACGATTTCGAAGGGCACGGTGACGATCGGTTCGCGCGTCATCAACGATGTCGATCCGGCCGAGCGCGACATCGCCATGGTCTTCCAGAACTATGCGCTCTATCCGCACATGACCGTCTACGACAACCTTGCCTACGGCCTGAAGAACCGCAAGACGCCCAAGGCCGAGATCGACGCCCGCGTCGCCGAAGCCGCGCGGATGCTGGAAATCGAGCCCTATCTCGCGCGCAAGCCGCGCGCCCTTTCCGGCGGCCAGCGTCAGCGCGTCGCCATGGGCCGCGCGATCGTGCGCAAGCCGGCGGCCTTCCTGTTCGACGAGCCGCTCTCCAACCTCGACGCCAAGCTGCGCGTCTCGATGCGCGGCGAGATCAAGCGCCTGCAGAAGCGCCTCGGCACGACCTCGCTCTACGTCACCCACGACCAACTCGAAGCGATGACGCTCGCCGACCGACTGGTGGTCTTGAACGGCGGCCGGATCGAGCAGATCGGCCGTCCGCTCGACGTCTACCACCGTCCGGCCTCGACCTTCGTCGCGAGCTTCATCGGCTCGCCGGCGATGAACCTGGTCAAGGGCCAGATCGAGGGCGGCAGCCTGCAGATCGGCCTCTACAGGATCGAGCTTGGCAGCCGCGCCCCGGTCGAAGGCGCCGTCACCGTCGGCCTGCGCGCCGAGGACCTCCGGCTTGCCGGTGTCGGCGAGGATGCGATGCTGTTCCAGGTCGACTATGTCGAGGAGCTGGGTGCTCAGCGGCTCGTGCACGGCACCATCGAGGGCCAACCTCTGACGATAGCGCTCTCTCCGGACATGCCGCTTTCCGGTGATCTCGCCGTGACGATTGCCGTCGACCGCCTGCACTTCTTCTCGCCCGAAACCGGCAAGCGGCTGGAACGGGGCACGTCTTTTGCCGGTGATGCACCGGCGCAGAACCTTCGGCTGGAGACGGCATCGTGATCCATGAAGCCGTTGAGCAGCTTGCCGTTCCATCGCTCGAACTGCGTGCAGGATTTGCTTCGATGCTGCGCACCATTGCGGCCCATGACGCCGCCATGGCCGCGCGACCGGAAATGAACAGCGTCGAGGTTGGCGCCGCGCCGTCCTCGACCGCGCCGCTCGCCTTTCCCTTCACCGTCGCTGCCTGGAACCTGGAGCGCTGCCTGTTCGCACCGGAAAGTGCTGCACATCTCGCAGCAACCAAGGCCCCAGTCGTGCTGCTATCGGAAATGGACAACGGCATGGCCCGCACCGGCCAGCGCCATCCGACCGCCGAAGTCGCTGCTATACTCGGCATGCAATATGCCTATGGCATCGAATTCATTGAGATGGGCCTCGGCTCCGATACCGAGCGCGCGTTCTGCGAGGATGATTTCAACGCCAGGGGCTTTCACGGCAATGCGCTGTTGGCTTCGGTGCCGCTCGGCCGGCCCTTCATGCTGCGCCTCTGGGGCGAGCGTCTCTGGTTCACCGATGCCGAACAGCCGCGCCTTGGCGAGCGTTTCGCGATCGGCGCCGTCATCGAGACCGAGGCGGGCCCCTTCGTCGCCGTCTCCACCCATCTTGAAAGCGCGACGACCGCGGCCTACCGCGAGCGTCAGGTCAGGGAATTGATCGATGCGCTCGACGAAGCCTTTCCGGGCCTGCCGGTGCTGATCGGTGGTGATCTCAACACCGGCAACCATGCTGGCGGCGACTTCGAAGCCGAAGGGCTCTTTGCCATGAGCGCCGCCCGCGGCTTCGCCCGTCACGGCGGAGCACTTGAGGTGATGACGACCCGGCCGAGCCTGATCACCCGTTGGCCGGAGCGGGCGATGAAGCTCGACTGGTTCCTCGCGCGCGGCCTGAAGATCGGCGAAACCAGGATCATTCCCTCGCTCGATGAAACCGGCCGGCCGCTTTCGGATCACGATCTCATCACCTGCGTGGTCGAAGGCTTCGAATAGGCTCAGCTCTCCTTGCTTAAGGCACGCCCGCATTCTACATGTCGAGGACTTTTCCAGTGCGGGAGAGGGCAGCGGTTTTCTCGTCCTCTTCCGTTCTGACGATTTGAAATCGATCACGCTTGGCGTGATCCACAGGGGACGGGAAGATGGCGAAAATCGTCAATGTCGGGGTCCAGATGGACCATGTGTCGGGCATCAACATCGCGGGTGATTCCACCTTCGCCATGAGCCTCGAGGCACAGTCGCGCGGCTACCGCCTCTTCCACTACACGCCCGAAAAACTGTCGCTGCGCGACGGCAAGGTCTATGCGAGCGTGCAGCAGATGACGCTGCGCGACGTCAAGGGCGATCACTTCACGCTGGGCGAAGCCGAACGCGTCGATCTGTCGACCATGGACGTCATCCTGCTCCGCCAGGATCCGCCCTTCGACATGGGCTACATCACCTCGACGCATCTTCTGGAACGCCTGCATCCGAAGACGCTGGTCGTCAACGATCCGGCCTGGGTGCGCAATTCGCCGGAGAAGATCTTCGTCACCGAATTCGCCGACCTGATGCCGAAGACGCTGATCACCCGCGACCCCCAGGAGATCGCCAGCTTCCGCCAGGAGATGGGCGACATCATCTTGAAGCCGCTCTACGGCAATGGCGGCGCCGGTGTCTTCCATTCGACCCGTGACGACCGCAACCTGTCTTCCCTTCTGGAAATGTTCGGCCAGATGTTCCGTGAGCCCTTCATCGCCCAGGAATACCTGCCGGCGGTACGCAAGGGCGACAAACGCATCCTGCTCGTCGATGGTGAGCCGGTCGGCGCCATCAACCGCGTTCCGGCCGAACATGATGCGCGCTCCAACATGCATGCCGGCGGTCGGCCGGAGGCGACCGAGCTTACGGCGCGCGAAAGGGAAATCTGCGCCCGCATCGCTCCGGCGCTGAAAGCCCGCGGCTTCCTCTTCGTCGGCATCGACGTCATCGGCGACTACATGACCGAGATCAACGTCACGTCGCCGACCGGCATTCGCGAAGTCAAGAAGTTTGGCGGCGCCGATGTTGCGAGCCTGCTCTGGGATGCGATCGAGCGCAAGCGCGCCTGATCCGGCGCTTTCGGTAGAACCTGTCTCCGGATGACGGAGATTGCCGCGGGCTTCCGCCCGCGGCTGCGGCGTTGTGCCCTTGCCAACGACTGCGCGTAGGTCTCGCCTCAGATGTTCCGTAATTGTTCTTGTTTTTGTGCGTGAACCGTGCAAGGCTCCGTCTTGCAACCCAAGGCGGTTGCGGCGCCCGTAATGGCGGGCAGCCCGGGCGAGGGAGCAACCATGGTCGCGCGCGTCAGCACGGTCGCATTTCAGGGTATCGAGGGACTGCCGGTTGATGTGCAGGTGATGGTCGCGCCGGGCAAGGTCGGCATGCAGATCGTCGGCCTGCCGGACAAGGCAGTCGCCGAAAGCCGCGAGCGGGTGCAGGCGGCGCTTCATGCTTCCGGCCTGGCGCTGCCGGCCAAGCGCGTCACTGTCAATCTCGCCCCCGCCGACCTTCCCAAGGAAGGCAGCCATTTCGATCTCGCGATCGCGCTCGGCCTGATGGCGGCGCTCGGCGCCATTCCCGGCGATGCGCTCGGACCCTATGTCGTCATCGGCGAACTCAATCTCGATGGTACCATTGCCGCTGTTGCCGGCGCGCTGCCGGCGGCCATCGGCGCCAATGCGCTCGGCAAGGGGCTGATCTGCCCGGCCGAAAGCGGGGCGGAGGCAGCCTGGGCGGGAGCCGAGATCGACATTCTCGCGCCGCGCAGCCTGATTGCGATCGCCAATCATTTCCGCGGCACGCAGGTACTCTCCCGGCCCGAGGCGGCGATCCGCTCGGGTGCTGCCAACCTGCCCGATCTCGCCGACATCAAGGGACAGGAAAGCGCCAAGCGGCGCTCGAAGTGGCGGCCGCTGGCAACCACAATTTGCTGATGGTGGGGCCGCCGGGATCAGGGAAATCGATGCTCGCCGCGCGGCTGCCGTCGATCCTGCCGCCGCTCAATCCGGCCGAGCTGCTCGAAGTGTCGATGATCCACTCGATCGCCGGTCAGTTGCCGGGCGGCAAACTCTCGGATCGGCGGCCGTTCCGTACGCCGCATCACTCTGCAACCATGGCTGCCATGGTCGGTGGCGGCTTGCGCGCCAAGCCCGGCGAGGCCTCGCTCGCCCATCATGGCGTCTTGTTCCTGGACGAGTTTCCGGAATTCACGCCGCAGGTGCTCGACGCACTACGCCAGCCGCTCGAAACCGCAGAATGCATTATCGCCCGCGCCAATCACCGGGTGAGCTATCCCGCCGCCATCCAGCTCGTCGCCGCCATGAACCCCTGCCGCTGCGGCATGGCGGGTGAGCCCGGACGTACCTGCGCCCGCGGCCCGCGCTGCATGACCGATTACCAGGCGCGCATCTCCGGTCCGCTGATGGATCGCATCGATATCCGCATCGACGTTCCGGCCGTCAGCGCCGCCGATCTGTTGAAGCCGGCCGCAGCCGAACGCAGCGAGGTCGTCGCCCGTCGGGTTGCCCGCGCCCGCGCCTTGCAGGTCGACCGCTTCGCCGCCCTCGGCCATCCGGAACTGACCAGCAACGCCCGCTGCTCGACCGCGATGATCGAAAAGATCGCCGAGCCCGATCCATCAGGCCTGCAGCTTCTCCGGGACGCCGCCGAAAAGATGAAGTTCTCCGCCCGCGGCTATCACCGTGTGCTGAAGGTTGCGCGCACACTTGCGGACCTCGACGGCGCGCCGACCGTCGGGCGTATTCATCTGGCCGAAGCGATCTCCTACCGCATTGCCGGCGAGAGGCTGAAGGCGGCGGCGTAGAGGTCCGTTCGAAAGAAAAAGGGCGCCCACGGGCGCCCTTTCCGATCGCAGGAAAGCCATTGGCTTAAGCGCCGAGGCCTTCGAACAGCGCGGTCGACAGATAGCGTTCGGCAAACGACGGGATGATGACGACGATGGTCTTGCCGGCGTTTTCTTCGCGCTGGCCAATCTCGATCGCTGCGGTGAGCGCCGCGCCGGCGGAAATGCCGACCGGCACGCCTTCGAGCCTGGCGACAAGGCGGGCAGCCTCGATCGCTTCGGCGCTGTTGACCGTAACGATCTCGTCATAGATCGAGGTGTCGAGGATCGCCGGCGCAAAGCCCGCGCCGATGCCCTGGATCTTGTGCGGGCCGGGTGCGCCACCGGAAAGCACGGGGGATTCTTCCGGCTCGACCGCGATCACCTTGGTCGAGGGTTTGCGCGCCTTCAGCACCTGGCCGGCGCCGGTGATCGTGCCGCCGGTGCCGATGCCGGACACGAAAATGTCGACAGCACCTTCGGTGTCGTTCCAGATTTCCTCGGCGGTCGTCTTGCGGTGGATTTCCGGGTTGGCCGGATTTTCGAACTGCTGCGGAATGACGGCGTCGGGCAGCGTCTCGACCAGTTCCTGCGCCTTGGCGATCGCGCCCTTCATGCCCTTGGCACCTTCCGTCAGCACCAGCTCGGCGCCGAACAGCGCCAGCATCTTGCGGCGCTCGACCGACATCGTTTCCGGCATGGTGAGGATCAGCTTGTAGCCCTTGGCGGCGGCGACGAAGGCGAGCGCGATGCCGGTGTTGCCCGAAGTCGGCTCGATCAGGGTCGTACGGCCGGGAGTAATCTTGCCCTGGGCTTCCAGGCTCTCGATCATCGCCACGCCGATGCGGTCCTTGACCGAGGCGATCGGGTTGAAGAATTCGAGCTTGGCGAGCAGGTTCGCCTTGACGCCCTTCTCCTTGGCAAGCTTGTCCAGCCGCACGATGGGCGTATCGCCGATCGTCTCCGTGATCGAGGAATAGACGCGGCCGCGGCCGGGCTTGCGTGTGTCGGACATGGGTTTCTCCCTTGGGCGTGAACTGTCACTTATGAGAATAGGAACAATGACTGCTCAATTCCAGAACGACAAACACGCAGCGACGATTCGCCGGAGGAAAAAGCACCAGCGAAGTTGTTGTTCAGGAAAAGTTTTTTCAGCTCGCGCGGACGGCGATATAGGCGGCCGTTCCCGCCAACACGCTGGCTGCGACCCGGTTCAGTGTTCGCAGCGCCTTTGGCTGCTTGAGCAGCAGACGTGCGCGCGCCGCGAGCAGCATATAGGGAACCAGCACCGCCAACAGCACCAGGAAGGTTGCCGTCAGCAAAAGGCCGTAGTCGCGGGGGCCGATGTCAGCGATGTCGATCAGCGTCGGCACCAGCGCCACATAGAACAGCATCGTCTTCGGGTTGCCGAGGGTGACGAGCAGACCTGAGAGGAAGGACATCACCGGACTCGTCGACGGCTTCGCCTTGATATCCTCGGGCAGCAGCCCCGCGGTCCAGAGCTTCCAGGCAATGTAGCCGAGATAGAGGACGCCTGCGAATTTCACCACAAAGAAGACCGTGGTGAAGGTCTGGGCGATCAGCGCCAGCCCGAGCACGACAGCCGTCAGGTAGATCATGTCGCCGAGCACGATGCCGAGACCCATGAAGAAGGTTTCGCGGAAACCGGAGCCGAGCGCACGGGCGACGAGCGCGGTCACGCCGGGACCCGGAATGGCCGCAGCGATGAAGAGTGCGCCGCTATAGGCAATGAGAGCCGCGAGCGTCATGGGCATTCCTTCCGATGGTGATGCCGATTTCTAGCGCAGACGGACAAAAAAGGGAAATCAAGGAACGACGACCGCTGGGCGCCTGACGACAAAATTGATCGGGTGACAAGTCTGGCGTTGTCCGCCGACGCGGGATCGGTAGAGCTTGCAGAAAACGAGCGAAAGGCGCCTCTCCATGCCCGAGTTGAAAGATATGATCGGCTTTGCCCTCCTTGCACTCGGTATGGTGCTGACGCCGGGGCCGAACATGATCTACCTGATCTCGCGTTCGATCAGCCAGGGGCCGGGCGCCGGATTGATCTCGCTCGGCGGCGTGGCGCTCGGTTTCGTCGTCTACATGATTTCGGCCGCACTCGGCATCACCGCGCTGCTTCTCGCCGTTCCCTTTGCCTATGATGCGCTGAGAATTGCCGGCGCCGGTTATCTTCTTTATCTCGCCTGGCAGGCTGTGCGGCCCGGAGGGCGTTCGCCGTTTCAGGTCCGCCATCTGCCGAAGGATGGGCCGAAGAAGCTGTTCGTCATGGGGTTTCTGACGAGCCTGCTCAATCCCAAGGTGGCGGTGCTCTATCTCTCGTTGCTGCCGCAGTTCATCCGGCCGGAACTCGGCAATGTGCTCGGCCAGTCGCTGGTCTTCGGGTCGATTCAGATCATGACCAGCGTTACCGTCAATGCGATGATCGCGCTTGCCGCCAGCGGCATCGCGGCCTTCCTCGCCGGGCGACCGCTGTTCATGGTGGTGCAGCGCTGGGCCATGGGCACCGCGCTTTTCGGCTTTGCGCTGAGCATGGCATCGGAGGCGCGGCGTTAATCCGCGCTTTATCGACCAGGGACTATTCGAAGACCGGCCGCATGAAGCTGCGCTCATAGCTGACGATGCAGCGCGTCTTCTCGGCATAGGCGAAGGCTTCCTGGCATTCCGGATCCGCGGCCATTTCCTGGCGGTAGCTTTCATAGGCCGCAAGGCTCGGAAAGCTGAAGAGCGCGAGCGCGATGTTGTTTGCCCCTTCATGCGGCATGAAATAGCCGTGATGCGTGCCGCCGAGACGGTTGACGAGCGGAATCCAGAGCTTGGCATAGTGCTCGAACTCGGCGGCCTTGTAGGGGTCGATGACGTATTTCAGGTAGCAGGTGATCATGCGGTTCTCCCTTCGCGCTCCCGCTTGATAGAAGAGGGCAGGCGAAGTTTCCAGCCGAGATTCATGCCGGCGGCGGCAATGAGGATGGCGATCGAGCCGAGGATCTGGATCGGTTGCAACTGATGGCCGAAGGCGATGCGATCGACGACGATGGCGGCGATCGGGTAGACGAAGGAGAGCGCGCCGGTCATATGCGTCGGCAGTCGCTGGATCGCGCCATAGAGCAGCACATACATCAGCCCTGTGTGGACGATGCCGACCGTGACCAGGATCGACCATTGCGCGGCACCAGACGGGGCGGGCGCCGCGAGCGCCATCGGCGCCAGCATCAAGGTGCCTGTGATCACCTGGATCAGCGCGATCAGATGCGGCGGCGTACCCTTGAGCAGCTTCGTCGCGATCGCTGCGATCGCGTAGAAGAAGGCCGCGCCGATCGCCAGCGCAACACCCGTCAGATAGCTTTCCGGCGCGAAGCCGTGGCCGGGTTTGGCCGAAATGATCGCCAGCATGCCGGCAAACGAGACCGACAGCCAGAAGATCTTGGTGGCCGTGATCTTCTCGCCGAGGAAGAGCGCACCGAGCCCCAAGAGCATGAAGGGCTGGGTGTTGTAGACCATCGTCGCGATCGAGATCGAGGCGTGGGAATAGGCGGCGAAGAGCAGCAGCCAGTTGACGACGATCGCGACGCCGCCGACGATCGAAAGCAGCAGCATCCGTCGGCTGAAGTGGCGGCGATCGAACAGACCGAGAAACCAGGCAATGCCGACGAGTGTCACGGCGCCGAAGACACAGCGCCAGAAGACGACGCTCGTCACCGGCTGCCCCGACTTCAGCACGAACCAGCCGATGGTTCCGGAAATCAGCATCGCGGCTGTCATCTCGATGCTGCCGCGTTTGAGTTCGGTATTCATGTTCGCCGCTCCATGTTGGTGATCGGAGAATAGCCGGTGCTTGCAGCCTTTCCCATGGATTAACGAAGGCAATTGTGTTATATTGCCTAATTATCGAAGTTCTGTTCGTTACTATGACTTATGGTGCCGTGATGCTGGACGAGATTGACCGACGGATCCTAGACATTCTGGCAGCCAATGCCCGGGTATCGCTGAAGGAGCTGGCGCAGGAGGCAGGCCTTTCCTCGCCGAGTGCTGCGGATCGTCTGCGCAAGCTGGAAGAGCGCGGCGTTCTCGATGGCTTCACCATCGCCCTCAATCCCCAGAAGGTCGGCTATCCCCTGCAGGCGGTCATCCGCGTGCGGCCGATGCCGGGCATGCTGCACATCGTTGAGCGGCTGATCCAGGACACGCCCGAAATCGTAGAATGCGACAAGGTCACCGGCGACGATTGCTTCATCGCCAAGCTCTTCGTGCGCGACATGGCGCAACTCGACACGATCCTCGACCGGATCGCCGAGAAGGCGCAGACCAACACTTCGATCGTCAAGTCGTCGCCGGTCAAGCGCCGCTTGCCGCCGTTAATTTAAGAGAGCAATTCCAGGAAAAGTGTGAAGCGGTTTTCCGTCCGGAATTGCGTAGATTAAACCCCGGTCGAGCCGAAGCCGCCGGCGCCGCGCGTCGTCTCGCTGGCATTGTCGCTCTCGCGAACGGTGACCTGCGTGACCGGCGCGATCACCATCTGGGCAATGCGCATGCCGCGCTCGATGAGGAAGTCTTCGTCACCGAGATTGATGAGCAGCACCTTCACCTCGCCGCGATAGTCGCTGTCGATGGTGCCGGGGGTGTTGAGGCAGGTGATGCCGTGCTTGAAGGCAAGGCCCGAGCGCGGGCGGATCTGCGCTTCATAGCCCACGGGGACCTCGAAGATGAAGCCGGTCGGAACGAGGGCGCGTTTGCCCGGGGTGAGCATGAGCGGCCGATCGCCGGGAACGGCTGCGCGCAAATCCATGCCGGCGGCGCCTGCCGTCTCATAGGCGGGCAGCTCGAGGCCTTCGCCATGCGGCAGGCGAACGAGGTTGAGGGTCGGGCGGGAAACGGAGGGGTGCGTGCTCATGACCGCATAAGCCGGGCGGCGGGCGCCTGGGTCAATTGCATAATCGGGGCCGAGCCTGTAAAGGACGCGGCAACTCACAGGATTCTACGACATGGCTGAAACTCTCGCCGAGGCGGTCTCCCGCCGCCGCACATTTGCGATTATCGCCCACCCGGACGCCGGTAAGACCACTCTCACCGAAAAGCTGCTGCTGTTCGGCGGCGCCATCCAGCTCGCCGGCGAGGTCAAGGCCAAGAAGGATCGCATCCAGACCCGTTCGGACTGGATGAAGATCGAGCGCGAGCGCGGCATCTCGGTCGTCACCTCGGTGATGACCTTCGAATATGGCGGCAACGTCTTCAACATTCTCGACACACCCGGTCACGAAGACTTCGCTGACGACACCTACCGCACGCTGACGGCGGTCGATGCCGCTGTCATGGTCATCGACGCCGCCAAGGGTATCGAGCCGCGCACGCTGAAGCTCTTCGAAGTCTGCCGCATGCGCGACATCCCGATCATCACCTTCGTCAACAAGATGGACCGCGAAAGCCGCGATCCCTTCGAGATCCTGGACGAGGTCGAGGAAAAGCTGGCGCTCGACTGCGCGCCGGTGACCTGGCCGATCGGCCGCTCGAAGACCTTCTGCGGCTCCTACAATCTCGCCCACGACACCGTGCGCGGCTCCGACACGCAGGAAATCCCGACCAAGGTCAACGGTCCGGAAATGGCTTCCCACCGGCTGCCTGAGAACGAGCGCGACGCCTTCACCGACGAGCTGACGCTGGCGATCGAGGCCTGCAAGCCCTTCGACAAGAAGGCTTTCCTCGAAGGCCACCTGACGCCGGTCTTCTTCGGTTCGGCGCTGCGCAACTTCGGTGTGCGCGATCTCATCAACGCGCTCGGCGACATCGCGCCGCCGCCGCGTGACCAGGTGGCCGATATCCGCACGGTGCACGCCACCGACGACAAGATGACGGCCTTCGTCTTCAAGATCCAGGCCAACATGGACCCGAACCATCGCGACCGCATCGCCTTTGCCCGCGTCTGCTCCGGCAAGCTGGAGCGGGGCATGAAGGCGCGGCTGTCGCGCACGGGCAAGCAGCTGGGCCTCAGTGCCCCGCAGTTCTTCTTCGCGTCGCAGCGCCAGCTCGCCGACACCGCCTATGCCGGCGACGTCGTCGGTATCCCCAACCACGGCACGCTCCGGATCGGCGACACGCTGACCGAGGGCGAGTCGCTGGTGTTCCAGGGCGTGCCGAACTTTTCGCCGGAAATCCTGCGCCGCGTGCGTCTGGAAGATGCAATGAAGGCCAAGAAGCTGAAGGAAGCGCTGCAGCAGATGGCGGAAGAGGGCGTCGTGCAGCTCTTCTCGCCCGAAGATGGCTCGCCGGCAATCGTCGGCGTCGTCGGCGCGCTGCAGCTCGACGTGTTGAAGGAGCGCCTCAGCGCCGAATACGGCCTGCCGGTTTCCTTCGAAATGTCGCGCTTCTCGGTCTGCCGCTGGATCTCGGCTGATCAGCCTGCCGAACTCGACAAGTTCGTCACGGCACGCCGCGGCGACATCGCCCGCGACCTCGATGGCGACCCGGTGTTCCTGGCGCAGGACAGCTTCTCGCTGCGCTACGAGGCGGAGCGCTATCCGGCGATCAAGATGGTCGCGATCAAGGAATATCACGTCGCCAAGGCGGCCTGATTGCTTCAGTCCGGCCGGCGCCTGAGGCGTCGGCCGGCATCCGGCATCTGTGGTGTCGGAACGACTTCCCTAAATCGAAAAATCGAAACGCGGTGACGAGCAATCCAGCATGGCCATGCTCGGGCGAGTGCTCCAAGCTGCAGAGATCGCTTCCGAAAGCGCAGTCATCAAACGCGCGACGTCCTCTCGCGCCGTTTCGTGCATGGCTTCGGCAACGATCAGCGCATGCGCCGTCTGCGGCCGGATCGCCGAATGGCCGCTCTGCCGGTTGGTCCAGCGCCGGGCATGGGCCCGTCCTTCGGCATCCGCGAAGATCACTTCGCCGGGTTCCGGGTTTTCCGTTTCGTCTGCGAAGGTCAGATAGGTCTCGTTGCCGACCGCGCGGCGGACGTGCAGAAAATCGCTGACGTTCGAAAGGTCGAAGACCGCGATGGGAATCGCGGAGGCGAGCGAGGCGGCGTTGCACAGATCGATCAGCGGATGGATCGCCGGCAGGCTGCCTTCTTTCCGGAAGCGCCGGAGCAGCGCCTCGGAGGCGGAGCGATACTGTGTCGGCTTCAGCCCCATCCTGGCAAAGGTTCGGCGCCATGCCTGGATTTCCGGCAGATCGCTTTCCGATCCGGCGCCGAGGCGGTCCTCTGCGATCGCCTGGAAGCGGCGAACATGGTCCTCGACCGAAACTTCGCTGCGTACGTTGTCGATGAAGAGTGCGCCGACGTTGAGCTCCGGGAAGTCGCGCCAGATATCGTCTGCGTGTTGGAAGTGCATGGAGGCCCTCGGATTAGATGCGTTCATTCTGGCTCAAGCCTTCCCTGCCTGAAAGGCGCGCGCTGTCCTTCGGCTGGCGCGGATCTGGGGCACGGTCAGGCCAAGTACGGCGGCGAGCACGCAGCCGATCCCAAGCAACTGGTGAGTGCCGACCGGCTCGCCGAGCAGAAGAAAGGCAAAGAGCACGGCGGAGACGGGCGCCAGCGCCGTGAAAACGGAAGCCTCGGTACCGCTCACCCGTGCGGAGCCGGCATACCAGAGCACGAAGCCGACCACCGTCGGAATGAGCGCATAGTAGAGAACCGCAACGATCGCGCCCTTGTCGATCTGTGCGGCCGAAGGTGCCTCGAAGAGCGCGGGGATGAGAGCGACGGCGAGGCCGATACCGGCCATCAGTGTCGAAAGGGCAAGCGGCGAGATCTCGGCCCTGACGCGCCTGTTGATGAGGATGAACAGGCCCTCGCAGATGACGGCGCCAAAGATGAGCACGATGCCGAGCGGGGAGTGCGCGGCGCCTTCGCCGGGCTTGAAGACGATGGTCAGCACGCCGACAGCGGCGAGCGCGATCGCCGCAAGCATCCGGCGGTCGGGGCGCTCGCCGAGAAGCAGGATGGCGATTGCGGCGGAAACGATCGGCAGGGTCCCGATCACCACGCCTGCGTCGGTTGCGGACGTCAGGCTGAGACCGGCGATCAGCAGGGTGGTGTAGCCGACGCTACCGGCACCCGCCTGGGCGATGAGGATCAGCCAGTCGCGCCACCCGAGTTTCGGCCAGGGCGTCTTGGTCAGTCGCATCAAGAGCAGGAACAGCGGGAAGGCGATGGCGAAGCGCAGAGCTGTCGCGGTGAAGGGCGCAAGCCCGGCGGCAATGATCTTGCTGGCGATCACCGTGCTGCCGACGAGGATCATCGCCAGCGACAGATAGAGATAGCCCTGAAATTTTTCCGACATGTCCGTTCTCCGTTGCAGTGCCGCGCTGTCGATGCGCAGGTTGAGCAATGCGCCGGAGGGGGAGACGGGTCTTGAACGGAATTGCGGGTGTTACTTCCTGGCCTCGGCATAGATGCCGGGCGAGAGGCCGTATTTGCTGACGAAGACGCGCGTCATGTGGCTCTGGTCGGCAAAGCCGGCCGCGAATGCGGCCTCTGCCAGCGGTGTGCCTGCGCCGATCAGTCGGCGGGCGAGATCGATGCGGCGCTGGACGATATAGGCATGCGGCGTCAGGCCGACCGCTTTCGCGAAGTTGCGCACCAGCTGGAAGCGGCTGAGCCTCGCCTCGGCGGCGAGGTCGGTAAGCGTGATCGTCGCCGTCGGATCGTCGTCGATCATCGTTTTTGCAGCGGTGACGGTTGCCGGCCTTTCGTGATGCTGGGGTTTCCCGGTGCCAAGAACGTTCGCAAGCAGCAGCAGAAGCTGCTCCTCGCGCCGGATCGTCTCATCCTCTGCTTCGGGACCGGTGATCGCCGTGAACAGTGCCCGGAACTGGTTTGCCGCTTCGGCGTCCTTAAAGCCGGTGAGGCAAATTCTCCAGCGTCCGAGCGGCCCTGGCTGATATCCGCGGCGGCGGTGGCAATGACGGAAGGATCGAAATAGAGCATGCGCCAGGAACGGCCGGCGTCACCGATCGGTGCGCCGTCGTGCACCTCGCCGGGGTTGACGGTGATCATGTCGCCGGCGCCGGCCTCGACCATGCCGCGGCCGCTGAGCGATTTCTGGGCGCCCTGGTAGATGAGGCCGATGCCGAACTGGTCGTGGGTATGGCGGGCGAAGGAATGGCGCGTTTCCGCCTCCACCGCGTCAATGCCCGCGGTAGCGCTGCGCAGCATCCTGAACTGACCCTTTGCCATCCGCGCGCCGCTCCTTTTGCTACGACGTCTTTTACATCGTCCGACCGCATCCCGCTATCGTCCTCAACCTCGCCCAATCGATTGGCGTTTCGCCTAAATTTTATGCATCTAATACAAATGTCAAAACATTAGGCAAATCCTGTTGCGAAAAATGCTGCGCTGCATCATGATCGAGCGATGACGCACCGGGACCTCACCATTCTCGTGATTGACGAGAACGCCATCCGCGCCTCGATCATCGAGGAAGGCTTGCATGAGGCCGGTCATCGCAAGGTCACAGTCATTCACGAGGTCCAGGGCGTCGCGCGCACCATCGACACGCTCAGGCCCGATGTCATCGTCATCGATATCGAAAACCCCAACCGCGACATGATGGAGCATCTGTTCCAGCTCACCCGCACCGTCGGGCGGCCGATCGCCATGTTCGTCGACCGCTCCGATACGGCGTCGATAGAGGCGGCGGTGGAGGCGGGCGTCTCCGCCTATGTGGTCGACGGGCTGAAGAAGGAACGCGTCAAACCGATCCTCGACATGGCCGTCAGCCGCTTCAACGCCTTCAGCCGGCTGCAGCGCGAGCTCGCCGACGCGAAATCGGCGCTGGAAGAGCGAAAGGTGATCGAGCGCGCCAAGGGCATCCTGATGAAGATGCGCGGACTTTCGGAAGACGAGGCCTTCGCGCTGCTGCGCCAGACGGCGATGAACGAAAAGAAGAAGATGTCGGAGATCGCGCAGAGCGTGGTCACGGCCGCGGGCCTGCTGATGTGAGAGCGCGGTTTCCGATGCTGTCGGAAGGAGACACCGGAGTGAACATCATGACGACCATCGACAATTCGCGACCCGGCGCGGCGGTGGGCGACGGGCTGCCGGCGCCGGTGAGACTGGGCGGCGAGGGGGCACGGACGATCCGAGCCGGCTTCATTCCGCTGGTCGATGCCGCCGTGCTGATCGTGGCGGCGGAACTCGGCTTCGCTCGCAAGGAGGGGCTGACGCTCGATCTCGTCAAGGATGTCTCCTGGGCCAATGTACGCGACCGCCTCGCCTTTCGTCAGTTCGATATCGCCCATATGCTCTCGCCGATGCCGGTCGCCGCCATGCTCGGCCTCGGCTCCAATCCTTCGCCGACGATCGCCCCTTTCTCGCTCGGGCGTGGCGGCAATGCGATCACGCTTTCCAACCGGCTCTTCGCCCGCATGCAGGAGGAAGGCGCCCTTGGCGAAGTAGAGGATGCGCTCGCCCATGCGCGTGCGCTCGCCGCGGTGCTTGCCCGCATGCGCCAAAGCGGCGAGGCGGCGCCAAGGCTCGGCGTCACCTATCCCTTCTCCTCGCACAATTACGAGGTCCGCTACTGGCTTGCCGCAGGCGGCATCGATCCGGACCGCGACGTCAAGCTTGTGGTGGTACCGCCGCCGTTAACCTCGGATGCCCTTGCCGCCGGCGCCATCGATGGTTTCTGCGTCGGCGCGCCCTGGAACATGGTGGCCTCCGAGCGTGGGCTCGGGCGCATCGTCGCCGCCAAGCAGGACATTTGGCCATTGGCGCCGGAAAAGGTGATCGGCATGCGGCCGGAGTGGGCGGACAGCAATGCCGAGACCGTATCGCGCCTGCTCGTGGCGCTCGACCAGGCGGCGCGCTGGTGTGATGAGCCGGACAATCGCGGCACGCTTGCCGAACTGCTTGCCGCCCCCCGTTACATCGGTGCCCCGGTCGAAATCATCCGCCGGGTTCTCGCCGGAGAGTTCGCCATCGATGCGGCCGGCAACAGGCGAGTGATCGACGACTACTTCGTTTTTCATCGCGACCACGCCAACTACCCTCGTCCCGTCCAGGCACTGTGGATCTACAGCCAGATGGCGCGCTGGGGGCAAGTGCGGCTATCGCCCGAGATGCAGGCGCTGGCGGCTGCCGCCTATCGCCCCGACCTCTATCGCCAGGCGCTCGGCGGGGCCGCCGCTCCCGCCGCTCCCGCTATTCGTGTCGAAGGCGAGAGGCCGGGCGAACGCTTCATGGATGGGCACGTTTTCGATCCCGCAGATATCGGGGCCTATGTTCGCACTTTCCCCGTTCGCGCTTTGGCGGAGAGCGTTTCGGTCGAGCAGGAGGGTTGAGGATGGCGCACCATGTTTGTGCAGAATCCCGATGCGGAATGTGTGCACCGCACAATAATTCAGCAGAGTCTACAATAGGCGCATTTATGGGCGCCGCATCTGCATCCGGAAATTACGATTTGAATTCAAACCACTAAGGGGCGTGGCGGCGAACTGGCACGGCCCTTGCTTTTCTAGAAATGCTTCGGTCAACGGCGATTGAAGCTATCTCAAACGCCAGATCGCGTTTGCCAACGACACCGACGTCGCAAGGTTTTTGTTTTCCGAGGGTTCCTCCCGATCCCGGACGCAAGCACCGAGCGGCGTTTTTTTATGTCCGTTATCCGGCCAGCAGAGGAACCTGCGCATGACCAAGTTTTCGACCGGCGGTCTGACCCGCCGAAGCCTGCTGAAGACCACCGCGACCGTTGCGCTCTTCGGCGCGGTCAAGTCGGCCTTCCCATCCGGTGCCTTTGCGCAAGGCTCCGGGCCGGAAACCACCAAGGCCGTGCTCGGCTTCATCGCGCTCACCGACTCGGCACCGCTGATCATCGCCAAGGAGAAGGGCCTCTTCGACAAATACGGCATGACCGAAGTCGAGGTGGTCAAGCAGGCCTCCTGGGGCACGACCCGCGACAACCTGGTGCTCGGCTCCGCCGGCGCCGGCATCGACGGCGCCCATATCCTGACGCCGATGCCCTATCTGATCTCGACCGGCAAGGTTACTCAGAACAACCAGCCGCTGCCGATGGCGATCCTTGCGCGCCTCAATCTCGATGCCCAGGCAATCTCGGTCGGCCAGGCCTATGCCGACCTCAAGGTCGGCCTCGATGCATCCGCGCTCAAGGAAGCTTTCGCCAAAAAGAAGGCCGAAGGTGCCGCCGCCAAGGTGGCTATGACCTTCCCCGGCGGCACCCACGATCTCTGGATCCGCTACTGGCTCGCCGCCAGTGGCATTGATCCCGATAGCGATGTCGAAACCATCGTCGTGCCGCCGCCGCAGATGGTCGCCAACATGAAGGTCGGCACCATGGACTGTTTCTGCGTCGGCGAGCCCTGGAACGAGCAGCTCGTCAACCAGAAGATCGGCTACACCGCCGTCAACACCGCCGAAATCTGGAACGAGCATCCGGAAAAGTCCTTCGCCATGCGCGCCGACTGGGTGGAGAAGAATCCGCGTGCTGCCAGGGCGCTTACCATGGCGATCCAGGAGGCGGCGCAATGGTGCGACGACATGGCGAACAAGGACGAACTGGCGAAGATCGTCGGCAAGCGTAGCTGGTTCAACGTGCCGCCGAAGGACATCGTTGATCGCCTCAAGGGCGAGTACGACTACGGCAATGGCAAGGTCGTCGAACAGAGCCCGCACTTCATGAAGTTCTGGCGCGATCACGCCTCCTATCCCTTCCAGAGCCACGATACCTGGTTCCTCACCGAGAATATCCGCTGGGGCAAGTTTGCGCCCGATACCGACGTCAAGGCGCTCGTCGCCAAGGTCAACCGCGAGGATATCTGGCGTGAGGCCGCCAAGGATCTGGGCGTCACCGACGTGCCGGCTTCCACCTCGCGTGGCGTCGAAAAATTCTTTGACGGCAAGATCTTCGATCCCGCGGATCCGCAAGCCTACCTCAAGAGCCTTTCGATCTCGCGCGTCGCCTGAGCCATCGCCGATGCTGGCCGGCATGGCCCGCCAGCATCCGCTTTCGAATACCAAGGAGAACGGCATGACCGTCACCAACCTCAAACTCAAGGGCCAGTCGGCGCCGCGACCTGCCGCGCGCGTGATCGCCTTTACCCGCTCGGCGAAACCCGGAAGCAGCCGTCCGCTGCTCGAAAGGCTCGCCGTCGGTGCCGCGAACATCGCGCCGCTCATCGTCACGCTGTCGCTGATCCTCATCACCTGGCAGGTTGTCTGTTCGGCGCCCGATTCCAGCCTGCCGTCGCCGGCGCGGGTGCTGGAGGAAAGCTGGGAGCTCATCGCCCATCCCTTCTATATCGGCCAGGGCGTCGACCAGGGTCTCTTCTGGCATATCGCGGCGAGCCTTCAGCGCGTCGCGGTCGGCTATGCGCTCGCAGCGGTCGTCGGCATCGCGCTCGGCGCGCTGGTTGGCCAGAGCCAGCTTGCCATGCGCGGGCTCGATCCGATCTTCCAGGTGCTGCGCACTGTGCCGCCGCTTGCATGGCTGCCTTTGTCACTGGCTGCTTTCCAAGACGGCAACCCCTCGGCGATCTTCGTGATCTTCATCACCGCCATCTGGCCGATCATCATCAATACCGCTGTGGGCATCCGCAACATCCCGCAGGATTATCAGAACGTCGCCAGGGTGCTGCGCCTCAACGCCTTTGAGTACTTTTCGAAGATCATGTTGCCGGCCGCCGCCCCCTACATCTTCACGGGGCTGCGCATCGGCATCGGCCTCTCCTGGCTGGCGATCGTCGCGGCTGAAATGCTGATCGGCGGCGTCGGCATCGGTTTCTTCATCTGGGACGCTTGGAACTCCTCGCTGATCAGCGACATCATCGTCGCGCTGATCTATGTCGGCATCGTCGGTTTCCTGCTCGATCGCCTCATCGCCCTCGTCGGCCGCGTTGTCACCCGCGGCACCGCAACCGCTTGAGAGAGGGGAAAGCCATGACCAAGAGCTATCTTTCGCTGGAACTGATCGACAAGAGTTTTGAACGCGGCGGCGTGCGCACAGAAGTGCTGAAACAGGTGTCGCTCTCTGTGGACAGGGGCGAGTTCATCTCGATCATCGGCCATTCCGGTTGCGGCAAGTCGACCTTGCTCAACATCGTTGCCGGCCTGACGCTGGCGACGACCGGCGTCGTGCTGCTCGACGGCCGGGTCGCTGACGAGCCGGGGCCGGACCGCGCCGTCGTCTTCCAGAACCATTCGCTGCTACCCTGGCTGACGGTCTACGAGAACGTCCGCCTCGGCGTCGACAAGGTCTTCTCGCGCACCAAGAGCAAGGCCGAGCGTCACGACTGGACGATGCGCAATCTTGAACTCGTGCAGATGGCGCATGCGACAGACAAGCGTCCGTCCGAAATCTCCGGCGGCATGAAGCAGCGCGTCGGCATTGCCCGCGCGCTCGCCATGGAGCCGAAGGTGCTGCTGCTCGACGAGCCCTTCGGCGCGCTCGACGCGCTGACCCGCGCGCATCTGCAGGATCAGGTGATGCAGATCCACGCCGAGCTCGGCAACACGGTGCTGATGATCACCCATGACGTCGATGAGGCGGTGCTGCTCTCTGATCGCATCGTCATGATGACCAACGGCCCATCGGCCCGCATCGGCGAGATCCTCGACGTGCCGCTCGCCCGCCCGCGCCGCCGCATCGAGCTTGCCGGTGACCGAACCTACCTCAAATGCCGCGAAGCCGTGCTCAAGTTCCTCTACGAGCGCCACCGCTTCGTCGAAGCTGCGGAGTGATCCCATGGCTGAACACACCACTGAAAAGCTCGTGATCATCGGCAACGGCATGGCGCCGGGCCGCATGCTGGAGGAACTCTTCGAGAAGGCCTCGGGCCGATACGCGGTGACGATCTTCAACGCCGAGCCGCGCGTCAACTACGACCGCATCATGCTGTCGCCGGTGCTTTCGGGCGAGAAGGACTACGAGCAGATCATCATCCACGGCGACGGATGGTACATCAAGCACGAGATCACGCTCTACAAGGGCCACAAGATCATCGCCATCGACCGTGACGCCAAGACCGTCACCTCCGACCATGGCGTCACCGAGAGTTACGACAAGCTGGTGATCGCGACCGGTTCGGTGCCCTTCATCATTCCGGTACCGGGCAAGGACCTGCGCGGTGTCATCACCTATCGCGATCTCGACGATGTGCAGGCGATGCTGCTTGCGGCCCAGTCGCGCGAAAAGGCTGTCGTCATCGGTGGCGGTCTTCTCGGCCTCGAAGCGGCAGCCGGTCTCAATGCACGCGGCATGGACGTCACCGTCCTGCACGTCATGCCGACGCTGATGGAGCGGCAGCTCGACCCGTCCGCCGGCTACCTGCTGCAGAGGGCGGTCGAAGAGCGTGGCATCAAGGTCATCACCAAGGCGAATACCAAGCGGATCATCGGCGAGGAGAAGGTCGAGGGCATTGAACTCGACGACGGCCGGATCATCCCGGCGACACTGGTCGTGATGGCGGTCGGCATCCGACCGAATGTCGGCCTTGCCAAGGAGGCGGGGCTTGCCACCAACCGCGGCATCGTCGTCGACGCCGGTATGCAGACGTCCGACGGGCACATCATGGCACTCGGCGAATGCGCCGAGGTCGGCGGCATGGTCTATGGCCTGGTGGCGCCGCTGTATGAGATGGCGCGGGTTGCCGCGCGTCACCTGGCCGGCGATCGCAGCGCCGCCTTTGTCCATTCCGATACGCCGACAAAACTGAAGGTGACCGGCATCAACCTCTATTCGGTCGGCGATTTCGCCGACGGCGACGGACGCGAGGAGATCGTCCTTCGCGATGCTACCGCCGGCATCTACAAGCGGCTGGTGCTCAAGGAGAACCGCATCATCGGCACGGTGCTCTACGGCGAGACCGGCGACGGCGCGTGGTTCAACGACCTGATGAAGCGTGGCACCGACATTACCGAAATGCGCGACACGCTGATCTTTGGTCAGGCCTATCAGGGAGGGTCCCCGCTGGACCCTATGGCGGCCGTTGCAGCCTTGCCGGATGATGCGGAAATCTGCGGCTGCAACGGCGTCTGCAAGGGCAAGATTGTCAAGACGATTGGGGCGAAGGGCCTGACCTCGCTCGATGACGTGCGTGCTCATACCAAGGCGTCCGCCTCCTGCGGCTCCTGCACCGGCCTTGTCGAGCAACTGATGACGCTGACGCTCGGCGACAGCTACAATCCGGCCGCCGTCCAGCCGATGTGCACTTGCACCGAGCTCGGCCATGATGACGTCCGCCGGCTGATCAAGGCAAAAGGTCTGAAGACCATTCCTGCGGTCATGCAGGAGCTGGAGTGGAAGACCTCCTGCGGCTGCGCCAAGTGCCGCCCGGCGCTCAACTACTACCTCGTCTGCGACTGGCCGGACGAATATGCCGACGACTACCAGTCACGGTTCATCAACGAGCGCGTCCACGCCAATATCCAGAAGGACGGCACCTATTCGGTGGTGCCGCGCATGTGGGGCGGCGTCACCAATTCCGGGGAATTGCGGGCGATCGCCGACGTGGTCGACAAGTTCGATATCCCCCTGGTCAAGGTGACGGGAGGCCAGCGCATCGACCTGCTCGGCATCGAGAAGGAAGACCTGCCGGCGGTCTGGGCGGATCTCGGCAAGGCCGGCTTCGTCTCCGGCCAGGCCTATGCCAAGGGGCTGCGCACGGTGAAGACCTGCGTCGGCTCCGACTGGTGCCGCTTCGGTACTCAGGATTCGACGGGGCTCGGCATCCGCATCGAAAAGTTCATGTGGGGCTCGTGGACGCCGGCCAAGCTGAAGATGGCGGTCTCCGGCTGTCCGCGAAATTGTGCCGAAGCCACCTGCAAGGATATCGGCGTCGTCTGCGTCGACAGCGGCTTCGAGATCCATTTTGCCGGTGCCGCCGGCCTCGACATCAAGGGCACGGAAGTGCTCGGTCTGGTGAAGACCGAGGACGAGGCGCTGGAGCATATCGTGGCGCTGACGCAGATGTATCGCGAACAGGCCCGTTACCTCGAGCGCATCTACAAATGGGCGAAACGCATCGGCCTCGACGAAATCCGTCGCCAGATCATGGGTGATGCCGACAAGCGCAAGGCCTATTTCGACCGCTTCGTCTTCAGCCAGAAATTCGCCCAGGTCGATCCCTGGTCGGAGCGCGTCTCCGGCAAGGACAAGCACGAGTTCCGGCCGATGGCGACGGTCGGTTTTTCAGAAGCCGCGGAGTGAGGGGATGGATATGAACTGGATCTCAATCGGCGACATCTCCGACATTCCGCTGAGGGGCGCGCGTTGCGTGAAGACACCCCAGGGCAAGATCGCCGTGTTCCGCACGGGCGAAAACGAGGTGTTCGCCATCGAGGATCATTGCCCGCACAAGGGTGGACCGCTGTCGCAAGGCATCGTGCACGGCACGGCGGTGACCTGCCCCTTGCACAATTGGGTGATCTCGCTCGAAACCGGCAAGGCGCTCGGCGCCGACGACGGCGCAGTGCGCACGATCCCGGTGCGCAACGACGGCGGCGCGCTGTTCATCGCACTCGAAAGCCTGCTGATCGCGGCGGAGTAATCGCATGGATGATTGCGTTCCCCGTTCTGTTCTCTTGCGCGCTACTTCACGCTCTTCCTCATCCCTGTGCATGTCACAGGGATCCAGCAGCGCCGCGTCCACGGCGCGAAGGGGACCCATCACGCGAAAGATTTCGCGTGATTGGATTCCTGTCACAAGCACAGGAATGACGGAGGAAGGGCTTCAGGGCGCCGGTTCAACAGCGCCTCGATGCCGGAGGAGGACAGGCAATGCCCTCTGAGACGAGAACCACCTGTCCCTATTGCGGTGTCGGCTGTGGTGTTATCGCGACGGTGGCCGAGGACGGCGCCGTCTCCGTTCGCGGCGACGTCGAGCATCCTGCCAATTTCGGCAGGCTGTGCTCCAAGGGCTCGGCGTTGGCCGAGACCCTCGATCTAGACGGCAGGCTTCTTTACCCCGAGGTCGACGGCAAGCAGGCCGGCTGGGACGAGGCGCTCGATATCGTCGCCACACGTTTCGCTCAGACGATCGCAGAACATGGGCCGGATTCGGTTGCCTTCTATGTCTCCGGGCAGTTGCTGACCGAAGACTATTACGTCGCCAACAAGCTGATGAAGGGCTTCATCGGCTCGGGCAACATCGACACCAATTCGCGGCTCTGCATGTCCTCCTCGGTCGCCGGTCATCGCCGCGCCTTCGGCTCGGACACGGTGCCGGGCTGCTACGAGGATCTGGAGCTTGCCGATCTCGTGGTGCTGACGGGCTCCAATCTCGCCTGGTGCCACCCGGTGCTCTACCAGCGCCTTGCCGCGGCAAAGGCGGCGCGGCCCGAGATGCGGGTGGTGGTGATCGATCCGCGCCGCACGATGACCGCCGATATCGCCGACATGCATCTTGCCATCCGGCCGGATGGCGACGCGGCGCTGTTCAACGGCCTTTTCGCCCATCTGGCCGCCAGCCCCACTAACGACCGGTCCTTTATCGCTGCCCATACCAGCGGCTTCGCCGAAGCCTTCGCAGCGGCGAGCGCGCTTGACGAGTCCGCCTTGGCACAATCGACCGGGCTCGAACCGTCGGAAATCACCGCCTTCTTCCGCCTGTTCGAAACGACGGAAAACGTCGTCACCTGCTACAGCCAGGGCGTCAACCAGTCCTCCTCGGGCACCGACAAGGTCAACGCCATCATCAACTGTCATCTCGTCACCGGCCGCATTGGCCGGCCGGGCATGGGGCCGTTTTCGCTGACCGGTCAGCCCAATGCCATGGGCGGCCGCGAGGTCGGCGGCCTCGCCAACATGCTTGCCGCCCATATGGACATCGAAAAGGCCGGGCACCGCGATCAGGTGCGCCGCTTCTGGGGCGCGCCATCGATCGCGACCAGGCCGGGGCTGAAGGCGGTCGACATGTTTCGTGCGGTTGCAGACGGCCGGATCAAGGCGATCTGGATCATGGCGACCAATCCCGTGGTCTCCATGCCGGATGCCGACGCCGTCGAGGCCGCACTCAAGGCCTGTCCCTTCGTCGTCGTCTCCGATGTGCTCCAGGAGACCGACACCACCCGTCACGCCCATGTGCTCCTGCCCTCGCTCGGCTGGGGCGAGAAGGACGGGACGGTCACCAATTCCGAGCGCCGCATTTCCCGTCAGCGCGGCTTTCTCGCGGCCCCGGGGGAGGCCCGCGCCGACTGGTGGCAGCTGAACGAAGTGGCGCGCCGTATGGGGTTCCAGGGTGCCTTCGCCTATACCTCACCCTCAGAAATCTTCGCCGAGCATGCTGGTCTTTCGGCGTTCGAGAATGACGGGCGGCGCGATTTCGACATCGGCGCCCATGCGGAGATCGATGCTGCGGCCTACGACGCGCTCGCGCCGTTCCAATGGCCGCAATCGCTGGGGAAGCCAGAGGGCGAGACCCGCTTCTTTGCCGATGGTGGCTTCTTCCACGCGGATGGGCGTGCCCGCTTCGTCGCGGTTGCGAGCGCCGTGCCGGCCCGCGTCAGTGGCGGCTTCCCTTTGACCTTGAACACCGGCCGCGTGCGCGACCACTGGCACACGATGACCCGCACCGGTAAGAGCGCGCGCCTCTCCGCCCACCTCGCCGAACCTTTCGTCGAGATCCACCCGCGTGACGCGATGGATCTTGGCATCGCCCCCGCCGATCTCGTTTCCCTTGAGAGCCCTTACGGCTCGGCGATCGTCCGCGCACTCATCACTGAGCGCCAGGCGCGTGGCAATCTCTTCGTGCCCATGCACTGGAACGACCAGTTTGCCGCCAAGGCGCGCATCGATGCGCTGGTCCCGCCGGTTACCGATCCGGTCTCGGGCCAGCCGGCCTCGAAAAATGCCGCCGTTGCGATCCGCCGTTTTTCCGCTTCGACCTACGGCTTTGCGGTCAGCGCGTCGAAACCCTCGGGTCTCGATCTCGGCTATTGGGCCGTTGCCAAGGCGAGGGGCGGTTGGCGTCTGGAACTTGCTGCAGAGACGACGCCGGAGGATTGGGTCGCCTGGTGCCGGAAGACCTTTGGCCTTACTGGGGACATCGAGCCGATCGGCTATGCGGATGGGCCCTCCGGCCAAAGACGGCTCGCCTTCTTCGACGGCGATCGCTTGCTGCTGGCGCTGTTTCTCGCACCTGAACCCGTCGCCGTAGCCCGCAACTGGGCGGTCGAACAGCTGAGCGCCTCGCATACGGACCTGCGCACGCGCTTTGCGCTCGTTGCCGGCCGGCCGGGCGCCGACCGGCCGGACCCCGGCGCGACCGTCTGCTCCTGTTTCAATGTTGGCGTCAATCAGATCGTCGCGGCTGTCCGCGGCGGCTGCCGTTCGGTTGAAGCTGTCGGGCGGGCGCTGAGCGCCGGAACCAATTGCGGCTCCTGCCGCGCCGAGATCAGGGGGATCGTCGATGGATGCCTTGCTGCCGCTGCGGAATGAAATTCAATCGCGCCGCGAGCCGGTGCGCATGGCCGCGCTTGCCAAGCTGCCGGTCTTCTGGTCGCTCGAAGCCAAGCGTGTCGTGGTGGCGGGCGGCAGCGATGCCGCGGCCTGGAAGGCGGAACTGCTGGCCGCCTGCGGCGCCGAGGTTCATATCTATGCGCCGGAGGAAGAGCTCGGCGAGGTCTGCGCGGCTTTGATCAGCCAGGGCGCCGCTCATCCCACTGGTCGTCTCGTCCATCACCGCGAGAGCTGGCAGGCGAATGTGCTTGCCGGTGCCGCGCTTGCGGTCGCCGATTGCGAGAGCGACGACGAAGCGCAAGCCTTTTTTGCGGCGGCGCAACAGGCCGGCGTACCGGTCAATGTCATCGACAAGCCCGCTTTCTGCCAGTTTCAGTTCGGTTCCATCGTCAACCGCTCGCCGGTCGTGGTGTCGATCTCGACCGATGGTGCGGCACCCATCCTCGCCCAGGCGATCCGCCGGCGCATCGAGACGCTGCTGCCGCCGGTGCTGAAGGATTGGGCAGCGCTGGCGCAGGCTTTGCGAGACAAGGTCAATGCCCGGCTCAAGCCCGGCGCGCCGCGCCGCGCCTTCTGGGAGCGGTTCGTCGATCTCGCTTTTCAAGCGACACCGGAGGAGGGTGTCGAGACGCGGCTGGTGGCGGAGATGGAGCGCTTGTCGGCGAACCATGCCGCCACCGGTCGCGTGACGCTTGTCGGCGCTGGCCCCGGCGACAGCGAGTATCTGACGCTGAAGGCGGTACGGGCCCTACAAGCCGCCGACGTCATCCTGTTCGACGATCTCGTTTCGAACGAGGTTCTGGAGCTCGCCCGGCGCGAGGCCAAGCGCATGCTGGTCGGCAAGCGCGGCGGGCGCGAGAGCTGCCGGCAGGAGGACATCAACGACATGATGGTGGCGCTGGCGCGCGCCGGCAAACGTGTCGTTCGCCTGAAGGCCGGCGATCCCATGATCTTCGGCCGTGCCGGCGAAGAGATCGCCCGTCTGGAGCAGGAAGGCATCCCGGTCGATGTCGTGCCCGGCATCACTGCTGCGAGCGCCATGGCGGCGCGTCTCGGCCTGTCGCTAACCCATCGCGACCATGCCCAGGCGGTGCGCTTCGTCACCGGCCACTCCCGTCATGGCGGTTTGCCGTCGGACATGGACTGGCGCGCTTTGGCCGATCCGAAGACCACGACGATCTTCTACATGGGCGGTCGCACTGCACCTGCTATCGCCGCGCGCCTCCAGGCGGAGGGATTATCCGGCGAGACCCCGGTCGTCATCTCGGCCAATGTCAGTCGCGACAACGAGCGGCGCTGGCAAGGCGCCTTGCGCGACCTTGCCACAGGCATCGCCGTGATCGGCTACGACGATCCGGTCCTGATCGGCATAGGTGCCGCTTTTGGCGTCAGGCGGGTGCCGAGGGCGGCCATCCGACCTGCGCCTTTTGCCGCAGGTTCGCTTGCAGGTTGAAACCTTCTCTCGCTCGGCGTTGCAATCACCGGCCGCATGCTTACCTTGCCGCGCGGTAGAGTGATGTCGATGACGGGAGATTCGCCAGATGCTGGACCTGCGTGTTCACTTCCTTGAGGCCTATGGATCGCTTGCCGCTTGGCGCGAACAGATTTTGCGCCAGGTGGACGAGACGGCCGAGCGGGTCGGCGCGCGTGTTCCTGCCGCCGACAGTGCCGCTCCCATCGATATCGTCGTCGAAAACAGGCCGGGAGAGACCATTCCCGAACTGGGTGTGGCCGGTAGCTGCTATCGCAGAGGATTGGTCTACCTGACGCTCGACCCCGACAACGAGAACTTCCATGCCAGCCTTGCCGCCGGCGAGTTGCGGAGAATGTTGACGCATGAGCTGCATCATTCCTTCCGCCACGCGACCTGCGGCTACGGCTCCAAGCTCGGCGAAGCTCTGGTCACCGAGGGCCTTGCGGATGCCTTCGATGTCGAGATCAATGGCGGCGACGGCCATCCTTGGAACCACGCGATTGCAGCGGGCGATTGGGCAGATTTGCTGGAGCGCGCCGAGCGGGAACTCTGGGCGGAGGGCTATGATCATGCCGGCTGGTTCTTTGGCTGCGATCGTGCGCTGCCGCGCTGGGCCGGCTATACGATCGGCTATCACCTTGTGAAAACTTATCTCGCAGCGAACCCCGATGCACACCCGTCGCAGATGACGGCGACACCTGCTTCCGTCGTCATCGGCGAAGCCTGGGCGCCGTTGAAGCAAGGCCTGCTGGCCGCCGCTTGAGCGGCCAGAGCGGGATGAGGAAAAGTGTGTGCGGTTTTCCGCCCGCATCCCGCTCTAAACCATCGTGATCTAAGAGTAGGGCGCCTCATCGCGGTCGCGTCCGGGCAATTTCCTGACATCGCCGATCCAGGGCAGCGCCGAGGAGCACCAGATCTGCGACCGTGGCTTGAGCTCCCGGCGCTGGTTGATCGTGCCGACCCGGATGCCGACTTCCAACGCATCCTCGTCCGTGCCGGTCGTATAGATCGGCGAGCCGCAGTTCGGGCAGAAGAACTGCAGCCGCTGGCGACCGTTTTCAGCGACCTTCGTATAGAGCTTCGGTTCGCCGCCGGTCAGCCGGAAGTTCTCGCGGGCAGTACCTGCGGTCACGCGATAGGCGGATCCCGTCAGTTGCTGGCAATCGGTGCAATGGCAGATCGCGACGTCGCCCGGATCGATCTCGGCCTCATAGGTCACGTAGCCGCAGTGGCATTGCCCGTCGATGCGCATGGAGGCCTCCCTGAAAGCACAGAAGCTAGAGCGGAGCAGCAAAAAGTGTATGCCGCTTTCCGGGTTTGAGCTTGGATAGCTCACGCCTGACTATCGACGACAATCGCCACTGGCTGCAGCGGCTGGAGGCATGGGGCCACGATTGCGTAAGTAGAAACTTACACGCCGGTGAACAGCCACTCGTGTTCGCGGGCGTTGTGGAACTTCCAGATACGCTTCGGCCCGGCCATGACGTTGAGATAGTAGACGTCGTAGCCGTGTACTGCGGCAACGGGGTGATATCCCTTCGGCACCAGCGTCACGTCGCCGTCCTCGACCGCCATGGTCTCGTCCAGCGAGCGGTCGTCGGTATAGACGCGCTGCATGGCGAAACCCTGCGGCGGGTTCAGCCGGTGATAGTAGGTCTCTTCCAGATAGCTTTCGGCCGGCAGGTCGTCCTGGTCGTGCTTGTGCGGCGGGTAGGAGGAGGTGTGGCCGCCGGGCGTAATCACTTCTACGACGAGCAGAGACTGCGCCGAACCGTCATCTTCCGGCATGATGTTGGTGACGTAGCGGGTGTTGGTGCCCTTGCCGCGCGTCATCTGCGGATGCGTGCCCGGCGCGATGACCTTCGCCTTGAAGCCCTCGCCGCCCGGTGCCGAGCAGATGGCAAGATCCAGATCCGAAGTCGCCGTTGCCTGCCAGCGGCTGCCCTTCGGCACATAGACGGCATAGGGCTGGCCCTCGAACGGCGTCATGCGCCCGCCGAGTTCGCCGAAGCTTTCGCCGTCAACGGATACCTTCGCCTTACCGGAGACCAGCACGAGGCAGACTTCCTTGTCACCGGTCTCGCCTTCGGTCGTTTCGCCGGCCTTCAGCCGTTCAAGCGCGAAGCCGACATAGGTCCACCCGGCGCTCTCCGGCGTCACGTTTTGCATCAGGCCCGATTTGGCCTTCGGTTTGACGAGCAGCTTGGACATGTGACGGTCTCCCTGATTCCTTTCCCGGGGCGCTCTGAACGTGTGGCTTGCCCCTCACCCTAACCCTCTCCCCGCAGGCGGGGAGAGGGAATCTGGAGTTTGCCGCATGCTCTCCACCTTACGTCGCGAGGAATTGGGGAGCCAGCGGCATATCCCTTCTCCCCGCAAGCGGGGAGAAGGTGGCGGCAGCCGGATGAGGGGCAATCCCCGTGAAGTCCAGCGACCGAAACCGTGAGCTTACTTGTCGAGCCCGGCTTCCTTGGCAAGGGCCTTCAGCGACTTCAGCCCGAGTGACTGGTATTCGAACGGGTTGCGCACGGCCGAATCCTGTTCGGCCTCGATCACCAGCCAGCCGGAATAGTCGTGCTCGGCCGCGATCTTCAGCACGGGCAGGAAGTCGACGCCGCCCTCGCTGTCGCCGGGCACGGTGAAGACGCCGCGGCGCACGCCTTCGAGGAAGGAGAGGTCTTCACCTTCGACGACTTTGCGGACGGCCGGCCGCACGTTCTTGCAATGGATGTGACGCACACGATGCATGTATTTCTTCGCGACCTCAGCCGGATCGGAGCCGCCGAACCAGGCGTGGCCGGTATCGAGCAGCAGCTTGGTGGCCGGGCCGGTGTTCTGCATCAGGAGGTCGATTTCCTCGCCGGTCTGGACGATCGTGCCCATGTGGTGGTGGTAGACGAGGTCGATGCCCTGGTCGGCGCAATACTCAGCGATCGCTTCGAGGTCGGCACCGAACTTCTTCCACTGGTCGGCCGGCAGCACCGGCTTATCGTTGGCAACCGACTTCGTGTCGTCGCCATGAATGGCGTTCGAGGTTTCGCAGACGATCGCCACCTTGCAACCATTGTGCTTCAGGAGGTCGAGATGTGGCTGGATCGCCTTCTTCTCGGCCTCGACGTCGTGGGTGAGCAAGTTGGTCGAATGCCAGCCGGAAACGAAGACGAGATCGTAGGAGGCGAGCTTCTGCTTCAGTGCCTCCGGATCGCTTGGCATCTTGTGCCCCTTCTCGATGCCGTCGAAGCCGATCTTCTGGCAATCGGAGAGGCAATCCTCGAGCGTCAGATGCGCGCCGATCGTATGATCGTCGTCGTTGCTCCAGGCGATCGGGTTGGTTCCGTAGCGGATCATGTTAGTCGTTTCCTATAGCATTGTCCGCGCAGGCGGATCGTTCGTGGTGCCTCATGGGTGCGCAGCGGGGACGGGGCGATTGCCCCCTCATCCGGCTGCCGCCACCTTCTCCCCGCAGGCGGGGAGAAGGGAAATGCCGCGCCCTCCGTGTTCCCTCTCCCCGCTCGCGGGGAGAGGGTTAGGGTGAGGGGCCGCTCTCGATGTCTCATCCTTCCGGACGTTGCCCGACAGGCAAAGACGCGGGCGCCGAAAGGGCAATCTTAGCCGAAGCGCTGGGAGGTGAGCGCCTTTACGTAGCCCTCGCGCGCCTCGTTGACTTGCTTGCGGCCCGAGACTTCGGGCACTGCCACATCCCACCAGTGGCCGCCGGCCTCGGTGGTGATCAGCGGGTCGGTGTCGATGACGATGACGGTCGTGCGCGCCTCGCCCGCCGTCTCCTTGAGGGCCGCTTCGAGCTCGGAGATCGAGCCGACCTTGCGGGTGACGGCGCCCATCGCGGCAGCGTGGGCCGCGAAGTCGATCTGCGGCAGCTCGACGTGATGGGTGTCCTTCAAGAGATTGTTGAAGTTGGCGCCGCCGGTGCCCATCTGCAGCCGGTTGATGCAGCCGTAGCCGGCATTGTCGAGCAGCACGATGGTGAACTTGGCGCCGAGCATGATCGAGGAGGCGATCTCCGAGTTCAGCATCATGTAGCTGCCGTCGCCGACCATGACGATCACGTCGCTCTCGGGCTTGGCAAGCTTGACGCCGAGGCCGCCCGCGACCTCGTAGCCCATGGTCGAGAAGCCGTATTCCATGTGGTAGCCGCCAGGCTCTTCCGCCTGCCAGAGCTTATGCAACTCGCCCGGCAGACCGCCGGCGGCGCAGACGAGGGTCGTGTTCTTGCCGCCGCGGGCGCGCTGGACGGCGCCGATCACCTGGGCATCGGAGGGAAGCGCCGCATTGGTCGTGGCGGTCGCCTTGTCGGCAGCCGTCAGCCATTCGGCCTTGCCGGCCTTGGCCTTGGCGGTCCAGCTCGGGTCGGCCTTGTAGCTGCCGAGACCGCCAGAGATCCGGTTGAGACCGGCGCGGGCGTCGGCAATCAGCGGCAGGCCGTTGTGCTTGCCGGCATCGAACGGCTGGACGTTGAGGCCGATGATCTTGAGGCCCTCATTCTTGAAGAGCGCCCAGGAACCGGTGGTGAAATCCTGCAACCGCGAACCGACGGCGAGAACCACATCGGCGTCCTCGGCGAGCGCGTTGGAGGCGGAAGTGCCGGTGACGCCGACCGAGCCCATGTTAAGGGAATGCGAATGCGGCAGCGCCGACTTGCCGGCCTGCGTTTCGACGACGGGAATGCCGTGCCGTTCGGCAAAGTCGCCGAGCTCCTTGGTCGCTTCCGAATAGAGCACGCCGCCACCGGCGATGATGATCGGCTTCTTCGCTTCCTTCAGCGCTGCGATTGCCGTTGCCAGTTCGTCGAGATCGGGCTCGATGCGGCGCGGCACCCAGACCTTCTCGTCGAAGAAGTTTTCCGGATAGTCATAGGCTTCAGCCTGCACGTCCTGGCAGAGCGACAGCGTGACGGGGCCGCAATCAGCCGGATCGGTGAGAACCTGCATGGCGCGGCGGAGCGCCGGCACGATCTGCTCGGGCCGGGTGATACGGTCGAAGTAGCGCGACACCGGGCGGAAGCAGTCATTGGCCGAGATCGTGCCGTCGCCAAAACTTTCGACCTGCTGCAGCACCGGATCGGGGCGGCGATTGGCGAAGACGTCGCCGGGCAGGAACAGGACAGGCAGGCGGTTGACATGGGCGAGTGCCGCCGAGGTCACCATGTTGAGTGCGCCGGGGCCGATCGAGGTTGTGCAGGCCATGAAGCGGCGGCGGAAGCTCGCCTTGGCAAAGGCGATCGCTGCATTGGCCATGCCCTGTTCGTTCTGAGCGCGGTAGGTCGGCAGCGTGTCCTTGATTGCATGCAGCGCTTCGCCGACGCCGGCAACGTTGCCGTGGCCGAAGATGGCGAAGACGCCGCCGAAGATCGGTACCTTCTTGCCGTCGATCACGGTCATCTGGCGGGTCAGGAACCGCGCCACGGCCTGGGCCATGGTCAGGCGCACGGTCTTCTGGCTCATTGTCTGTTTCCTCCTCGTGGCGGAATCGTCCCGTTCCACCCTGTCCGCAGCATTATCGATGGTTATCCGTCGATCCTATGCCGCCTTTGTTTCACCCAGTTGCAGCCAGAGATCCACCAACGCCCCAAATTTTCCGGCCATGTCGGCGATCGCCTGCTCGTCTGTCATCGTACCGCCGAGCCAGGCCTTGCCGGCATCGGCGAAGATCGTGCGGCCGACGGCGAAGCCTTTGACCGTCTTCGAGGTGCGGGCGGCTGCAAAGCCATCCTTCAACTGCTCATAGGGCGCCTCGAGGCCCAGGAGCACCACGCCGCGGCAGAGCGGATCGCGGGCCTCGATCACGGCGTCGATCGCCGCCCAGGCGCCGCGGCTTGCCTGCGGCTCGAGCTTCCACCAGTCCGGTTTGAGGCCGGCATCGTAGAGCTCGTTGAGCGCCCGTGGAATCGTCTGGTCGTCGAGCTTGCCATGCTTGCCGGCGATGATCTCGATCAGGATCTCGCGACCGACCTTGCGGGCCGCTTCGAAGGCCGAGCGGAGCTTCGCCACCTGCTGCGCCTTGAGGTCTGCCGGATCATCCGGGTGGTAGAAGGAGAGCACCTTGATGCAATGATCGACCGGCCAATCGATCAGGCGGCTGCCGAGGTCCTGGCTGAATTCGAACTGCAGCGGCCGCGAGCCCGGGAGCTCGATCGGCTTGCCGATCCAGAAATCGCGGTGTGCACCGGCGGCATAAAGCGCATCGCGGCCGTATTTGTCGTCGATCAGCATGCCGAAGCCCGAGCGTCCGGCCGCGACTTGCGCCGCTGCCTTGACCGCCAGCACCTTGAAGGCAGGAATGCGCGCGAGAAGCGCCTGGTCTCCCGCGGCCATGTCTTCGAGCTGGCTGCGATGGTCGATCGCAAGCGCCATCAGAAGCGGAATGTCGCGACGACGGGTGGTTGCCCAGTGAACGTGGTTGATCGCCTCGTCCTTGCGCAGCGCCCGCTCCTTGCTGCCGTTTTCGAGGAAGAACTGTAGTTCGGTCCAGGTCGGGATTTCAGGCGCACAGAGCAGCCGAGAGACGGCAAACGCGCCGCAGGCATTGGCCCAGGTGGCCGAGGTCGCGTGCGGTTCGTTCTTCAGCCAGCCGCGCAGGAAGCCGGACATGAAGGCGTCGCCGGCGCCGAGCACGTTGTAGACCTCGATCGGGAAGCCCTTGCCGACGATGCCGTCTTCGAGATTGTCGGAGATAGGGCCGTCATAGACGATGCAGCCCATCGGACCGCGCTTCAGTACGATCGTTGCCTTGGAAAGCGAGCGGATCGTCTTCAGCGCTTGCAAGAGGTCGCTTTCGCCGGACGCGATCAGCACTTCCTCTTCCGTGCCGACGATGAGGTCGCAATCGGCAAGAACGGTCTTCAGGTGCGCCGAAACCCGGTCGGAGGCGATGTAGCGGCTCTCGCCGGCATCATGGCCGGCAAGACCCCAGAGGTTCGGACGGTAGTCGATGTCGAAGACGATCCTGGCGCCGCTTTCCTTGGCAAGGCGCATGGCCTTGCGTTGGGCGGCGTCGGTGTTCGGCTTGGAGAAATGCGTGCCGGAGACGAGGATGGCGCGGGCCGAGCGGATGAAGTCTTCCGAAACGTCGTCTTCGCACAGCGCATTGTCGGCGCAGTTGTCGCGATAGAAGAGCAGCGGGAAGGACTTGTCGTTCTCGACAGCGAGGATCGCAAGTGCTGTCAGCCGTTCCGGGTCGGTGACGATGCCGCGCGTCTCGACGCCTTCGCGGGCGAGCTGCTCGCGGATGAAGCGGCCCATCTGTTCGTCGCCGACGCGGGTCAGCAACGCCGACTTGAGACCCAGGCGGGCCGTGCCGACCGAGATGTTGCAGGGGCAGCCGCCGACCGACTTGGCGAAACTCGAAACGTCTTCAAGCCGCGTGCCGATCTGCTGGCCGTAGAGATCGACCGAGGCTCGGCCGATGGTGATCAGGTCGAGCGACTTTGCTCCCTGTGCCGAAACGTTCTGGCTCACTGCTTCCTCCCAGCGGACACCTTGGCGGGCCCGACCATTTTCGTACTGTGGGTGATGGCGGTATGAAACATAAATTCCGACGTTTCGTCAATATGGAATTTTCATTCTATCCGTTCCGTTTGACCTAGCCACCTTCGGCAAGGCGCTGACGCTTCTCGGCGATGGCGACGGTCAGCGCCATGGCGAAGGCCATGCTGGCGGAGAGCGAACGGAACCCGGCATGGTCGGCCTCGACCAGTTCGAACCAGACCTTCGAGGATTCCGCGAGCGGCGAGAAGGCCGAATCCGTCAGCGACACGACCGGCACCTTGCGTTCGGCGAGAAGCCTCGCCTGGGCGGCGCTTTCGGAGGCATAGGGTGAGAAACTGACGGCAAAGGCCGCATCGTTCTTCGTCGCCATGGCCAGCACATCCTCGTCGATGCCGGCGGCCGTGCCGACGAGCTGGTACTTCACCTTCAGCTTGCCAAAGGCATAGGCCATGTAGCTGGAGATCGGGTAGGAGCGGCGCTTGGCGATCAGGTAGATCGTGTCGGCTTTGGCCAAAATGTCGACGGCCCGCTCGAAGGCTTCCGGATCGACCGAAGAGGCGATGTTGTCGAGCGAGCGGTGGGCGGCGGCGACGAAGCCGTTGAAGATCGAGCCGCTTTCGAGCCTGCTATGGTCGTTGTTGCTCAGCGCCTTCAGCCGATCCTCGTAGCCGGGCGTGCGCTCGCGCAGCCGCGCGCGAAAGATCTGCTGCAGGCTGGAGAAGCCCTCGAAGCCGAAATGCTGGGCGAAGCGCACCAGCGTCGACGGCTGCACTTCGGCCGAGGTGGCGATGCTGGCCGCCGTGCCGAAGGCGATCTCATCCGGATTGTCGAGCGAGTAGGCGGCCACCTGGCGCAGCCGTTTCGGTAGCTGCGCCTTGCGTTCCAGAATGGCGGCCTTCAGCGCCTCGAAATCCTGCGGGACCTCCGTCGTCGTTTCCGGCATGGCCATGTCTTATTCGTCTCCTCGGTCTTCGGTGTCGTTTGCATCCTCACTCTAATCGATTAGCCGGGAACGGCATAGAACAGACGTTCCATTTTCTAGATATGCACCCATTCATTGGTCTTGGCAGACTGATAGGTCGCCGACAGCACCTTCTGTACCTCAAAGCCTTCGCGGAAATCGGTCGAGGGTGATTTGCCCCCGGCGATGGCGTCGAGGAATTCCTTGACCTCGATCGCCTTCAGGTCGTTGAAGCCGATCTGGTGGCCGGGAGCCACGCAGAAGGCGCCATAGGGCGGATGCTCCGGTCCCGCCCAGATGGTGCGGAAGCCGCGGGTGCGGATGTCGTCGCCGGTCTTGTAGAGGCGGATTTCGTTCAGCCGCTCCTGGGTGAAGACGATGCTGCCCTTGGAGCCGTAGATCTCGAAATCGTGCTGCATCTTGCGGCCCGTGGCGATCCAGCTTGCCTCAAAGCTGCCGGTCGCGCCGTTTTCGAAGCGGACGAAGGCGCGGGTGATGTCGTCGACCTCGACGGCGCGGGTCTCGCTCGAGCCCTGCGCGATCGGGCGTTCCGGAATCTGGATGATGGTCTCGGCCAACACCTGACTGATCGGGCCGACGAGGTGGCGCATGGAGGCGATGATGTGGCTGCCGATATCGGCGAGCGCGCCGCCGCCGCTGGCCGGGTTCAGGCGCCAACCCCACGGAACCTGCGCATCGGCCATGAAGTCTTCCGCATGAATGCCGCGCATCGAGCGGATCTCGCCGATCTCGCCGTTTTCGATGATGTCCTTGGCAAGGAAGATCAGCGGGTTCTTGAGATAGTTGAAGCCAACCTGGGTGACGACGCCGGCCTTCTCGGCGGCCTCGACCATCTCGCGGCATTCGGCGACGGTGGGCGCCAGCGGCTTCTCGCAATAGACGTGCTTGCCATGGGCGATCGCCGCCAGCGCCATCTCCTTGTGCAGCAGGTTCGGCGTGGTGATGTCGATGATGTCGATATCCGGATCGGTCAGCAACTCGCGCCAGTCGGCAGTCGCCTTGCGAAAGCCGAGTTGGCCGCGTGCACGCTCCGCGCTCTCGACTGTCACGTCGGCGACCGAAACGAGGTCGAGCTCGAAGGGCAGGTCGAAGACCCGCGCGGCAATGGTGAAGCCGAGCGCATGGGCCTTGCCCATGAAGCCCGTGCCGATCAGCCCGATCCCGAGTTTGCGCTTGCTGGCCATGTTGAATTCCTCCCTGGCGGCGCTGCCGTGTTGGTCTGAAATGAAATGAATTGTGCATGTTTTGTCAATATGGAATATTTATTCGAAATACGGCGGTGATACGGGAACGGTGTCCATCGAAACAGCCAAATCTGTGCGTTCCGGCCAGGCTCATCTTGACGAAGGGGGAATGTGTTAACGCATTTTTACCATGTTCCGTTGGAACATCGCACTTCGTCATGGTTAACGAATCGCTCCGGAGTCTACGGGGCGGAGCTGGAGTGAAATCAGCATGTGCCGCTGGGCAGCCTATCGCGGGGACCCGCTCTATCTCGAGGAACTGGTTACCTCTCCCGCGCACTCGCTGATCGAACAGTCCCATTGCGCGACGCGGGCGAAGACGGCCACCAATGGCGACGGCTTCGGCATCGCCTGGTATGGCGATCACCCGGAGCCGGGGCGCTACCGCGATATCCTGCCCGCCTGGTCGGACTGCAATCTGAAAAGCATTGCCCGCCAGATCCGCTCGCCGCTCTTCCTTGCCCATGTGCGCGCCGCGACCGGCGGTGGCACAAGGCGCGACAACTGCCATCCCTTCGTCTTCGGCCGCTGGTCGTTCATGCACAACGGCCAGATCGGCGACTTCGAGCATCTGCGCCGGCCAATGGAGAGCATGCTCGACAACGACCTCTATTCGGCCCGCACCGGCACGACCGACTCCGAGCTTCTGTTCCTGCTCGCCATGCAGTTCGGGCTCGACCGCGATCCGCTCGGCGCGATCGCCGAGGCACTCGCCTTCGTCGAGCAGCTTGCCGAACATCTCGAACGCCAGGTGCTGGTCCGCTTCACCGCCGCCTTCTCCGACGGCCAGGATCTCTACGCCGTGCGCTATGCCTCCGACTGGAAGGCGCCGACGCTCTACGCTGCACCCATGGGCCCAAGCGGCGGCTATTGCCTCGTTTCCGAGCCGCTCAACGACGACGACAGCGCCTGGGTCGAAATCCCGGACGGCACCGCGGTCATCGTCGGTGAAAATGGTGTCGATGTCCGGCTGTTTTCGACGCAGGGGACGCCGGTGAAGACACGTCAGATGGCTTGAGGCGCGTCAACTAGATCTATAGGTGATGTGCCCCTCATCCGGTTGCCGCCACCTTCTCCCCGCAGGCGGGGAGAAAGAACGTGTTGTCCGATCCGGATAGATAGGTAACAGAGTAGACCGGATAGAAGGGTGACAGTTTTCTCGTAGCCGGGGAGGACCGGCGATGGTTTGGCGGGAGACTGGCATCATGGACGAGCGGATGAAGTTTGTGGCGGCGTGTCTCTTGGACGAAGAGACGATGACGGCGCTTTGCGATCGGTTCGGGATATCGCGCAAGACGGGCTACAAGTGGCTGGAGCGATACCGGCGTCTGGGTCCTGAGGGTCTTGAGGACCTGCCGCGGGCACCGCTTGTTCATGGCCGGGCGACCGCAGCCGATGTGGTGGCGCGGATTGTTGGCGAAAAGGCAGCCCATCCGGCGTGGGGTCCGAAGAAGATCATCAGCCGGCTGAAGCGCGAGATGCCATTTGGCGTTTGGCCAGCGGTCTCGACGGCCGGTGAGATCCTGAAGCGCCATGGGCTTGTCGGCGTGCGGCGGCGGCGTTGGCGTGCGGCGGGCAACGGTCCGTGGCCGCGACCGGAGGCGGCGAACGCGGTGTGGACGGGGGACCACAAGGGCTGGTTCCGGACCCGCGACGGCGTGCGCTGTGAACCGTTGACGGTGATGGATGCGGCCAGCCGCTATCTCTTGGCGCTGGAGGCGACGGGCTCGACGAGCGAGGCGGAGACCTGGCCGGTGTTTGAGCGGTTGTTTAGGGCGCACGGCCTGCCCGACCGCTTCCGCAGCGACAACGGCCCGCCCTTTGCCGCCGCCGGGGTGACCGGCCTAACACCCCTGTCGGTGCGTTTCATCAAGCTCGGCATCGCGCTGGAGCGGATCAAGCCCGGCAAGCCGCAGCAGAACGGCAGCCATGAGCGCTTTCATCTGACCATGCTGCCGCTGGCCCAGGCGCCTGAGGCCAATCAACGGGCACAGGCACTGGCCTTTGATGCGTTCCGGCGTGAGTACAATGAGGAGCGCCCGCACGAGGCACTCGCAATGGCGGCGCCCGCCGAACACTATCGCAACTCCTGTCGGGCGATGCCGGCAACCGTGCCCGAGCCCGTCTATCCGGTCGAGGCTGCCGTGCGACGGGTGCGCAGCAATGGTGCGATCAAATGGCAGGGCGGCGAAATCTACGTCTCGGCCACCCTTGCCGGCGAACCGGTTGCCGTCGAGGAGACCGAGACCGGCGAGTGGAAGCTGCGCTTCTACGCCCATTCGCTCGGTTACATCGATCTCAAACACATGCGTCTGGTCCGCCGCAACGCCGGGCAATCCGCACCAGCAAACGGCGCGCACCAGACCGACGCATCGGGGGAAGAACTGTCACCTATCTATCCGGTCTAAACTGTCACCCATCTATCGGCTGGACAGTGTGGCGCTCGCTCGTCCACGACGAGACTTTCGAGGAAGCGTCCGTCTGCAAATCATAACTCCGCTGAGTAGGCGACAGGAACGTTGCGATCGTAGCGCCGGATATTGCTAGCGTAGTGACAGAAGAGACCTGTGCGTATGCCACGTCCCCTTGCCCTGCTTGCGGGGAGAGGGCTAGTCCTCGGGTTAAACCCGAGGAGAGGGGCAATCTTCGATTGCTCAGCCCTTGTCGATCCGCGCCAGTTGCTCGGCAATCATCACGGCCAGCTTTTCCGCAACCGCGTCCTTGTCCATCTCCGGCCAGTCGTCGTTGCCGGCGGCCGAGATCAGCTTCACCCGGTTGCGGTCGCCGCCCATGATGCCGGTTGCCGGCGACACGTCGTTGGCGAGGATGAAATCGGCGCCCTTGCGCTCGAGCTTGGCGCGGCCGTTGTCGGCGACGTTCTCGGTTTCGGCGGCAAAGCCGATGACAAGCTTCGGACGCTTGGCATGATGCCCGACGGTCTTCAGGATATCGGGGTTTTCGGCGAGCTGCAGCGGCGGCGGGGCCTCGCCCGGCTTCTTCTTGATCTTGTTGCCGGCAGCGCTGGCTACCCGCCAGTCGGCAACGGCGGCAACCATCACGGCGACATCGGCCGGTAGGGCGGTTAGCACCGCGTCGCGCATTTCCTCCGCCCGCTCCACATGCACGACCTTGACGCCCGCCGGATCCGCAATCGTTACCGGGCCCGAGACGAGCGTCACGTCGGCGCCGAGCTTTGCCAGCGCGGCGGCGATCGCGTGGCCTTGCTTGCCGGAGGAACGGTTGGCGATGTAGCGCACCGGGTCGATAGGCTCATGCGTCGGCCCTGAGGTTACGATCGCGCTGCGCCCGGCAAGCGGCTTCGCGGCGCCCGCGAGAAAATCCTCGACGGCGGCAACGATCGAAAGCGGTTCGCTCATGCGGCCTTCGCCCACCTCTCCGCTTTCCGCCATCTCGCCGGCCTCGGGGCCGATGAAACGGATGCCGTCCTTGGCGAGCGTCGCCCGGTTGCGGCGCGTTGCCGGATGCGCCCACATCTTCGGGTTCATCGCGGGAGCTATCAGCACCGGCCGGTCGGTCGCAAGCAGGATGGTGGAGGCGAGATCGTCCGCGTGGCCGTTCGCCATCTTGGCCATCAGATCGGCGGTTGCCGGCGCAACGACGATCAGGTCGCACTCGCGCGCCAGCCGGATATGGCCGACATCCTGCTCGTCCTCGCGTGAAAAGAGATCGAGATAGACATGCGAGGCCGACAGCGCGCCGACGGCAAGCGGCGTCACGAACTGCTGCGCGCCGGCCGTCATCACCGGCCGCACACTCGCCCCGCGTTCCCGCAAACGTCGGATGAGATCGAGGCTCTTATAGGCGGCGATGCCGCCGGAGATGATCAGGAGAATACGCTTGCCCGACAGTGTCATTTCCACTCGGCCTTTCAGCCGCCCTCTCGCCCGGCATGGGCTGCCGGGTTCTACGCGATACCACAATATTCCAGCGGCTGGCCTCGCCAGTGCCTTCGAGATCGAACCTACTTGAGCGATCCGCTGGGCGCAACGTGCCCCACCGGAGGACGTTGCCTGTGCTGACGTCCGTGCGATACGGCGTTTCGCTACGCTAGCCCCCCGGGCATCACCACCGGTTGTTCCCGCCCGTGGCGCGCAATGGAACAAAAGCCGTGCCGCCCGCGTCAACATGCTCCGGCTTGTTGCCGAAGCCCGGGAATGCGATTAATCCGCTCTCAATCCGCGCAGGGTAAGCTCTTCTCATGCGAATAAATGCGATCACCAACTGGGCCTACGGCGTCACCGTTTTTCTGACGGCACTTTCGGGCGCGGCCTTCATCCTGTCGACGAATAGCGCTCTCGAGGAGAGGCGGGCGGTCGAGCAGCATCTTGCCCTCGATACGCTTGGCGAAGAACTTGCACTCGGAGCGGAAGTACGGACCGACGAGGCGCGCCTTTACGTCGTGCGCGGCGACGAGCGTCACCTCGAAGCCTTCCATCGCGCGGAGGAGGAGGAGCGCAAGCGCGAAGAGGCGATCAAGACGGCCACGAGTTTCGGCGCGTCCCAGGGCGAGATCGCAGCCCTTCAGGAGACGATGCGCGAGGCAGAGGCACTCGACAAGATCGAGCTTGCCGCCATCGAGGCCTATCAGAAGGGCGATCGCGCGACCGCCCAGGAGAAGCTATTCGGCCCGGAGCACGAGCGCCTGCAGACAGCGCTTCTCGACACGGTCGCACGGTTTCGAGACTTGACCAATGCTCGCACAGGCGGGGCGCTCAACGAGGCACAGGCGCGCAGCGACTGGTTCGCCATCGCGGCCAAGACGATGCTTGGCATCACCGCCGCCCTGTTCCTGAGCGTGCTCTATTTCATTCTCAAGCGCCGCGTCGCCATGCCGCTCACCCGCATGAGCGGCATCGTCACGCGTCTCGCCGAGCAGGACTACGCTGTGGAGGTCCCGCTCGACCGGCGCAGCGACGAGATCGGCGAGATGAACAAGGCGATCCATATCTTTCGGGAAAACGGTATCGAACGTGATCGGCTCGATGCGGAGCGGCGCCTGGACCAGCAGACCAAGGACCTGATCCTGCAGATGATGCACCGGCTGCAGGCCTGCCAGAGCCAGGACGAACTGGCCGAGGTCGTGGCCCGCTTCGCGCCGCAGGTCTTTCCCAATCTTGCTGGCCATCTCTACGTGCTGAGCGACAGCCGGACGCTCTTGACCCGCGTCGGCAGTTGGTTCGATCCGCAGCATTCTGCGCCATCCTTCCCGTCCAGCGCCTGCTGGGGACTTCGCCGCGGCCGGCCGCATGTCAGCAATCGCGGTCACAGCGACATCGCCTGCCAGCATCTCGACGACGATGGCGCGGTCGGTCTCTGCGTGCCGCTGACAGCCCAGGGCGATACCATTGGTCTCCTCTATTTCGAGGAGCGCTCTGACGAAACATTCGCAGTCGAAGCATCGCGCCTCTATCTCGAATTGATCGCCGAAAACATCGGGCTGGCCGTCGCCAATCTTCAGCTGCGCGAGAAGCTCACCAATCTGGCGGTGCGCGACGCGCTGACGGGCCTGCTCAACCGGCGCTGCCTCGACGAGGCGCTGAACCGTGAGCCGCGCGGGCAGGGCGGCAAGCCACTCACCTGCCTGATGATCGATATCGACCATTTCAAGCGCTTCAACGATGAGTTCGGCCACGATGCCGGCGACGTCGTCATGCAATATGTCGCGCAGATCATCGTCGATACGGTGGCCGACGCCGGCAGCGCCTATCGTTTCGGCGGCGAGGAATTTACGGTGTTGCTGCCGGAAGCAGGCGAGGCGGCAGGCTTCGAGCTTGCCGAGCGGCTGAGGACCAGGATCGGCACCACCCCGCTGTCGCATCGCGGCCGGATTCTGGGCACAGTTGCAGTCTCGGTCGGCATTGCCTCGGCTCCGGACGACGGGCCCGTCGCCACCCTGCTGACGCGGGCTGACGCCGCTCTTCTCGACGCCAAGAACCACGGCCGAAACCGAAGCGTGCGCGCCTCCGGACTGACTTTCGGCGATGACCAGGCGCGGCGCAGTCTCGCCTGATCCTCCGCTTACCGCCGCGCCGCAATCAAATGTCCCGCCTTGAAACGGGCGCATTCGATGCTATCTATTGCCGCGATAGAAATTTGAACAGGATACACGCATCGATGGATTTCACCCTGACCGCCAAGCCGAACCGTCTTGCCATCAGGGAAAACCGTATCCATGCCTGCTTCGATTTCACTCTCCCAACTTTCGTGGTCCACGCCTGAGGGCCGAAGCCTCTTTTCCAATCTCGACCTGACCTTTGGTCCTGTTCGTACCGGCCTTGTCGGCCGCAACGGCGTTGGCAAATCCACGCTGCTGCGCCTGATCGAAGGCGCGCTCGCGCCGCAGGCCGGCAAGGTCACCGTCGTCGGCAGCCTCGGCATGCTCAGCCAGACCGTCCAGGTCGCGGACGATGAAACCGTCGCCGACCTGTTTGGCATCCGCGATGCGCTTGGCGTCCTCAAGCGTGCGGAAGAAGGGCTGGCCAGCATGGACGAGCTTGCCGCGGCCGACTGGATGCTCGAATCCCGGCTGGAGGCAGCACTTGCGCGCGTCGGTCTGGAGGCGTCGGCTGGGACGCCCCTTGCAGCACTTTCCGGCGGGCAGATGACCCGCGTGAAGCTTGCCGCCCTCGTCTTCCAAGAGCCGGATTTCATCCTGCTCGACGAGCCCACCAACAATCTCGACCGCGAGGGGCGGGCTGCCGTTGCCGCGTTGATGGCGGGCTGGCGCGGCGGCGCCATCGTCGTCAGCCATGATCGCGAACTCCTGGAGACGATGGACGCGATCGTCGAGCTGACGTCGCTCGGCACCACGACCTATGGCGGCAACTGGAGCCACTACCGCGAGCGCAAGGCAATCGAGCTCGCATCGGCCCGTCACGATCTCGCCGACGCGGAGCGCCGTCTGGCCGAGGTCCAGCGAAAAACGCAAGAGGTAGCCGAGCGCAAGGCGCGCAGGGACGCGGCAGGCCGCCGTAAGCGCGCCAAGGGGGACGAGCCGCTGCTGCTGCTTGACGCGAGGAAGGAGCGCAGCGAAAAGACGGGCGGCGACAATGCCCGTCTTGCCGAGCGCCGCCGCGATTCTGCGATCGGCGATCTGGCCGAGGCACGCGAACGCATCGAAATCCTGCAGCCGCTGACCGTCCGCCTGCCTGCGACCGGCCTGCCCGCCGGCAGGGGCGTGCTGCAGGTCGATGCCGTCACTGCGGGTTATCAGCCGCGAACGCCAGTGATCGACCGGCTGTCGCTCTCGATCGTCGGCCCCGAGCGCGTAGCACTCACCGGCCGCAACGGCTCGGGCAAGACGACGCTGCTGTCGCTGTTGACCGGTGATCTCAAGCCATGGTCCGGCAATGTGCGTGTCCTGGTCGAATACGCCATGCTCGACCAGCGGGTGAGCCTGATCGATCCCCGTCTTTCGATCCGTGACAATTTCCGGCAACTTAATCCTGACGCCGGCGAGAACGACTGCCGCGCGGCGCTCGCCCGTTTCATGTTCCGGGCAGACGCGGCCTTGCAGATCGTTTCGAGCCTCAGCGGCGGCCAGATGCTGCGTGCAGGGCTTGCCTGCGTGCTCGGCGGCAGCAGCCCACCGCAGCTCTTGATCCTCGACGAGCCGACCAACCATCTGGATATCGAATCCGTCGAGGCGGTCGAGGCGGGTCTCAGAGCCTATGACGGCGCGCTGCTCGTCGTCAGCCACGACCACGCCTTCCTGGAGGCGATCGGCATCAACAGGCGGATCGAGCTTTCCTGACGGGGGAAGATTACTCAGCCCAGCGCGCTTCGCCGGTAAAGGCGATCGTCAGCCAGCGGTCGTGGCCGGGATCGCCGATCTCTTCACCGACCTCGGCGCGGATCCGGTCGAGTTCGGCGAGGGTGCCGACCTTGGTTTCCGGCGTTCCGATAAGATAGACCTCGATCGTCTTGGAGCGCCCGACCTTGGCGACATAGGTGCGATAGTCGGCAAAGCCGTGGCGCGCGACCGCATTTGCCGCCGCCTGACGCACGCGCTCGTCGAGTTCGGCAGGCGCGACCAGGAAGATCTCCTTCAATGCCTGGAAGACCGTGCGGATCGGCAGCGGAATAAGGCAGAGCGTCAGCACGATCAGGATCGCCGGGTCGACATAGGGCGTCCAGTGTTCGTAAGCCGTACCTTTCAACGCCGCGGCGATCACGAAGGCGACGAGCAGGGCGGAGGTGATCGCACCGGACATCGCCCAGGCACGCACGTCGAGCGCCAGGAACTCCGAGCCGATCGGCCGGTTTGCCCGGCGTATGTAGACGAACATGAAGAGGCAGATCACCACGACGACGGCGGCATAGGCAATCGCCCAGTCGAAGGCGAGATGGTTGCCACCCGACAGCAGCGATCCGACGGCGTTGACCATCGCGTAGAAGGAAAGCAGCGTCAGCAGCCCGGCATTGAAGAGCAGCACCATGGGCTCGATATGCCAGAAACCCATCTGGAACCGCTTGCTCTGCTTCGGGATCAGTTGCGTCACGCCGAGCGCAAGCACGGTCATGGAGGCATCGACGGCCGAGAACACGCCGTCGAAGACGATGGAAACCGAGCCCGAAAGCAGACCGAAGATCACGCCCGTCACCCCGACGACGACGGTGGCCGCGATCGATTGCTTGAGGACTGTCTGTTCGCTTGGGGCGGTCATGATGTTGTTTTTACTCCTGTTTCGGCGCGGTGCTTACGGGTTGGCAATGTCGAAATGGTGGCGGCGGCTGCAAACATAGCGGTTTGCCTGCAGGCAAGACAGCTGTTGCGTGCATTTGCTAATAAAGCGAGGCGTTGTGTTTCCAAGCCTCGACGCTCAGAATTGCCGATGTTATCGGCGGCCGGCGGAGGGGAAAATGATCGTCGAGATGTTGCTCGGTGCCTTATTCGTCTTCGGCACGGTCGCCCTGACGCTCGCGTCCTACTTTGCAATGCGGCTGATCATGGGCGGCGAGGCGGAAGGGCACGAAAAGGAACTTGCCAGTTTGGTCATCTTTCGCATTTCGGCGCTGCATGGCTTGATCCTCGCGCTGGTCTTTGCGCAGGAGATGGTCGAGTACCAGCAGCTCAAATACGAGATGGCTACCGAAGCCGGGGCGACCGCTGACATTTTCTACGACGCCGAACGTTACGGTGAAGCCGTCAAGGCGCCGATCCAGCAGGCGATCTCCGCCTATGCGGCCGAGGTGATCGATGGTGAATGGCAGTCACTGGCGGACAAGGGACGTCTTTCACCACAGGCTTGGGTGCACTGGGATCGCGCCTATCAGCACGTGCTGAACCTGGTCCCGGCCGACAAGCGCCAGGAGAGCCTGCGCAGCCAGATGCTGGAGCGGCTGCACGACATCTCGCAAAGCCGGACCAAGCGGGAAAGCAATGTCGCGGACTCGATCGACAGTATCTTCTGGTTCGCGGCACTCTCCGGCGTCATCTTCATCGCGCTCGCCTATTATTCCTTCCCGCCAATGCGGCGCAATCTGCTGCTGCTCTGTCTCTTCGGCGCCTATACCGGCATCATCCTGTTTCTGATCTATGCCTTCTCCAATCCGTATCAGCCGCCAGCGGCGTTGGCGCCGGGGCCACTCGAACGGGTGCAACAGCAGATCAACGCCTCGTCGGCGCCTGCGACGGGAGGATAACGGCGCTAGGCGAATTGACCCAGCCGTAGGAGATCGCCGTTGAGGGCGCCACTGCCGAGCCTATCGGCGCGTGCGGTCTCAGGGCGCGGCGGCGACATGGAGTGGCCGATCGCAAACAGAAGCGCGCTGGCCGCCGAAAGCAGCGCGAACAGCAGGAACATGCCGGCGCCGCCGACCGTGCCGAGTGCCAGGCCGCCGATCAGCGGCCCAAGGAAGTTCCCGACCGTCGAGAGCGAATGGGCGCCGAAATAGGTGCCGCGATTGCCGGCATTCGAAATGCCGTCGACCAGCACATATTCCGAGGGCACGACGAGCACCTCGCCGATGGTGAAGAGGATCATCGAGGCGACGAGCATTTCCATTCCGGACGAGGCCGCGAAACCGATCTCGCCGAGCAGGAAAAGCAGGCAGCCGAGCGACAGCGCCGGCAGTGCACCGATCCGTTCGATGACGAAGCGGGCAGGCGTGCTGGCGATCAGCACCGTTGCGGCATTGGTCGAAACCAGGAGCGCGAAGAGGGTGACGCCATCCGCAAAGCCGGTGTTGAGATACTGCGACAGGGTCACCGACCACTGGCCATGAACGGCCAAGAGCAGCGTGCCGCCGATGACGAAGAAGACCAGCCTTCGGTCGCGCAGGGCGGCAACGAGCCCGCGCCAGCCACCGGCAGCCTGTGATGTCCCCGTGGTTTGGACCATCTGCCTGTCGCCGGCTTCGGGCACCGCCAAGAAGAGCATGAGGCCGAAGGCTGCGTGCATGACGCCGGCGCTGACGAACAGCGTCGAATAGGCGGCACCCACCCAGACGCCAATCAAGGGCCCGATGGCCCAGCCGGCATTGATGGCGAGATAACGCCAGGAGAAGACCTTAAGGCGCAGATGCTCAGGCGCGGCATCGCTCATCAAGGCACGCGCAACCGGTTCGTAGACGGCGGCTGCGACGGCAGACACGATGTGCGCCAGCGCGAAGGCGGCGATCGATTGCGCCAGTCCGAGCCCCGCCAGCGCCAGCCCGGCCATGAAAAGCGCTGCGGTCAGCACCCCTTTTCGGCCAATGCGATCGGACAGCGTGCCGGCAAAGGGACTGACGATTGCGCCGAGCAGCGGGCCGGCACCGATGAGAGCGCCGATGCCTGCGGGGCTGAGGCCAAAATCACGCTGCAGACGGATCGCGAGGAAGGTCAGGCTCATGCCCTTGGCGATCGTCACCACGCCGGAACCCGCGATGAGAAGCAGCGCAACACGGCGACCCGCTTTTTCGGAATAGGCATTCATCGCGGGCACCTGCAGGCTGGGAGCGCTCGGTTTCCGTGGGAATGTCGAGCGACGGGAGTAGGGAAGAAGACTCCCTTTGCGATTACATCCGTCGCGTGTACTCGGCAAGTGGGACAGCTATCCAGCGGCAATCTGTCTCTGTGGGTGGAGGGCGTCGGTTTCCCACTCGGCCGTGGTCTGAACGAAAATGCAAGGCGGCCACCGGTCGTGGCGGCCTCAGGGCTGTTTCACCTGCCGGTTATTCGTTCCCCTGCCGCTCCTGCCAGGTCACGTAGAGCGGTGTTGTGTCGGTATCGTCGACCGGTACATGGCGGAAGCGCATGGCCTGCTCGGCAAGCGGTTTTGCCAGTTCCGCGTAGATCGCCGCTGTCGACAGGCCGAAAGGTTCGGCATCAGTGTTCGAGTTCGCATAGGCGATCTCGGTGATCCCGGCCATGCGCATGGCCGCAAGGCACATCGGGCAGGGCTGTCCACTGGCATAGACGGCAGCACCTTCGAGCCGCGGGGAGCGGAGCGTCCGGGCGGCGGCACGCAATGCGTTGAGTTCCGCATGCGAAGTCGGGTCCCCGGTCGACAGCATCTCGTTGACGCCGCGGCCGACGATCTCGCCGTCCTTGACGACGACAGCGCCAAAGGGCCGTCCGCCATCCTCGATGTTGCGGCGGGCAAGCGTTACCGCCTCGGCCAGATAGGTTTGTTCCTGGTTCATCGGAGCCCTTTCTAACGCGCGCCGGCGTCGACCAGCAATTTCTCGATCTGGCCGTAGCCGCGCTGGCGCGCATGGGTCAGCGGGCTGACGCCTTCGCCATCGGCGAGGTTGACGTCGGCGCCGGCCTTGATCAGCAGCCGCACGATCTCGGTGTGCTTTTCGCCGCCGGTGCCAAGGATGATCGCCTCAAGCAGCGCTGTCCAGCCGAGGCGATTGACGTGGTTGATATCGACGCCGGCTTCGATCAGCGCCTTGACGGTCTCGACATGGCCGCGCTCGGCGGCCGGAATGAGCGCCGTGCCGCCATAGCGGTTCGTGCTCTTGAGGTCGGCGCCATGGGCCAGCGTCAGCTTCATGATTTCGAGATGGCCACGTGCGCCGGCGTAGAGATAGGGACTGTCCTGGATCTTGTCCTTGGCGTTGACGTCGGCGCCGGCCTCGATCAGCGCGCGTGCCGCATCGACGCGGTTTTCGTGGGTGGCGACGAGCAGGGCCGTGGCGCCGCTGGCATCACGGGTCTCGATGCTTGCGCCCTGTTGCAGCAGCGATTTGACCTTGTCCGTATCACCGGCCTCGGCAGCAGAAATCAGTTGGGTTTCGAGCATGGAGGCCCCCACGGCTGCGGGTGAAAGGCTGAAGGCGGCGATCGATGCGCCGACCAGCGAGCCGAATAGTCTTGGTCGCATTTGGTCTTTCCGATCATACAGACCGGTCGAACAGGCCGACCGATCGCAGTGGTTCCGGTTGAGGGCGAGACGTGGAAGCCCGGAATTGGCCGCGCTTTCGTGCCGCTCTCGCTCTTTGCGATCTCGTGCTTACTTGAGCCGGCCCGTGACCTTTTCAAGGGCGCAAGATGCGCGTCTTGCCGAACCTGTCCCGCGCCCGGCATGGCGCCCTCGACGCCGACCGTAGGTGGCGGGCCGTCCATTTGGAAATTAAATGTATGAATGATGAAAAGTGGAAATATGAATGCGTTGCCGTTCGACCTGACTGTCCTGAGTGGCCCTAGAGCATCGAGCGGCTGAGACCGCCGTCGACGGGCAGCGCGACGCCGGTGATGTAGCTTGCTTGGCGGCTGGCGAGGAAGGCCGCGGCCGCGCCGAATTCCGCCGGCGTGCCGTAGCGCCCGAGCGGGATCTCCTGCTGGCTGCGCGCCGCGACCGTCGCGATGTCGACGCCTTCGCTTTCGGCATCCATCCGGTCGAAGCTGAGCGTGCGGTCGGTGGCAAGCCGCCCCGGTAGAAGCAGGTTGACGGTCACGCCCTCGGCTGCGACCTCGCCGGCAAGTGTCTTCAGCCAGCCTGCAACAGCGCTTCTGAGCGCATTCGAGGCGGTGAGCCCGACGATCGGCTCGCGGATGCTGGTGGAGGCGACGGCGATGATGCGTCCGAACCGGCGTTCCCGCATGCCGGGCAGCAGCCGTCCGGTGATGCGCATGCCGGCCAGCACCATGGTTTCGAATTGCGCCCGCCAGAAATCGGGCTCGATCGCCGAGGCCGGCGAGGGCGGCGGTCCGCCGCCATTCAGCACCAGAATGTCGATTGCACCGAAATCGGCTTCGAGTTGATCCAGCAGGCCGTCGAGCATATCGGGTTTCGAGAGGTCGAGCGCGTAGCCCCGCACCGACGGGCCGATGTCGCTTGCGACCTTGGCGGCCGATGCGGCATCGCGACCGGTCAGCGCAACGATGACGCCTTCGCTTGCCAGCGCCTCGGCGATGCCGCGGCCCAATCCCTTGCTGCCGCCGAGCACCAGCGCGCGCTTTCCAGCAATACCAAGATCCATGACCGGTTCTCCTCGATGTGGAATTCAGAATGACCAGGAATTGGAGCTACTACAGTTTTGTTCCAAGCGGAATCGAATTGACCGTCGGCGAATGGCGAAGGCAGGCCGAACAGAAAAGCCCGGCCGGAAAACCGGCCGGGCTTTTGCCCCTCGCCCTTCTTGAGCGGATCAGCGGCAGATGCGAATTTTCTTGAAGTAGACGTTGCCGTAGTGGTCGTAGCGCTTGACCTTCTTGATGAAGCAGTACGGTTCGTCTTCGTAATAATAGGGGCCGCCGTAGTAGTCGCCGACATAGCCGACATGCCCACCCCAGCCATGACCGTAGTGGCCATTGCTGAAGCCGATCGAGAAACCACCGGCCTGCGACGGGGCGGCAAAGGAGATTGCGGCGGTAACGGCAACAACGGCTGCGATGATGATCTTGCGCATGATGTTCTCTCCTCTGGATTGGTTGGGATGAACCTTCGTCATCCATGAGCAGAAGATCGCATGGGACCGATATATTCGCAGTTCCGGATGGAACACGGTGTAGCCGGCGGTTGCGGGGGACCGAGATCCGCCGGCTTCAGCCGTTGCCCAATGCCGAAGCTTGAGACCTTCCGCTAGGCGCCCAGTGCGGCTGGAGTGCTGCGGATACGCGCCATGGCGAAAACGTCCGCAAGCACGCCGTCCCTGAGCGCATAGGCCCTGTGTGTGCCCTCCATCTCGAAGCCCGCCTTGCGGTAGAGTGCGATCGCAGGCTCGTTGTCGATGAAGACCGTGAGCTCGATGCGGCTGATGCCCAGCCAGTTGTCGGCGGCATCGATCAAGGCCGTAAGCAGTGCCTTACCGATGCCCTCGCCACGGTGATTGTCGTCGACGCTGATGCCAAGGGCGGCCGAATGCTGACGCCGTCCCTTGCTGCGGTGCAGACCGGCCATGCCGACTATATGCCCGTCGCGTTCGGCAACGATGACCGTGTCGTCATCCGATCTCGTCTCCATCCACTTGCGTGTCTGTTCCGGGGTGGAAAAGGGCAATCGGAGTGTTCCAGATCGGATGCCGGGCTGGCTCATCAGGGCGGCGACCGCCTCCCAGTCGACGATGCGCGCCGCGCGGATCTTGGTTTCAGGAGGAGCGTGTGTTTCGGTCATTGTTTCCTCTCTTTGCTCCGAGGAAACAGGACCCAACCCTGCTCGCCTCGGCAGGGTTGGTGGGGGACATTTCGCTTAAATCAGCGCAACAGGTCTCCCGCACACCCCTGGGGTATGCGTGCAAAGCACCATTGCGATCGTCGAGTGATTGTCCATCGCGGAAGAATAACAAGCGCAAGTGGAAAGGCAAGTCCGCAGAACGCGCCGAACGCTGCGCGCCGCGATCAGGTGACCTGCCAGGCGATATAGACGAGCGTGGCGGCGATCAGCCAGAGGGCGACGCGGCCTGAACGGGTATGCCGGGCCTCCGCCTTGCCGATCGCGTGCGCCGTCTCGGCGTCGAAGCGCAGGCCGTTCTCGCTCATCGCCATGATCTCGCTGGAGAATTTTTCCGTGCGGGCGGCGATCTCGGGGGCGGCCTCGGCGAGCCGGAGCGCCGCGTGCAGGCCGTCGCGCAGATCCGTTACGATGCGCTTCGGTCCGAGATTGTCGCGAATCCATTTGCCGACGACCGGTTCCGAAGCCTTCCACATGTTGAAGCGCGGATTGAGCGTGCGGGCCACACCTTCGACGACCACCATGGTCTTCTGCAGCATCACCAGCTCGGGGCGCGTCTGCATGTCGAAGAGCTCGGTGACCTCGAAGAGCAGCGTCAAGAGCTTCGCCATCGAAATGGTTTCGGCCGGCTGGCCGTGGATCGGCTCGCCGATCGCGCGGATCGCCTGGGCGAAGCTCGCGGCGTCGTGATGCGAAGGCACATAGCCCGCCTCGAAGTGCACGTCGGCGACGCGCTGGTAGTCACGGGTAATGAAGCCGAAGAGGATTTCCGCCAGGAACCGGCGCTCTTTCTTGCCGAGACGGCCGACGATGCCCATGTCGACGGCGACGATATGGCCGGCATCGTCGACGAAGAGATTGCCCTGGTGCATGTCGGCATGGAAGAAGCCGTCGCGCAGCGTGTGGCGCAGGAAGGACTGAATAAGCGTCTCGGCAAGCTCGTTGAGGTCGTGTCCGGCGGCCTTCAACCCCTCGATATCCGACATCTTGACGCCGTCGATCCATTCCATGGTGACGACGTCGCGCCCTGTCCGTTCCCAATCGACTTTCGGCACGCGGAAGCCGGAATCGTCCTTGGTGTTTTCGCCAAGCTCGGAAAGGGCTGCCGCCTCGAGACGAAGGTCCATTTCGATCTTCGTCGTCTGCTCCAGCGTCTTGGTGACCTCGACCGGCTTCAGCCGGCGCGTATAGGGCAGGAACCGCTCCTGCATATGGCTGACGAGATACATCGCCTCGATATCGGAGGCGAAGCGCTGGCGCACGCCGGGGCGGATGACCTTGACCGCGACCTTTTCGGGCTTGCCGTCGCGAAGCACGATGGCCGGATGGACCTGCGCGATCGAGGCTGCCGCCATCGGTTCGGAGAGCTCGGCGTAGAGGTCCTCGACCTTGCGGCCGAGCGAACCTTCGATTGCGGCCTTCGCCTCGCTCTGCGGGAAGGTCGCCATGCTGTCCTGCAGCAGCGACAGGTCGGCGGCGAACTCTGCGCCGACTACATCGGGACGCGTCGCCAGGAACTGACCGATCTTGACATAGGAGGGCCCGAGGCGAGCGACGGCGCGTGACAAGCGGTCGCTGCGCTCTTCGCCCGGCACCCTGCGGCGTGCGAGAAGGCCCGCCGTCTTCTGGGCGAAACGGGCAAACGGCGGCAGATGCTCGGTTGGGACGGCTGAGACGACGCCTTCGCGCACGAGAACCCACCCGATCCGCGCAAGGCGGACATATGTTCCAGGCGTGCTCATCGGGTTCAGATTTTCCAGCCGGAATGCAGCGCTGCGATGCCGCCGGTGTAATTGGTGAAGGAGACGCGGGAGAATCCGGCCTCCTTGATCATCGTCGCGAAGTCGCGCTGATTTGGAAATTTGCGGATCGATTCCACCAGATACTGGTAGGGCGCCTCGTCGCCGGTGATCAGCTTGCCGAATTTCGGGATCGCGTTGAACGACCAGGCATCATAGAAGCGATCGAGCAGCGGCATCTCCACTTCGGAGAATTCCAGTACCAACAAGCGACCGCCGCGCTTCAGCACCCGGTGCGCCTCTTTCAGCGCCACGTCGATGCGCGGCACGTTGCGGATGCCGAAGGCGATCGTATAGGCGTCGAAGGAATTGGCCTCGAAGGGCAGTTCCTCGGCATTGGCCTCGACAAATTCGAGATTGGCGGAGAGCTTCTTCTTCTCAGCCCGTTCGGCGCCGACGGCGAGCATCGAGCCGTTGATGTCGAGCACGGTCGCATGCGCCTTGCGGTCGGAGGCCTCGATGATGCGGAAGGCGATATCGCCGGTGCCGCCGGCAACGTCCAGCACCTTGTAGTCTTCGCGGCGCGGCGGGTTGAGGGCGGCGATCATCGCGTCCTTCCAGGCGCGATGCAGGCCGGCCGACATCACGTCGTTCATGATGTCGTAGCGCTTCGCCACCTTATGGAAGACGTCGTTGACGAGCGGCTGCTTTTCGCCGGCGTCGACATTGCGGAAACCGAAGGATGTTTCCATGCCGCCATCGGCCGATACGCGCTGATCCGTCATACGAAGAACTCCATCTGAACCAATTTTTCCGGCACCATAGCGAAAAGGCCCCATCCGCGCTATCTCGTGGACGGGACCGCGCCTGCGGCATAGCGCACTCCCTATAGGATAAGAAGGCCGCCAAGGAAATGCCAACCACCGCATCCGGTGGCTGAGATCGTAGGAGCGCATTTATGCCGGAGTTGCCCGAGGTCGAAACCGTCAAGCGCGGCCTGGCGCCGACCATGGAGGGCGCGCGGATCGTCAATGCGGAATTGCGCCGTCCGGACCTGCGGTTCCCGTTTCCGGAGAATTTTTCTTCGACCGTTGCCGGCCAGCGCATTGTCTCGCTGTCACGGCGGGCGAAGTACCTGATGATCGATCTGGAAGCCGGCGACGTGATCATCGCCCATCTCGGTATGTCCGGTTCCTTCCGCATCGAGGCAGGGCCGGCTGCAGCGACGCCGGGCGAGTTTCACCATCCGCGCGGCAAGGACGAGAAGCACGATCACGTCATCTTTCATCTCGACGGCGCCGAAGGCCCGGTGCGGGTGATCTACAACGACCCGCGTCGTTTCGGTTTCATGGATCTTGCCCGCCGCGACACGGTGTCAAGCCACGCCTATTTTCGCGCGCTTGGCGAGGAGCCGACCGGAAACGCGCTCGATGCCGCCTATCTCGCTGTACGCTTTTCCGGCAAGGCGCAGCCGCTGAAGGCGGCCTTGCTCGATCAGAAGAACATCGCCGGTCTCGGCAATATCTACGTCTGCGAGGCGCTCTGGCGCTCGAGCCTGTCGCCGGTGAAGCCCGCCGGCGAACTCGTCGACAAGCGTGGCAAGCCCAAAGATGGCCTGGAGCGCCTGACGGACGCGATCCGCGAGGTCATCGCCGATGCCATTGCGGCCGGCGGCTCGTCGCTGAAGGACCACATCCAGGCCGACGGCTCGCTCGGTTACTTCCAGCACTCCTTCTCCGTCTACGACCGCGAAGGAGAGGCTTGCCGCACGCCAGGCTGCGACGGTACGGTCGCCCGTATCGTGCAGGCGGGCCGGTCGACCTTCTATTGCCCGCATTGCCAGAAATGAACGCCGGGCTGTCCGCGGCCTGGCGTCGGAGATGAACCGGAGGAAAACAGGAATGACTTACGAAACGCTGCTGGTCGAAACGCGCGGCCGCGTCGGCCTCGTGACGCTCAACCGTCCGCAGGCGCTGAATGCGCTGAATTCGACCGTCATGCGCGAGCTTGCCGCAGCGCTGAGGGCCTTCGATGCCGACAGGGAGATCGGCGCCGTCGTCGTCACCGGCTCCGAGAAGGCCTTTGCCGCCGGCGCCGACATCAAGGAGATGCAGACGCTCGATTTCGTCGACAGCTATCTCGGCGATTTCATTGGCGGCTGGGACCAGGTGGCTGCGGCCCGCAAGCCAGTGATCGCCGCTGTTTCCGGTTATGCGCTCGGTGGCGGCTGCGAGCTGGCGATGATGTGCGACTTCATCATCGCCTCCGAGACCGCGAAGTTCGGCCAACCCGAAATCACCCTCGGCGTCATTCCCGGCATGGGTGGCTCGCAGCGCCTGACGCGCGCCGTCGGCAAGGCGAAGGCGATGGACCTGGTTCTGACCGGCCGCATGATGGACGCGGCGGAGGCGGAACGCGCAGGACTCGTTTCGCGTGTGGTGGCGCCGGAGAAATTGATGGAGGAAGCGCTGGCTGCCGCCGAGAAGATCGCATCCTTCTCGCTGCCGGCGGTCATGATGGCGAAGGAGGCGGTGAACCGTTCTCTCGAGCTGACGCTCGCCGAAGGCCTTCGTTTCGAGCGGCGTCTGTTCCACTCGCTGTTTGCGACCGAGGACCAGAAAGAAGGCATGGCCGCCTTCGTCGCCAAGCGTAAGCCGGAGTTCAAGCATCGCTAGAGCGGGATGAGGAATAGTGTTTACGGTTTTCCGCCCGCATCCCGCTCAAGCCTGTTAGAAACGATCACGTTTATGGTTTTGGGTCGATCAGACCCAAGACCATCGTGATCTAAGCCAGAGCACGGCGCAGATTCTAGAAAATGCGCGTTGACGGGGCGGCTGTTTCCCGCTATACGCCGCCCTCAGTTTGGAACGCCATTTTGGGCTTTCCGGAAATATTCCCGAATTGCTTTGATGACAGGTCGCAGTGACCCGGCACGGCGAGGGCGGAGTTCATGTCAGTTTTCGAAGAGAGGCACCAATGGCCAATACAACTTCGGCGAAAAAGGCGACCCGCAAGATCGCACGCCGCACCGCAGTGAACAAGGCCCGTCGTTCGCGCGTTCGCAACTTCATCCGCAAGGTCGAAGAAGCGATCGCTACCGGCGATCAGGCAGTTGCAGCCGCAGCGCTCAAGGCAGCTCAGCCCGAGCTGATGCGCGCAGCCACCAAGGGCGTCCTGCACGCCAACACTGCATCGCGCAAGGTTTCGCGCCTCGCGCAGCGCGTGAAGTCGCTTTCGGCCTAATCCGGCTAAGAAAAATCTGTTGACGAAAAGCCCGGCCCTTGCGCCGGGCTTTTCGGATTCATACTTCTGTCATCGCGATGGTTAATCCGACGGTATTACGTTGTGTCAATGCGATGACAAAATTTATGAAATAAATTCAATGACATACGGGAGGTCCTTATCAAAAGGATGTCTCTGGCCGGGGCTCTCCTGACCCCGTAATGAGTCAAGCGATTTTTTATTTTTTTTCTTTTTCGCCAGCTAAGCAAAGGGCGAAAAATCAAAACCCTTGATTCAAAAGCGATTCTTCACGGACTCGGAATGCGGCAAGCAAAAGGCAGGCTGAGAGTCAACGGTCAGTGCCTAAGGTTGCTTAAAAATCGCGATTGATCTTGCCCATCGATCCTGCCTAAATGCCCTCCACAGGGGACACGGACCACATCTGTAAAGGAAGCAGAAGACGCCATTTCGAAGAAATGGTTTCGATGTTTCTGTCCTTTGTATCAGGGCGGCTCCGCGTCGTTCAATCAGACAAGTCGAAGGTGAAAAAACCGGATGGTTCGTTCCACTCCGGGTGAGGAGCTTTCGTCCTATGGTTGTGTGGCGGGGCTTGGCTCGTGACGGCGGGTGCAAGCAGCGCCTGCCGGCAGACAAAGGTCCAACGCGCGGCTCATCGCTTCGTACGAGGGTGCGAAGAGCTGTTGACGAGGAGGAGGATCCGAGGCGGTGCGGAAGCGCACCGGAGGATTGTTGACAAGAGGCGCGAGGGGACATCTCCGGCCACAGGTGGGCTGGTGGATGCGCGTAGCGCGCAGCGAGGCGGGAGATGAGGAGCCCGGCGTCGACTGCGACTGTGACGTTCGGCGAGTGCGGCATGGCCTTTCGGGGCGCCGCGGGCGACGGACATACGAGATGACGCCGGCAGTGATGACGGCATCTGAACATGAACTGGAAGGCGGCAAAATGCAGATGAATTTGGTGACGGCGGGCGCACTTCAGAAAGAAGGAGACGCATTCCAAGCCGGAAGCAATCTATCTCAGGCGGCGGGGGAAAAAGTCGAC